>NZ_JBQFUN010000005.1:0-261704 GCF_056539205.1 Ruegeria sp. BC5
TCAGAACAGCCCGGTCACACTACAATTGATCCCCAAGATCAATCGCTTAACACCCTCAACCCGTCAGAACCACAAAACAATAGGGTGAGAGCTAAAAGTCCTGCTCCCGTAGCTCAGAAAAACCCCGCCGGAGCGGGGTAAATCAGGAAAAAACACGCCAGAGCTTAATGCATGCAGCAGAAAGCGCCGTGCTTAACGTCTTTCATCATCGTGTCGAAATCCTTCCCGCGCATTTCAATCAAAGTTTGGTGGTCTCCAGCTTCGAACCAAACCCTGTCGAGGCCAGTGAGACTGTTGTCCACAACAGTCGGCAGATCATAGGCATCGCCTACAGGAGGTATCGCGCCAAGGGCGCAATCATCAAACAATTCGCGCATTTCGGATTCAGGAGCTAAACCAAGGCGCCGATCCATCATCGATTGCAGAGCAGTGAGGTCGACCTGATGGTTGCTGGGCAGCACTGCAAGTATGGGCCCCTCTTCCATGTGAATTAAGACGGATTTGGCAAGGTGGTCGCTGGGAACATGTGCCGCTTCTGCACATTCGCTTGCAGTAGCGGCATAGGGATGCGGGACAGTATCAAACGGAAGCCCCTGGGAGTCCAAATGGTGTTTCAGACGAGATGCAATAGTCATGGTGCCCTCCAATTCATAGAAGGCGTCCCGGACGCGAAGCGTGTCACGGTGCGCACCCAGGGCGCAATTTTGTGTATGAGCTCATATTGTGCGCCCAATCAGTCGATCCGGCAAGGGGGGTGCAGTCGCAATGATCAACCCTGATGTAGGCTGTTCAAGTATTAAAGAAGGTTGCGAGGGCTCTGCTTGCCTTGTTTGTTGCGGCGATGAGGTTGCCATGCATATCTAACACATGGCTCTTGGCGTTCTAATCGTATGAGACGACAACGCGTGTCAAAAAATTCTTGCAGCCTGCCCCTCGCTCTGCCCGACACGCCTTAATCGGGACGAGGCGCGGCGAGATTGTCGATATACTTATAAACTTAGGGCCCGAAGCCTGATACTGAACCAGTCATGCCTGCTAAAATCTGACTAGTTTGAGCATTTATTTGGCTTCAAGCACCTTTCGCGCCACACGGAAGCATTCCAGCGCCTGGGGTACTCCGCAATAGATGCCGATCACGTGGATGATGGCCCTGATTTCCTCCTTCGAGACGCCATTGTTAATCGCGCCTTTGCAGTGGATTTCCCATTCGTGCATCTTCCCCAGCGCGCCGATCATCGACAGGTTCATCATCGATCGGGTCTTGGCGTCGATCACGCTGTCGCCCCAGCCAAAGCCCCAGCACCAGGCTGTCATGGCCTCCTGAAACGGGCGCGTAAAGTCATCCGCGGACGCCAGGTTCTTTTCTACATATTCGGCCCCGAGCGTGCCTTTGCGTTGTTCCAACCCTTTGAGGAACAGGTCTTCGTCGAAAATGTCTGCCATTTGGGGTCTCCGGTTCTTTAGCGCGTCAGACGATGTTTGTAGAGGTGATCATAATGCGGTTTCATCCGGCGATGCACCTGTTTGACCCGATCAGGCGCCTCTTCGATTGACACATATTTGCGAGGTTGCGGTGCCAACCCGGTCGAGTTCGCGAGATTGGCGTGAAACGACCCGCCATCCCACCAGCTATGTGCCGAAGGATCGCCACCGGCTTCCCAGGTCAAGGCGTCTTCGATAAAAGGAATGCCCACTGCGTCACAGAATTTCTCTGTCATTGCTCGGGGGTCTTCCAGCAGATCATCGCTGTCAATCACAGGCGGAGGGGTGCCGTTCAGGGCGGTTAGCAAGTCGAATAAGGCGCGCTGTTCGGGGAAGCCAACCTCTCCTTCCGCGAAGTCTGGCCAGCGCTTGAACATCGAGGTGATCGTTTTGGCCGGGTCGCGGATCAGGAAGGCATGATTGAAGTGGGACAGGAATTCGGCATCCCACATATGGTTGATGTAGTGTGGAAAGTCCTTGATGAAGACCGGCGCATTTTCGGCGCGGGCCTTGATGTCCTGCCACACTTTCCCAAGCGTCAGGCCGGGCGTTGTGACATCCCCCGGTTTGAACCGGTGCCAAAGTGGGTCTTCTCCCTGATACCACGCCTCGCCGAAGGGTTCGTGCAGGCAATTCAGATCGCCGCGCTGGCGCATCATCCATTCAAAGGCCGTTGAAGTGGATCGGGGCACCGCCCAGAGCGCGAGTATTCTGTGCATGGGTTTCAGCCCTCTTTGATCTACAGGCTTTTCAGAAGCCGACCCAATGGTGTCGCGGGCCGCAAGTCAAGGGATCTGAAGATGCGCCAATAGAGCGCGATGTCGTGGCCGACTACAGGTTTACCCAAGGCGGCCTCCAGATCGTCTACCAAATGCAGGGGGCGTTGTGGCAGACCGTTCGGACCCGTGCGGAAGTTGCACATGCCGTTGATAAGGATCGCATCGGCATTCGGGGCTTGCTCGGCAACGTATTCGAAGCTTTTGAGCGCCAGATCGCCTTCAAAGACCCAGCGATAGCTGTTCACATCTTCTTGGCTGGTAAACCATCCCTGATCGTGGAAATTGCCGGCATACAAAACATCGAACCCGGCTTCTTGAAGGAACCCGACTGTGCCTTGCCACCATTCCGGCCAATGATAGGCAGCGTTCAACGCCACCTTTTCCACATTCATCTCGCGCAGCGCTTCGATCATGGCGTATCCTGCCATATGAAACTGCGTGCCGTATTTGTCGGACAGATCCGCGCAATGCTGTCGTACGCCTTCAACGCCCAGCCCGCAGGCATGCACCCAGTTCGACCCGACCTGACCGCACACATCGACGCCGTTTCGGGACATGCAGTGGGCAAAATCCTCAAGCATCCCGAAATTCTGTTTTCGCTGATCCAGCCCATGCACATAGTCGGGGACATGCAGCATCCAGCCATGTACCCCTACGGTGCCCGGGCTGATGCGCAGGAAATCGGATGGAGCCGCATCGAAGTCGAACGGTGGAGAGGTAAAGCCCACCTGATGCGGAAATAGCTTGTGCTCCGGTCGCCAGTCTTCGGGCATCAGCATGGGTGGATCACCTTGATCATCAGTCCACCGCCTCACGCATCCATTGTTGTAACCGGGCAATCGAGTGTTCCGACATCACACCGCATCTGGGGTCCAGCACCAGTGGACCTGGGCGATAGCCACGGGATTTCAGGCCCCGGTGAACGCTTTCGACCAGATGGATATCTTCTTCGACCGTGGTTTCACGATCCTGCACGGCCAATTGACGGATCACCGCACTTTCCGACCCGCCTTCGGTATACCAGCCGCGCCAGACGGTGCAGTGATCGGCATCGACCGCGCGCCAGTGGTAAGTATTCAGCACATTGCCCGGGTAGCATTGGAATGAAAACATCGGCCACAGGAACCACGACTGATAATCACCTGCATGAGGCACTGACATGTCGATGGGATAGGTCATCTTGTCGAGGCTCTGGCATTCCGTCGTGTGGCGCAGCACGTAGCCGCCGCTTGGATCGGGTTGAATGTCATAGGTCTCGGGTTTGACCACGCCTTCGGCAAAGGTCGGGTGGTTAGTCGGGCAATGATAACATTCCGAATAATTCTCTATACTGACCTTCCAGTTGCAGTTTTCCGGAATCTCAACCCATTCCAGCGGTTCCAGATCGTCGATATGAGGCACAAAGGCGCGGATTTCTTCGCGCACGCCGGGGTACCATTCGTCCATTGGCGCGGCGTCATCGTCGAGATTGACGAAGATGAAGCCGTTGAACACTTCGGTCCGGACAGAGGTCAGGCAGATGGTGCTACGGTCAAAGCCGGGGACGGATTTGATGTTGGGCCCTGCGCGCAGCTGGCCGGACAATTCATATGTCCACGCGTGGTAGGGGCAGACGACGACGCGGGTGTTTCCGGCGCCGGTGACCATCTCGTGCGCTCGATGCTGACAAACGTTGTAAAAGGTGCGGATTTCTCCGTCGCGACCCCGAATGCAGAACAGGTTCTGCCCGGCAATCGTGAAGGCAAAGTAGTCCCCTGTTTCGCGGACTTGCGCCACGTGTCCGGCGAATTGCCATGTTCGGGCCAGAAGGCCCTGCATCTCTTGCGTGAAAATCGCAGGGTCGGTGTAGTATCGCGCATCAAGCGAACGTGTCAGCGGGGCGTTCATTCGGGCTCCTCTGCGTAAAGGCCAAGCTGGTGCCTGCGTTGGTGAAACCGTTCCACCCGTTCGACGATCTCATCGCTGGAAACCGCGATCACGAAGGACAGCAGCGTTTCCAACAAAGCGATGGTAGATACGGAGGACGGGAAGAATTGCGGCGTGTCAGCAGCGACGACAAAGCCATGCTGCGCGTTCAGGATTACTGGGCTGGCGGGGCTGTCGGACAGGCCGATGACAGTCAGGCCCTGCTGCCGCGCCAGTTTAATTGCGTCGATCACTTCGGTCCGGTAGGGGTGGCAGGTGATGGCGATCAGCACATCCTGTTCGTCGGCCCAGGCCAGATCGTCCACCGGGGTCGAGCCGGGGCGAGGGATGGCGTGAAATTGCTTCATGCCCGTAGAGGCCAGATAGGTAAAGTTGCGCGCGTTCGCGTTATTGACGCCAACGCCCAGCGTGAAGATCTGGCGGCAATTCCAGATATCCTCGGCAGCGGCTTTCAGTCGGTCGGCGTCGATTCCGGCAAAGGTGTCTTCGATGTTGCGGATCGCGGCGCCGATCATATCGGCATAAAGGCCGCCCAGCTCACCCGACTTGCCAATGGTCTGCAACCAGCGCGCGCGATCGGGAAACGACACGGTGCCTTGGCGAATCGCGTCGCGAAATGGGGCGCGAAAATCCTCGTAGCCTTCGAAGCCCACCTGCCGAGCCATCCGCACGAAGGTGTTGGGTTTCACATTGGCAGCCTCGGCAATCTCGCGCACGGTCGAAACCCCTACATCCGTGGGGTTTTCCAGCACGTAACGCGCGGCTTTCTGTGCCTCGGGCGTCAGGGCGTCCCACTCTTCGGTGAGGCGGTCGAGAACGATTGATGATACATTTGTGTCATTCATGATTGACGATGGTACATTTGTGGAATTAGCCTGTCGAGCAGAAACGCGACTCGGGAAGAGGAAAAATCATGTCCGAGAAGAATCTGCCGTCACATGCCCGCGTGGTGATCGTGGGCGGAGGTGTCATGGGGGTCGGTCTGGCCTACCATCTGGCGCATGAAGGGTGGGGCGAGGATACTGTCCTGCTGGAAAAGGCTGAACTGACCAGCGGCAGCACTTGGCATGCGGCCGGGCAGATCACGCATTCGACCTCAAGCTTTGGTCTGGGCAAATGCGTCGACTACAACATCGGTCTCTATTCCGGTGCGTTGGAAGCTGAAACCGGCCAGCCTGTGACGTGGCATGGGTGTGGATCCTTCCGGCTGGCTTATACCGAGGATGAGATTGACTGGTTGCGTCACACCCTGTCAGTTGGTCGCTCGCTTGGGTTCAATATCGAATTAGTCGGCCCCGAACAGGTGGCGGAGCTGCACCCGTTCTACAATCTCGACGGCGTGTTGGGCGCGCTGCATACGCCCGACGATGGCCATGTGGACCCGACCAACGTCACCATGGCGATGGCAACTGGCGCGCGTCTAAAGGGTGTGCGCATCTTCCGCAACTGCCGCGCCACCAACATTACGCAGGCTGGGAATGGGGAGTGGGTGATAGAGACCGAACAGGGCACCATAACTTGTGAGCATGTGGTGAACGCTGGCGGCACCTATGCCCGTCAGATGGGCGAATGGTCGGGGCTACAACTGCCCATGACTTCGATGACCCACCATTACTTCGTGACCGAGCCGGTGCCGGAGTTCCAGAACCTGGACACCGAACTGCCGGTGATCCGCGACGATCGCAAAGTCTCGGGCTATATCCGGATGGAGCAGCAGCGCGGGCTGATCGGGATTTACGAAAAAGAGAACCCGAACTCGGTCTGGCATGATCATTGCCCCTGGGAATACGAAAACTGGTTGTTCGATGCGGACTACGACCGGGTGATGCCGTGGCTTGAAGAAAGCCTGAACCGGATGCCGATATTTGCTGAACTGGGCATTCAACGCGACGTACATGGCGCGATTTCGCATCCCCCCGATGGCAACCCGTTGATCGGCCCTGCGCCGGGTGTTCGGAACTATTGGTGTTGTTGCGGAACGCAGATCGGCATCGGCTGGGGGCCAGGTCTGACCCGTGAGCTGGCGCGCTGGATGGTGCATGGGGCGGCGGATATTTCGATGCGCGAATTCGACCCGCGCCGGTTTGGGGCGTATGCCAACAAGGACTGGCAGGTGATCAAGGCTGAGGAAGACTACTGCCTGCGCCATGAAATCCCTTTCCCGCATTTCAATCGCCTGGAAGGTCGCCCGATCAAGCCGTCGCCGCTGTATGAACTGCTGAACTCCAAAGGCGCGGTGCATGAGGAGGTGTATGGTTTTGAGCGCCCCCGCTGGTTCGCACGGGACGGGGTCGAACAGCGCGATCACTATTCCTTCCGCCGCACACCGGCAGACGACATGGTCGCAGCTGAGGTCAAAGCGGTCCGCGAACGCGTCGGTATCATGGATGTCACCGCTTTCACCAAGGTCGAGGTCTCTGGCCCGGACGCCTATGCCCTGCTGGACCGGTTGACCGCCAACCGGATGCCGCAAAAGGTGGGCTCGATCACACTGACGCATATGCTGAACCGACGCGGGCGGATCGAATTGGAGACGACGATTGTCCGCATGGCAGAGGACCGCTACTATCTGGTCTGTGCAGCTTTCTTTGAACAGCGCCTACTGGACCATCTGGCACACCAATGCGCTGATGAGGATGTGCAGATCACCGCGCTGTCCGCCGACTGGTCGGCCCTGTCGCTGAACGGTCCCCGGTCACGCGACGTACTGTCCCGCTGCACTGATGCCGATCTGACCAATTCTGGGTTCCGCTGGCTGTCGGCACAGGAGATCACCGTCGCAGGCCACAAGGTCTGGGCCTTCCGCATGTCTTACGCAGGTGAACTGGGATGGGAATTACATATGCCTAACGGCGCCTGTCTTGACGTCTATAATGCGCTTTGGGCTGCGGGTCAGTCGCATGGAATCACCGACTATGGCAGCTTTGCCATGAACGTGATGCGGATGGAGAAGGGCTTCAAAGGTGCGGGTGAGTTGACCAACGAGGTCACTCTGGCCGAGGCTGATGTGCTGCGCTTTGCGCGCACAGACAAGGAGTATCTGGGCAAAGACAAAACCCTGAATTCTGACCTGCCCTGGATCTGCGCCTATCTTGAGATTGAACCCGACGGAGAGATCGACGGCCATGGCGGCGAAGCGGTCATGTTGGATGGCCGCGTCGTGGGCTCGACGGCTTCGGTGGCTTATGGCCATACGGTCAGTAAGATTCTGGCCTTTGTCTATATCAAGCCCGAGGCCGCAACCCCCGGCACCGCGTTGCAGGTCGTGATCCACGGCAAACCCCGCGCGGCCCGCGTGTTGGGTGAACCTGCCTATGACCCCGACAGCCTGCTGCCCCGTACCGACGCCATGCTGGAGACTGCACAATGAGCCTGCCCGATACAATGAAAGCTATGGTCACGATGGGCCATGGTGGCCTTGAACAAATGGTGTTGCATGAGGACTGGCCGCGCCCGGAACCCGCCGTGGGCGAGGTGCTGATCAAAGTTGCGGCCTGTGGTTTGAACAATACCGACGTGAACACACGCTCGGGTTGGTATTCCAAAACGGTGACGGATGCGACAACGGGTGGCGCGTTTGAAGAAGTGGGCGAAGATGACCCGACATGGGGCGGCGCGCCAATCACGTTCCCGCGCATTCAGGGCGCCGATATCTGCGGTCAGATCGTGGCCGTCGGCGATGGTGTCGACAGCGCCCGCATTGGTGAACGCGTGATCACCGATGGCTGGCTGCGCGATCCGAACGATCCAGGCAACAAGGACAAGACCGGATACTATGGGTCCGAGCGGGACGGCGGATTTGCCGAATACGCCACGACGCTTGCGGTGAATGCGGTGCCGATCAAATCAGACCTCACGGATGCGGAGCTGGCGACGTTTTCATGCTCGTATTCGACCGCCGAAGGCATGCTGACCCGCGCCAACGTGACCGACAAGGACACCGTGTTGGTGCCGGGCGCCTCGGGTGGCGTTGGTGGGGCACTGGTGCAATTGGCCAATCGGCGCGGCGCGCGTGTGATCGCAATGGCGTCCGAGACCAAGCACGCAGACGTCGCCAAATTAGGCCCCGACGGGATTTTGCCCCGTGCGCCGGAAAACCTTCGCGCGGCTTTGGGCGCAGAAAAGATCACCGTAGTTGCCGATGTGGTCGGTGGCCCCTATTGGCCGAACCTGATCGACAGTCTGGAACGCGGCGGGCGCTATACGTGCTCGGGTGCGATCGCGGGGCCGATGGTCGAGTTTGATCTGCGAACATTCTACCTGCGGGATTTGACCTTCACAGGTTCGACCGTGATCGACCCTCAAGTCATGCAAAACCTCGTGAAATACATCGAGGCCGGAGAGATCAAGCCTGCGTTGGCGGCTACCTATCCATTGGAAGAATTGCGTGAGGCACAGGCGGCCTTTATCGCCAAACAACACACAGGCAACATCGTGGTGATCCCGTGACAATGGACGACGTTCTAGAGGCCGCCCGGCAGCTGCATCAATCCCACCCTGATCTTTCGGGATTTGGTGCCTGGCCTGACGATCTTGTAGCGACAGGTTTGGAGCCAAACCAAATCCCGGCAGTAGAGTTGGTTCAGCAAACTGAATTCCCGACCGGCGACGCCACGCAATCCCTGTCCGATGCGATCAGGGCAACCGCACATCTGGCGCAATGGAAGCTCACTTATACCGAAGAAGAGGTGGGGGCCGATTTCCTAAACCGCTTCGGCTATTATGAATTGTTCGGGCCAACCGGGCATTTTCACTCGACCCAATTGCGCGGCTACGTCGCCTATTGGGGGGCAGGTTTGAATTACGATTGGCACAGTCATCAAGCAGAAGAGCTGTATTTGATCGTAGGGGGCGGGGCGAGTTTTCGCATCGAAGGGAACGAAACCTATATCGGTCCCAACCAGACACGCCATCACCTCAGTTGGCAAAGCCATGCGATGACCACAATAGATGAGCCGATCCTGACCTTCGTTCTTTGGCGCGGCGAGGGAATGGGCGATTTGCCACGAATGGATGCCGCATGAAAATCACCCGTGTGCGCGTGTTCCAGACCGGTCTGCCTTATGTGGGCGGTGCTTACGTTTGGGGGGCGGGCAACGCGATTGAAACCGCAACTGCGTCAGTCGTCGTCATCGACACAGATGCGGGTCTGCAGGGGTGCGGAGAATTCACACCTTGTGGTGAGAACTATATGGTTGCGCATTCCGAAGGCGTCGCCGCGCTGGCCCGGTTGGTTGCTCCGTCGCTGTTGGGCGAGGACCCGCGACAGGTGGGGCGCATCGAACAGCATATGGATCATTTGATTCAGGGACATGGGTACGCAAAGGCTCCGTTTGATGCCGCGTGCTGGGACATTCTGGGGCAGGATTGTGATCAACCGGTTTGGATGCTGCTGGGCGGTAAGCTGACCGACGGCGCGCCGATGTATCGCGTCGCGCCTCAGAAAGCGGTTGATGAGACGGTCGCCGAAATGAACCGGTACCGCGAGCAGGGGTACCGGCAGTTTCAGATTAAGGTCGGCAGCGACTGGGTCACGGATATTGACCGTATCCGGACGACACTGCCTTTGCTTCAACCTGGTGAAAAGGCGATGGCCGATGCCAATCAGGGCTGGCGCGTTGACAAAGCGATCCGGGTGGCGCGCGCAACGCGCGATCTGGATTACATTCTGGAACAGCCCTGCCGCACCTATGAAGAATGCCAGCAGGTACGCCGCGTGGCCGAGCAACCGATGAAGCTGGATGAATGCCTGACTGGTATGCACATGGCGCAGCGCATCGTCGCGGATCGCGGGGCCGAGATCTGCTGTCTCAAAATCTCGAACCTTGGTGGGCTAAGCAAGGCGCGGCGGGTGCGGGACTATCTGGTCGAAAACCGCATTCCGGTGGTCAGCGAAGACACATGGGGTGGGGAAATTGCGACATCGGCTGTCGCCCATTTTGCTGCCTCGACCCCGTCTGACTACCTGCAAAACACAACCGACCTGATGAACTACAACACGCGTTCTACCGGAATCGGCGGACCAATGTCGCGGAATGGCAAGCTCTACGCCTCGGATGTACCAGGAATGGGTGTAATGCCCGATTTCGAAAGCCTCGGTGCGCCTGTTGAGGAGTTTAGATTATGAGACCGCAAGCTGTTGCAACCCAAATGATTGATGACGCGCGTGTGCGGGTGACGCGCTTTGACTTTGCCCCCGACGCTGAAACTGGCTGGCACCGTCACGCGATGGATTACGTCATCATGGCTGTCACCGATTGCCAGATGCGGTTGGAGTTGCCCGATGGAACGGCCAACGAAGTGACAGTTCCCGCTGGAACCGCCTATCGCCGCGACGAAGGGGTGGAACATAACGTCATCAACGCTGGGGATACCCCCATGTCCTTTGTCGAGGTGGAGTTGAAATGAAGATCACCCGCCTTTCGGTCTATCACGTCGATTTGCCGTTAGAGCATCCCTATTGGCTGTCTGGTGGGCGGCTGAAATTCGACGTGCTGGATGCGACGCTGGTTAAGGTGGAAACTGATGCCGGGCTGATCGGCTGGGGCGAGGGCACTCCTTGGGGTCACACCTATGTGCCTGCGCATGGGCCGGGCATTCGCGCGGGCATTCAAACCATGGCGCCGTTCATTCTGGGCCTTGATCCGCGACGAGTGCTGGATGTGGAACGGGCTATGGATACCGCGCTGCCCGGACATCTCTATGCCAAAAGCCCGATCGACATGGCGTGCTGGGACATCGCAGGTCAGGCGGCCGGCCTGCCGATTGCTGATCTGATGGGTGGGGGGTCGCGGACGCCGCGTCCTATTGCATCCTCGGTCGGGGCCAAGACTGTGGAAGAAACCCACGAGGTCATGGAGCGGTATCGCAACCGCGGCTACGTTGCCCATTCGGTAAAGATCGGCGGTGACGTCGAACGTGACATTACTCGTGTGCGCGACGTAGAGAGCATTCGGCGACCGGGTGAGATCGTCCTATATGACGTCAACCGAGGCTGGACCCGGCAACAGGCCCTGCAAGTAATGAGCGCCTGCGAGGATCTGAACGTCATTTTTGAACAGCCCGGTGAGACGCTGGATGATATTGCCGCGATCTCGGGCCGTCATGCCTCACCCGTGTCGGTAGATGAAAGCCTGGTCACCTTGCAGGACGCTGCGCGGATTGCCCGTGACGGGCTGGCCGAGGTGTTCGGGATCAAACTGAATCGCGTCGGCGGTCTGACCAAAGCAGCTAGGATGCGAGATATCGCTCTGGCGCACGGGATCGACATGTTCGTGATGGCCACTGGCGGCTCGGTTCTGGCCGATACCGAGGCACTGCATCTTGCCTCTACCATCCCGGACGACAATTGCCACGCGGTCTGGGCTTGTCAGGATATGATCACGGTTGATATCGCCGCCGGGCGCGGGCCGCGTAACATCGAAGGTCACCTGCACCTTCCGGAAACACCGGGGCTTGGTGTTCATCCCGACGAAGAGGCGCTTGGCGATCCGGTTGGAGTTTATCAATGAGGATCACCAAGATAACGCTCTGGTCCGTCGATCTGACCAGTCACGAGACCTACCACATGGCCGAAGGTAAGACCTGTGCCACAGTTAAAACCCATGTTCTGTGTCTGGAAACGGACACCGGCCTGAAAGGTTGGGGCGAGGTCTGCCCGATCCCCCATTACCTGCCAGCCTTTGCTGATGGCGTGCCGGGGGCAGTGGCGGAAATGGGACCGCAGATCATAGGGGTTTCCCCGTTTGGCGTCGACGCTCCGATGCGTAAACTGGATGGGTTCTTGCAAGGGCATCTTTATGCCAAGTCCATTGTCGACATTGCCCTGTGGGACCTGTTTGGTCAGGCCACGGGCCAACCGATCTATGCTTTGCTGGGCGGGCGGACGCGGAAGGACATGCCGCTCTATCATTCGATCACCTGTATCGCGCCAGACGACATGGCGCGGATCGCCAAAACCGCTTATCAAACCGGCATTCGCCAGTTTCAGGTCAAGCTGGGGGTTGAGGGCGACTGGCAGGCCGATGCGGCACGTCTGATCAAAGTGCGTGAGGCCGTGGGACCGGGCCCTCTCGTCTATGGCGACTGGAACTGTGGCGCGTCGCGGTTGCAAGCCACACGCACGGGGCGGGCCGTTGCGCATTTGGACGTGATGCTGGAGCAGCCTTGTAAAACGCTGGAAGACTGCGCCGCTGTGCGACAGGCCACCGGCTTGCCGATGAAGATTGACGAAAACGCATTTGATCTGGCCTCGCTCATGCGGGCGCATGAACTGGGGTGCATGGATGCAGTGGCGTTGAAATTGTCCAAATTTGGCGGCTTGTCGGCCATGCGCCGCGCGCGGGATCTGACCGTTCATCTGGGGGCAGAAATTTGCGCCGAATGCACCTGGGGGTCGGATATTGTTACGGCCGCATCGTTGCACTTTGCGGCGTCGACGCCGCACGGATCATTGCTGAATACCTGTGACCTGTCGACCTATGTGGCCCCTCGACTTTGCCAGGATGCACCAAATCGTGAAAACGGCCGGATTGCTCCGCCCGAAGGTTCAGGATTAGGTGTTTCACCTGACCCGGAAGTTCTTGGTTCCCCGATATTGGAGATCGTTTGAGATGCTGAAGATAGGCACACAATCCGAATGGATCGACCGCGCCAATGCAGTTCTACCCGCCGGAGGGTTTGGCAATTTTGATCCTGGCATCATCATTGCCCGCGGCGAAGGCAGCCGTGTCTGGGATGAGGACGGCAATGAATATATCGACTATCTGATCGGGTCGGGCCCCATGCTGTTGGGTCATGGCCACCCCGAGGTGATGGAGGCCGTACTGGAGCAATTGCCCAAAGGCATGACCTTCTTTGCCAACAACGCCAAAGGCATTGAACTGGCCGAGGCGATCATCGATGCGGTGCCTTGTTGCGAACAGGTGCGGTTTGTCGCCTCGGGCGGAGAGGCGGACATGTATGCGATCCGTCTGGCCCGCGCCTATACGGGGCGCAGCAAGATTCTGAAATTCGAAGGCGGCTATCACGGCATGAGCGCCGAGGCGCAGATGAGTCTTGCGCCCAGTCGGCAGGTCAACTTTCCGCAAGCCGTGCCAGACAGTGCCGGTATCCCTGACAGCGTGGCCGAACAGGTGTTGGTTGCCCCTTTTAATGACCTTGAGGCGGTGGCCGCCCTGTTGGACGAACACAATGACGTCGCTGCGATCATGGTTGAGCCGTTGCAACGGATCGTGCCGCCTGAACCCGGTTACCTGCAGGGCTTGCGCGATCTGTGCGACAAGCACCATGTTCTTCTGATCTTTGACGAGATCGTCACCGGGTTCCGCCTGGCCTATGGCGGCGCGCAAGAAAAATACGGCGTGACGCCCGATATCTGCACTTTGGGCAAAGCTACAGGCGGTGGCTTCCCTCTGGCCGCGCTGGGTGCCAGCGCCGAAATTATGAAGCATTTCAACAAGGCGCAGGTCGGCGAAGAAGGCTGGCTGATGCAGTTGGGCACCTTGTCTGGCAATCCGGTGGCTTCGGTTGCAGGTTTGAAAACCCTCGAGGTTTTGCGGCGCGACGGTGTTTATGACCAGCTGCGCGCAACTGGGTTGGCATTGCAGCAGATGCAGGTCGACGCGCTGACCAAGGCGGGTATTCCGCATCAGGTCGTCGGAGATGAAACGCTGTTCGATATCTATTTCACCGATAGGGCTTGTCGCGACTACCGCAGCGCCAGACATG
Source organism: Ruegeria sp. BC5 (assembly GCF_056539205.1). Lineage (NCBI taxonomy): Bacteria > Pseudomonadati > Pseudomonadota > Alphaproteobacteria > Rhodobacterales > Roseobacteraceae > Ruegeria > Ruegeria sp. BC5. The sequence continues at coordinate 13,917 of NZ_JBQFUN010000005.1, forward strand.
ACGATCCACAACGAATTACCCTCTACAACGATACGTTGCGCGCAAATGGGATCTTCAAATCTCCGGGCAAGCTGTATCCGTCATTGGCCGTGACCGAAGCCGATCTGGAACAGACCCGGGCGGCTGTTGAAAAAGCTGTACAGGCGATCAGTGCAGCCTGAACGATTGATCTGAAATGAAATGGGCCGCTGTCAAAATATGACAGCGGCCCTAACCGATTAGTGATTTGGTGCAGTCTCGCCCCCTCGAATACCACTTAAGCGAATATACTGAAAAAACTTTCGACTTTATCGAGATCGCCCCTTCACCACATCGGTATGAAACCTTGATGCCAGATCGGAATGCAATCTACAGTGAAGTAATTCACATTACTCAAATTTTTCTCAACTTCTCCAATCGAAGAAGCCCGGGCCTGCTTGTTTCAACAGTGTTTGTGCCATGACGCGGCCCATCTCGGGGCCGTCGGAAATCGTGCCCGTTTGGTCTTCGGCAATCGCCTCGGACCCATCGGGGCGCAGCACTTCGCCGCGCAGGCGCAGTTGTCCGCCTTGCACTTCGGCAAGACCCGCGATGGGGGTTTCGCAGGACCCGTCCAGGGCCGCCAGCAGGGCGCGTTCAGCGGCCAGGCGCTGACCCGTCTCGGTATGGTGGATCGCTTCGAGCATACCCGCTGCACGGGAATCGTCGCTACGACGCTCGATACCGATGGTGCCCTGTGCAATTGCGGGCAGCATGTCCTCGGGGGCAATGGCCGTGGCGGGAACCTCGGCCATGTTCAAGCGGCGGATGCCTGCCATGGCCAGAAAGGTGCAGTCCGCCACGCCGTCGGCCAGTTTTTTCAGGCGGGTCTGCACATTGCCGCGGAATTCCACAACGTTCAGGTCAGGTCGCCGGTTCAATAGCTGCGCCCGACGGCGCAGGGAGGAGGTGCCTACTACCGCGCCCTGCGGCAGATCGTGGATCGAGGTCAGGCTGGGCGAAATAAACGCGTCGCGCACATCTTCGCGCGGCAGGAATGTGTCCAGCACGAGGCCCTCGGGCTGCTCCACCGGCATGTCCTTGGTGGAATGCACCGCGATGTCGATATCGCCGCGCAGCATCGCCTCTTCAATTTCTTTGGTGAACAGGCCCTTGTTGCCGATCTCTTTCAGCGGGCGATCCGCGTCGATCATGGCGCGGTTGTCGCCGGTGGTCTTGATCACCACAATCTCGAACGCCTCGTCCGGCAAGTCAAATGCAGTGCCCAGCCGTTGCCGGGTTTCGTATGCTTGCGCCAGCGCCAGAGGCGAACCACGGGTGCCAATCTTCAGCGGTGAGTCGGGGGAAGGCATGGTCAGTGTCATGCGCCAAGCTTTAGTCGCGTCACATTGCCCTGACAATGGGGGCACACCTTGACAAATTGCCACTGAGGGCCGACCCGTTGCGACAAACCAGACGATTGGGGGCAAAGATGGCCGAGACAAAGAAACTGCTGCGGGCACTGGCGGGTGAGGTGCAGGATGTACCGCCGATCTGGATGATGCGTCAGGCCGGGCGGTATCTGCCCGAGTATCGCGCAACCCGCGCGCAGGCTGGGGATTTTCTGTCGCTATGCTATAACCCTGAACTGGCGGCCGAGGTGACGTTGCAGCCGATCCGCCGCTATGGGTTCGACGCAGCGATCCTGTTTGCCGATATCCTGCTGGTACCGCAAGCGCTGGGCGCGGATTTGTGGTTTGTCACCGGAGAAGGCCCGCGTCTGTCGACCATCACGCAAGCTTCGGAATTCGATGCGCTGAAACCGGTCGAGGATATCCATGACACCCTGTCGCCGGTTTATGAGACGGTGCGCATCCTGTCGCGCGAATTGCCGTCCGAGACCACTCTGATTGGTTTCGCGGGCGCGCCCTGGACCGTTGCGACATATATGATTGCCGGGCGCGGCACCCCGGATCAGGGGCCCGCGCATGCGCTGCGCGAGGAAAACACCGTCCTGTTCGAGGCATTGTTGGAGCGTATTACGCTGGCGACCATCGAATACCTCTCGGCGCAGATCGAGGCCGGGGCTGAAGTGGTCAAGATCTTTGACAGCTGGGCCGGGTCACTGAAAGGGGATGCGTTTCGGAAATATGCGCTTGAGCCTTGTCGGGTGATCACGCAGGCCATCAAGGAACGCCATCCCGATATCCCGGTGATTGGTTTCCCGCGAGAGGCCGGGGATGGCTATATCGGATTTGCCAAGGCAACGGGTGTAGACTGTGTCGCGTTGGACAATTCGGTTTCGCCTGAATGGGGGGCCAAGCATGTGCAGGTGGATGGCTGTGTTCAGGGCAATCTGGCCTCGTCCCATATGGTGTCCGGAGGGCAGGCTTTGGTGGATGAGACGCGCCGGATTGTCGAAGCGTTCTCAAAAGGACCACATATTTTCAATCTGGGTCACGGGATCACGCCGGATGCTGACCCTGCGAATGTGCAGCTGATGATCGATACAGTTCGCGGGCGGTAACCGGGAAGGGGCCAGCCCCCTTCTTGGACTGTGGCCAATTCATCCCCCGAGGTATTTTTAGCCAGATGAAGAGGCGGATCGGCGAAGAGTTTCGAGCTCCGCCCGAATTTCCACACTGTGTTCGCCACGGGCTGGGCTTGGTTTCGGGGCCCACGCATGGTTGGAAAATCTCGGGGCGGCGGCGGCCTGAAGGTCACCGTCGATACGCAGCCATGTGTTGCGGGTGGTATTCATCTCATGGGCCTGTGCTTCGGTCGGGCTGAGAACCGGGGCGACACAGGCATCTGTTCCTGCGAACAGATTTGCCCAGTGGTCGCGTGGCTTTGCGGCGAATATGGCGGCAAGACTGCAGGTTTGCGCGGGCCAGAGTGACGGGTCGAACTGGGGCTCGAAAATCTTGTCGTCGGACAGGCCCATCTTTTGCAGGAAAAGCGCATAGAATTTGGGTTCGAGGCATTGGACCGTCACGAACCCGCCGTCGGCACAGGCGTAGGTGCGGCTCCAATGGGGGCCGTCCAGCAGGCTTTGACCGCGTGCGTCAGACAGGTTGCCGGATTGGTTCAGACTCATAAGCAGGTTCATCATATGTGCCGAGCCATCATAAATGGCGGCGTCGACGATGGTGCCTTGGCCCGTGCTCTGCGCGTTCAGAAGCCCGGCCAGAAGGCCAGCGACCAGATACATCGCTCCTCCGCCGATATCACCGACCAGTGTGGCGGGGGTCTGCGGCGGTTGATCGGGGGGTGATCCGTACCAGAGCGCGCCGGACAAGGCGATATAGTTCAGGTCATGTCCGGCCGTGTCCGACAAGGGGCTGTCCTGACCCCAGCCTGTCATCCGGCCGTAGACCAGCTTGGGGTTCATTTCGTGACAGGGTTCGGGACCAAGGCCGAGTTTCTCCATAACTCCGGGGCGAAACCCTTCGATCAGCGCATCAGCCGAGGCGATCAGCCGTTTGGTAACTTCCAGATCGCTCTCGTCCTTCAGGTTCAGATCAATCGACCGTTTTCCGCGATCCAGAACCGAGCATTCCGGCATGCCAGGTGTTGCCGCCCGTACCTTGCGGTGGATGGTGATGACGTCCGCGCCCATATCCGCCAGCAGCATGGCGGCAAAGGGGGCAGGGCCCAGCCCCTCGATCTCGATAATCCGAATACCGTTCAGCATTGCGCCCCTCCGTTTTGGCGCAGGGTTTCGACTTGTCCGGTGAATTGCAAGGCCGGAGTTACGTGCAATGGCGCCTTTCCCAACCGCAAAAAAGCGCAGGGCGGTGTGCGGAATTGACCTGTTCTGTGTCGGGCGGGCGAGGTAGGGTCGCCGCCAGAACGAGGAACCTGCATGACAACCATTCTTTCGATCAAGGATCTGCGCAAATCCTACGCCGGAGGGTTTGAGGCGCTGAAGGGCGTCTCGCTGGATATTGAGCAGGGGGAGATCCTGGCGCTGCTGGGCCCGAACGGGGCGGGTAAGACGACGCTGATTTCGACCATTTGCGGCATCACCACACCGACCTCGGGTTCGGTTGCGGTAGGCGGCCACGATATCCTGACCGATTTTCGTGCCGCACGCCGGATGATCGGGTTGGTGCCGCAAGAGATCGCGTTGGAGCCGTTCGAGAAGGTCTGGAACACGGTCCGCCTGTCGCGTGGTCTGTTCGGGTTAGGCCGCAATGATGCGCGGATCGAAGAAATTTTGCGCAAGCTGTCCCTGTGGGACAAACGCAAGAACGCGATCAAAGAACTGTCCGGCGGTATGAAGCGTCGCGTGCTGATCGCCAAGGCACTGTCGCATGAGCCGCGCGTGCTGTTTCTGGATGAACCCACCGCCGGCGTTGATGTCGAACTGCGCAAGGATATGTGGGAGATCGTGGCCGAACTGAAACAGGCCGGCGTCACCATCATCCTGACCACGCATTACATCGAAGAGGCCGAGGCCATTGCTGACCGTATCGGCGTCATCGACAAAGGCGAGCTGTTACTTGTGCAGGACAAACACACGCTGATGGCGCAGATGGGCAAGAAGCAGATCGAGGTGATGCTGACTGAGCCGATCCAGACCATTCCCGACAGTCTGGCGGTGCATAACCTGACGATGAATGGTAACGGTGATGCGCTGATCTATACCTATGACACGCATGCTGATCGTACCGGGATCACCACGTTGTTGAATGATGTGGCGCAGGCGGGGCTGGTGTTGCGTGATGTGCAGACGCGGCAGTCGAGCCTTGAGGAAATCTTTGTCAATCTGGTGTCCGGAGAGCCCGCATGAACTGGTCCGCCATTGCCGCCATCTACCGGTTCGAAATGGCCCGGTTCTTCCGCACCCTGGCGCAAAGCTTTCTGTCGCCGGTCCTATCAACCTCGCTGTATTTCGTGGTCTTTGGCACCGCCATCGGCAGCCGTATTCAAGAGATCGAAGGCGTGTCCTACGGTGCCTTCATCGTGCCGGGGCTGATCATGCTGTCGGTGGTGATGCTGGCAATATCCAATGCGTCTTTCGGCATCTATTTCCCCAAGTTTCTGGGCACGATATATGAACTTCTCTCGGCGCCGGTGAATTTTATCGAGATTGTGATCGGCTATGTCGGGGCAGCCGCGACCAAGGCACTTTTCGTTGGGTTGGTCATCCTGGTTACGGCCTCTTTCTTTGTGGATTTGCGCATCGAACACCCGGTTGCGATGGCTGCATTTCTGATCCTGACCTGCCTCAGCTTTTCTCTGTTGGGGTTCATCATCGGTATCTGGGCCAGTAATTTCGAGCAGATGTCGCTGGTGCCGCAGCTTGTCGTGACGCCGCTGATTTTTCTGGGTGGCACGTTCTATTCCATTTCGATGCTGCCGCCGCTTTGGCAGACGGTCACCTTGTTCAACCCGGTGGTCTATCTGATTTCGGGGTTTCGCTGGTCGTTTTATGGGCTGGCGGATGTTCCGATCGGGCTTAGCCTGTTGGCCATTCTGGCCTTTACCGGCCTGTGCCTTGGCATCATCTGGTGGATCTTTAAAACCGGTTGGCGCATTCGTAGCTAAGCCACAGAGAGGCGTTGCATTTTTGCCCTCTGACCTCAGGAAATGTGTTCACGTCACGTCTATCGGTAAATCGGTCCCTTGTTTACCGGTTGGGGGCACTCTACATCGGCACCCATGAAACTCAGCCTGCCGTTTATTAAAAAGCAACCCTGCGTGGCCGTTGTGCGCCTGTCCGGTGCAATCGGAATGGCCGGTCGTGGATCGATGTCCGACACTGCGCTGGCACCCGTACTTGAGAAAGCCTTTCGCAAGGGCAAACCTGCCGCCGTCGCGCTTGAGGTCAACTCGCCCGGTGGATCGCCGGTGCAAAGCTCTCTGATCGGCGCGCGTATTCGACGGTTATCTGAGGAATTGAACGTTCCTGTCATTGCTTTTGTCGAAGACGTGGCAGCCTCGGGCGGATATTGGCTGGCGGCGGCTGCGGATGAGATTTACGCCGATGACAGTTCGGTTCTGGGGTCGATTGGGGTGATCTCTTCGGGTTTCGGCGCGCATGTCCTTTTGCGAAAACAGGGTATCGAGCGCCGCGTGCATACTGCCGGCAAATCGAAGTCTATGCTGGACCCGTTTGCACCCGAGAAAAAAGAAGACGTCGCTCGGCTGGAAGTGCTGTTGGCTGACATTCACGAAAATTTCATCACTCATGTCAAAACCCGGCGCGGCGGCAAGCTGGATGAAAGTCAGGACCTGTTCACAGGCGAGGTCTGGCTGGCCCGGCGCGCGCAGGAACTGGGGCTGATTGATGGCATCGCGCATCTGAAGCCCAAGTTGCAGGAACGCTTTGGCGAAAAGGTCAAGTTCCGCCGCTATGGGCTGCGCAAACCTCTTTGGTCGCGCTTTGGGGCTTCGCTGGCACAGGATGCCGTTGCCGGCCTTGAGGAGCGTGCAGCCTACGCGCGTTTCGGTTTGTGACGTGATTATCAAGATTGTCACCCTGTTTCTGATCGCCATGGGTGTGCTGGCGATGTTCGGAAAGCTGCGCTTTCCAGGGCAAAAGAGGCTGCAATCGTCAAGATGTCCGCGCTGCGGGCGGTTCAGGATCGGCAAAGGCCCCTGCGCCTGCGAAAAAGGAGGCCGGACATGACGGCATGGCTGTTATCCGGCCTTGGATTGCTGATCTTGTTGCTGGCGGGTGATGCGCTGGTACGCGGTGCGGTAAACCTGAGCCTGCGCATGGGCGTGCCTGCATTGATCGTTAGCCTGACCATCGTAGCCTTTGGCACATCAGCGCCCGAACTTTTGATTGCGATCAGCGCGATCAAGGAGAACGCGCCGGGGATTGCGCTGGGCAACGTGGTCGGGTCGAACACGGCGAATATCTTGCTGGTTCTGGGCCTGCCTGCTTTGCTGGCCACGTTGCACACCAGCGAATGCGACAGTCGCAAGAACTATGTTTTCATGCTGCTCGCTTCGGTTCTGTTCATCGGGCTGGCATTCTGTGGCGTGTTCAACATGTTCAGCGGGGCCATTCTGCTGGCTGCGCTGGCTCTTGTTCTGTGGAATGCGTTCCGCGAGGCCTATGCGCATCGCAAGGCCTGTGGTGAGGCTTGTGCCGACGATGATGAGTTGGAAGGTCTGGAAGAGGCTGATCCCAACATGGCCTATTGGAAGGTTTCGGTCTACCTGGTGTTGGGCCTGATCGGTCTGCCCATGGGCGCGCATCTTCTTGTCGACAACGCGACCGTCATTGCGCGCACCTATGGGGTCAGCGAAACGGTGATCGGCCTCACACTGGTTGCCGTGGGAACATCCCTGCCGGAATTGGCCACCACGGTGATGGCGGCGCTGCGGCGTCAGGCGGATGTGGCGCTGGGCAATGTGATCGGGTCAAACATGTTCAACCTGCTGGCCATTGTCGGGATTGCCACGTTGGTTGGCCCTATTCCCGTCGACCCGGAATTCCTTGAATTTGACTTGTGGGTCATGTTGGGCGCGTCGCTGTTGCTGATCCCGTTCGTGTTTTTCAAGCGGGACATCACGCGCGCCTGGGGCATTGTGTTGACTCTGCTCTACGCGGTCTATGTCATCGTTTTGTTGGCGTAACGTGACGAAGAGGGATCATTCATGACCCGAGCCTTAGTGACCGGTGCCGGAATTCGCCTTGGCCGGGCCATGGCGCTGTACCTGGCGCGCCGGGGATATGATGTGGTGGTACACTATGCCACCTCTGAACAACCCGCGCTGGAAACTGTGGCTGAGGTTCAGGCGCTGGGGCGCAAGGCGGTCGCCCTGCAGGCCGATTTGCTGGATGAGGCACAAGTCAGCGCCCTGCTGCCCCGCGCGGCCAAGGCGCTGGGCGGACCGATCACCTGTTTGGTCAACAATGCCTCGATCTTTGAATATGACAACATTCACACGGCCACGCGGCAAAGCTGGGACCGTCACATGGACAGCAACCTGCGCGCGCCTTTTGTGTTGACGCAGGCGATGGCCGAGCAAGGGCTGACGCCCGACACGGACGACGCCGGAGAGCCCCGGGCCACCGGATTGATCGTCAACATGGTCGACATGCGCGTGCGCAAGCTGACCCCCGAGTTCATGTCCTACACCATTGCAAAGATGGGCCTGTGGGCGCTGACCCGTACCGCCGCGCAGGCGCTGACTCCTGCGATCCGCGTCAACGCCATCGGGCCGGGCCCCACCATGCAGGGCCATCGCCAGAGCGAAGACCACTTCAAGGCACAGCGCGCCAACACAGTTCTCGAGCGGGGCGCGAACCCGTCGGATATCACCGCCGCGCTGGGCTATTTTTTGGACGCGCATGCGGTGACTGGACAGCTGCTATGCGTGGATGGCGGGCAACATCTGGGCTGGCAGACACCGGATGTTCTGGGCGTAGAATAAGTAATTCTGCCGTAAGTTTTGCACCGCTCGCGTTCCTGTTACCTGCACGTTACAAAAATGTCTTTTTTTTCATACACTTGTCATGTGTAGGAAATAGTTTCGTTTAAAAACAACAAGTTAAAATGCTGCCTAATTTTTGTGCAGATCAAGGAATCCTTAATGAAACAAGGGAAATTCGCGATGCCCGGAAACTTATCTCCACAGTTATCCACAGAAACCGTGGATTTGTTTTCTCTTGATCTGAAAGGCACAAGATTGCAGCCATGGTCAGAGAATCATATCTCAGGCCCATGACCATCCAAGACGACCCAACATCGAACGCTCAGCCCACCGGCTATGCCATCATTCAGCGCTATGTAAAAACGCTGGACAGCTCACCCGGTGTGTATCGGATGCTGGATGGTGACAGCCGGGTTTTGTATGTCGGAAAGGCGCGAAACCTGAAGGCGCGGGTGTCGAATTATGCGCGCCCCGGCCATTCTGGACGGATCGAACGGATGATCGCGGCAACCGCCTCGATGATGTTCCTGACCACGCGGACCGAAACCGAGGCACTGCTGCTGGAACAGAACCTGATCAAGCAGCTCAAGCCCAAGTACAACGTGCTGCTGCGGGACGACAAAAGTTTCCCGAATATTCTGGTGGCCAAAGACCACTCCTTTCCGCAGATCAAGAAACATCGTGGGGCAAAGAAAGAAAAGGGCGCCTATTTCGGACCCTTTGCAAATGCAGGGGCGGTGAACCGGACACTGAACCAGCTGCAAAAGGCCTTCCTGCTGCGCAACTGCTCGGATTCCATGTTCGATAGCCGCACACGACCCTGCCTGTTGTATCAGATCAAGCGATGTTCAGGGCCTTGTGTCGGGTTGATCTCCGAGGAGGATTACCGCGAAAGCGTCAAGGATGCGGAACGTTTTCTGTCGGGCCGGTCGACCAAGGTGCAGGAGGAACTGGCCGAACAGATGATGGCCGCCTCCGAGGCGATGGAGTTCGAGCGTGCCGCCAGCCTGCGTGACCGTATCCGGGCGCTGACGCAGGTGCAGACGTCTCAAGGCATCAACCCGCGCGGCGTGGCCGAGGCGGATGTGATCGGCCTGTATATGGACAGTGGTCAAGCCTGCGTTCAGGTGTTTTTCATCCGGGCCAACCAGAACTGGGGCAACAAGGATTTCTATCCTCGTGTAGGGCCGGACGTGTCCCCGGCCGAGGTGATGGAGGCGTTCCTTGGTCAGTTCTACGACAACAAGGAACCGCCCCGGCAATTGATCCTGTCGGATGCCATCGAAAACGCCGATCTGATGCAAGAGGCGCTGACCGAGAAGGCCGGGCGCAAGGTGGAGATTCTGGTGCCTCAGCGCGGCGAAAAGCAGGAACTGGTCGCCGGTGCCCTGCGCAACGCACGTGAATCGCTGGCGCGGCGAATGTCGGAGAGCGCCACACAGGCCAAGCTATTGCGTGGTGTGGCCGAGGCGTTCGATCTGGACACTCCACCCGACCGTATCGAGGTTTACGACAACAGCCACATACAGGGAACCAATGCTGTGGGCGGCATGATTGTGGCTGGCCCCGAAGGGTTCATGAAAAACGCCTATCGCAAGTTCAATATTCGCGGCGATGATCTGACCCCCGGTGACGATTTTGGCATGATGAAAGAGGTTCTGAATCGCCGCTTCACCCGCCTGCAAAAAGAGGACCCGGATCGCGAAAAGGGGCTGTGGCCCGATTTGTTGCTGATCGACGGCGGTGCGGGGCAAGTCAGTGCTGTGCATGAGATTATGCAAACCCACGGCGTCGAGGATATCCCGATGGTGGGTGTCGCCAAAGGTGTCGATCGGGATCACGGCAAGGAAGAATTCCATCGCATCGGCCAACGCCCCTTTGCCCTGAAACGCAACGATCCGGTGCTTTACTTCATTCAGCGCTTGCGGGACGAGGCACACAGGTTCGCCATTGGCACCCACCGGGCAAAGCGCGCCAAAGCCGTGGGGGCGACCCCGTTGGACGAGATCCCCGGCGTGGGCGCGGCGCGCAAACGCGCTTTGCTGGCCCATTTCGGCAGTGCCAAGGCGGTCAGCCGGGCCAACTTGGCCGATCTCAAGGCGGTGGACGGTATCTCAGCCGGGTTGGCGCAGAAGGTTTATGACTTCTTCCACGACAAGGGCTAAACTTGCCGTCCGCGCCACAGGATATAAAGCCCCGAGGCCACGATCAGCCCGCTACCGATCCACATGGTCTGATCCAGCCTTTCGCCAAACATAACTACGCCCAGGCCGACACCGAACAGCAGGCGGGAATAGCGGAACGGCGTGACGGCAGAAACTTCGCCCGTCCGCATGGCTTTCATCAGCGATGCGTAGGCGGCTGTTCCCATCAGGACGGCTCCGCCGACATGCAGGCTGGTGTGCAGGTCCACAGGTGCCATTGGTGCGCCTTCCCAGAACCGATAGGCCAGCCCGGCGACGATGATGCAGAGAAAGCCGTAAAACCCCAGCACCTCGGTTCCCAGTGTGGCCGGTGCGGCCCGGCTGGCCAGATCGCGCCCGGCAAAACCCAGCATCCCCAGCACGGCCAGAATGGACAGGGCCGTGAAACTGTCTCCGGTTGGTTGGATGATCACCACCACACCGATCAGGCCAATCAGGATGGCGCTCCACCGTCGCCAGCCGACCGTTTCGCCAAAGAACAGCGCCGCACCTGCCACCACGACCAGAGGCGTGGCCTGCAAGATTACCGTGGCCGCCGACAACGGCGTCAGAGTGATCGCCAGCACATAGAACAGCCGCCCGAAGATATCGAACAGCACGCGCACTTTCATCGGTCGCGACAGCACATCGGGGTGAAACAATCGTGTTCCGCGTACGATCGCGACAATCGCAAAGACCACTGTTCCGCCCGCGCCGAACAACAACAGAATCTGCCATATAGGTAACGTGGCCGAGGCCCCCTTGAGCAGCGCGTCCTCTAACGCGAACAGCGCCATGGCCGAGATCATCCAGGCGCTGCCGATCAGGTTTGATCGGGGATCGGTTTGAATATGTGTTGTCATTGCTCTGCCACGTGGAAACCGCGCCAATCTGACCGTAAAGGGATCGCGCGCCAAGGGGGTATCTGGCTGAGAGTTCCAGCTTGCGACCCTTTGACCAACCGTGCCGCAACTGCCTGTGATCGGGACCGTTTTTTGCGGTGCCGTCTTTTATGTCTGCAACCAGCGATGTAATGTCCAAACCATGAAGTGGAACCTGCCCAATATCCTGACCGTGCTACGCCTTATTGCAGCCCCCGGTCTGGCCGTGATGTTTCTGTATTTTACCCGACCCTATGCGGACTGGTTCGCGCTGATCCTGTTTTTAACAGCGGCGATCACCGACTGGTTCGACGGCTATCTGGCCCGCGCGTGGAAACAAGAAACCAAGATCGGGGCCATGCTGGACCCGATTGCCGACAAGGCGATGGTGGTGATCGCGCTGATGATCCTTGTGGGCTATTCAGCCGAACATTGGACGCCGTGGCTGGTGCTGCCCGCCACCGTGATCTTGTTCCGCGAAGTGTTCGTGTCAGGCCTGCGCGAATATCTGGGCGACACGGCCGGAACGCTGAAGGTGACGAAGCTGGCGAAATGGAAAACCACGGCACAGATGGTGGCGATTGCGGTGCTGTTTTCGCAGGGTATCTTTGAGCATAATTTCGTGATGGGCTCTTTCGGGATGAACCCGGAATTGATTGATCAGGCTCTGACCGGGCAGATTGAGGACGTGAACCACCTGCGCTGGCATCTGGAGGGGATGTTCTGGTCAGGCCGCGTTGGGCTGTGGCTGTTGTGGATTGCTGCGACGCTGACATTGATCACCGGCTATGACTACCTACGTAAAGCCATGCCCCATCTGAAGGAGAGCTAAGCGATGGACGTGCTGTATTTCGCCTGGGTCCGCGAACGAATCGGTCTGCCGAAAGAGCGGGTCGAGACCGACGCCGCAACGGTTTCCGATCTGGTTGCCGAACTCAGCGCGCGCGAGGACCGCTATGCCGCAGCTTTTGCCGACCTTTCCGCGCTGCGGGTGGCGCTGGATCAGGAACTGTCGGATTTTGACGCCTCGCTGACCGGTGTGCGCGAGGTGGCGTTTTTCCCACCTATGACAGGCGGCTAAAATGCGCGTCGCGGTTCAGGAAGAAGAGTTCGATCTGGGGGCTGAGGCCAATGCCTTTGCCGCCGGTGACGACGCCAACGGGGCGATTGTGACCTTCACCGGTGTTGTGCGCGATCTGGCCTCGGGCGATCTGGATGTGATGGAGATAGAGCATTACCCCGGCATGACCGAACGGGCCTTGACCAAGATTGCCGAAGAAGCGCAGCAGCGCTGGTCTTTAGGCGATGTGCTGGTGATCCACCGCCACGGACGGCTGGCACCGGGGGACCGGATCATGATGGTCGCCACGGCCGCGCGGCACCGTAAGGATGCGTTTGAGGCGGCGGAGTACCTGATGGATTACCTGAAGTCCCGCGCGCCCTTCTGGAAGAAGGAAATCACCAATTCCGGCGCGCAATGGGTCGACGCCAAGGACGAAGACGAAGACGCGCTGACCCGCTGGTGACATTGCCAGCCGTGCACAGAATGTGACCGTCCAATCTCAACTCAAAAGCCTGTTAAGTTCTTCGCCGGGGATCGCATCCGCCGAATAGCTGAAGGTGCCTTTTGATTTCACTTCGTCAGCCGCCCGCTTCAATGCGCCAAACGCAGCGCGCGCAAATGACCCGCCGACGCTGATCCGTCGAACGCCTGCGTCGGAAAGTTCGGATACGGAATAGACAGGTCCGCTGAGTCCCATCACCACATTCACCGGTTTGTCGACTTCGCGGCACACGGTTCTGATTGCGTCCAAATCCGGCAGACCGGGGGCGTACAACACGGCAGCGCCTGCTTCGGAAAACAGCTGCAAGCGTTTGATCGTGTCACCCAGGTCCGCGCGGCCCCAAAGGTAATTCTCTGCCCTTGCGGTCAACAGGAAAGGCAAGCCTGCCGCGACTTCTGCAGCAGCCTGAATGCGGTCAACCGATTGGTGCAGATCATAGATCGGGGCATCTGGATTGCCTGTCGCGTCTTCGATCGATCCGCCAACCAGACCGATTTCCGCCGCCATGCGAATGGTCTGGGCGCAGGCCCCAGGCTCATGCCCAAAGCCCGCCTCAAGGTCAGCAGAAACGGGCAGGGGAACCGCTTTGACGATGTCTGAGGCATTGTCCAGCAACTCATCCCTGCTTAGGTCAGCAAAAGAGTCGCGTTTGCCTTTTGTGAACGCATAGCCGGCACTGGTTGTTGCTAAGGCTTCAAAGCCCAAATTGGACAGCAACCGGGCCGAGCCCGCGTCCCAGGGGTTGGGCATGACAAAAGCCTTGGACCCAAAGTGCAGGTCTCTGAACTGTTCGAATTTGACTGTTTGATTTGACATGGATCGCCCTCACGTTTGGGACGACCCTACAGCAATGTAACCGGAATCAGAGCGAAAAATCCGGTTCCTCAATCTGCGTTGTTGATACGTCCACGCAGTTCTTCGGCCTCTTGTCGGGCGGCCCGCAGACCGTCCATGGCGGCGGCAAGTTCAGCCTCGGCCTGGGTCAGTTGATTGGTCAGTTCGGCCTCGCGCTGTTGCAGGTAGGTGATCGCCTGATCGCGGGTTTCTTCGGCCTCGTGCAGCTCTTGGCTCATGCGGTCCAGATCGGCCACGTCACTTTGGCGCACGCGTGACAGGCGATGGGCCAGCCAGTTGGCGAACCAGCCCATGCAAAAGGCCGAGAACAGGATAATGGCGGTGGCGATGATGAATTCGATTCTGTTCAACTTACTGGTCCCCTGCATCCGCGTCTGAGGCGGTATTGTCCGTCTGTTCGCCCTCGATCATTTCCGCCTCGATCGCGTCCAGCCCGGTTTCCGGGTTCTCAATCGGTTCGGGCCGGATAAGGCGGAACTCGATCCGGCGGTTTTCTTCGCGGCCTTCTTCGGTGTCGTTATCGGCAATGGGCTGCGTTTCCCCGTATCCCATGGCAGTGAAACTGGCGGTGGGCACCCGGCGCGCGCGCAGCTCGTTCAGGATCGATTGCGCCCTCGATTGGCTAAGTTGTTGGTTCATCTCTTCCCGGCCCTGACTGTCGGTGTGGCCCTGAATCTCAAGCCTGATGGGGCCGCATTCGCGCAAGATGTCAGCAATCTGGTTCACGGTATCGCGCGAGTCGGTGGCAACAGTGGCCGAGCCAGGTTCAAAGGCGATCTTGGTGCCCGCCTGAACCTCGGCGATGCGTTCCTCGCAAACTTCGGGATCAGGCAGTTTGTCGGCGGGTTCGGGGGGTTCCTGATGGGTGATCGACAGGGTGAATTCCTGTGCGTCGCCCAGCTTCTCGGACAACAGACCCGCGATCTGCGCCTTTGTGTCGGGGTCATGGCTGACACCGGACAACTCAAGATCATCCGGCGTCACCGTCAAAGCACCGTTATGCAGTTGGGCTAGCGCCTCAAGCCCGGTCAGAATGCGCACGGGCCAGCCCGTCGGCAGCCCTTCGGGCGCAATGCGGGTTGCGGTGTGGACCTGTTCCGACCCAAAGGCAGCGCGGGCATAGCTGTCGACCATGTCGCGCTGGGTGTCGTCGCCCAGCCGTCCGCGTATCTGCACCAACCCCTCGGGGCTGCGTGTGGCGGTGAATTCGGGGGGGCCGGACACGGTATCGGTTTCCGGGGGCGGTAGGATCGCGTGCAGGGCAAAGACCGGAGGCAGCGCATTTTCAAGCTCGCCCACCACGCGATCAAAGGTCCCGGCATCGGTGCCCTGCGCCGCTGCCAGCGTGATATCCGCATCCGACATCGTAACCGATCCGCCACCCAGATCCGCCAGCGCCTGAATGCTCAGCGTGGCGGCGTCAGACCAACGTGGCGAGGGTACGCCCAATCCGATGGTGCAGGAGTAGGTGGCGCTCAGACCGGCCTCTTTCGCTGCGGCAATAATGGCATCGCGGGCTTTTTCGTCTTGCGCCGAACAGGCGTCGAACTGGCCGCCATTTTCGTCGATCAAAAACCGCAACGTAAAAGGCGTGATCACCGGGCGCGGGGCCGAGATCGCCAGGCCGATCCGCAGGCTGGGCGGCGCGGCACGGGTAAGGCTTTGTTCCAGCCGTTCCTTTTCCTGCTGGCTGTCGGCAATTGCGGTGATCTTGACCAGACCCGGGCTGGCCGAGATCTTGGCGCGGGGTAGGCTGGTCAGCGACTCGACGGCATAGGTGATCGCGGTGTCCCAGCCTTTTGGCTTGGGGTAATCGGCGGTTTCCATCAGGTCTGACACTTGGCTGCCATCGCTCAGATCACGCAGCCGCTCCACCAGTGCCTCGCGGTCCTGACTGGCTGGGATCAGGCCGATCACAGAAATCCCGCTGTCGTTGCGCAAAATCTCAGCGGAAAACCGGGGGGCGGCCAGTTGCGAGGTCGGCGCCACATTCATCTCGTCGATCACACGCGAGGTATCGACCTCGGTCCCGGCTGCGGTCAGGGCGTTAAAGCGGGTGGCCTCATCCGTGGCAGTGCCCGTTAGCACAACGCGCAACCCGTCGGAATACACCTCGGCCCAATCGTGCCCCTTCAGGTCCAGCGCACGGCGCACGGCAAATTCAGAGGACTCTTCGACCTTGGTCACTGCAAAGCTGGCCGCCAACAGGCAAAGGCCAGCCGACACGAGGAAGATAAAGGCTACGGCAAAGATATAGGGCAAACGCATGTGCGGGTTAACGACTCCTCAGGCGAATGTGCGAACTCTTACCTAGCCCCGCGCCAAGGTGCAATCAGAGCAACAGTGCGACGCAGAGGAAGATCAGCGGAATAAGGCCGGTGTCCCGATTGGCGCGGAACAATTGCAGCAGCTTCGCGTTATCCTCAAGATCCAGCCCGCGCAATTGCCAAGCCATGTGCCAGCCCATCGCCCATGGCCCGGCCAAGGCCACGGCCAAAGACATGATTGAGGCTTGTGCCAGCGCCCCGTCGATAATGGCCAGACCCATCAGGAAAACCGTTGCCACCAGAAAGTACTTCAGCCAGCGCCCTGTATCGGTGCCAAACAGACGGGCGGTGGATTTGATGCCAATCAGCTCATCATCTTCTGCGTCCTGATGGGCATAGATCGTGTCATAGAACAGCGTCCAGGCGATACCAGCCAAGTACAATATGATTGCAGGCGCACTGACCGTGCCCGTATGCGCGGCCCAGGCCAACAGGATGCCCCAGTTGAAGGCAAGCCCCAGAAACACCTGCGGCCACCATGTGAACCGTTTGGCAAATGGATAGATCGTCACCGGCAGTAGCGACAGCACGCCCATGGCGATGGCGGCCTGATTGAATGTCAGCAGAATCCCCAGCGCCATCAGGCATTGTAGGCCCATCCAGATCACCGCCTGCCGCACACTGACCTGACCGGATGGAATCGGGCGTGACCGTGTGCGCTCCACCTGCCCGTCGAACTCGCGATCGGTGATGTCGTTCCACGTACAGCCTGCTCCGCGCATCAGGAATGCGCCAAGGGCGCAGCCGATGGCGATCCACAGATCCTCCCACCTGGGATTGCCGTCGCTAAGGATCGCCAGCGCCAGACCCCACCAGCACGGAATTAGCAGCAACCACGTACCGATGGGCCGGTCCGCGCGGCTGAGGCGCAGATAGGGGCGGGTGAATTCAGGCGCGTGGGTGTCGACCCAGTTGCCGGATACGGCATCGGCGACCTGACCGTCTGGTGTTGGGGCGTTGCCTTGCATATGTAAGGCCTCATGAGTGCAAAGATCAGACTGTATGTAGAGCACCCTCTGGGTCAGGGGCAATCCGTTGATTTGACGCGCGAGCAGGCCCATTACCTGTTCGGTGTCATGCGCCTGGCTGTGGGCGGCCACGTGGCCCTGTTCAATGGCCGGGACGGAGAGTGGTTGGCCGATGTTGCCGAAGCGGGAAAGCGCGGTGGCGTTCTGACCTGTGTGGAACAGACCAAGCCGCTGCAAATGCCGCCCGATCTGTGGTTCCTGTTCGCGCCGATCAAAAAGGCGCGCACTGATTTCATCGTTGAAAAGGCGGCGGAAATGGGTGCGGCTCGGATCCTGCCCGTGCAGACCGAGTTCACCAATTCCGAACGTATCCGACAGGACCGCCTGCAAGCCCACGCGGTTGAGGCCGCCGAGCAATGTGGAGGCACCTTCGTGCCTGAGGTCGCTGATCTACAACGGCTTGACCGTGTTCTGGATGCATGGCCCGATGGCCGTCTGCTGATGTTTTGTAACGAGGCCGAGGTCGGCTCGGCGCTGCGATTGGCAGCAAACAAAAAAGGACAGCCTTGGGCCATACTGATCGGCCCCGAGGGCGGTTTTTCGGATCGTGAACGCGTGCGTCTTGTTGGCCTGCCCTTTGCCCATGTGGTCAGCCTGGGCCCTCGTATCCTGCGCGCCGATACGGCGGCCGTTGCGGCGCTGACCATGTGGCAGCAGGCGCTGGGGGATTGGTCGTGACATGGCAATTAGCGCAAGCCGCTGATGCGCCAAAGATCGACGCATTTCTTTCGCAGCATATTCAGACCTCGATGTTCCCGTTGGCCAATCTGCGGGATCATGGTTTGTGTGGGTCTCACCCGCGCGCCATGAACATGTGGGTTTTGGGCGACGAACCGCGGGCTGTGTTTGGCATCACCAACGAAGGCATGGTCCTGCCGCAATGTCCCGACTGTTCCGATCCAGAGCTTGCGGACGCGATCGCTCTGATCCGCGGCCGCAAGCTGTTCGGTCTGGCCGCCGAAGCGGGACAGGCCCGAAAGATCATGCGGCTAGCCGGGTGGGAAGGTCGCCCCGCGACGCTGAACAGTGATGAGCCGGGTTTCTCGCTGGATTTGAAACAGCTTGTGCTGCCCGATGCCGAGGGCGCTGAGCTTGTGCCCTTGGGTGAAGTCGACAAGGCGGTCACTGAAGGGTGGCGTGAACGTTACCTGATCGAGGCAATGGATTTCGATCCAGAACGCGCGCAGAAACAGGCGGGCGAGGATTATCTGGCGTATACAGCCCGCGATTCTCACCGGGTTCTGCTGATCGACGGACAGCCGGTTGCCATGACCGGATTCAACGCCCGCCTGCCCGAGATTGTACAAATCGGCGGCGTCTATACACCGCCCAACCTGCGCGGCCATGGCTACGCCCGCTTAGCGGTTGCGCTGCATCTGCTTGAGGCGTGCCGAGCCGGAGTGACCCGTGCAGTTCTGTTCGCGGCTTCCGATTCCGCCGCGCGTGCCTATATCGGAATCGGATTTCAACCGGCGGGGCAGTATTCACTGATCCTGTTCACAAACCCCGAGGACACGGCATGAGTTTCATCCGACCCGAAGCCAAACTGACCCTGTGGCGCTGGCGCGAAGTGCTGGTGGCGGGGGCTGTCCTGCTGGTGGGGCTCAGCTGGATTAGCGGCCCCGGTGGGTTGCTGGGATGGCTCGGCTGGGTGCTGGTTCTGGTCTCAGTCGCGCTTGCGGTCATCGGCATTCAGCGTGCCCGCTTCCGCACCGGGGCCGGTGGACCGGGCGTAGTAACCATTGACGAAGGCCAGATCACCTATCTGGGCCCGTTGGACGGCGGCATGGTCGCCGCGCGTGAAATTGAGCGTCTGGCGCTGGACCCGACGTCGTCGCCTGCGCATTGGGTGCTGGAACAACCGGGTCAGCCGGTGCTTCACATTCCTGTGAATGCCGAAGGGGCCGAGGCGCTGTTCGATGTCTTCTCGGCGCTGCCAGGGCTGAAAACCGAACAAATGCTGGCAGAACTGAACAGTGGCACGGCACATCAGGTGGTGATCTGGGAACGTACACCCTCGCGTCCGGCGCATCTCAGGCTGCATTGACACTGGCGCGGTTTCCGACCACGAAAGACCAAACGACAGACACATCAGGATCGGAGAACGGTTCATGTCCATCCCCCAGTCCGGCGGCGGACCGATCGAACGCCATGAGCAACTGGCCGAATATCTGGAATCGGGCTGCAAGCCCAAACAGGATTGGCGCATCGGGACCGAGCATGAAAAGTTCGGCTATTGCAAAGACACGCTGAAGCCGCTGCCCTATGAGGGCGAGCGCTCGATTCTGGCCGTTCTGAAAGGTCTGCGCGACCTGCACGATTGGGAGCCGCTGGAAGAAAACGGCAAGCTGATCGGCCTGCAAAAAGACGGCGCCAATGTCTCGCTCGAACCCGGTGGACAGTTGGAACTGTCGGGTGCGCCTTTGGAAACCATCCATGAGACCTGTGACGAGGTGAACGCGCATCTGCGCGACGTGAAGGATATTGCTGACAAGATCGGCGTCGGCTTCATCGGTCTTGGTGCCGCGCCAACGTGGTCGCATGACGATATGCCCCTGATGCCCAAGGGCCGCTACAAGCTGATGAATGACTACATGGAGAAAGTCGGCACCATGGGTCGGTCGATGATGCGCCGGACCTGCACGGTGCAGGTCAATATCGACTTTGGGTCCGAGGCCGACATGGTGCAGAAACTGCGGGTCGCGCTGGCCTTGCAACCGGTGGCAACGGCGCTGTTCGCCAACTCTCCGTTCTTCGATGGTAAACCCAACGGCCAGAAAAGCTGGCGCGGCTATATCTGGCAGCATCTCGACGATGCGCGTACCGGGATGCTGCCCTTTGTGTTCGAGGACGGGTTCGGGTTCGAACGCTGGGTCCAATACGCGTTGGATGTGCCGATGTATTTCGTCTATCGCGACGGTCAGTATATCGACGCGTTGGGACAGTCCTTCCGCGACTTCCTGCAGGGCAAACTGCCCGCGCTGCCGGGTGAAACGCCGACCCTGTCGGATTGGGCCGATCACTTAACCACGGCCTTCCCCGAGGCGCGGATCAAGAAGTTCATGGAGATGCGCGGCGCTGATGGGGGCCCCTGGCGACGCCTGTGTGCGCTGCCTGCGTTCTGGGTTGGCCTGACCTACGATCAGGGTGCATTGGATGCAGCCTGGGATCTGGTCAAAGGCTGGGACGCAGAAACGCGCGAGGCTCTGCGGGTCGAGGCCGCAAAAGACGGGCTGCAGGCCCAGGTTGGCAACATCAACATGCACGATCTGGCGCGCGAGGTGGTCTCGATTTCCGAGGCCGGTCTGAAATCCCGTGCCTTCCCCGGTGCAGGTGGCCTGGTCCCGGATGAGACGCATTTCCTCAACGCGCTGAAGGACAGCATCGAAACCGGCAAGGTTCCGGCGGATGAGTTGCTGGATCACTACAATGGCGACTGGAATGGCGATCTGACGCGGGTGTTCCCGGAATACAGCTATTGATCCGCGCGGTGCGGCTTGCATTCACCGGGATTGGCCGATAGCAGGTTCTGGACCAAATTCAGGGGCCAGTTCGGAAAGCGTGATGGACGATCTTAAGGCAAAATATCTGGGACAGATCGCCGAAGCGGGCGATGAAAACGCGCTTGAGGCGATCCGCGTCGCCGCCGTGGGCAAAAAGGGCGAGGTCGCGCTGAAGATGCGCGAGCTGGGTAAAATGACGCCCGAGGAGCGGCAGGTCGCAGGCCCCGCGCTGAATGCCCTGAAGGACGAGATCAACTCGGCCCTGTCCGCCAAGAAATCCGCGCTGGCCGACGCCGCGCTGGATGAGCGTCTGCGCACCGAATGGCTGGATGTGACTCTGCCGACCCGCGCGCGCCGTCAGGGTTCGATTCACCCGATCAGCCAGGCGACCGAGGAACTGACCGCGATCTTTGCCGAACTGGGATTCTCGGTGGCCGAGGGGCCGCGGATCGAAGACGACTGGTACAATTTTGACGCCCTGAACATCCCCGGCCACCACCCCGCGCGGGCCGAGATGGACACTTTCTACATGCACCGCGCCGAGGGCGATAACCGCCCGCCGCATGTGCTGCGGACCCATACCTCTCCGGTGCAGATCCGCTCGATGGAGAAACAAGGCGCGCCGATCCGCGTCATCTGTCCGGGCGGTGTGTATCGCGCCGACTATGACCAGACCCACACGCCGATGTTCCATCAGGTCGAGGGGCTGGCCATCGACAAAGACATCTCGATGGCGAACCTGAAATGGGTTCTGGAAGAGTTCGTGAAGGCGTTTTTCGAGGTCGACGACGTCGAACTGCGCTTCCGCGCCTCGCACTTCCCCTTCACCGAACCGTCGGCCGAGGTCGATATCCGCTGTTCCTGGGATAACGGGCAGCTGAAGATCGGCGAGGGCGACGACTGGATGGAGATTCTGGGCTCGGGCATGGTCCACCCCAAGGTCATCGCTGCCGGTGGCATCGATCCCGAGGTCTATCAGGGCTTTGCCTTTGGTATCGGCATCGACCGTCTGGCGATGCTGAAATACGGTATTCCGGATTTGCGGGCGTTCTTTGATTCCGACTTGCGCTGGCTGCGCCACTACGGGTTTGCGGCGCTGGATATGCCAAACCTGCATGGTGGCTTGAGCCGCTAAGTGTATCTGCTTGGGGTATATCTAGCAGGCTACTTCGATTGGTGGAGTGACCGAATAGCGAGCGCTCCGGTACGGTGGATTGTTGCGTTGTTTATTGGTCCTGTATTGTTGTCTTTTGTGCCCACCGTGGTACCCGCCATGTTAGCGTTCGGGGTCGTCTTAGGGATACTAGGCTTTGCGCTTATTGTTTTTGTCTACCCTGGCCTGTTGGTGGGATACATCCGGTATGGAATCCAATTTCGACAAGAGCGTGAAGAACTTGAGCAGATCAAGAAAGTACAGGTAGCGGTCAAACAGACAGAAGCGCGAAGCAAAGGTCGATAGGCCGCCGCGCTATCGCCAGACCGCCCGCACAGGCTGGCGATTTGTCCCCGCAGGCACTCAATTTGAACGATGCACGGGCTTGGCCAAGAAAAAATATCCACTACAACCGGTTGATCGCCATCCCGCGGTCTGGCAACAGCGCGGCTTGTCACAATCTCCCACGGGGTTGTGACGTGACAGCGGGCGCAGGCTCGCTAGGGTTCGACGGATGATTTACCGACTGCTCTGCCTCTTCCTGCTGACCGCCACCCAAGCCGCTGCCGTGGATACCTGTCACGGCGATACCGCCTGTCAGGTCGGCGACCGTTCGTATCATGTGTTGGAGCCGGATGGGTGGGATGGCGAAACGCCTCTGCCCGTTTTGCTGCATTTCCATGGCTGGGCGCGGCAGGGGACCGTGGTGGTGAACCATGAACGCATAGCCGGGGCCACGAAGCTGCGCGGCGTGCTTCTGGTGGCGCCGAACGGATTGGGCAAAAGCTGGGATTTCTGGACATCGGACACCGGCGACGTGCCCTTTGCCGATGGGGTGCTTGAGGACGTGGCCAAACGCTATCCCATTGACCCGGAGCGCATCTATGTCTCGGGTTATTCCTTTGGTGGTGCGATGGCGTGGCGCTATGTCTGCCAGTCGGGCAATGACACGGCGGCGCTATTAGCCGTTGCGGGCAGCATCCGCCAGACTGAGGAGTGCCCGCAGGCCCCGCGCGAGGTGCGTCATGTGCATGGCCTTAGCGATACGGTGATGGATTTCCCCTATGGCTCGGATGGCGACACCACCTATCCGGTGACGCTGTGGCGGCAGAAATACGGCTGCCACGACGCGACCCCGCGTGGAGATTGGAGCGTAGTGCCGATCCTGACGCTCAGCCGCATGGAGTGGACCGATTGCGCGCAGGGGCAGGTGGTGTTGGACACGCATCCGGGCGGGCATTTCATCCCCCACGGCTGGATCGGACGGCAGTTGGATGAATTGTTGGGCCGCGCCCCGAGTTATCCCTGAACCGTTTGACATCGCCGTGCGTCCCCCTTCCAGTTAGGCGAAACGATCTGACACGGGATTCCTTGCCGCATGAAACTGCTCTTGCCCTTCGCCCTGATCCTTGCCGCCGCACCCGCCTTTGCGCGTGACATCTATCCGCCGGTTGACGTGCTGCTGCAGACCGAAACTTCGGTCATCGGCGAGGCGCTGGAATATCCCGACGGCACCCCGCAGATCACCATGGCCATCGTCACCATGCAGCCCGGTCAGAAAACCGGCCTGCACCGTCATGACGCTCCGCTGGCGGCCTATATTCTCGAAGGTGAGATCACCGTCGATTACGGCGACGCGGGCAGCCGGACCTATAAGGAAGGTGATGCGCTGGTTGAGGCGTTCCGGTCGCCCCATGCGGGTGAGAATACCGGCGACGGGATCGCGCGGATTTTGGTGGTGTTTGCTGGATCGGACAGCGTTGCCAACACAGTGACCGCGGAGTAGGCGCGGCGGTTCTACGCGCCCTCTTTCCCCTCTGCGCATTATCCGGTAAACGCGGTCTGACCCGAGATTTACTGGCGGAAACCGACCGATGAAATTCACTCTTTCCTGGTTGAAAGACCACCTCGACACCAACGCTTCGGTGGATGAGATTGCTGAGGCGCTGACTGATCTGGGCCTTGAGGTCGAAGAGATCGTGAACCCGGCGGACCGGCTGAAGGACTTTACGCTGGGCTATGTGAAACACGCCGAGAAACACCCCGACGCCGACAAGCTGCGCGTCTGTAAGGTGGACACCGATGAGGGTGAATTGCAGATCATCTGCGGTGCCCCCAACGCGCGTGAAGGGATCACCGTCGTGGTTTGCAAACCAGGCATGTATATCCCCGGTCTGGACCTGACCATCAACGTCGGCAAGATCCGCGGCGTCGAAAGCTATGGCATGATGGCATCCGAGCGTGAGTTGGAGCTGTCGGATGAGCATGACGGCATCATCGAGCTGCCTTCGGGCAAGGTCGGTGACAAATTCATCGACTGGCTGGCTGAGAATGAGCCGTCGAAGGTTGATCCGATGATCGAGATCGCGATCACCCCGAACCGCCCCGATGCGCTGGGCGTCGAAGGGATTGCCCGCGATCTGGCCGCGCGTGGCATTGGTAAGTTGAAACAGCGTGACTACACTCCGGTGCCGGGTGATTTCGAAAGCCCAATCAAGGTGACGATTGATGAGGATACGCTGGACGGCGCGCCCCATTTCACCGGACGTCTGATCAAGGGCGTTAAGAACGGACCCAGCCCGCAATGGCTGCAGGATCAGTTGAAGGCCATCGGTCTGCGTCCGATTTCGGCTTTGGTAGACATCACCAACTATATGACCTTTGACCACAATCGCCCGCTGCACGTCTTCGATGCGGACAAGGTGCATGGCAATCTGCGGGTACATCGCGCCAAGGGTGGTGAGAAGCTGGTTGCGCTGGACGAGAAAGAATACACTCTGCAGCCTGGCATGATGGTGATTTCCGACGACAAAGGCCCGGAATCCATTGCCGGTATCATGGGCGGTGAGGAAACCGGCTGTACCGAAGAAACAGTGAATGTCTTCCTGGAAAGCGCGTTCTGGGATCACGTGCAGATCGCCCTGACGGGGCGGGCTTTGAAAATCAATTCGGATGCGCGCTATCGGTTCGAACGTGGGGTAGACCCGGAATACACGCTGGAAGGGTTGGAGCAGGCAACGCAGATGATTTTGGATATCTGCGGTGGCGAAGTGTCCAAGGTCGTGGAAGCGGGCAAAGCGCCGGATCATTCGCGCGCCTTTAAACTGGATGCCGAGCGGGTGCAGTCTCTGGTCGGAATGGAAATCCCCGAAAGCGAACAACGCCAGACCCTGACTCGTCTGGGTTTCCGCCTTGAGGGCGAGATGGCGCATGTCCCCAGCTGGCGCCCAGATATCATGGGTGAGGCCGATCTGGTGGAAGAGGTCGCGCGGATTGCATCCCTGACCAAGCTGCAGGGCAAACCGCTGCCGCGTATCACCGATGGCATCCCGAAACCGGTGATGACCCCGACACAACGCCGTCAATCGATGGCGCGCCGCACCTGTGCAGCGCTGGGGTACAATGAGTGTGTTTCCTACACTTTCATCGATCAGGCCTCGGCGGCCTTGTTTGGTGGTGGGGACGAAGCGACGCAGTTGGAAAACCCGATCTCGACCGAGATGAGCCACATGCGCCCCGATCTGCTGCCCGGTCTGCTGCAGGCCGCCGCCCGCAATCAGGCGCGTGGCTACGCGGATGTGGCGTTGTTCGAGGTCGGTCCGGTGTTCCATGATGGCGAACCGGGAGATCAAAAAACGCAGATCACCGGTCTGCTGGTTGGTCGTAATGGTCCCAAGGACGTCCATGGGGCCTCGCGCCCGGTCGACGTATTCGATGCCAAAGCGGATGCCGAGGCGGTGCTGGCCGCCATTGGCGCACCCGCCAAGGTGCAGATCCTGCGTGACGGCGATGCCTGGTGGCATCCGGGGCGTCACGGCAAAATCTGTCTGGGCCCGAAAAAGGTGCTGGGCGTCTTTGGCGAGTTGCACCCTCGTGTGTTGCAAGCGCTGGATATCAAAGGCCCGGCGATGGCCTTTACGATCTGGCCGGACGAGGTGCCTCTGCCCCGTAAATCCGGCGCCACCCGTGCTGCGCTGGAACTGCGTGACCTGCAAGCGGTTGAACGCGACTTTGCCTTTGTCGTTGACGAGGGGGTCGAGGCGCTGACGCTGGTCAACGCCGCAGCCGGTGCTGACAAGGCGCTGATCGAGGATGTGCGTGTCTTTGATGAATTCATCGGTGGCAGTCTGGGCGAGGGTAAAAAATCGCTGGCCATCACCGTGCGCCTGCAACCAACCGACGCGACGCTGAAGGAAAAAGACATCGAAGCGGTGGCCGAGAAGATCATCGCCAAGGTCACCAAGGCCACAGGCGGTGTGTTGCGCGGATAGGGGCCTTGCCATAAGACTTCAAAAAAAACGCGCTTCCGGGCGCGTTTTTCGTTTCACCTACGGGAATTAGGGCGTGTTTGGGATAAGTGTTTCTGGTTTTTCTTGATTGGGCTTCCCGCAAATGCGCCTTAAGTAGGTTCCAAATCAATACCGGAGGTCGACATGGGCTTGAACGTATACCTATCAGGGGAAATTCACACCGATTGGCGTGAGCAAATTATCGACGGCGCACAGGGGCTGGACATCACATTCATCAGCCCCGTGACCGACCATGATGCCAGCGACGATTGCGGTGTGGCTATTTTGGGTGAAGAGCCGAACAAATACTGGCACGACCACAAGGGCGCGATGGTCAACGCGATCCGGACGCGCAAAGGGATCGCGGATGCAGATGTGGTGGTCGTCCGGTTTGGTGAGAAATACAAACAGTGGAACGCTGCCTTTGATGCAGGTTATGCGGCAGCGCTGGGCAAGTCGCTGATCGTCCTACACGGCCCCGATCATCAGCATGCGCTGAAAGAGGTGGACGCCGCAGCCCTAGCCGTGGCCGAACAACCCTCGCAAGTGGTTGAGGTTCTGCGCTATGTGCTGACTGGCACGCTGCCGGGCTGAATTGACCCATTAAAATTGGGCTTGCGGCTTAATGTGGCCGCAAGCCCGATCACGTCCGAGGGACTGTGAGGTCAGTCCCGCGGTGGCGTTACAAGACCTTTCTGAACGGCAGGGCGTTCCAGAAAACGGTCCAAATAAGCTGTTACATTTGTGTGGTCGTCCCATCCGACCAGTTCTCTGGCACCATAGAAATCTAGTCCGCGCAGCCAGGGCGCGATGGCTATGTCGGCAATCGAATAATCTCCGGCGACCCAGTCCTGCCCTTCAAGCTGCTGGTTCAACACGTTCAGCAGCCGTTTGGCCTCGTTCACATATCGCTCGCGAGGGCGGGGGTCTTCGATCTCGCTGCCAGCGAATTTGTGGAAAAAGCCAAGCTGGCCGAACATTGGACCAATGCCGCCCATCTGGAACATCAGCCATTGAGTGATCTGGTGCTTGTCTGCCTGGGTCTGACCAATAAACTTGCCCGATTTTTCGGCCAGATACAGCAGGATGGCACCGCTTTCGAACAAACCAATGGGCTTTCCGTCCGGGCCGTCCGGGTCGATGATTGCGGGGATCTTGTTGTTGGGGTTCAGCGACAGGAACTCGGGGCTTTTGACATCCGCGTCCGACAGGGTGACCTTGTGTGCCTCATACGGCAGGCCGGTTTCTTCCAGCATGATCGAGGCTTTGACTCCATTGGGCGTAGGGAAGGAATACAGCTGAATCCGGTCCGGGAACTGTGCGGGCCAGCGATTCATGATCGGGTGTGGTTTGGTGTCCAGCATTGGGGGGCTCCTGAGTGGATACCCCCAGAACGTAGGGCGCGAGGGGCCATCTTGTAAGCCCCCGAAGCTGTGCGCGACCGGTCAGCGCGTGTTTGCTGGCGAACAACGGGGAAATCCGGTGGAACTAGCACCTAGACCAAAGTGTGTTTTTGCCTCAGACTTTGGCAATTCCCGCGCGAAAGCCGCGGGTTTCTTGTTGTTGAAAGGAGATGGCCGTGGATGAGGTCGTAACACAGGTGGGCGCGTTTGCGCCGCTGATCATGAACGCGGTCAAGGCGCTGATCGTTCTGATCCTTGGCTGGATCGTGGCTGGGGCCGTGGGCGGCCTGGTGCGCCGCCGGATCAACTCGACTCCGCAGATTGATCCGACGTTGGGCAACTTCTCAGCCAGCCTGGTGAAATGGGTCATCCTCGCGATGGTTCTGGTGGCCGTTCTGGGGATCTTCGGGATCGAAGCCACAAGTATCGTTGCCATTCTGGGTGCCGCGTCGCTGGCCATTGGTCTGGCGCTACAAGGGACGCTCAGCGATCTGGCGGCCGGCGTCATGCTGGTGGTGTTCCGCCCCTACAAGCTGGGTCAATATGTGGATATTGGCGGCACGGCCGGGACAGTGAAAGACCTGAACCTGTTCACCACCGAACTGGTGACGCCGGACAATGTGCAGATCATTGTCCCCAACGGGCAATCCTGGGGGTCGATCATCACCAACTATTCGGCGCATGACACAAGGCGTGTCGATCTGGTGTTTGGTATCGACTATGGCGACAACGCGGACGAAGCGATGAAGATCATTCTGGATGTCGCCAAAGCGGACGAGCGTATTCACAGCGATCCCGAACCTTGGGTGCGCGTGACAAACCTGGGCGACAGCTCGGTCGATCTGACGGCCCGCCTGTGGTGCGCAGCGGCGGATTATTGGGACGTGAAGTTCGAAATCACCAAAGCGGTGAAAGAGGCGTTCGACGCAAAAGGCGTGTCGATCCCGTATCCGCATTCGGTTGAGATTCACAAAGAGGGGTGAACGCTCCCGTCCGGTGATCGGGCCTTGAAATGCCCTCCTCCGGTTGGGCCCGGCGCCGCGCTGATCGCGCGGCGTTTTTTGTACCGCGCGCGGGTCGTTGTCCTTAGCGCGGCAGCAAAAAAAGGCGCCCTCATCCGAGGGCGCCTTTCGATTTCTGTATATCAGCCTTAGGCGTTGACGATGTCCTTGGGCGATACAACGTCCAGACCCAGTGCAACACCAACCGCGTCATAGGTCAGTTTTCCGGCATGCACGTTCAGACCAGCCAACAGGTGCGGGTCATCCTGGCAAGCCTTTTTCCAGCCTTTGTCGGCCAGCGACAGCATGAACGGCATGGTCGCGTTGCCCAATGCGATGGTCGAGGTGCGCGCAACGGCACCCGGCATGTTGGCAACGCAATAGTGCATGATGCCGTCGACTTCGTAGATCGGGTCAGCATGGGTTGTTGCTTTGGAGGTTTCAAAGCAGCCACCCTGGTCGATCGCAACGTCAACCAGAACCGCGCCGGGCTTCATGGTCGAAAGCTGTTCGCGTGTCACCAGTTTAGGAGCAGCCGCGCCGGGGATCAGAACGGCACCGATAACCATGTCGGCATCCTGGATCAGTTCGGCGGTGGCACCAGCGGTCGAGTACTGGTTCTTGAAGGTTCCGCCATACACGTCATCGAGGTAACGCAGACGCGGAAGCGAGCGGTCCAGGATGGTAACATCTGCGCCCATGCCAGCCGCAATCTTCGCGGCATGCGTGCCAACAACGCCGCCACCGATCACAACGACCTTGGCCGGTCCAACGCCGGGAACGCCGCCCATCAGAACGCCACGACCGCCATTTGCCTTTTGCAGGGTCCACGAGCCAACCTGCGGCGCCAGACGACCGGCAACTTCGGACATCGGGGCCAGCAGCGGCAAACCACCGCCAGGTGCGGTGACGGTTTCGTATGCAATCGCGGTGCAGCCCGATGCCAGCAGGTCGTGGGTCTGATCTGGATCGGGTGCCAGGTGCAGGTAAGTGAACAGCAACTGACCTTCACGCAGCATCTTGCGCTCGACCGCCTGAGGTTCCTTGACCTTGACGATCATGTCGGCAGTGGCGAACACCTCTTCTGCGGTGTCCAGGATCTGGGCGCCCGCAGCGATGTAGGACTCGTTGTCAAAGCCCGAACCGATCCCGGCACCGGTTTCGATTACAACTTCGTGGCCGCGCGCGACGGCTTCTTGTGCCGCGTTGGGCGTCATTCCGACGCGGAATTCCTGTGGTTTGATTTCCTTGGGGCAACCGATCTTCATTTTTCGCTCCTCCATTCATAAACTGCCTAAATAATGGGCGATCCAGAGCGCAATTTCTGTGAAACTCTGCCTGCAAAATTGCTTTTTTTCAGGAGAATCTTCGTTATATAGTCGGAAACTCGCAAAGGATTTGCGCAAATGAGCTTGGATGCGACGGATAAAAAGATTCTGGCAGCCCTTCAGCGGGATGGCCGTATGTCAAATGCGGAACTGTCCGAGCAGGTGAATCTGTCGCCTTCGGCCTGTCACCGGCTAGAGGCTGAAGGCTATATCCGCAAATACGTGGCGCTGCTGGATGCACGCAAGATGAATGTGCCCACGACGGTGTTTGTCGAGATCACGCTGCAAGGGCAAGCCGAAGAGCTTCTGAATGCGTTCGAAAAATCCGTGGCGCGCATTCCTGATGTGCTTGAATGCCATCTCATGGCCGGCACGGCGGACTATATTTTGAAGGTTGTCGCCGAGAACACCGAGGATTTTGCCCGTATTCACCGCCAGTATTTGTCACGGCTGCCGGGGGTGGCGCAGATGCAAAGTTCCTTCGCGCTGCGCACGGTGTTCAAGACCACTGCTCTGCCGGTGTGACGTTCAGCCCGGGCCGGGATAGGTGAACAGGGCCAGGTGCAAGGCGTTAAAGCCAAAATGCATCAGAACCGGCACCCAAAGCCGCCCGGTTGCGTAATACCCCAATCCGCAGGCGGCCCCGAGGATCGAGGCGAAGACGACCAGTGCCGGGCCACCGCCCGCATGGGCCAGACCGAACAGCAGGCTGGCAGCTGCGATCCCGAGCGCCACGCCGATTTTCGACGTCAGGACCGATTGCAGATAGCCACGGAAAAAAGCCTCTTCAGTCAGGCAGGTCAGGAATAGGTTTGAAAACGCAAAAATCAGCCACCATGCGGGCAGGACTATCTCGGGCCGCACCGCACCCAGGGAAAGACCCAACGCAAACAGGGCGGGCAGTGCCGCCAACCCGATCAACAAAGGCCCGGTTCTGACCAGCCGCGCGCCATGGATCATGCCTGGCCAAGCCAGCAGAACGGCAAACAAGACCATTGGTTTGTCCAGATTGAGATACATTGTGAACGCAGCGCTGCCCGGGCCTGCCTGTACCTGATTCAGAACCAATAGATTGTGAAACCCGGGGATCAGATGCGCCCCCAGAGCCAGACACCACAGGATCAACACCAGATGCCCGAAAACGGCGGGCACACCGGTCAGACGGCGCAACCCTACAGCACCCAGCAAGCCCGCTGCCGTGATTGCCAAGGCCAGCGGGGTTAGCAGGCCAAGCACTGTTGCTGAACCTAGGAACGCTGCCAACAGGGCCAGACCCAGCCCTTGTCGACCTGATACCATGCCTATTTGTGCGGCAATCAATATGAACCAGGGCCAGATCGCAGGCAGTAGGGAAATGAAATGCGCCACATTCACCTCAGGGGGGTTGAAGGGCACTTGTGCCGACGGAATGAACCCTCTGGCAAGTAGGTTTGGGGCGGATTTATGCCAACCTGTTGGTAATGCGGCAAATCTGCCGCTTGTATCCCTGGGCGTGTAGGTTCAGATTTAGAAAAGGACCAAACCTCTTTTCGCATCGCCTTGACCTTGCTGCCATAAGCGGTTTCGCTTGGGGAAGGGCTTTATCAATTATTCTGATGACATCAGGCGGTTACACGCGCGTTGTATGGTCCGGACCCGATAGACGATAAGGATAAGACCTTGGCTTACGAACATAACGATGCCCCAAAAGATTGGCTGGAAGCCGAGTTGGAAGACACGCTGGACGAAGATTTCGAGATCGAGTTCAGCGAACCCATGCTCTCGATGGAAGTCCGCAAGATCTATAAGGACCAGCATCCCGACATGCTGGATCGCAAAGTCTATTTCCGCAATCTGCTGCGCTTGCAGGCCGAATTGATTAAGGTTCAGGACTGGGTACAGCATACCGGAGCCAAAGTGTGCATCCTGTTCGAAGGGCGTGACAGCGCCGGCAAGGGCGGCGTGATCAAGCGGATCACCCAGCGGCTGAACCCGCGGGTCGCCCGCGTGGTCGCCTTGCCAGCGCCCAGCCGCCGGGAGCAAAGCCAATGGTATTTCCAGCGCTATGTACCGCATCTGCCCGCGGCCGGCGAAATCGTGTTGTTCGACCGATCCTGGTACAACCGCGCTGGGGTGGAACGGGTGATGGGGTTTGCGTCCGAGGATCAGGTCGAACAGTTCTTTCAGGACGTTCCCGAATTCGAACGGATGCTGGTGCGGTCGGGGATCATTTTGCTGAAATACTGGTTCTCAATCACTGATGAAGAACAGCAGTTGCGGTTCCTCATGCGCATTCACGACCCGATGAAACAGTGGAAACTGTCGCCGATGGATCTGGAATCCCGCATCCGCTGGGAGGCCTATACCAAGGCCAAAGAAGACATGTTGTTCCGCACCAACATTCCCGAGGCGCCCTGGTATATCGTCGAAGGCAATGACAAGAAACGCGAGCGCCTGAACTGTATCGAGCATCTTCTGACCAAGATTCCCTATACGGATGTTCCACAGGAAAAGGTCGAATTACCGGATCGAAGATACAACCCGGAATATGAACGGCGCGTCCTGCCGGATGAGCTGCACGTTCCCAAAATCTATTGATCAAAAGAAAACGCCCCCAAAACCGGGGGCGTCATTAATTTGGAAAACCTGGGGTCTCAGAACACGAAATGTTCGTTTGCCAGGTCTGCGATCTGAGTATTTTGCAGAGTCAGAGTATTCCCAGCGTTGTCGTCGATGATCACATCATTGCCGGATTGCGAAATGTGGTTGTTCATCAGGTCGTTATACCCGGTGATCGCACTATTCAGGCTGAGGTCGATGAAGTCTTCAGAGGTGAAATCCGTGACGGTGTCCGGCCCGATGGTGAATACGAATGTGTCCGCCCCGTTGCCGCCGGTCATTGTGTCAATGCCGCGGGCACCGATCAGAGTATCGTCGTCGTCGCCTCCGATCAGGGTGTCGCGGCCACGGCCACCCCTAAGCACGTCGTTGCCAGAGCCGCCCTGCAACCTGTCGGCACCCATGCCCGATTGCAGCCAGTCATTGCCGGTCGCACCCATCAACAAATCGACGCCTTGGCCACCCAGAAGGACGTCATTGCCGCCATGACCGCTCAGCGTGTCATCGCCGGTGCCGCCGGTCAGCGTATCGCGGCCGAAGCCGCCGTCAAGAATGTCATCTCCTTCGCCGCCGTTCAGCGCGCCGGCCTGACCGGCTTTCAGAATGAACCAATTGTCTGAGGCGTCGCCCACAGTGCCTGCGTCCACGGCCTGTTGGCCGGGTAGGGTAGGTGTGCCGCCGCCAGAGCCGCCACCCGACCCGCCGGTGTCCAACTGCACCGGTGCCGAGGTCGTGGCGAAGTTCTGGGTCACGATCACGGCATCCCAACCGTTGAAATTGCCTTCTTCAATCCCGATCCCGATATATTCGAAATCGGGGTTCAGTATGTTGGCCCGGTGACCGGGGCTGTTCATCAGGCTTTGGTGAAGCTGTACCACATCATCGCTGGCACCATTGGGCCCGCGTTCGGATTGCCAGGCGATGTTTTCACCCGATCTCCAACTGCCGGTGAAATCGAAACCGGCATCTCTCATCCGCTGGGTCGCGCTCGAGCCGCCCTGACCGGTGTGGCTGAAGATATCTGTCTGCAGCATCCATTCGCTGTGATCTTCGGCCGAGTCGTTCAGCTGAAGCTCAAGCTTGAGGGGTTGCAGCCCCCGACTTGTGCGTTCGTCATTGATCAATGCAAGCATCTGCCGTTCTAGATTGCTGGCCGTTGACATGATTCTGCCTCCAATTGAATTGAGTTATTTTGGCGAGACATTAATGGCGAGAATTTGACGGGATACAGACACAATCTGGACACCCCGACCCGTTCGGCGATTTGCCACCGCCTGATTCGCGTTGTTTGTGCGAAAAACTGCGCAAGTGCGCTGTGAAAGCGGTGTGAGGCACCGTTTCAGTGCATCACACGCTGCATCGGACCTTAGACAAAGTCCATCATGCATCCACTGTCGGCCGGTATCAGGATAAAGAAGTCATCCGATGCGTCCGTCTCCATGACCGGGGCATCGTCATTCGCCGCCGGAGTGTCGTCGCACATATCCAGGGTCAGCATGAAATCGTCCTCGGTGGTGTCCGCATCGGTCACCATCGGGTCGTCATTCATTCTGAAATCGTCGACCAGCGCCAACAGGTCGTTCACGAAATCCTCGATTGCCGCCAGGAATTCTTCCACGTCGAAGCAAACGCCTGCAGTCGTATCGGTGACATCCGGTTCAGGTGTTTCCGGGTCTTCGGTCTCGGTGACGTCAGTGTCCGGTGTTTCTTCGCCCGGTTCGTCGGTCTCGGTGACATCGGTGTCTGGCGTTTCCTCAACCGGGTCGTCGGTCTCGGTGACGTCGGTGTCAGG
Organism: Ruegeria sp. BC5; assembly: GCF_056539205.1. Classification (NCBI taxonomy): domain Bacteria; kingdom Pseudomonadati; phylum Pseudomonadota; class Alphaproteobacteria; order Rhodobacterales; family Roseobacteraceae; genus Ruegeria; species Ruegeria sp. BC5. Next base: position 48,178 of record NZ_JBQFUN010000005.1, read on the forward strand.
CGTTTCTTCGACTGGGTCCTCGGTCTCGGTGACATCGGTGTCAGGCGTTTCCTCAACCGGGTCTTCGGTCTCGGTGACATCGGTGTCAGGCGTTTCTTCGACTGGGTCGTCGGTCTCGGTGACGTCGGTGTCAGGCGTTTCTTCGACTGGGTCGTCGGTCTCGGTGACGTCGGTGTCAGGCGTTTCCTCAACCGGGTCGTCGGTCTCGGTGACATCGGTGTCCGGTGTTTCTTCGACCGGGTCCTCGGTTTCGGTGACGTCGGTGTCAGGCGTTTCTTCGACCGGGTCTTCTGTGACAGGGTCGTCCGGCATTGCCACGTCGTCCGTGGGCGGCGTTGGTGCCGCACCGTTGTCCAGCACCACTGCAGCGTCGGTAGTGGCAAAGTTCTGGGTCACCATGACGGCATCCCACCCATTGTAGTCGCCTTCTTCAATCCCAATTCCGATAAATTCGTAGTCAGGGTTCAGGATGTTGGCGCGGTGGCCGGGGCTGTTCATCAGGCTCTGGTGCAGTTGCTCGACATCGTCGCTGATGCCTGCGGCACCGCGTTCCGATTGCCAGGCGATGTTTTCACCTGACCGCCAGCTGCCGGTAAAGTCGAACCCGGCATCTTCCATGCGCTCGGTCGCGCTAGAACCGCCCGAACCGGTGTGGCTGAATATATCGGCGTTCAGCATCCAGGTGCTGTGATCTTCAGCCGATGCGTTCAGGCGGGTTTCCAGTTGCAGCGGGGATAGCCCGCGGGATGTGCGCTCATCATTGATTAACGCCAGCATTTCTTGCTCGAATGTACTTGCAGTCGACATAGTAGCCTCCGTTTTGAATGGTCGTCTGAGTAGACGAGGCCAGTTACAGGGGGCGTCGAACGGACGGACAGAGCGGTTTAGATTTCAGGCGAATTTCAGCAGGGGCGTGCTACCGATACGGGATTCGCTGCGCTGCAAAATGCCGGGCAAAATGTTGCTTGGCCCGATTTAGCAGCTTGTCGCCTAAGGCTGAGGCGGACTCGGCGGAATGCAACCGGTGATAGAAACGACAAACCCCCGGGCGATGCCTCGGGGGTCGTCAAATAGTGTCATCCAAAGCTGGACGAGCGAGGTGCTTAGAGCAAACCTTCGCGCTGTGCTTTCTTACGTGCCAGTTTACGGGCACGACGGATCGCTTCAGCCTTCTCGCGCGCTTTTTTCTCGGACGGTTTCTCGAAATGTTGCTTCAGCTTCATTTCACGGAACACGCCTTCGCGCTGCAGCTTTTTCTTCAGGGCACGAAGCGCCTGATCGACGTTATTGTCGCGAACACTAACCTGCATGTGGTTGTCACCACCTTTCTAGATAGAGTTGCAAGGAAATTGCAGGAGTTGGCCGTATAGCAAAGCCGGTCTATCTTGTCTAGTACTGGCCCCGAGAACCGGAGAACCGCCATGACCGTTACCTATGAAGATGCAAAACAACAGCTTTTGGATGCGATGCTGACCCACGTGCCCTTTGACGGTTGGTCTGAAACTAGCTTTCGCGCCGCGATCATTGATTGCGATCTGGATGACGGTTTGGCGCGCGCGATCTGCCCCCGAGGCGCGGTTGATCTGGCGCTGGCTTTTCATGCGCGCGGGGATGCGGTCATGGTAGAGCGTCTGAAATCCACCGACCTGAGCGAGCTGAAATTCCGCGAGCGCGTGGCCGCTGCCGTTCGGTTCCGGCTTGAGGCTGTGCCTGACAAGGAATTGGTGCGCCGGGGCATGACGCTGTTTTCGCTGCCGACCCATGCGGCGGATGGGGCCAAGGCGCTGTGGCAGACCTGCGATCTGATCTGGGACACGCTGGGCGATACCTCGGACGACGTGAACTGGTACACCAAGCGCGCGACCTTGTCTGGGGTCTATTCTTCGACCCTGTTGTTCTGGTTGGGGGATGATTCGCCGGACCACCAGAAAACGTGGGAGTTTCTGGACCGTCGCATCGACAATGTCATGCAATTCGAAAAGCTCAAGGCGCAGGTGAATGGTAATCCGCTGTTCAAACCGTTTCTGGCGGTGCCGAACTGGTTTGCCAGTCAGGTGAAACCGCCCGTGAAAATGCGGGTCGACCTGCCCGGGATGCTGAATCCGCGCAAGTAAGCATCTGGGCCTTCTAGAAATTGCCTGCTAGGCATTGGGCAAAGGAGATTTGCCCATGACCGAGACAATGCGCGCCGTTGAGATCACCAAACCCGGCGGACCGGAGGTTTTGCAACTGACCGACCGTCCCGTACCGGAACCCCAAGCCGGTCAGGTGATCCTCAAAGTGGCATATGCCGGGGTAAACCGCCCGGACGCGTTGCAGCGCGCTGGGGCTTATGATCCCCCGCCGGGTGCCAGCGATTTGCCAGGCCTGGAGGCGTCGGGCGAGGTCGTGGCGATCGGTGCGGGTGTCGATGGCCTGTCGGTTGGTGACAAGGTCTGTGCGTTGTTGCCCGGCGGTGGCTATGCCGAATATGTCGCCACGCCCGCTGCACATTGCCTACCGGTTCCCACAGGTATGGAAATGAAAGAGGCCGCCTGCCTGCCCGAGACCTTCTTTACCGTCTGGTCCAACGTCTTCATGCGCGGTGGGTTGAAAGCGGGTGAGCGTTTTTTGGTCCATGGCGGCTCCAGCGGTATTGGCACGACGGCCATCCAACTGGCCAATGCGCTTGGCGCACGGGTCTTTGCAACCGCCGGGTCGGCCGATAAATGCGAGGCTTGCGTCAAACTGGGGGCCGAAAAGGCGATCAATTACCGCGATGAGGATTTCGTGGGTGTCCTGCGCGCCGAAGGTGGGGCGAACCTGATCCTCGACATGGTTGGGGGCGATTATATCCCGCGCAACGTCAAGACCCTGGCTGAAGACGGGCGCTTGGTGCAGATCGCCTTTTTGCAGGGCCCGAAGGTCGAACTGAACTTCGCCCTGATGATGGTCAAACGGTTGACCCTGACCGGCAGCACCCTACGCCCACAAAGTGATCTGGCCAAGGCAAAGATTGCGCAGGATCTGCGCGAGGCGGTCTGGCCATTGCTGGACGCCGGAAGGGTGGCGCCCGTGATGGACAGCGAGTTCGCGCTGGCCGATGCCGCCGCTGCACATGCGCGTATGGAAAGTTCAAATCACATCGGCAAGATCGTTTTGAACGTCGCCGGATAAGCTGCTGACCAGCGCGCGGTTCAGGCCGCGCGCTTTAGGCGACGGCCCGGCGGTACAGGTGCCATGTGGCGTGGCCCAGCACGGGCATCACCACAATCAACCCCAGCAGCATCGGGATTGCGCCAATCACCAGCAAGGCGGCGACAATGAAGCCCCATGTCAGGATCACTCCGGGGTTTTGCCGCAGCACCCGGACCGAGGTCACAACCGCCACTGGTAGACCCACTTTGCGGTCCAGCAATAACGGAAAGCTGACCACGCTGATGGCTAGTGCGACCAGAGCAAACAGGAATCCTACCGCGTTGCCAAAGATGATCATTGTCCAGCCCGCACCGGTGGTGAACACCTGCGTGACAAAGGCGCCTAAGGATGTGGGCAGATCAGGGCCCAGCGTGTGGACGTAGATGCTCTGCGCTACCATCAGCCAGACAAGCAACAGCATGACAAGATAGAAACCCAACATCAAAATGGCACCGAAAGATGGCGATCGGAACACACCGAACGCATCCAGCCAATGCACTTCTCCCCCTTGTTCGCGTTTGCGGCTGATCTCGTACAGACCCACTGCGGCTATTGGGCCGATCAGAGCAAACCCCATGATCAGCGGCGCCAGCAGCGGCACCATGTTGCGGTTCAGCCCGAACCCGAACATCAACAATCCTGCGATCGGGTAGATCAGCACGATGAATATGGCATCTGCTCTGGTTTCCAGAAAGTCATTGTACCCAGCCTGTAGACAAGCCCGCAGGTCTTGCATTGTTAAATTTTGCACCACCGGCAGATGCCGCGTATCCGCGCTGCCGATATGGTTGACGCTTTCAGCTATGTGATCACCGGTCGCACCGATATTCTGGGCGGCCCAGCTAATCGGATTTCCAATCGTTTTAGCCATTGATTTCCCCTCCCTTTGCGTATCGCGCAGCAGGGTGGATCCGGCATCGATTGCCTGAGGCCGGACCAGCCGGCAACGCCCAGATAGCAGTATAGCACATTTTTTCACGTTACGGTTGCGTGACGCGGAAATGTGCCGATTGCCCTGATTTTCAGGCGTGTTAGCTTGGTCGCAGGCAACAGGAGGTCAGCATGCAGCAAACGGCAAGAACCGTCGTCATTCACGAACACGGCGGCCCCGAAGTTCTGAGGATCGAAGACTGCCCCGTCGGGGACCCGGGCCCTGGGGAGGTGCGCATCCGCCATCATGCCTGCGGATTGAATTTTATCGACATCTACCAGCGGATCGGGCTGTACCCGATGGACCTGCCGCACGCCTTGGGTATGGAGGCCGCAGGCGTGATCGAAGCCGTAGGCGAAGGTGTGACCCATCTTGAGCCTGGCCAACGTGCAGCTTATGCGGCGGCACCGGCAGGCGCCTATTCCGAAGCCCGGGTGATGCCCGCAGCGCAGGTTTGTCCACTACCTGACGGGATTCCGTATGATGCGGCGGCGGCGATGATGCTAAAGGGATTGACGGTCGAATATTTGTTTCACCGAACGACGCCGTTGAAACGTGGCGATACTGTTTTGTTTCACGCGGCCGCTGGTGGCGTAGGGCTGATCGCATGCCAATGGGCCAAATCCGAGGGGATTACTCTGATCGGAACCGCCGGGACCGACGAAAAATGCAGCCTTGCCCAATTCAACGGCGCTGCGCATTGCATCAATTACCGCACCGAAAACTTTGTCGAGCGCGTAGCCGAAATCACCGGTGGCAAGGGGGTGGATGTGGTGATGGATTCCATCGGGGCGGATACGTTCACCGGATCGCTGGACTGTCTCAAGCCGTTGGGGATGATGATTTCCTTCGGCAATGCGTCAGGGTCTGTGCCGCTGATAGATATTGGGATGCTGGCGAAGAAGGGCTCGCTCAAGATCACCCGCCCGACTTTGTTTACCCATATTGCCGATCACGCGGTCTGTCAGGCGATGGCCCGACGTCTGTTCGGCAAGGTTGAGGGCGGTGAGGTCAAGATCCATATCGACCAGCGCTTTCCGTTGGATCAGGTGGACGATGCGCATCGTGCGCTTGAGGCACGACAGACCACTGGCAGCACGGTGCTGGAATTGTAAAACTCATCAAGTCCTGGGCAAATGTCACAGGGCCTGTCGCCAGCGGGAACAAACAAAAACGGCGGCGAGTGACCTCGCCGCCGAAAGACTGTCAGATGTCAGCAAATTATTGCTGCAGCTCAGCCGGATCTTTGTCAGCAATGTTTTCCCAGTTCACACCGGCTTTTTCGATAAAGCCCGGAACGTCGCCTTCCCAGCGCTCCTGAATGTCTTTCGACAGGTTCAGGTACAGTTTGTTGTCAACGATTTTCCAGTAGTTCGGGTCGCCGTCGAACTTGAAGCCCATCGCGGTGCCGAATGCGCAGTAACCGCCATATGCGGGCAGGTACGCTTCTGGGTTTTCTTCAAAGGCAGCTTTGTTTTCTTCCGAAGCAAAACGGTACAGCGCGTCGTTGTGCAGGGTCGAGATGCGGTAATCGCCTTTGGTCGGCTCGCCTACGGTGAAATATGCAACCGGGTCATAGCCCTGCATTGCCAGACCGGTCGAGCTTGCGTTGATCTCAACACCAGCGGCCAGCGCCGAGCTTGCGATTGCAACGGACAGCGCAACGCCGCCCAGAATGGATTTGAACTTGTTCATGGTTTCACCTTTCGTGAATAGGCTCGCTCTAGAGCACCTGAATTTTGCCCGGGCAAACCGGATTTTGTTTTTGCGACGCCGGTAATTGGCCGTCACAGAACCTCAATTGGGCAGCGCCCTGATCACGTTCAAGACAATCAATTGTGAAGGTCCGGTAACACAAGTTTTGGTGATGCAGATTACGTATCCGGGATCAGAGCGGTGACGAATGAAACGACCTTATCGGCAGGCATTTCACAGGGGCGCAGCAGGGCACCACTTTGTCGCGTCAAATACAAGTTCATGCTGATATAGTCCGGGCCGCCAAGCTGATGGGCCACCAGTTTGAGAGACCTTCCAGCGCCAAAAACCGAACGGCTGACCACATAGCGCCGCCCATTGGCATAACCGGTAAACGTACCCTCGGGCAACGCGAAAAAGGCGTTCAGAAAACCGGTTGGCGCAATCACGATTTGCCGATTTTCGGCTCGGTTCCCGCCTTGATCCGCGCCAGATTGGCGCTGTGGCGCCAGTAGACCAGCAGGGTTAGGATGATGCTCAGCGCAAAGGCTGAACTGTCCGTCAGCACAATCACCCAGACAACCGACATGGCCGCAGCCACCAGCGCGCCCAGTGATGAAATCCGCCAGATCGCTGCAGCCACCAGCCATGTCAGGCAGCAGGCCACACCTACGCGCCAATCCAGCGCCAGCCACAGGCCCAGAAAGGTGGCCACGCCCTTGCCGCCGTTAAAGCCCAGCCAGACAGGAAAGCAGTGGCCCAAAAAGGCGGCCAGCGCCGCGATCTGGGCGGCGTCTTCCCCAGCCAGTGCCCGCGCCAACAGAACGGCCACCGCGCCCTTGGCGGCGTCAAAGATCAGCGTCAGCGCCGCGGCTGCCTTGTTGCCGGTGCGCAGCACATTGGTTGCCCCGATATTGCCTGACCCGATATTGCGCAGGTTGCCCAGCCCCATGACCTTGGCGACGATCATGCCAAAAGGAACAGACCCCATCAGATAACCAAGCACAGCCCAGAGGATCAGCTGGGTCATCGAACTGTCAAATGGCGGCATCAGGGTCTCCGGTAAACTTCTTGTCCAGCCACGTAGGTTGCGGTGACCTTACCTTGCATCCGCTGGTCGTCAAACGGTGTGTTTTGCGATTTTGATTTCAGCGAGAACCGGTCCAGCACAAAGGGCACATCCGGGTCAAACAGCACCAGATCGGCGGACGCGCCCTCGGACAGGCGACCGCTGTCCAGCCCCAGCCGTTTTGCCGGGTTCAGCGCCATGGCCCGGAACAGCGTCGGCAGGTCCAACTGTTCCGAATGATACAGGCGCAGGGCTGCGGGCAGCAGCGTTTCCAACGCAACGGCGCCCGAGGCGGCCTCTTCAAACGGCAGGCGTTTGCTTTCCTCGTCCTGCGGTGTGTGCATCGAGCTGATGATGTCGATCAAGCCGCTGCGCACGGCCTCGATAACCGCCTGACGGTCATCTTCGGACCGCAGCGGCGGCTTGACCTTGAAGAAAGTCCGATAGTCGGCCACGTCCAGCTCGTTCAGCGTCAGATGGTGGATCGAAGTGCCCGCGGTGATGTCCAGCCCGTTGCGCTTGGCGCGCTCTAGCGCGGGCAGAGCGCGGGCGGTGGTGATCTGATCGGCGTGATAGGCAGCGCCAGTCATTTCCAGCAGGGCAATATCACGGTCCAGCCCCATGCGTTCGGCCATGGGCGTGACGGCGGGCAATCCGCGCAAGGTTGCAAACTTGCCGCTGGTCGCGGCGGCCCCGGCGCTCAGGACAGGTTCCTGTGGGTGCGCGATAACCAGCGCGTCGCAAGACCGCGCATAGGTCAGAGCGCGCGAGAATACCTTGGTGTTGGTGACAACGTGATCGCAATCGGTGAACGCCACCGCGCCCGCATCTTGCAGAAAACCGATCTCGGTCATCTCACGCCCGTCGCGTCCTTTGGTCAGGGCGGCCATGGGCAAGACGTTGACCGGCGTATCCGCCTGCGCGCGGCGGGTGACAAATTCAAGGCTTTCGGGCGTATCGATGGCCGGGCTGGTATCGGGGCGGGTAACGATGGTGGTCACACCGCCGGCTGCTGCTGCCAGACCGGCGGATTTATAGCTTTCCTTGTGCCGCTCGCCCGGTTCGCAGACTTTGACGCCGATATCGACGATGCCAGGGGCAAGGCAGTGCCCGCTGCAATCGATGATTGGCGTATCCGTGGACGGTGCGTCGCCGTCACCGCGCGCGGTAATCTGGCCGTTGCCCACCTGCAGCCAGCCAAGGCTGTCCGTGCCGGTTTCCGGGTCGATCAGGCGGGCGTTGGTGAAGGTCAGGTTGCTCATGCCAGTGCCCTTTCGATTGCGGCTTTGGTGGCGGCGGAATCCGCCTGATATTTGATCAGGTGCTTGTCGCCGCCCTTGGTGACGATCTGGACAAAACTGCCCATGATATTGACCGCCTTGATCTGGTTCAGGGCCACCTTGCGCGGGCCGGGGCCGGTGAGGGTGGTGTCCGTCATCGTCCAGGTGGCGACCAGTTCTTCCGAGGCCATGTACCATGCCCGGATGCCGACGGCGGCCAGACCGGCAGGCGCGCCGGTCCAGGGATAGGGGTTTCCGATCAGCCAAAGCACAATCATCGCACCCGCCATGGCTACGGCGGCCAGCCATGCGTTGGTGCGAATGTAAGTGCCTCTGTCGGGCGAGAAGGTCACAGGATCAGCCACAGGATGCCTCCGACGGCCAAAAGGATCACTAGTGCCAGAACGGCAGAACCGATGCGGCGGGGCTGGTCGTTTTGGGACGCAGGTTGAGGGGCCGAGAACGGTTTTGCGCTTTCGGTTTCGATCGGACCGCCGGTCCAGTTGGTGGCCTCTTCGGTGAACAGCCCGATCAGGCGCAGCCGTTTGTCGGGGATCAGAGTGGCTGCGCGACCGCCAAAGGCAGCGCTGCGGACCACCATGACCCAACCCGTTATGACTTCAAGCGCTGTGCGATCCAACTGATCGGCGGACACGCCGCAGCCCTCGTTCAGATAGCCATAGAGCCCCAGGTCCTCGAGGTCTGAGACCGCAAAGACGTCGATCTGTTCAGGGTCCAGCCCCGCGACGCCCAGAACTTGATCGGCGGCACCGGGTTCACGCAGAAATTTGGCCTCTTCCGGGCGCATGTTCAGCGTGAACAGGCGGATCACGCCGCGTTCATGGGGGGCAACGGTCAGATCGCTCATGCCACCTCGCGCAGGTTGCGGGCCAAAAGTTCCATCGCAGCCATGCGGACGGCGACCCCCATTTCAACCTGTTCCTGAATGACCGAGCGGTTGATGTCGTCGGCCAGGGTCCCGTCAATCTCGACCCCGCGGTTCATCGGACCGGGATGCATGACGATGGCGTCGGATTTGGCCAGCGCCAGCTTGGCGGCGTCCAGCCCATAGCGGTGGTAATACTCACGCTCGGACGGAATAAAGCCGCCATCCATCCGTTCCTTTTGAAGGCGCAGCATCATGACAACATCGACGTCCTTAAGGCCCTCATTCATGTCGTCATAGATCTCGGCACCAAATTCGGCAAAGTGGTCGGGCACCAAAGTGGGCGGGCCGATCAGACGGATGCGGTTTTCCATCTTGCCCAGCAGGATCAGGTTCGACCGTGCCACGCGGGAATGGGCGACATCGCCGCAAATGGCGATGTTCAGCCGGTGCAGACGGCCCTTGGCGCGACGGATCGTCAACGCGTCCAGCAAGGCCTGTGTCGGGTGTTCATGCTTGCCATCGCCCGCATTCAACACCGCACAGTTGACCTTTTGCGCCAGCAGATCGACGGCGCCGGAATGCGGATGCCGCACCACCAGCAGATCGGGATGCATCGCGTTCAGCGTCATGGCGGTGTCGATCAGGGTCTCGCCCTTTTTGATCGAACTGGCCTGCATCGCCATGTTCATCACATCCGCGCCCAGCCGCTTGCCCGCCAGTTCAAAGCTGGCCTGCGTGCGGGTCGAGTTTTCGAAGAACATGTTGATCTGCGTCAGCCCCGACAAAACGTCGGAATGCTTAGTCGATTGCCGGTTCAGGTCGACATATGTCTCGGCCAGATCAAGAATAGCGGTGATATCGGATTGCGACAGATGCTCGATGCCAAGAAGGTGACGATGGGCGAAACGCATGGGCGGGCTCCTGTCTGACAATCGGGCCGCTTATAGGAAGGTCCGCGCGCCTAGGCAACCTAAGGATCGGTTCCTTCGGGCAGTTTCTCGCATCCACCCTCGGGCAGGCATTGTTCGCCGGGTTTACACCATTTGCCATAGCCGCAGTCGATGGCCTTTATCGGCACGCATCCCTGATGTTCGGAACACTTGAACCCAGGGCGGCATTGCGAGCCGGTTTCCTCGCACAAAAACCATCCGGGGCGCGAGCATCCGCCGCCCGGCAGACAGGACGATCCCGCACCGCAAGTCAGGCCATCATCGCACACGGTTGGCAGGCCTTCGATTGCTGTGTTGGGGTCAAAATCGGGCGTGATGCGTTCACATTCGCGGCGCGCATTGCAGATCGAGCCGCCCGGGCAATCCGCGCGCGAAGTACAACTGTTCGCCCCCGCAGGCGCGCATCGCGTGCCCCCCGCAACGCAGCGCTCAAACGGGCCGCAGGTGCGCCCGCCCCCGCAATAGGTGCCACCCAGAGGAATGCAATGGCCATCAAAGCTGCATCTCTGTCCGCCCGAACAGCACCTTGTGCCGCATTGGAACTGGCCGGGGCGGCATTGGCCGTTGCGGTCGAAAAGCTGCGCAAAAGCAGGGCCGCTGAGGGTGGTCAGCAGCAAAGTAATCATAAGGAATCGCAATAGAACCAACATGAATACTCTCATGGTCGGTGCGACCGACCGCCCGATCAAGGCCTATTCGCTTTCCCTCGTTCAAAAGCTGGTTAGATTGAAGGGTATGGAATCGGCTTTGGACTATCATACGGCCCGGGCTCTGCTGGAGTGGCAGATCGAACTGGGTGCAACGGACGCAATCGGCGATGCGCCGGTTGACCGTTTTGCGTTGCCTGACACTGCGCCCAAAGCCAAAAAGCCCGCCGTGGCCCAGACTGCCCCGGGAAAACCCAAGAAGGTAGATCCAGTTGCCGTGGCGAAAGCGGCAGCCCAAGGTGCTGGGTCGCTGGAACAATTGCGTTCGGCGATGGATACGTTTGAGCATTGCGAGCTGAAGCGTGGGGCGCGGCAGTTGGTCTTTGCAGATGGCACGCCGGGCGCACGGGTCATGATCATCGGCGAAGCGCCGGGCCGTGAAGAGGACCGTGAAGGCAAGCCCTTTGTCGGCCGCGCGGGGCAATTACTGGACCGGATGCTGGCGGCGATTGATCTGGATCGCACCCAGAATGCCTATATCACCAACGTCCTGCCCTGGCGCCCGCCGCAGAATCGCGACCCGAAACCCGAAGAGATCGGGATGATGAAACCGTTTCTGGAACGGCATGTGGCGCTGGCCAAGCCCGAGGTTCTGGTGATTATGGGCAATATCAGCTGTCAGGCGGTGCTGGGCAAGCGCGGTATCACCCGGTTGCGCGGGCAATGGGCACAGGCGCTGAACCTGCCGGTCATCCCGATGTTCCACCCCGCCTACCTGCTGCGCCAACCACAGATGAAGCGGCAGGCCTGGGCTGATCTGCTAGAGCTGAAAGCCCGGCTGGAGGGCAAGTGATGCGCATTCTTGCCTTTTCCGACCTGCATATGGCACGCAACCGCGCGGCCGAGGTCGTCGCGGCCAGCGCCGAGGCCGATCTGGTGATCGGGGCTGGGGATTTCTGCAATGCGCGACAGGGGTTGGACCAGGCGATGGCGATGCTGTCCGGCATCACCGCACCGTTCGTGATGGTGCCCGGCAATGCCGAAAGCGCGCAGGAACTGGTCAAGGCCGCGCCGGAAGGTGACCATGTGCTGCACGGCGCCGGCATGACATTGGACGGCCTGCGGCTGTTCGGGCTGGGGTATGGCGTGCCGGTTACACCTTTTGGCGACTGGTCCTGTGACCTGACCGAGGCTGAGGCCACTGAATTGCTGGACCGTTGTGACGCGGCGGATATTCTGATCGCGCATTCACCGCCCAAGGGGTACGGCGATGTCACGTCGCAGGGCGATGCGGTGGGGTCCGTGGCCGTGCGCGACGCAGTGGAACGCCTGCAGCCGCAACTTGCGCTGTGTGGACACATCCATGACAGCTGGGGCTATCGCGGCAGCCTAGGCCGCACGCAGATCGCCAATCTGGGCCCCAAGGTAAATTGGTTCGAGGTCACCTTATGATAGAAATGGTCACGCTGCTGGCGTTTATTCCGGCAGCTTTGGCACTGAATTTCACCCCCGGCGCAGACATGTTGTTTTGCTTTGGGCAAGGTTTGCGGTCAGGTGCCAAACCGGCTTTCGCTGCAAGCGCGGGAATTTCCCTCGGATCGATGGTTCATGTTTTTGTAGCGGGGCTTGGGTTGGGGGCCGCCGTAGCTACGATGCCATGGCTGTTCGATGTAATCCGCTGGATGGGGGTGGCTTATCTGCTGTATTTGGCATGGGGCGCGATCCGGAACGGGGCGGTGTCCGCCGATGCGCCTGCAAAGCCCACAAGCCACGCCTTTCGCGACGGGTTGGTGGTGAACCTGACCAATCCCAAGGTCATCCTGTTCGTTTTGGCCTTTATCCCGCAATTCGTGAATCCCGCCATAGGGCCGATCCTGCCCCAATTCCTGATTTTGGGCGTCATCATCGCGCTGGGCGGGTTTGTGGTAAATGGGCTGGTGGGCGTATTTGCCGGGGGCGCGGGGAAGGTTCTGATCTCAAACCCGCGCGCCTCACGTATTATGGGCTGGGTGACCGGGGGAATTTTCGCTGCCCTCGCCATCCGGCTTGCCATCATGGAAAGGGCCTGACACCACATGTCACGCATCGACGAAAGCATGGAATTCATTCCGGTTCGGATCGCCGTTCTGACCGTCTCGGATACGCGATCGCTAGACGATGACCGCTCGGGTCAGACATTGGTCGACCGGATCGAACGCGCGGGTCATTCGGTGGCCGACCGCAAGATCATCCGCGATGAGCGCGGTGAGATCGCGGCGCAGTTGCGGCTGTGGGCCGGTGACCCGGACATTGACGTGGTGATCTCGACCGGTGGCACCGGTTTGACCGGCCGCGATGTGACGGTTGAGGCGCACCGGGACGTCTATGAAAAGGAAATTGAGGCATTCGGCACTGTTTTCACCCTCATTTCGATGGAAAAGATCGGCACTTCAGCGGTGCAATCCCGCGCCACGGGTGGCGTGGCCGAGGGCACTTATCTGTTTGCACTGCCCGGCAGCCCCGGTGCCTGCAAGGACGCCTGGGACGGTATTTTAGAAAAACAGTTCGATTACCGGCATCGTCCCTGCAATTTCGTGGAAATAATGCCAAGATTGGACGAACATCTCCGACGGAAGTAGACTGGTTGCACGTATAACTGATTGTAACCGCTTTGTGGCTTGGCATTTTTCCGTGCCCGGCTACGTTTTGCATATGATAGCCTGATGCGACCGGGGTAAGTGATAGATGCGATTTTTGAGGCAAAGCCTTGTTGGTGTCTTTCTGGCGTTTCTAACGCTGGCCTTGGTAACTGTCGCGGTACAGCTGATTGTCAGCGCGGTGCAAGAGGCCCTGAACCGCGACAGTGAGCCACCCGAGGGCCGCGAACGCATTTTTGCCGTCAGCGTGCAACCGGCTGAGTTAGAGACGGTAACCCCCTATCTCGAAGCCTTTGGCGAGGTGCAAAGCCGCCGCCGCCTGGAGCTGCGCGCCGCATTGGGCGGGCGCGTGATCTCGTTGGCTGAGGATTTTGAGGATGGCGGCGTCGTCACCACCGGCGAGGTTCTGGTCGAACTGGACCCGGCTGACGCACAATCGGCCCTGGACCGCGCCAAGTCCGACCTGCTGGACGCTCAGTTCGAGGAACGCGATGCCGAACGCTCACTGCTTTTGGCGCAGGATGAGTTGAACTCGGCCGAGGCGCAGGCGGCCTTGCGTGGACGTGCCATGCAGCGTCAGAAGGATTTGCAAAGCCGCGGGGTGGGCACGCCTGCCGCCGCAGAAGAGGCCGAGTTGGCCGAAGCGGCCGCACAGCAGGCGGTTCTGGCGCGTCGTATCGCACTGGCGCAGGCGGAATCGCGCGTCGATCAGGCAACCACGTTGCTGGCCCGTGCCCGTATCGCGCTTGAGGCCGCTGAACGCGATCTGGACGACATGACCGTCCGCGCGCGGTTTGCCGGGACGCTGACGGATGTGACCCTGGTCGAGGGCCGGTTGGTTGCGGCGAATGAAAAACTGGCGGAATTAGTGGATCCCAACGCGCTTGAGGTCGCGTTCCGTGTCTCGACTGCGCAGTTTGTGCGCCTATTGGATGCCCAGGGTAATCTGATCGAGGCGCCGGTGACCGTATCGCTTGAGGTAACAGGAACCGATCTGATCGCCACGGGGCGCATCAGCCGCGACAGCGGATCAGCGGGTGAGGGGCAGACTGGCCGTCTGATCTATGCCCGTCTGGACGACGCGCCCGGTTTCAAGCCCGGCGATTTCGTAACGGTCACGGTACAGGAACAACCGTTGGACAATGTGGTGCGTTTGCCATCATCGGTTCTTGATGCGGCGGGCACGGTGCTGGTGCTGGGCCCCGATGACAGGCTCGAGGCGCTGCCTGTGCAACTGATCCGCCGCCAGGGCGATGAAGTGTTGTTGCGCGGCGATGGTCTGGTCGGGCGCGAGGTTGTTGTTGGCCGGACGCCGTTGTTGGGTGGCGGGGTTCGGGTGCGGCCACTGCGGATAGAGGCCAATGCCGGGGCGGAACCGGACATGGTTGAATTGTCGGATGAACAGCGCGCCCAACTGGTGGCGCGGGTCGAGGCCAGCGATCAGATGCCGAACGACGTCAAGGCTCGTGTTCTGGGACAATTAAGCGAGAGCCGTGTCCCGGCCTCATTGGTGCGCAGCATCGAGACCCGGGCAGGAGGGTAAGCGCCATGATGCGCGACATCCCCGGCGCGGCGGGCGGTATCCTCAGCTACTTCACCCGCCACCGGACGGTGGCCAACCTGCTGTTGTTGGTGATGCTGGTGCTGGGCGCGGCGGCGATCCCGTCGATGCGGGCGCAATTCTTCCCGGACGTCATCCTTGAACGTGTCGATGTCAACGTCGAATGGGAAGGTGCGGGCCCCGAGGATGTGGACAATGGCATCGTCCAGCTGCTGGAACCCGCTCTGCTGGCGGTCGAAGGGGTTGCCAGCGCGATTTCGACCTCGCGCGAGGGACGCGCCAATATCCGGCTGGAGTTTGAGCCGAACTGGGACATGTCGCGCGCCGTAGATGAGGTCAGAACCGCCGTCGACAGTGTGACCAACCTGCCTGATGACGCCGAAGAACCCTCGATCCGGCGTGGTGCGTGGCGGGATCGTGTGACGGATGTGGTCGTGACCGGCCCCGTTGACCCGGATCAACTGGCCAAGTTCACCGACGAGATGATCAACCGCCTGTTCGCCGCTGGCGTGACCCGCACCACGATTCGCGGCCTTGCCGCGCCGCGCGTGGTGGTCGAAGTGCCAACGGCGCAATTGATCGCCAATGACATCACCCTGTCCGAGATTGCGCAGGCTATAGCCGCTGAAGCGATGGCCAGCCCCGCAGGTGATGTCACGGGCGCCAATGCGCGCATCCGTACCGGCACCGAAAAGCGCACCCCCGAAGAGATTGAGGGCATTGCGCTGCGCAATTTTGCCGATGGCTCAAAACTTTTTATCGGGGATGTTGCGGATATTCGGGTGGAAGGCGTCAATCGCAATCGCAGTTACTTTGTTGGCGAAAACCCCGCCATGTCGGTGCGCATCGACCGTTCGAACCTGGGAGATGCGATTCAGATTCAGCACTCGGTCGAGGATGTGGTGGCCGAACTGCAGGCCAGCCTGCCCGAAGGAGTGACGATCGAGCTGATCCGCACACGTGCGCAGGCGATCACTGACCGCTTGGATATTCTGGTGGACAACGGTCTGATGGGGTTGGGCCTTGTGGTGTGCCTGCTGTTTTTGTTCCTGAATGCGCGTATCGCCTTTTGGGTTGCGGCGGGTATCCCGGTGGCAATGTCAGCGGCGATTGCGTTCATGTATATCGGCGGGCTGTCGATCAACATGATTTCGCTGTTCGGGCTGATCATCACGCTGGGCATCGTGGTGGATGACGCCATTGTTGTTGGTGAACACGCCGATTTCCGTGCGCGCCGGCTGGGCGAGGCTCCGATCGTGGCCGCCGAACGTGCTGCGCGGCGCATGGCGATGCCGGTATTCGCCGCCACCCTGACCACCGTGATCGCCTTTTTTGGTCTGACTGCCATCGGCGGCCGGTTTGGGGAATTGATCTATGACATCCCGTTCACTGTGATTGCGGTGCTGATCGCCTCGTTGATCGAATGTTTCCTGATTCTGCCCAACCACATGGCCCACGCTATCGCGCATTCGGCGAAAGAGCATTGGTATGACTTGCCCAACCGCGTTGTCAATCGCGGGTTTCGCTGGGTGCGCGATCACCTGTTCCGCCCGCTGATCGCCTGGGTGGTTTGGGCCCGCTATGTGGTTGTGGCCGTGATGGTGGTGATCCTGGCCAGCCAGATTGCGCTATTTATCAAAGGTGACGTGAACTGGCGCTTTTTCAACGCGCCCGAACGCGGCTCGGTCACTGGCAACTTTATCATGGCCGAAGGTGCGACCCGCGAAGATACGCTGGCGATGATGCGCGAGATTCAGCGCGCTGCCGAAGAACTGGGACAGATTTACGAAGAACGCCATGGCCGCAATCCTATCGATTATGTGTTGGCCGAGGTGGGTGGAAATGCCGGATGGTTCAACCCGCCCGCCGCAGAAGGCAAGGATCAGGACTTGCTGGGCGGGATTTCAATCGAGCTGATCGACGCTGACCTGCGCCCCTATTCCAGCTTTGAGTTCGTGGGTGAGTTACAGGATTTTGTACCGCGCCATCCCAAGGTCGAGATGCTGACCTTCCGCGGCTGGCGGTCCGGGCCCGGCGGTGATTCAATCGAGGTGCAGTTCTATGGCGCCGACGTGAACACGCTCAAAGCAGCTTCCGAAGATCTGCGGGCCGAATTGGCGAAATACCCCGAGGTTTCGGCGCTGCAGGACGACCTGGCCTATGACAAGGAAGATTTCATTCTGGATTTGACACCCATAGGGCAGGCGCTGGGTTTTCGTATGGAAACGCTGAGCCGTGTGTTGCGGGATCGTCTGAACGGGATCGAGGCCGCGACTTTCCCCGATGGTCCGCGCAGCGCCG
Organism: Ruegeria sp. BC5; assembly: GCF_056539205.1. Lineage (NCBI taxonomy): Bacteria > Pseudomonadati > Pseudomonadota > Alphaproteobacteria > Rhodobacterales > Roseobacteraceae > Ruegeria > Ruegeria sp. BC5. The sequence continues at coordinate 65,314 of NZ_JBQFUN010000005.1, forward strand.
AAATCCGTGTCGAATTGCCCGAAGGTGAACTGACCGCCGATTTTCTGGAACGCACCCTTATGCGCACGCCGGATGGCGTCTATGTGCCGCTGGCCGATATCGTCTCGGTCGAGCGCAAGTCGGGCTTTTCGACGGTGCGGCGCAATAACGGCCTGCGAGTGATTACGGTGGGGGGTGACATCTCCGAGGATGATCCGGCCCGTGCGGCAGAAATTGCCCGGGCGCTGAATGACGAGATCCTGCCCAATATCGCCGCCGAACGGCAGGTCGAATGGCGGTTGACGGGCCTGAGCGAGCAAGAAGATGAATTCCTGACCGAGGCGCGCACCGGCCTGATCCTGTGCCTGACCGGGATCTACCTTGTGCTGGCCTGGGTTTTTGCCAGCTGGACGCGACCTTTGGTGGTGATGGCGATCATTCCGTTTGGATTGGTGGGCGCGATCTGGGGGCACTATATATGGGATGTACCGCTGAGCATGTTTACCGTGATCGGCCTGCTGGGGATGACTGGGATCATCATCAACGACTCGATCGTTCTGGTCACGACCATCGACGCCTATCAGCGAGAGCGGGGGTTGGTGCCGTCGATTGTCGAAGGCACGGCGGATCGACTCAGACCCGTGATGCTGACGACGCTGACGACGGTTTTGGGGCTGACACCGTTGCTGTATGAAGGCTCGCAACAGGCGCAGTTCCTCAAACCTTCGGTGATCACGCTGGTGTACGGGCTGGGTTTCGGAATGTTCCTAGTGTTGTTACTGGTGCCGGCGCTGCTGGCTATTCTAAACGACCTGTCACGCCCGATGACTGCGTTGCGCCGGGCGATGCGGGCACCGGATCGAGTGGTGCAGGGCACGGTGATGGCCACCGGGCTTGTGTTGCTGCTGTGGTTTGGCATGACGATGATTTGGCCCGCGATGACTGGCGCGCCAGTTGGTTTGTTGTCAGGGCTCTACCCGGGGGATGAGGGCATCGCGGCGCTGCATATGGGGCTGGGAGCGTTCCTTGCCGGTGCGCTACCAATTCTGATGCTAAGCGTCGTGTTGTCCGGCTTGCTTTACGTGCGGCTCAAGGGACGGGCGGCTTGACGCGCCTGCAGCGCGGTTTCCAGCAGATCGACGACTCGATCACTCATGGGCAGGTCACCTTGTCTGATCTGATCTATCGAAAACCAACGGGCGTCCAGCGCATCGTCCCCTGCGACGGGAGAACCTGAACGATATTCACAAGCGACCCCGACCAGCAGGTAATGCGACTGCACAGCGCCCTGTTCGTCGCGGCGCAGAAGGTCCAGATTGTCAAGATAACACAGCGGTTCCGCGATGACCGAGGTTTCCTCGCGCAACTCCCTTTGCGCGGCTTGCATCACCGTTTCGCCCCATTCCACATGCCCACCGGGAAACCCCCAGAGCCCCGCATCTGGCTGTTTGCTGCGCTGCACCAGCAGCACGCGGGTTTCATGCACCACAACGGCCAGCGCGCCGATCTTAGGAGTATTCCCCATCTCTCAGCCCGCGCTGCATCCCTGAATGTCGACGGCATGATTGGCGCCCAGCACCGTGATCCGTATGTCGGACCGGTCCAGCGCAAATGGTCCGCCCGAGGCGCTGATCACCTCGGATGTGGCCACCAGGGTCCCGCCCTGCCGTGTCGTTTCGGGTTCCGAGGCCCAAAGCGTGGGGTTTCCCGGTTCGATCACCGCAACCTCGCGCCCTCCGGCCGAGGGCATGGTTACGCGGGCTTCGATCCGCATACCGTCTGATGTGGGGGTCAGATGGCAGCTGGCGGCAGTCACCTGAGCCTCTTTCGCGGAATAGGGGCGTTGGGCCAGTGCTGCGGCAATGGCTGGGTTGCGCCCGGCGTCAGCGTCCAGCGTATGGTCGAAATCCAACGTCTCGGGGATGCAGACATCCTTGCAGACGCCCAAATCCATTTCCCCACGCAACCGCACGGGTTTGGCGGGGTCGCTTGGAGTAATTTCAACAGGCAGCACCAGTTGATCGGCATAGCCCAGCGATTGCAGGCCATTTTGTACAAATACGTGGGGCGCAGGCCAGGTGATCGCCACATCACCCACATTTTGCGAGCGGTTCCAATCAAACTGCGGCGGGATACCAGCGTCACCGGGTGCGCGCCAATAGGTTTTCCAGCCGTCCTTCAGCGTCAGCCGCAGCGCCCCCAGATAGGTGCCATTGGCCGTACGCCCACCATCAAGCACATCCAGTTGCACAACATCGCCCTCAACCTGCGCATGGACGGGGGCGGTCAGGGCGAAACAAGCGGTCAGAGCGGCCGCGGTTGATTTAAGATAACGCGTCATACCCCATAGATGCGTGGTCTTGCCGGTGATTCCAAGTCACGTTCGGGTCACCGTGATGAAATCTGGCGAAATGTGACCTGATCCCTTGCCAACCCCCACGTGCCGGGGCCATTGTTGAAGGAAGACGAAGCAAGAGTTTTAAATCCATGGATCTGACCGGAAAACTGTTGATCGCGATGCCTGGAATGGGTGATCCACGTTTCGATCACTCGGTGGTGTATATCTGCAGCCATGGCGAGGACGGGGCAATGGGCCTGATTGTCAACAAACCGTCGGATTTGCGGATCAAAACCCTGCTCAGCCAGTTGAACATCGCCTGCAGCATCCCCGTCGTGGGCGAACGTCTGGTTCATTTTGGCGGCCCGGTTGAGATGTCGCGCGGATTTGTCCTGCACAGCGCGGATTACGATGCCAACCTGCATTCCATGCAAATCTCGGATGATTTCAGCATGACCGCGACATTGGATGTGCTCGAGGATCTGGCCTCGGGGCGGGGGCCTTTGAATTCGATGCTGGCGCTGGGCTATTCCGGATGGGGTCCCGACCAGCTAGAGGATGAGATTGCCATGAACGGTTGGCTGACCACCGAGGCGACCTCGAAACTGGTGTTCGACGTTCCCGATGATGAAAAGTGGGAGGCTGCGCTGGCGACGCTGGGGGTTGATCCACTGACCTTGTCGGCCAGCGCCGGGCGCGCCTGATCAGCTGTCGCGCGGCGCGGCGGCGCGGCGCAGGCGGTCATTGATAGCCGCGCCCAATCCATGATCGGGGATCGGTGACACCGCAATCGGGCGGCCTGTGGTGTTCAACCTGTGCAGGGCCGAGAACAGGTTTGCGGCGGCTTCGGTCAGATCACCGCTATCTGACAGGTTCAGATCACACGGAACAGCGCCAAACCCCAGCAAAACCTCGTCACCCTGCGGGCCGGCCGCATTCAGGCGTACGGGTGCGTCGGGGGCGTAGTGCGATTGCAACTGGCCCGGCGCGGTCAGTACATCCGAGGCCTGATGCAGGTGCAGTTGTGTATTCAAAACGGTTTCGATCTGTTCCAGCGCCACACCGCCGGGGCGCAGCAATGCGGGCTCTCCGGCCAGTCCAACGATGGTGGATTCCAGACCAACACCGCAGGGGCCGTCATCCAGTATGGCCGCGATACGCCCATTCAGACCCGCGCGCACGTGATCGGCAGTCGTAGGGCTGATCTGACCGGAGGGGTTGGCCGATGGCGCTGCCACCGGCCCGTCAAAGGCTGACAGCAACGCCCGGGCCGTACCATGTGCTGGGACCCGAACCGCCAGCGTCTCTAGCCCGGCTGTGACCAGCGGTGAAATCCCGTGCCCCTGACGCAGAGGAAGAACCATTGTCAGGGGACCGGGCCAGAATGCGGCAGCCAGTGTCTCGGCCCGCTCGGACCATTCGACATATCGCTGCGCTGCCTCGGCAGAGGCCACATGCGCAATCAACGGGTTAAAGCTGGGTCGTCCCTTGGCGGCATAAATGCTGGCCACGGCTTCGGTATTGCGGGCGTCACCGCCCAGTCCATAGACAGTTTCAGTGGCGAAGGCGACCAGCAGGCCCTGCCGCAGCAGGTCAGCTGCCTGTGCGATTCCGCCCGGATCGGCGGCTAAATCCAAAGTGCCGTTAGGGTTCATTTCATGTGACGCCGCGTTTTGATTGCTTGCAGAACAAGGCCAGTTACGTTTCCGACCAATCAAGGATGCATAAAGGTGGGCATTGCAATTTCCAACCCCACCCGCCAAAAACCGACCCAAACAGACCCGGGGGAAGACATGCCATACCGCGCGCCCATTTCCGACTATGAATTGTTGTTCCGCCACGTCGTCGGATTCGATCAAATCGCGGCGACCGAGAAGTTTTCGGAAGCCAGCGAAGATGTGGTCGGTGCGATCCTGTCTGAGGCCGGCAAGATGTGCGAAGAGGTAATGGCCCCGCTGCAACGCCCCGGTGATCTGGAGCCATCGCGGTTGGAAAATGGCGTGTTGCGTACATCGCCCGGTTACGTAGATGGGTGGAAGGCGATTGCCGAAGGCGGTTGGATCGGGATGAGCGGCGATCCAGAGTTCGGTGGTATGGGCCTGCCGATGGCCCTGACCACCGCTGTAAATGAGATGATGTCGGCCGCGTGCTTGTCGCTGCAACTGGCACCGTTGATGACGCAAGGCCAGATCGAAGCGCTGGAACATCACGCCAGTGACGAGCTGAAATCGCTGTACCTGCCAAAGATGATGACGGGCGAATGGTCGGGCACCATGAACCTGACCGAAGCGCAGGCCGGATCGGATGTGGGGGCTTTGTCTTCCAAGGCAGTGCCCAACGGCGACGGGACCTATTCGGTTTCGGGTCAGAAGATCTTTATCTCTTGGGGTGACAACGACTTTACCGAGAATGTATGCCATCTGGTGCTGGCGCGTCTGCCGGATGGTGTGCCTGGAACCAAGGGGATTTCTCTGTTTTTGGTGCCCAAGTACCTGCCCGATGAAAACGGCAATCCCGGTGTGGCCAACGATCTGAAAGTGGTGTCGCTGGAACATAAGATGGGCCTGCACGGCTCACCGACCTGTGTGATGCAATATGACGGGGCCAAGGGCTGGCTTGTTGGTAAGGAACATGGCGGCATGGCTGCGATGTTCACCATGATGAACAATGCCCGCCTGGGTGTTGGTGGTCAGGGTGTTGGGGCTGCCGAGGGTGCCTACCAGCACGCGCTGGCCTATGCGCTGGACCGCAAGCAGGGCAAGACGCCCTCGGGCACCATCATCGACCATGCGGACGTGCGCCGGATGCTGATGAGCATGCGCGCCGATACCTTTGCCGCGCGCGCCATCATGCTGGCCAATGCGGCTGCTATCGATATGGCCACGGCCACCTGTGACGCCGAATGGTCCGCACGCGCCGCGCTGCTGACCCCGATCTGCAAGGCCTTCGGAACTGAAACAGGCATGCGCGTCTCGGAAACCGGTGTGCAGGTTCACGGCGGTATGGGGTTCATCGAGGAAACGGGCGCAGCCCAATATTACCGCGACGTCCGCGTCACCGCGATTTATGAGGGCACCAACGGCATTCAGGCCATGGACCTTGTGGCGCGCAAGATGATGGATGGGGGCGAAGCAGCCTCGCGCTTGTTGGACGAGATCGAGGATCACGCCGAACAGGCCCGCGCCAGCCTGCCGGGTCTGGCGGGTCCCGTATGGGAGGCGACCGAAAGCCTGCGCGAAGCCACCGAGTGGATCGTGGCGCAATCGGACATGAACGCTCGGTTTGCCGGTGCTGTGCCTTATCTGCACGCCTTCGCCCGCGTTTTGGGCGCGCATTACCACCTGAAGGCGGCGCTGGCTGACCCCGAAGGTCCGCGCCTGAAACTGGCGCGGTACTACATCAACGCATTGCTGCCGGAATATGCCGGTCTGCTGACGCAGGCGCAGAACGGGGCCGAGGACATCTATGCGCTCACCCCTGAGGAGCTGGCGGTGTAATGGACGGGGATACACCTTTGGCAATCCGCTATCCTTGGCCTGAGCCTCCGGCGCAGGGCGAGGCGATCGAGGTTGCTGAAGGGGTGCTGTGGATGCGCCTGCCGCTGCCCATGGCGCTGGATCACGTCAACATCTATGCGCTGGACGATGGCGATGGATGGACAGTGATCGACACGGGCATGTCTTCGAACAAGACCCGTCGCATCTGGGAAACCCTAATGGGGGGTCCGCTGGGCGGCAAGCCGATCAACCGGGTGGTAGTGACCCATCACCATCCCGACCACGTGGGCAATGCAGGCTGGTTTCAATCGGAACACGGCGTGGAACTGGTGGCTTCGCGTACCGCATGGCTTTTCTCGCGCATGCTGCAGCTGGATGTGCAGGAAAGCTGGCCGCAGGAAACGCTGGATTATTACCGCAGCGCGGGCATGGACGCGGGTGTTCTGGCCAAACGGATGACCGAGCGTCCGTTCAACTATTGCGACACGGTCTATCCAATGCCTCTGGGGTTTACCCGGATCAAGCAGGGCAGCATCATCCGCATGGGTGGCCGTGACTGGGACGTCCATATGGGCAATGGCCACGCCCCTGAACATGCCACGTTCTGGAGCCGCGATGACAATCTGGTGATCACCGGGGATCAGATCCTCAGCTCGATCAGCCCCAATCTGGGCGTCTATGTCACCGAACCTTTGGCTGATCCCGTGGCCGAGTGGCTGGAGGCATGTGAGCGTCTGCAAGGCTTGGCGCGGCCTGATCATCTGGCGCTGGGTGGGCACAAGCTGCCTTTTACCGGCTTGCCGCTGCGCATGAAGCAATTGATCGACAACCACCACGGCGCGCTGGACCGGTTGCAGGACTATCTGGACCAACCCAAAACCGCGGCCGATTGTTTCATGCCTCTATTCAAGCGCCAGATCAAAGAAGGCGAGTACGGGCTGGCTTTGGTCGAAGCGGTTGCACATCTGAACCATCTTTACCACATTGGAACTGTCAACCGGACGCGCCGCGCTGACGGGGCGTGGGAGTTTCAGCGCAAAGGGTAAAGCCATGCAAGACCAGATCGAAACATCGGCCGAGGCAGCAGAAGCGGCAGCTTTGCCCCGTTGCTATGAGGTCCACGCCAACCCGGACGCGAAATCCGGTGCCAAGGATCTGCCCGGACAGCTGCAAAAACCGGTCGAGACCAAAAGCCCGGCGCAATGGGCTTATGAGCGGCTGATCTTGTATATCCAGAACTTCGAACAAACGCTGACCGGTGATCAAGAGGTCGCCATGGGCTTTACCGGTGGCGATGCGGGCGTGATGCGGATCGAGGGCATGGGTTATTTTGATCCCGATATCATCACTTTTTACGGCTCGGACGCGACCGGTGCGCGAACCCAGTTGGTGCAGCATGTCAGCCAACTGAATGTGATGCTGCGGGCCCTGCCCAAGTCGGTCGAGGACAAGCCCGCCAATCGCATTGGATTCCGGTTGGCCAAGGATCTGGAAGAAAGCTGATCGCCTGACTTGCAATTCACGTCTGCGCAGCCTTGAATGAGTGTAACTTTCAAGGGGGCCACGTGACCAGTTTCTCAGACGTTACAACCGCCTACAGGCGCGCCTGGGCGCGCCGTCGCGTGTTCGTGCCGATATACATCGCCGTGCGCCTGCTGCTGGTGGCATTGATTGCACCGGGCGTGGCGATCACCGTAAACCTTGCCGTGTCGCTGTCGAATCAAACCGCGCTGACGGATCAGGCCATCGCCGCCTTTATCCTGTCACCCGCCGGTTTCATCGCTGCTGTTGCTGTGCTGAGCCTGTTTCTTCTGGCCGAAGTGTTTGTTTTTTCGGTCATGGCCGCATCGTTGCGGATGGGCGAAGCCGATCCATGGCGCGCGGGCAGTTCCGCCATCGGCCTGATCCTGTCGCGCCTTCCGGCACTATTTGGATTTGCCGTGCGCTTCGTGCTGCGCGTTCTGCTGCTGGTGCTGCCTTTTGCTGTGGTTGCAGCACTGATCGCGTGGTGGACGCTGACCGAATATGACATCAACTATTACCTGACCTTCCATCCGCCCTCGTTCTGGGTCGCGGTGGTATTGATCGGAGCGGTAGTTCTGGTCATGGCCTGGGTGTTGATCCGCAGGCTCTCGGCTTGGGCGCTGTCGCTGCATCTGGTGCTGTTCGAAAATGTCCACCCTGGGCATGCCTTTAACATCAGCACTACCCGGATGGAGGGCAAACGCGGACGCCTCAAGATCGAGCTGGCGATATGGCTGATCCTGCGTCTGATCATCGCTGCGCTGATTGCCTGGGTGGCGGGTATCCTGTTCGCCATCGTTCCCCTGCAGGGCGCCAGCCATCTGCGTCTGGCCTTGCTTTACAGCCTGTTGGTGGCGGGGGTTTGGTCTTTTGCCGGATTGGTGCTGGCGGCGACTGCGCTGGGCGCGTTGGCAGTGTTGCTGGATGGTTTTTTTGAGATCAAGACAGACGAGCCATTGCATCCCGAACCCGGCAGTCTGCGTATTCCGCTGTTGGCAACCGTCGGCGCAGCCGTGGTGGCTGTGTTGATCGGGTTGTGGTTTGGTCAGCATTTGCTGGAACGTGTGCAAGCTCCCGACCGTGCCGAGGTCATCGGTCATCGCGGCGCCGCGGCGGTGCGCCCGGAAAACACCATGGCCGCAGTGCTCAAGGCCATCGAAGACGGTGCGGACTGGGTTGAAATCGATGTGCAGGAAACGGCGGATGACGTGGTGATCGTCGCCCATGATAGCGATTTCATGAAACTTGCGGGCGTGAACCTTAAGGTCTGGGATGCGACGATGGAGGATGTCGCCCAGATCGACATCGGCAGCTGGTTTGGTCCCGAATACGCCGATGAACGCACCCCGACTCTGCGTGAGGTGCTTGAGGCCGCAAAAGGTAAAGCCAAGGTCATCATCGAGCTGAAATATTACGGCCATGATGTCGATCTGGAAAACCGCGTGGTGGCCCTTGTCGAAGAGTTGGGGATGCAGGACGACATTGCCACCATGTCGCTGAAATACCCCGCCGTGCAAAAGATGAAGTCCATCCGCCCCGATTGGCGGGCTGGCGTTCTGGCGGCAACGGCGGTGGGTGACCTGACAGGGCTTGAGGGCGATTTTCTTGCCGTCAACGCCGCGATGGCGACGCCAGGTCTGGTGCGCTCGGTCCATGAGGCGGGCAAGGATATTTATGTCTGGACAGTGAATGATCCGTTGCAGATGTCGGCAATGGCCTCGATGGGGGTGGATGGGCTGATCACCGACCGTCCTGCAATGGCCAACGAGGTGCTGAGGGTGCGAGCCGAAATGGGCCCGGCCGAGCGGTTGCTTTTATGGATGGCGACCACTTTTGGCATGTCCATCGACACAGAGGCGATGCGTGATGAAAGCCCCTAAACTGACGGCCTTGCTGGCATTGTTGGCCGCCCCGGCAACGGCACAGGAATTCATGCGCAACATTGAGTTGCCAGCCCACCGCGCGCTGATCGCGCAACGTGGGGATGCCGAGCCCATTCCCTTTGAAACAGATGGCTGTTCCGGCGGTTTGTCGGCCAGTTGGCGCTTTGTGGCTGAAACCTTCCCCAATTTCAGCGCGCTATACGAGGCGCGCCCGCCGTGGGAATACTGCTGCGTGAGCCATGACCGCGCCTATCACAACGCAGGCGGCGCATTGCAAGCCGAGGAAAGCTTTGACGCACGCCTGTCGGCGGATGACACGCTGCGCACCTGCGTCAAACAACACGGCGATGACCATGCCGAGGATTATGCCCAACGCTATGAAATGACCCCCGACCAGATTCGTACGGCACACTTCTTTACGGCCGAGGCGATGTATACCGCCGTGCGTTTGGGCGGCGGGCCCTGTTCCGGCCTGCCCTGGCGGTGGGGGTTTGGTTATCCGGGATGTTCCGTGTTTCAATCCGTGACCCCTGCGCGCGAATGACGTGGTGACAGGCCTCGATTTTTCGATTATCCAACATCTCAAACACGCGAATTAGGAATCTCTGAGTCATGGCTGAATACAAGCACGGCGAAATGGACATCACCGTCCAAACCAAAACCTTCAACGGTTTCATCAAGGCCACCACATGGTGCGTGGTTGCGATTGCTTTCCTTTGCCTGTTCCTGGCGGTCTTCGCCGCGTAATCCAAACCGGGGTCGACCGTGATCAGGATTTTGTTTGCCTGCCTTCTGGCGGCAACTGTTGCAGGCTGCACCGGGTCGCAGCGCCCTCAGGCAGATCAGTCAGAAGTCGTGGCACGGTCTTACCGTGATCCGGGTCCGTCGACGCTGACGCTTTATACAATGATCAGCACCCGAACCGGTTCGGGGGCGCATACCTCGTTGATGATCAGTGGTAGTGAGCGGGTGATTTTTGACCCCGCAGGTTCATTCCGCGCGGATGTTGTGCCGATCAAGAACGACGTGCTGTACGGCATCACTCCGAATGTCGAGCGCGCCTATCGCAGCAGCCACGCGCGCGAAACGCATTTTGCGCGTATCCAAACCATCGAAGTCACCCCACAACAGGCGGAAATCGCCCTGCAGCTGGCCAAGCAGATGGGGCCGGTATCCAGTGCATACTGCGCCAACTCTACCTCTCGATTGTTGCAGCAGGTGCCAGGGTTCGAACAGATCGGAACCACGTTTTATCCGGTCAAACTGTCCGAGCAATTCGGCCAGATACCGGGGGTGTCCACCACCGAGTATCGCGAAAATGACGATGCCGATCTGCAAAAGGGTCTGGCGGCGAACAATGCCCTGCTGAACCAGCAGAGCGGTGCGCTAGCCCAATAGGTACAGCAGCGCGTAAAGGGTCGCGGCCCCGGAAAAGATCGCGGCAAGCACGTTTTTCGTAATCAACCCGGCCATCAGCGCGACAGCGGCTGCCGCCATGCGCGGGATGTCCGGCTGGCCGCCGGTTGCGGTCGGCCATACCACCAGCGGCGCGATCAGGGCAGGCAGGATCGCCACGGCGGTATAGCGTAAATGGCGCAGCAGCCAGGGGGGCATCGGGCGATCGCCGACCAGTCCGAGGAACACGAACCGCAGGCCGTAGCTGCCCAAAGCCAGCCCGACGATGATGATCCACATGGTGACCGGATCGACCGCGTTCATGACGTGACCTTTCTGCGTTCTAGCCACAATTCCGCCTGCGCCCCGGCCATCATACCGATGCATCCGGCCACCAGCAGACCCAGATTATAGGGCACAGCAACCGTCAGCAGCGAGACCGTTATGGCAACTAAAGCCGCCACAACATGCGGCAGTGTGCGCAACATCGGTCCGATCATAGCCAGAAAGGTAATCGGCAAGGCGAAATCCAGCGCCCAGCTTTCGGGTATTCGCGTGCCCAAGACTGCCCCCAGATAAGTGGACAGTATCCACAAGGGTGTGATCGGTGAGACCGAGCCAAAGAAATAGGCCATGCGTTGAGGTACGGTCATGTTGGGCTCTTTTTCGAACCGGACCATGCAGCTGGCGTAGGACTGGTCCACGACCAGATATGCGCCAATGGCGCGTTGCCATAGTGGCGCGGCCCCCAGATACGGCGTCAGCGAGGCTGAATACATCGCCATCCGCAGGTTCACAGCCAGCGCCGAAGCCAGGATAATCAGGGTTGGCGCATTGTCTTGCAGCAGTTGCAAGGCCGCGAATTGCGCGGCCCCGGCGAAAACCGTTGCCGTGAACGCCATCGTCTGAATGATGGTCAGCCCGGTTTCGGTGGCGAATACCCCGAACAAGGTGCCGAAAGGGATGGCGACGAAAATGAACGGGGTCCCGTCGCGAAAACCCTTCCAATAGTATGACTTGGATGTGGTGTCTGCCATGGCTAAATCCTATGGTGATAGCCGCAGCAGTAGCGGTCTTGGGAAAGGGTTGCAATTGGCCAAGGAACTGGATGTCTCGGACTACATCATCGCCCCCGATCCCGGCGCGGCCCGCCTGACCCGCGCGGTCGAGGGCGTGGACCAGAATGGAGAGGTCAGCCAGATCTCGGTTGTCGAAGAGCGCCCTTTGACGATTTTCCTGAATTCCCAGGAAATCGTGACCGCGATGACCATAGGCGACTATCCGGAATATCTGGCGCTGGGGTTCCTGCGCAATCAGGGCATGTTGCTGGATGATGATCAGATCACGCGGGTCGATTATGACGACGATCTGGAAACCGTGATCGTCCGCACCGCGCGCGAGACGTCCTACGAGGACAAGCTGAAGAAAAAGACCCGCACCAGTGGTTGCGCAGTCGGCACCGTGTTCGGCGACATGATGGAGGGGCTCGAGGATGTGCGCCTGCCGCAAGTTCAAGTGCGGACATCATGGCTGTATGAGCTGGCGGCCAAGATCAACCGAACCCCGTCGCTGTATCTTGAAGCCGGGGCGATCCACGGAACGGTTCTGTGCCTTGAAAACCGCCCTCTGGTCTACATGGAGGATGTCGGCCGCCACAACGCTGTCGACAAGATCGCGGGCTGGATGCTGTCCGAGGGTGAGGCGGCGGACGACAAGATCCTCTACACCACTGGCCGTCTGACATCCGAAATGGTGATCAAGACGGCGATGATGGGTATACCGGTGCTGGCGTCCCGATCCGGTTTCACCGCCTGGGGTGTCGAGATCGCCCGCGAAGTCGGCCTGACCCTGATCGGCCGCATGCGAGGTCAGCGGTTTGTGTGTCTGTCGGGCGAGGACCGGTTGCTGCGTGATGTGGATCCGGCAAGCGTGGCGGTTGAGGATAAGAAACATCGTAGGAAGAGTGCGGGATGATATCAGAGACACTTTGGATTTTCGTCACTTTTGTTTTAGCAGTCAGCATTCTGCCACTCTATGTTTTGGTGCTGGTAACCTACTTCCGCAGCAAACGAGCCGTCGTTGAAGGCATTTGTGCGCATAATAAAAATGTGCTGGGTAAGTTGGGCTGGAGCGCCCGGAAATATGTTGGGGTGCTGGATTTGGTGGTTTTCTGGGGACCTGGATGGCAGCAAAACAGCCTTGACTACCGACTTCAGAACACATCGCTTCAGCGTATTGCGATGCATGGGCTTCCGCAGTCGCTTGAATTGATGCCATCGGTACAAAAAGCTGCGCGACGCTATCGCTTGTTGTTTTGGTGTGGCGTGCTTCCTACCTTGATTCTCGGTTATTTTCTGGGCGCGGTAAATCTTGGTGTTCGGTTGGGTGAAACCACGTCAACATCTCCGCGCATTTGGATACTGCTTCTTTTGGCTGGCATCTGCCTTGCGTCGGCGCAGCCGTTCACGAAATTCAAGAAGTGGCCCGAGATCGAGGGCACCGCATGATCCGCCCACTTGGCATCATCCTCGCAGGTGGTCTCGCCACCCGAATGGGTGGCGGAGACAAGGGTCTGTTGCAGATCGGCGGGCAAAGCCTGCTATCTCATGTGATCGACCGGCTTTCCTCGCAAGTGGATGGCCTTGCGCTAAACGCCAATGGTGATCCCGAACGGTTCGCTGATCTGAACCTGCCTATTCTGCCCGACACGATCGAAGGGTTCGCTGGCCCTCTGGCGGGTGTTCTGGCAGGGCTCGACTGGGCGGCCACGCAAGGGGCTGACTGCATTGTCACCGCTGCCGCCGATACTCCGTTTTTACCGCGCGATCTGGTGATGCGGCTGAGCGACGCTGCCCAGGGGCAAACACTTCCGCTGGTGCTGGCTACCACGCCACGCACCGGGGATGAGGCGTTGAAATCTGGTGGTGGAAAACGGGTCAATCGGCACCCGACCTTTGGTCTCTGGCCCGTGGCATTACGCGACGATCTGCGGGATGCGCTGAATGACGGCCTGCGCAAGGTCGTGCTGTGGACCGATAAACATGACGGGCGCGAGGCGCTGTTCCCGGCCGATCCCTTTGATCCGTTCTTCAACGTCAACACACCCGACGATCTGGCGCGGGCAGAACAACTGCTGGAGCAGGCATGAAGGTTTACGGCGTCACTGGCTGGAAAAACGCGGGCAAGACTGGGTTGATGGAGCGGCTGGTGACTGAGATCACCGGGCGCGGCTTTACCGTCTCGACCCTGAAACACGCCCATCACAATGTCGATGTCGATCAGCCGGGCACTGACAGCTATCGTCACCGCGTTGCGGGCGCGTCCGAGGTTCTGCTGGCCTCGGGTCAACGCGTCGCGATCATGCAAGAGCTGCGCGGCGTGCCCGAGCCTCCATTGAATGAGTTACTAGAGCGACTGTCGCCAGTCGATCTAGTGTTGATCGAGGGGTTTAAAAGCGAGGCCCATCCCAAGGTCGAAGCCTATCGGGCCGAGGCTGCGAACCCGTTGATGGCGCCTGAGAACGCGACGATCCGCGCCGTCGCAAGTGACACGCCGCTCGATGTGGCTGTGCCGGTCTTTGACCTGAATGACACCGCAGCCATCGCCGATTTCATTCTGCAAGAGGTTGGTTTGTGACCGGTTTCGATAGTTTTGCCATGGTCGATTGGTCCGGTGGCAATGACACCGGCCTTTCCGAACGCAAGGATGCCATCTGGGCCTGTGTGGTGCGACAGGGCAGGGCAGAAGAACCGACATACCTTAGAAACCGCAAGATTGCCGAGCAATGGCTGCACAACCTGATTGCGGATGAGATTGCCTCAGGACGGCGGCTGTGTCTGGGGTTCGATTTCCCCTTTGGCTATCCCAAAGGGTTCGCCCATGCGCTGACCGGCTCGGATGATCCGTTGCGGTTGTGGGACTGGTTCGAGAGCCGGATCGAGGATTCGCCAAAAGCCAACAACCGGTTTGATCTGGCCGGAGAGATTAACCGCCGTTTTGGCGGCAAGGGTCCGTTCTGGTTCAATGGCCTGCGACGTGGCATCGACGGTCTGCCCAAAATCAAGGCGGACTATCACAACCCATTTCCCGAACGCCGTTGCGTCGAACTGAACCCCGAAACCAAGGGCAGCTTTACGTGTTGGCAAATGGGCGGGGCCGGTGCTGTGGGTGGTCAGGTCATGACTGGCCTGCCGGTTCTGGCCCGTCTGCGCCGCGCATTTACCGGACAAATCTCGGTCTGGCCGTTCGAGCCGCTGGACACCCCGGTCGCCTTTGTGGAAATCTGGCCCTCGCTTACCCTGGGGGCCGGGCCGAAAGACCGGATCAAGGACGCCTGGCAGGTGGAACAGGTCGCGCTGGCACTGGCCGGGATGCGACCCGAGGAATTGGCGAACCATCTGAACGTCAACGCAGCAGAGGAAGGCTGGATTTTGGGAGTGTCACAACGCAAGCCGGATATTGCCCCACCGCCCCTGCGCAACGATTGCTTTGCTTTGCCTGCCGGGGTGAGCTGGACGCCGGTGGATGACGCGCTGGCCCTGCTGCGCCAGCGGCTGACGGTAGTTGTGCCTGTTGAAACAATTGCGCTCCCGCAGGCTATGGGGCGCATTCTGGCAGAGGATATCATCGCTAAACGCTCGAACCCCCCGCAACCGAATACGGCCGTTGACGGCTACGGATTTGCGGGTGCGATGCCCGAGGGTGCGCAGGTGATGCCATTGCATCCGGGCCGCGCGGCTGCAGGTATCCCGTTTGATGGCACGGTGCCGCATGGCCATGCGCTGCGGGTGTTGACCGGCGCGGCGTTGCCTGCGGGTGTGGATACGGTCATTCTAGAAGAGGACGTGACCGTACAAGATGGCCACATCGCTTTTCACGGCCCCCTGAAACAGGGTGCAAACACCCGCCGTGCAGGTGAGGACGTGACCGCGGGCGATCTGGTTCTGTCTGCCGGGCGAAGGTTGACGCCCGCCGATCTGGCGTTGTTGTCGACTACCGGAATTGCAAAAGTTCCAGTGCGCAAGACGCTGCGTGTGGCGGTGCTGTCGACCGGTGATGAACTGATCGAACCCGGAGACAAGGCCGGGCCAGGCCAGATATTCGATGCCAACCGCCCGATGCTGTTGTCACTGATCGACCGCATGGGGTTTCAGCCGGTGGATATGGGGCGGGTTTCTGATGACCGGGAAGATTTGCGCGATCGCCTGAATGCGGCGGCGGAACAGGCGGATGTAATCCTGACCAGCGGTGGCGCGTCAGCCGGGGATGAGGATCACGTATCGGCCCTGTTGCGGCAGGCGGGGGCGATTCAGGAATGGAGGATTGCGCTCAAACCGGGGCGGCCGCTGGCTCTGGGATTGTGGGAAAGCACACCGGTCTTTGGCCTGCCCGGTAATCCGGTTGCTGCTAAGGTCTGCACCCTGATCTTTGCGCGCCCGGCTTTGGGTCTGATGGCGGGTGAGGGCTGGCAGGACCCACAGGGGTTCGATCTGCCCGCCGCCTTTGAAAAACGCAAGAAACCGGGCCGCCGCGAATATCTGCGCGCCCGAGTGCGCGATGGCCGGGTCGAGGTGTTTGCCTCTGAAGGATCGGGCCGGATCAGCGGGCTCAGCTGGGCCGAAGGGCTGGTCGAGATCGAGGACGGCGCGCGCGATATCAAACCGGGCGATCTAGTCCGGTTCATCCCCTATGGCAGTTTCGGCCTTTAGTCGAAGGTTCCAGCCACACGCCCCAGTAACATGAAGGCTCGCGCCGTTCGGGTCTCACCCAATGCGGTCAGGTCGGCATCGCTGGCCTCAGGTTCAAAAGCCACGATCATGTGGTCAAAGCGGCGCAGAAAATGATGTGCGGCGTCGCGAAAGATCGGGTCCTGCTTCATCCGCGCCGCCGTCAGCGCAAGCGACGACCGATCCCGAATGCCGCCCAAAGCCGCCACCGAGCGACCACGGGCACCCTGCGCGAATTGCCGCCAGATCTCGGGGCGGGACATGTCGGGGCGCAGGTCATCCATATAGATGCCTTCCTGGCTGAGCAGCGTCAAAACGTCCTGCGAAGCCTGCACCAGTTGGGCGGTCTTGCGGTCCTTCAACGCCAGACGCAAGGCGTCGAACCCTTCGGCGTCATCCTGCGTTTCGGGGAAATTCAGCGCTCGGATGAAAATATCGGTGCTGAGTGGCGGCGCGATGTCCTCGGCCTGCGTACCCAGCTCCAACGAGGTTTGGTCGCCGGTTCCGTTTGACGCTGCCGCCCGCGCGGGTTCGCTACGTTTGGTCGAAAACGTGGCCAGTGTACTTTCTGTCTTTTTCGCGGATTCAGCGATTTCGTCCAACTTCTTGCTGACGGCCGGTTCGTGGGAAATGGCGGCCCGCTGTTGCTGGAGGACATAAGTCTGCCGGATTGCATCAATCGCAGTCTGCAGACGCTCGCTTTCTTCGCGCATGACGCGGCTGGCGCGCATCGCCGTAGCCGCGACCCAGATCATTGCTACCGGCATGAACACCGCCAGCAAGGTCACCACGAACCCACCGCCCTCGACGTCGTCGGGCAGCACCAGAAACACCACCGAAACCACCAGCCAGATCACGCTAAGCACGATGGCCGCAATCTCGATCTCGGTCACGGACGGCCGCGAGGGCTTGTCGTAAATACCCAACGACGTTGGCCGCTCGGCTTCCTGCTCTGGCGTGGGCTCGGACATGAAGGACGCTCCGGTCAGGCGTACTCGATACTCAGGACTTCGTAAGACCGCACACCACCGGGGGTGCGGACTTCGACACTGTCACCTTCGTCCTTGCCGATCAGGGCGCGGGCAATGGGGGATTTGATGTTGAGCAGACCGTTTTCGATATTGGCCTCATACTCACCCACGATCTGCCAGGTCTTTTCCTCGTCAGTGTCCTCATCGACCAGCGTGACCTTGGCGCCGAATTTGATCGCACCGGACAGCTTGGCGGGGTCGATCACATCGGCCAGCGATAGGATGCCTTCCAACTCTTTGATACGGCCTTCGATAAAGCCCTGTTTTTCGCGGGCCGAGTGATATTCGGCGTTTTCCTTCAGGTCACCCAATTCACGGGCCGTAGCAATGGCCTCGATGATCGCCGGGCGCTCAACGGATTTCAGGTTTTTCAGCTCTGCCGCAAGCGCGGCATTGCCCGTAGGCGTCATCGGAATTTTTTCCATGGTCTTGTCGTCCACGCATAAATTGATGCGCCCCGCCGCATGGAACCAGCGTCGGGGCGAATTGATGGGTTGGCAAATACCTGACCTAAATGAGGCGTGAATTGCAAGAGGTCTTGGCCCCGCAGCGGGCGGATTACGGCCTATGATGTTCGGGAAAAGTTTGAATCGCCAATACCCTGCCGCACTTCGCGCTCTCGGGATATTGGCGATAACGAGTTTGTAAGATGTTTCCCGGAACGCCCTAGTTGTAACTAATCACTTCGAATTCGATGCCATTGTCGTCGTCAAAGTAGAACCGTTTTCCGGGCTCATAATCCGCATGTGACTTGGGCGTGAAGCCGGCCTTGATCACTTGCTGCTCGGTGGCGTCGATATCTTCGACCAAAACACCCACGTGGTTCAGCCCTCCAATGATGTCGTAACTGCTTTCGCCGGATGGCTGCGGATCGCTGGGCGCATAAAGCGCCAGATAGGTATGCGCGCTGCCCACATGCACGGTATAGCCGCCCGCAATGGCCGGGCCTTCCCAGCGGGTTTTCCAACCAAACACCTTGTGCATCCACGCGGCCGAAGCCTGCGGGTCGCGAACGGTGAAGTTGGTGTGTTCAAGCGTCGCCATCATGGGGTCTCCTTTGCGAATTGAGGCTTGTCACGACTCACTGTAATTTCTAAACCTAACTTTAGGTCAAGGGATTAAATGAGGATAATGGCAGTTTCCGAAGGGCTGGCAATTGGCGCATTGGCCCGGCGCACGGGGTTGGCTGTGTCGGCCATCCGGTACTACGAGGCGCAGGGGCTGATCGCGCCCTGGCGCAATGCGGGTGGGCAGCGGCGGTATCAGCGCGCTGATATTCGGCGGTTGAGTTTCATCATGATCGCCCAGCAGTTTGGCCTGACGTTGCCCGAGATCAAGGATGTTTTGTCCGACTTGCCTGGCAACCGCACACCAACGCCAAAGGATTGGCAGAAAATCAGTGTCGGGCTGCGTGACCGTCTGGATCAGCGAATCGCTACCTTGACGCGGTTGCGCGACAATCTGGATGGGTGCATCGGCTGTGGCTGCCTCAGCCTTCCGAAATGCGCCCTTTACAACCCGGACGACCGCGCCAAATGCCATGGTAGCGGTCCCAGGTACCTTATGGGGGACTCTCCCGATACATAACTGCCGCATTGCAGCAATGTTACGCCGTGTTTTGATTGACCAAGGTCTTAGCAACCATGTAATCAGCCGTGAAACAATATTGCGCCGACAGCATGTAGAAAGCGCCAATTCGGAAAGTTAGCTAAGGAGCCCGCGATGGCCGAGATTGAACGCGAAGCGATGGAATACGATGTGGTTATCGTGGGCGCAGGCCCGGCGGGCCTTTCGGCAGCCATCCGTCTGAAACAGCTGGACGCGGACCTGAACGTCGTTGTTCTGGAAAAAGGCTCGGAAGTGGGCGCGCATATCCTGTCGGGCGCGGTTTTGGACCCTTGTGGTCTGGATGCGCTGATCCCCGACTGGAAGGAAAAAGGCGCGCCGTTGAACACGCCTGTGACCGAAGACAATTTCTACATGCTGGGCGAGGCGGGTAAGATCCGTATTCCCAACTTCCCGATGCCGCCACTGATGAACAACCACGGCAACTACATCGTCTCGATGGGCAATGTCTGCCGCTGGATGGCCGAACAGGCCGAGGAACTGGGCGTGGAAATCTTCCCCGGCATGGCGTGTTCAGAGCTGGTTTATGGTGACAATGGTGAAGTCAAAGGCGTCGTGGCCGGCGTCTTTGGCCTGGAACCCGATGGCTCATACGGCCCCAACACCGAACCTGGTATGGAGCTGCACGGCAAATATGTCTTCCTGTCCGAAGGCGTGCGCGGTTCGCTGTCCAAAGAGGTCATCGCCAAATACGACCTGCAGGCTGGCAAAGAGGTGCAAAAATACGGCGTCGGCATGAAAGAGATCTGGGAGATCGACCCCGCCAAGCACAAGGAAGGCACCGTCACCCACACGATGGGCTGGCCGCTGGGCAGCAACGCGGGCGGCGGATCCTTTATCTATCACCTCGAAAACAATCAGGTCTATGTCGGGTTTGTGGTTCACTTGAACTATAAAAACCCGCATCTGTACCCATATATGGAATTCCAGCGCTTCAAGCATCACCCGGTGGTGGCCGAGCTGCTGAAGGGCGGCAAGCGCGTGGCCTACGGTGCCCGTGCAATCACCGAAGGCGGCTATCAGTCGATGCCGAAACTGGTAGCGCCGGGCGTGGCGCTGTTGGGCTGTTCGGCGGGCATGGTCAACGTGCCGCGCATCAAGGGCAACCATAATGCGATGCTGTCTGGCAAGGCCGCGGCCGAAGCTGCCTTTGACGCCATCAAGGCAGAACGCTCGGGCGATGAGCTGACCGACTACGAGACCGATGTGCGCAATGGCCCCATCGGCAGCGATCTGAAAAAGGTGCGAAACGTCAAGCCGATCTGGTCGAAATGGGGTCTGACCGCCAGCCTGATGCTGGGCGGTCTGGATATGTGGACCAACACGCTGGGCTTTTCGCTGTTGGGTACAGTGGGCCATGGCAAGAACGACGCGGATTCGACCGAAGAGGCCAGCAAACACAAGCCTATCGATTATCCCAAACCCGATGGCACGCTGTCGTTTGACCGCCTGACCAACGTCTCGTTTGCGATGACCAATCACGAGGAGAGCCAGCCCTGCCACCTGAAACTGGCGGACCCGGACATCCCGGTCAAAGTCAACCTGCCCAAATACGACGAACCGGCGCAGCGCTATTGCCCGGCGGGCGTGTATGAGATGGTCGAAGATGAAGGCAGTCCGCGCTTCGTGATCAACTTCCAGAACTGCGTCCACTGCAAGACCTGCGACATCAAGGACCCCAGCAAGAACATCACCTGGACCACGCCGCAGGGTGGCGACGGGCCAAACTATCCAAATATGTAAGCAAAAAACCGGGCACTGGCAGGGTCGTGAAGGCTCTGCCATTGCCTCTTGCCAGCCAAAGCCCTAGCTTATTGCGCAGACAAGAATAGCAAGGCAGGATTTTGGTGATTTCTCTGGTTCGTCGCGCCGCAATGGCTGCGCTCTTCACCTCGTCGATTGTGCTTCCAGCTGTAGCGGATTCGGGGTCCGGTGCGTATTTGGCTGGCCGTCAGGCCATCTATCAGAACGACTATTCAGCCGCTGAAAAATACTATGCGCAGGCCCTGAAAGCCGATCCTGAAAATGCAGCATTGTTGGAAAGCGTGGTTGTCGCACGGCTGGCGCTGGGCGATGTGGTACGCGCGCTGCCTGTTGCGCAGATGATTGAGGATGCCGGTTTGCCCAGTCAGGCAGCAAGGATGGTGATCACCGCCAATCTGGTGGCCGACGGCAAACTGGATGAATTGCTGGCCCGTGATCCCGAAACGCAAGGCGTGGGGCCTTTGGTCGACGGTTTGGTACAGGGATGGGCATACATTGGCCAAGGGGCCATGACCCGCGCGATGGAGCAGTTTGACGAGGTCGCAACGCAGGATGGCTTGCGCGACTTTGCACTGTACCACAAGGCGCTGGCGCTGGCCTCGGTTGGCGATTTTGAAGGGGCCGAAGAAGTATTCACGGCCCATAACGGTGCGGTTGCCCGCTTTTCGCGACGGGCCGCTTTGGCCCGGGCCGAGGTTTTGTCGCAACTGGACCGCAATGAAGAGGCACAGCAATTTCTGGGTGAGGTATTTGCGGCCGGCAGCGACCCGTCGATCGAAGGTTATGTGGCGCGCCTGTCCGATGGTGATACCCTGCCGTTCACCCATGTTCGATCGGCGCAAGATGGCATGGCCGAGGTTTTCTTTTCCGTTGGCGCAGCGCTGAGCAATGAGGCGGCGCAGAACTATGTCCTGCTTTATGTGCGCACGGCTGCGTTCCTGCGTCCCGGACATGTGGATGCGATCTTGCTGAGTGCCGAATTGCTGGACGTGCTGGAGCAATATGATCTGGCCGTGGAAGCCTATCGTCAAGTACCCGCCAGCAGCAGTGATTATCACGCGGCTGAACTAGGCCGGGCCGAGGTGCTTAGCCGGTCGGACAAAAAGGATGCTGCTGCCGAGGTGTTGCAGACCCTGGCCAGCCAGAACCCAAACCTGCCCAGCGTTCATGTAGCTCTGGCCGATCTGCAACGCCAGCAAGAAGAATACGCCAGCGCTGTCGCGTCTTATGATCGTGCCATCGAACTGACCGAGGGTGGGAACTGGTTTTTGCACTATGCCCGCGGCATCTCGCACGAACGGCTCAAGCAATGGGATCAGGCCGAGGCCGATTTCCGCCGCGCGCTAGAGTTGAACCCAGATCAGCCGCAGGTGCTGAACTATTTGGGATATTCCCTGGTCGAACGGCGCGAAAAACTGGACGAGGCGCTGAACATGATCGAACGCGCCGTCGCGGCGCGCCCCGACAGCGGTTATATCGTCGACAGTCTGGGCTGGGTCCTGTTTCGTCTGGGCCGCTATGATGAGGCGGTCGAACATATGGAGCGCGCGGTCGAGCTGATGGCGGTTGATCCAGTGGTGAACGATCATCTGGGTGATGTTTATTGGGCTGTGGGCCGCGCGCGCGAGGCTGAGTTCCAGTGGAAACGCGCCCTGTCCTTCATTGATCCTGAAGACACGGATGCCGAGGCTGATCCCGACCGTATCCGTCGCAAGCTGGAGATTGGCCTCGACGAGGTTCTGGCCGAAGAAGGGGCGGAACCGTTGAAGGTCGCCAATGGCAACTAAGGCCTTCGCGCCCGCCAAGATCAACCTGACTCTGCATGTGACCGGCCAGCGGGTTGATGGATATCACCTGTTGGATTCGCTGGTCGTATTTGCTGATGTGGGCGACAGGTTGCAGTTTACACCAGGCCCTGAATTGTCGATCTCAGTCACCGGAGAACACGCGGCAGGCGTGCCTGCGGACAGTCGCAATCTGGTCTGGAAAGCGGCCCAAGCTGCCGGGTGGACGGGCCATATCGATCTGAACAAGGTGCTGCCGCATGGTGGCGGGATTGGCGGCGGTTCGTCTGACGCCGCCGCGACCCTTTGGGCGTTGTCTGGTCAGGGGGTCAACATACCAGAGGACCTGCCTGTTTCTCTGGGTGCTGATGTACCTGTTTGCATGGCCGCCCAAGCGACACGAATGCAGGGAATTGGCGATAGGCTAACGTCCGTGTCCCTTCCGAATTTGCCCGCAGTTCTGGTCAACCCGGGTATTCCGGTGCCCACATCTTCGGTGTTCGAGGCATTGGCCCGGCGGGACAACCTGCCCATGCCGATTGATATCCCGGAATTCGAGAATGCCGGGGCCTGCGCCGAATGGTTGCGTGACCAGCGGAATGATCTGGAAATCCCCGCAATGGGCATCGCCCGCGAAATTGAGTTTGCGCTAGATTCACTGCGATTGACTACGCGGGCGCTGTTGGCCCGCATGTCGGGGTCAGGTTCGACCTGTTTCGCGCTCTATCCCACAATGAAAGACGCGCATTTCGCGGCGTACGAGATCGGCGCGGCCCATCCCGATTGGTGGTGCCGTGCGGTGCAGCTTAATTGAGGCGCGAAACCACGTAATCGGCCAGATCACGCAGCAGCGTGCGAATCTCATGATCGGGCAGGGGCGTCAGCGCATCCTTGGCCTTGGCGGCCCAGTCGAACGCATCTGACCGGGTGGCGTCGAGCGTGCCGTATTTTCCCATCAGGCTCAGCGCGTGGTCCAGGTCACCCTCTTCCTGACGACCCCGGCCAATCGTGCGCTCCCAAAAGGCATGTTCATCAGGGGTGGCTTGCGCCACGGCCTTGATCACCGGCAGGGTCAACTTGCGTTCGCGGAAATCGTCGCCGACATTTTTGCCGGTAGCCTTGCTATCACCTTGATAATCCAGCAGATCATCAGCGATCTGGAAGGCAATACCCAAAGCATCGCCATAGTCATACAGCGCCTTGACCTGTTCCTCGGACGCTCCGGCGATTACACCGCCAACCTCGGTCGCGGCCGAGAACAGGGCGGCAGTCTTGCCGCGTACAACCTGCAGGTAAATCGCCTCATCCGTGCCCAGATCGGTGGCCGCAGTCATCTGTAGCACTTCACCTTCGGCAATGGTGGCCGAGGCATTGGCCAGAATATCCAGGACACGCAGTGACCCGGTCTCAACCATCAACTGGAAACTGCGGGAGAACAGGTAATCGCCCACCAGAACGCTGGATTTGTTGTCCCACAGCAGGTTCGCCGTTGGGCGGCCACGCCGCTGGGCGCTTTCGTCCACCACATCGTCATGCAGTAGGGTCGCCGTGTGGATGAACTCAACCGTCGCGGCCAGCCGCACATGGTGGTCGCCCGCGTAACCGAACAGACGTGCGGCCGCCAGGGTCAGCATCGGACGCAGACGTTTGCCACCGGCCTCAACCAGATGTGCTGTCACTTCGGGGATGCGCGGCGCGTGATCAGAGGTCATGCGCGTGCGGATCAGCTCATTCACCGCAGCCATTTCGCTGGTCAGAAGGTCAGCCAGCCGCTCATGCGGTTTTGTGATCGCGTCGATTTCCATCACACTCCTGATACAAGGCTCGACTTTCGACTTACCTTGCCCTTACATCCATCCCTATGAAAGAACTTTTGCGCAGCACCGATCCGACGATCCTGGCCTTTGCTTCGGCCCTTCTTGAGGGTGAGGATATAGACTGCTTTCAGATGGACGTAAATATGAGCATCCTCGAAGGCGGCATCGGAATCTTCCCCCGTCGTCTGATGGTGCGGGCTGTTGACCTGACGCGGGCTGAACGGGTGATGCGCGATAATGAGATTCCGCTGGGTCGATGAGCCATTTGCCGGATAATGATCTGACATGTAACGATTTTTTGAACGGCCGTGTGCGCCTGTGGCAACCGCGTTCGGGATATCGTGCGGGCGTGGACCCGGTTTTGCTGGCTGCCTCGGTTCCGGCGACACGTGGTCACACCGTGCTGGAACTGGGCTGCGGGGCAGGCGCCGCGATCCTGTGCCTTCTGGCGCGTGTGCCGGGATTGCAAGGGGTCGGGGTGGAATTGCAGGCCAGCTATGCCGCGCTGGCCCGTCGCAACGCAGCCGAGAACGCCGCGTCGTTCGAGGTGGTCGAGGCCGATCTTGCCGCCCTGCCTGCCGATCTGAAACAGCGCCAGTTTGACCATGTCATCGCCAACCCGCCCTATTACCGCGCCGGAGCGCACAGTGCCGCTGCGGATGACGGACGGGCAATCGCGCTGGGTGAGGGCACACCACTGGGTGTTTGGTTCGACACTGCGGCCAAACGTCTCGCACCGCGCGGCTATTTGCACATGATCCAAAAGGCCGACCGTTTGCCAGATATGCTTGCGGGCTGCACGGGGCGCCTGGGCTCAGTTGAGGTGTTGCCTTTGGCGGCACGCGCGGGTCGGGCTGCCGAATTAGTG
This sequence comes from Ruegeria sp. BC5, assembly GCF_056539205.1. NCBI lineage: Bacteria > Pseudomonadati > Pseudomonadota > Alphaproteobacteria > Rhodobacterales > Roseobacteraceae > Ruegeria > Ruegeria sp. BC5. Next base: position 90,546 of record NZ_JBQFUN010000005.1, read on the forward strand.
ATTTTACGCGCCAAAAAGGGCGGAAAGGCCGCGTTTCGGTTGCATGCGCCGTTGATTTTGCATGCAGGCGCGCGCCACGAAAAAGACGGTGAAAGCTACACACCGCAGGTTTCGGCGGTGCTGCGCGATGCGGCCGCCCTGCCGGGGTTGTCCGGCCAATAGGCAGTAACCAGCCGAATTTGTCGGATTTATTACAGAATCTGTGCGTATGCAGCGTGACAGGGTGGAAACGATGTGATCAACTTCTTACGTGAAACTCAGACACCAACAGAGGAGTATCGCCATGAGCGTGAGCGCACACCTGACCGAACTGAAGAAAAAGCACGAAACACTCGGTCTTGAAGTTGAACAAGCCCAACGCTCGCCTGGCATCGACGATCTCCATATTGCACAACTCAAAAAGCAGAAGCTTAAGCTAAAAGAAGAGATCGAGCGCCTGTCAGCCTAGCGACGCAAGCTCGCCCGCGCGGCAATGGCCGCGCCGCCAGTGATCAACACGGCCGCGATCGCCAGACCCCAGGACGGGGCGGCGATCCCGGCCCCAACCAAAGCCAGCGTAGACAACAGCGGTGCCGCGTAAGAGGCAGTACCGAGGATTTGTATGTCACCCTGCTTTACCCCGATATCCCACACATAAAACGCTAGACCCACCGGCCCCAGACCCAGTGCCACGACCGAAGCCCAGCCAAAGGCGTTGTCGGGCCAGATGGTTTCTTCAACGGCCAGATGCAGCGCGCCCGAGGCAATCGCCGCCGCGATGCAGAAAACGGCAACCGAACTGGTCGGAGTGTCCCCCAAACGGCGCGACAGGACCGAATATCCCGACCATGTCAGCGCGCACAGCAGCGCCAGCCCATACCCCGGTAGATGAGCGGTCTGAACCCCTGCGCTACCGCCTCCTGCGATGATGATCGCAGCTCCGGCAAAGCCCAGACAGGCCCCAAACAGATGACCGATACGCAGATGCTCGCCCGGCAATAGCCCGGAAAACAGCACGATCAGCAGGGGCCAGAGATAGGCGATCAACCCAGCCTCAGCTGCTGGAGCCATGCGCAGGGCCGAAAAATACAAGGCGTGATAGCCGAACAGGCCCGCTGCACCGAACAGATACGTTGTCCAGGGCACCGCCCGTAACTGGGGCAAACCGCCGTTGGTCCATGTCCAGATCAGGCCCAGCGTGCCGCCGATAGAAAAACAGATGGCGTTCAGCAAAAGCGGTGGGGTTGGGGTCGAGCCGACTGTGAACAGCGCCAGTAAAGACCACAGCAGCACAGCCACAAACCCAATCGCTGTTGCCTGAGTTTTTGTCATAGGGCCGTGACCTTTTTCACCGATCTGCTTTGAAAGGATACAGCCACCGGGAAGACGTGCAATTCTTTAACTGTTGTTTTCAGAACGAAAAAGGCCGATCCAAAAGGACCGGCCTGAATTGTTCGTGGGTCTGCAGATCAGACGAAGAATTGCGCACCGTTGGCCGAAATTGTCGAGCCATTGATGAACTGAGAATCGTCCGACGCCAGGAACGCCACGCAGCGCGCGATTTCCTCGGGCTCGCCCAGTCGACCAGCCGGGATTTGACCGATGATGGATTCACGAACCTTCTCGGGAACCGCCATCACCATCTCGGTTGCGATGTAGCCGGGGCAGATGGCGTTCGCGGTGATACCAGCACGGGCCCCTTCTTGCGCGAGGGATTTCACAATACCGAGATCACCCGCTTTGGTCGCGGCATAGTTCACCTGCGCGAACTGGCCTTTCTGACCATTGATCGAACTGATGACGATCACACGGCCAAACTTGCGCTCGCGCATGCCGGACCATACCGGGTGGACGGTGTTGAAAACGCCGGTCAGGTTGGTGTCGATCACCTGATGCCACTGCTCAGGGGTCATTTTGTGGAACGGGGCATCGCGGGTGATGCCTGCATTGGCGACCACGATGTCGATTGGGCCAACTTCGGCTTCGACCTTTTCAATGCCCGCTTTTGATTCATCATAGTCGGCCACGTTCCACTTGTAGGTGGCGATGCCGGTTTCCTCGGTGAATTTTGCGGCGGCTTCGTCATTGCCGGCATAGGTGGCTGCAACATTGTAGCCTTCGGCCTTGAGCGCCTTGGAAATTGATGCGCCGATGCCGCGGGAACCGCCGGTGACGAGTGCTGTACGTGCCATTGAGGAATCCTCCAATTAAGTCTGACTTGGTAATTCTGTTACTCTGAGAGAGATTGCTGCGCAATATCGTTTCGTCTTCGTTTTGATCTTTCTGTTCGGCGATATTGTCGCATCTAAGGGATAGGGCCGGAATGTAACAAAAAAGGGCGCCCAGTAGACGCCCTTTTCCATTTAGTTGTCAAAGCACTTAGTCGCGCTCCACACACAGGGCGACACCCATGCCGCCGCCGATGCAAAGGGTCGCCAGACCCTTTTTCGCGTCGCGGCGCTTCATTTCGAACAGCAGGGTGTTCAGAACGCGGCAGCCCGATGCGCCGATCGGGTGACCGATGGCGATTGCGCCACCGTTGACGTTCACGATGGATGGGTCCCAACCCATGTCCTTGTTCACGGCACAAGCCTGCGCAGCAAAGGCTTCGTTGGCTTCAACCAGATCCAGGTCGTCAACCGACCAGCCCGCTTTTTCCAGCGCTTTGCGCGAGGCATAGATCGGACCAACGCCCATGATCGCCGGGTCCAGACCTGCCGTAGCGTAAGAGGCGATGCGGGCCAGAGGCTCGATCCCGCGCTTTTCGGCGTTTTCGGCTGACATCAGCAGGGTGGCGGCGGCACCGTCGTTCAGGCCCGAGGCATTGGCTGCGGTGACCGAGCCATCCTTGGTGAAGGCCGGGCGCAGCTTGCCCATGGCTTCCATGGTTGCGCCGTGGCGGATGTATTCATCCTTGTCCATAACGATGTCGCCCTTGCGGGTCTTGATGGTGAAGGGCGTGATTTCGTCGGCGAATTTACCAGCCTTTTGCGCCGCTTCGGCCTTGTTCTGCGAGGCAACGGCGAATTCGTCCTGCATGTCACGGCTGATCTGCCATTTTTCAGCAACGTTTTCAGCGGTTTGACCCATGTGATAGCCGTTGAAGGCATCCCACAGACCATCGCGGATCATCGTGTCGATATATTTCATGTCGCCCATCTTGTGACCGGCGCGCAGCGCGGCGGCATGGGGCGAAAGGGTCATATTTTCCTGACCACCGGCGGCCACGATTTCGGCATCGCCCAGCTGGATGTGCTGTGCGCCCAACGCAACCGCGCGCAGACCCGAGCCACACACCTGGTTGATGCCCCAAGCCGCGCTTTCTTGCGGCAGACCCGCATTGATATGGGCCTGACGCGCCGGGTTCTGGCCCTGTGCAGCCGTCAGTACCTGACCCATGATGGTTTCGCTGACTTCACCCTTGTCAACTCCGGCACGTTCTACAACTGCTTCGAGTACGGCAGTGCCCAGATCATGTGCGGGTGTGTTTGCAAACGAGCCGCCAAAACTGCCGACACCGGTACGGGCTGCAGATGCGATTACTACGTTAGTCATATAGACAATCCTTTACCATCAAGGTCCAGTGGGAACCGTGATGACGCAGATCGCAGAGGTCCGGCCTCTAAGATCCAGAGCGCCTCATGATCCCCCGCTCCAACTGCTCATGGAATAGCGTAACGCTGCAATTGCAGCAACGGTCAGCTTGTCTCAGGTAAATTGGAAATGGATTCTAAATCTTTAACTACCGGTTTTCTTGAGTTTTTTGTCTTTCCAAGGGCCCGACACAGTGGGTGCGCCGAACAAAAACCCCTGCAAGCAATCCACGCCATTGGCCACAAGGAATTCGGCATCGCCCCTGGTTTCGACCGATTCGGCGGTTACTAGAATTTCAAATTCCCGGGCCACAGCGACCAGTGCCCGGACCAACGCTTGATTGTCCGGGTTTTCGGAAACTCCGCGGACGAACTGACCGTCGATCTTGGCGGCATCAAACAAAAACTCGCGAAAGTGGCGGAAACTGAAATTGCTGGCACCGAAATCGTCCAGCGCAAACGCAACGCCGCGCGGTTGCAGCCGGTCCATGAAATCGATCACCAACTCGGGCACAGTCATGGCCGAACTTTCCGAAATTTCCAGAATCAGCCGTTCGCCCAAATTGGCGTCTTTCTTGAGAAACCGATCTAAAACCCGAGAATACCGCGCATAGCCGATCGAACGTGCGGACATGTTGATGGACAGGCGGATTTCGGGGTTATTGATCAGTGTCCTCAATCCCATTTCCAATGCGACACAATCCAGATCCCGCCCGATCGGGGTGTTTTCCAATTGCGGCATGAAATCCCGTGCAGGAATAACCCGCCCGGTTTCGTCCAGCACCCGAATGAACCCTTCGTAGAACGCTACACCGAATGGTTGATGCGCCTGCATGACCGGCTGAAAGGCCAGTTTGCATTGTTTGTGCTTTACCGCTTCGGTCGCCATCTGAACCGAGGATTCGTCACGGGATGCGACGGCTGCGTTCAGCGGGCTTTCGGCACCCTCGGGCGCATCTGCCTGTTTCCTGTCCCGCATGTCCTTGCCAAGCCCCTTAACGTCACCGGTCAGGGCCTTATTTCAAGGCAAAGGTATGAATTTGCGGTTAAGAGGAGCGATTTTGCCAGGTGTCAGCGCGCGGATTCCCAAACCCGTCCTAGTACAGCGGCGGCGCCGACCACGGCTCCCATGAAGCCCAGTGCAAGCATGACAAAGCCCAATGCAACGATGGTTGAGGGGCCACCCGTCAGTGCCGTCAACATGGCCAAAGCCAGACCGATCAAACCAAGTGTGGTCGATACTGTCATCAAACGGGTCATGGCGGCCTCCGGGTTACTGGCTACGGGTCACATCCGCTGAATATGGAATGTGAAATCCCGTTTTCAAGAAAGCAGAGAGTCGAACAGGCGGATTTAGGCCTGTTTTGCCTGTGGATTGGGCGTCTGGGCCTCAAGTTGTTCAAAACCGGGCGTTCCGCGATCTTCGGGATGGCGCGCCAGATGCCGGGCTTTGATCTGTTCCGAGCTTTCGCGGCTGCCATCATGGCTGTAACCCGGTGGAGCAAAGCAATAGGCCAGACGTTCGCGCAACGTCAGCCCCGGCTGGGTTGCGTCGCGCCAGATACTGACCCATTCGTGAAAGGCCACGCGCAGCGGGTTGAACGTGCCGATATTGTGGACCAGCCCGTAATCGACGCGGTCGTCCTTTTGTTCGGGCACAAACGTGCCAAACAATTTGTCCCAGATGATGAAAACCCCAGCATAGTTGCAATCCAGATAACGCGCGTTCCGTCCATGATGGGCGCGGTGGTGGCTAGGGGTGTTCATCACCGCCTCGAACCAGCGGGGCATTTTCCCAATCGCCTCGGTGTGAATCCAGAACTGATAGATCAGGTTCAAACCGCCGCAGAACAGCACCATCGCCGGGTGGAAGCCCAGCAGGATCAGCGGCGCACGTACCACCATCATGAAGGTAAACGTATAGGTCCATGTCTGCCGCAGCGCCGTGGTCAGATTGTAGTGTTGAGAACTGTGGTGGTTCACGTGACTGGCCCAGACCCAGCGGATGCGGTGACCGAACCGATGCACCCAGTAATAGCGTAAATCATCCAGCACAAAGCACAGGATGATCACCGGAATCGAGGTGCCCAGGTTCAGCGGCGTGATCTGCCACAGCCACATGAAAAAGCCATATGCGATGAACCCAAGCAGCAACCCCGAGGCGATATTTCCCGCCCCCATGATCAGCGAGGTGACGGCATCGCGCGTCTCATACCGTCCGCCCCTGCCTTTGAAAGCGATCCACAGGAACTCGGCTAGAATGGCGGCGATGAAGAACGGCACCGCCCATTGCACGGCGTCGGGAAAGCTCACTTGGTCGGTCATGCGGGGTCCATCAGGTTTTGCCAGTGGGGGCGTTCGAAATCGTCAAGGCGGATCAGGGCTTTGGGCGTGCCGAAGTCATGAAATTGAATTTCGAAACCCTCGGGGTGGTCGATCCAGTCGAAATCCAGAAGGTGGCGTGCCACCGTATCGGCACCAAAGGACCACAATAGCCCATTGCCGGTCTCGGTTCGGATCAGGGCGGACCGCTTGTCATGTGCGATTGTTATATCAATAATTACGTCGTCCGGCGCATGGCGCAGCCATTCCGAACGCGCGGTCTGGGGGGTCAGTTCGCGCACGCGTGACCGCCCTGACAGGTGCAGCAGAACGGTGATGCCGACAATGCCTCCGACCACCAGAACCAGAAGTATTTCAAGCGGCATTCTTTCCTCCCGCCCGACAGATTGCAGAGCGGCTATGACGCTGTCAAAGGTAGCGTTACGTCAGCCAGCTTCGAACGTGTCTAGGACTTCGTGCTGCACCACGCGTTCGACAAAGGGCACCAGCCCATCAGGCCCCGAGGCCCTGTCTTTCAGGTGTATGCAGATGTCTGGCCTGCGTGCTGCGATGATGCCGACCATCTCGCCGCGGATCTTGTCATCCAAGCCCGCGCCCATGACCGCACAGACGATCCGGGGTTCGGCATCCAGTTGCCGCCGGACCTCATCCTGATCATGCGCGCCCAGCCATTGGATAGGCATGTGATCCAGACGCCGCGCCACGTCGCCGATGACATTCGGCAAGCGACCGATCAACAGAACCACTGGTTTCATTGTTGCCTCCTTTTCACTGGTAGCAATTAGAAAATCCGGCCCAAAAAGACCATTTCTATTCTAGCACATATGAATGCAGTGTTTTCTGCCTAGTCGGAAATGGTCATAGGCACGGCCTTACCTTTTCCCTTCTTACGCGTAAAAACTACTTGGTCTCCGTCGATTGCGACTTTCTGACAATCCACAGGAAGTTGCGTGGTCCCGATAAAGAGATTTCGGCAGTAGTACCTTTTGTTCCAGACCCAGGCACCTTTGATTTTACCTTTTTGGGCGGTATCCCCGTAAATCGTGCCGTCTGCCGCGACGATGAACCAGTACCTATTGCGCACAAGTTTCTTGCCGATGACAGCATCCATGAATTGCTGCTTCTTTTTGATGTCTTTGGCGTCTGCGGCAGCCGCCGAAATGCACAGGACACTGGCTGCCGCGGCCAAGATGGCAATAGAATTCACAGCTATTCCCCCCAAACTAATAGTTGGGAGAATAACACGATTCGCAATTTTCTTATGTGTTTACTTAGCTTTCAGCGCCGACAAGCGTCGCGATAATCGCCTTGGCACTTTCTGAATTCCATTCCGCATCGCCGATTAACCGGGCAATTTCCTGACCCTCAGGATCCAGAATAACGGTGATTGGCAACGCAACAACGCCAAACTCGCGCGCGGCGGCTGAACCGGGGTCCTGATGGCGCGGCAGGTTATTAATGCCGTTTTCCTCGAAGAACTTCTTGATCCCGGCGGGTGAGTTGCGCCCGGTGGCAAGTGTAAGAACCTCAAACTTGTCACCGCCGAACTCTTCTTGCAGCTCGGCAATCTGCGGCATCTCTTTGCGGCAAGGCGCACACCACGTGGCCCAGAAGTTTACCAGAACATACTTGCCGGCATAGTCCTCAAGCGTTCCAACTCCGCCCTCATCTTCCAGCTGGAATTCGATTGCTTTTGCGGGCTTGGGTTCTTTGTGCAGGATCAGGCGTTTCAGTGTTCCATCGCGCAGCGGGCCAAGCGTTTCGGCATCTGTTGCCAAAGCGGCGTTTGCACCCAGCGCAAGGGCCATATAAAGGGGGATCAGACGAAATAGGCGCATATCAACTCCGGGTTTTCTTACATGACCGATCAATCTTCGAACCAGATGTGGGGCGGCCGCTTTGCCGCCGGTCCAGACGCGATCATGGAGGCAATCAATGCCTCGATCGGGTTCGATCAGCGGATGGCAGCCCAGGACATCGCAGGCTCGCGCGCCCATGCCGCCATGTTGGCTGCCACAGGCGTAATAACTGATAGTGATGCGCAGGCAATTCGGGAAGGGCTGCTCACCGTTTTGTCAGAAATTCAGAACGGGGAATTTCAGTTCTCGACCGCGCTGGAAGACATCCACATGAATGTCGAAGCGCGTCTGAAAGAGTTTATTGGCGAGCCTGCAGGTCGTTTGCACACGGGCCGCAGCCGGAATGACCAGGTTGCGACCGATTTCAAACTTTGGGTGCGTGATCAACTGGACGCGGCAGAGAGCGGCCTGCTGGCCCTGATCCGCGCGCTTTTGGCGCAGGCCGAGGCCGGGGCCGATTGGGTCATGCCAGGCTTTACCCATCTGCAAACCGCACAGCCGGTGACGTGGGGCCACCACATGATGGCCTATGTCGAGATGTTTGGCCGTGACCTGAGCCGCGTCCGCGATGCGCGAGCCCGGATGAACGAATCCCCCTTGGGGGCGGCGGCTTTGGCTGGGACGTCTTTTCCCATCGATCGCCAGATGACGGCCGAGGCGCTGGGCTTTGACCGGCCTGCCGCCAACTCGCTGGACGCAGTCAGCGACCGCGATTTCGCGCTTGAGTTCCTGTCGACCGCCTCGATCTGCGCCATGCACCTGTCGCGCTTTGCTGAAGAGCTGGTGATTTGGTCTTCGGCCCAGTTCCGATTTGTCACCCTGTCTGATCGGTTTTCAACTGGTTCGTCGATCATGCCGCAGAAGAAGAATCCGGATGCTGCAGAGTTAATCCGCGCCAAAGTGGGCCGCATTTACGGTGCAAATACCGCATTGATGATGGTGATGAAGGGCCTGCCGCTGGCCTATTCCAAGGACATGCAAGAAGACAAGGAGCAGGTCTTTGATGCCGCCGACAATTGGATGCTGGCACTGGCTGCGATGGAAGGTATGGTTAAGGACATGACTGCCAACCGCGAGAGCCTTGCGGCGGCAGCGGGCTCGGGGTTCTCGACCGCAACCGACCTTGCCGATTGGCTGGTTCGTGTATTGGGCCTGCCGTTCCGCGACGCCCACCATGTGACCGGATCGCTGGTGGCCATGGCCGAAAGCAAAGGCTGCGACTTGCCTGACCTGACGCTGGAGGACATGCAATCGGTCCACGCAGGTATCACCGGTGACGTCTATTCTGTCCTTACCGTCCAAAATTCGGTAAACTCGCGCCAGTCTTATGGCGGCACTGCACCGGATCAGGTGCGGGCCCAGATCAAGCGATGGAAGGCGTTGGTATGATGCAAATTCTCCGTGTTGTCCTGCTGATTGCGGCTGGGTTTGCCCTGGCCGCCTGTGGCGCAGATGGCGAGCCGATCCAACCCACGATGAGCGCCAATGTAGGCGTCGGAAGCAGCGGCACCTATGTTGGTGGTGGTGTTGGCTTTCGGCGCGGTGGATTGGGTGTTTTTCTTGGGGTTTAATCCTCTGAGGTAATTGCATTTTGCCCACGCGGCGCCCATGTTCGCACGTATGATCGGCCTGGTGCCGAATTTCCTGAGCTAAGATGACATCATGAAGATTTTCGGCCTGATCCTGACTATTGCCGTACTTGCGGCCTGCGAGCCTTCGCACAACTCCCGCCCCGAACCCGAGGCGAATTCCGGCAGCTCTGGCGTTTCGATTTCGGGCTATGGTCGGGTTGGCGTTTCTGTCACCAACTGACCGAATAGCGCCGGATGTGCGGAATCCATTGATCCGCCGGGCGGTTTTGGTCTAAGCGCGCTGTCATGGATCACTTTCTCTACCGCGACGGCGCGCTTTACGCCGAGGATGTCCCAATCTCCGAAATCGCTGCCGCGGTCGGGACCCCGTTTTACGTCTATTCCACCGCGACTTTACTGCGCCATTTCCAGCTGTTCGATGACGCGCTGGAAGGGACCGAGCATCTTGTCTGCTACGCGATGAAAGCCGCCAGCAATCAGGCGATTCTGAAAACGCTGGCGCAGGCGGGCGCGGGGATGGATGTGGTCTCGGGCGGGGAATACCTGCGCGCCAAGGCGGCGGGTGTGCCAGGCGATAAAATCGTGTTCTCAGGCGTTGGCAAAACTGTGGATGAGATCCGCACCGCGCTGACCGGGGGCATCCGTCAGTTCAACGTTGAATCCGAGCCCGAGATGGAAGTGATTAACGCTGTAGCGCTGGAATTGGGTGTGGTTGCGCCGATCACTGTGCGGGTTAACCCGGATGTTGATGCCAAAACCCACGCCAAGATCGCTACAGGAAAGTCCGAGAACAAGTTCGGTATTCCCATCGCCCGCGCGTCCGAGGTCTATGCCCACGCCGCGTCCCTGCCCGGGCTTGAGGTGATTGGCATCGACGTCCATATCGGCTCGCAACTGACCGAGCTGGAGCCGTTCGAGCTGGCCTATACCAAAGTCGCCGAGTTGACTGAGCAGCTGCGTGCCGAAGGTCACAATATCCGCCGTCTCGATCTGGGCGGAGGCTTGGGCATTCCCTATACCCGTGCCAATGACGCACCACCGCTGCCCGTAGAATACGGTGCGTTGATCAAGAAAACGCTGGGCCATCTGGATTGCGAGATCGAGATCGAACCTGGTCGTCTGATCGCGGGCAATGCCGGTTTGATGATCAGCAAGGTGATTTATGTGAAATCCGGTGAGGGGCGCGATTTTCTGATCCTCGACGGGGCCATGAACGACCTGATCCGCCCCGCCATGTACGAGGCGCATCACGATATCGTTGCCGTGCAGGAACCGGCGCCGGGCGTTGAACAACAGCCCTATGATATTGTCGGTCCGGTCTGTGAGACCGGTGATACCTTCGCCAAACAACGCAACATGCCACCGCTGGCGCCGGGTGATCTGGTGGCCTTTCGCAGCGCCGGAGCCTATGGGGCGGTGATGGCCAGCGAATATAACACGCGCCCCCTGATCCCTGAGGTTCTGGTACATGGGGATCAATTTGCAGTTATTCGTGAACGGCCAAGCTTTGACGAAATCATAAACCGCGATACCATACCTGAGTGGCTTTGACACGATGACCGTGCGGGCCCGCTCAGGAGGCCTGCCTTGAACGCAAGACATAACCTGCCGATTCCAAGACTTTCCCTGTGGCTGACGCACGCAGGGATGCTGGCTGAGCAGGTTTTGCGCGCATTCTGGCCATTTTTCTCGATTTTCATGGCGATTCTGGCTGCGTTGATGCTGGGGTTGCAGGATCACGTCCGGGTCGAGGTGGTCTGGGCAGTGGGTGTTGTCGCAGTGATTGGCCTGCTGGTGGCGCTGGTCTGGGGTATCAGGCGATTCCATTTGCCCAGACGGGCCGAAGCGCTGATGCGGGTGGATGCGTCACTGCCGGGGCGTCCGATTCAGGCGCTTATGGACGATCAGGCCATTGGGGCGATGGATGCCGATTCAGTCGCGCTGTGGCGGGCGCATCAGACGCGTATGGCGCAACGGGCGGCGCAGGCTGAGCCGGTCAAACCAGATTTGCGGCTGGCTGATCGCGATCCTTATGCGTTGCGTTACTCTGCCTTGCTGGCGCTGTTGATTGCGGTTTTGTTCGGATCATTCTGGCGCATTGGTTCAGTGGCCGAGATGACGCCGGGCGCGGCCACGGCTGGGCAGGGGCCCAGCTGGGAAGGCTGGGTGGAGCCGCCACGCTATACCGGCTTGCCGACGCTTTACTTGGCGGATCAATCAGACCCGACACTATCTGTTCCGCAAGGTAGCCGCATCACCCTACGTTTTTATGGCGAAGTCGGCGACCATAGCTTGACCGAGACAACATCGCCCCTGGGCGCCGAAGACGCATCTGAGGTGGAACAGGATTTTATTGCCACCCGTTCAGGCCAGTTGACGATTGATGGTCCGGCAGGGCGGAACTGGGCCGTAAACATCATTGCGGATACGTCGCCGAAGATTGCGATCGCCGACGAAGCCGAGACCGAGGCTGGTGGACGCATGAAACTGCCGTTCACTGCTGTGGACGATTATGGCGTGGTCTCTGGATCAGCCGTGATCGCGCTGGATCTGGCTGAGGTCAGCCGGAGCTATGGTCTGGCCGCTGTACCTGAACCGCGCGAAGTGATCACCGTGGAACTTCCGATGCCGATTACCGGCGACCGGATCGATTTTACCGAAGACCTGATCGAGGATTTCTCGCAGCACCCTTGGGCGCATTTGCCGGTCAAGATTACATTGACGGCACGGGATGCGGCCGATCAGGAAGGCCACTCTGATCCGTATCAGACCACATTGCCTGCGCGGCGTTTCTTTGATCCACTGGCCGCTGCGGTGATCGAACAGCGGCGTGATTTGCTGTGGGCCAGGGATAACGCGACCCGGGTGTCTCAGATTTTGCGCGCGGTCTCGCATCTGCCCGAAGGGTTCTTTCGATCCGACACCGCGTATCTGCGTCTTCGTGTGACCCTGCGGCGATTGGAAATGTTCGATGACTACGGGCTGACACTGGAACAACAGGAAGAGATCGCCCAGGCCCTATGGGATCTGGCGATCATCATCGAAGACGGAACGCTGGCCGATGCGCTGGAACGGATGCGCCGGGCACAGGAACGCCTGACCGAGGCGATGAAGAACGGCGCCACCGATGAGGAAATCGCTGAGCTGATGCAAGAGCTGCGCGAGGCAACGCAGGATTACATGCGCCAACTGCAGCGTCTGGCACAGGAAAACGGTGAGTTTGACGAAAACCAACAAGGCGAAAATGGCGAATCCCTGCAGATGACGCAGGACGACCTGCAGCGGATGATGGACCGTATTCAGGAACTGATGGAACAGGGCCGCATGGCTGAGGCTCAGCAGGCGCTGGAAGAGTTCCAGCGGATGATGGAAAACATGCGCGTTACTCAGGGCCAGGGGCAGGGCCAGCAATCCGAAGGCCAGCAGGCGATGGAAGGGTTGGCCGAAACCCTGCGCGAACAGCAAGGCCTCAGCGATCAGGCTTTTCGCGATCTGCAGGAACAGTTTAACCCCGGCGCGCAGGCTGGTGAAAGCCAGGGCAACGAAGGCCGCAATGGCGGTCAGGGTCGGGGACAAAGCCACGAAGGTCAGGGTGGTCGCGGCTCGGATCAACAGGGCGACGGCCAGCAAGGGCAAGGATCGCTGGCTGATCGCCAACAGGCTTTGCGCGATGAATTGGGTCGTCAGCAACAGAATCTACCCGGTGCGGGCACGCCCGAGGGCGATGCCGCGCGCGATGCGCTGGGCCGCGCAGGGCGGGCTATGGACGAGGCCGAAAATGCGCTGCGTAATGATGATCTGGCTGATGCAATCGACAACCAGTCCGAGGCGATGGAAGCCCTGCGCGAAGGTATGCGGTCACTGGGTGAAGCCTTGGCCCAGAACCAGCAGAACCAACCGGGTCAGGGATCGCAAGAAGGTGATATGCAGGCCAACAGCCGTGATCCGCTGGGCCGCAACCCGGGTTCGAATGGCTCGATCTCAACCGATGACAGCCTGTTGCAGGGCGAGGATGTCTATCGTCGCGCCCGCGAATTGCTGGACGAAATCCGTCGCCGCACCGGTGAATCGGATCGTCCTCAGATCGAGTTGGAATACCTCAAGCGGCTGTTAGAGCGGTTCTAGGTCCGTCTTTCAATCAGGTCAGTTCTGTGCTGTCCCCGAAGTCTGTGCTTCGAGCCACAGACGTGCCTGATCCACCAGCGACACATATGGGGTCAGGATCGGTTCGGCCTGCGGCACAGCCTCGCTGATTTTTTGGGCGTTGCCATAGACCAGCAACAGAATGATGCCAACAATCAGGATCAATGCAAATCCGCGCACAAATCCGCCAGATTTACGCGGCGCGGGCTCGTCTTCTGCGCCCATGATGTCGTCGCTGCGCAAGCTGGAATTGATCGCTTCGACATCGGGCAGGTCATCTTTCTGGCCCGCGTCTTCTGCGGTTTCCGTGGCCGTCAGTTCCTTGATGGCGTGTTCGGGGTCAGGTTCCGGAGGAGTGTCCAGTGCCAAATCGGGCTGAGTTTCTATGCTGCCGCCTTCCTGGGCACGCAGCTCAGCCTCTCGGGCGGCTTCCTCTTGCAGGATGCCGGCAACAGCGGGGTCGATATTTCCGGTTGTTTCGGGTTTTTCCGGCTCGGGGGCTGCTTCAGGTTCTGGTGCGGGTGTTGTTTCGGGTTCCATCGCAGGTTCAGATCTAGGCTCCGCCTGCGGTTCCGCGGCAAACGCTTCATCCACCGGTGTGGGGGTCGGGTCTGTCGCGGCTTCCTCGGCTGCAGGCTCTTCTGAAATGGGCGTGACCGCTGCGGGCGCGGGTTGGTCCGGGTATTTGGCCTGGAACCAGGTGTTCTCGCAATTTGAACACTGAACGTCGCGGCCCTCTTCCGGGATGACTTCGTCTGGCACCTCATATTGGGCACCGCAATTCGGACACGTAAGACGCATGCTGCCTCCTGGTCGGGACCTCGACCTGATAATAGTTTTTTTAGGGATGTTATTCCGTTAAGACCTGACCGCAAAGGGTGTTTTCGGTTTGGCAGCATAAATGTCACCAATTCGCCCCGGTGCAGGCATTGAAACCACAACCACGCTCGGGCAAGAAGAGCAGCAATTAGAACGGGGGCCCCTGTGATCGAGCTGGAAAATGTCAGCTACACCTATGGTGGAGGTGAATTGCTGAGCAACGTGTCCCTGCGACTGCAGCCGGGTTCGTTCCACTTTCTGACCGGCCCTTCGGGCGCGGGCAAGACCACTTTGCTTAAACTGTGCTACGGCGCATTGCTGCCCACGTCCGGACGGTTGAGCGCGTTTGAACAGGACGTGGCCCAGCTGGATCGCGACCAGATGGCCCTGCTGCGCCGCCGGGTTGGCGTTGTGCATCAGGATTGCCGGTTTCTGGATCATATGACGGTGGCCGAAAATGTCTCGCTGCCGCTGATGGTGTCGGGGCGTTCGGAAACTGCGTTGCGGGATGATCTGACTGAATTGCTGAACTGGGTGGGTCTTGGCACCCGGCTGGGCGCGCTTCCGCCCGAACTGTCGGGTGGTGAACGTCAGCGCGCCGCGCTGGCCCGGGCGGTGATCCTGTCGCCCGATGTTGTTCTGGCAGATGAGCCCACTGGCAATGTGGACTGGGAGATGTCGCAACGCTTGCTGCGCCTGTTGGTCGAGCTGAACAAGATGGGCAAAACCGTGCTGATCGCCACCCATGATCTAAGCCTGATCCGAGCCGCCAAAAGCCAGGTGCAGGCACGCGTGCTGCGTATTTCGCAACGGCAGGTCCAACTTGCGGGGGCAGACCTATGAGCAAGGGGATGATCCGAAACTTGCTGAAACGGGATGCGCGGGCCGATCGGGTGGTGCCCCCCACCGGTTACACCGCGCATCTAACCTTGTTCGTATCGGGCGCGATGGCTTTTCTGGCCGTGTTTGCGCTGGCCCTGTCGCTGGCGTCCGGGCGATTGGCCGACCGTTGGGCAACCGAACTGGCCGGGGCGGCCACCTTGCGGATCAATGCCCCCGCCGACCAGCTGGCCGCCCAGACCGAGGCTGCGTTGACCGTGCTGGCCCAAACCCCCGGCGTCGCATCGGCCCGGGCGCTGACGACCGAGGAGCAGGCCGCGCTGTTGTCGCCATGGTTTGGTTCTGACCTGCCGCTGGACACATTGCCCGTTCCGCAACTGATCGAGATCATCGAAGGCGATCCGGGTCTGGATGCAACCGGACTGCGGTTGCGGTTGGGGGCCGAGGTGCCGGGCGCTGTGCTGGACGACCACACCCGCTGGCGCGAACCTCTGGTCGATGCGGCCATGTCACTGCGCCGGCTCGGTTGGGTCTCGATCCTGCTGATCGGTGGCGCGACCGCAGCCATGATTACGCTTGCGGCTAATGCCTCGCTTGCGGCCAACGCGCAGATCATTGAGGTGCTGCGTCTGGTTGGTGCCAGGGATCGCTTTATCGCCCGCGCCTTTGTCCGGCGCTTTACCTACCGGGCATTCTTTGGCGCGGTTGTCGGGGTATTGCTGGGTATGACCGGGGTGCTTTTGCTGCCCGAAGCCTCGGACGAGGGCGGGTTTTTGACCGGTCTGGGCTTTCAGGGGGCAGGCTGGTTGCTGCCTGCACTGATCCCTGTATTGGGCGCAACTGTTGCCTTCCTGGCCACGTGGACCGCCGCCAGCCGCAAATTGAAGGAGCTTTCGTGATGGCCACAGCGTTTCAATGGGTACGCTCTTTGATCTTCATGATCGTGATCTATGTCTGGATGCTGATCCTGGGCATCGTGTTTGCCCCCTTTGCCCTGTTCAACAAGCGTGGTGCGTTGCGGGCGTGTAAGACCTATGCCCGCACAACCCTGTGGCTGGCGCGCTGGATGGTTGGCATTCGATCCGAAGTACGCGGCACAGTGCCGGTGGACGAGGTGGTGATTGGCGCCAAGCACCAGTCCTTTCTCGACATCATCATAATTTTCGACGCCATCCCCCACGGCAAATTCATAATGAAGAAAGAGCTGCTGTGGACCCCTGTCATTGGCATGTATGCGCGGCGTCTCGGCTGTATCCCAGTCGATCGCGGTAAAAAAGGCGCGGCCGTTGCCAAGATGGTCAAAGACGTCGCCAAAGAATTCACTGAGCCCGGTCAATTGGTGATCTACCCGCAGGGCACACGCGTTGCGCCAGGGGTGCAGAAACCTTACAAAGTGGGCACAGCGGTTCTGTATGAGGGGTTGGGATTTCCCTGTGTCCCGGTGGCGACAAATGCCGGAGTTTTCTGGCCGCGCACAGGTGTTCTGCGCAAACCGGGTTTGGCGATTGTGGACTTTCTTGATCCGATCGAGCCGGGGGTTGCGCGCAATTCGTTTCTTGGTCGATTGGAAGACGTGATTGAGACGCGATCCAATGCATTGATGAAAGAAGTGGGGTTTGATCCGGATGGAGTTCATTAAGGACATCAAATCGCTCGAAGAGATCTACAACAGACCGCCCGGCGCGGCCTCTTTTCGAAAAGTGGTACACAGCCTGACACCACTTTATCGCAAATGGATCATGAGCTCGCGGCTTTGTATCCTCAGTACCGTGGGTCCCGAAGGTGTGGATGGCAGCCCCCGCGGAGATGATGGCCCGGCGGTGTTAGAGCTTAATCCAAATACGCTGGCCCTTCCGGACTGGCGCGGCAATAATCGATTGGATTCACTGCGCAATATTGTGCGTGATCCGCGTGTGGCCTTGATGTTTATGGTATCGGGCTCCAACAACGTGGTGCGTGTAAATGGAACGGCCCGACTGACTGCGGATGCAGACCTGCGCGCCCGGTTTGAGAAACACGGCAAACAGCCAGCCACGGTCATCGTTATCGAAATCACCGAGATCTACACGCAATGCGCCCGTGCCTTGATGCGCGCTGAAATTTGGACCTCGGGTGACAGTTCCGTCGAGTTGCCCAGTATTGGTGAGATTTTGGCCGAGGCAAGTCAGGGTGAGGAGGGCGGTGAACGCTACGATTCAGAATGGGGCGCACGCGCTGCAAAAACGATGTGGTAAATGGGGGCTCTGCCCCCGCTGCGGTAAGCCGCAACTCCTCCGAGGTATTTAATGGCCAGATGAACGAGGAATCCGCCTTTTCATCTTGCCAAAAATATCTCGGAGCGCGAGGCGAGAGCCTCGCTAACTCCGGTTGAGTCAGTGCTGTCCTACGAGTGGATCGGACCGTCACCACAAGCCAGCGCAGCCTCGCGCACAGCTTCCGAATAGGTCGGGTGGGCGTGGCAGGTCAGGGCCAGGTCTTCGGCTGAGGCGCCAAATTCCATAGCCACGCAGACCTCGTGGATCAGATCGCCCGCTGCCGGGCCGATGATGTGCGCGCCCAGAATGCGGTCCGTGTCCTTGTCGGCCAGAATTTTGACAAAGCCATCGGCGGCAAAGTTCGCCTTGGCGCGACCGTTGCCCATGAACATGAATTTGCCGACCTTGTATGAACGACCTTGTTCCTTGAGCGTTGCTTCTGTTTCACCAACATTGGCGACCTCGGGCCATGTGTAGATCACGCCGGGGATAACACCGTAATTTACATGTCCATGTTTACCCGCGACCTGTTCAGCAGCGGCCATGCCCTCATCCTCGGCCTTGTGGGCCAGCATCGGGCCTTCGGTCACGTCGCCGATGGCGTAGACTCCCGGTACGTTTGTCTGCCAGTCGCTGCCAACTTTGATCTGACCGCGCGGTGTCATTTCGACCCCCAGAGCCTCCAGTCCCAACCCGTCAGAGAACGGCTTGCGCCCGGTGGCGACCAACACGGTATCCGCGTCGATCACATGCTCGCTGTCGTCTTTCAGAAGTTTATAGGTGACCTTGGCCTTGGTTTTGGTCGCTTCGGTCTTTTGCACCGCTGCGCCCATCACAAACTTCAAGCCCTGTTTCTTGAGAATGCGCTGGAAAGTCTTCTGAACCTCGGGGTCCATGCCCGGTGTGATTTCCTTGAGGAACTCAATCACCGTCACTTCGGCCCCCAATCGCTGATAAACCGAGCCAAGTTCCAACCCGATCACACCGGCACCAATCACGATCATCTTCTTGGGAATCTTGCCAAGTGACAGCGCACCAGTCGAGGTCACGACAACCTTTTCGTCAACGTCTACACCAGGCAGCGAGGACGGTTCAGACCCCGAGGCGATGATAATGTTCTTGGCCGAGTGAACCTCATCCCCCACCTTGACCTGACCAGCAGCAGGGATCGAGCCCCAACCTTTCAGCCAGTCGATCTTGTTCTTTTTGAACAGGAACTCGATGCCTTTGGTGTTGCCCTCAATGGTTTCTTCCTTGTAGGCCTGCATCTGTTTCCAGTCGACTGAGGGGCTTTTGCCCTTGAGGCCCATTTTGGCAAAGTTATGCTCGGCCTCATGCAATTGATGTGAAGCGTGCAGCAGCGCCTTTGACGGGATACAACCCACGTTCAGACAGGTGCCTCCCAGCGTTTCACGCCCTTCGACAACGGCGGTTTTCAGGCCCAGCTGGGCGCAGCGGATAGCGCAGACATAGCCGCCTGGGCCGGCGCCGATTACGATGACGTCATAGTTTGCCATTATACTCTCCTAAGTCGACCGGATGGGCCGGTGGCTGCATGATCCAGCGTAGCCGGATCCTGCTGTGCTTTCTTCAAACCGGGTCCAGCAGCTTGATCGTGATATGTGCAATGCCGCCCCGCTCGTGGTGCATCGCCAATTCCTCAGATCCGAAAAAGGCCCGTGCTTTGTCCAAGTTCGTCACTTCGAACATGGCGATGGCGTGGTCGCTCTGATCTGGGTCCCGCCAGACGTGCAGGTCGCGGATACCCGCAGCCTTGCGCATTGGCGTATCCTCACGAAACACTTTCAGCCAGGCATCGAAATCGGCCACATCGGCCTGCCACAATACATGCGTTGCCATAATTACAGATCCATCAGCAGGCGGCGCGGATCTTCCAGCGCCTCTTTTACACGAACAAGGAAGGTCACGGCGCCTTTGCCGTCAACGATCCGGTGGTCATAGGACAGGGCCAGATACATCATCGGACGGATCACGACCTGACCGTTGATTGCCATCGGACGGTCCTGAATCTTGTGCATGCCCAGGATACCCGATTGCGGCGGGTTCAAGATCGGCGAGGACATTAGCGAGCCATAGACACCGCCATTCGAGATGGTGAAGGTGCCGCCCTGCATCTCCTCCATTGACAGCTTGCCATCACGGGCGCGCTTGCCTTTTTCGGCGATGGCTTTTTCGATCTGGGCAAAGGACATCGAATCCGCGTCGCGGATAACCGGAACCACAAGACCGGTCGGTGTTCCGGCGGCAACGCCCATATGGACAAAGTTCTTGTAAACGATGTCGGTGCCGTCGATTTCCGCATTCACCTCGGGCACTTCTTTCAGCGCGTGGCAGCAGGCCTTGGTGAAGAAAGACATAAAGCCCAGACGCACGCCGTGCTTCTTTTCGAACTGGTCTTTGTACTGGTTACGCAGGGCCATCACCTCGGTCATGTCCACCTCGTTATAAGTGGTCAGCATGGCGGCGGTGTTCTGACTGTCTTTCAGACGCTTGGCGATGGTCTGGCGCAGGCGGGTCATCTTGACCCGTTCCTCGCGCGCGGCATCACCTGCTGCGACCGGTGCGCGCGGTGCAGGTGCAGGCGCTGGGGCCGGAGCAGGGGCTGCGGGGGCAGCTGCGGCGCGGGCCACGTCCTCTTTCATGATGCGGCCATCGCGGCCAGTACCTGTAACCTGATCGGCGGACAAACCAGCCTCGGCCATCGCTTTCTCAGCCGAGGGTGCATTGGCCACGTCTTTAGCAGCGGTGGCTGCTGCAGGCGCTGCTGCGGCGGCTGGGGCTGCGGCCGGGGCGGCTCCAGCACCCGAACCCGAAATCACGGCCAGCTTGGCCGAGGCGTCCACGGTGGTGCCTTCGGGCGCTACGATTTCCGCCAGAACACCAGCAGCCGGTGCCGGAACCTCAACCGAGACCTTATCGGTTTCCAATTCGCACAGCATTTCGTCTTGCGCCACGGCATCGCCAACCTGTTTGAACCAGGTCGAAACGGTAGCCTCGGTCACGGATTCACCCAAAGTGGGCACCATCACATCGACGCTGCCACCACGAGCGGCCGCTGCAGGCGCGGCAGCAGGGGCCGGGGCAGCGGCGGGTGCCGGTGCAGCACCTTCGCCTGCGGTGATGGTGGCCAGCAATGCGTCAACGCCTACGGTTTCACCTTCGGCAGCGACGATTTCGCCCATCACACCGGCAGCGGGGGCTGGAACCTCGACCGTTACCTTGTCGGTTTCAAGCTCACAGAGCATCTCATCCACGGCCACAGCGTCACCAGGTTTCTTGAACCAGGTGGCAACCGTAGCTTCGGTGACGGATTCGCCTAGCGTAGGTACACGAACTTCAATGGTCATCGTTTACTTTCCTTCGAGGCTCAGCGCTTCGTTCACAAGCGCCTCTTGTTGAGCTTTGTGTTGGCTGGCCAGACCCGTCGCGGGCGAAGCCGAGGTTGCGCGGCCGACATAAATCGGCCTTGTGTGTTTGGCGCCGATGCGGGTCAGCACCCATTCGATATTGGGTTCGATAAAGGTCCAGGCGCCCTGGTTCTTGGGTTCTTCCTGACACCAGACCATCTCGGCCCCTTTGAAACGCTCAAGCTCATTGATCAGCGAGTGGGCGGGGAAGGGGTAGAACTGCTCGATCCGCATCAGATAGACGTCGTCGATCCCGCGGGCGTCGCGTTCTTCCAGCAGGTCATAGTAGACCTTGCCCGAACACATCACGACCCGCTTGATCTTGTCATCCTTGACCAGCTTGGTGTCCGAATTGCCGTGTTGTGCATCATCCCACAGCACCCGGTGGAAGCTTGAGCCTGTCGTGAATTCGTCGGCAGTGCTGACCGCCAGCTTGTGGCGCAGCAGCGATTTCGGCGTCACCAGGATCAGCGGTTTGCGGAAGGTGCGGTGCAACTGACGGCGCAGGATGTGGAAGTAGTTCGCAGGCGTCGTACAATTCGCCACGATCCAGTTATCCTGGCCGCACATCTGCAGGAACCGCTCAAGCCGTGCGGACGAGTGTTCGGGCCCTTGCCCTTCAAACCCGTGCGGCAGCAGGCAGACCAGACCGGACATGCGCAGCCATTTGCTTTCGCCCGAGCTGATGAACTGATCGAACATGATCTGCGCACCGTTGGCAAAGTCTCCGAACTGCGCTTCCCACAGGGTTAGTGCGTTCGGTTCGGCCAATGAAAACCCGTATTCGAAACCCAGTACAGCGTATTCGCTGAGCATCGAGTCGATCACTTCGTATTTCGACTGGCCTGCTCGGATGTTGTTCAGCGGGTAGTACCGCTCTTCGCTTTCCTGATGCACAAAGCCCGAGTGACGTTGACTAAAGGTGCCGCGTGTTGCGTCCTGACCGGACAGGCGCACCGGGAACCCTTCGGTCAGCAACGAGCCAAAGGCCAGCGCCTCGCCCGTGGCCCAGTCAAAGCCCTTGCCGCTGTCGAACATGTTCTTCTTGTGATCCAGCAACCGCCCGACGGTCTTGTGCAGGGCAACGTCGGCGGGTGCATGCGTCAGGGCCTTGCCGATCTCGACCAGAGTGTCCGGCGTGATCGCGGTTTCGCCGCGGACATATTCTTCTTTGTTCTTGTCCAGATGCGACCAGCGCCCGTCCAGCCAGTCTGCCTTGTTCGGTTTATAGTCTTTGCCCGCGTCGAACTCATCGTTCAGATGGGCCTGAAAGGCGGCTTTCATATCCTCGATCTCACCCTCGGGGATCAGGCCGTCCTTGACCAAGCGCTCGGTATACAGAGACAGCGTGGTCTTATGGGTCTTGATCTTCTTGTACATGATCGGATTGGTGAACATGGGCTCGTCGCCCTCATTGTGACCAAACCGGCGATAGCAGAAGATGTCGATCACGACATCTTTGTGGAACTTCTGGCGGAACTCGGTTGCGACCTTGGCGGCGTGCACGACGGCCTCGGGGTCGTCACCGTTCACGTGGAAGATTGGTGCTTCGACCATCAGCGCGATATCCGTGGGATATGGGCTGGAGCGTGAGAAGTGCGGAGCGGTGGTGAAACCGATTTGGTTATTGACCACGATGTGCATGGTGCCGCCGGTCTTGTGCCCGCGCAGACCCGACAAGCCAAAGCCTTCGGCCACAACACCCTGACCGGCAAATGCCGCGTCGCCATGCAGCAGGATGCCCATCACTGTCGTGCGGTCATCGTCTTTCAACTGGTCTTGCTTGGCGCGGACCTTGCCCAGCACCACCGGGTTCACCGCCTCAAGGTGCGATGGGTTCGCGGTCAGTGACAGGTGGACCGAGTTGCCATCAAACTCACGGTCGCTGGAGGCGCCGAGGTGATATTTCACGTCGCCCGAACCATCCACGTCTTCGGGCTTGAAGCTGCCCCCCTGGAATTCGTTGAAGATCGCGCGATAGGGCTTGCGCATCACGTTGGCCAGAATGTTCAGGCGGCCCCGGTGCGGCATGCCGATCACGATGTCCCGAACGCCCAGGGCGCCACCGCGTTTGATGATCTGCTCCATCGCCGGGATCAGGGCCTCGCCGCCGTCCAGACCAAAGCGCTTGGTGCCCATGTATTTGACGTGCAGGAATTTCTCAAAACCTTCGGCCTCGACCATCTTGTTCAGGATCGCCTTGCGGCCCTCCTTGGTGAAGGCGATTTCCTTGCCATAGCCTTCGATCCGTTCCTTCAGCCACGCGGCCTGTTCGGGATCAGAGATATGCATGTATTGCAGCGCGAAGGTGCCGCAATAGGTGCGTTTCACGATCTCAACGATCTGGCGCATGCTTGCCATCTGCAGGCCAAGCACGTTGTCGATAAAGATCGGACGGTCCATGTCAGCCTCGGTGAAGCCATAGGTTTTGGGGTCCAGCTCGGGGTGTGTACTGGCCGTGCGCATGCCCAGCGGGTCCAGATTGGCGGCCAGATGGCCCCGGATACGGTAGGCCCGGATCAGCATCAGCGCCCGCAGGCTGTCCAGCACCGCGCGCTTGATCTGATCGTCGCTGACGGCAACGCCCTTGTCCGCAGCCTTTTCCTTGATCTTTTGGCCCGCTGCCTTGGCGTCGATCTCGGCCCATTCGCCGGTTAGCGCGCCGGTTAGGTCATCGGCTGGCATCGGCGGCCAGTCGGTGCGCGCCCAGGATGGCCCCTCGGCCTCACGCTGCACGTCCGGCGTAGCGTCACCCATGGCCTTGAAGAACTCGGCCCAGGCGGCATCCACCGCGCCGGGATTCTTGGTGTACTGGGCATAAAGCTGTTCCAGATACTCGGCATTGTGCCCCTGCATAAAGCTAGAGGCGTGAAATGCGGAATTGGGCGTATGTTCGGTCATGTGCGAACCTCGAATGGGCTGGCGGTTTCGGTTTTGGTCTCAGTGCTGCGGGCTGTCGGGGTAGCCCAGCTTGTCAAACACCCAGGCCATGTTTCGTCGGACAGTATCGATCGTTTCGGTGTCATAATACTCTGGCACAGGTATTCCTTTTCGTCGTTCCTTCATCGATTTGTCATGCCCCAGGTTAAAACTGTTTTCCGGCAGGCCAAAATCAGCGAAAATACCGTTCAGGTCGGCAACCAGATGTTCCTTTCGAATAAAGCGATCCACGATCAAAATGTTGTCGATCGAGACAATCTTCCAATCGATGGACCAGGTTCCCGACAAGATGAACGATTTGAACTGCTCAAATTCCGTTTTCGGATCTTCCGAGGGCAGGTTCTGCTGGTATTTCATGAAATGAAACTGAGACACCGCTCGGTCAAAAGGATCGCGGACATTTGCGATTTTGGTGTATTCGTCGAATGTTTCGGCCCCAAGGTTCTCTTTGACTTCCCAGGCCGGCATGTGGTTGCGCCATGGGTATTTGTGCTTGCGCCAGAACTGCCAATCCGGATGCGGTTCAAGCCGCCCAGGCCCCCGTGCCCCGACGATCCCGTATTTTGAGATCCTGACCTTGCCGTTTTCCAGTTCCCCCAGACCCGGCTTTTCGCAAAGCGGCTGAAGGACCTTTTCCGTCGACGTGCCAGCCGTCTTTGTAGTCTTGAGGTAGATGAATTTATGCTTGTGGCACACAAGAACCATTTCAACGGTCCTTTCCGGAAGAAGATGGCCGCGACCTTTTTTGCATACCAAGTCCGTTCACTGGGGCACCTCAATTGGATTGGGGCCGTATTTATTGACACCTGGCTGACTTGGGCGGGTTAGCCACCACAACACCAGAAGAGGAGACACAAACAGAACGATCAACGTCGGAACTACGATCAGCAGCGTGGCGCGGGTGAACAGGATGTCCAGACTGCCGCCGTGCTGAAAATGCGACGCAAGACCGATACCAAAGATCAGAACCGCAAAGGCCCCGAGGATCAGCAGGATCGGCAGCAATGCGTATAGCCCGTTGCGCCCTGTATCATGCATCCGCCGCCAAGCGACCGCCAGATGCGGGAAGAAAACGATCAGGCTAACGATGCTTTGCACGGGTGCCGAAGACGTGGCGGTGACAGATTTGGATGTTTCAGTTTCAGTCACAGCAACCTGAGTGAAGAACTGTGCATCAATGATCCCGGCGATGATACTCCAGATCACGATGAACAGGAAAAAGAACCAATATTCAGACCGCGAGGCACGACCCGAGAAGGTGAAGAATTTCGAGAAACAGGTGCGGATGGCGTCGGAGAAGGTCATTTTGAGTTCTCTGCCTGTTTCGTGACATAGGTTGAGAAAATGGAGGACACATCTATCCCAATGTCCGAAACGGTTGAAATGCGCTCGGTGTTCAGTACTGCACTGTTCAGAACCCGTTTTAGGCCATTGCTTTCATAAGATTGAGATCTGAGACGGTACACCGGAGGCAAAGTCGCAGGGTCGCGTCCTGAACCCCCAAGCAAACGCTCAAATGTCACTGGCGAGTCTTCATCCTTGAGTGCAATCAGGCAACGTAATTGACTGTAGGTGTTATACTCATCAGTGCTGATGCGTAAAACACTCCCAGTTTGCAATTTTACAAACCAACGGTCTTTTTGTTCTGTGCCTTCGAAAGTTACTAGATTGCGTGTACCGGCGGCATTTTTTAACGCAAGTTCCCATGTTCTTACTATGCGCGGATCAGCAACGTCCCCATAACCAAACTGTTCTGAAAGCAACGATGCGGCAAAAGACTTTATTGCGCGGTCATCAAGTTCTGCTGGAACAGCGTGAGTCCAACCAATCTTGATCAGGTTATCCGTTACCGTCACCAGATCAATGGCGGATTGACAAGCCGCCACGGTTTCCGAAGCGAATTTTGAGCTGTCGGCGACAGCTGGGGCAGTTGTGGCTGCCGAGACGGCAGCCACAAGGCCAATAAGGGTTCTTGTACCCCAGTTCACAGTTTACCCAATCGCTTCCAGCACCGCCTCACCCAGTTGCGCCGGGCTTTCGGCCACGACGATACCGGCCGAGCGCATGGCTTCGATCTTGTCCTCAGCTCCACCTTTGCCGCCGGCGACGATTGCGCCCGCGTGGCCCATGCGGCGGCCCGGAGGGGCCGTACGGCCTGCGATGAAACCTGCGGTTGGCTTTTTGCGGCCCTTCTTGGCCTCATCCGCCAGGAACTGCGCGGCTTCTTCCTCGGCTGAGCCACCGATCTCACCGATCATAATGATCGACTCGGTTTCGTCATCGGCCAGGAACCATTCCAGCACGTCGATATGCTCGGTGCCTTTGATCGGGTCGCCGCCGATGCCCACGCAGGTGGACTGGCCCAGACCCACATCGGTGGTCTGCTTGACGGCCTCATAGGTCAGGGTGCCCGAACGGGACACAACGCCGACCGAACCGCGCTTGTGGATGTGACCGGGCATGATGCCGATCTTGCAGGCATCCGGCGTGATCACGCCAGGACAGTTCGGACCGATCAGGCGCGAGCTTGAGCCTTCCAGCGCGCGTTTCACCTTCATCATGTCCAGAACCGGGATGCCTTCGGTAATGCAGACGATCACCTCCATCTCGGCATCAATCGCTTCGAGGATCGAGTCAGCCGCAAATGGAGGCGGAACGTAAATCACCGAGGCGTTGGCTTCGGTCACGTGCTTGGCTTCGTGGACCGAGTTGAACACGGGCAGGTCGAGATGGGTCATCCCACCTTTTCCAGGGGTCACGCCGCCGACCATCTTGGTGCCATAGGCGATGGCCTGTTCGCTGTGAAATGTGCCCTGCGAGCCGGTAAAGCCCTGACAGATCACTTTGGTATTTTCATCGATGAGGACTGCCATTTCGTGGCCTCCATAGTGATTAATGTTAGCGCGCTAGATGTTTTGATCACCAGCGCTGCGAGTCTCGTTTTGGTCGGGATCAGAACCGCGTCGTGCCACGGCGTCGATGACCTGGTCTCGGGACCAAATCCCCAAAGACCGTTGTTTCTGACCTTCTCGCGTCAGCATAAACTCGGGGTCCAGGTTGATTTCGCCCGTTTCACTGACGGTCTCGATCGGTTCTGAAAAGTTAAAGGGTGCAACGCACGGGTTGAACCGTTTGAAACCTCCGTTTCTTGGCAGTCTGGGGTTTTGGGGGATGTAATGCCGCGTCGTCAGCAAATACGGGATTCCGCTGGCGACGAAGTTTTCAAAAAAGGCCCACCGCAACCACCATTTTAGATGAAAAAGACAGTCGCGGCACATCATCATATCCGCCTTTGGCAGAGTGTCTGATGTGATGTCGAGGTGCATGAACTCGCGTCCCGGAGCAGCATGCTGCTGTTTGACCTCTTCCAGAACCTCCAGCGAAATGTCCCCGCCGACATATTGAATGCCGGTCAGGTCCACATGTTGCATCCAAGTCCAATCACCACATGGCGCGTCAAGAAACGTTTTGACATTGTACTCGTCAAAAATACGCGGAAGCGCATCACGCAGCGGTCGGGTCGCCGCAAGGGTCGACCCATGCCCCGAGCGCGGTCCGTTGCCGCGTCCGGACCAGCTCAGCGTTTCAAAAGTGTCTCTCAAACCACTGCGCATAGCGGTTCTCCGTTTGGTTTAAGGTTCGATGAGCTGTGGCGATTACCCCTTAACCGCCTTCACGATCTTCTCGGCACCGTCTTTCAGGTTGTCCGCCGCGATCACGTCCAGGCCCGAGGTGTTGATGATCTCTTTGCCTTTCTCGACATTCGTGCCTTCCAGACGCACGACCAGCGGAACCTGCAGGCCGACCTCTTTCACCGCGGCGACAACGCCCTCGGCAATGACGTCGCAGCGCATGATGCCGCCGAAGATGTTGACCAGAATGCCTTTGACCTGCGGGTCCGAGGTGATGATCTTGAACGCCTCGGTCACTTTCTCTTTGGTCGCACCGCCACCCACGTCGAGGAAGTTGGCAGGCTCAGCGCCATACAGCTTGATGATGTCCATCGTCGCCATCGCCAAACCGGCGCCGTTGACCATGCAGCCAATCTCACCGTCCAACGCGATGTAGTTCAGGTCGTATTTCGAGGCTTCGAGTTCCTTGGGGTCTTCCTCGGTCGTGTCGCGCAGTTCGGCGATGTCGGGGTGGCGGTAGACCGCGTTGCCGTCAAATCCGACCTTGGCGTCCAGCACCTTGAGGTCGCCGCTGTCGGACACGATCAGCGGGTTGATCTCCAGCATCTCCATGTCCTTCTCGACGAAAGCGTTATAGAGCTGACCCATCAGCTTGACGCATTGCTTGACCTGAGCGCCTTCCAGACCCAGCGAGAAGGCGATGCGACGGCCGTGATAGGGCTGATAGCCGGTTGCAGGGTCAACCGAGAAGGACAGGATTTTCTCGGGCGTGGCTGCGGCCACTTCTTCGATGTCCATGCCGCCTTCGGTCGAACAGACGAAGGAAATGCGGCTGGTCTGGCGATCCACCAGCAGGGCCAGGTACAGTTCACGCTCGATGCCGGAACCGGCTTCGATATAAATGCGGTTAACCTGTTTGCCCGCCGGGCCGGTCTGATGCGTAACCAGCGTGCGGCCTAGCATCTTCTTGGCTTCTTCGGCGGCTTCTTCCACCGATTTGGTCAGACGCACACCGCCTTTTTCACCGGCATCGGCCTCTTTGAAGCTACCTTTGCCGCGTCCACCTGCGTGGATTTGCGCTTTGACAACCCAAAGCGGGCCGTCCAGTTCACCGGCTGCGGTTTTGGCTTCCTCGGCGCGCAGAACCGCGCGTCCCTCGGAGACCGGAGCGCCATAGCTGCGAAGAAGAGCTTTGGCCTGATATTCGTGAATGTTCATCAACACTGTCCCGTCTGACTACGATTACACCGTTATAGAGGGCTGTAGAGCGCAAATATAAAGGCTTTTTTGACGGCGAAGAGCTTTTTAGCGTAGATTTTTGTTATTTGTGATCACAGTTTTTTGGGGTGTGATCACAATTCATTCTCGGGCAGTTACTTGATTCGAATCTGAAACCAAACCTGCCAAAAACACATTCAAAAACATAATTTAAAACGTTTGCGCCAACATTTTCGGTAGCTCCATTCGGACTTGGGCAAACGGGCAATAGAAAAGCCGGACCTGAAAAGGACCGGCTTTCAGAATTCTCACAGAAGGGATCAGGCCAGCGAGCTGTCGATGCCTTTGCACGCCTCGATCAGGCCCTTCACCGCGTTGACCGAATTGTCGAAACCAGCCTGCTCTTCTTCGTTCAAGTTGATGTCGACGATCCTTTCAATACCGCCCGCGCCGATCACGGTGGGTACGCCCACGTACAGGCCGCTGACGCCCAGCTCACCATCGCAATAGGCGGCGCAGGGCAGAACACGCTTTTGGTCTTTCAGATAGGCTTCGGCCATTTCGATTGCCGACGTGGCCGGTGCGTAGAAGGCCGAACCGGTTTTCAGCAGGCCAACAATTTCGGCACCGCCGTCACGGGTGCGCTGTACGATAGCGTCCAGCTTGTCTTGCGTGGTCCAGCCCATTTCGACCAGATCGGGCAGCGGGATACCAGCGACGGTCGAGTAACGGACCGACGGCACCATAGTGTCGCCATGGCCGCCCAGAACAAACGCGGTGACGTCTTTCATCGAGACGTTGAACTCTTCGGCCAGGAAATGAGCAAAGCGGCCCGAATCCAGAACACCTGCCATACCGCAGACCTTGTTGTGCGGCAGGCCCGAGAATTCACGCAGCGCCCAGACCATCGCGTCCAGCGGGTTGGTGATGCAGATGACGAACGCGTCGGGTGCGTTGGCCGCAATGCCTTCGCCGACAGATTTCATGACCTTCAGGTTGATGCCCAACAGGTCGTCGCGGCTCATGCCCGGCTTGCGAGGGACGCCAGCGGTCACGATGCAGACGTCGGCGCCAGCGATATCTTCGTAGGACTGAGTGCCTTTCAGCTTGGCGTCAAAGCCTTCGGACGGGCCGGATTCAGCGATGTCCAGCGCCTTGCCTTCGGGGGTGCCTTCGGCGATGTCGAACAGGACGACGTCACCCAGTTCTTTCATTGCTGCGAGGTGGGCGAGCGTGCCGCCGATCTGACCTGCGCCGATCAGCGCGATCTTGGGTCTGGCCATTTGGATTATCTCCGGTCGGTTTTGAAATCGCGGTTTTGCTAGTCGTTAAATGGGTTTCGCGCAAGTACCCTTGGGCGCGGCATGCAACCGCATACCATTTGCACCCGGCCGTGTGATTGCGCTAAACGGCCTTTTAGACAGGCCAATTTGCAGGACGCCACATGTTCGAATTGAACTTGATGTTTTTTGCCGTGGCGATCCCTGCGGTGGTCTTTGCCGGAATCTCGAAGGGCGGGTTCGGGTCGGGGGTGGCGTTTGCGTCCTCGTCGATTCTGGCCCTGATACTTGAACCCGGGCAGGCGCTTGCGCTGATGTTGCCGATCCTGATGGTGATCGATGTGGCCACCCTTGGCCCATACTGGAAACGGTGGAGCTGGCCGGATTCACGCCTGTTAATACTGGGCGCTGTGCCGGGGGTTGCGCTGGGGGCGTGGTTGTACCGCGCCACAAACGATGACCTGCTGCGATTGCTTATTGGCGGAATTTCTGTCGGATTTGTGATTTGGCATTTTTCGCAGACCAAAGGCTGGGTGCGCGGCTTTGCCAACCGCCTGCCACCGCCTGCCGGGCTGTTCGCGGGTCTGATCGCCGGGTTCACCAGTTTCGTCAGCCACGCCGGAGGGCCCCCGGCCGCGGTCTACCTGCTGTCACAGCGCTTGACGAAGACTCAGTTTCAGGCGTCGACCGTGCTGGTCTTCTGGATCATCAATATCGCGAAGTTTGTGCCTTATGCCTATCTGGGTTTGTTCACCTGGCACACCGCATGGGTTGACCTTTTGCTGACGCCCTTTGCTATTCTGGGTGCTTGGCTGGGCGTTCGGGCGCATTTCATGCTGTCCGAGCGCCTGTTCTTTGGCATTGCCTATGTGCTGCTGACATTGACCGGCAGCAAGCTGATCTGGGACGCGTTAACCTAGACGTTGGGCGGCAGCGCCTCGGCCATATCTTCATAGGCCTGGCCTGAGGCGACCAGGCAAGTTACCCCGTCCGGCAATGTCACCGTGATCGTCCAGCTGCCGCTTTGATCCGAAGCGTAAACCTCCATCACGGTCCCTTGCCGCGCGACGCCGATACTGCGGCGTGTTTCGCCGTAGGTCTCGGTCAGGCGCCTCACTATGTCCTCGCGCGGGGCACAGGTGCGGGCCTGTACCTGTTGTGCGGCCAGAACCATGATCCCAAGGCCCATCGTCATCTTAAACAACGTCGTTTTCATCAGTCACCCCTTTCGATTCCAACGTAATCAGGGTGCGTCTGGCGGGCAGAAATCCGGTTAAAGCTCCGCACGTTGCGTCGTAAATGCTGCAGCGCGGCGATTTTGCTCTTGAACTTTCCGACAAAAAATGCCCCATTCCGCGCAACATTCTTTCAAAGGGAGAGGCCAATGGACCCCCGTCAGCGCCCCTATCGTTCCGTTCTCTATATCCCCGGCTCGCGCGATCGGGCGCTGGATAAGGCCCGCACCCTGCCAGTGGATGCGATCATCTTTGATCTTGAAGATGCCGTTGCCGCCGACGAAAAGGTCAATGCGCGCGAAACTCTCAGGGCGGCACTGGCTGCTGGCGGGTATGGTGACAGGGTCAGGATCGTGCGCATCAACGGGCTGGATACCGAATGGGGCCGTGCTGACACCGAAGCCGTACGCGAGATGGACGCGGATGCCGTGTTGTTGCCCAAGGTGGGTTCGGCCGCTGACGTGGACGCGCTGGCCGCGATCACCGGCGACATGCCGATCTGGGCGATGATGGAAACTCCGCAAGGGATGTTGAACGCGGCCGAGATTGCAGCGCATCCGTTGATGGCAGGCTTTGTCATGGGCACCAACGATCTGGCCAAAGATCTGCAAACCCGGTTCCGTCCGGACCGTCTGCCGTTGATGACGTCGCTGGGCCTGTGCGTGTTGGCCGCCAAGGCCCATGGGCTGATCATCGTGGATGGTGTCTATAACGCATTCAAGGATGAGGCTGGTCTGGCCGCAGAATGCGAACAAGGCCGTGACATGGGTTTTGACGGCAAGACGCTGATCCACCCGGCGCAGATCAACATCACCAACGCGGCCTATGCGCCGTCAGAGGCCGAGATCGACTTGGCCCGCCGTCAGATTGCAGCGTTTGAAGAGACCGAGGCACAAGGGCAGGGCGTTGCCGTCGTGGATGGGAAGATCGTTGAAAACCTGCATGTTGTAACAGCCCGCGAAATTCTGGCAAAAGCAGAGGCGATTTCAGCTTTGCAAGCGGGGTAAGCCAGCAATGGGCTTTGTTCTTCTGATCCTTGGGGTGGCGCTGTGGTGGGCCGCTCATCTGTTCCAACGCGTCATGCCGGCGCAGCGCGCGGCGATGGGCAGCGCGGGCAAAGGCGCGGTCGCGCTGGCGCTGGTCGCGGCAATCCTGCTGATGATCTTCGGCTATCGCATGACCGATACCGTTTTCGTCTGGGCGCCACCATCTTTCATGACCCACATAAACAACCTGATGGTGTTGATCGCGATCTATATGATGAGCCCCGCAGGCACTAAGGGTCGCCTGTTGAACAAGCTTCGCCATCCGATGCTGGGCGGGTTCAAGCTGTGGGCTTTTGCGCATTTGCTGGTTAACGGCGATTTGGCCTCGATCATTCTGTTCGGCGGGCTTCTGGCCTGGGCTGTTGTAGAGGTCATTGTGATCAACAAATCCGAGCCCGATTGGACGCCCGGTGAACCCGGTACCTATGGCAAGGACGCGATGTTCTTTGTCGCCTCGATCGTGTTGTTGGGTGTGATCGGCTATATTCACGGGCTGGTTGGTCCGTCTCCGTTCCCATCTTAAGGAAATGACATCATGGCAAAACTCTATCGCCTGCTGACCGAGGAAGACACATCCGCCTTCTGCCACAAAGTGTCAGACGCCTTAGCAAAAGGGTGGGAGCTGTATGGCGACCCGTCTTACGCCTATGACGAAAACAGCCGCATGATGCGATGTGCGCAGGCTGTGACCAAAGAGGTCGAGGCCGACTATTCCTCCGATATGAAACTGGGACAGCAATAATGGCAAAGACAAATCCGGGCCGCTTTTTCGAAGACTACTCTGTTGGTCAGGTGCTGCATCACGCCGTGCCGCGTACTGTAACCGACGGAGAGCGGGCGCTGTACCATGGGCTCTACCCGGCGCGGCACGCGCTGTATTCGTCGGATGAATTTGCTCGGAATTGCGGCTTGCAGCAAAGCCCGATTGACGATCTGGCTGCTTTCCACGTGGTGTTTGGCAAGACCGTGCCAGACATCTCGCTGAACGCGGTTGCCAATCTGGGATATGCCGAGGGGCGCTGGCTGTTGCCGGTCTATCCCGGCGATACGCTGCGCTCTGAATCCGAGGTAATCGGGGTCAAGCAGAATTCGAACGGCAAGACCGGCGTGGTCTGGGTACGCACGCGTGGCCTGAATCAGCGCGATGAGGTCGTGATCGAATATGTCCGCTGGGTGATGGTGCGCAAATCGAACCTTGACGCCCCCGCGCCCGAGGCGGTTGTGCCGGACCTGAAAAAGGTACTTGAGCCAAAAGATCTGGTGGTGCCCGCGGGGTTGGATTTCTCGAATTACGATTTTGCCCAGTCGGGCGAGGCGCATCGTTGGGGTGATTACGAGATTGGCGAAACCATTGATCATGTCGACGGCGTGACGGTGGAAGAGGCCGAGCATATGCTTGCCACCCGGCTGTGGCAGAACACAGCCAAGGTACATTTCGACCTGACCTTCCGGCCCGATGGTCGTTTGATTTATGGTGGCCACGTGATTTCGATGGCGCGGACATTGTCGTTCAACGGCCTGGCCAATGCGCAGATGATTGTCGGCCTGAACGGCGGCGTCCATGCCAACCCCTGCTTCGCAGGCGACACAATCAAGGCCTGGTCCGAGGTTCTGGACAAGGCCGAAACTGGTGTGCCGGGCGTGGGTGCCATCCGTCTGCGGCTGGTCGCGACAAAGGGTGGAGAGCCGTTTGCGCTGAAAAACGAAGCTGGCCGGTATCAGCCGAACGTCCTGTTGGACCTTGATTATTGGGCGCTGATGCCAATCTGAGCACGCCCCACATTCATTTGATCGCAGCCTGTGTCAATCATGCTAGGCTGCGATCATGGTCCTACTTCGATCACTTGCTGCCTTCCTGTTTCTGACGCCGCCCGCCGTCGCGTGCGATCTGGCGTTGGCTTTGGCAGTGGACGTATCCGGTTCGGTCGATACGACGGAATACCGGATACAGATGGATGGGCTGGCCGCCGGGCTGCGCGACCCCTTGGTGTCCGAGGCGCTGGTGCGGGGGGAGGCACAGTTGATGCTGGTGCAGTGGACCGGGTCCTCGCGTCAAAAGGTGACGATCCCGTGGACCCGGATCGATAGCTTTGACACGCTTGAACGGTTTGCCGATCAAGTTGCCGACGACCCCAGGGTTTGGCGCAACTTTTCAACCGCAATCGGTGAGGCGCTTGAGATGACCATGTCCAGCTTCGATGCGGTGGCGGATTGCAAACGGCATCTGATAGATATTTCGGGCGATGGGGTGTCGAACGAGGGTGTCGAACCAACCGAGACGCACAGGGCGTTGCGCACACGCGGGGTGACGGTAAACGCAATTGCGATCGAGGAAAGCGAACCGGACCTGACCGCCTATTTCTTTGAAAATGTCATTGTCGGCGAGGGCGCATTTGTGGTGTCGGCAGCGGGGTTTGCCGATTACCCCGAGCGGATTCGAAAGAAGCTGTTGCGCGAAGTTACACAGCAATCAGCGGCTTTGGAGCAGCAGTAGCAGATTCGTGATCACAATGCTTGTTCCCTGAAAACGCTAACATTCAAGGCTTGGAAGGGTTTTCGTGATCACAGTATTATTTTGCGTGATCACAAACTGATGAAATCTGCTATTTTGAACCCTTTTTACCCATTTTTGCGCATGCAGCACGTGACAGAAGGGCAAAAAACAGTAAAACGACCGGTAGCCAACGAAAGAGGAGCCGACATGGCCGATGTCAATCGGGGCAACCGCCCGCTCTCGCCACACATTATGATCTATCGCCCCCAGATGACTTCGTTGTCGTCGATCATGGTTCGCCTCTCGGGATTGGGCGCCTTTGCCGTTGCAATCCTGATCGTCTGGTGGCTGTTGGCCGCTTCGACATCGGAAAGCGCGTTTCTGGCCATCGACGGTTTTCTGCGCAGCTGGTTCGGCGACATCCTCCTGACCTTGGCCACCTGGGCGCTTTGGTATCACACGCTGGGTCGTCTGCGTCACGTCTTTTGGGATTTCGGCTACTGCCTTGATGTTGAGGTCTCTGAGAAACTGGGTCTAGGCATGTTCGTCGGTGCGACCATCCTGACCATTATCACTGTGATTGCGGTTTAAGGGGGCGGCACATGCGATATCTGACTGACCGTAAACGCGCGCAGGGTCTGGGCGCAGGGAAATCCGGCACACAAACACATTGGCGCACCATGGTCCGGGCGATGATCCTGACCGTGCTGGTTCCGATCTTCATCTTCACCTTCGGGGCCGGTATCGGCGGCACATACGAAGAAGTCGTCGCCTATTTCAGCCGCCCATTCCCGGCAATTGTGACCGCTCTGACTTTGGTCGTGGGCATGCAACAGCTGATGTATGAGGCGCAGGAAACCATCGAAGATTATGTCCATGGTGTTCTCGAGAAAGTCTCGCTCGTTGCAATGTGGGCCCTGGGCTACACGCTGATCGCGGCCGGGCTGTTCGCTCTGGTCAAGCTCGCCCTGTGATGCGCGGTAAGGAACAAGAACAATGACAGCAGCATATGAATATGAAACCCACGAATACGACGTCGTTGTCGTAGGCGCAGGTGGTGCAGGTCTGCGGGCGACGCTGGGCATGGCCGAACAGGGCCTACGCACTGCATGCGTCACCAAAGTGTTCCCGACACGCTCGCACACGGTTGCGGCGCAGGGCGGCATCGCGGCATCTCTGTCTAACATGGGACCGGACCACTGGCAGTGGCACATGTACGATACCGTCAAGGGTTCGGACTGGTTGGGTGACACCGACGCGATGGAATATCTGGCCCGTGAAGCACCCAAAGCGGTGTATGAGCTGGAGCACTACGGCGTGCCCTTCAGCCGGACCGAAGAAGGCAAGATTTATCAGCGTCCCTTCGGTGGCCACACAACCGAATTCGGCGAAGGTCCTGCCGTGCAGCGCACCTGTGCCGCAGCCGACCGGACAGGCCATGCGATCCTGCACACGCTGTATGGTCAGTCGCTGAAGAACAACGCCGAGTTCTACATCGAATACTTTGCCATCGATCTGATCATGTCCGAGGACGGGCAGTGTCAGGGTGTCGTCTGCTGGAAGCTTGACGACGGAACGATGCACGTCTTCAACGCCAAGATGGTGGTACTGGCGACCGGCGGCTACGGCCGTGCCTATTTCAGCGCGACGTCGGCCCATACCTGTACTGGTGACGGCGGCGGTATGGTGGCCCGCGCGGGCCTGGCGCTGCAGGATATGGAATTCGTGCAGTTCCACCCGACCGGCATCTACGGTTCGGGCTGCCTGATCACCGAAGGCGCACGGGGCGAGGGTGGCTACCTGACCAATTCGGAAGGTGAACGGTTCATGGAGCGTTACGCGCCCCAATACAAGGACCTCGCGCCACGTGACTACGTCTCGCGTTCGATGACCATGGAGATCCGTGAAGGCCGTGGCCATGGTGACAATGGCGACCACATCCACCTGAATCTCAGCCACCTACCGGCCGAAGCGCTGGCGGAACGTCTGCCGGGCATCTCGGAATCGGCGCGTGTGTTTGCCGGTGTGGACGTGACCAAGGAACCGATCCCGGTTCTGCCGACCGTGCACTATAACATGGGTGGCATTCCGACCAACTATTGGGGCGAGGTTCTGAACCCCACAGCCGATAACCCAACGGCTGTTGTGCCGGGCCTGATGGCCGTGGGTGAAGCGGGTTGTGCTTCGGTTCACGGGGCGAACCGTTTGGGCTCGAACTCGCTGATCGACCTTGTGGTGTTTGGCCGTGCGGCAGCGATCCGGGCCGGTGAGGTTGTCGATGCCAAAGCGTCGAACCCGGTTCTGAACCAAGCGTCGGTCGACAAGGCGTTTGACCGGTTTGATGCTGTGCGGAATGCGAGCGGCGCAATCCCTACCGCCGATCTGCGGCTTGAGATGCAGCGGACCATGCAGGAAGACGCAGCCGTATTCCGGACCGCCAAGACCATGGCCGAGGGCGTCGAAAAGATGATGGTGATCGCGGCCAAGATGGACGACCTGAAGGTCTCCGACCGCTCGTTGGTGTGGAACAGTGATCTGATGGAATCTCTGGAACTGACCAACCTGATGCCAAGCGCGCTGGCCACCATCGTTGGTGCCGAGGCACGCAAGGAATCCCGCGGTGCCCATGCGCATGAAGACTTCACCGAGCGTGACGACGAAAACTGGCGTGTCCATACCGTTTCGCGGGTTGAGGGCAACAAGGTTGACCTCAGCTATCGCCCGGTTATTGCCGATCCGCTGACCACCGAAGAAGAAGGTGGCATCAGCCTCAAGAAAATCGCGCCGAAGGCGCGGACGTTCTAAGGAGAGGAACTTTATGGTACAACTAACCCTCCCCAAGAATTCGCGCATCACGACGGGCAAAACCTGGCCGAAGCCGGAAGGCGCGACCAATGTGCGTAAGTTCCAGATCTATCGCTGGAACCCGGATGATGGAAAAAACCCCCAGCTCGACACCTATTTCGTTGATATGGACAGCTGTGGGCCGATGATTCTGGATGCGCTGATCAAGATCAAGAACGAGATCGATCCGACCCTGACCTTCCGCCGCTCGTGCCGCGAAGGCATCTGCGGTTCCTGCGCAATGAATATCGACGGGATCAACACGCTGGCCTGTATCTACGGCATGGATGAGATCAAGGGTGACGTGAAAATCTATCCGCTACCGCATATGCCGGTAGTCAAAGACCTGATCCCCGATCTGACACATTTCTATGCCCAGCACGCTTCGATCATGCCGTGGTTGGAAACCAAGACCAACCGCCCCGCAAAAGAGTGGAAGCAGTCGATCGAAGACCGCAAAAAGCTGGATGGTTTGTATGAATGTGTGATGTGCGCCAGCTGCTCGACCTCGTGCCCGAGTTACTGGTGGAACGGCGATCGCTACCTTGGGCCCGCCGCGTTGCTGCATGCCTATCGTTGGATCATCGACAGCCGCGATGAAGCCACGGGTGAGCGTCTGGACGAGCTGGAAGATCCCTTCAAGCTGTATCGCTGCCATACGATCATGAACTGTGCCAAGACCTGTCCCAAGGGGCTGAACCCGGCCAAGGCAATTGCCGAGATCAAGAAGATGATGGTCGATCGGTCCGTTTGATCACAGCCACAAAAGAAGACAAAATCCGGGGTGGCAACACTTCGGGTTATTTCGTGTTATGCGGGCATTGCAATGTCGGAGTACATCAATGACCCATAGACTACTAAAAGCCTTGTCAATTTCTGCCATCACCATTCTTTAAGCGTGTGGTGGATCGGGCAGCGACCGGGCGGACTTAGCATTCAAACAGGTAGACTGTGCAAAACAGGCCGGAATTGGGGGGGCATTTACCACTCAATACACCCTTCAGGATGGTAAGCAGACTGAGGTGTTCGTTTCCGGCAACGGCGTCAGCGAAGAACAAGCCGCTAAAGCGAATGCTTGTATGATCGCGTAATTGGCGAAAGACGAGAAAGGCTGGCAGATGCAAGTGCCAGCCTTTTATGCAGTTTTGTCATGCCGAGATTGCAAAAAGATGTGATGAAGTCAGTTGTTGGACTGCTTAACCTTTCAACAGGGGAGGAGTGATGGAACCGA
Organism: Ruegeria sp. BC5; assembly: GCF_056539205.1. Lineage (NCBI taxonomy): Bacteria > Pseudomonadati > Pseudomonadota > Alphaproteobacteria > Rhodobacterales > Roseobacteraceae > Ruegeria > Ruegeria sp. BC5. The sequence goes on from NZ_JBQFUN010000005.1 coordinate 129,317, forward strand.
AACGGGATCGCTCCGATGCACGACCAAAACTCAAAAACGAACGCTGCTGAAGCTCTGGAACTGTTGGAACAAGCTTGGGCTTATTACACGCCGGAACCTGCGCCGGTGGCTGAGGTTCACGAGCCTGAATTGTTCGAATACGCAAACGCCGCCTAACGCTTGAATTTATCCTTGGATTGGGCAATGCATAAGCATGCCCATTCTGTTGTTAGTACTGGCGGCCGGAGTGTTCGCCTATTTTATCTGGCGATCACGTACGTCGTCGTTGACGCGTGATTGCCGATGGCGGCAACACCGCAAGGAAGGCGTTTGGGTTTGTGCCTATTGCGGGGCACAGCACGAAGGCGCGGATACACCGACCAGTTGCCTGAAAGGGAAATAGGACAGCAGGGCGATCTTTCGCCCTGTCTGTGGCTATGCCGCGTCGGGAAATGCTGCTTGCAGCGCGATTTCCACCATATCCCCAAAGCTGCTTTCGCGTTCGGACGACGGCAGTGCCTCACCCGTCAGCAGGTGATCGGACACGGTCAGAACCGCCAGCGCGCGGCAATTGTGACGCGCGGCGAGGATATACAATTCGGCGGCCTCCATCTCGACCCCCAGAATGCCGTGTCGCACCATCTGTTCGTTCAAATCAGGTCGTTCGTCATAAAACACGTCCGACGAATAAATCCCGCCGATATGCGTGGGTGTCCCTTTCGCAGCCGCCGCCTGAGCCGCCGCCTGTAGCAAACCCCAGTCGGCGCAGGGGGCAAAGTTAAGTTCTTTCAGAATGCCGCGTGATGGCGTGCTGAGCGTGGTCGAGGTCATCGCCAATATCACATCGCGGATATTGACGCTGTCCTGCATCCCGCCGCACGATCCGATGCGGATCAGGGTTTTGGCACCAAAATTGCGGATCAGTTCATTGGCGTAAATCGACAAGGACGGCATCCCCATGCCGCTGCCCTGAATTGAAACCGGGTGTCCTTTCCAGGTTCCGGTGAAACCCAGCATGCCCCGCACATTATTGACCAGCCTGGCATTCTGCAAAAAGGACTCTGCCGCCCATTTCGCCCGATAGGGATCACCGGGCATTAAAACGGTTTCAGCAATTTCACCTTTTTCTGCGCCAATATGAATTGTCATTTTTCACTCAATTCCTGTCAGATTTCCAAATCCGAAATATCTGCCCCGGCTTTTAACGCGTCATGAACCCATTGCGGTTTGCGGCCTCGGCCCGACCAGGTTTGTTCAGGATTGGACGGATTCTTGTATTTTGCGTTGGCTTTCGGGCTTTTAGGTAGCTTTGAGCCATTGCCAGACAGGTCTGAAAGTGAAAATCCGAACTCAGCGGCGGCCTTTTCGGCCGCTTTCAAAGCCTCTTTGCGATCACGCTTTTCCGCATTTTTAAGCGCGATTTCCACCTTGTCGCGCAATTCAAGCAGTTCTTTTCGAGACATTTTATCTAGGCTGATCGCCATTTTTTTCTCCGTTCCGCACTTCGTCATACGTGGACGCAATAGCCCACCGTAATTCCAAATCCGAAATTTATCTATCCCCTCGTGAAGGGGAATAGAAACAGAGATTTCCCAAAAAGGGTTGAATTATTCAGCTGCGATATTTTGCGGATCGACCAGAGTTACGATATCGCCCATGATTACATTCAACTCAAAGTTCTTGGGCGTATAGATTTTGGCAACGCCCATTGCCTTTAGTTTCGCTGCATCATCATCGGGAATGATCCCTCCAACCACGACAGGGACATCGTTCAGCCCGGCTTCGCGCAGGCGGGTCATGACGTCTTGCACCAATGGGATGTGGCTGCCGGACAGAATCGACAGACCGATGACATGGGCCTTGTCTTCAATGGCAGCCGTGACGATTTCCTCGGGTGTCAGGCGAATGCCTTCATAGCTGATGTCGATGCCGCAATCGCGGGCGCGGAAGGCGATTTGCTCGGCTCCGTTTGAATGGCCGTCCAATCCCGGCTTACCCACCAGGAATTTCAGGCGGCGCCCCAGTTTGTCACTGACCGCATCAACAGCAGCGCGCAGATCCTCCAGCCCTTCGGTCTTGTTCGATACCGAACCTGAGACGCCGGTTGGGCCGCGGTAGGTACCGTAGACCTTGCGCATTTCTTCAGCCCACTCGCCGGTGGTGACACCTGCCTTGGCGGCGGCGATTGACGGTTCCATCACGTTGGTGCCGGATCGCGCCGCCTCACGTAGTGCGGCCAAAGCCGCCTTGACGGCTGCGTCGTCACGATCTGCGCGCCATTCATTCAGGCGGTTGATCTGCTCTTGCTCAACGGCAGGGTCGACAACCATGATACCGCCATCTTCGGTCTCCAGTGGTGAGGGTTCGCCCTGTGTCCATTTGTTCACCCCGACCACGACGGTTTCGTTGCGTTCGATCCGGTTCAGGCGTTCGGCGTTGGAATCGACCAGACGGGATTTCATGTATTCGATCGACGCCACCGCGCCGCCCATCGATTCGAGGTTGCCCAATTCAGCCCGCGCGCCTGCTTTCAGCACTTCAACCTTAGCGTCCACGACGGGGTTGCCGTCAAACAGGTCACCATATTCCAGCAAGTCGGTTTCATAGGCCAGGATTTGCTGCATCCGCATCGACCATTGCTGATCCCACGGACGTGGCAAACCCAACGCTTCATTCCATGCGGGCAATTGCACAGCACGGGCGCGGGCCTTTTTCGACAAGGTCACGGCAAGCATTTCGATCAGGATGCGATAGACGTTGTTTTCGGGCTGCTGCTCGGTCAGGCCCAGCGAGTTGACCTGAACACCATAGCGGAACCGACGGTATTTTGAATCCTCGACGCCATAGCGTTGTTGCAGAATTTCGTCCCAAAGATCCACGAAAGCCCGCATCTTGCACATTTCGGTGACAAAGCGGATGCCCGCGTTCACAAAGAACGAAATGCGACCGCAAAGCGCCGGGAAATCCTCGGCTGGGACGCGGGGGCGCAGCTCATCCAATACGGCGATGGCCGTGGCCAGTGCATAGGCCAGCTCTTGTTCGGGTGTCGCGCCGGCTTCTTGCAAGTGATAGGAACACACATTCATCGGGTTCCATTTCGGCACGTTGGTATAGCAATACTCGGCCACGTCCGCGATCATCTTCAGCGACGGTTTTGGCGGGCAAACATAGGTGCCGCGGCTCAGGTATTCCTTGATTAGGTCGTTCTGCACGGTGCCTTGCAGCTTGGACACGTCCGCGCCCTGTTCCTCGGCCACAGCGATATAAAGCGCCAGCAACCAAGGGGCGGTGGCGTTGATCGTCATCGAGGTGTTCATCTGTTCCAACGGAATCTGATCGAACAATACCCGCATGTCGCCCAGATGGCTGATCGGAACGCCAACCTTGCCGACCTCGCCGCGCGCCAATGTGTGATCGCTGTCGTAACCGGTCTGCGTCGGCAGGTCGAAAGCCACGGAAAGACCGGTCTGTCCCTTCGCCAAATTCCCGCGATACAGCGCGTTTGAGGCCTTGGCGGTGGAATGACCGGCATAGGTTCGGATGAGCCAAGGGCGATCTTTCTGCGTCTGCGTCATAGCTGGGCCTCGTGTTGCGGGTGGGCAAGAAAATTACGTCACTGGCCTCTAAAGCGCAATTTTCGGGATATGTCAATTCGCTGCGTCGCGGCATTTCAGGTTCTTCAGATTGTAGGTGGCCCGGTTTGGTGGCAGGGTGCGTGCATGACTCAGACCGTGGAACTTCCGCTTTGGCTGTTTTTGCTGATCGTGGTGTTTGCCGCGGTCACTCTGGCCTCGCATTTTCTGTTTCCTTCGGTGCGCTGGTTTTTTCGCCGCCGGCTTGAGCGGGCAGTCAAACGCCTGAACAAACGCCTGCAGCGACCCATCCAACCGTTCAAGCTGGCGCATCGACATGACATGATTCAGCGGCTGATTTATGACCCGCAGGTCGGGCAGGCGGTTCAGAACTTTGCACGCGAGGAACGTGTTCCCGAGGCCGTGGCCTTTGAAACGGCCCGTCGTTATGCGCGCGAAATCGTTCCGTCCTTTTCAGCGGTAGCCTATTTCAGCATCGCCATCCGCCTGACTCGTATGCTGAGCAACGCGTTTTATAACGTGCGTCTTAGCTATATGGACGAAAAAGCCCTGCGCAACATTGACCCAGAGGCGACGGTTGTTTTCGTCATGAACCATCGCAGCAATATGGACTATGTGTTGGTGACCTATCTGGCGGCGCAACAATCTGCGCTGTCTTATGCGGTTGGGGAATGGGCGCGCGTCTGGCCGCTTAGCCGTTTGATCCGGGCAATGGGTGCCTACTTTATCCGCCGCAAATCGGGCAGTGAGCTTTATCGGCAGGTGCTGGCTTGCTATGTGCGGCACGCGACCGAAGCGGGCGTGACACAAGCTATGTTCCCCGAGGGCGGTCTTAGCTTGACCGGCGCACTGGGTCGGCCAAAGCTGGGGCTGCTCAAATACATCATTGATGCCACCACCCCCGACGGTAGGGACGTTGTTTTTGTACCCGTCGCGCTGAATTATGACCGCGTGCTAGAGGATACAATCCTGACCAAAGCGGCGCTGGGAAATGAACGCAGGTTTCGGGCCAGGATCGGGGTCATCGCCTGGTGGATTATCAAACAGGTCGGCCGACGGTTGGTAGGTCGTTATCAGCGATTCGGCGTGGCTTCGGTGCGGTACGGCCAGCCTGTTTCGCTGCGGGCGTTCCGGGCGGACCACAATACCAACCTGATGACCGATCTGGCGCGGGACTTGATGGTGGGCATTGGTAAAGCGATTCCGCTGGTTCCGGGGCCTGCTACGTGTTGGTTGGTGCGTGAAAAGGGCGAAATTGCCGAAACAGACGCGGTGGCGCTGATAGACCAACTGCTGCGACGCAACGGAAGTTCTGCACCATTGGAGCATAGTGCAATCGAGGCTAGTATTCAGCAATTGGTGGATCGCCGCATTCTGAAACGCGAGGGCGGGAAATTATCGTCGTCAGGTCAAAGAGTTGACCTGTTGAACTATTATGCAGCCTCGGCGCCACTGGATGCAGGGCAAGTGATTTCTGCGACTGCAAAAGAAATTTCTGCACCCGCTGGGTCATAAAATTACAAAATGAACTCAAAATGGGTTGCAATATTGCTCGATGGAAAATACTCATCGGGTAAAGCCGCCGATTCTGCGTTGCGGCAAGGATTTTAGAAAAGGAGGCCAACATGGCTCTGGACACCGATAGCGGCATCGCGTCGTACGAGGCACCGGAAAAAGACCTCTATGAGATGGGTGAAATCCCTCCGATGGGGTTTGTCCCGAAACAAATGTATGCATGGGCGATCCGCAAGGAACGCCATGGTGAGCCGGACACGGCCATGCAGCTGGAAGTGGTCGATGTCCCCAAGCTGGACAGCCACGAGGTGCTGGTTCTGGTGATGGCCGCTGGCGTCAACTACAACGGCGTCTGGGCGTCGTTGGGTAAACCGATCAGCCCGTTTGATGGTCACGGACAGCCGTTCCACATTGCTGGATCGGATGCGTCGGGCATCGTTTGGGCCGTAGGCGACAAGGTCAAGCGCTGGAAAGTGGGCGATGAAGTCGTAATCCACTGCAACCAGGATGACGGTGACGACGAAGCCTGTAACGGCGGCGATCCGATGTTTTCGGACAGCCAGCGGATTTGGGGTTATGAGACGCCGGACGGGTCGTTCGCTCAGTTCACTAATGTTCAGGCACAGCAGCTGATGCCGCGCCCCAAGCACCTGACCTGGGAAGAAAGCGCCTGCTACACGCTAACGCTGGCCACCGCATACCGGATGCTGTTCGGTCACGAACCACACGATCTGAAGCCGGGCCAGAACGTTCTGGTTTGGGGTGCGTCGGGTGGTCTGGGCTCATATGCAATCCAGTTGATCAACACTGCGGGTGCAAACGCAATCGGCGTGATCTCGGACGAAAGCAAACGTGACTTTGTAATGGGTCTGGGTGCTAAGGGTGTTCTGAACCGCAAAGACTTTAACTGCTGGGGCCAATTGCCCACAGTAAACACACCGGAATATGCCGATTGGTTCAAAGAAGCACGCAAGTTCGGAAAGGCCATCTGGGACATTACCGGCAAGGGCAACAATGTCGACATGGTGTTTGAACACCCCGGCGAAAGCACCTTCCCGGTGTCGACCTTCGTGGTGAAAAAGGGCGGTATGGTTGTGATCTGCGCCGGCACCACCGGCTATAACCTGACCTTCGACGTGCGCTATATGTGGATGCACCAGAAGCGTCTGCAGGGTTCGCACTTTGCGCATCTGAAACAAGCGGCTGCTGCGAACCAGCTGATGGTCGAGCGTCGCCTGGACCCATGCATGTCCGAGGTGTTCTCGTGGAATGAACTACCCGATGCGCACATGAAGATGATGCGCAACGAGCATAAGCCGGGCAACATGTCGGTCTTGGTTCAAGCTCCGCAGACCGGAATGCGGACTCTGGAAGAGGTTTTGGACGCCCGCGGTTGAGCCGCACCAAAATCAGGTAATGGTGCCCGCGAATCGTGTTAATGGTTCGCGGGAGTCACTTTTTCAAGGGTAAGTCTATTCATTTTAAGGGGTTATAGATATTAACCCCACTGTTTTGGGGGAGTAGAAAGCAGCGAATAGGCAAAAAAATACTGCACATGTTATGGTTGTGTTAACCCTTCGTTAACCGTTTCGGAGAGACCCTGATGGCGCAGAATGAGTGGATACTGGACGTGTTGTCGGACCTCAACGCCTTCGCTGTTGAGAATGGTATGATCGCGCTGGCCGAACAGCTGGACGACACCAAGCTGATCGCCGCAGCCGAGATCGCGTCCATGAAGGCTGAGGTACGGACGCCGGCGGATGGGAAAAATACTCGATATGAGCCAAGTCCTGGAGGACTTGGAAAGCACCAGCACGCTTGATGAATTAAGTGGCGTCGCAATCCGATTGCGTGACCGGCTGAAAGTCGAGCACCTAATATACCACTGGGTCGATGGTGCCGGGGATCAGTACGGCTATACGACCTATCCCGATGCTTGGGCAGAGCGATATCTGGAAAAGAGTTATCACCGCATTGATCCGGTCATCCTGGGGTGCTTTCAGCGGTTCCACCCGGTCGATTGGAAAACGCTGGATTGGTCCAGCAAAGTGGCCAAGGCATTTCTGCAAGACGCACAAAGCCACGGTGTCGGCAATCAAGGCTATTCCATCCCGATCCGGGGGCCGAACGGGCAATTCGCCTTGTTTACGGTCAACCATACCTGTGATGATGAAACCTGGCAGCGTTTCATCGAGCGTCATGGTCGTGAGCTGATCCTGATCGCGCATTATTTCAACCGCAAAGCGCTGGAATTCGAAGTTGACCGACAGCCCGACTCTGCCCGCAGTCTGTCGCCACGCGAAGTCGACGCGATGACCTTGCTGGCGCTGGGGTACAGCCGGGCCCAGGTGGCCCATTCGCTGTCTATCTCTGAACATACACTACGGGTCTATATCGAAGGCGCCCGGGCGAAGCTTGGGGCGCAGAACACCACTCACGCCATCGCCACAGCGCTCAGCCGAGGATTAATAGTGGTTTAAGAGGCGCGCGCCCTCAGAACGGGAAATTAACTATGACTTTGTACCCCCTTCGTTCCTGCACAGGACGACAAGGGGAAAAAAGTCATGTTGCGCTATTTGTATGCGGATGAGCTGCACAAGTTTCCGGATCTGGCCGAAGGGATGTTCCGGGATCGCGCGGATCAGTTCAAAACCCGGTTGGGTTGGGACGTACACGTTAACGAAAAAGGGGAAGAGCGGGATCGGTATGACGATCTGAACCCGCTTTATGTCATCTGGGAAGAAGAAGACGGCAGTCATGGAGGCTCAATGCGCGTGTTGCCGACCACCGGCCCGGTCATGGTGAACGAGGTGTTCGGCCATCTGACCGGTGGCAAACCAGTCTGCAGCCCGCTGATTTGGGAGGTCACAAGGTTCTGCCTGTCGCGCACGGCCAGCCCGCACACCGCAGGCGCCATCATGCTAAGCGGCGGTGAGATGATGGAAGGGTTCGGCCTGACCCATATCGCCGGGGTCTTTGATGCACGCATGATTCGGATTTACCGCCTGATCGGATCGTCCCCGGTGGTTCTGGGGACCGAAGGGCATGGGCGTGATCAGATTTCGGTCGGGCTGTGGCCCTATTCTGCCGATGATTGCAACCGCGTGGCCGAACGCGCGGGGATCCCGCGAGAGCTGTCGCGGCTGTGGTTTAAGACGGCATTCGGGATCGGACGGCAGCATCGCTTTTCTCTGTCGGCCTGATCAGGCGAAAAGCCCAATCCCTCTCTGGTGATAGCTGGCGCGGCCCTGTAGGGTCGCGCCATGTCTTTGCCCCCCGTGACCTTCTCTGACGACCAGGCCGCCGCCTATGACAGCATCTCTGAAATGCTGCGATCAGCCGGTGTAGATCTGGATGATGATGCCCTGCTGAAATTGCCAGGCAACGGCAAATCCGGTGTGATGGCGGTGATCGGCAAAGCCGGCTCGGGCAAGACCCTGTTGCTGGCCGAGCTGTACAAGGCCTTGGCCGAAACCGGTGTTCAGATTGTGTCGGGTGATTTCGAAAGCCGCAAAGCGAAGGAAAAGCGCAGCCTTGCGATCCTGGCCCCCACCAACAAGGCTGCCAGCGTGTTGCGTCTGCGCGGGGTCCCTGCAACGACCATTCACCGCATTCTCTATACCCCGGTTTATGACCCGGAATATGAACGCATCGCCGAATGGCTGGCGGGCAATGACGAACGCCCCGAGGTCCAAGGTCTGACGGACGAGGCGTTGGACCGTGCAGCGGCGTTTTATGCGAATAATAAATCGATCCCTGGTGCCTTGGCCGCCGCCGGACTGCGCGGGTCCGATTTCATCACCGGCTGGAAACGTCGGGACGAGCCTTTGGATATTGGGTTCGTCGATGAGGCCTCGATGCTGGACGACCGGCAATTCGAGGACCTGCAAGAGATTTTTCCGACCTTGTTGTTATTTGGTGACCCTGCGCAGCTGGCCCCCGTCAATCAATCGGGCAGCATGGTGTTTGACGCTTTGCCCGAGCCGCGCAAACAGATCCTGCACCGGGTCCACCGGCAAGAGGCGGACAATCCTATCCTAGACCTGGCCCACGCGCTGGCGGACCCTAAGATGGGGTTCGAGGATTTCGAACGTCTTATAGAACAAACCGCCCGTCAGGATGACCGCGTGGTCTGGGGTCAGCGGGTCGAGGTTGATCTGATGGCCCGCAGCCCGGTTCTGGTCTGGCGCAACGCCACACGTATTCGGTTGATTCAGGCGTTTCGGCAAGTTCACGGCGCGCCGGAGACCGAGCTGCTGGAAGGTGAACCAATGATCTGTGATGGCATCGAACTGCCGTTGAAACACCGCAAGAAACGTTTGGACCTTGAGGCGCGCGGGTTGATCAAAGGCGCGCAAGTCATCTATTTGGGACCGGGGCGCAAGCCGGGCTTTTCACGCCTGCACGTGATGGGCGCCGAGGACCCACAGGTCAGTGCGGCCTCGATCGTCAAGATCGAAAAACCGGATGAAGAAGAACCCTTTATCCCCTTCGCCGCCCGCATGGGTGCCACCTTTCTGCATGGCGCGGCGGTAACCATTCACAAGGCGCAGGGCTCGCAATGGGACACGGTACAGGTCTTTGCGCCGGACATTTACGCCGCCGCCCGCATGGGCAGGACCGAGGCCGGGCAGCCGCTTTGGAAGCGGCTGGCCTATGTCGCCATCACCCGCGCGCAAGAGCGGTTGATCTGGGTTGTGCGCAACCGTCTGGCCAAGCCCACCCATCCGCTGCGTGTGGATGATCTGCGCGCGGTTCCGGCGGCGTCCTTGACATTGGAGGCTGAAGATACATGACATCCATCATAGTAACCGGCGCAAGCTCGGGCATTGGGCGGGCCACGGCGGACTTGTTCTTGAACGAAGGCTGGACAGTGGGCCTGTTGGCGCGCAGTGCCGATACGTTGCACGAAATGGCCAAGGATCGCACAAACGCGATCCCATTGGTTGCGGATGTAACGGACGCGGATGCGGTCCATGCGGCCTTTGGCGCGTTTCAGGAAAAGGCTGGCCGGTTGGACGCGTTGTTCAACAATGCGGGCATCTTTGCGCCCGGCGGAACCATCGACGAGATCGCGCTGGAGGATTGGTATCAAACCGTCAACGTCAATCTGAACGGCATGTTCCTATGCGCGCGCGAGGCTTTTCGGATCATGCGCCACCAGTCGCCGCAGGGCGGGCGCATCATCAACAACGGCTCGATTGCCGCATATGTGCCGCGCCCGAACTCGGTGCATTACACGACCACGAAACATGCCATCACCGGTCTGACCCGCAGTCTGTCGCTGGACGGGCGGGACCTCGGAATTGCTTGCGGTCAGATCGACATCGGCAACGCGCGCACGCAGATGGTACAGGGACTGGTGGATGCCGCGGTTGAGGCCGGTCAGACGCCCGACCCGACCATGGCGGTTGAAGATGCAGCACGCTCGGTGCTGCATATGGCGACCCTGCCGCCCGAGGCGAATGTGCAGTTCATGACCGTGATGGCAACAACGATGCCCTATATCGGGCGCGGTTAGAGGTTAGTTTTCACGCAGCAATCGGAACGCAGTCGACGCCCCCCAGCCCGCTGCAATCGCAATGACCAGTGACATCAGCCCGTACCACACAGGTTGCTGTCGGGACATGTTGTACAAAAACCGCTCCAGCCCCACTTTGCGCACGTCGATGGTTGTCTCAAATTCCGAGATCACCTCTTTGCCGCGGGTCAGGAAGATGCGCGCAGCATAGTCGCCTTCGGTCAGGTCGGCAGGCATTGCAATTGAGGTGCGGAACAGGGTTTGCTCATCCACGGCCACTGTGTTTTCGCGAATGGAATACAGCCCCTCATCCTCGCGAATGCGCACCACGGCATCTGCAAAATCCTGCGCGCCTCGGATATGCATGGCCGCCCCGACCGATCGGATGGCGCGTTCGATTGAAATCCGGTATCTCAGGTCCTCGGTGTCCAAAAGGATATTATCCAGCGGCCCGCTTGTGGCGACGGCGTAGAAACTTGGCGCAAGGTCGACCAGAACGCTGTCAGTGTTGACCCAGATGCCCAGTTTGCGTTCCTTGCGCCGGACTGTCACTGGGCTGGACGGCCCGGCCACAGTCACGATCACCTCAAGCGGTGGGCCGGCGGGGATCGGTGCTTCTCGTTTGACGGCACCGAAGATCAGGATTTCAGAACCATCGAATGTCGCGGTAATGGCGACCCGGTCCTGGCTGAGACCCAGCACCACCTGCTCTTCTTGCGCAAGAGCTGGCGAGCAGCAGAAAACCAGCAGGGCAATCAAGCGTTTCAGCATGATCAGTGCCCTCCTTCGCTGCCAATGGAATACAGCTCGGATGGTTCGATCAATAAGTCCAGTGCCAGCTTGCCGCAGACCACCAGAACCAGGGCTGCCAGCAAAACGCGCAACTGCTCGGCGGGCATCTTCGCGCCAATCACCGTGCCAATCTGCGCGCCCACGACACCGCCGACCAGCAGCAGAACGGCCAGAACAACATCAACCGTATAGTTCGTGGTTGCGTGCAACATGGTGGTAAAGCCGGTCACGAAGATGATCTGAAACAAGGATGTTCCAACCACCACCTTGGTGGGCATGCCCAGTAGATAGATCATTGCAGGCACCATAATAAAGCCGCCGCCGACGCCCATGATGGCCGCCAGTACACCGACGCAAAGCCCGACCAGAATTGGGGGAATGACCGAGATATACAGGCCCGAAGTGCGAAAGCGCATTTTGAACGGCATCGCATGAACCCAGCCACGCTGGCGCCGTTTTGCTGGTGCGCCGCCGCCCTTTTTGGCCTTGCGCAGTGCCCGCAAGCTTTCAATGAACATCAGGCCACCAACGACGCCAAGGAAGACGACGTAGCATAGCGTGACAAGCAGATCGACCTGGCCCAGGCTTTTGAGATAGTTGAACACCACCACCCCAAGGGCCGCACCCATTAAGCCCCCGATCAATAAGACCGTGCCCATTTTCAGATCTACGGTCTTTCGTCGAAAATGCGCTAATACACCGGAAAAGGACGAGGCGACGATCTGATTGGCTTCGGTTGCGACGGCGACAGCGGGGGGGATGCCGATGAAGAACAGCAGCGGCGTCATCAAAAACCCGCCGCCTACACCGAACATGCCCGACAGGATGCCAACCATCCCACCCAGCCCCAGCAGCAAAAAGGCGTTGACGGAGACTTCGGCGATTGGAAGGTAGATCTGCATGTGTATTTACCGGATGAGGTCAGACGCGTCACACAAAGTGATCCGGCCCGTCTCATACCACAGGGATGAGGCTTTAATACTGCGCGCGCAATGCGGCCGTATGGCGAATACCAACCTGCCGATCGCGCGGGCTGCGTGACCGACAAGCCGATCTGGCTGAATTGAAAAACGGACCCCGGAACCGAGACGTTTTTGAGCGTTTGCCACCGTGACAGGAACGAATCCGATCTTGGCTATCACAGGAAACAAACACATACCCCCTTAGAGCGGTTGCGGCATGCAAAATCAACTCTGCATGCCGCTCTGCAGCGAACAGGACTGAAATGAGTCTTAAACTGGACTTATCAGCGCTCTTTCACATAGGGTTCGCCACCGGCGCGTGGCGGGACGGCTTTGCCTACGAACCCGGCCAGAATAACCACCGTCAGGATATATGGCAGGGCGTCCATGGCCTGGACCGGGATAACCACGCCGCCCAGGTCGATGTTCTGGAAACGCAGCGCAATCGCCTGTAACAGACCGAACAGCAGGCAAGCCCACATCGCATGCCAAGGCCGCCATTTCGCAAAGATCAGCGCGGCCAAAGCGATGAACCCGCGACCGGCGGTCATTTCTTTGACGAACCCGGCCTGCAGGGCAGTGGCCAGATAGGCCCCGGCGATCCCACACAGCACGCCGCAGATGGCAACGGCCGCAAATCTCAGGCCGACAACCGAGACACCGGCGGTATCCACCGCAGCCGGATTTTCACCCACCGCGCGCAGGCGCAAGCCGAACCGGGTGCGATACAGAATCCACCATGTCAATGGCACCATCAGAAACGCCACATAGACCAATATCGAATGACCCGAGAGTAGTTCGGAATACACCATGTGAAACGAATTGGTGTCAGACATCAGTTCAGAAACCGGTTTCCCCGACAGTTCAGCATCTTCGGGGCCGATTGCATAAGGAAACTCTGCAGATTCGAACCGTCCACCGCCAAAGAGAGAAGGCGTGCGCCCGCCCTGTTTGAACCAGCTCTGCGCAATCAGAACGGTCAGGCCCGAGGCCAGAAAGTTGATGGCAACGCCCGAGATCAGCTGATTGCCCCTGAAGGTTATCGAAGCGAGCCCGTGCAAGCCGGACAAAATCAGCGAGGATCCGATTCCCGCCAGCAGGCCCAACCAGACAGACCCGGTCACTGCCGCAATCGCCGCCGAGAAAAACGCCGCCATCAACATCTTGCCTTCCAGCCCGATGTCGAAAATACCCGCGCGTTCCGAATACAACCCGGCCAGACACGCCAGTAAAAGCGGTGTTGCCAGGCGGATCGTTGAATCAAAAACCTGAATGAGTGTTACGAAAATCTCCATCACTCGGCCCCCTTCCGCAGACCGAGGAACAGTTTCTCAAGCGGCATGCGCACCATGTTGTCCAGTGCCCCGGTAAACAGGATCACCAGCGCTTGAATAACCACGATCAGCTCACGCGGGATCGAGGTCCACAGCGCCAATTCGGCACCGCCCTGGTACAGGAACCCGAATAAAAGGGCCGCCACAAACACGCCGAACGGGTGCGATCGGCCCATCAGCGCCACGGCAATCCCGATGAAACCCGCACCTTCGGTCGAGTTGAGTACCAGCCGTTCAGCCTCTCCCATCACGTTGTTGGTCGCCATCAACCCGGCCAACGCACCCGAGATAAGCATGGCGACGATAGTGATGCGTACGGGCGAGATACCGGCATAAACAGCGCCGGTTTCGGAATGACCATAGGCGCGAATCTCATACCCCAGCCGCGTCCGCCAGATCAGCGCCCAGACCACGAAACAGGCCAGGATCGCGACAAAGAACGAGATATTGGCCGGCGCACCTTTGAACACCGCGTTTTCAGCGGTCGAGAACATCGACTGGAAGGTCGGCAGATGCACGGCCTCGGGGAAGCGTGCAGTTGCAGGATCTTGCGAGCCCTGCGGGCGCATCACATTGACCAGCATATAGTTCAGGAAGGCCGCCGCGATAAAGTTGAACATGATCGTGGTGATGACGATATGACTGCCGCGCTTGGCTTGCAGATAGGCCGGTATCGCGGCCCATGCCGCCCCAAACAGCATCGACGCCGCACAGGCGGCCAGCAGGGCAATGCTCCAATGCGGCCAGTCGATGTACAGACACACTATGGCAACGCCAAGCCCGCCCAGCATGGCTTGGCCTTCGCCGCCGATGTTGAACAGCCGCGCGTGGAACGCCACAGCTACCGCCAGCCCGGTGAACATGAAATTGGTCGCGTAATAGAGCGTATAGCCCCAGCCATAAGTCGACCCCAGCGCGCCGGTAACCATCAGATTCACCGCTTCAACCGGGTTTTCACCAATGGCCAGAATAACCAGCGCCGAAAGGATCGCGGCCAATATCAGACTGATCAGTGGGATCAGAACGACATCGGCCCATTTGGGCATTTTATCCATGCTTCACGCGGCCTCTTCCGCAACACCGGCCATCAGCAGGCCCAGTTCTTTTTCATCTGTCTCATGGGGCAGGCGTTCGCCCATAATATGTCCGTCGAACATCACCGCTATCCGATCGGACAGCGAGAAGATCTCCTCCAGCTCGACCGAGACCAGCAGGATTGCCTTCCCCTGATCGCGCAGGGCGACGATTTGTTTGTGAATGAATTCGATCGCGCCGATATCCACACCGCGTGTCGGCTGGCCGACCAGCAACAGGTCGGGGTTCCGCTCGATCTCGCGCGCGACGACGATTTTCTGCTGGTTGCCGCCTGAAAAGCTTTTGGCGGTCAGCCAGCCATTGGGCGGGCGCACATCGAACTTTTCAATTTTGCGCTCGGTATCCGCGCGCAGGGCGGCATTGTCCATGAACAGACCGCGTTTATAGGCAGGGTCGCGGTGATAGCCGAACGCCACGTTTTCCCACGCGTGGAAATCCATGATCAGGCCCTCGCGCTGACGATCCTCGGGGACGTGAGCGATGTGCTGCGCACGCCGCGCCTGACCGTCAGACCCATGCCCACTAAGCGCCAGCGGTTCACCATTCAGCTTGATCGACCCTTTTCCAGGCCGCATCCCGCCCAAAACCTCAAGCAGTTCCGACTGGCCATTACCCGCAACACCGGCGATTCCGACGATCTCACCCGCGCGGACCGTCAAGTCGATACCCTTGACCCGCTCAACGCCCGCTGAATCGAAGACGCGCAGGTTTTCGACCTCAAGAATGGGTTTGCCGGGTTTTGCAGGTACTTTGTCGACCTGCAGCAGAACCTTGCGGCCCACCATCAGCTCGGCCAGTTCTTCAGGACTGGTCTCGGCGGTTTTTACTGTCGCCGTCATCTGCCCGCGCCGCATCACCGAGACTGTATCGGTGTTTTCCATGATCTCGCGCAGCTTGTGGGTGATCACGATGATCGTCTTCCCTTCGGCCCGCAGACGGTCGAGAATGCGGAACAGCTGGTCGGCCTCGGCCGGGGTCAGAACGCCTGTCGGTTCGTCCAAAATCAAAATCTCGGCCTTGCGATACAAGGCTTTGAGGATTTCGACCCGTTGCTGCATCCCCACGCCGATTTCGTCAATGCGCTTGTCTGGGTCAACGAACAGCTCGTATTCTTCTTCCAGTTCTTTCAGTTCCTTGCGAGCCTTGGACAAAGACGGAGCCAGCAGCCCGCCATCTTCGGCGCCCAGAACGATGTTTTCCAGAACCGTGAAATTCTCAACCAGCTTGAAATGCTGGAACACCATCCCGATGCCCGCCGCAATCGCCGCCTGACTGTCGGGGATGTCGGTCTTGGTCCCGTTGATCCAAATCTCACCTTTGTCGGCTTTGTAGAAACCGTAGAGAATACTCATCAGCGTGGATTTGCCCGCACCGTTTTCACCGATGATCCCGTGGATCGTGCCGGGGACGACGCTGATGGAAATGTCTTTGTTGGCCTGAACCGGCCCAAAGGCTTTGGAAATCCCTTTGAGCTCAATGGCGGGGACTGTCATGTCGTGTCCTCAATTGCCGAAAAGGCCGCGAACGCTGCGGCCAAGTGGGAATGAGGCGGAGGATCAACCCCCGCCCCACGCGATATCAGAACTGCAGTGCCGGGCAGCTGTCGTTCTCGTAATAGCTGACGACGGTGACGTTTCCGTTGATGATGTCACTGCGTGCATCTGCAACGGCCGAGCTCATCTCTTCCGTAACTAGTTCAGCGTTGTATTCATCCATGGCGACGCCCACACCCTCTTCGGCCAGACCCATGGCGAAAACGCCGGTTTGCAGATCCTCGCCAGCCTTCATGGCGTCATAAACGGCCACGTCCACGCGCTTCAGCATCGAGGTCAGAACCTTGCCCGGATGCAGGTGGTTCTGGTTGCTGTCCACACCGATCGAAAGGATGCCTTCATCGGCGGCGGTCTGCAGAACGCCCACACCGGTGCCGCCCGCAGCAGCATAGATGACGTCAGCACCCTGGCTGATCTGTGCCTTGGTCAGTTCGGAGCCCTTGACCGGGTCGTTCCATGCCGATGGGGTGGTACCAGTCATGTTGGCAACGATATTGATGTCGGGGTTCACGGCTTTGGCGCCTTGCGCGTAACCGCAGCCAAAGTGACGGATCAGCGGAATATCCATGCCACCGATGAAGCCAACTGTTCCGGTCTTAGATGCCATCGCAGCCATCATTCCAACCAGATAGGAACCCTCATGCTCGGCAAAGCCGATCTGGCGCACGTTCGGAGCATCTAGCCAATTCACATCAACTGCAACGAATTTGGTGTCGGGATAGTCGCCCGCGACAGCCGCCAGCGGATCAGCCATTGCGAAACCCATGGTGATGATTGGGTTCAGGCCTGCTTCGGCAAAACGACGCAGGGCTTGTTCACGCTGGGCTTCAGACTGCAGTTCGATTTCGCGATAAGTCTTACCGGTCTGTTCCGCCCAACGTGATGCCCCATTATGGGCTGCTTCGTTGAACGATTTGTCAAACTTGCCACCCAGGTCGAAGATCAGGGCTGGTTCAGCCAGGGCCGCACCCGCGGTCAACGCGACGGCGGCGGCAGCGCCCATCAAGGATTTCATCAGGGTCATTTCATACTCCCGTTTGTTATTGTTGGTCGGGGTCAAGATAGCCCCGATTACTCACTGTGAGCGAGCATAACTGTTGTGATGGCGGGAATTAAGGGCGTTTGCAACCGGTGCGGTCAACTGATTCTTGACCAAATGGTCGAAAAAATTAGGAGGCGTCGGTCAGGTCAGGGCGCAGACCATGACAACGGCGTCGATTTTCTCAGCTTTTTCGCGCAGATAGTAACCCTTGCGCAGGCCGCAGGTTGTGTATCCACAGCGCTGGTACAGCGCGATAGCCGGGTGATTGTCTGCCGCAACGTCCAGAAAGGTGCGAGTTGCGCCCAAAGCTTTGGCTTTTGCGTGCCAGTCCTGCATGAGGCGCAGGGCAAGACCTTGGCGCTGACGATTGGGGTGTGTGGCGATTGTCAGCAGTTCAGCTTCACCTGCAGTGACTTGAAACAGGGCAAAACAGTCAGCGTTACCAATGACATGCGTGAACCGATTGGTCAGAAGATCAGAAAATTCTGATTCCGTCCAAGGGCGCGACTGCGTGAAGGCTGCCGTATGGGTATGAGCCAATTCTTGCGGGGTCATCCGTCAAGCAGAACCGGTGGTGAGTCCTTTGACGGGGCCGCATCAGCCGGGCGCACATAGAACGGGGCAGGGGGCTGGGTCGTGGTGGACCATCTTTGCGCTGTCAGCCGGGCAAGGGCGTTGACCAGCAAATCGGCGTCATCATTCAGAATCAGATTTCCAAGTGATTCTGCCTGTTCCTGCGCCATCAGTGCGGGGTCCTGACCGGGCAGCGCGACATAGACTTGCTCGCGGGGTGCGCGGATCGCGGGAATCCCATCCCCGATTTCAGCCAAGGCATCAAAACCGGTAACTCCAACAGCCGGGATACCTAGTCCCAACGCCAATCCCCGCGCAGCCGAAACCGAGATACGGATGCCGGTAAAATTCCCCGGCCCGATCCCGACACCAATGGCGGTCAGATCGCGCCACGTGCAATCCGCCTCGACCAGAATCTCTTCTAACAGCGGCATCAACCGTTCTGCCTGCCCGCGTGACATGGGCTCAACGCGCGAAGCGACGATCGTGTCGCCATGTAGCAAAGCGGCCGCGCAATGCGCGGCCGATGTGTCAAATGCTAAAATGATCGGGTCAGACGGCAACGGGGCGAACCTCGGTCACTTCCGGGATATAGTGGCGCAGCAGGTTCTCAATTCCCATTTTCAGCGTCAGGGTCGAGGACGGGCAGCCCGCGCAAGCGCCTTGCATGTGCAGGTAAACAACGCCCCGGTCGAATCCGTGGAACGTGATGTCACCCCCATCCTGGGCCACCGCCGGGCGCACGCGCGTATCCAGCAGGTCCTTGATCTGATTGACCACTTCGGCATCCTCGCCGAAATGTTCTGCGTGACCTGACCCATCGACAGCATCTTCACCCAATACCGGCTGACCGGACTGAAAATGCTCCATCACAGCGCCCAGAATGGCCGGTTTGATGTGATCCCACTGAACGTCATCCGATTTGGTCACGGTGACGAAATCATTGCCAAAGAACACGCCGGTGACACCAGACACTGCAAAAATCCGTTTCGCCAAGGGCGATTTTTCCCCGGCTTCCGCCGAAGGAAAGTCTGCAGTGCCCGCTTCCAGCACCGGCTGACCGGGCAGGAATTTCAGCGTTGCAGGGTTCGGCGTGGATTCGGTCTGGATGAACATGTCACGGCTCCGTTTCAGTTGTACTTGATATGCGGGTCCGGGCCGGGGAAGTCAAGATTTGGAACCATTCTAAATTTCTGCCGCCAGTTGCATCGCCGCATCCAGCCGATCATCGCCCCAGAACAGTTCATCCCCCACTAGAAAGCTTGGCGCCCCGAAAATCCCCTTGGCCTGCGCGGTCTGAGTCTGTTGGATCAAGGCCGCCTTGATATCCGGGTCTTGACAACCGGCCAGCGTTTCTGGGGGCAGGCTGGCTTGGGACAGGCAGTCGATCAGCACCTTGTCGTCCGAGATATTGAGGCCATCAACGAATTCGGCGGCATAGACGGCCCGAACAAAGGCAGCCCGTTGAGGGTGGGTTTCAATCGTCATCACTAGCCGCGCAGCCTTCAGACCATTTTGGGGAAAGGGGTCAGGCCGGGCAAATCGCAACCCCCGACGGGCCGACAACCTCTCCATATCGCGCCACATATAGCGCCCTTTGGCGGGATAGATATTGAACGGGGAATTGTCCCAGCCCTGCGCGGCGAAAATCGGACCAAGCAAAAAGGGATGCCATTCAACTGACACCCCGTTCTGCGCAGCCAGATCCTCGATTCGCATCGCACTTAGGTAAGAGTATGTGGATGCGAATTCGAACCAGAACTGGATGCTGCGCTGCATGGGTGCCCTTTTAGGTGATTTCTTCCAGCTTTTCCTTGCTCAGATCACCAGGAACGATGGTGATCGGAATTGGCAGGTTGCCCGAATTCTTGGTCAGTTGCGTCACCAGCGGCCCGGGGCCTTTCTTTTCAACGCCTGCGCCTAGCACCAGCACCCCGATCTCGGGGTCTGATTGCACATGTTCGATGATCTCGGCGACCGGCTCACCTTCGCGGATGGCCAGTTCGGGGTCGATGTTTTGCTTGTCGCGCATCCACTTGGCGAACACCTCGTAATGGGCGTGAATACGCTCGCGTGCTTCCTCGCGCATTACCTCGGCCACGCCGATCCAATGGTTGAACTCATCCGGCGGAATGACCGATAGGATTGTAACGCCACCGCCGGTGTGGGCTGCGCGCATAGCGGCAAAACGCATCGCGTTCAGGCATTCGCGACTGTCATCCAGAACGACCAAGAATTTGCGCATGAAGTGTCCTCGTATATTTCAGGCGATCATGCCCGACCATTTGCGTGCTGGCAATAAGCGGCTGGTTAGCGGGTGCTTAGTGCCCAGTCCCAATACAGCTCGCGCGCACGGCGGGCTATGGGGCCGATTTGATATTGCGTATCCTCCAGCGCGGTGACCGGGGTGATCTTGTTCATGTTGCCGGTCATAAAGACCTCATCCGCCTTGTGGAAATCGTCAAAGCCAAGGATAGCTTCGTGAACGACCGTCCCGTCGGCGCGCAGGTTTTCAATGTGACGCGCGCGGGTGATGCCAGCCAGGAAGGTGCCGTTGGGGGTTGGGGTAAACACCTCTCCGTCACGGACCATGAAGATGTTGGCGGTTGCGGTCTCGGCCACGTGGCCCAGTGCGTCCGCGACCAGCGCATTCGAGAACCCCTTGCCGCGAACCTCCTGCAGCATGCGCGCATTGTTGGGGTACAGGCACCCGGCCTTGGCATTCACCACCGACGATTCCAGAACCGGACGGCGGAATTTTGTGGTACCCAGCGTGACCGAGGCGGTCTCGGGCGCCATCGGGATCTCTTCTAGGCAGATGGCAAAACCAGTGCTGTTTTCCTGTGGGACAATCGCGGTCGCGTCGCCGTCGATGCCCCAATACATCGGGCGGATATAGACGGCTGAGTCCGGTCCGTAAGAAGCCAACCCCTCGCGGATGATCTCGACCATCTGCTGGGTTGAGACGAACGGGGTCAGCATCAGTGCCTCGGCTGAGCGATTCACGCGGGCACAATGTGCCTCAAGATCCGGGGCCATGCCGTCGAAATAGCGTGCACCGTCGAAGACTGACGATCCCAGCCAAGCACCGTGATCGGCCGCGCGCATGATCGGGGCATCCTCGTCATGCCATTGACTTTCGAAATAGGTGCGGATGTTCTTGCCGACTGCCATGACGCCCTCCCATGCTTTGCGCAAACCTAGGAAGGCGCTGCGGTAACGTCCAGCGCAATCAGCCTTGTTTTGAGCTGACCATGCCCACAATTTCGTAAGTCTGCTGCAGGATCGGCGCGGCAATCGCGCGGGCCTTTTCCGCACCTTTGCCCAGAATCCGGTCAATCTCGGCTTCTTCGCCCATCAGGCGGGCCATTTCGGACGAAATCGGTGCCAGTTTTTCCACCGCCAGTTCTGCAAGCATCGGTTTGAATTCACCGAACTGTTTACCGCCAACATTGGCCAGCACCTGATCGACCGTCTGATCGCTGAGCGCGGCATAGATGTTCACCAGATTGCGCGCCTCGGGGCGGTCTTCCAGACCATCGATCTCGGATGGCAGCGCATCCGGGTCGGTCTTGGCTTTGCGAATCTTCTTGGCGATCGTGTCGGCGTCGTCCGTCATGTTGATGCGGCTCATGTCCGAGGGGTCGGACTTGGACATCTTTTTGGACCCGTCGCGCAGGCTCATGACACGGGTCGCGGCCCCTTCGATCACAGGTTCGGTGATCGGAAAGAAATCGACGCCGTAATCATGGTTAAACTTGATCGCGATATCGCGCGTCAGCTCAAGATGCTGTTTCTGGTCGTCGCCAACCGGCACATGCGTTGCGTGATAGGTCAGGATGTCGGCGGCCATCAGCGAGGGATAGGCGAACAGACCCAACGAGGCGTTTTGCTGGTTCTTTCCGGCCTTGTCCTTCCATTGAGTCATCCGCTGCATCCAGCCCATGCGGGCGACGCAGTTGAAGATCCATGCCAATTGCGCATGCTCAGGCACCTGGCTTTGGTTGAACAGGATCGACTTATCCGGGTCGAGACCGGCAGCGATGAAACCAGCGCACAGTTCGCGCGTCGAATGGGCCAGTTCCTTGGGGTCCTGCCAGACGGTGATCGCGTGCAGATCGACCATGCAATAGATGGTCTCCATGTCCGGCTGCTGCATATCCACAAACCGCTTGAGCGCACCCAGATAGTTGCCAAGATGCAGGTTTCCCGACGGCTGGATGCCGGAAAACACGCGCGGTGTGAACTGGGTCTCGGTCATCGAAGGGAACTCCCGTCTGGAAAAATCAGCCCCCGTCGCTTACCCATGAGGCTAAGGGACGTCAACCGCCGCGAAAGGCCAGCCCAATGAGCAGTGAGAATTATACACCCGCCGTGAACCCTTTGCCGCCCGTTGTGGTGGCCTTGGTGCTGTTCATTATGGGGGTGGAACTGGCCTTTACCCTGGGAACACGCGGGCTGATCGGCGGCCCGTCGGCGGTGGGATGGCGGCTGGATGCGCTGCAGAGCTATTCGTTTTCGCCTGATATCTTTGATTGGATGGTCGAGAACGGGCGCTGGCCGTTCGAACATGTCATGCGTTTCGTGACCTACCCCTTCGTGTCGGGCTCTTTCACGCAGGCCGTTTTTGTCTGCGTCTTCCTGCTGGCCATGGGCAAGATGGTGGCCGAGGTCTTTGGCGGGTTTCAGATGTTGGTGATCTTCGTGCTGTCTGGCGTGGGCGGGGCACTGGCCTATGCACTGTTGCTGGACCCCCAATACCCGCTGGTCGGAGGGTTCCCGCCTGTCTATGGCCTGATCGGCGCATTCACGTGGTTGCTGTGGCGCAAACTGTCATTGGTTGGCGAAAACCAGCACCGCGCCTTTGGTTTGATCGCGGCCCTGATGGGGATTCAACTGGTGTTCGGCCTGCTGTTCGGCGGTACGTCCGACTGGGTGGCCGATCTGGGCGGGTTTGCCACAGGCTTTGGCCTTTCGTTCCTGCTTGCCCCGGGTGGCTGGGCGCGGATCGTGCGGCGCATTCGCCGCGACTGATCACGACCGACGCAAGGCTTTGCGGAACTCTGACACCTCGAAAGCGCCAAACAGGTGGCCCAGAAAGAAATAGGTGGCCGCGGCAATCTTGATCAGGATGATCAGCGCCAGATAACGCCAGCCGGACAGTTCGAATGCCCAGCCGAATAGATGAATGGCGGCGTATAGAACGACACCCATCCCCAGCGACGCGGCCACGATGCGCCATGCCCGGTGTTTGAAGCGGTCGTCGAACCGCGCCTCTTCACCCATGCGTCGCGCGCCGAGGATCAGCAGACCGACCATAGCCCACCCGGCAGCCGACGCCGCAATGGCCGGTGCGATCCAACCCACCAGCGGATAGAGACCAAAGGCCAGCCCGGCATTCACGACCATTGCAACCACGGCATAGCGGAACGGGGACCGCGTATCCTCACGTGCGAAATACAGCGGTTGCAGCAGCTTTTGCAGCATAAAGGCAGGAAGGCCGATTCCGTAAATTGCCACTGCCAGCGCTGTGGCCGCGGTGTCCTCGGCGCTGAATTGGCCACGTTCGAACAGGACCGAGACCATCGGGTTTGGCAGGATCACAAACGCCACGGTCGACGGTATGGTCAGCAACAGCGTGAACTCACCTGCGCGGGAAAACGCGTTGCGGGCGCCGTCCCCGTCCCCGGCGCGCAAGCGGCGGGACAGATCGGGCAGTAGCACGATGCCGACGGCAATGCCCACCACGCCCAGCGGCAGTTGATACAACCGGTCAGCCGCGAACAGCCAACTGATCGCCTTTTCGGTTTTCGAGGCTACCAATTGCCCCACCACCAGATTGATCTGAGTGACGCCCATTGCCAGTGCCGCCGGAACGGCGATGCGCACCATGCGGCGCATCTCGGGGCTGAGTTTCGGCAGGCCGGGCCGGATGCGAATGCCTGCACGCTCGGTCGCCACCCAGACCAGCGCCAGCTGTGCGACCCCGGCCACGGGAATGACGGCGATCAGCCAACGGATCACCTCGCCTCCAGCGGCTGCCCCGGCGATCAGGGCCGTGCAGGCAAAGATGTTCAGCAATACGGGTGCGGCGGCGGCGGCGGCAAAGCGACCCGTGGCGTTCAAAACACCCGAGAACAGCGCTGCCAGCGACATGAACAGGATGTAAGGGAACACCACATATCCATAGTCCACGGCCAGATCGAACCGTTCATCACCGTGAAACCCTTCGGCCGTGATCCAGACCAGCGCGGGCATGAACACCATTGCCAGCCCGACCAGCGCCAGCACCGCCACGGCCAACAGATTGAAGGCGTCCTGCGCAAAGCCTTGGGCGTTTTCCTCTCCTTCCAGCCGCTTGGAAAACATCGGCACAAAGGCCGCGTTGAACGCGCCTTCGGCAAAGAAACGGCGGAACATGTTTGGCAGACGGAAGGCCGCGACAAAAGCATCCATCACCGGACCTGGACCGATATAAGCCGTCAGCAGTATTTCCCGCAAAAAGCCCAGAATCCGGCTGGCCAGCGTCCAGAACCCGACCGTGAACAGGCCTGAAAACAACCGGATCTGCTTCATGAGGCCGCGCGCTCGGCGCCTTCGGTGATGGCTTTGCGCAGTTTGGTTTCAAGCGTGCGCTGTTTGCCTTCCGCATGGTATTTTAGACCAAACATATCCTTGACGTAAAAGGTGTCGACCACCTGTTCGCCATAGGTCGCGATCACTGCGTTGGCGATATAGACATTGGCCGCGGCCAACGTTCGGGTCAGGTCATAGAGCAGACCCGGACGGTCGCGGGTATCGACCTCGATGATAGTGTAAATCTCGGACCCATCATTATCAAAGGTGATATGGGTCGGCACGTTGAAGGCGCGTTCGCGTTTCTTGATCTTGTCGCGCGATTTCAGCGCATCGCGGGCAACAACCTCACCCTTGAGCGTCTTTCGGATCATCTGGGCCAGGCGTGGCAGGCGGCTGGCCTCGAACGGGTGGCCTTCGGTGTCCTGAATCCAGAAGGCATCGGTTACATAACCGTCTTTGGTGGTGTAGCTGCGCGCATCCACCACGTTGGCCCCGACCAGCGCCAGAGCACCCGCAATTCGCGCAAAGATACCGGGGTGATCGCCCATTGCGAAACAGGCCCGTGTGGCGTCCCGGTCTTCGTCCGGTTGCATGCGGATTTCTACCTCACCCGGATCACCGCTGTGTTCCAGCGCCCGCAGCATCTCGGCAAACTCGACTTGGGTGTGCAGGTTCAGGCCCTGCCAGTACGGCGCATAGTGCCGCCCGGTTTCGACCTTTAGGTCCGCCTTGGACCAATTCGACAACGCGGCACGCAGGGCTTTTTTGGCCTCGGTCCCGCGATTGGCGCGGTTGAGGTCCTCCATCCCGGTTTCAAGCGCGCGCTTGGTTTCGGCGTGCAGGGCGCGCAAAAGGGTGGCTTTCCAGTTGTTCCACGTGTTCGGCCCGACCCCGCGAATATCGCAGACTGTCAGAACCGTCAGCAGGTCCAGCCGTTTGACCGTTTTCACCGCTTTGGCAAAATCGCGCACAGTGCGCGGGTCTGAGATGTCGCGCTTTTGCGCCATGTCCGACATCAACAAGTGATACCGCACCAGCCATTCCACGGTTTCCGAGTCCGCCTTGTTCAGCCCAAGCCGGGGCGCAACCTTACGGGCGATTTGCGCGCCGAGGATCGAGTGATCTTCGGGTCGTCCCTTGGCGATGTCATGCAACAACAACGCAACATACAGCACCTTGCGGTTCACACCGCCTTTCAGAATGGACGACACCAGCGGCAGCGGTTCAATTAGTTCTCCGCGTTCGATCTGGGCGAGGTTGACGATACATTGGATGGTGTGCTCGTCCACCGTATAGCTGTGATACATGTTGAACTGCATCATCGCCACGATGGGCTCGAACTCGGGCAGAAAGGCGGACAGCACCCCCAGTTCGTTCATCCGCCGCAGCGCGCGTTCGGGGTTGCCGTGTTTCAGCATCAGATCAAGGAAGATGCGCCGCGCCTCGCGGTTTTCGCGCATATCTTCGTCGATCAGGTCCAGGTTCGCGGTCACCAACCGCATCGCGTCTGGGTGGATCAGCATGCCGGTGCGCAAACCTTCTTCGAACAGACGCAGCAGGTTCACTTTGTCGGCAAGGAATTTCTCGGGATCGGCCACGTCCAGACGACCATGCACCACCCTATAGCCCGCCTTGACCCGCGGTCGGCGACGGAAGATGCGTTCAAGCAGGGCCTCACCTTTCATATGCGAGGCTTCCAGCTTGGTCAGGAAAATACGCGTCAATTCCCCGACATAAGTGGCCTCGCGGAAATAGCGCTGCATGAACACTTCGACCGCGCGGCGCCCGGCCCGGTCTTCATAACCCATCCGGTCGGCCACCTCGACTTGCAGGTCAAAGGTCAGTTGTTCGGTCGGGCGTCTGGTGATCAGATGCAGATGCGAACGGACGGCCCACAGGAAATCCTCGGCCTTTACGAATGTTTTAAACTCTTCGGGCGTAAACAGGCCCAGAGGCACCAGTTCAGCCACATCCTGAACGCCATAGATGTATTTCGCGATCCAGTAGAGCGATTGCAGATCGCGCAGCCCGCCTTTGCCTTCTTTGACATTGGGCTCGACCATATAGCGCTCACCCTGTTTTTGGTGACGCTCATCGCGTTCCTGCAATTTGGCTTCGATGAACTCTCGCTCGCTGCCTTTGAACAGGTCAGCCTTCAGGCGGTTGTCCAGCTCGGCGGCCAGTTTGCTGTCCCCCGCCAGATAGCGCTGTTCCAGCATCGAGGTTCGGATGGTGAAATCCTCGGCCCCAAGCCGCAGGCAATCCTTGATCGTGCGGGACGCATGGCCAACCTTCAGCCGCAAATCCCACAGGATATACAGCATGGATTCAATCACGCTCTCGGCCCAGGCGGTGATTTTGTAGGGCGTCAGGAACAGCAGGTCGACATCAGAGGACGGTGCCATTTCCCCGCGCCCATACCCGCCCACCGCCAGCACAGCGATCCTTTCCCCCTGTGTCGGGGTGGCCAGAGGGTGCAGATCCTCGCTGGATACCTTCATGGCGGTACAGACCAGCCCATCGGTCAGATAGGTGTAGGAATGGGTCAGCGGCCGTGCATCAAACGGGCGTTCGGCAAAGGCATCGGCAATGGCCTGGCGCCCGCCTTTCTGGGCATCACGCAAGATGCGAACGGTCTCATTGCGCCGCGCTGCGTTGTCCGAGGTCTTGTCAAAGGCCTCCGACAGCTGTGCCATGACGGCGGCGCTGTCGAAAATTTCATCCGCCGGGCAGATCAGCTCACCCCTGGGGGTGAGCTTCAAACCCGTTTGCTCAGAAACCGGCGCCTGTGAAGCTTTGTGGGGCAGGGTCAATCACTACTACCTGTTTATTTTGGATCGTGGCGACAGCCAGACCGCGTTCATTCGTACCGTTCGGCCGCAGGCGGAAGATACCGCCAACCCCCTGGAAACCGGCGTTTTGCGTCAGCGCCGAAGCGGTCAGAGCGTTGGATTTACCCTGGCTGACAAGTGCGGCGATTGCGGCGATGCCGTCATAGGCCAATCCACTGATCGGGTGCGGGGCCTCGCCATAGGTATTGTTATACCGTTGTCGGTATGCCTGCGCCTTCGATGGGTCCGGGAGCGCAAACCAGCCACCTTGTACGCCTGGCAGGTCCAGTGTTTGCGGCGGGATGTCCCAGCGTGTCAGTCCGATAAACTGCGTGCTTGTTGTGGAAACGCCCGCCTCAGGCAGTAGCTGAGTGAAAAGCGGCAGCGCGCCGGCTGTGGTTGCCGTTAAGAACAGCGAATCCGCGCCAGACGCATCTACTGTTGCTTTGACTGAGGGAACCGAGTTGATGACGCCCTGCTGCGAACGGTCATACCCCACCGATCCTGCATTGTTCACGCGGCTGCCGGCAAGCGCGTTGGCAATGGCGGTTTGACCCAACTGGCCCGCAGCATCGTTGCTGTGAACGATGACCATGTTTGATTTGCCTTGCGACCCAGCAAAACTGACAAGGCGGTTGGCTGTATTGTCGAAAGTTGGTCCAAGCACGAAAACATTGCCGCCTGCAATGCTGGTGTTGTTCGAGAAGGACAACACGTTGACGTTGCTGCTCAGCGCCGCAATGCCTGCAGAGTTTGCAGCCTGCGCATAGACCGGACCGAGTATGATTTTCGCCCCGTCCGCCACCGCCTGTTGCGCAACCGCAGCGGCCGTATTTGAACTGCCCCGCGTGTCATAAACGCGCAGATCAATCTGAACATTCTGCAGATCTGACATGGCCAGTCGGGCGGCGTTTTCCAGGCTACGTGCCAGCGCCGCATCACCGGCCTGCCCCGATCCCGCGGGAACCAGTAGGGCAACAGGCACGGGGTCTGACGTGTCGATCGACGGACCTCCGCCGATGGTGCTGACGTCACAGGCGGCCAGAAATGCGGCGGTTGCCAGTACGGCGGCGGTGCGCGCCAGTTTGCGAACGGGCTTGCAAACGGTAAACATCTGAATGAAAACTCCCTGTCCCGGCGGCTTGAGATGCCGCCAATCTATTGGGTCGCGATAATAAACGTCACGCTGTGAGGGTCCAGCTTTGAATTTCCAAAAAGTCAGATTGGGCACCGGCCTGTATTTTGTTGCCACTCCGATTGGAACAGCGCGCGATATCACGCTCAGGGCGCTGGACGTGCTGGCCTCGGCCGATGTGATTGCCGCCGAAGACACTCGCAGCCTGCGGCGGTTAATGGAGATTCATGGCGTCCCGCTCGAAGGGCGGCGCATTCTGGCTTATCACGACCACAGCGGCGCGGGGGCACGTGGCAAAATTCTGGATGCTCTGGCCGAAGGGAAATCGGTTGCTTATGCGTCCGAGGCCGGAATGCCGCTGATTGCCGATCCGGGTTATGATCTGGGGCGGCAGGCGGCCGAGGCCGGGCATATGGTGACCTGCGCGCCGGGGCCGTCGGCGGCATTGATGGCCCTGACGCTGGCGGGGTTGCCGACGGACGCGTTCTTTTTCGCGGGTTTCTTGCCCAACGCAACCGGCGCGCGCCGGACGCGGATCGAGGCGTTGCGCGACATTCCCGGCACGCTGGTGTTTTACGAATCACCCAAGCGCGTGGCGGCTTGCTTGTCGGATTTGGCCGAGGTGTTGGGTGGAGATCGCCAGGCCGCGATGTGCCGTGAGTTGACGAAAAAGTTCGAAGAGATCCGGCGCGGCTCATTGGGTGAACTGGCTACTGCCCTGCAAGGACAGACGGTCAAAGGTGAAATTGTTCTTCTGGTCGACAGGGGTCATTCGGAATCTGTTAACGAATCCGACATAGAAGAGGCTTTGACACGCGCCTTGGAAACCCATTCGGTGCGTGATGCGGCGGATCTGGTGTCGCAGATGTACAAACTACCGCGCCGTCCGATTTATCAAAAGGCGTTGAAATTGGGAAAGGGATGACATGACCTCGCGATCTGTCCGAAGTTCGGTTTCCTACCATGCCGGACAGGCGGCAGAGTTGCAGGTCGCAGCCGACTATGAACGTAGGGGTTTCAAAATCGCGCATCATCGCTGGCGCGGCGCAGGCGGTGAGATCGATCTGATCGCCCGGGGCAGTGACGGGCTTGTGTTCATCGAAGTCAAGAAAAGCACCAGTTTCGACATGGCCGCGGCGCGGATTAGCCAGCGGCAGATTTACCGGATTTTTACTTCAGCAGCGCAATTTCTGGAAACGGAACCGGGCGGGCAGCTGACAAATGTTCGGTTTGATGCGGCGTTGGTGGATGCCACGGGGGCTGTTCAAATCATCGAAAACGCGTTTGGTCAGGCCTGACACCCATTGAACCCTCGGCCCCTCTGGGCCATGTATCTGGCGTGAAACTGAGGGACACGCCATGAAAATCGCCTTTCAGATGGACCCGATCGGGGCCGTGGATATCAACGCAGACAGCTCATTCCGTCTGGCCGAAGAGGCACAGGCGCGCGGGCATATGCTGTTTTTCTACAGCCCGGACCAGTTGGCCTATCAAGAGGGGCGGATCACCGCGCGCGGTCAGGACATGAAAGTGCAGCGTGTGGCAGGCAACCCGGCCGAGCTGGGCCCGGAACGCGAGGTGGATTTGGCCGAGTTCGACGTGATCTGGCTGCGCCAGGACCCTCCGTTCGATATGCATTATATCACCTCGACTCATCTGCTGGATCGTCTCAAAGGGCAGGTGTTGGTGGTCAATGATCCGTTTTGGGTGCGGAATTACCCCGAAAAGCTGCTGGTTCTGGATTTCCCTAACCTGACCCCGCCAACCACGATCGCGCGTGATCTGCAAACCATCAAAGCGTTCAAGGAAAAGCACGGCGATGTCATTCTGAAGCCGCTCTATGGCAACGGTGGCGCGGGCGTGTTCCGGCTGGATGCGAATGACCGCAACCTGACCTCTCTGCACGAGCTGTTTACAGGCTTCTCGCGCGAGCCGTTGATCGTGCAGAAATTCCTGCCCGATGTCAGCAACGGCGACAAGCGCGTGATCCTTGTGGATGGCGAAGCCGTGGGCGCGATCAATCGTGTTCCGGCGAAGGGTGAGACGCGGTCAAACATGCATGTGGGGGGGCGGCCCGAAAAGATCGGCTTGTCCGAGCGTGACCGGGAGATTTGCGCGGCGATTGGCCCGTTGCTGAAAGAAAAAGGCCAGATTTTCGTAGGGATCGACGTGATCGGAGACTATCTGACCGAAATCAACGTGACCTCGCCCACCGGCATTCAGGAGCTTGAGCGCTTCGACGATGTGAACATCGCCGAAAAAATCTGGCAGGCCATTGAAGCCAAGCTTTAAGAGGCAACCTTGGCGCTGATGCGAAAGCTCAGCGCCTCGGCCACGTGAGGGCGCCGGACATCTGGTGTGCCATCGAGATCTGCAATCGTGCGCGCGACCCGTAAAATACGGTGAAAGGCGCGCGCCGACAGGCCGAACCGTTCAGCGGCCTTCAACAGCAACTCTTTGCCTTCGGCATCCGGCGCGGCAATTTCTTCCAGTATCGAACCTTCAACATCGGCATTCTGCCGCGTAGCGGGCGTGTCCTGGAACCGTTCGGCCTGAATGGCGCGGGCCTGGTCGACGCGCGCTGCAACTGTCGCCGAACTGTCGCCGGAAGGTGGCAGGTCCAGATCGGTGAACCCGACTGGGGGCACCTCGATCCGCAGATCAAACCGATCCATCAGCGGGCCTGATATGCGGCCCAGATAGTCCTCTCCGCAGACAGGCGCGCGAGAACAGGCGCGGGCGGGATCGGTCAGATATCCACATTTGCAGGGGTTGGCTGCAGCCACCAGCATGAACCGGCAGGGGTATTTCACATGGGCATTTGCGCGCGCGACCATAACCTCGCCAGTCTCGATAGGTTGGCGCAGGGTTTCCAGCACGGTGCGCGGGAATTCGGGAAATTCGTCCAAGAACAGAACGCCATTATGAGCCAAGGAAATCTCGCCCGGCTTGGCGCCCTTGCCACCCCCAACGATCGCCGCCATAGAGGCGGTATGGTGGGGTTCGCGAAAGGGACGGCTGCGGCTGATGCCGCCTTCGTCCAGCAACCCGCACAGAGATTGGATCATCGAAGTTTCCAGTGCCTCGGTCGGGGTCAGAGGCGGCAGAATACCGGGCAGGCGCGCGGCGAGCATGGATTTACCCGATCCGGGTGTGCCGATCATGATCAGGTGGTGGCGGCCTGCGGCGGCGATCTCCAGCGCGCGCTTGGCCCGTTCCTGCCCTTTTACATCGCGTAGATCGCGGGCGCTGGGCGCCAAGTTCACTTCGCCGGGTTGGGCCGCAGGCAAGGGCGACTGGCCCGAAAAATGGCGTACGACATCGCCGAGTGATCCCGCGCCGATGACCTGTGTGGCATCCACCCAAGCCGCCTCGGCGCTGGAGGCTCGGGGGCACAGCAACGCGCGATCCTCGGCTGCGGCAGTCATGGCGGCAGGCAGCGCACCGACGACCGGAACCAGCGAGCCGTCCAGAGACAACTCGCCCAGCGAAACCGCGCCTTCGGCGGCGTCGGGCGGGATGATTTCCAACGCCGAAAGCAGCGCGACGGCGATGGGCAGGTCGAAATGGCTGCCTTCTTTGGGCAGGTCAGCGGGGGACAGGTTGATGGTGATCCGTTTCGACGGCAGCGCGATGGCCATCGAACTCAGCGCGCTGCGGACGCGGTCGCGGGCCTCGGACACGGCCTTGTCGGGCAGGCCTACGATGGAAAAAGCGGGCAGGCCCGGCGAGACGGCGCATTGCACCTCGACCGGGCGGGCATCAACCCCTTGGAAAGCGACGGTATGAGAACGGGCGACCATGAACGACCTGTTTGGTTAACAGGTCGTTGCTGCCATGGATGCGGTTTACGAATGGTTAACGGTGTCGGTCATTGCTAAGAATTTTGGCCAGGCACCGGGGTCCGCAACCGTTTTGTCGCGGCAGAATTGGTTACAGAATCCCCAGCGCTGACCGTCCAGTTCCAGAAAATGGGTGACCGCTTTGCCGGAATAAGGACAGATATCGTTGATCGATGGTCCGTTATCTACAGATTGGGCATCGGTTTGCGCGCCGATGGGCCATGCCTGTGACGGCAGGTCGAATGCGTAGGGGAACGGATCATAGGTCACGGTCAATCCCATTGCGCGCCATTGTCGGACCGAAGGGTCGGATAGCAAATCCAGGCAATATTCCCGATTAGCCACGGACACAGGCAAACCATAGCCAATGATCCGCGCGGCCACGGGGGTGTAAAATACATCCACCAGAGAATACCTGCCGAAAAGCGGCCCGGAGTCTGCACCGGATATAGTGCGGGCATGTGCCCAGAGGGTTTCGATCCGGTCCAGATCAACCAGCGTTTCAGGCGATGGACCAAATCCCTGCCAGCAGTGCAACAGCTGCATCGAACATTCCGCGCGCAACGCGGCGAATCCGGCAGTCATTTCGGCGCATAGCCACCGGGCCGTTGCGCGGGCGGCCACGTCTTCGGGCCACATCCCGGCCTCTGGATGCCGTTCGGCCAAGGTCTCGGCCATGGCAAGGCTTTCGCCCACTATGGTCCCATCCGGCAGGCGCAGAGCAGGGACAAGGCGCGCCGGGGCCAGCGGCTTCATATCCTCGGCCATGGTGCCGGAATAGAGGCCAATCATGTGGTTTCGGTAGGGCAGGCCGAACTTTTCCAGCATCAGCCAACCGCGCAAGGACCAGCTGGAAAACAGGCGGTCTCCAATAAATAAATCATAGGTCATACGACTACGATGGCGCGCCGCGATCGTTCAGTAAATCAGTGATTTGTGCGGGGTGTGATCACGGACAGTGATTGATCTGCCCAACCGACCAGCGATCGCCGTGATGGGTGATGTCGGTGACCGAGAGGTTGTCGATGCGATGGCTGAACGCCTCTTGTGCGTCAACGCCAAGGGCGCGCTGCACCTGGGTCAGGATCACGCCGAAATGGGCCACGATGATCAGGTCGTGGCCCGTGTGATCGACAATCAACTGGTCGATCACGGCATCGACGCGGGCGCAAACCTCGTTCCAGCTTTCACCTTTGGGCGGGCGCACGTCGCCGGGATTGTCCCAATACGCAAAGGCCAGATCGGGGTTTTCGGCCTCAATCTCTTTGAAATTGCGCAATTCCCATGTGCCGAAGTGAATCTCGCGCAGGTCGCTATGATGCGGCAGGCGCTGGCGTTTACCCTGAATGGCCGATGCCGTATCGGTGGCCCGCAGCAAGTCAGATGATACCACCAGCGCCTTGTCTGGCAGATGGTCGTGCAATCGCGCGATAGCGGCGTGATCGCTGAGGTCGGCAGGCAGATCGGACCACCCGACCATGGTTTTCGCATGGGTCGGCCCGTGACGAACAAGATGCAGACGGGTCACGGCAATTGTCCTTTCAGCACCAGCGGAAGCCCTGCTGTGACCTGCACGGCCAGATCGGCCTGTGCGGCCAGCGCGATGTTCAACCGTCCCTGTGCTTCGCGGAAGCGGCGGGACAGAGCGTTGTCCGGGACGATGCCATGGCCGACTTCGTTCGAGACGATGATAACCGGCGCCCGGCACGATTGAAGGGCCTGCAACAGCACAGATTGGGCTTGTTCCAGATCGTTTTCAGCCAACAGATGATTGGTCAGCCACATGGTGGCGCAGTCGATCAGACAGATATGATCGGGGGTCAAATCGGACAGGGCCGGGTCAAGATCAAATGGGGCTTCGATCGTCGCCCATCCTGCACCTCGTTGGGCGATATGGCGCTGAACCTTGTCGCGCATCTCATCATCAAACACTTGTGATGTGGCGAGATAAACGCGATTTTTCCCTGATGAAACAACAAGTTGCTCGGCAAAAACGGATTTACCAGAGGCCGCGCCACCCAACACAAAGGTTAAATCCGGATACACTATTATTACCTTTCTGGTGATCCACCCGGTTTTGTTCTGCGTATCGACCCTAGGTCGGTAAGGCAAGCCCGGCCCGCGCCTGTGAAAAGGGGAGATTTCCATGGCACTGGATAATGGAACCGATTTTTCGATGTCCCGGCAGGCGATGAAAGCCGAATTGCTGGACGCAGAAACTGAATTAAAGCTGGCTTATGCGTGGCGTGACGACCGTGACGAACAAGCGTTGCATCGGTTGATCACGGCCTATATGCGGCTGGCGATTTCGATGGCGGCCAAGTTCAAACGATACGGCGCGCCGATGAATGATCTGATTCAAGAGGCCGGATTGGGCCTTATGAAAGCGGCCGACAAATTTGATCCCGATCGAGGCGTGCGCTTTTCAACCTATGCGGTCTGGTGGATCAAGGCGAGCATTCAGGACTACGTGATGCGCAACTGGTCGATGGTGCGCACTGGGTCGACCTCATCGCAGAAATCCCTGTTTTTCAACATGCGGCGGGTTCAGGCGCGTTTGGAACGCGAGGCCGCAACCGAAGGGATGGATCTGGACCGTCATCAGTTGCACCAGATGATTGCAGCTGAAATCGGCGTGCCCTTGCGTGATGTTGAGATGATGGAAGGGCGCCTTTCGGGCTCGGATTTCTCACTGAACGCGGTGCAATCGAGCGATGAAGACGGTCGGGAGTGGATCGATGCACTAGAGGATGAACGCGAGCAGGCTGCCGAGACGGTTGAAAACAGCCACGATACTGAACAGCTGCGCGAATGGCTGGTGACGGCGATGCAGGCGTTGAACGACCGCGAACGCTTTATCGTGCGCGAACGCAAGCTGCGCGATCCTGCCCGCACGCTGGAAAGTCTGGGGCAAGAGCTTGGCCTGTCGAAGGAACGCGTGCGTCAGCTTGAGGCTGCGGCTTTTGTGAAAATGCGTAAGAACCTTGAAGCCCAGTCGCGCGAGGTGCAACACTTCATCGCATGAGACAGCTTGCGATTCTTGTTTGTACACTGATGGTTATGGCCGCGCCCGGCCAGGCCGAAGATTTGATCCCCGATGATATTCTGGCCGCGATGACCTCGGCGGATGTAGTCATTTTGGGCGAGATACACGACAACCCGCAACACCATGTCATTCAGGCCGAAGCATTGAAGGCCATCACCCCCTCGGCTGTTGTGTGGGAGATGGTAACCGAAGAAGGTGCGCAGCGACTGGCGGATAAGGCTGTATCCAACCCCGAAGAGCTTGCGCGCATTCTGGAATGGCTTGAATCGGGCTGGCCGCCGCTCAGCATGTATTACCCGGTGTTTCAAGCGTCAGACGCGCCCGTCTACGGGGCGATGGTTCCACGTGCCGCAGCCCGTGCGGCGATGGAGCGAGGGGCAGCCACCGCTTTGGGCGCGGATGCGGCACGTTATGGACTGACCGTGCCTTTGCCAGCCGACGAACAGGCCGCGCGCGAGGCCGATCAACTGGCCGCCCATTGCGATGCGATCCCAGAAAGTGCCTTGCCGCAACTGGTGGCCATTCAGCGCCTGCGCGATGCGGTGCTGACGCGCGCCATCTTGCGCGCCACCGATGAAACCGGCGGACCGGTGGCGGTGATTACCGGGAATGGCCATGCGCGTAAGGATCGTGGCATTCCTACCTATTTGTCCCGACTGCGCCCGGGGCTGAAGGTCTTTGTGCTGGGTCAATCCGAGGATGGCGTGGTAAACGGCACCTTCGACGCAGTGATCGACAGCCCCAGCGTTGAACGTGAAGACCCATGTCTGGCGTTTCAAAAGCC
This sequence comes from Ruegeria sp. BC5, assembly GCF_056539205.1. Lineage (NCBI taxonomy): Bacteria > Pseudomonadati > Pseudomonadota > Alphaproteobacteria > Rhodobacterales > Roseobacteraceae > Ruegeria > Ruegeria sp. BC5. The sequence continues at coordinate 165,493 of NZ_JBQFUN010000005.1, forward strand.
GAATTAACGGCTGGAACTGTTAGGCCCCCTTGCCTAATGTCGGGGCCGACCGGGACAGGAAAGGCTCAACATGCTGGCATCGAAACGCATTCTGCTGATTATCGGCGGTGGGATCGCGGCCTATAAGTCGCTGGACCTGATCCGGCGCCTACAAGAACGCGGCGCGGCCGTGACGCCCGTGTTGACGCGCGCGGCTGAGGAATTCGTGACACCCCTGTCCGTGGCGGCTCTGGCCGGAGAGAAAGCCTATCGCGATCTGTTCGATCTAACAGATGAGGCCGAGATGGGGCATATCCAATTGTCGCGCTCGGCGGATTTGATCGTTGTGGCCCCCGCGACGGCGGATTTGATGGGAAAGATGGCTACCGGGCTGGCGAACGATCTGGCCTCGACCCTGTTGATGGCCACCGACACGCCGGTTCTGTGTGCACCTGCGATGAATGTGCGCATGTGGGACCATCCGGCGACGCAGCGCAATTTGAAGCAATTACAGGCGGACGGCGTCCGTTTTGTCGGCCCAAACGAGGGTGATATGGCATGCGGTGAATACGGCCCCGGCCGTATGTCCGAACCGCTTGAGATCGTCGCAGCGATTGAGGCGGAACTGGGTCAGGGTCCGCTTAGCGGTAAGCGCGTGCTTGTGACCTCGGGGCCGACGCATGAACCGATTGACCCGGTGCGTTATATCGCCAATCGCTCGTCTGGGGCGCAGGGTACGGCGGTGGCCCGGGCGCTTGCTGCACTGGGCGCTGACGTGGTCTTTGTCACCGGCCCAGCGGATGTTCCGCCGCCCCCAGGGGTGCAGGTCGTGCAGGTCGAAACCGCGCTGCAAATGTCGGACGCCGTCAATGCCGCACTGCCGGTGGATGCGGGCGTGTTCGCTGCAGCTGTCGCGGATTGGCGGGTCGCCAGTGCCTCGGACAAAAAGCTGAAGAAAAGCCGCGATGGGATGCCAGCGCTGGAGTTTGCCGAAAATCCCGACATCCTAAAACGCGTATCGCATATGAAAACCGGTCGCCCGGCGCTGGTTGTCGGATTTGCCGCCGAGACGGACAATGTGATCGAACATGCCACCGCCAAACTGGGGCGTAAGGGCTGTGACTGGATCGTGGCCAATGATGTCAGCCCGGCAACCGGGATCATGGGCGGGTCCGAGAATGCGGTGATCCTGATCTCGGATGACGGGGCCGAGGAATGGCCGCGCATGGGCAAAGATGCAGTGGCCGAGCGTTTGGCGACCAGGATCGCCGACGCTTTGACGAGCTAGACAAGAGGAACAGTGATGGTTGCAATTCGTGTGATCCGCGAACAGGGCGCTGACCCCTCAGTACCCTTGCCGTCTTATGAAACCGCGGGGGCGGCTGGTGCGGATGTGCGGGCAAACCTGCCCGGCGGTGCGTCAATCACGCTTGAACCGGGCCAACGCGCCCTGGTGCCCACTGGTCTAAGGATCGAAATTCCGCAGGGGTTCGAAGTTCAGGTGCGCCCCCGCTCGGGTCTGGCTCTGAAACACGGGATCACCCTGCCCAATACGCCCGGTACGATCGACAGCGACTATCGCGGCCCATTGGGTGTGATCGTCTTGAACGCAGGTCAAGAGGCGTTCGAGATCACTCATGGCGAACGCATCGCGCAACTGGTCGTAGCCCCGGTCGTGCAAGCTGCGTTCGAAGCGGTTGATATGCTCAGCGACACGGCGCGCGGGGCGGGTGGTTTCGGCTCGACCGGGCGCGGCTGATGCTTCTGGTCGGGATTTTAGCGGCTGGTCTGTGGGGCATCGGTTATCTGGCTGGTGTATCGCGGACGGCCCGCACGACTTCGGTGGCCGTGCTGCTTCTGGGTGTGATTACGGCTCAATTGCTGCTTCCTGATGGGCATCCGTTGCGTCAGGCGACCGGCGGTTCTGCGGCGATGTGGCTGATACTGGCGGGTACGGTGCTGCTGGTACTGGTTTACGGACGTGTTCTGAAAGCGTTGCGAAACCGCGCCGCGCCAGCCTCAGCCAAGGAGCCCGCAATGCCATCCGACCAGTTTTCTGAGACCGAACTTGAGCGCTATGCCCGCCATATCGTCCTGCGTGAACTGGGCGGGCCGGGACAGAAAAAGATGAAACAGGCGCGGGTTCTGGTCATCGGTGCTGGCGGTCTTGGAGCACCTGCGTTGCAATATCTGGCTGCCGCCGGGGTGGGGACTATCGGCGTGATTGATGATGACGAGGTTGAAAACGCCAATCTGCAACGGCAGGTTATCCATCGCGACGCAGATATCGGCATACCCAAGGTCTTTTCGGCGCAACAGGCGATGCTGGCGCAGAACCCCAATGTGATCGTCCTGCCCTATCACCGCCGCCTGACGGATGAAATCGCCACTGACCTGTTTGCAGATTTTGACCTGATCCTTGATGGCACCGATAACTTTGACACCCGCTATCTGGCAAACCGCACTGCTGTCGCGCTGGGCAAGCCGCTGATCTCGGGCGCGCTGTCACAATGGGAAGGCCAGCTCAGCGTCTTCGACCCGGCCAATGGTGCGCCCTGCTATCAATGTATCTTCCCCCAGGCTCCGGCCCCCGGTCTGGCCCCCTCCTGCGCCGAGGCTGGTGTGATTGGCCCGTTGCCCGGCGTGGTAGGCTCGATGATGGCGGTTGAGGCGATCAAGGTAATCACCGGGGCTGGGCAAGCTCTGCGCGGTGAGATGTTGATCTACGACGCGCTATTTGGTGAAAGTCGCAAAATCACCCTATCACGTCGGGAAGATTGCCCCATTTGCGCAGGTTCCAAAAACTAGATGCAACCGCCGCGCGCGTCAGCGCACGGTCCGGCCCAACGCCGCCAAGGCGCATCTTTGATGCGCGCTGCGGGGGCGGGAGCCCCTGAAACCGCACCCTGCTTCTGGCGCGCGAAACTGGATTGTCGCGGAATTTGATACGCCACCTCTGGACCATTCCAGCCCGCCTCCCTAGCTTGACCAGCAAAGGAGATTTGCATGACCAACCCGATCCTGTCCAACTGGACCACGCCGTTTGAAATCGCTCCGTTCAACGCAATCTCAGACGACGATTTCGCCCCCGCGCTCGAGCAGGCCATGCAGGCGCATAACGCCGAGATCGACGCGATTGCCGACAACCCCGATGCGCCCACCTTTGCCAATACGGTCGAAGCGCTGGAAGCTGCTGGAGAGCAGATGGACAAGGTGTTGTCGGTCTTTTTCACGGTCGCAGGGGCAGACAGCAACCCGGCACGAGAGGAACTGCAACGAGACTTCTCGCCCAAACTTGCGGCGCATTTCTCGGGTATTTCTTCGAATAAGGCTCTTTTTCAACGGCTGGCCGATCTGTGGTCTCGCAAGGAGGATCTGAACCTGACGGATGAACAGGCCCGCGTTCTCATGCTGACCCATCGCGGTTTTGTCCGTGCGGGTGCGGCGCTTGAGGGCGAAAAGGACGCCCGGATGCAGGACATCAAGGCACGGCTGGCCTCGTTGGGAACGTCTTTCACGCAAAACCTTCTGGCCGACGAGCGTGATTGGTACATGGAGCTATCCGAAAACGATCTGGAGGGGTTGCCTGCATTCGTGGTGGATACCGCCCGCGCTGCGGGGCAGGAAAAAGGAGTAAAGGGTCCGGTGGTCACCCTGTCGCGCTCGCTGATTGTGCCGTTCTTGCAATTCTCGCCTCGGCGCGACCTGCGGGAAAAGGCCTATCGGGCCTGGGCGGCGCGTGGTGCCAATGGCGGTGAGACCGACAATCGCAATATCTCAGCTGAAATCTTGCAACTGCGCGAAGAACGCGCCAAGCTGCTGGGCTATGACAGCTTCGCCGGTTTCAAGCTGGAAACTGAAATGGCCCGCACGCCTGACAAGGTGCGCGACCTGCTGATGCAAGTTTGGGGCCCCGCCAAGTCACGCGCCGATGCCGATGCTGAAATCCTGACGCAGATGATGCAGGAGGACGGCGTCAACGGCCCGCTGGAAGCTTGGGACTGGCGCTATTATGCCGAGAAACGCCGCAAGGCCGAGCATGATTTGGATGAGGCCGCGTTGAAGCCTTACCTGCAGTTGGATCGGATGATCGAGGCTGCCTTTGCCTGCGCAAACCGCCTGTTCGGGCTTGAATTCGCACCGTTGGATGTGCCGCTTTATCACTCCGATTGCCGCGCGTGGGAAGTCACGCGCAACGGGCAACATATAGCCGTATTCATAGGCGACTACTTCGCACGGGGGTCTAAACGGTCAGGGGCGTGGTGCAGTGCGATGCGGTCGCAGGCCAAGTTCCCCAAAGTGCAGGCGCCGGTCGTGATCAACGTCTGCAACTTTGCCAAGGGCGATCCTGCGTTGTTGTCTTACGACGATGCCCGGACCCTATTCCACGAGTTCGGTCACGCGCTGCATCAGATGCTGTCCGATGTGACCTATGAAAGCATTTCGGGCACCAGCGTGGCGCGGGACTTTGTAGAGCTACCCAGCCAGCTATTTGAACACTGGCTGGAAGTGCCCGAGGTTCTGGCCGAATTTGCCACTCACGCCGAAACCGGCGAAGCGATGCCACAGGAGATGCTGGAAAAAGTGCTTAAGGCCGCCAATTTCGATCAGGGGTTTCAGACGGTGGAATATGTCGCCTCGGCGCTGGTCGATCTGGCGTTCCACGATGGCGATGCCCCGGCTGATCCGATGGCGAAACAGGCTGAGGTTTTGTCCCAGATCGGCATGCCGCAAGCCATTGGGATGCGCCACGCCACCCCGCATTTCGCGCATGTCTTTGCAGGCGATGGCTATAGCGCGGGCTATTACAGCTATATGTGGTCCGAGGTCATGGACGCCGATGCCTTTGCCGCGTTTGAAGAGGCCGGAGGGGCCTTTGACCCCGAACGCGCTAAAGCGTTGGAAGAAAACATCCTGTCCACAGGCGGCTCACGCGAGGCCGAAGAGCTGTACCTCGCCTTTCGGGGTCGGTTGCCGGGGGTTGAGGCCTTGCTGAAAGGGCGCGGTCTGATCGCGGCTTAGTACCCCAGAGACCGGTCAACGAGGTGCAGGAAGGGTTCACCTTCCTCACCCCGACGGATGTTCTCGCAGATCACCTGCGCTGCTGTTTCGGGCCGGGTTTCCGAGGCGATATGCGGGGTCACCGTCACATTCGGATGCGCCCAATAGGGGTGATCTGCAGGCAGGGGCTCAACCCGAAACACGTCCAGCGTCGCGTGGCCAACCTGACCCGCATTCAGTGCCGCCAGCAGGGCATCGTCGTCGATCAACGGGCCCCGACCGGGATTGATAATGCAAGCACCCTTTGGCAGCAGGGCCAGAGTGTCGGCGTTCAATATACTCACGGTGGCGGGAGTGTCAGGCAACAGCAAAACCACGATCTCGGCCCGCGACAAGGCTGTGCGCAGCCCATCGGGACCATGCAGGCAGGTAATACCGGGAATATCCTTGGCTGTACGGCTCCAGCCGGTGACATCGAATTTCAGCGCCGCCAGCGCACGCGCCGCGGCCTCGCCCAACGCGCCAAGGCCCAGAACACAGACCTGACGTCCGGTTGCCAGCGGGGGCGGTGCAGGGGTCCAGACACCATCCTGCACGGTGATGTGTCGATCCATGCCGAGGTGATGGCGCAGCACGTGGCCCACCACCCATTCGGTCATGCCTTGTGTCAGGCCATGATCCACCATCCGCGCCAGCGGCACGGTCAGGGTCGCATTCCCCGCGATTTTTTCTACCCCGGCCCACAGGCTAAGCACGGCCTTCAGCCGGGTGTATGGGGTGAAATCCAGTAACCCACCGCTTGGGGCATAGACAATATAGTCGACTTGATCCGGCTCAAACTCGGTTGCCAGGTGAAAGTCTACCCCGGCTTCGGTCAGGCCTTTGGTCAATAGAGGCTTATAGATCGGCCATTGCGCTGGGCGCGCGGAAAACAGGACGTTCACGGGCATAAGGGGCCTTTCGGATCAGCGGGGGCGGTGGATATGGGCGCTTTGGACGATGCCGAAGGCGGCCATCAGAACCAGCATGGCGGAACCGCCATAGCTGACCATCGGCAACGGCACTCCCACCACCGGGGCAAGGCCCATCACCATCGACATGTTGACAGCAAAGAACAGGAAGAAATTCAGTGCGATGCCCAGCGTCACCAGTGATGAGAATCGATCTTTTGTCGAGAGCGCGGTGATTAGGCAGAACACCAGGATCAGGCCATACAGAGTCAGTAGGGTGATGCCACCGACAAAGCCGAACTCTTCGGCCAGCGTGGTAAAGATGAAGTCGGTGTGTTTTTCGGGTAAAAAGTTCAGACGCGACTGCGTACCCTGCATGAACCCGCGCCCGTTCCATCCCCCCGATCCCAAAGCGATCTTGGACTGGGTGATGTGATACCCTGCGCCCAGCGGATCGGTAGACGGGTCCAGAAACGTGTCGATCCGTCGGAACTGATAATCCTTGAGCAACTGCCACTCGGTCCCGCGGCTGTTGAACACGGTGGCAATCAGGCCGACCACAGCGGCGATGACGGCGGCGAAATAGGCCCAGTGGACTCCAGCCAAAAACATCAGCCCGCCACCTGCCGCCAACAGCAGGATTGAGGTGCCCAGATCGGGCTGTTTCAGAACCATGAACGTGGGGATCAGGATCAACGCCACCGGGATCAGCACCCACAGCGGGCGTGACGTTTTATGAGACGGTAGCCAGTCGTAATAGGCGGCCAAAACCATAACCAGCGCAACTTTCATAACCTCGGACGGCTGCAGTCGCATGAATCCCAGGTCGATCCAGCGCTGCGCGCCCATGCCGATGGTGCCAAAAAGCTCAACGAAAACAAGCAATACGATTGACCCGAGATAGGCCACGACAGACATGTTTCGCCAGAACCAGATCGGTACCAGCGCGATGATGAACATCGCTGTCAGACCCAGCCCAAAGCGTTCCATCTGCGGTTCCGCCCAGGGCATCCACGATCCACCCGCAACCGAATACAGCATCAGGAATCCGGCACTTGCTGTGCTGATCAGCAACAGGGTCAGTGGCCAGTTCATATACAGGAATTTGCGGAACCCTGACGGTGTGGATTTGACGGCATATTCAAGATAGCTCATGCGCGGTCCTTCTCGGTCGGACGCGCTTTGGGGCGGCGATCGCCCTCAAGCCGTTTTTGCTGTTCCTTGATGCGGTCGCGATCGCCAGCCGGATAGGCCTCGAGCGGCGGTGTGCCGTTGTACAGCGCTTGCAACATGATGTCCCGTGCGACCGGGGCCGCTGCCTTGGAGCCACCGCCGCCATGTTCCACCACCACGGCCACGGCGAATTTCGGATTGTCATAGGGTGCAAAGCTGACGAACAGCGCGTGGTCGCGGCGTTCCCATGGCAGGTCTTCGTTGCGGATCACACCGGCTGCGCGCTCCGCCTTGGTGATGTTGCGCACCTGGCTGGTGCCGGTTTTACCGGCCATGCGGAATTCATCCGCGATGATACGGCTGCGATAGGCGGTGCCGCGCCGGTTGTTCGAGACCGTGAACATGGCATGACGCACCTGTTCCAGATTATTGCGGTTCACCGCCAGCGGTTCTCCCGCGCCGGAAGGTTGTTCAATCCCGTTCACCGAGCGTACCAGCCGCGGCGACACCGCGCGACCGGTTGCAATCCGCGCCGTCATGACTGCCAATTGCAGCGGTGAGGCCAGCATAAAGCCTTGACCGATCGAGGCATTCGCCGTGTCGCCGACCAGCCATTCCTCGCCATGAACACGCTGCTTCCACGCCTGGTTAGGTGCCAACCCGGCGGCGACGGCAGACATCGGTATGTCGTGCTTTACGCCCAGACCAAAAATGCGCGCCATTTCCGAAATCTTGTCGATACCGGTGCGCAGAGCCACGTCATAATAATAGACGTCGCAGCTGCGTTTCAGCGAGGTTTCCAAATCAACCGTGCCGTGCCCGCCGCGTTTCCAGCAGTGGAAGCGGCGGCTGCCCACCTTTAGGTGGCCGGGACAATAGACTGTGTTCGATGGCCCGATCACCCCGGCCTCAAGCGCGGCCATGGCGGTGATCATCTTGAAGGTCGAGCCCGGCGGATAGGTGCCCTGAACCGTCTTGTTGGCCAGCGGGCGGTAATTGTCCTGTGTCAGCGTCCGATAGTCTGCGACCGAGATACCGCGCACGAACAGATTCGGATCAAAACTGGGGGCTGAACTGATGGCACGGATATCGCCGGTTTCGCAATCGATCACCACGGCGGCGGCACTTTCCCCGGCCAGACGTGCTTGCGCGTATTGCTGTAGATCCGCATCGACAGAAAGCTGCAAGTCGGCCCCGGTCTCACCTTCTTGCCGGTCCAGTTCACGCATCACGCGGCCGGTGGCGTTGACCTCGACCCGTTTCGCCCCGGCTTTGCCGCGCAGGGCAATCTCTTGCTTGGCCTCTAGCCCGACTTTGCCGATCTGGAACCGCGGAATTCGTAGGACCGGCTCTGGGTCTTCGATCTGGCTCAGGTCATAATCGCTGACCGGGCCGACATAGCCGACCACATGGGCAAAATCCTCATAGCGCGGGTACTGCCTTGTCTGTCCCACTTCGGGGATCACACCGGGCAGGGCGGGTGCGTTGACGGCAACCTTCGAGATATCCTCCCACGTGACCTGATCGGCCAGCGTGACCGGCAGGAACGGGGCCGAGCGGCGCATTTCGGTCTTGGCGCGTTCAATCTCATCTGCCGTCAGGGGGATCAGCTCTGAAAGCTTGGCGATAACCTGATCGACGTCACCGGCATCTTCGCGCACCATGACGATACGGTATGAGGGCGAGTTCTGGCCGATGATCTCGCCGTTCCGGTCGTAGATCCGTCCACGGGTTGGCGGGATCAGGCGGATATTGATCCGGTTTTCCTCGGCCAGCAGGCGGTATTCATCGGCCTGATCCACCTGCATATAGCGCATCCGGGCGGCGAGCCCGCCGATGAAGGCGGCTTGTAGCCCACCCAAAAGCAATGCTCGACGAGGCAGGCGTTTATAGGCAAGGCCCGGGGCTTTGGGTTTGCGCTGTTTCATCCCCGTGCCCCTACGGCATTGGTATTGGCCACGGTTGCGCGCCGCACGCCAAGCGCGTTCTGGCTAAGCAGAACGATCAAAGGATAAACCGCAATTGTCAGAACCACTTGTATCACTACAGGCCCCAATGCCGCTTGTTGTACAGACACAATAGCAAGAATGACACGGTTCAGCATGAAAACTCCCGTGATCGCCACCGCAACGGTGGACCATTCGCTAACAAAACCTGAATCCCGCATTCCAAATGCAGCCGAGCGCAGATAAGCCGAGCCCAACACTACGAGCGCGGCTAACAAGCCGGGCGGGCGTTGTAACAAAAGATCAGCCATCAGCATGACGAAGGCGATCAGCAGGGTCGGTACATATTCGGGCCGCCGCAGTACCCAGGCAAAAGTCAGTGCGATCAAAAAGTCGGGAAATGGCCAGCGGTCCGGTTTCGTGTCCAGTGGCAGCAAGTGCAGAAATAGCACAAGAGCGGCCAGTATAAGATACAGCCCACGCTTGGACCAAAGCTGTGAGGTTGCGTTATCCATCGCCGACCTCAGACGGGGTCAGGGCGGCCTCGGGGTTTCGTGGACCGACGATATCACCCGTATCGCGGATCTGAGGCGCTGATTGATAGCGCAGCACCCGCAGAAATTCGAGCCGTTCAAAATCTGCTGACAGGCGCACCCGCAGGCGACCGCCGGGATCAGCAGTGATCTGACCGATCAGCAAACCGCCGGGAAACACGCCACCATCGCCCGAGGTTACGACCCGGTCGCCGGGGCGGACCAGCTCTCGGTTCTCCAGAAACTCGACCGCCGGTGCGGATGTGTTGTCGCCGGTGATCAGGGCGGTCTGGCCAGAGGGCTGGATTGTGGCAGGGATCGCGCTGGAGGCATCGGTCATCAGGATCACCCGTGCCGTGTCCGGCCCCACGCCGGAAATGCGCCCGACCACACCAATCCCATCCATTGTGGCCCAGCCATCGGTGATACCGTCGCGTTCCCCAACATTCAGCAGAACCGACTGCCGGAAGGGTGACCCGCTATCGGCCATCACGACCCCGGTGATATAGGTCAGACGGGGATCGAGACGCACATTGTTCAAATCCAACAGCCGGGCGTTTTCCTGTTCAAGTTGCAGCGCGGCCTCTTTCCAGGCGCGCATCAGGCGCAGCTCGCTGCGCAGTTCCTGGTTCTGTTCGCTCAGGCGTTGGTAACTTTGGAAATCGCGGGCCAGGTTGACCACGGCGGTGACCGGGACCATTGCCCACTCCATCGAGGGCACCACCCGGTCCACGACCTGCGCGCGGAACCGTTCCACGCGCGGGCTGTCGATCCGCCAGACCAAAAAGATGGCAAGCAGGCACAGCACCACAATCCCCAACAGCAGACGGCGCAGGGGGGTGGTGTATTCGTCGCGCTGTGATCGGTCCTTTGCCACAGGTTACCTTCCCGTGCTGCTCTTGCCCGAGTGTTGTCCCTTAAAGGGTGCGCGCCTTAGCTTTCGTAGTCAATCGCGTGGCGCAGCTGTTTTTCATATTCCAACGCCTTGCCGGTGCCCAAAGCCACACAATTCAGGCTTTCATCTGCAATCGACACGGCCAGCCCGGTTTGTTCGCGCAGGGCCAGATCCAGATCGCCCAGCAGCGCGCCACCTCCGGTCAGCATGACGCCTCGGTCCACGATGTCCGCAGCCAGATCGGGCGGAGTGGTTTCCAGCGCGGTCATGACGGCTTCGCAGATCGCCTGAACTGGCTCCGACAATGCCTCGGCCACTTGCGCCTGGCTGATTTCGATTTCCTTCGGCACGCCGTTCAGCAGGTCGCGGCCACGGATATGCATCGACTGACCGCGGCCGTCATCGGGCATACGGGCGGTGCCAATGGTGGTCTTGATCCGCTCGGCGGTCGATTCACCCACCAGCAGGTTCTGCTGGCGGCGCAGATACGAGATGATGGCTTCATCCATCCGGTCTCCGCCCACACGGACTGAACGGGCATAGACGATGTCGCCCAGCGACAGAACGGCCACCTCGGTGGTACCGCCGCCGATATCAACGACCATGTTGCCGGTCGGGTCAGTAATTGGCATGCCAGCACCGATCGCGGCAGCAATAGGTTCCGCAATCAATCCGGCGCGACGCGCACCTGCGGACAGAACCGACTGACGGATCGCACGCTTTTCAACCGGAGTTGCGCCGTGTGGAACGCAGACGATGATTTTGGGTTTCGAAAAGGTCGAGCGCTTATGCACCTTGCGGATGAAATGTTTGATCATCTCTTCGGCGGTGTCGAAATCGGCAATGACGCCTTCACGCATCGGGCGGATGGCTTCAATCGAACCCGGCGTCCGGCCCAACATCAGCTTGGCATCCTCGCCCACGGCCAGCACTTTTTTCACACCGTCTTTCACGTGGTAGGCGACAACGGACGGTTCCGATAGGATCACGCCGCGTCCTTTGACATAAACCAGCGTGTTCGCTGTCCCAAGGTCGATGGCCATGTCCGCTGTGAACAGGCCGCCTAGATTGCCAAAGATCCCCATGATTCCCCTGATCCTGTATGTCGGTTTTCTACTGCCCGCGACTCGACGGTTCCGGGACGGATGACTTATAGGGTGCCAATACGCCCGGTTAAAGGGCTGATTCCGCGACAATCAGCACCTTTCCGCCTTATTGAGAGGGACTTTAGAAGGCAATATGCTCTCTTATCAACACATTTACCACGCCGGGAATCTGGCTGATGTGCAAAAGCACGCATTATTGGCATGGGTGCTGAATTATTTGACCCGCAAAGACAAGCCGCTGACATACCTTGAAACCCACTCTGGACGGGGGCTGTATAAGCTGGATGCGGTTGAGGCACTGCGCACGGGCGAGGCGGCGGCGGGAATCGGGCGAGCCCAAAAGGCCGACTGGTTCGATGCGGATCATCCACTGAGCCGGGCAATTGCGGCGGTTCAGCAGCGACAGGGGAGCGTGGCCTATCCCGGTTCTCCGATGATCGCGGCCAGTTTGCTGCGCGATCAGGACAGTTTGCACTTTGCGGAGCTACACCCGCAGGAACACGCGGCTTTGGCTATGGCGATGTCACCCTATGGAGCCAAAGTGTACCAACAGGACGGGTACGAACTGGCGCAATCCCTGCTGCCGCCGACGCCGCGGCGAGGGATGTTGCTGATCGACCCAAGCTACGAGGTGAAATCGGAATATGATCGTCTGCCCGGCATCATCGCCAAACTGCATCGCAAGTGGAATGTTGGCGTCATTGCCCTGTGGTATCCGCTTCTAACGGATGACCGTCACCGGGCCATGGTTTCGGCGCTGAAGGCGCAGAATCTACCTAAGGCGTTTTGCCACGAGGTTCGGTTTGACCCGGTGCGAGAAGGGCACCGCATGGTCGGTTCAGGTATGTTTATCGTCAATGCACCATTCGGTCTGGAAAACGAAGCCGCCCGGTTGACCAAGTTGTTCAAGGCGCTCTGAACACAGTCTACAGTCAATTCCAGAATGCTCCCGCCTCGCTTGCCCGCAGCAAAGATGCAGCCAACCGAGTTGGGCCCGGCAGCGCGCCTTTGGCGCGCTGCCGGGCCCAAAACCCAAGAAGGTTCGGCGAAGCCGGGCCGCCGCGGGTGCGGGAGCCTTTGACCTTTGTCTCTAGGTCAGATCTTTGTAGCTGATCTCGCGCGCGTCGGCACCGGGGCCGGTTTTTTCACGGCGTACGATCAGGCGGTTCAAGGCGTGAAGATAGGCTTTGGCCGAAGCCACAACCGTATCCGTGTTGGCCGATTGACCCGTTGCAATCATGCCGTCTTCTTCCAGACGGACTGACACCGTGGCCTGGGCATCAGTGCCCGCGGTTACTGCATGCACTTGATACAGCTGAAGATGGGCTTTGTTCGGAAAGATCGCGCGGATAGCCTTGAAGGTCGCATCCACCGGACCGTCGCCGTGTTCGGTTGCGATGATGTCTTTGCCGTCCACTTCCAACTCAACCGTCGACTCCGCTTGCCCGCCGGTTCCGCAGGTCACTTTCATCGACACCAATTGCAGATGATCGTCTTCATCGTCCAGCGTCATCAGTGCAATAAGATCGTCGTCAAACACCTCTTTCTTGCGGTCAGCCAAATCCTTGAACCGCACGAAGATATCCTTGAGCTGGTTGTCACCAACCTCATAGCCCAGCGTTTCCAGCTTGTCGCGCAACGCCGCACGGCCCGAGTGTTTTCCCAAAGGCAAGGACGTGCCCGAGAGGCCGATATCTTCGGGGCGCATGATCTCAAAGTTTTCGCGGTTCTTCAGCATGCCATCCTGGTGGATACCACTTTCATGGGCAAAGGCGTTCTTGCCAACGATGGCCTTGTTGAACTGCACGTTGAAGCCCGACACCGTCGCAACGCGGCGAGAGATATGCATGATCTTGGTCGTATCAATGCCGGTGTTCCACGGCATAATGTCGTTGCGGGTGCGCAGCGCCATGACGACCTCTTCCAACGCCGTATTGCCTGCGCGTTCGCCAAGGCCATTGATCGTGCATTCAATCTGACGTGCCCCGCCCGCGACAGCGGCCAGCGAGTTCGCCGTCGCCATGCCAAGATCGTTGTGGCAGTGGGTGGCAAATACCACCTCATCTGCACCCGGCACCGTCTCGATCAGGCGCTTGATCAGGTCAGCCGATTCCATCGGGGCCGTATAGCCCACAGTGTCTGGGATGTTGATCGTCGTGGCGCCGGCCTTGATCGCAATCTCGATCACGCGGCACAGATAGTCCCACTCGGTCCGCGTTGCATCCATCGGCGACCATTGCACGTTTTCACACAGGTTGCGAGCGTGGCTGACAGTCTCGTGGATTTTCTCGGCCATTTCGTCCTGTGTCAGGTTCGGAATGGCGCGGTGCAGTGGTGAGGTGCCGATAAACGTGTGAATTCGGTTCTTTCCGGCGTGCTTGACGGCTTCCCAACAGCGGTCGATATCCGCGAAATTGGCACGCGCCAGGCCGCAGATGCGGCTGTTTTTGGATCGCTCGGCGATCTCGGAAACCGCTTTGAAATCGCCCTCGGACGCGATGGGGAAACCGGCCTCGATGATGTCGACGCCCATTTCATCCAGCAGTTCTGCGATTTCCAGCTTTTCGTCATGGGTCATGGTTGCGCCGGGGCTTTGCTCGCCGTCGCGCAAAGTGGTGTCAAAGATCAAGACGCGGTCTTGGTCGGTCACGTTGGTCATGGGATTCTCTTTCTTCTTCTGTCCTAAAGCCTATGGCGCGCGGGCGTCCTCCTCTGAGCGGGCGCGCCGGATGGCACGCTCAGAGGCGGATTAGGATCAGTAGGCCACGCAGAAACGCACCGCGCAGGGCGGTGTCGGCAAAAGGGATATCTGCGCGGTTGATCATGGGCCGGAATTTATACAGAGCCCGCCCAGAATGAAAAGACCCATTTGCGCCTTAACTGCTGTTGCAGGGGTTTCTTTCAAGAGTGGCGTATTGATCCGCGTAACAGGACGTCTAGGTGGTTAGTGATGAAAACAGCGTTGATCATAGGCGCGTCAGGAGGAATCGGTCAGGCGATATGTCACCGCCTAAGGGGGCAGGGCGTGGCGGTGACCACCTTGTCGCGTTCTACGGACGGATTTGATTTAACCGATCCCGCCGGTATTGAGAGCGTATTGGGCAAGTTGTCCGGCCCCTTCGATTTGATCCTCGTCGCCTCGGGCGCGTTAGAAATCAACGGGGCGGCCCCGGAAAAGACAATGCGTGCGGTCACAGCACAGACAATGATGGACCAGTTTGCATTGAACGCTGTCGGACCTGCGCTGATTCTGGGCCATGCATCACGCCTGCTTCCGCGGGATCGCCGGGCGATTTTTGCTGTGCTATCGGCACGCGTCGGGTCCATCGGGGACAATAGGCTGGGCGGTTGGGTCAGCTATCGCGCAGCAAAAGCCGCGGTGAACCAGATCGTACATACGGGGGCGATCGAACTGCATCGTACCCACCAGCAAGCGATCTGCGTTGCCCTGCATCCCGGCACCGTGAAAACTGAATTCACCCGAAAATACCTGGGACGTCATCCCGCTGTTGCACCGGATGAAGCCGCCGAGAACCTGTTGACCGTGATGGCGCATTTAACCCCAGCCGAAACCGGAGGGTTTTTCGATTGGGCCGGAGACCCCGTGCCGTGGTGATGGTTCAGCCGTCCGAATCGGTGGTGTCTGCTGTATCCGTCTCAGGGGTTGTGCTGTTCGATGTCGCCAATGCACCGTTTTCCCAAACGCCGGTTTCCTCTTCGCCGTTGGCATAGCGCACTGTGCCGTTGCCGTGCCGTTTGGCGTCGACAAAGCTGCCCTCGTAAACATCACCGCTTGGGTATGTGGCGATCCCGTCACCGGTGATCTTGCCTTCGGTCCATTGGCCAGAATAGCTGAACCCGTTGGCCATGACGATTTCACCTTGCCCGTGGCGTTTGCCTGCGTTGAACTCGCCGGAATAGGTGGTGCCATCGGGATACGTGGACAAGCCCTTGCCCTGACGCAGACCATCGGCCCAATCCCCGTCATAGCTGGACCCGTCAGCAGAAGTCAGAATGCCCTTGCCACTCGGTTTGGCGTTTTTGAACTGTCCTTTGTAGACCGTGCCGTTGGGATAGGTGGAAATACCCTGACCTTCAATCACACCAGCGATCCAATCGCCATCATAGGTCGAGCCGTCGGGGTAGGTGATCAGGCCCTTGCCCTCGGCCAAATCAGCCTTGAAATCGCCGACATGGACCGAGCCATCCGGATAAGTCATCTCACCTAAACCCTCAAGCAGCCCGTCGGTCCATTCGCCTGTGTATGCAAATCCGTCAGTGCCGGTATAGGCCCCCTGACCATGGCGCAGATCGTTGGCATAGTCGCCTTCGTAGACGTCGCCATTGGCATAAATCATCTTGCCCTTGCCTTGCCGCCGACCCTCGATCAGTTCGCCTTCGTAGACGTCACCGTTGACAAGGGTCATGCGCCCGGAGCCTGTTATGCGGTCTTCGACCCAATCGCCGACGTAAGTCATCCCGTCGGGCAGGGTCAGGCTGCCTTGACCGTGGCGCTGACCATCCTTGATTTCGCCCTCGTAGATACCGCCTTCGGCATAGGTAATCTTGCCACTGCCCTGTTTGACACCATCAACCCAGTCCCCGTCATAGCTAAAGCCGCTGGGGTCCGTCATCACGCCCTTGCCGTGATAACGCGCGTTTTTGAAATTGCCCTCGTAGCGCGCGCCATTGGCATAGATAGCGATGCCAGCGCCATTGAGCGACCCGTCGGCCCATTCACCGTCATAGCTGCCGCCGTCGGCATAGATGATCTTGCCGCGCCCTTCGGGTTGCCCTTTGACAAACATGCCTTCGTAGATCGAGCCGTTGACATAACGGGCAATCCCTTTGCCCTGAATCTCACCCTCGGCCCATTCGCCGCTATATTCGAACCCGTTAGGCAGGCGATACGTGCCGGTCCCGTGGCGCAGGCCGTTTTCGAACGTGCCTTCATAGACGCCGCCAACTTCATCGTCCGTGGTGATTACCTGACCGTTCTGCGCGGCGGCGCCAGCAGCGATCAGAGCGATTGCTGATGCGGCAATGGAAATGCGAAAAGCGTTCATAATCTGTCCTGCCTGCCCAGTGTTCATCCTTTTGCGCAAAACTAAGGTACCGGTGGGGGCAGAGCAACGGGTTTTGCCGCATTTGCCTTTTACTTGCGCAATGATCTGCTAAATGGCTGTAAGACTGACGAGGGCAAGAGGGCACAATGGCCGACCGTTTCCGTATCACTCTGGCGCAACTCAATCCCACTGTGGGGGATATCGACGGTAACGCTGCCAAGGCGTTGGCCGCGTGGAAGCAGGGGCGCGAGGCCGGGGCCGATCTGGTGGCGTTCCCCGAGATGTTCATCACCGGCTACAACACGCAGGACCTGGTGATGAAGCCTGCGTTCCACCGGGCGGCGATGGCGGCGGTCGTGGATCTGGCCAAACAATGCGCCGATGGCCCTGCGGTGGCGATTGGCGGACCTTGGGCAGAAGATGGCAATCTTTTCAATGCGTACCTGATCCTCAAGAACGGGCGGATCAGCAGCAAGTCGTTGAAACATCATTTGCCCAATGAAACCGTGTTCGACGAAGTGCGCCTGTACGATGCCGGGCCTTTGGGCGGGCCTTATGCGGTTGGCAACACCCGCATCGGCAGCCCGATCTGCGAAGACAGCTGGCATCCGGACGTGGCCGAAACGCTTGAGGAAACCGGGGCCGAGTTTCTGCTGATCCCCAATGGTTCGCCGTATTTCCGCAACAAATACGACGTGCGCCTGAACCATATGGTGGCCCGCGTGGTCGAGACTGGCCTGCCGCTGATCTATCTGAACATGGTTGGCGGTCAGGACGATCAGGTATTCGACGGGGCCACGTTTGGCCTGAACCCGGGCGGAGAGCTGGCGTTTCGGATGCCTGTCTTTGACGAGGCCGTGACGCAGATCGATCTGGAGCGTGGCGATGATGGCTGGCGCATCGTGCCCGCAGAAATCGTGCCGCAGCCCGACGAATGGGAGCAGGACTATCGCACCATGGTGCAATCCTTGCGCGACTATATGGGCAAGACCGGGTTCAAAAAAGCGCTGCTGGGTTTGTCGGGCGGCGTTGATTCTGCCTTGGTCGCGGCTATCGCAGTGGATGCCATTGGCGCTGAGAATGTTCGCTGTGTGATGCTGCCTTCGGAATACACCAGTCAGGCGTCATTGGACGATGCCGAAGCCGTCGCCAAGGCGATGGGCGTTCACTATGACTATGTGCCGATCTCGGACAGCAGGGCAGCCGTGACCGAGACCTTGGCCCCGCTGTTTACTGGGCGTGATGCGGATTTGACCGAAGAGAACATCCAATCCCGCTTGCGCGGATTGCTGTTGATGGCGATCTCGAACAAGTTTGGTGAGATGCTTTTGACCACAGGCAACAAATCCGAGGTCGCGGTGGGATATGCCACCATCTACGGCGACATGAACGGCGGCTATAACCCGATCAAGGATTTGTACAAAACCCGTGTGTTCGAGACCTGCCGCTGGCGCAATGCAAACCACCGCGACTGGATGATGGGGCCCGCAGGTGTGGTGATCCGCCCTTCGGTCATCGACAAACCGCCCAGTGCCGAGCTGCGTGAGGACCAAAAGGACAGCGACAGCCTGCCCGACTATCCGGTTTTGGATGCCATTCTGGATATTCTGGTCGATCGTGAGGGCTCGATCGCCGATTGTGTCGCTGCCGGATTTGACGAGGCTGATGCGCGGCGGGTCGAGCATCTGATCTATATCAGCGAATACAAACGCTTTCAGTCCGCCCCCGGAACTCGGTTGACACATCGGGCTTTCTGGCTGGATCGCCGCTATCCGATTGTGAATCGCTGGCGGGACAAAGGCTGAACTGCTCTGGAACCAATTAAGGAAAAAATGATTGTCTCCTTCGCTAGGCTAGTTTGCCCAGAGAGGTGAGCATTGTTTCAAATTTTCCGATAACACTCTAATTTTCCAGCCTCTCTTGGAATGGATGGCTTGAAATTGAGACTTTTTTTTGCCACATTTTAGCTTAATTCACGCCCCATCTGGGGCGGTGTGACCTTATTTCGAAAGTATCGAATTGTGGCGCACTTGGTATTGGATGTCTGAGTTAACGATTTGGTGTTATTATGTATGAGGGATATGACAAACCGCTTCACCCGCCGTTGAGGTACAAATCAATGGAGTCCGAGGCGCGGGTTCTGGACGAAGCTAAGTTGGATTCTGCCATCGCGGATCTTCTTCGCGAGGATGAGCCCGAAGACCCCGAGCCTGAGGTGAAATCCACAAAAGCGCCGGCCGTCTTTCCTGAACTGCCTCAACAGGCCGAGATGGATGAAGAGGTCGAGACGAAAGACAGCGGGTTGGGGGCGACCCTGCGCCAGAAATTGGCAGAGTTGCGCGGCGCGGCTTAATTTCTAGGTGAATACGGACGGAATGGCGCGTGTTTTCTCGCGCCTATTGGCGTGTTCGCCACAACTTTTGAAAATCATCACCCCTGCGGCACAAGGCACGTTGCCTGCGCGCTCGCTCTGGGCCTTCATGGCGGTTCGAGCCATGAAATAAGAGCGGTTGATGCCCGGCCCCAAGCCAACCCCCGTCGAACCTGATTTGCACTTGCCCAAAACCGTGGATGTGGTTGTCATTGGCAGCGGCATAATCGGCGCGTCCACCGCGTTGGAACTGTCTGAACGCGGTGCTTCGGTGCTGCTGTGTGAAAAGGGGCAGATCGCGGGCGAGCAAAGCTCGCGCAACTGGGGATGGGTGCGTCTGGGTATGCGCGACCCGCGGGAAATCCCGTTGATGGTCGAGGCGCTGCACCTTTGGCAAGGGCTGGATCAGCGGACCGGCCGCAAGACAGGTTATACCCGTGCAGGCATCCTGTTTGGCGCCTCGGGCAAACGCAGCAGCGGAAATCTGGAACGCTGGCTACGCCATGTCGACGGGTTGCAAACCGGTGCCAGATTGGTGGCCGGGGGTGAGTTGGACGCGATGCTGCCTGATACTGCAGCGGATTTTGATTGCGCCCTTTTTATGCCGCAGGACGGTCGGGCCGAGCCGCAATGGGCCGCACCCGCCATCGCCGAGGCGGCGCGGGACCGTGGGGCGGTGCTGATGACCAATTGCGCAGTGCGCAGTGTCGATCTTAGGGATGGCCGCGTTTCTGGTGTGTTCACCGAGCGTGGTCGGGTGGCATGTAACTATGTGGTTCTGGCCGGTGGTGCGTGGTCACGTCTGTTTGCCGGGAATGCCGGGATTGATCTGCCGCAACTGAAGGTACTGAACACGGTTTTGCGCACGTCACCTGTCGAGGGTCCTGAAACAGCGCTTTGGGCGGATGAATTCGCAATGCGAAAGCGTGCCGATGGCGGCTATAGCATCGCGTCCGGTCGTGAGAATACGGTTGATATCGTGCCCGATAGCTTTCGTCTGGGTCGACAGTTCCTACCTGCCTTTAAACAGGAATGGCGGTCTTTGCGCTTTCGATTGTCGGGCCGCTGGCGCACCGAGGCGCAGCAGGATCAGACCTGGCTGCCAACCGATGTGACGCCATTCGAAAAATGCCGTGTGCTGGACCCCGAGCCGTCGTCAAAAGTGTTGCGCAAGGCATGGGCCAAAGCACGCAATGCGTTTCCGGCGCTTGAACAGGCCGAGATTGTACAAAGCTGGGCGGGGATGATCGATGTAACACCGGATGCGGTGCCGGTAATCTCGGGGGTGGATGAGATGGCGGGAATGTATATTGCAACCGGTTTTTCCGGTCACGGGTTTGGTATTGGCCCCGCAGCAGGTCGTCTGATGGCTGACCTGGTCGCCGAAACCACGCCTTGCGTCGATCCGGCCGCTTTTCGCCTGTCCCGTTTCACGGATGGCTCAGTAGTGCGGCCGGACCCTGGATACTAGGGCTTAGCCCATCATCTGATAGCTGACCGGGACAAAGCGGAACCCGTCACCGCGCGTTTCGACAAAGCCAGCCGCCGGGAACGGCATGTGATAGCCGATCATAGGCACCTTGTCGGCGGCCAGCATGCCCAGCACATTGCGCCGGGATGCAGTGGCTGCCGCCTTGTCCATGTCAAAGCGCACCTCCCATTCCGGGTGGGCAAAAGACCAGACATAGTGATTGGCCAAATCAGCGGTCAGCACCAGACGTTGCCCGTTGCTTTCCAAGTGGTAAACCGTGTGACCCGGAGTATGCCCATAGGCTGCGACTGCGGTGATGCCCGACGCGACCTCGCCCCCGTCTTCGACAAAGGTCATCTTTTCGGCCAGCGGTGTCACTTTGGCTGCGACCAGATCGCCAACGCGGTTGCCTGCGTCTTGCGCGGCCCAGAAATCATACTCAGGCGATGCAGTGACATAGCGCGCATTCGGGAAGGTCGGCGCGTCGTTCGTGGTCATGCCGCCGATATGGTCGGGATGCATATGGGTGATCACAACGGTATTGATCTGATCTGGCGTCACGCCCGCATCCGCCAGCGCGGCCTGAATGCCGCCCTGACCTAGGCCAGTGTCGAACAGAACCAGCTCAGACCCGGTATTGACCAGTGTTGGTGTAAAAAAGAACTGCGCCACCTCGGGCGAGATGAAGTTGTCGGCTGAGACCTTGGCGAAATCCTCGTCCGAAGCGCCGCCGCCAAAGATATCCTTGGCGCCGTCACGGGGCAGGCTACCGTCCAACAATGTGGTGACGGTGAAGTCGCCCAACTTAAAGGATTTGGCGATGGTTGAATTGGCCTTGGCCTCGGTCCCGGCGGCCAAAACTGGGGCGGCGGCGGATGCGAATGGCAATGCTGCTGCGGCTCCTAGGGCCGCGCGGCGAGTCAATTTGATGGTCATTTTCGATCTCCCTGTCAGAATATCAGGATGTTAGGTAGGGCGGAGAGGGTCACTTGCCACTCTATACACCCAAGACATGGGCTGTGTGGTTGAACATTACGTGTTAAATTTTGTTCATGGCGCGATCTGTAAACAAAACCGTCCCCACAGGGCAAAGCGTTGAGAGTTTCCTTTCGGCGGTACAGCCAACGCGAAAAGCCGAGGAGGCACGGGTACTGGATGCAGTATTCCGCAACGCGACGGGATTTGCACCTGTTATGTGGGGGCCGTCGATGATCGGGTACGGGCGATACCATTACCGATATAAATCCGGGCGCGAGGGTGATTTTCTGGCCACCGGGTTTTCCCCACGTAAATCTGCACTGTCGATCTATATCATGCCCGGTTATGCGGATTTCGGGGATATCCTGACGCGCCTGGGCAAACACAAACTGGGCAAATCCTGCCTTTATGTGAACAAGCTGGCGGATATTGATCTGGATGTGCTCTCCGAGCTGATCCGCGCCGGGTTGAAGGACCTTGATCGGCACTGGCCGGTACAGCCGACCTGAAACCCCTGCTGGACAAAAACGCGCCTTTGTGACATGAGCCGCGCCAACAGGAGAACTCCATGACCACCACCCGTTTTGCCCCGTCGCCCACCGGTTATATCCATGTGGGCAACCTGCGCACCGCCTTGATGAACTATCTGATCGCCCGTAAGGCAGGCGGTACGTTTATCCTACGTATCGACGACACCGATCCCGAGCGTTCGAAAGAAGAATATGTCGATGCGATCAAGCAGGATCTGGAATGGTTGGGTCTGCATTGGGACCGGGTCGAGCGCCAGTCCGAACGGCTGGACCGTTATGCCGAAGCTGCGGACAAACTGCGTGAGATGGGACGGTTTTATGAGGCGTTTGAAACGCCGACCGAGCTGGACCTGAAGCGCAAGAAACAGCTGAACATGGGCAAGCCGCCAGTTTATGACCGCGCCGCGCTGAACCTTTCTGAGGCTGAGAAAGACGCGTTGCGGGCTGAGCGTGGTAATGGTGTCTGGCGGTTCAAGCTGGATCATGAGCGGATCGAATGGACCGATGGCATTCTGGGCGACATCTCAATCGATGCGGCCTCGGTGTCTGACCCGGTGCTGATCCGGGGGGACGGTCAGGTATTGTATACGATCGCGTCAGTGGTGGATGACACCGAAATGGGCGTTACTGACGTTGTGCGCGGCTCGGACCACGTGACCAACACTGCGACGCAGATTCAGATCATCGAGGCACTGGGCGGCACTTGCCCGCGCTTTGCACACCACTCGCTGCTGACCGGCCCGCAGGGTGAAGCTTTGTCCAAGCGTCTGGGCACGCTGGCCCTGCGCGATCTGCGTGAACAGGGAGTGCAACCAATGGCTCTGCTGAGCCTGATGGCGCGTTTGGGCTCGTCCGATCCGGTTGAGTTGCGTTCGGACATGGCTGAACTGATCGAAGGATTCGATGTAAACCGCTTCGGGGCTGCACCAACCAAGTTCGACGTGCAGGACCTGTTCCCGCTGACGGCGAAGCACCTGCAATCGCTGCCGCTGGCCGATGTGGCCGACGCCGTTGCCGACGCAGGCGTTCCAGCCGACTTGGCCGAGCCGTTTTGGTCGATGGCGCGCGAAAACATCACCACCCTAGCCGATCTGAAAGGCTGGTGGGAGCTGTGCCGCGACGGGGCTGAACCCTTGATCGCGGATGAGGACCGTGAGTTTATCGCCGAAGCCGTTGCGCTGCTACCCGAAGGGCCTTTCGATGGTGAAACATGGGGCGCATGGACCAAAGCGGTGAAAGAGGCCACCGGCCGCAAGGGCAAGGGCCTTTTCATGCCGCTGCGCAAGGCGCTGACCGGCATGGAGCGGGGCCCGGAAATGGCGACCTTGCTGCCGTTGCTGCAGGTGATCCGCGCGCGCGGATGAATGTACCTGATCCGGTATTAATCAGCCTAGAACACGAATGAGGCAGGCAAACCGCCTGCCTTTTTTTGTTGGCCGGTCTGCAGCACTTGTGCCGAAACCTGTTGCAAACGATCATCCACCAATTCGGTCTCTGCCGGTTTTAGTTGCTGATGGCGCGGATACCGAGGTTCTGCGCGATCATTCAGGATTGGCGCGTCCCAACCATCGGTGGTTGCAAAAAACCGATCCACTCCATCGGGTCCGAAGGCACGCAGATAACCCTGCACAACCACGTCAATATAACTTAGCAGCAGCGGGTGGTGGTTGCTGGGTGCGGTATGACGGTCATGCGGCACCGCATAGACGGCAATTTCAACGTCATGGGTCAGGGGGTGTGTCACCGCCTGCGTGGCAGGCACCCGATCATAAGCCCATTCCCGTTCATCCAGCGCCGCCCAGTCGTTTTTCGGCACATGAGCTATCATCCCCTCAATCTCACAATCCGGGTCCGGCACTGCTGTCAGAAAGGCCACCGGGCGCAGATCGGTATGGCGCCAGGCGCGCCGCCATCCCTTTAACCGGGCCGGGTGCGGATCGGGGAAATCATGGGTCGAAAGGTTCACAAGGCTGCCATAGCCAAAGAAATAAGGGTCCGCCATGCGCCTACATGTCCTTCTAAGCGATTGATGTATGTCAAACCGCTTTTTTGCCAGACATGCAATAAGGTCCCACCTTGAAATTTGGGAGGCCAACATGCGGATTACCAAACGGACAAACATAGCAGTGCGCCTTTTGATGTATTGTGCGGCGCATCAGGATCGATTGGTGACAAAGGCCGAGATTGCGGATGTGTGCAATATCTCGGAAAACCATCTGGCACAGGTGATCAATCAATTGAGCCAGCTAAATTACCTGAGCACCCAGCGCGGTCGCAATGGCGGTATGTCTCTGGCGCGCCCAGCTGACGAAATTCGCGTCGGGTCGGTTTTTCGCCATGTCGAGGGCGCTTTACCGATCGCCGAGTGTTTTGCCGATGCCGACAATACTTGTCCACTGACCGATGCGTGTCGGTTGCGGGTGGCGCTTAGCGACGCTGCCGAGGTTTTCTATGCCTCGCTGGACGAGATCACGCTGGATGCGCTGGTCTGTGACAACGAACAGCTGTTGCAAATCCTGCAACCGGTGGCCTGCGTGCGCTGATCCTAGTCAGCGGCGCGCAGAATGCTGGCCGGGCGTACCGCCAGTGGGCGCAGGGCAAAGACCAGACCTGCGCCCAGTGTCACAAGGATTCCAGCCAGCACGATACCCAGGGCTGAACTCCAGATGACCGTGAACCCGGTGTCAAAGATGTATGTGGCCACAGCCCAACCCCCTAATATCCCGGTCAGCAGGGCGACACATCCGGCGGCCGCGCCCAGCAAGATCGAACGCAGCGCAAAGCTGAGCAAGATGCGCCGCCGGTCTGCGCCCAATGTCTTGAGGATCGCAGATTCGCAGCGGCGCGCGGTTTCGCCTGCTGCGGCGGCCCCGATCAGGACCAAGAAACCGGTCAGCAAAGACACACCCGCTCCATAGGAGGTCGCCGCCGCCAGCCCGGCCAGCAGGCCTGAGACACGATCAATCGCGTCCCGCACCCGGATCGCTGTGATGTTCGGATATTGCCCGGCCAGGTCGCGCAGAATGGCAGCCTCGGCCTGTTCTTCGGCATAGACGGTGGCGATAAAGCTGTGTGGGGCTCCGGCCAGCGCCGAAGGGTTCATCGACATGATAAAGCCGATGCCGGCGGTTGAAAAATCGACCTCGCGTAGTGAGGTGATTTCGGCAGTGATGTCCCGGCCAAGGATATTTACGGTCAACTCGTCGCCTAGGGACAGGCCCATTTCCTCGGCCTCTTCTGCCGCGAAACTGACCTGCGGTGAACCGGAATAATCGTCCGGCCACCATTCGCCTGCCGTGACGCGGGTGTTTTGTGGCCGAGCGGCGGAATAGGTCACACCCCGATCACCGTCTAGAACCCAGTGGTCGCCAGCTACCTCACGGGCAGGGCGTCCGTTGATCTGGGTGATGATCCCCCGCAGCATTGGTGCGCTTTCAACACGGGTGACAGCCGGGTCAGCGTTCAGCCGTTCGGTAAAACCGGGCATCTGGTCTTTTTGAATGTCGACGAAGAAATAGGATGGCGCCACGTCCGGCAAATTGCCTGCGATTGCATTGCGCAGGGTTCCGTCAATCTGGCCAACGGCGGCCAGTACCGAAAGCCCCAGCCCCAAGGACAGCACGACCGACGCAGCCCCTTCGCGCGGGTCCGAGATGGCCGATAAGGCCCATCGCAGGGCCGGGCGACCACGTGCTGGTTTGGCACCGAAACGGGCAAACTTGCGGATTGCCAAAGCCGACAGAGACAGCACAAGCAGCGCGCCGACCAGCCCTCCGCTGGTCCAGAGTGTCAGACGTGCCGAACCGCTGAACCAGGATGCTGATGCGACCAGCAGGACCAGCCCGATGCCGGTCGCCAGGATGAATACCGGGCGCGGGAGGGCGCGGGCCGAAGACAACGCATCGCGGAACAGGGTCGCGGCACGCACTTCTTCGGTGCGGGCCAGGGGCCAGAGGGTGAACAGGAAGGCTGTCAGAACTCCGTATAGCGCGGCCTCGACCAGCGGACGCGTATAAAGCGAGAAGACCGCCGGGACAGGTAATTGGCTTTCGATCAGCGGGGCCAGTAGCAGGGGAAGTAGCCCACCCAAAGTTATGCCTATAAGGATGCCAATACCGGACAATACACCGATCTGGATCATGTAGATTTGCAAAATCGTCGCGCGATCCGCCCCTAAAGTGCGCAGCGTGGCAATGGTTTCGGTCTTTTGCCTCAGATAGGCCCGGACGGCGGCAGAGACGCCAATACCGCCAACCGCCAAACCCGACAGTCCCACAAGAACCAGAAAGGCGCTGAGACGGGCGACGAATTCCGCGATCCCCGGAGCGCCATTGCGGGCATCGGTCCAGCGCATACCGGTACTGTCGAAACTTTGCTGTGCTGTGGTGGACAAGGCCGCAAGGTCAGTATCGGGTGGCAAAGCCAGCCGGTATTTGGTGGAAAACAACGTCCCCGGCGCCAAAAGGCCCGACGCCTGTAAATCTTCGGTTCGTACCAAAGTACGCGGCCCCAATCCGAACCCGTCGGCAGCCCCGTCCGGCTCGTGAATCAGGGCGGCGGTCAGGGCAAACTCTTGCGTACCAAGGGCAAAGCGGTCTCCGACGGACAGACCTAACCGATCCATCAGCACCGGATCCATGACCGCTCCGGGCAGGTTCTGATCACCATCCAGAGCGGCGGATAGCGTTTGGTCAGGGTCCAGCACGGGTGTGCCCAACAACGGATAAGCCGCATCCACCGATTTCACCTGGGTCAGCGCGCGCTGGGCTTCCTCGCCTTGCTGGACTACGGCCATAGAGCGGAAGTCGACCACTTCAGACACAGCCGTTGCGGTCTGTTCCATCCAGTCACGCTCAACCTCATTGGCGAAGCGGTAGGTGAATTCCAATTGGGCATCGCCACCCAGAAGCGCAGCGCCTTCCTGGGCAAGTCCCGTCTGGATGGCCTGACGCACCGATCCAACGGCGGCGATGGCGGCAACACCCAGCGCAAGACAGGCCAGAAACACCCGAAAACCGCGCAGGCCGCCGCGCAGCTCGCGCCGGGCCAGACGGCCAGCCAGCCGCAGGCTCATTCCGCGGCTTCCTGCTGAACGTCTTCGGCAATCGTTCCGTCTCGCAACCGCACGACCCTGTCGCACTTGCGCGCCAGACTGTGGCTGTGCGTGACCAGAACCAGTGTCGCGCCGTGTTTGTCACGCAGACCAAACAGAAGATCGACAATGGCGGCACCAGTTGCATCGTCCAGATTTCCCGTGGGTTCATCCGCCAGCAATATCTGCGGTCGCGGGGCTGACGCCCGGGCCAGCGCCACCCGTTGTTGTTCACCCCCCGACAATTGCGCCGGGTAATGATCGCGCCGATGGGACAGGCCGACCGCTTCCAGTTCGGCCTCGGCGCGGTCGAACGCATCCCTGTGCCCGGCCAGTTCCAGCGGCGTGGCCACGTTTTCCAGCGCGGTCATGGTCGGGATAAGGTGGAAGTTCTGAAACACCACCCCCATCGTGTCCCGCCGGAAACGGGCCAAGGCGTCTTCGTCCATTTCTGTCAGATCGTTGCCAAGGGCGGTGATCTTGCCCGCCGTCGCCAGTTCCAGCCCGCCCATCAGCATCAACAACGAGGATTTGCCCGACCCGGACGGCCCCACCAGCCCCAGTGTCTCACCTTTGGCTACGGTCAGGGATATGTCATGTAGGATATTGACCCGCCCGGCATTGCCATCCAGCGACAAAGCGGCATTTTGGAGCGAAAGAACAGGTGTCGTCATAGGTCTTTCCAAATGAAGGCGGTCAAATGGGATATGGAGCGGTTCTGATGGTGCGCAAGGCTTTGATGTCGGTGATATTTGTTTGCTGCGGTTTTGGGGCCACAGCCGAACAGGTCGTAATCGCAGCCTTAGGCGATTCCCTGACACAAGGCTATGGGTTGCCGGAAGAGGACGGGTTTGTACCGCAGTTGGATCGGTGGTTGAGGGCACAAGGCGCGGATGTGCGCCTGATCAACGCCGGTGTATCCGGCGATACCACAGCCGGAGGCGTCGCGCGCGTGGGCTGGACTTTGACGCCGGACGTGGATGGTATGATCGTGGCGCTGGGCGGTAATGATCTGCTGCGGGGGATCGATCCGGCAGTGTCGCGCAGTAATCTTGAGGTAATTGTAAAAGTGGCAGACAGCTCGGAGGTCGATATCCTGCTGGTCGGCATGCAAGCGCCGGGGAATTATGGGGCGGACTACAAAGAAGCGTTTGACGCGATCTATCCCGACTTGGCGACAGCGTATGAAACGGGTTATGCGCCCAGTTTCTTTGCTGGGCTGACAGCCGGGGGCGATCCGGACGCCGCCCGCAACTACATGCAATCAGATGGCATTCATCCGAATGCCGCAGGTGTGTCCTTGATCGTTGAGAACCTAGGTCCTTACGTGTTGGAGCTTGTGAACGCCACCCGGCAGTGATCAGACGACAGTGACCACGGTGCCGATGGGCACACGCTCATACAGATCGACCACATGTGAATTCAGCATGCGAATACAGCCGTTGGATGCTGCCCGCCCAATGGTTTGCGGCTGCGTGGTGCCGTGAATGCGGAAATAGGTATCGACACCGTTCTGGAACAAATACAGCGCCCGCGCCCCCAATGGATTGTCGCCTCCACCGGGTTGGACATAGTCATTGTCCTTGAACTTGGCATATGTGACAGGTTCGCGTTCGATCATCTCATCAGTCGGGCGCCAGGTCGGCCACTCCTTCTTGACGTCGATCGTGGCGGTGCCGGTGAATTCCAACCCCGCTTTACCCACCCCGCACCCATAGCGGACCGCCTTGCGCGGTTCGGTAACGTAGTAGAGGTAGAAGGACCGGGGAACGACAAGCAACTGACCCGGCAAAAACTCTTTCTTGATCCGCACGTATTGCGGCGTGGGATCGTATTCGACAGCTTTTTGCTTTGCGATTGCAACACCGGGCAAAAGGCTGGTGGCAGCAGTTGCTGTCAGGAAAGTACGGCGCGTGAACATGGCAGCTCTCTTCAACAAAACACAAAATTCTTGACCCTAATGTCGGAATGATAGCCGATCTGGTCAATCGCCGGAGAGAAGTAACCTGTTTGTGATGTATTCGCCGGGACACACTTGCGGATGATGGTCAAACGCAAAAGTGGTCGTCCAGTAAGGAAAAGGGCAGAGAAATGCTCTGCCCTTTCATTGACTTACGCCAACTGAATGTCGTCGGCGCTTTCGCGGCCGTCACGACCCGAGCGCAGCTCGTACGTGACTTTCTGATTGTCGGCCAGGCCGGTCAGACCCGAACGCTCGACAGCTGAGATGTGTACGAAGATGTCTTTGCCGCCATCTTCGGGTGCGATAAAGCCATAGCCTTTGGTGGTGTTGAACCATTTTACGGTGCCTGCGGGCATATCCGTTGTCTCCTGTTTAGTGCTGCCCACGGTGTTGCGGCAGCCCGGCGTCGTTGTCTGTATCGATAGACTGAGCGCCGTAGAAGGAGACAGTAGGTCGAAATAGAAAAACGTGTGCCCGTCAGATATGGCATTTGCACAAGCGCAGGGCAAGAGAGTGCTGAAGGCGATATCCTTCAGTAGGCAATTGGCCGTTCGGTTAAGGGCGAGTCAAATCTTGTAAATCTTGCTTTCCTCAGGAAACATTGTTCGGATCGCCTTCAGACTTTGGTCTGACAGAACAACGGGTCGTTGATCACTTGCGGCCTTTCCAACCCCATCCGATTGATTAACGTGTGGAAGCGCCTTTTGTTTGTTCTTGGCGCTGGAAAGTGGCTTAAGTCTGCGAGACCGCCAAGCCTCGGACAAAGCTGGGAATCTACGATTTTCCAGCTTGCTGGTTAGCCACCTGTTCAGTTTCTCAGTGTTTTCAAGCTGAAACACGTTTTTGACGTGGTTGACACCTGCGCGGTCGATGGCATGTGCTTCTAGGCTGAGCGGGGAAAGATTCTGGGTCGAAATCCATTTGGGCGCAAGTTCCTGCCAGGCAGGGTTCATGCCAACTTTGCCGAATTGAATCCATTCTTCAAAGTCGATTGTCGAGTTTTCATTCCAATCGGATTGATAGTTGTAGAGACAATCAGCATCAGGTCGAAAAAACCGATAATATGACCAGAGCATATCAACCGGATTACGGATGGTCATGAAATAGGTCAGCTTTGGGTGATCCGGGTACAACTCTGCCAGCTTTGCTTTGACATAGGGCGCCGTATCATGCGGGTGAAAATGCTCGACCGTTTTGGCCACATCGACAGCAAAATCACCGTCATCCTTTGAAAGAAAAGGGCCCAGATGTCTGCGGATTGATGTGGAACCACAGCGTGGCTTGGATATGAAAACAAGCCCCTTTGAGAAAAGCACTCTCACAAATATTGTCCTTTTGTTACTCGTCTGCTGCGGCTGCGATGTGACCAACAGTTGCAACCTGACCCACTTTTTTCCAATTGCCAAGCTGGTCTGACCTGGGTGATGCATCGTCGAACATCCAGTCAGGGTGCTTTGATCTGCGGTCTTCAGTTGGAAATCGGTAGTTCTTCGACAGTCATTCGGTATTGTTTGGACGCAACAAAACACCGTGGCAGGTGTTCGATCACGTCGTCGATCGGATCGTAAACAAGATCGGCTGCAGCTTTGAGTTCTGCCGGAATGTCCTTTGGCACACGCTCGCGCCGTTCAGGGGGCCTGAAGTCCAATCCAGTAAAGCGCGAGATGGTTTCCTGATATTCCCAAAGCGCGTCATAGTGAACGCACAGAACAGGCACGTCTTCATATGTCACCCATTCCTTGATCTGCCGCGCCTGCTGCAGCACATCACGCTGAAACAGTTCGTCATAGGTACCGGTGGCATGCAGGTGATGAAAATGCAGGTCGATCCAATCTGCACCGTATCTGTCCAGCGCGGAATAGACGGAAAACGCGGAATCCTTAGCAGACCCAAAACAAAAAACGACCCGAGTGTTCTCGGGCCATGAAGAGAGAGGCTGAGGGTAATCGTGTGTCTTGTACACGCACGGCGCGTGAAATGTAGCGTCGTCCAGCCGGGCGATGAAGTTCGATTTTTTCGCAGCTTCCCTATCAACGTCCCTTAGCGAATCCGCAAGGGCCAGAAAGGTCATTGTGCTACCTGACCGGCCATTGCTGGCGACGATGACGCAATTTTCCGGCGCGTTTTGCGGGATGCGCTTCAAACGCCGGGGGGCCAGCCTTTTGCGTACGCTGCGCATCCATTTGTCTATACGTGCTTCGATGAAACCGTTCATCGCGCAAACTTTTTGTGCTTCAACCGCTTGGGCTCCAGCGCATCTGGTCCCAAACGACGCTTCTTGTCCTCTTCGTAATCTTCGAAGTTACCCTCGAACCATTCCACATGGGCATCACCTTCGAAGGCCAGTATATGCGTACAGATACGGTCCAGGAAGAAACGGTCGTGGCTGATGACCACCGCGCAGCCGGCGAAATCGACCAGGGCGTCTTCCAGCGCGCGCAGGGTTTCGACATCCAGATCGTTGGTCGGTTCGTCGAGCAGCAGGACGTTGCCACCCTCTTTCAACAGACGGGCCATGTGGACGCGGTTGCGCTCACCCCCGGACAGCAGCGAGACTTTCTTCTGCTGGTCGCCGCCCTTGAAGTTGAAGGACGAGCAATAGGCGCGGGAATTGACCTGCGCGTCGCCCAACTGGATGATCTCGGCACCGCCGGTGATCGCCTCCCACACGGTGTCGTTGTCTTTCAGGTCGTCGCGGGACTGGTCGACGTATGACAATTCAACCGTGTCGCCCAGCGTGATGGTGCCGCTGTCGGGCTGTTCCTGACCGGTGAGCATCTTGAACAGGGTCGATTTACCGGCACCGTTGGGGCCGATGACACCGACGATGCCGCCGGGGGGCAGGGCAAAGTCCAGACCTTCGATCAGTTGCTTGTCGCCCATGTGTTTCGACAGGCCTTCTACCTCGATAACCTTGCCACCAAGGCGCTGGCCGTTGGGTATGACGATCTGGGCGCGGGTGAGCTTTTCGCGTTCGGACTGTTCGGCCAGCTCGTTATAGGCGTTGATCCGGGCCTTGGATTTGGCCTGACGGGCCTTCTGGCCTTGACGCATCCATTCCAGCTCGCGCTGCAGGGTCTTCTGCTTGGACTTGTCTTCGCGCGCTTCTTGCTCCAACCGTTTGGCCTTTTGTTCCAGCCACGCGGAATAGTTGCCTTCGTAAGGAATGCCGCGGCCACGGTCGAGTTCGAGGATCCAGCCGGTGATATCATCCAGAAAGTACCGGTCGTGGGTGACGATCAGAATGGTGCCCTTGTAGTCGATCAGGTGCTGTTGCAGCCATGCGATTGTCTCGGCGTCCAAGTGGTTGGTCGGTTCGTCGAGCAGCAGCATGTCGGGCGCTTCGAGCAGCAGTTTGCAGAGCGCCACGCGGCGTTTCTCACCACCCGAGAGGTTGGCGATGTTGGCGTCGTCCGGCGGGCAGCGCAGTGCCTCCATCGAGACGTCGATCTGGCTGTCGAGGTCCCACAGGTTTTCAGAATCAATAGAGTCCTGCAAGGCGGTCATTTCTTCCATCAGTTCATCGGAATAGTTTTCCGCCATCTCGATGGCTATTTCGTTGAAGCGATCGACCTTGGCCTTTTTCGCGGCGACGCCCAGCATGACGTTTTCGCGGACGGTTAGCGATTCATCCAGCTGCGGTTCCTGCGGCAGATAGCCGACCTTGGCGCCTTCGGCCGCCCATGCCTCGCCGGTGAAATCTGTATCGAGCCCCGCCATGATCTTCATCAGGGTCGACTTACCCGCGCCATTGACGCCGACAACACCGATTTTCACGCCAGGCAGAAAGCTCAGGTGGATGTTTTCAAAGCACTTCTTGCCACCGGGATAGGTCTTTGAGACACCCTGCATGTGGTAGACATATTGATAGGCGGCCATGTCGCGTCCTTTGGGTCGGGGAAATTGGGTTGAAACGCTAGATATCTAAGCGGGGCGGGCGGGGCAAGCTGGTGGTTTTGTGAATTTCTAATGGCGTCGAATTTAGTTAGATCTATTCGCTGAGTGGGAGCTAAAATGTCGAATTTGGCGGAATTGATAGCTGGCTGGGCCAAGCCGGGTTGTGTCGATTGGATTGGATTGCGACCTGAGCGCTGCAAAGAAATGCGCGCGGTTGATAATATTATGATTTCAGCCGACGGCCTAGAGGGCGACCGGGGTCGCACTGGCAAAAGGGCTGTGACTCTGATCCAGCAAGAACATCTGGCGGCGATTGGTTCCTACTTGGGGCAAGGGCCGATTGCCGCCGACATCCTACGGCGCAACTTGGTCGTGTCGGGGATCAATCTGGCGGCGCTCAAGGGGCGGGAGGTGCAGGTTGGCGGGGCTATATTGCGCTTTACAATCATCTGCGCGCCTTGCAGCCGGATGGAGGAGGCGCTGGGCAAGGGCGGCTATTCCGCCGTGCGTGGGCATGGGGGATGGTGCGCCGAGGTCATCAGGTCCGGACGGGTCCGGCTGGGCGATCTGGTGCAACCGGTTGATTGACAAGCCGCTTCAGTTCTGAACATCAGCAAAGGATGTTGCGAAGCGCTATTCCATATGCACGGCCCGGGCAGGTCGTTGGTCTGTTCGGCGGGTCTTTTGATCCGCCACATCAGGGACATGTGCATGTCTCGCTTGAAGCGATGAAGGCGTTTGGGCTGGATCGGGTTTGGTGGCTGGTGTCTCCGGGCAATCCGTTAAAGGCGCGTGGACCTGCCCCGCTACAGCGGCGCATCAAGGCTGCGCGGGACGTCATGCAGCACCCCAAGGTCGAGGTCACGGATATCGAAGCCCTGACCGGGACGCGGGCGACGGCGGATACGCTGGCGGCCTTGCAAAAACTTTATCCGCAGGTGCGGTTTGTCTGGCTGATGGGCGCGGACAATCTGGCGCAGTTTCATCGCTGGAAGGATTGGCGGCTGATCATGGACAGCGTGCCGGTGGGGGTTGTCGCACGGCCGGGGGATCGGATCTCGGCACGGATGTCGCCTGCGGCGCGGCTTTACGCTCGATATCGCATTGACGGCCAAGCGCGGCATTTGCTGGGGCGGGCGCAGGCACCGGCGTGGTGTTTCGTGAATGTACCGATGGTCGATGTCAGCTCGACCGAGATTCGCACACGCGGTGGCTGGAATGGAGGGGTGTTGCCTGAATAGCCCCCATGCGGGCATAATCACATTCAGTGGTTGTTTGCCTGTGATCTCTGGGATTTTAATTGACCCATGGTTGATCGTATTTCGCGTCGTTTGTTTCTTGCGGGCCTAGGGGCCTCTATTGCGTCGGGCTCAGCGTTGGCCGACGCGCCTGTTCAATCCTTGCGACCGCAGCTGCGGGGGGACCTGCCCAGCGGGGCCGAGCGGCTTATCCAGTCCGCCGGGTTGCGCGGAGAGGTTGTGTTTGCAGTCGCTGATGCAGAGACCGGTACGCAGGTTGAGGCGTTTGGCGGCGATCAAGGCTTGCCGCCCGCCAGTGTCGCCAAAGCGCTGACCGCGCTTTATGCGCTGGATGTTCTGGGCGCGGATTATCGGTTCGAAACAACCTTGATGGCGGATGGGCCGATTGAGAATGGCGTGTTGGATGGTGACCTGATCCTTGTTGGTGGCGGCGACCCGTTGCTGGACACCGATGATCTGGCCACGATGGCCGCCAATCTGCGCGAGGCCGGAATCACCGAGGTACGCGGGGCATTCAAGGTCTACGACGGAGCGTTGCCCTATGTGTTTAGCATTGACCCCGGGCAGCCGGATCACCTGGGCTACAGCCCGGCCATCAGCGGCATCTCACTCAATTTCAATCGCGTCCATTTCGAATGGAAGCGCGCTGGTGCCAGTTATGACGTGAGTATGGATGCGCGCACCGCCCGATATACTCCGTCTGTGGATATGGCGTCGATGCAGGTCGAAAAGCGCAGTTTGCCGATATACACCTATCAGCCAAGTGCGCGGCAGGATCGCTGGACCGTTGCCCGCGGTGCGCTGGGCAATGGTGGCGCGCGTTGGCTGCCCGTTCGCAAACCTGCGCTTTATGCGGGGGATGTTTTCCGTACTCTGGCGCGAGCAAATGGCATTGTGCTGGGGCGCGTACAGATCACGCGGCAAACCCCGCAGGGCACTGTTTTGGTGGTGCATCAGAGTGATCCGCTGGAAAGTATTCTGCGCGGTATGCTCAAATATTCGACCAACATAACGGCCGAATTGGTCGGTATGACGGCTTCGAAAGCCCGCGGAGCAAATATGCAAAGCCTCGCCGATTCCGCCGCTGAAATGAATCGCTGGGCGGCCGAGACCTATGGTGTGACCGGAATTGCGATGGTGGATCATTCGGGGCTTGGCGATGCGTCGCGCGTGGCACCCGCGGATTTGGTTACCGCGCTGGTGGTGGCGCGCAAAGATGGCGCGCTGCGGCCCTTGCTCAAGAAATTTACCCTGGCGGACCGTCAGGGACGGCCGGTCAAGGATCACCCGATCAAAGTAGACGCAAAGACCGGGACGCTGAATTTCGTGTCGGGATTGGGCGGCTTCATAACTGCACCGGATGGCTCCGAATTGGCCTTTGCCATCTTTACCGCTGACGTTGATCACCGCGCGACCATTCCCCGTGCGCTGCGCGAGCGTCCGGAAGGCGCGCGCAGCTGGAACAACAGGTCGCGCAAGCTGCAACGCGCATTGATCGAACGTTGGGGAACGTTACAGGGCAGCTAGGATCAGGTCGTGTGGCGCGCCCGTGCGCCACGCTCGATCGCTGCGGCGTGCAGACGGTCAATGCTCAGCTCGTAGCGGATTTCTTCCAGCAGGCGCAGTTCGGTTTCCGCAAGCGACCCGTCCGCAGCGGCCACATCGCAAGCCAGCGCATAGGCCGTTTCATTCAGCCGCTCGGGAAGGTTATCGCGGATCAGGCCGAAAAGTGCATCCAGCCCGTCCTCTTGCTCGAACAGGTCGAACACCGTCTGAGATACACGGCGCGTGCGGTCGATATCGTATTCGGCAAAGACAGGTAACATGTTGACGGCGCCTTCGATCTTGACCAGCTCGGCCGTGCGAATGGTTTCATCCGATGCAGAGACCGCGACCATGATCGCAACCAGGCAATCCTGTGGGGACATCGGGTGGGGTACTTGTTCGGTCATGGTGTCGTCCTGATTGGGCTTTTGCGCTCGCACGATAGGAGGGCTGGCGGGCAGGTTCAACGGATTTTGCCCCTGACCGATCAGAGAATGGGCAACGGGCCGCGTGTTTTGGTCTGGCGCAGCACAAAATTGCTGCGCGTGTCGCGGACAAGGCCGGATTTCAGCAGCCGTTGCATGATGAAATGTTCAAGGTCCTCGGGCGTCTTGGCATAAACCTTTAGGATAAAGTCGTGGTCCCCGGTGATTGAGGCGCATTCGACGATTTGCGGCTCGGTTTCGACCAACCGCAGGAATGAGGTGATGCTGTCCTCTTGATGATCGCGCAATGCGACGTGAACATAGGCAATGGCGTCCAGCCCGACCGATTTGGCCCGCACCTGCGCAATGTAGCCTGATACCACCCCGGATGCCTCAAGATCGCGTACGCGCCGCCAACATTGCGAGGCGGAAAGACCGGTTCGGTCGGCAAGCTCTTGCATAGACAGGCGGCCATTGGTCTGCAGCTCTTGCAGGATGGCGATATCAGCAGGTTGGATGGTTTGTTTCACAAATTGTCACCTTTCGATATATATTTGCCAAAATAATCAGAAACCATCGATTGTCCAAATCAAAACCTTCAAGTCGCGTGGCTATACTTTTCCTGCGGAGGGAATGCAGATGCCAAAGTCGACCAAATACATCGCCAAAGTGGCCGATGAACGCGGCCATATCGCCTATACAGAAGAAGAGGACGCCGTTTGGGCTGACCTCTATGCTGCGCAAGCAGAGAACGTGCAGCGTTTTATGGCGCGAGACTATCTTGAAGGGTTGGAAAGGCTGGACTTGCCAATGACCCGCGTGCCTTCATGCGCGGATATCTCGGAACGGCTGTTGGACATGACCGGCTGGCGGGTTCAGCCTGTGCCAGCGCTTATCGGGTTCAAGACATTCTTTGGCATGCTGGCAGATAAGGTGTTTCCCGCTGCGTCCTTTATTCGGTCACGCGAGGATTTCGATTACATTGAGGAACCGGATATTTTTCATGAAATTTTCGGTCATACCCCGCTGCTGAGCGATCCACGCTTTGCGGCGTTCAGCCATGCCATCGGCAAGGCAGGCGTGCAGGCTGATGACAAGGACTATGCCTGGCTGATCCGACTGTATTGGTTTTCGATCGAATTTGGGTTGCGTCGTCAGGATGGTGTGATCAAGGCGTTGGGGTCGGGGTTGGCGTCCTCGCCGACAGAGCTTGTCTATGCCGTCGAAAGCGACATTCCTGATCGGGATCCGTTCGATGTGCTGACGATCCTGCGCACGCCTTATCGGATCGATATGCATCAGATGGGCTATTTCGTGCTAAACTCACCCGAGGAACTTTTTGCCGCCGCCGACCGCGATTTGTTGGCAGACGTGCGGCAGGCACAATCCCTGGGATTGTTGCCAAACAAGTTCCCGGAAAAGGCAACCGCAGCGGAGTGAACGGATCATGACACTAACAGGAGAAACCTGCAGCCTATCGGACCGAACCTGTGTGCCCTGTTCAGGTGGCGTTCCAGCTTTGACGCGGGATGAGGCGAACACGCACATGGCGGAGCTTTCGCCCGATTGGAATTTGGACGCTGATGCGAAAGAACTGAGCCGTCACTACAAGTTCAAAGGGTTCGCCAAGGCGACCTATCTGGCCAATCTTTGCGCGTGGCTCGCCGATCAGCAGGGGCACCACCCGGATGTCACCTTTGGCTGGGGTTATGTGGATGTCAGACTGACCACGCATGAAATTGGTGGTCTAAGCGAGAATGATTTCATCTGGGCGGCCAAACTGGACCAGTTGACCATATAGATCAGCCTTCCATACAGGAAAAAACCAGCGCTTTATTGACTCATGCTGCACCGGCACAATAGGAGGGTCCGGTCGGTTGCATGGGGTGACCGGCGCTGTTTTTCCCGATGGAGCTTGTCTAAAAATGTCTGAACTGCGTGAAACCGCGATTGCGTCCAAGGCCTGGCCTTTCGAAGAGGCGCGCCGGGTGCTCAAACGCTATCAGAAAGCGGCTCCGGAAAAGGGATACGTGCTGTTTCAGACCGGCTATGGCCCGTCGGGTCTGCCGCATATCGGTACATTTGGCGAGGTTGCACGGACCTCGATGGTCCGTCACGCCTTTGAACAAATCAGTGACATCCCGACTAAGCTGATCTGTTTCTCGGACGACATGGACGGTTTCCGCAAGGTGCCGACCAACGTGCCGATGCAGGAAGAGCTGAAAGAAGACCTGCATCTGCCGCTGACCAAGGTGCGCGATCCGTTTGGCACCCATGCCGGGTTTGCCCAGCACAACAATGCGATGCTGTGCGATTTCCTGGACAGTTTCGGGTTTGAGTACGAGTTCGCCTCGGCCACGGATTACTACACCAGCGGTCGGTTTGATGAGATGCTGTTGATCGCGTTGGAGCGCTTCGACAAAATTCAAGAGATCATGCTGCCGACGCTTGGGCCGGAACGGCGCGAGACCTATTCGTGCTTCCTGCCGATCAGCCCGAAAACCGGGCACGTGCTGCAAGTGCCGACGCTGGAGCGCAATGTCGCTAAGGGCACGATCGTCTATCAGGAACCTGACGGCGAGAAGGTCGAAATCCCGGTCACTGGCGGTAACGTCAAGATGCAGTGGAAGCCGGATTGGGCGATGCGCTGGGCTGCGCTGGGTGTGGACTATGAGATGTCGGGCAAGGACCTGATCGACTCGGTCACGCAGTCCTCCAAGATTTGCCGAGCGCTGGGCCAGAAGCCTCCCGAGGCGCTGAGCTATGAGCTGTTCAACGACGAGCAGGGCCAGAAGATTTCCAAATCGAAGGGCAATGGCTTGTCGATGGACGAATGGCTGACCTATGCCGCGCCTGAAAGCCTGTCGTACTTCATGTATCAGAAACCGAAAACGGCCAAGCGGCTGTATTTTGACGTAATCCCGAAGGCAGTGGATGAGTATCATCAACAGCTGCGAGCCTATCCGGGGCAGGAGCTGAAGGCGCAGTTGAACAACCCCGTCTGGCATATCCATGGTGGTGATGTTCCTGCATCCACACTGATGGTGCCGTTTGCGATGTTGTTGAACCTGGCATCCGTTTCGGGGGCTGAGGATAAAGAGGCACTGTGGGGCTTTATCCGCCGCTATGCGCCTGAGGCGACGGCTGAAACGCATCCGGATCTGGATCAGGCGGCTGGCTTTGCCGTGCGCTATTTCAACGATTTCGTCAAACCAACACGTCAGCACCGCGCCCCGACGGATCAGGAACGCGAAGCGTTGGAGGCACTGAAAACTGCGTTGGAAGCTTATGATGGCCCCATTGAGGATGAAGCGCTGCAATCGGTTGTTTATTCGATCGGGCGAGAGCGGTTCGATCCCATGCGCGGGTGGTTTACTGCGCTGTATGAAGTGTTGTTGGGTGCCTCGCAGGGCCCACGTTTTGGCGGCTTTATCGCGCTGTACGGCGTGCCGGAAACGATCGCGCTGATCGATAAGGCGTTGACGGGTGAGCTGGTCTGATTTGACCTGATACCGCGTGGGGCTACTCTTTCAACAGGAGGTGGCCCCATGCGTCGAATACTGCTTGCACTATCCCTCAGCGCCGGTTTGGCCTCGGGCGCGTTTGCCCAAAGCGCCGAGATCGAGAAAAACATCGCGGCGCAGATTAAGGCGTTTGAGGCTGATGATTTTGCCACCGCCTTTACCTTTGCCAGCCCCAATATCCAGCAACTGTTTCAAACGCCCGAGAATTTCGGCGTCATGGTAAGGCGCGGCTATCCGATGGTCTGGCGTCCGGCGGAGGTTCGTTTTCTGGAATTGCGCGAGGTGGCCGGGGCGCTGTGGCAAAAAGTCATGATCACTGATGACGCTGGCAAGGTGCATATCCTGGACTATCAGATGGTGCAGATGGACAACGGTTGGAAGATCAATGGCGTGCAATTGCTGGGCAATTCTGATCCGGCAGCTTGATGCAACACCACCGTCACGGTGATATGAGCGGCGGTTAATCCCTTTTCGGTACTCAGGCTTTTGCGTTCGGGGCGTGTGTCTCCGGGCACTGGGTTTATGCGCGCTGATGCGGCGCGATTGGGAAAGGGATTTCTATGAACAAGGCAATCACCGACGGTATCGTGTTCACGCCGCCTGCTTTCGCAAATGGTTTGAATGTGTGGTCCAGCGGCGACGGGACGCCCGGCTCGCCTACCTATGACGGATCTGGCACCGGCGCATTTGTTCCGGCGGATGCGGATTTTGCGGGCTGTCTGGAAATCCTGAAAGTCAGCACCACCCAGCGCCTGCGTTACATGGGGCAGACGCCGTTGCTGCCGGGCTGTTACCTGCAAATCAAGGCTCGGGTCAAAGCCATCAGCGGCCCGCTGCCCGAGGTACGTATCGCCGGATGGGCTGGCGGTACCGGGGATGTTCAGGTTACCGGTGTGGTCGAGCAAGGCCCGGCCACGCAGCTTTCGGGCTATGGCACTGTGCACGAGATCACGGCCATTGTCGGCACCGGTCAACGCCCTGGCGTGGATATGCCATGGGGTGTACAAGCCCTTTACGGGCATTTCGGTCTGGATATCGACGGCGCAAATGGGGCGGTTATCCGCGTTGATGATATCGAGATTTTGGATGTCACCGGTGTGTTCCTTCGCAATCTCATCAGTCTGGTCGATGTCCGCGATTTCGGCGCGGTCGGGGATGGCGTGACGGATGACTCAGCTGCGTTTGAAGCCGCGGATCAGGCTGCGAATGGTCGTCGTATTTTCGTGCCCGAGGGGACCTATCTGCTGGCGCAAAACACGTCGGTGGCATCCGAGATCGAATTTGAAGGCACCGTAACAATGCCGGATGACAAGATGCTGCTGCTGACCAAGAATTTTGATCTGCCGACCTATATCAATGCGTTTGGTGATGAAATGCGGGCCTTTAAAAAGGCGTTTCAGGCGTTGTTGAACAATTCTGACCATGAATCGCTGGATATGGGTGGGCGCAAGGTATCGGTAACCGAGCCGATCGATATGGCCGCTGCTGTTCCGAACCGGCAAACCGGATTCTCGACGCGCCGTGTGATCCGCAACGGACAGTTCGACGTCAAAAGCAGTACGGCCTGGGATACCGAAACCTTTACATCGGTCGCGACCTACAACCCGAACGATCCCACCCGGTTGGTGAACGTCGCGAATGTGGGCAATATTCCGGTTGGTTGTCTGGTACAGGGGAGCGGGGTCGGTCGCGAGATTTACGTGCGTTCGAAGAACGACGGCGCGGGTGAAATCACGCTCAGCGCGCCGCTCTACGATGCGTCTGGTACGCAGACATTCACGTTCCTGTCCTTCAAGTACCTGCTGGATTTCAGCGGTTTCAGCACGCTGCGCAAATTTGGAATGGAACAGATCGAATTCCAATGTAACGGCCGCAGCAGCGCGATCCGTCTGGCCCCGTCAGGTAGCACCTTTGCATTGGCGAACTGTTTTGTCAGCCGCCCCAAAGATCGCGGGATCACGTCTATCGGTACCGGTTGTCAGGGCATGTTGATCGATACGTGTCAATTCCTGTCCACCGAAGAATCCTTTAACGTCCCAGACCGTTCGTCGATCGCGCTAAACGCGACAGCCAACGACGTCAAACTGCGCCACAACCGGGCCGTACGGTTCCGCCATTTTGCGGTTCTGGGTGGCACCAACAACATGATCCTCGGCAATCACTTTTTCCAGGGCGACAGCATTCCACAAGGTGTACGCAGCCCTGGATTGGTCATGATCGGCACTTACAACAGCTCGACAATCTCGGGGAACTATATCGACAATTGCTCGATCCTGTGGACCAATGAACGGGACGCAGATCCGGTTTACACAACCGGGTTTTCCTTCAGCTCGATGGCCATTACCGACAATATCTTCTATTCCAGCGAGGCCCCGGCCTGGTTCACCTATCTCATTGTTCGTCCCCATGGTGCAGGACACTTCCTGAACGGTGTGATCGTGACCGGAAATAAGTTCCGCGCAACAAGCGGTGGTATCACGCGGGTGGAACGGGTGGATACCTCATTTGCCAGTATGAACAACTTTGCGCATCGCAATGTGATGTTTGAAAACAATACCTTTCACGGCGTTGACCAAAAAGTTGCGAACCCATTGCGGGTCAAGCATATGCAAGGAACCGCAGCGCAAGCCTGGTCCGTTCAGACAGCCGGAGAGCTGCCTTTCGGGGGCTATGCGCGTAGTTGCGACGCGGTTACGGCATTGGGAGCTTTGAGAAATACATTCGGCGCGGTGACCTATGCCACCCCCTATGTGCAGTTAGAACAAGGTGCGTCGAGAAATGCGATCAACCTGCGCTGGCCCGAGGCGGTCCGCGGAGAAGTCTCGACCCACATTCGTATGGAAAGCTGACAACTGGGAT
This sequence comes from Ruegeria sp. BC5, assembly GCF_056539205.1. NCBI lineage: Bacteria > Pseudomonadati > Pseudomonadota > Alphaproteobacteria > Rhodobacterales > Roseobacteraceae > Ruegeria > Ruegeria sp. BC5. Next base: position 208,056 of record NZ_JBQFUN010000005.1, read on the forward strand.
GGCCACCCTTTTGCAGGGTGGCCATTTCACCGGTCTCAAAACTCTTCCCAAAGCGCGATTTTCAAACCGGTATCGTTGCGGGCATCGTTGCGTTCAAGGCCCAGCACCCAGGTGGGCCCTTTGTCGCGCGCACGGATCATGACCGAGGGCCTGGCCCTCCAAAATAACGAGTGTCCAGAGGTATAAGCCGTTTCCACCTGGATCAGAGGATTGAGCAATCGATCTGACGAAAGGCCCGCCGTGATATCCAGTTTGCGATAAACCGCGTCATGTGTGCGAATTTCCAGGGCCGTGTCGACCGCAACCCAACCGTTGCCCCAACCGGTTTGAAACCCTTTGCCATAGGACAGGGTCAGTTTGTACATCGCCCAGGCGTCAAGTTGCTTGTGGTGGGCACCGGCCCCGAACTCGGCCGCGAAATGCCCCCATTTGTTGAAATTGGCCACGGGAACCCGGGCAAACAACAGGGCGTGGCCGTAGAAATCCCGGCTTTGTTCGAAATCTACCCCGATTGTGAGGTTCGGCCTGTATCCGAATTCAGCATAAAGCGCCGTTTTGTAATCATAGCTGCCGTCACGGTCTTTGAATGCAGTGACCGAGGCCGCGGTGAACGCTGCGTCCTTCTCACGCAGCCATGCGCCGGACCAAGCCGGGGCTGCGGCAAGCAGCAATACCAAAAAAGCGAGAACCCGGAACATGCACGCAGTTTCCGCAAGCATGGTTAACGGTTGGTTAGTGTTTTGTTTATTTTCTGGAAACCAATCCAAGGCGACGTGTCGTTTAAGGAAACACAAGACCTTTCCAAATCCTGTGTTAAGCTTGCAAAAGAAAAGGGAGATTCCAGATGCCGAAGATTTCCAAGACCGCGAGCGTCCAGACTGTCATCACCACTTTTGAGATGACACCGGGTACCTGCCACGATCTGTTGGATGCGTTGACCGACGCCTACGCCGAGTTTATCTCGAAACAGCCGGGATTTGTTTCCGCAGGGCTGCATGTGAACGATGCGCAGACGCGGATTGCCAACTATTCCCAATGGAACCGTCGTGAGGATTTTCTGGCAATGTTGCGAACGCCGGAAATGCGCGATCGCAATCGCAAGATCAACGAGATGTGTAAAAGCTTTGAGCCGGTGATGTATGACGTGGCCGAAACTTTTGGCAGTTCCTGACTTGTATCAAAACCTTAATCGATAAAATCAGGTATGGTGGCTGAAGAAAGTAGAGGCTCACCATGTATCACAACATTCTTGTTCCAATTTCATTTGATGCCGATCGGGATATCTCCGGCCCGCTGAAACTGGCCGAGATTTTGGCAACACCAGATGCTCAGGTGACACTGCTGCATGTGGTCGAGCATATTCCGAACTACGCGATTTCCTACATGCCGCCGGAATATCTGACCGCGGCCCGCAAGGCGGTCCAGGGCGAGCTGGATGAGTTGGCGGCCAAGCTGTCCAATGCGACGGGTGTGGTGATCGAAGGGCATTCTGGGCGCACCATTCTGGACTGGGCGGAATCCCACAAGCCTGACCTGATCATCATGGCCTCACACCGGCCTGGCATGCAGGATCTTTTGTTGGGCTCAACCACAAACCACGTGGTCCGTCATGCCGCCTGTGCGGTTCACGTGGTGCGTTGATCAGGCCGCAAATCGTTGGGGGCAAGGCGCCAGGCCTTGCCGAACCCTCCGTTCAGAACGGCGTCTGAAATGGCGAAACGCACAAAGCTGAAATCGGTGAAATCGACATAGAGTTTCGATTTGGGTCGCAAGGTCAGATACCGCGACCGCAAGCTGGCATGTTCGGCGCTTTCACGGGCAACGAACGTGGCTGTGGCATGCAATGTCAATCGGGGATGGGTCAGCGGGTCGCCGGTGTTGCCGGGTTCTCCGATTAGCAACGCGCAAACCGGATTGGCACGCAAGGCGGCTGTATGATCCGCCAATGTCGAAATCAGGGTCATAGGGCTGCCCGCGTCATCCGTGGCCAGGGCGATGCGCGACACCGAAGGCACCCCTAAGTCAGGTCGCAAAGTGGCAAGCGCACCATAGGTTGCGCCCTCGATCAGATCACGAGTCAAACATCGGGCGGTCTCATCGACCGGGTGAAATGGGCTGGATTGGCTCATGATGTGCGTGGTTCTAGCTGTTTGAAACACGCAAAAGATACCCCCTATGCCCTCCCTGTGCGAGGGCTTGTTTCCGGGTCAATTGGGGTCTCGGTTTCGCCACAAATCGAGGGTAACAGAGGGACATGCAGTTTAGAAAACCCACCCCTGAAACGGAATCTTCTGTCCCCAAGGTTTCGCGGCGTCAAAAACGGGCTGAGGCGCAGCGGAAACGCGCATTATCCCCGGTTCGAATTTTCCTCATGGTCCTGATGCTGCCGGTGACGATTATGGGTATCGTCGTGGGGGTCTATCTGCGGACGTCTGAGTATAGGCACGAAGAAGCTTTGCTGCACCTGATTGCCCTGGCCGGGTGCGGCGCGATTGAAACAATTGTGCCGGGGCCATTCGTTGAGGGCGGTCCTGGGTATCACCCGCGCAATGACCCCGATGGCGACGGTGTGGCCTGCGGAACGCAAAGGTCGATTTCCGGGCAGAGCGCAGTGCCGCAACCGGCTGAAACGCCCAGATCGCGGACAGTCGGCAACGCCAAATTCCTGCGGCCCTGACCCCAATTCTAACAGAATCCCCGTGACTGTGGTACACTCCGCCGGACGCGCCGTTTTGGCCGTCATTGGGGGATTTCGCCCAGATAGCGAGGAAAATCATGTTTGCACGTATTACTCAGTTCAAGATGAAGCCCGGAATGCGGGATGCGGCCGAGGCAAAGATGAACGAGCTTAAAGATCAGATTATGGGCATGGAAGGCATGCACAGCTTTACCAATGTCATGAATGAGGACGGTACCGGTTTTGTTGTGGCCGTGGTTCAAAGCGAGGAAACCTCGAACGCCAACGCCCCCAAAGTGGCGGCGCTTTGGGGACATTTTGCCGAATTCCTAGAAGGCCCGCCATCACCGGCCGGGTTCGACGTGGTTGTCCATTGGGATAAAGGATAGGTCCGCGTATTCAGGGCCAAATTTCTCAACTCTAGTGCCAGACTTTTTCAGGAGGAATGTTCAATGAACTTTTCGAAATGCGCAGCTATGGCTTTGATCGCAACCCTGTTTTCCGGTGCGGCCATTGCCGACTCATCCAAAGATTTCCTGACGGCGACCAAGGTGTCCCAGATTAAGGATATGGGCGCACAGCAAATGGACGGGGCGTCGATAGAAAAGATCGTCTCGGGGAACACTCTCAAGAGTTCCAACTGGACCTGGACGTTTGAAAAAGATGGAAAACAATCTTCGACGGCAAATGACGGGTCATGGACAGACAAAGGAACCTGGTCGGTGAAAGGCAATGAACTATGCCGGGAATCTGATACCTCTGGTAAGGGCGAACGCTGTTCGAAGGTCTATTTTATGGGCCGCGACCTGAGATTCACTGACGGCAAACGCAACTTACATGATTGGTGGGTCAGCTACTAAACGCATGGAAAGAAAGTAAGCGAGAGGATTGATCTTCTCGCTTGCTTTCAGTTGATCCTGCAAGCCAAGATCGGGCCATGACCCGTGATGAATTCAACAGCTTTTGCGCCAGCCTCAAAGCCACCAGCCATGTGGTGCAATGGGGCAATGCGGATGTGTGGAAGGTGGGCGGCAAGGTCTTTGCGATCTGCGGTTGGAACGACGGGCGTGATGCGTTCACCTTTAAGGCCACCGATCTGGCTTTTGAGGTGCTGGGTGATGAGCCCGGCATCCGCCCAGCGCCTTATCTGGCCTCGCGGGGGATGAAGTGGCTGCAGGTCTATGAGGAACGCGGAATGAGCGATACCTCCCTGCGCGAGCATATCGTGACGTCCTATGATCTGGTCGTGGCCAAGCTGACCAAGAAGGCGCGGGCCGAATTGGGCGTCTAACCTTTCATCGCGTGCAGCAATTCCAGCAGACGTTTTCGGTCGTCATCATCGGCGTAATCTCCGATCGCCAGACGCTGGGCGATGTTCAGGCGCAGGCGTTCGTGCTGGGTACGCACTTCTTCTCCGGCGGTTTCCGCCAGCGTTTTCATGATCATCGCCACGGCTTGCTGCCGTTTGGTCGTGGGGTTGGCGATGTAATCGACAAGGCTCTGCTGCCCGGAATCGAGGATGTTTTCGGCCAGATCGCGCAACTGCTCACCATTGGGCAACAGCGGGGTCGGGGCGTTCTCGGGCGGCAGGATTTCCGGCACGCTGCGCGGGGTCTCGGCCAGCGCATTTGCGCCGTCAACGAAGGCCTCGGTGATCATCCGGGTGATCTTGATCGCGCGCGGGTCCTTGAACAGGGCCGAGGCGATGGCCACGCCGTAATCGGTATAGACCCACGGATTGACCCGCCGTCCGCCACGGCCCTTGGGTTTTGAGATCACATTCTGTGATTGCAAATCGGCGACCTCGGCATCGGTCAGCTGAAAGCGGTAGCCCTCGAACAGGTCCTTGTTGCGCGAGACGGCCTGATTGAAGGCGCTGACGGACTTTCCGTAGAACTGCGCCAGATCCTCGGCCAGCACCACGCGAGTGCCGCGCACCCGGTGAATGGCGCTTTGGACCTCATACGTGCTGGGCAAGGTGTTTGGGTTTGTCATGGCAACCGTTTGGAATCACAATTTGTGATTTCAAACGTGGCGGAGTGCGCGCTGGGCTGCAAGTTTGAAGTGTGGGAGAGTTCGATACTTCACCGAGCGAAACTATCGCAATGATTCCAGAGCCGACTTGGACCGCATCAATTAAGACGAAGCGATCTGAGAAAAAGCTCGGGCATTCGTGATAACTCTCCCACATACGGTCAATCAGGCGAAAACGTGGTGAAAACCCTGCATTTTAACTTATCTTCAGCATAGACAGCTTCAACCCAAGCGGGTTTCTTTCTTTTCAGCGATTTCGCAAACGTCTCTTCGCACAGGTTCATTGCATCCTTTTCGGCGGCTTCGCGGCTTGGTGCGCTCTTGGAATAGGCCCAGGTATGAATTCCATTTGTCGCGAAAGACCGATATTCATCAAAATTGATCTGCGACCACCCGTCGAGATAGTTGTATGCATCCAAAGCGGTTTTTGACAGGGTCAACTCTTTTGATTTTATGTCAAAGCCTGTAGGAACAACGGAAAGGTATAGGACGCAGTCTTCGGGACTTTCCGCTTTGAAGCGGCATGACCGCATCGCAACGTCCTGAGCTGTTTTCAAGTTGTGATATCCCCATGCAGCACCATTGAAGTTATCCGTTTTCTTTGTTGTGTTGATTACCACTGCACCAAAGAAATCAGCTTTTTGCGAGTACCTAACATCTCTCTTTTGTGAGCCTCGCAGCTTGACATCCGAATGATAAATGAGAGTGCGCCCAGAATAGTCCGTACGAGGTTCATCTGACCATGCAGGTGCAATAGAAGTTACAATGACAGTGAAAACCGGAATAAGAAATCGCATAGGTCGCCTTTTGTATTTAACAAATTTTTCAGGGCGACTACCTCTATAGGTTGTTTCTTGGTGCTGCCTCAATGGTAAAAAGTGGCTTAGATATTCACCGCTTCCGCCTCTTCACATTCCCGCCCCGCTGCCCCGGTCGCCCCGCCGTTGACCGCCCACGCGATTTCACCGCGTCTTCCGAGGCTTTCTCGACTGCCCACTGGCGCGCCATCGGGTCGTCGGCAACGGCCAGATCGACCGCTTCCAGACGTTTGATCTCATCCCGGATGTTGGCGGCCTCTTCGAATTCCAGGTTCTCGGCGGCTTTGCGCATTTGTTCGCGCAGACCGTCCAGATGGGCCTCGAGGTTGGCGCCGTGCATCGGTTTTTCGATGGTGGCGGTGACGCGGTTCATGTCGACGTCGCCTTCGTAGAGACCGGCCAGAACGTCTTCGACGTTCTTCTTCACCGTCTCAGGCGTGATGCCGTGTTCCTCGTTGTAAGCGAGTTGCTTGGCGCGGCGGCGGTTGGTTTCATTCAGCGCGCGTTCCATCGAACCGGTGACCTTGTCGGCATACATGATCACCCGGCCATCGGCGTTCCGCGCGGCGCGGCCAATGGTTTGGACCAGTGAGGTTTCCGAGCGCAGGAAACCCTCTTTATCCGCGTCCAGAATGGCGACCAGCCCGCATTCGGGGATGTCGAGGCCTTCACGCAGCAGGTTGATGCCGATCAGCACGTCGAACGCGCCCAGACGCAGGTCGCGCAGAATCTCGATACGTTCCAGCGTGTCGATGTCCGAGTGCATGTAGCGGACCTTGATGCCCTGTTCGTGCAGGTATTCGGTCAGGTCCTCGGCCATGCGTTTGGTGAGCGTGGTGACCAGCGTGCGATAGCCATCGGCGGCGACCTTGCGCACTTCGTCCAGCAGGTCGTCGACCTGCATGGATACAGGGCGGATTTCGACCTCAGGATCCAGCAGGCCGGTGGGGCGGATCACCTGTTCGGTGAAGACGCCGCCGGTCTGTTCAATCTCCCATTTTGCCGGGGTGGCCGAGACAAACACGGATTGGGGGCGCATGGCGTCCCATTCTTCGAACTTCAGCGGTCGGTTGTCCATGCAGGAGGGCAGCCGGAACCCATGTTCAGCCAGCGTGAACTTGCGCCGATAGTCGCCCCGGTACATGCCGCCGATCTGCGGCACGCTGACGTGGGATTCGTCGGCGAAGACAATCGCGTTGTCGGGGATGAATTCGAACAGGGTCGGGGGCGGCTCGCCCGGTGCGCGGCCTGTGAGATAGCGCGAGTAGTTCTCGATTCCGTTGCAGACGCCGGTGGCCTCAAGCATTTCCAGATCGAAATTGGTGCGCTGTTCCAGTCGCTGCGCTTCCAGCAATTTGCCCTCGCCCACTAATTGATCCAGACGGATGCGCAGTTCTTTTTTGATGCCGATGATGGCCTGCTGCATGGTCGGTTTCGGCGTCACATAATGCGAGTTCGCATAAACGCGCACCTGCTCCATTGTGGCCGTGCGTTCGCCGGTCAGCGGGTCGAACTCGGTGATGGTTTCCAGTTCCTCGCCAAAGAACGAGAATTTCCAGGCGCGATCCTCAAGGTGGGCGGGCCAGATTTCCAGGGAATCGCCGCGTACCCTGAAAGACCCGCGCTGAAACGCTTGATCGTTGCGGCGGTATTGCTGGGCGACCAGATCGGCCATCACCTGCCGTTGGTCGTATTCGTTGCCGACCTTCAGATCCTGCGTCATCGCCCCATAGGTTTCGACCGAACCAATACCATAGATGCAGGAAACCGAGGCGACGATGATTACATCGTCCCGCTCTAACAGTGCCCGCGTGGCCGAGTGGCGCATCCGGTCGATCTGTTCATTGATTTGGGATTCTTTTTCGATATAGGTGTCCGACCGCGCCACGTAGGCCTCGGGCTGGTAGTAGTCATAGTAGGACACGAAATACTCGACCGAGTTCTCGGGGAAGAAGCCTTTGAATTCGCCATACAACTGCGCTGCCAGCGTCTTATTGGGTGCAAGGATGATAGCCGGGCGCTGGGTCTCCTCGATCACCTTGGCCATGGTAAAGGTTTTGCCCGTCCCCGTCGCGCCCAGCAGAACCTGATCGCGTTCACCGTCCATCACGCCCCCGGCCAGCTCCTTGATGGCCGTTGGTTGGTCACCCGCTGGTGCGAACTCGGTATGCATAACGAATTCCTTGCCGCCTTCCAGCTTCAGGCGAGCGCGGACATCCTCGGCATTCATCTGGGTCTTGTCGGAATGAGCATAGGCCATAGGGGGAGATTCCTTTCGCGCCTGATTTTGATCTGTTTTTGTTCTTGTTCAAGGGGGCATTTCCAAATGCCGAAATTGCGACAATTGCGGACTTGTCCGCGCCGCCTGCCTGACGCATAAACATTCCTATCCAAATGAGTACGGAGAGGCGACATGCGCGCACGGATTTACCAGCCCGCAAGAAATGCAATGACCTCGGGAATGGCCAAGACCCGCAAGTGGGTTTTGGAATACGCCCCCGCGTCATCGCGCGAGGTTGATCCGCTGATGGGCTGGACCTCGTCCAACGACACGCAGACCCAAGTGCGCCTGAAGTTCGACACCAAGGAAGAGGCGTTGGATTACGCCAAGGACAACGGGATTGATGCGCAGGTCAGCGAACCGCATAAGCGCAAGCCCAACGTACGCGCAGGTGGGTATGGTGAAAACTTCGCCCCGAGTCGTCGGGCACCCTGGACCCATTGACCAAGACCCTTGGAATGATCGACATCCGCGAAGTGGATCCCGGAGCGCAGGACATGCGCCCGATCATTCAAGCGCATTTGGCCCATAGCTGGGATGCCACGCCCCAGACCTCGAACCACACCCTGGACGTCGATGCATTGCGAGAGCCCGGCATTCGATTCTGGGCATTGTATGAAGCGGGTAAACCGCTGGGATGCGGAGCGCTTAAAGCCTTGCCCGATGGCACCTCTGAGGTGAAATCAGTGCATGTCGTGACCGCCGCCCGTGGCCGTGGTCTGGCGCGAGTGATCATGACCTACCTGGCTGACCTTGCCCGTTCAGAAGGTGTGACGGCCCTGGTGCTGGAAACTGGGGCGGAACATCTGACGGAATATGATGCCGCGCGCAAACTCTATGAGGCGCTGGGATATACCTATTGCGGACCGATATTTGGGTATGAGGCCGACCCGAACAGCGCCTTCATGCGCTTGGGTCTTGAACCCCGCCCGTAAAAACCGCAAGAAGGGCGCAGCGGTCCCTTAGCTCAACTGGATAGAGCAGCTGACTTCTAATCAGCAGGTTGAGGGTTCGAGTCCTTCAGGGATCGCCATTTCACCAAATCATCGAAATACCAAAGAAAGAAATCTTGAACACGTCCGTTGTCGCTGTACCAAGGTCGGTCGCAATTGTTGGAGATTACTTGGATTTCAGTGGGAAGGTGCTTCGCCATGATTTCGACCCGTGTTGCACTAGCGGGCAACGATACGTTCAAGTTCCGAGCGGTCAACTTTAGATGCGTGGCGTTTGTCCATGGGGATTTTGTGAACTGAAATCACATTGGGCACGCCAAAATCCGACGCGAATTTACGCCAATCCTGAAGGTGATCACGCCGCCCTTCGACACATAGCGTCGGTCCGGTCCCAGTGTTGATCAACGCACAGCGCGCAACACCCGGCCATTGTCTTGCCGCGACTTCAATCGCAAAGGGAAAGAGCAGGCCCGATTTCACTTCTATTTCAGACCCCACCCGACCCCACAACCACAAGCGTCCCTCTTCATCCAACGTGCCGGCGTCTCCGGTGCGATGCCAGATGACGGCGCCTTCTTTGATTTTATTTTCGCCCGAATGTGCGGGATCAAGATAGCCGTCATTCACGTGCGCCCCAGCGACCTGTATCTCGTTGTCGCAGATACGGAGTATGATTTCAGGAACCGGATACCCCACAAGTAGACCTTTCCCTTCGGCCATCTGTCGGTGATCGTGTTCTGAGATATCTGTGGCATCAAGGTGGGCAATCGGTTCAGCCTCGGTCGATCCATAGACACAAACCACGGAAAGCCCGTTTCGGGTTCGCAACGTGTCAACAAGGTCCGGAAAAACCGGACCGCCACCCGTGAAGACCGTGTTCAACTGTCCGGTATTTTGGGTTTGGGTCAGTTTTTCGCAAATTGAGGGTGGAATGAGGGCGCGAGTAACTTGCTGCTTTTGAATCCAGTCCGCCAAGTGGGTGGGCGCAAGGCGGTCAAACTTGCTCAGCCGCCAGTTTGGCATAACGGTGGTGCGCCCTGCGGCCAGGTTGATCAGGGTGAACACCGGAAAGGCCACCAAATCCCTTTCAGCCTTGTCGCTTTCTAGAAGGGGAGCAATGGCGTCGTGTTGCGCCATTAAAAACGCATGCGAGCGCGGGATGGCCTTGGGCTGGCCTGTCGTTCCGGAGGTGAATGAGATCAAGGCTGTGTCATCCGCCTGAATCTGATGATTGGGCGGCGAGCCGGGGCCTTCTTTGGGCGTCAGAAGTTGCAGCCTCCAAAGCTCTGGAATTAGAAACTTGAGCAAAAAGTACGCGCCCGCTGCGCAGAACGCCTTGGGCGAAGTGGCCCGCGCAGCGTGGCGCAAACCGGCCAGTCCCATTGCCGGTTCCGGCAGCACAACGGTTGCACCCAACGACCACAGGGCCGCCAGGCTTGCATATAGGTCTGCGTCGACCGGCATTGCCAGCAATACGCGGTCGCCTGGCCTGATACCTTTTGCGTGCCATCGGCCTGCCAGTTTCTGCATGCGAGAGTGCAGTTGCTGAAAACTGATCTGGCGGCCTTTGCCGTCCACTATGGCGGTTCTGTTCGGAAACCGTTCAACCGCGTCAGCAAAATGTGCTATCAAATCAGCCATTCAGCTTACGTCCAAGCAGAGAGTATCGCCGGAATATAGTCGCCCCTTCTGCCGCACTGCGATCAGCGGACTTATTGTCGTCGTGGATCAGGGCATGGATGGCAGTGTTGCACCCCATCTCTGCAGCCGCTTTGTGAAACCTGTGGGCCAGATGCCGCCCTGCGCCCGGTTCCAGGCTTGCATAGGTTTTGAGGATCGCGGAACTGGGGGTGGGCCCTTCGGCATAGTTGGGAATGCCGAACAGAAAACCCGCCAAATTGCCATCGTGGCGACGCGCAAACAGGATCAGTTCACGCTTCATCATCGGCACGACAGGCAGGTACATGGCTAAGAACTCGGACTCGGAAATCGGTTTGTAAAACGCGTTTTCTGAAAACGCCTGTGCAGACAGCGCGAACACCTGGCGAAACAAGCCCTCGGGATCATTTCCATCCCACGCTTCCACCTCAAAACCATCGTTTTCAGGCGGTGCAACTGTGTCGGTATCCTCCAACCGTACACGGGCCGAGAAATACCGGCTGATTTCGCAAAAACCCGCGGATCGGAATACTTCAGGTTCATGCGCTTTGTTGGTCGGCTCCATCAGGAACGGAGAGGAACCGTCGCTGTAGGAGACGAACCGGTAACTGTGCCAGGTGTCCCCCGACATCGGCCCAATGACCCGGTCGATGCCTGCGTTTCTGACCAGTTCTATACCCGTATCCAGAATTTCGGCACCGGCTTCGAGTGATTTGCATGTAAAGTCACCGAATGTTGCCGCTTGTACGCCCTCCCAATTGGGGCCGTTCAGGTAAACGGTCAGCTTCGCATCAGCGGTTTTGATTGTCTCTTTGGTCATGACGCGACTCCGGCAAAAAAACCTGCACCGATCGATCCCGCAACGGAGTACGCGTAATAGATCAACGGAAGGGCAAGGGCCAATACTGTTAACCTCAGCACCCGATCTTTTTCAAACCACCGCGGTCTGATCCACGGTACGGCCGTCATGCAGATTAAGGAAAGCAGCGCCAGAATTGTCAGCGGTTCGGCCCAGCGTGCAGGTTCCGGGTTCAGCGCAGTAGCAAAGTGTCTGACTAAGAATAATGTTGTGGCCACCACAAGGATCGCAAGGATTTTGCCTCGCAGCGCCAGAACGCTGAACCCCATGGCCAGCCCCATCGCACTGAGGCCATAAAACGATACGGCATTCCACCCGGTCGCATTGCCAAGCGCCAGCCATCCGAAACTGAACAACCCCAGAGACGCCACGACATCCAGATCCGGGTATTTGCTGTCACAGGGGGTCGATACCCGTGCCCAAAGATGCGTCGCTAGTACCAAAATAGGCAGGACCGCATTTTGAAGTGCAGTGACCGCCAGCAAGAGGAAAACGGTGATGACGTAAACCCGTGTGGCATGTTTGGTAAGACCCAGCCTTGCGCCCAGGATGCTGAAACCGCCGAGCGAGGCCAGAAAAACCAAGGCTATGATCGCCAGCTCAATCAAGGAACTGTCGAAGTGTACGCTCAGAAAAATCAGGAGACCAAGTGGGAGGAACAGGTTGTCAAAACCCCGCCAGCTTTGGGCCTCGACCAGGGTTCCAAAAGCAGCAACCATAACGCAGAGCATAAGGGTGTTCGCCGGTGGCAAGGCGGCCATGAACAGAAAACAGACGATCGCGATCAGCATCGTAACCACGAAAAAAACGACCGATCCCTCGACGCTTTTCTCACCATCCTCGACAATGAATCTCCGCGTTCCATACGCGGTTCCGGCCAGCGCGGCGGCGGCGTCTGCCAAGGTCAGAACCGCAATCGGCAAGATGTAGAACAACAGGTTGTCCCCGGCCAGCAGGAAGCAAAGCCCCACCGACAACGCGAGCAGGAAGTCTCCATAGGATGTCCGCTCCACCCCATGCAGGGTCGCGCCAAGACCTTTCGAAAAACGAGGAAGGCGCAAGACAAGCATCACAAGCATTGTGGCGGCGATCAGCATGTAAACCGGCCAGCGGTCGGGAAAGATCCAGGGCAGCAGCAACGCAAAGAGCCCCGTGTTTACATGCATCAGTTTCCGCTGCACTTCGGCGTTCAGCCCTGCAGCTTTGGCCAGATGGCGGATGACCATCATCACGCCGAGCAATGCCAAAACCGACCCTGCCGCCAGCAATATCTGCATGAGAACGGTCAAGGCCGAACCTCTTCGACCACGAAATCCGAATAGAAGAAGGCCAGATCGCGGGCCTTCTTCTGTGTTTCGATTTCGGTCAGGGTTTCAATCCTGTCCCGGTAATCCGCTGGTACACGGCGCGGCGCCATCATGTTCCAATAAACCAATCGTGCATTTGGCTCTGCCGCACTCAGGATCGCCCCATAGACCTGCTTGAACGTTTCAGGGGACATGTATTCGAAAATGTCGGACAGGTTGAACCCGCTGGCCTTTTCGCCTGTCGCGACGAAAGCCTCGAGCGAGCCAAGGCGAATATCCAGGCGATCCAATCGGGACCGGACAGTTTCATAATGTTCCGGACGCCACGCCATCGGCAATGCGTCGCCATGGGTGCCCTTCAGAATCCAGTGCAGATAAGGGTTTTGCGATGGATCGGTCGCGACCCCGGCATGGCGCAGTCGGCGAGCAACATGTTGGGCCGGGCTTCCATCTACGTGGTCGAAAAACGCGCTGTCCCGCCCCATCCGCCCCATCACGAATCGCGAGAAGAAAGTGTTTAGCAACAACCGCCATCGGAATGTGTTGAACCGCGTGTCGAAAAAAACCTCGCGTGCGTCGGGGGGGCGGGGCGTGAACACGTCGTCGACGGTGCGGCGCGAATGGACCAGCGGTAACAGCCAAGTTCGAAAGATGCGAAAATACCGCTCGAACTTACCGACGCCGCCGATGCCGTGTCTGTCTACTTCGGACGCAAGGGTCTGCCAGAAGGCGTTTGTTTCTTCATCGGTTTCTTCCAACACCCGGTTCAGCAAAGCAAGCCGCCGCTTACTTTGGCGCGAGCCTGTCAACTCAATGAACTCTGAATGCGTCAGCACCTTATACGCCGCGATCCTGAGCTTGAGGCAGGCGATCTGAGCCGGGGACAAATCCAGCACCACAACACGCGCGGGATCGAGTGTCAGCATGGCCAGCGCATTGTCTCCGGCCGAACATATCGACACCAGTGTCCGCCCCGTGCAATCACCCAATGCGGCGGTCAGGACGTCCGCGTCCTCCCACAGTTGGGCGTACCGGATATGGTCGAAATCCGCCTTTTCTTCGATTTCACTGCTACGCATCGCACCGCTCCACGGCGCCGCTTGCCCCGTCGACAGACAGTACTTCTCCGTCTTTGATCCATTGTGTGGCCCCTTTAAGGCCAACAACGCAGGGGATACCCAATTCGCGCGCCACAATGGCCGAGTGGGACAACAAGCTGCCACGTTCGACAACGATGGCAGAGGCGTTCGAGAAAACGGCGATCCAGCCTGGATCGGTGTGGCGGGCGACCAGTACTTCGCCGGGGTTCAGCGCCTCGGTCCGAGGATCGCGGATCACCCGCGCACGTGCTTTGACTTGACCCGCGGAACAGCCCGTTCCGTACTTTGTCCGTGTGGCATCTGCTTCGGCCTCAATCGAATCAGACCAGACAGGCGCGATGGCAGGACCTTGGATTTCAATCCGTTCGGGCGGATCGGGGCGTTGGGATGAGGCCGCATCTTCGGCTTTGCGTCGTGCAACGATGCCTTTCAGGTCAGGCGACAGGTTGAACCCCTCGACCGCGCCAAGGACTTCATGCGTTGTCAGAAAGAACACATCTCTTGGTGTTTCAAGCAAGTCGCGCGCGGTAAATTCCCGACCGATCCCCAAAAACACACGGCGCGCATAGCCAAAGATGCGCGTGCGTTCAAAGCGCAGGTTTTCGCGGTCGCGCACACGCGCCTTGGTCCAACCCAAAATCCATTTCGCAACATGTCGCTTGATCGGGCTCGCTGGGAACAGTGCCTTCCAATCCGGTTCACGGCCTTCCTGACGCCCGCCGGGAGGATGATCGGCGCAGGCGGCAATCGCCAGCAACAGGCTTGTCGGGTCGTCTTGCAGAGGGATGCTTTCCAGCTTTAGCTCTTCGGTGCATCGGTCTCCGAATTTCTCAAGATAGGATTCAACTTCAGCCTCGATCTGTGGGTGCGCGGACAAAACGGACAGCCGCGCGTCAGCTTTCAACTGTTCCGTGATACCGGCGGTGCGCACCAGATGGCCGATCCGGGCAATGCGCTGCGCAGGTTCGGCTGACACGATGTCACCCTGGCCGATCATCAGGTCATTATGCAGCGTCAGGCCGTCTTCACCAAGCCACCTTTGCAGCAGGTTGCGCGACCCGCCAAATGCAATCATGCACAGAAAATCATTGATCAATGGGGCATCCCACCGATCCAGCAAGGTGCTTTCGATGCGGCGGTATTCGGCTGCAAGCTGGGTCGCATTAGACGCATCTACGTCCAGCCCCGCCTGCAATACCCCGTTCAGCCTGTCATAAAAGCTTCGCCGCGTCCGTGGCAGGCAGATGGCCTGCCAGATCAGCCCGGCCGCGACCTTGCCCAGCTTTGCGTATTCCACAATCCTGCGCCAACCAACCGAGGGGGGTGGGGCAAGGGCATCCGTGACCTCTCGCGGCATGGGTTCCGACACGCCCATCATCGTTTCCATATAGTCGCGGTTCAGCGAAAACCCCGGCAACAGGGCCAAGGCCCGATACCAGTTGATCAGGTTGTAATAGACACGCCCATCCACGCGCCCGAGCAAATTGTCGAACACCGTTGGATTCTGGTCGACCGTACGCTTGGAGACGCCCAACAACCTGACAAACGCGCGGTAGACCTGAGCATACACGTGCAGAGCAAAGGAATAGGTCAGCGGGCTAACGATACCGGGATAGCTTTCGACAATGTTCGAGTTGTCGAAAATCGTCAGCGTTGTGTCGGCCAAGGCCGCGGGGCGCAATGGCGTTGTGATTGGTCGGGCCTGCAGAATATGAAGCCCCTGTGCATCAATGGCCCATTCAATATCCTGGGGCGATCCGAAAAGCTCTTCGGCTTTACGCGCGAGGGCGGCAATGGACTGCGCGTCACTCACCATTAAATACTCAGGCTTATCCGGTGCGCTTTCAGGTGCGTCATCCGCGCCTATGATCCAATCTTCCCCGTCCGTCTCACCAGAAACCAACTGCTCAGCCAGACCATCAATTGCCGAAATTACGACCACACCGCGACGACCGCTAACCGGGTCGGCGGAAAATGCGACACCTGCAGATTTTGGATTAATCATGCGCTGTACGATGATCGCGGGTCCTTCGGCCTCGCCCCCGGATTTGACCGCGCGGTATGTCTCGACCGTCTCTGAGAAACCGGAATGCCAGACCTTTTTGGCCGCTTTCAAAACAGAGCTGCCCGAAACGTTCAGAACCGTTTCGTATTGTCCCGCATGGCTGTGTTCCACACCATCTTCGGCCTTACCAGAGCTACGAACCGCGTAAAGCCCGGTTCCGAGTGTTTTCAGCGCGGCAGTCAAAGCCGATTTCAGACCGTTTTGAGCAATGGGACCGGATTTCCCCATGCGGAATGCATCGCTGGTGATGACAAAAAATGCGGGCGGGGCAAAACCATGCTGCGTAAGATGCGATAAAGCAGCTGCCTTGCCCCCTACAACGGAAACATCGTTTGCATCCGATTGGGCGACGATGAAGGTCATGTAAGCGCTCCGATCAGGTACGGAAGGAAACCAGCTGTGGCGTAGCAGAAAAACACCCATAGGCCGGCGATTGTGTCCATCCGGTCTTGGGCTTTCACTGTCGGCGCCTGAACATAGCGTTTTGCTGCCAGACAACAGGGGATCAGGGCCAACCCGCCGATCAAGGCGCTTAACCAACCAACGCCGGTTGCGGCACCTGTGCCCACAAGCAGCGCATAGGATATCAAAACGCAACCCACCCAGATGCGCCCTGCCTGAGGCGGGCCCCATAACCCGGAATAGGTGTCCACGCCGGTGATCTCATTTTCGGGTGCCCACAATTTGCGGCCAATCTCAAGCACACACCCGTTCACGAAGGACAGCGCCAGAAACAACCACAGGAAGGGTGCCGCCTGACCTTTTGGCAGCCATTCGATGCCGGTCAGCAGCAAATCGATCAGAGGCATGATTGCCATATGGCTTAGCAGGTACAGAACCGGTCGTGCCTTCAACCAGGCGGGTGCGCAAAATTCGACGGTCATTGCCCCAAGCCAGATCCAGACTAAACCCAACAGCCACAAGACCGGCGGGGACCACAGCCAGGCGGCGGCAACAGACAAAGGCACGGTCAACAGGCCCCAGCCCAATACTTCGCGCTTGGATACCAGACCACGTGGAATTGGCCTGTCGGGCCGGTAACGTCGGTCATCCTCGGCGTCTTTGAATTCGTCACAGACCCGCATCTGGAAAAACAGCGCCATGGCAAGGACAAAACCGGCGGCAAATGCAGGCCATTCCGGCAGGGGGCGATCCGCCAGACGGGCGGACACACAAATACTGGCCGCAGAAAACACAAGCAGCAGGGGCACGGTTTTCTTCAGCGGAAATCGCTCAGTCTGATAAATCCAGAAGCGGCTTTGAAAGCTCATCTTTGGCGGGCCAGACTTTCATGAGCGCGGGTGAAATGCCCTGCCGCGATCGCCGCGACGATGGATATTTCCCCACACAGGCAGGTTGCCGCGGCCACCTCAGCCAACGCTGTGCCACACCCGTTGCCCTTGAGGCCTAGTATGTTCAGGGCTGCAGTCTGGCTTGGCAACCCGGTGCCGCCCCCTACTGAACCAACCAAAATGTTTGGCAACGTCACCGAACAGAATAGATCATCACCCCTTGGCTCCATTCTTGTGACGCCCATCGCACTTTCGGCCACGCAAGCCGCGTCCTGGCCGGTTGCTATGTAAAACGCGGCCAGCCCGTTGGCATAATGCGCCTGTGCGCCAAACTGACCCGACAGATGCGCACCCAGATTGGCGACACGCCCATAGGCCAACATCGCCTCGACCGTTGTGCCCAGCGTCTTTTCGACAATTTCAGCAGGAAGTGTGACCGAGGCGCTAACCTTTCGTCCGCGCCCTGTCACCAGCCCAAGCGCCGAAGCTTTCTTATCACCTGAGAAATTCCCTTCGACATACCAGTTCTCGAACTCGACCGGACAGTTGTCTGCAATTTCATGGCACATCGCGTCGGTGGCAATGGTCACCATGTTCTGTCCGGCTGCATCGCCGGTGGTGTATCGGCAGATCAGGAACACGACGTTGGTGTCTATGAACGGCTCCAGCGAAACTAGCTTGCCGTGGCCGGTGGTCGCCTCGGCCGCGGATTTGAGCATTTCGACATTTGAAACCACCCAATCCACGAATTGCCCGGCCTTTAGCAGGCTTTCAAACACAAAAGCCGGAGTGCGCAGCACCCCTTCGTACAAAACTGCCGTGCTGATACCACCAGACCGGGTGGCGGCACAGGCACCCCGGGCATATGAGGCGACCAACGCCGCCTCGGTTGTGGCGAGGGGAACGTGGAAATCCCCGTTTGCGTTCATTCCGTTCAAACGCAACGGCCCAATAACTCCAACAGGAAGCTTAACCGTCCCAATGAAATTTTCGATATTGGCACTGTAAATTTCTGCAGCGTCAAGCGTTGCAGGGTCCGCAATCTGCGCCTGATCTTCATCACCTGCCGTTGGTTTCAGCTTTTCCCAAAACCGCACAACCATTTCAGGGGTTGTCTTGCGCGATGGTCGCAAGGTCGCAAATTCGGCGTCGTTTGACGCCATCTGCTGCGGTATCTGATCGGCATCAAATCGAGCCTTGATGCGATGAAGCATCTCACGAACGTGAAACGGAATTATCAAAAGTACGCTCCGGTATCTGTCCCGCAAAAACTATTGCAGATGCAAATCAATGTGTCTGCACGTTACCAAAAGGTCCGACGATATCCAGCCATATCTCCTTGAATCGAAAGGACCCCAACCGTGCGGCAGTGGATATGTTTGATTGCACTATGCGTGCTTACATGTGCATCGCCGCGTCGGGCGCGGGCCGAAAATCGACGCAACCGTGTCGCAAATTTCTATAGGATGTGCGCTTTGACCGACGGTGTGGTTCCCTAAAACTTGGTTTCTTCCGCGGATCATCACGGTTCTGGATTATTCCAACGGAGGAGACCTAAATGTCTGCGAATGAAGAACACATAAGACAGCCAAGTCTGGGGCTGGCGCTTGTCCCAATTGTGCTGACCCTTTTCGTACTTGGCCTGCAGCTTTTCTATTTTGGTGACTTTACCCCGCATATTCCGCTGGCGTTTGGGATAGCGATTACTGGGGTTGTCGGCCTTATGCTTGGCCACAAATGGCCCAGCATCGAAGAGGGCGTATTCCACGTCATCAATATTTCACTACCGTCTGTTTCGATTCTGATCACGGTTGGCATGATCATTGGTGTGTGGATCGCAAGCGGCACGGTTCCGACACTGATCTATTATGGTCTGAAGATACTGTCGCCCGAGCTGTTTCTGGCCGCGGGCATGGTGTTGTGTTCCATCGTCTCTGTCTCGCTGGGCACCTCCTGGGGAACGACGGGCACTGTCGGGCTGGCCCTGATGGGCATCGGCGCCGGATTTGGTATTCCGATGTATTGGACGGCTGGTGCGGTCGTCTCAGGTGCTTTCTTCGGCGACAAGATCTCACCTTTGTCGGACACTACGAACCTGGCACCCGCCGTGACAGGCACCAATCTGTTCGATCATATCCGGAACATGTTACCCACCACGGTTCCGTCCATGTTGATTGCGCTGGTGATCTACTTTGTTGTCGGTTTTACGTTGATCGACACATCGCAAGTGTCGTTTGACCGCATCCATGCCATCACAACCGCACTGGATGAGGCATTCTGGATTTCCCCGATCATGTTGTTCCCGGCGGTTCTGGTCATCGTTCTGGCGGTTATGAAACAGCCTCCGATCCCGTCGCTGTTTGCAGGGGCCGTCGTTGGTGGCATCATGGCCATCTTTTGCCAGGGTGCGGGTCTGCACGAAACGTTTACCTTCGCCAACAGCGGATATTCCATTGATACCGGCGTTCCCGAAATCGACCCGCTGCTGAACCGTGGCGGTATTCAGTCGATGATGTGGACCATCTCGCTGGTGCTGCTTGCCTTGGGGTTTGGCGGCGCGTTGGAGCGCGTTGGCTGCCTTCAGGCGATCATCAATGTGGTCATCTCGAAGGTGAAGACCTTCGCGGGCATTCAGACCTCGGCCATTTTGACTTCGGTGGCGACAAACACCGTTGCGGGCGACCCGTATCTTTCCATCGCCCTGCCGGGCCGCATGTATGCGCCTGTCTATCGGGCCATGGGGTATTCACCGTTGAACCTGTCACGCGCTGTCGAAGAAGGCGGTACCTTGGTCTCGCCCCTGATCCCCTGGAACGCCGGAGGCGCCTTTGTGATCACCGCACTTGGTCTTGGGATCGCAGACGGGAATTTTGAAAACCTGCTATACATTCCCCTTGCGTTTGCTTGCTGGCTGTCACCTGTCATCGGTATCTTTTATGCTATGACTGGGCTTTTCTCGCCCAAAGCCAGTGACGAGGAAATCCACGCTTGGGAAGCCAGCGGCGAGCCTGTTGCTGAGTGGCACGCCTGATCGACCTGCACCAACACCTTCGGGTGTTGGTGCGTTTCACCCATCTCGGTTGGTATTGGGAGGAAAAAGAATGAGCCCCAAGAACTTCATTCCAAAAGGGGCGGCCAGTTTTCGCATAGACCATGACGGGCCAGCCAAAGAGATCTATTTCCTGCTTCTGCCGAAACTAACCATGCTGGCCTTTAGCGCAGCTGTCGAGCCGTTGAGGATCGCCAATCAGGTCACGAACAGAGAGCTCTACAAATGGTATCTGATCACCGAAGATGGAAACCCGGTTCAATGCTCAAACGGAATTGAAATCACCCCGGACACTGCACTGCAAAACCTACCGCGCCTATCAAGGATGTTCGTCTGCTCTGGCATAGAACCGGCAGAAAGCACCAATCCCAGGGTACTGTCGTGGATCAGTCGCCAGAAGGCCTTTGGCTGCAAGCTTGGTGGTATTTGCACCGGTGCATTTGCACTTGCCAAAGCCGGAGCGCTAACCGGAAAGCGGTTCACCTTACACTGGGAAAACCACCCCGCCTTTATCGAGCATTTTGAAGGGATGGAACCTTCTGCAAACCTGTATGAAATCGATAATGAGCTTATGACATGCGGCGGCGGCAATGCGGCGACCGATATGATGCTGGATATGATCGAGTCTGATTTCGGAAAGGATCTGGCCGTCATCGTTTCCGACATGTGCATTCATTTTCGGTCGAACAACCGCAAAACCCTCCAGAAATCAGCCTTTTCGGTGGCTTTGGGTAGCCGCAACCAGTACCTGATCAACGCCATGCAGATCATGCATGAGAACTTGGAGGATCCGTTGGATATCTCGGAAATAGCAGAGGCTGTTCAGATATCACGCCGCCAGTTGGAGCGCCTGTTCCAGAAATATGTCGAAGTTTCACCTGTGCAGTTTTACATCGAATTGCGCGTTGCGCGCGCTTATGCACTGCTCAGCGAAACCGAATTGCCCGTTACCGAAATCGCTGCGGCTACGGGGTTTGGCAGTGCGACCCAGCTTACGGTGCGTTTCAAAAAGCGTTATGGCGAGGCGCCAACGTCCTTCAGACGAGGATGGTCGGAAAAGCGCGAATGATATCCGCCAGTTTCAGTCGATCCAGCCGGTCAAGTTTGTCCCTTGACCCTGGGCTGCGAACGCTCTAGGCCCTGTCGTCTTTGCTCAGACATCTCGGAGACATGCGCCATGGCCCCCAGCAGCCCGTGGATTGGCATTGATTTTGGCACGTCGAACTCGGCGGTGGCATATGTGGACGCGGGTGCACCCCGTTTAGTGCGGTTCGACGCCGCCGCCACGACCCTTCCCACAACCTTTTTCTTTGATTTCGAAACCCGCGAAACCCTTATCGGCGAGCCTGCTAATCAGGCATTGCTTGAAGGGTTGGAGGGGCGATTTATGCGCGCCCTCAAACGCGTGCTGGGCACCACGTTGATGCATGAAAAGCGCCAGATCCTGAACCAGAGGGTGACTTTCGTCGAGATTATCGGATCTTTCTTGCGCAGGCTTCGAGAGCGGGCCGAGGCCGAGCGTGGCGTGTCTTGCACCCGCGTGGTCTCGGGACGGCCCGTGGTATTTCATGGCTCGGGCGATCCGCGCGAGGCGCAGGCTGAGGCTGATTTGCACGCGTGTTATGAGGCCGCCGGATTTACCGACATCCGGTTCTGCCCTGAGCCCGCCGCGGCTGCCATTGCGAACGGTGCGGCCGGGCCAGATGACACGGTTGGATTGGTTGTGGATATCGGTGGCGGAACGTCAGATTTTTCGGTTTTCCGCACTAGATCCGCAGAGGTCGAGATTCTGGCCAACCACGGGGTACGAATTGGCGGTACGGATTTTGATCGTACAATAAGCATCAATCAGGTCATGCCCCTGTTGGGTAAAGGGTCGATGGTTCGAGATGTTTTTGGCAAAGGCGTGTCGCAGACGCCCAACGCGATCTTCAATGACCTTGCGACCTGGGAAATGATCCCTTTTCTGTACACGGCCCAGAACCGCCGCATGGTGGGAGATATGCTGAAGCTGGCCGAGTCTCCCAAGCGGTTAGCGCGGCTTGCAACAGTGCTTGAACACGAATTGGGTCACGAACTGGCCTTTGCGGTGGAGCGCGGAAAAATAGCCGTGAACTCAGGGGCGATTGACCCGGCCATCACGCTGAACATGCTCGAGACGGGGTTGACCGCGCAACTCAGTGATGTGTTGGTGGCCGAAAGCCTTGCCGCGCATGCCGCGCAGTTGGACACGGGGGCACGCGAAGTTCTGCGCCAGGCTGATTTGACCGCACAGCAGATCGACCGCGTCGTCTATGTCGGGGGTTCTAGCCTGATGGGCATCGTGCCCGAAACGATGCGTGGCGTTTTCCCTTCGGCCGAGCATTCCTTTGCCTCTGTCTTTACCGCCGTGGCCGAGGGGCTGGCCCTGGTGGCAGCGCAAGAGCTTGGGTAGGGCAAAGATCGCACCACTTGAAATGGACGGCGGTTTACTGGGGCCCGCTCACGTGGGGCGGAGCCCTTTAAGCCTGATTGTATCGAGTAAGTTGAAAAATATCTTGCAACCGGTTGCAAAGAAAATCATGGTATCCTCGAATTAAAGAATCGGGAGGCCTGCATGCTCAGAATCGGATTGCTTGGTGCCGGACGCATTGGCCGCGTACATGCACAGGCCATCGCTGCGCATTCGCAAAGCCAGCTGTGCGCTGTCTCTGACGCGATTTCCGATGCGGCTGAAAGCCTTGCCACTGAACAGGGGGCAACCGCGCGCGACTCGATGGAGATCATCGCAGACCCGTCGATTGATGCCGTCCTGATCGCGACGCCGACTGACACCCATTCTGACTTGATTGAGGCCGCTACACGGGCGGGCAAGGCGGTTCTGTGTGAAAAACCCGTCGATCTCAGCCTTGAACGGGCACTTGCCTGCCAAGCCATTGCGGCGGAAACCGGCCAACCGGTGATGGTTGGGTTCAATCGCCGGTTCGATCCCAGCTTTTCGGCTCTGAAATCCGCAGCTGATCAGGGTGAAATTGGCGCGCCCGAGTTGTTGTCGATTACGTCTTTCGATCCGGCCCCTCCACCCGTCAGCTATATCAAGGTCTCGGGTGGTCTGTTCCGGGACATGATGATCCATGATTTCGACATGGCGAACTATCTGATGGGGCAGTTGCCGGTGCAGATTTCGGCCTTCGGCACCTCGATTGTCGATCCCGAAATCGGACGGGCGGGCGACGTGGATACAGCTGTTGTAACAATGACTTATGCAAGCGGTCAGATTGCGGTGATCAAGAATTCGCGGCGTGCTGTCTACGGTTATGACCAGCGGATCGAAATGCTTGGGTCGGGCGGGCTGTTGCAAGCCCATAACATTCTGGAAAACGCGGTGGTCAAGTCAACAGCCGACGGCATCACTGGGGCGAAACCGACCTATTTTTTCTTGGAACGCTATATGCCTGCCTACCGCGCAGAATGGGATGCGTTTGTGCAGGCGGTGCAGTCCGGTTCGTCAATGCCAGTGACGCTGGAAGACGGGGTTGCTGCCCTGGCCATGGCCGAAGCTGCGAACCGTTCGGCCCAATCAGGGCAGCCTGTTGCAATGGCCGATGTTTTGAAACCGGTTGCAAAATGAGCGGATATCCGGAAACTGGGGAAAGCTCCGCCAGATTCCCGGAGCGGAGGAGATTCGGCCGGTCCGAATGACTGGGGCTGCTGCCCCGGCAATAAAGACAAACTGTTTTTATGGGAGGAAACCAAATGAATAAGTTCGTAAAAAGCGCTCTGGCTGCCAGCGCGCTGGCGCTGGTCACCGCAACCGGCGTTGCGGCTGAGGGTGAGAAATACATTCTAGTCAGCCACGCCCCTGACAGCGATAGCTGGTGGAACACAATCAAAAATGGCATCGCCTTGGCGGGCGAACAGATGGGTGTCGAGGTTGAATACCGCAACCCGCCCACAGGTGACCTGGCTGACATGGCACGGATCATCGACCAGGCAGCGGCGTCTGGCCCCAATGGTATCATTACCACGCTGGCCGACCCGGACATTCTGGAAGGTCCAATCAAGGCGGCGGTGGATTCCGGCATCGACGTGATCATCATGAACACCGGCACGCCCGAAAAGGCGCGTGAAGTTGGCGCTTTGATGTATGTGGGTCAACCTGAATATGATGCGGGTCTGGCTGCGGGTCAGCGGGCCAAAGCGGACGGGATCGGGTCATTTCTTTGCGTGAACCACTATATCGTTCAACCTTCGAGCCAGGAGCGGTGTCAGGGATTTGCGGACGGTCTGGGTGTGGAGCTGGGCGAGCAGATGATCGACGCCGGTCAGGACCCCGCTGAAATCAAGAACCGGGTTCTGGCCTATCTTTCCGCCAACCCTGAAACCGACGCTGTTCTGACGCTTGGTCCGACATCGGCGGACCCGACCATTCTGGCGCTGCAGGAAAATGGAATGGCCGGTGACATTTATTTCGGCACGTTCGATCTGGGCGGTGAAATCGTCAAAGGCATCAAGGACGGCACCATCCAGTGGGGTATCGACCAGCAGCCGTTCCTGCAGGCCTATCTGCCGGTTGTGGTTCTGGCCAATTACCACCGCTATGGCGTCCTCCCGGGCAACAACATCAACTCTGGTCCGGGCTTCGTTACGGCGGACGGCCTGACAAAAATCGAAGAGTTCGCGGGCGAATACCGCTGATTTAACAATGCGGTGGGCGCAAGAGGACTGCGCCCGCCGCTCACTCCAACACTCGGAAACCCGCGCGAGGGAGGACCACAATGTCTGAGACAGTTCAATCCACGGCAGGCGGTGACGAACGGATCAAAGAGATCTCGCCACTGCGTCGCGCCCTGATCCGCCCCGAATTGGGCGGCATGGTCGGGACAGTTGCTGTTTTCACCTTTTTCCTGCTTTTTGCTTTTGACAGCGGCATGTTCAATAGCCAGGGCATCATGAACTGGTCCATTGTCTCGGCGCAATTCATGATCATCGCGGTAGGGGCCTGTCTGCTGATGATCGCGGGTGAATTTGACTTGTCCGTCGGTTCGATGATTGGTTTCGCGGGCATGATGATCGCAATCTTTTCGGTCACGCTTAGCTGGCCGGTCTGGATGGCGATCCTGGTGACATTTGCCCTGTGTGTCTCAATCGGCGCGCTGAACGGCTACATCGTCATACGAACGGGGCTGCCTAGTTTTATCGTCACCCTGGCATTTCTGTTCATCTTGCGCGGTTTCACGATCTACCTGCCGCAGACTATCGAACGCAAAACCATCATTGGCGGCATCAAGGACGTGGCCGAGGGCGATTGGTTAGCGTGGGTGTTTGGCGGCAAGGTGTTTCAAGGCTTCTTTGTCTGGCTGGGCAACAATGGCCTGATCGAAACGTTCTCACGTGGCACACGTGAAGGGCAGCCGGTCGTCGATGGAATTCCCATGTTGCTGATCTGGGCAATCGGGCTGATCATCTTTGGCCATGTGCTGTTGACCAAAACCAAGTTCGGGAACTGGATTTTTGCTGCCGGTGGTGACGCCGAAGCGGCCCGGAACTCAGGCGTGCCGGTGAATCGGGTCAAGGTGCTGATGTTCATGTTCACTGCCTTTTGCGCCACGGTTTTCGCCACCTGTCAGGTGATGGAGTTTGGTTCGGCCGGTGCGGACCGCGGATTGCTGAAAGAGTTCGAGGCGATCATCGCCGTGGTCATTGGCGGCGCATTGCTGACTGGTGGCTATGGCTCGGTCCTTGGGGCGGCGTTGGGCGCGTTGATCTTTGGCGTCGTGCAGCAGGGCCTGTTTTTTGCCGGTGTCGAAAGCTCGCTATTCCGGGTGTTCCTGGGCGTCATCCTTCTGGGTGCTGTGATCCTGAACACCTACATCCGTCGCATCATCACAGGAGAACGCTGAGATGACCGAAGACACCAAGTTCCACCACGGCGACGCGCAGGCCAAGAAACCGATTATTCGGATGGTCGACATTCAAAAGCACTTCGGTTCGGTGATTGCGCTGGCCGGTGTCAGCTTTGATCTGTGTTCCGGCGAATGCCACTGTTTGCTGGGCGACAATGGCGCGGGCAAGTCGACCTTCATCAAGACCATGTCGGGCGTACACAAGCCCACCGCCGGCGAGATCTTCTTTGAAGATAAGCCGATGCATTTCGAAGATCCGCGTGATGCGATTGCAGCGGGAATTGCCACCGTACACCAGCATCTGGCGATGATCCCACTAATGAGCGTCAGCCGGAACTTCTTTATGGGGAATGAACCAACGCGCAAAGTCGCGGGGATCAATTTCTTCGACAAGAAACTGGCCGATGAAATCACTATGGAAGAGATGCGCAAAATGGGCATCAACCTGCGTGGTCCCGATCAGGCGGTTGGCACCTTGTCGGGCGGTGAACGTCAGACAGTGGCCATTGCTCGGGCGGTTCATTTCGGCGCCAAGATTCTGATCCTGGACGAACCGACCTCGGCCCTTGGTGTGCGGCAAACTTCGAACGTTTTGGCGACCATCGACAAGGTGCGCAGTCAAGGCGTAGGCGTTGTTTTCATCAGCCACAACGTGCGTCACGCGCTGGCTGTGGGCGACCGCTTTACCGTGTTGAACCGGGGCAAGACGCTGGGCACTGCACGGCGCGGGGAAATCACGCCAGAAGAGTTGCAGGACCTGATGGCAGGCGGTCAGGAACTGGCCGAACTGGAAGGGTCCTTGGGCGGAACGGTTTAACTCCGTTCCCCCATATTGGGCCCACGGCCCGACATCAAACAAAATTGCAGGCTTGGCCAAATCGGCCTTGTGTTGAAAGGGATCACAATGGGCAAAACAGTCCGACTGACCGCAGCGCAAGCTTTGGTGCGCTATCTGGGTGCGCAGATGAACGAGGCCGGAGAGCCGTTCATCGCTGGTGTCTGGGCCATTTTCGGCCACGGCAATGTGGCAGGTCTGGGTGAGGCGTTGCACGCTGTCAAAGACACCCTTCCCACCTATCGCGGCCATAACGAGCAGACCATGGCGCATTGCGCGATTGCCTATGCCAAGCAGATGCGGCGTACCCGGGCGATGGCGGTGACCTCGTCAATTGGGCCGGGCGCGACCAATATGGTGACAGCGGCCGCGCTGGCGCATGTAAACCGCCTGCCGGTTCTGATCGTCCCCGGTGATGTATTCGCCACGCGTGGACCCGATCCGGTATTGCAACAGATCGAAAGCTTTGGCGACGGCACCGTCAGCGCCAATGACTGTTTCCGCCCGGTCAGCCGCTATTATGACCGTATCTCGCGCCCCGAGCATCTGCTGACCGCACTGCCGCGCGCCTTCCGCACCATGACAGACCCGGCCGATTGCGGACCGGCAACATTGGCCTTTTGTCAGGACGTGCAGGCCGAAGCTTATGACTATCCCGAAAGCTTTTTTGAGCCGCGGGTCTGGTACCAGCGCCGTATCCGCCCGGATGAAGGCGAACTGGCCCGTGCCGTCGCGGCCATCAAGGCAGCGAAGCGTCCGGTTATCGTTGCCGGGGGTGGGGTGCATTACTCGGGCGCGACCGATGCACTGCAAAGCTTTGCTGAGACGCACAACGTCCCCGTTGCCGAGACGCAGGCTGGTAAATCGGCACTGGCCTGGGATCACCCTTTGAATCTAGGGCCGGTTGGCGTCACTGGCGGTGAGCCCGCCAATGACGTTTGTGCCGCCGCCGATCTGGTTCTGGCAGTCGGCACGCGGTTGCAGGATTTCACCACAGGTTCATGGGGCCTGTTCTCGAATCCCGAACGTGAGACGATTTGCCTGAACACAGCTGCCTATGACGCCGAAAAACACGGCGCCATGCCACTGCAATCCGACGCGCAAGTCGGGCTGCAAGAGCTGGGCACGGCCTTGCAAGGATACCGTGTCGATCCGGTGGCCGACACGCTGAAGGCTGAATGGTTTGGCAAGGTCGATAAGCTGACCGATGCGCCGGGGGACGGCAACGCTCTGCCGACCGACATGCAGGTGGTGGGTGCGGTTCAACGCGCCTCGCACAACGACACCGTTGTGATGTGTGCGGCGGGCACCATGCCGGGTGAGTTGCACAAGCTGTGGAAAGCGCCGCGCCCGGGTTCGTATCACATGGAATACGGGTTCAGCTGTATGGGCTATGAAATCGCTGGTGCCATGGGGATCAAGATGGCTCAACCGGAACGTGATGTGATCTGCTTTACCGGCGACGGCACCTATATGATGGCGAATTCGGAAATGGCGACGGCAGCGATGATGGGAATTTCGTTTACGGTCGTCATCACCGACAATCGCGGGTTTGGCTGTATCAACCGGCTGCAGATGGGCACGGGCGGGGCTGAGTTTAACAACCTGCTGGATCATGCGGTGCACGAAACGCCATCTGCCATCGACTTTGCTGCCCATGCGGCGGCGATGGGGGCGACTTCGGTTAAGGTCAGCTCGATTGCCGAGCTTGAGGAGGCGCTGGCTAAACGCGGCGAGATCAAGGGGCCGAATGTGGTGGTTATCGACACTGATCCGTACCCCTCGACCGAACATGGCGGAACATGGTGGGAAGTGGCCGTTCCCGAGGTCAGCATCCGCCCCGAAGTGAATGAAAAACGGGCGGCCTACGAGGTTGCTATCAAGGAAAGAAACACGAAATGAGCGTAAAAATCGGAATCTCTCCGATCGCCTGGCAGAATGATGACCTGCCGGACATTACTGCGGCCTTCACCATGGAGCAGGCGCTGAAAGAGGCGCGTGAGATCGGCTATACAGGCGTCGAACGGGGCCAGCGAATGCCCAGCGATACCGAAGGTTTGCGCGCCTATCTCGACGGCAACGACATTGCGCTGTGCGGTGGCTGGTGCTCGGGCGCGTCGCTGGTCAATGACTTTGCAACTGAACGCGAAGCTGTGCGCGCGCAGGTCGAGCAATTCGTAGCCCTAAACAGTCCGTGCATCGTTTACGCCGAGTGTTCGAACACCGTGCAGGGGCAGATTGGAACGCCGGTCAACCACCGCCCCAAACTGTCGAAAGATGAGGTTATGGCCTATGCGGCTAAGATCACCGATCTGGCCAAGTGGATGGGCGATCAGGGCATGACGATGGCCTATCACCATCACATGGGCACGATCATCGAAACCGAAGATGAGGTGAACTGGCTGATGGAGGGGTCGGGCCCCGAGGTGAAGCTATGCTTTGACACCGGCCACCTGCTGTTTGGCGGCGGCGATGTGCTGGCCACCCTGAACCGCTGGGGCGACCGGGTGCATCATGTGCATTTCAAGGATATCCGGCCCGCCGTGGTGCAGGATACGCGCGAAAACAACCGCAGTTTTCTGGATGCCGTTATCGCCGGGGCTTTTACCGTGCCCAGCGACGGCTGCATTGATTTCCAGGCGATCGCAAACGCGCTGAAGGCGATGGACTACGACGGCTGGATCGTGGTCGAGGCGGAACAGGACCCAGCCAAGGCGCCACCTTCTGAATACTCCAAGATGGGTTACGACCACATTGTGGACGTGTGCGGAACGGCAGGGTTGAAGATCAAGGCGTAACACGCTGCCCAAGAGAGCAACACCAAAAGCCATGAGAAAGGAAAAAGTCATGGTAAATCAAGACCTCGGATATGTCGGCTATTTCGACCGGGAATCCTGTGATCTGGATGAGTTTAAGGTGTTGACCTCGCAAAGCCTTTTGGCCGATGCGGTGCCCCTTGCCGCGTCGGTTGAAAAGAACATTCCTGTTTATGACATGCAGGCGTTGCGCCCGGCATTGGAACGGCCCGATACGCGCCGGGCAGTGCTGGCGGAATGGGCTTGGGTGCTGGACAAGTCCGCTGGCGTGATCGCCCTCAAGGGGGCGTATTTGGATACTTCTATCATCGACCGCGCCACCGAAATCTTCCGAGAGCTTATCGACGAGGAACGCCAAAGCGGGGCGGGCGAGGGCGATCACTTCGCGGTCTCGGGCGCGAATGATCGGATCTGGAACGCGCTGCAAAAGCAGTGCCTTCGCGACCCCGAAGGCTTTGCGCTGTATTTCGGGAACACCGCGATTGCGGCAGCGTGCGAGGCATGGTTAGGCCCGAACTATCAGCTCACCGCGCAGGTCAATCAGGTGCGTCCCGGCGGTAAAGCGCAGCAGGCGCATCGGGATTACCACCTTGGGTTTCAAAGCGCGGACAGTGCCGCCCAGTACCCGGCCCATGCCCATCTTGTGACTGCGTCGCTGACGTTACAGGGGGCGATTGCCCATTGTGATATGCCAGTGGAAAGTGGGCCGACAAAGCTGTTGCCTTTCTCACAGCTTTACCCATCAGGATATCTGGCGTTTCACGATACCGCCCATCAGGATCATTTCGAAGACAATTATGTTCAACTGCCACTGGCAAAAGGTGATGCAGTGTTTTTCAACCCGGCGCTGTTTCACGCGGCGGGTGAAAACAGCAGCGCCGACATCCACAGGATGGCCAACCTGCTGCAAATCTCATCCGCGTTCGGGCGTGCGATGGAGGCGGTGGATCGCCGCGCCATGGCGCTGGAGGTTTTCCCCTCTCTCATTGCCCTGAAACAGCGCGGCGAGCTGGCAGGAGCAGAACTGGACGCCGCCATCGCCGCCACAGCGGAAGGCTACCCGTTTCCGACAAATCTGGACACAGACCCTCCGATCGGAGGCAACGCGCCGGAAAGTCAGGCCAATATCCTGCGAAGGGCCGTGGTCGAGGGTTGGACCGAAACAATTCTGGCCAAGGCGCTATCCGCCCTGCACACAAGGCAGGCTGCCTGAAGCAAGAACATCAAGGAGGCTAAAATGGCAGACCTGCTTAAGAAACCCTTCGGTACCCATGGCAAGGTCCATGACATCACCCCGGCTAGTGCGAGTTGGCAGTATGTCGGGTTCGGACTCTATCATCTGCGCGCAGGGGATAAGGCGGCTGAGGCCACTGGTGAGCGCGAGGTCATTTTGGTCGTGGTCGAGGGCAAGGCGCAGATCACTGGCGCCGGCCAGGATTGGGGTGTTCTGGGAGACCGGATGAATGTCTTTGAGAAGACCCCGCCGCACTGCCTGTATCTGCCAAACGGAACTGAGTGGCAGGCCATCGCCGAAACCGATTGCGTCATCGCCGTCTGCTCCGCTCCGGGAACAGGTGGGCACGCGGCGCGGCGGATCGGTCCTGATGGCATCACTCTGACCGAACGCGGCAAAGGGGTGAACACGCGCTATATCAACAACATCGCGATGGAAGCCGAGGATTATGCCGACAGTCTGCTGGTGACCGAGGTGTTTACGCCGAACGGGCACTGGTCATCTTATCCCAGCCACCGACATGACGAAGATGATTACCCGCGGATCACCTATTTGGAAGAGACCTACTACCACCGCCTGAACCCGGCCAACGGCTTTGGCATTCAGCGGGTCTATACCGATGACGGTCAATTGGATGAGACGATGGCAGTCTCAGACGGCGACGTCGTGACCGTCCCGCGCGGCCATCACCCGTGCGGCGCACCTTATGGGTTTGAGATGTACTATCTGAACGTCATGGCCGGACCTTTACGCAAGTGGCGGTTTGTACCCGCTCCCGAGGTTGAATGGATCATGGAGCGCGACGGGTAGGTCCGATCGGTCTACGCGGCGCGCTTTGAGTTACGTTTGCTTTGCGGAAATAAGGGTTTGAGGGCCAGCTTCAGTGGCTTTTTGAACACGTCCACAACGAAAAAGAAAACCGGTCTCGACGCGCGGATCATGGACCGGGCATAGGCGTTGGCTTCCTCTTCTTGCTCGGCCACCTGTCCACCCTCACTGTGCCCAAGAACGTGATGGCCGACCTCGTGGTAAAAGGTGACTTCATTGTTGAGTGTTTCAATCCAACTAATCAGACCTTTGAGTTGGATCGTTGGTTGGGTCAGCACAATGCCGGAGAAGAACAGGTTGTACCTGCCCAGATAGTCAAGCTCAGGCCGCTCGGCGATAACGTCGATACGGGTCACGTCCTTTAAGGACAATCCTTTGGTTTTGCTCCAACGCTGAAGGTTACGAATGACGCGACGCGAATTTGCGACGTCATCGGCAATGAATACCGGAACGGTTTCGGCCAAATAGGCTGAAGGTGCATCTTCCAGCCGTTTTGCCAAAAGGTTCAGCGTTCTGCGATGAACTGGATGCAGTTTGATCGGTCCCAGCCGCATGACTTCCTGCCGGAACGCGTCGCCGTCCATCTCGCTTAGCAGCGCCAACAGGATACCAAAGTACTTTGGTAAAGGACCCGGAGGATTGTTTTTCCAGGCATTGGAGTTGAGTTTTTTCTTTATGACCGGGACGGCCTCTTCCTTATCAGAAAGTAATGCCCGCCATGCATCCCTAACAGTTTCTATGTGGTCAGTTGAAATGCCCCGCAAGAGCTTATTGAGGAAGCGTTCGGCGTTTTGTTGCATACCTCACGAATAACAGGATTATTCATGGAGCGCAAAATCCTCTTTTTGAAGCAATATGTTAGATGCTCTGATATTAACTTTGCGGCGGCGCTCCGAAGGCCCGGATCACGAGCCGTGCGGCGGCTTCGACCGGGTCGTGGGTTTCTTTTAGAATGGTGACCCGGTCGAACCTTTCGGGGTCGCTGTTTACGGCTTCGCGCAGGGCGGCGCCGAAGGCCATGCGCAGCTCGGTCCCGATATTGAATTTGCAGATCGAGGTCTCGCGGGCCAGGCGGGCGCGCTGTTCAACCGGCACGCCGGAACCACCATGAATGACCAAGGGCACGTCGGTCACGGCGTCGATCTGGTGGATGCGGTCTTCGTCTAGGCCGCCTTCCTTGTTCTGCTGCAGATGGAC
Organism: Ruegeria sp. BC5; assembly: GCF_056539205.1. NCBI lineage: Bacteria > Pseudomonadati > Pseudomonadota > Alphaproteobacteria > Rhodobacterales > Roseobacteraceae > Ruegeria > Ruegeria sp. BC5. Next base: position 240,945 of record NZ_JBQFUN010000005.1, read on the forward strand.
GTTACCGACAGAAATCGCCATCGCATCCACACCGCTTTCACGTGCGAACTGCGCGGCCTCGGCCGGGTCGGTACCATTTGACCCTTCGCCACCGGAATAGCCGACAAAGCCGATCTCACCTTCGCATGAAATCTCCGCCGCGTGGGCCATTTCGGCAATCGCGGCGGTCTCGTCGATGTTCTGCCGCAGTGGCTTGCGCGACCCGTCGAACATCAGCGATGTAAACCCGCTGTCCAGCGCGATTTTGCAGTCCTCATACGTATAGCCGTGGTCCAGATGCGCGACGACGGGGACCGAGGCGTTTTCGGCCAGATGGCGGAACATCTTGCCCAGCACAGGCAACGGCGTGTGTTCGCGGCAGCTGGGGCCCGCTTGCAGGATTACCGGCGCGTTTTCAGCCTCGGCCGCGGCCACATAGGCGCGCATGTCTTCCCAGCCCAGCGTGACCAGGCCGCCCACGGCATAGCCTTGTTCATAAGCGGGGGACAGGACGTCTTTCAGCGTGACAAGGGTCATTTGAACTTTGCAATCATGTCTTTGATGCCCGGAATTGTCTCGATCTGGTAGGCATGGGTTGGCTGGAAATATTGTACCAGAGACCTCTGGCTAAGACCGCCGAGAATGGTGAAATAGTACATCTCATACCCCGGCAGCACACAGCAGGGGTGATAGCCCTTGTCGATGCAAATCGTGGACCCGTCGACGATGTGATAGGCATCGCCGGGCTCGTTATCTTCGCGTTGCAACATCTGCAGGCCCGATCCCCAATTGGGCTTGAAGCGGAAGTTATAAGTTTCGTCATGGCGCGACTCTTCCGGCAGGCGGTTGGTGTCGTGCTTGTGACTGGGGAATCCGGACCAACCGCCTTGACCCACGGTGAACAGCTCACTGACCAACAGACGACCTACCTTGTCGTGCTGTTTCTGACCAAGGATGTGCTTGATTTTGCGATGGGTTTTAGTGTCGTCGCTACCATATTGCACAAGGTCATGTTCGCGCACGTCGAACGGGTCCAGCACCTTGTCGTATTTGGCCCCGGCAATGAACACTTCGGCCTGATCCGAGACGCAGACCATCTGAGCCTTGGCGCCGACGGGGACATAGACGCCCTCGGGCTCGCCATCCCAGACGTCTTCACCCCGGTTGCCGAGCCTGGGGAACTGTACGCCTTCAACGTCGACATCCACGCTGCCGGTGGCGGGGGCGATGCAGGTTTCATACCCCGGCACCTGATATTCGAACGCCTCACCTTTTTTCAGTTTGACGATGTTGAAATAGTTCAAAGGCACCATCGGGTCGTCGGCATCGACTATGGGTTTGTTCTGATTGTCATAGGGTGCGATATGCATTGGGGTCTCCTATGCGGTCGGGCCGGGATGGGCGGCAAGGAATGCGTCCAGCTCGGGTGTTGTGGGCATGGCGGGGGCGCAACCTGGTTGCGAAACCACGATTGATGCGCAAGCCGAGCCGCGCATCACGGCGTCTTTCAGTGAATGCCCCGCCGCGATCGAGGCCAGCAGGCCAGCCATAAAACTGTCGCCCGCGCCGTTGGGTTTGACGGCGGTGACGGGGTATATGCCGGTGGCAATTTCCTGACCGTCTACCAGCGTGACGGCACCTTTCTCGCCCATCTTGTAGATGACGATCCGGCCGGGTTTTTCGGCCAGTTCCTTGGCTTTTGCGAACCCTTTTTCGATACCGCCAGCCATGAAGCCGAATTCTTCGTCATTGCCGACGATCAGATCGCTGGCGTCACCCGCGCGCGACAGCACATCCGCGGCAACCTCGGGCGAGGGCCAGCTGTAGGGGCGATAGTCGATGTCGAAGATGATCGGCAGACCAGCGGCGCGGGCATTGTCAAAGGCGTGGAACGTGGCGCTGCGCGAGGGTTCGGCGGCAAAGACGGTTCCAGCCGAGATCACAGCAGAGAAAGCCGAGAAATCAACCCTGTCCATATCTTCGTCGGTGACCTGAAAATCGACTGCGCCATTGCGATAGATGACGTTCTGGAAATTCTCGATTCGGCTTTCATAGACGGCCAGCGACATGCGGTATTCACCGCCCAGAACGCGGATATAGGACGTGTCCACGCCGTAATCGTGAAGTTTGTTAAGGCAGAACCGCCCCACCGCATCATCCGAGACTGAGGTGATCAGCGACGCCTGACTGCCCAGCTTGACCAGGCCCGCGCAGATGTTCGCGGATGACCCACCCAGATCGGCGTGGAACGTATCGGCATCCTCGCTTTTGACACCGATGGGATCGGCATACAGGTCCATGCCGGCACGCCCTAGCACGGCAAAGCGGTTTCCTTTGATACCGTCTATCAAAGCGCTCACGTCATGTCCTCCGGCAAAGTGGGGTCGGCAAAGTTTGGACCTTGCGTTGAATCGATTCACACGATACTCATTTTGCAACCGGTTGCAAATAGTATGTTCGGAGCCGTGACAGATGCCTGAAATTGGAATTGGAATTGTGGGTGGCGGCTATATGGGCAAGGCTCATTCCGTCGCGATGTCAGCGGTAGGCGCGGTGTTCAACACCACGTTGCGTCCGCGTCTGGAAATGATCTGTGCCTCAAGCCCTGAAAGCGCCGAACGCTATCGGGCGGCCTATGGATTCAAACGCGCGACTGGGGATTGGCAGGCGCTGGTCAATGACCCGGCGGTCGAGGCCGTGGTCATCGCCTCGCCTCAGGAAACCCACCGCCAGATTGCCGAGGCGGCCTTTGCATTGGGCAAGCCGGTTCTGTGCGAAAAACCCCTTGGCGCGTCGATGGCTGATGGAGATGCCATGGTTGCCGCGGCCGAGGCGGCTGGTGTCACAAACATGGTCGGTTTCAACTACGTCCGCACGCCTGCCACTCAATTTGCACGGAAACTGATTGCCGACGGTGAATTGGGCGAGGTCACCTGGTTTCGGGGTGAACATACCGAGGATTTCTACGCCGACCCCGATGCCCCGGCTACGTGGCGCACAACGGGTATGGCAAACGGCACCATTGGCGATTTAGCGCCACATATGGTCAATGGGGCGCTGGCCTTGATGGGGCCGATTGCCGAAGTGATGGCCGAGGTTGAAACCGTCCACGAAACCCGTCCCGGCGGAAAAGTCACCAATGACGACCATGCTCAGATCATGTGCCGGTTCGAAAGTGGCGCGATGGGCAATATCTATGTCAGCCGCATCTCGACCGGGCGTAAAATGGGCTATGCCTATGAGATTTCGGGCACCAAAGGCGCGCTGCGTTTCGATCAGGAAGACCAAAACGCCCTGTGGTTCTATCGTCGCGAAGGCCCCGAGGCGCATCGCGGTTTCACAAAGATCCTGACCGGTCCTGCACATCCGGATTACGAACCCTTCTGTCAGGGCCCAGGCCATGGCACTGGATATCAGGATCAGATTATCATTGAGGCCAAGGATTTCCTTGAGGCCATCCATACCGGCCAAGCAATCTGGCCCACCTTCCGTGACGGGCATGAGGTCAACCGGGTGCTGGCTGCAGCGCTGGCCTCGTCCGAGCGGCGGCAATGGCAAAACATAAGCGATTTCTGATCGCGCAACCGTAAAACCTGAAGAGAGACTAGAACCATGGCAAAGCTGAGATGGGGCATGATCGGTGGTGGCGAAGGCAGCCAGATCGGGCCCGCGCACCGTCTGGGAGCGCTGGCGGACGGGATGTTCGAACTCGCCGCGGGCGCGCTGGATCACCGCCCCGATGTGGGTCGGGAATATGCCCGACGGCTGGGTGTTGCTGCGGACCGCGCCTATGGCGATTGGCAGGAAATGCTGGCAGGTGAAAAAGGGCGCGAGGACCGGATTGATCTGGTGACAATTGCCACGCCAAACTCAACCCATTTCGAGATTGCCAAGGCGTTTCTTGAAGCCGGATTCAATGTGTTGTGCGAAAAGCCGATGACCATGACCGTGGAAGAGGGCGAAGAGATTGTCCGCGTGGCCGAGGCTTCGGGCAAGATCTGTGCAGTGAATTATTGCTATTCCGCCTATCCGATGGTGCGGCAGGCCCGTGCAATGGTGCGGGCTGGCGACATTGGGAAAGTGCGCTTGGTGGTGACTAATTTTAGCCATGGCCACCACGGCGACGCCACCGACGCCGACAACCCGCGCGTCCGTTGGCGGTATGATCCGGCCATGGCGGGTGTGTCCGGCCAATTCGCTGATTGCGGTATCCACGCGCTGCATATGGCCAGTTTCATCTGCGATGATGAGGTCAAAACACTGTCCGCCGATATGGCCTCGACCATCCCAAGCCGGGAACTGGAGGACGATGCCATGGTGAATTTCCGAATGGAGGGCGGCACAGTCGGCCGCCTGTGGACCTCATCCGTGGCAATCGGGCGGCAGCACGGGTTCGACATTCAGGTGTTTGGCGAAATCGGGGGAGTGCGATGGCACTCGGAACAGCCCAACCAGCTGATTTATACACCCGTGGGGGGGCGTACTCAGATCATTGAAAAGGGTGAGGGTGGATTGCATGATGAGGTGCAGCGCCTGTCCCGCGTGGCGATTGCGCATCCCGAAGGGTTCCCCCTGGCCGTCGCCAATATCTATTGCGATCTGGCCGATGCGATCCGCGGAGAAACCCGTGACGGCCTGCCCGGCGCTTCAGACGGCGTCCGCTCGATTGCTGCCGTCCACGCGGCAGTCGCATCAGGCAAAGAAGACGGCGCGTGGAAAGATGCGCGCCCGCCGATGTTCCGATAATCAGGGGCGGGGCCGCAATGTGCCCCGCTCGATCACCCGGCAGGGGAAAATTCGCGCTTCGGGATAGCGTTTGGGATCTTTCAGCATCTCTTCAACCAGATCGACGGACGAGGTGATGATCTGCTTGATCGGCTGATGAATGGTGGTCAGGTCAATGTTCTCCCAACGCGACATTTCCATGTCGTTCAGGCCAATGATGCCGATATCTTCGCCGGGTTTCAGCCCGTGGTCGCGCAAGGCGGACAGCGCCCCAACCGACAGAATGTCGTCACCGCAAAAATACCCATCAGCCGGGGCACCTGCCAGCAGTCGCAACATCTCGGCACGTCCAGCCTCGAACGAATAGGCTCCCGCGAATGAGTGGGACACATCAAGTTCGGGGTGCTTTTCGACCTCTTCCATAAAGCCGCGATATCGGTCCATGGCCGAGGTCGCATCTTTTGGCCCCCCCAGATACCCCACGCGCCGATACCCGCGCGCCAGCAATTCCCGCGCCGCCATGCGCCCGCATTCGACGTTGTCGATTCCGACCACATGCACTTCGGGCGACGTGGCTGAGCGGCCAAACGTATGCACCACCGGCACGCCAGCATCATGGAACGCCTTGGCAAAACTGGGCGGCAGGGTCGATGAGGCGACGATGGCGGCATCCACAGAATACTGCCGCAGCATCCGCACCGAATTGGCCGGTTCAGTCTCGTCCGTCAGGTTGACGATCAGGGGTCGTAGCCCGCGCTCCTGCAGGGCGCGGGTGAACTGGTCGAAAACCTCAAGGAAGATCGGGTTGTGAAAGTTGTTGGAAATTAGCCCGATTAGCTTGGTCCGCCCGGTTGTCAGCGACGACGCCAGCGCATTGGGGCTGTAGCCCAACTCTTTGGCGGCTTTTTCAACCTTGCTGCGGGTCTTTGCCGAAACCGAGGCACCTTCGGTAAAGGTCCGCGACACGGCCGAGCGTGACACACCCGCTAGGGCAGCAACATCTTTCAAGGTGACACTCATGACTGGCACCCACGGTTAGGGGGGAAGCTGATCAGCAATTTCATGAAACAGATAGTATGCGCCAACAGCTATATTTTGCAATCGGTTGCAAGGCCGAGAGTCAAATAACACCGAGTCCGTGGTATTTGTGGAAGCAGAGGGAGAATGGTGGGTGATGAGAGACTCGAACTCCCGACATCTTCGGTGTAAACGAAGCGCTCTACCAACTGAGCTAATCACCCGTGACGCTGCATGTAGCCAAGCCTGCGCGCGGGTGCAAGAGGGTCCGGCACAATTTCTTTACCTCAATACCGGATAATCCGCCCCAGTGTATCGCAGGCCCCGGTAGTCTTGTTCATTTTCCGCAGGCTGGCCCTGATCGTATGGGAAAGACGCTTGCGTGCCCCCGGTTGCCTCAGATATCTCCGAAGGGACGCAACCTTCCTGACGCGAGAGCATATGATCCTGTCCCTTGCCCGCCGATGCGCAATCGCGGCCCTGGTGCTTGGCACTGTAACGCTGGCACCGCTCCGGGTCAGCGCGGCAGAAGTTTTGGTGTTTGCGGCTGCCAGTCTGAAAACCGCGTTGGATGAGATCGCACCGATATTCGAGCAGCAAACAGGGCATCAGGTGACGGTGTCCTATGCGGCCTCGTCAGTGTTGGCGCGGCAGATTCAGTTGGGCGCGCCCGCAGATGTGTTCATTTTCGCCAATGTGGATTGGATGGATGTTCTGCAGGATCAGGGATTGATCGACGTGGCCTCGCGCGTGGATCTGCTGGGCAATGGGCTGGTTCTGATCGGTGGGTCGGATCAGGCGCAGATCGGGCATATTCAGGCGGACACCGATTTGATTGCAAGGCTGGGCAGCGGGCATCTGGCCATGGCGCTGGTCGATGCGGTGCCTGCGGGTATCTACGGCAAGGCGGCCCTGCAAAAACTGGGGCTGTGGGAGGGCGTGCAACCTCGGATCGCCCAGACTGACAACGTGCGCGCGGCGCTCGCGCTGGTCGCGGCAGGGGCGGCGCCACTGGGGATCGTTTACCAATCCGATGCGCAGGTTGAAGATCGGGTGAAGGTCGTGGCCTCGTTCCCGTCAGAGCTTCACCCGCCGATCATTTACCCCGCTGCCGTAAACACTTCGGCGCGGCCTGAGGCACGGGCGTTTCTGGACCACCTGCAATCGGATACGTCCCAAACCATCTTTGCAGAACAGGGTTTTACCCTGCCGGGCAGTTGACACATGGGATGGTTGGGGCCCGCAGAAATTGAAGCGCTGAGATTGTCGCTGCGCGTTTCCTTCTGGGCGACGTTGGTGACATTGCCCTTTGGCATTTTCGTGGCTTATGCGCTGGCGCGCTGGCGGTTTCCCGGGCGTCAATTGCTGAATGGGTTGGTGCATCTGCCGCTGATCCTGCCGCCGGTTGTAACCGGGTATCTGCTGCTGTTGACATTCGGGATTCAGGGGCCGATGGGCAGGCTACTGGGGGAGTTCGGCATCGTGGTCGCCTTCCGCTGGACCGGAGCGGCGCTGGCGGCGGGGATTATGGCCTTTCCATTGATGGTGCGCGCTATTCGTCTGTCGATCGAGGCGGTAGACCCCAAGTTGGAACAGGCCGGAGCGACCTTGGGCGCGTCGCGGCCCTTTGTGTTTGCGACCGTGACCCTGCCAATGATCCTGCCCGGTGTGATCGCGGGCAGTATTCTCGCTTTCGCCAAGGCAATGGGCGAATTTGGCGCCACGATCACCTTTGTCTCAAACATTCCCGGCCAGACACAGACCTTGCCGTCAGCCGTCTATGCCTTCCTGCAGGTGCCCGGCGGTGAGGGGGCAGCGACCCGACTGGTTGTGATTTCAATCATCATTGCCATGGGCGCACTGCTACTGTCGGAATATATTGGTCGTCGCGCCGCCGCTCGGGTGTCCGGGTCATGAGGCTGTCTGTCCGCCTGCAGCATGACCTGCCCGATATCAAGCTGGACCTCAGCTTTGACGCGCCCTTGGGGGTGACGGTTCTGTTCGGGCGGTCGGGGTCGGGCAAGACCACCGTGGTCAATGCCGTGGCGGGACTTCTGCGGCCCAAAGCCGGGCGTGTTGCCGTTGATGGGTGGGAACTATTTGATACCGAACAGGACCTCTGGTTACCGCCGCATCGCAGGCGGTTGGGTTATATCTTTCAGGAAGGTCGCCTGTTCCCGCATCTGACAGTGCGCCAAAATCTGGCCTATGGTCGCTGGTTCGCACCAAAGCGCGCGCGCCGCGAGAACCCGGACAAAGTGATCGAAATGCTTGGCATTGGGCATCTGCTGGATCGCCGTCCAGCGGGCTTGTCGGGCGGAGAAAAGCAGCGAGTCGCCATTGGGCGTGCGCTATTGGCCAGCCCGCGCCTGATCCTTGCCGACGAGCCGCTGGCCGCGCTGGACGATGCGCGCAAGGCCGAGATCCTTCCCTATTTCGAACGGCTGCGGGATGAGGTTTCAGTGCCCATTCTGTACGTCACCCATTCCGCGGCCGAGGTCGCACGGCTGGCCACCTCTGTCGTCGCTTTGCAGGATGGCAAAGTAGTGCGGCATGGCCCTGCCTCAGAAGTTATGGCTGACCCGTCCGTGGCTCCGGCCGGGGTTCGCGCTGTGGGCGCGGTGCTGAGAGTGCGGGTTCAGGAACATCATGCGGATGGGTTGACCGAGCTGGAGGCCGGCGGTGCACGCCTGTTCCTGCCACGTATCCCGCATCAGGTAGGGGAAGACCTTCGCATCCGTATTCCCGCGCAAGAGGTGATCCTGTCCAGCAAGCGGCCTGATGGATTGTCGGCGTTGAACATGTTGGAAGGGACGGTTGACACCATCCGCGCGGGCGGCGGGCCGGGCGCCATCGTCTCATTGCAAACGTCCGCAGGGCCGATCTTGGCGCGCGTGACCCGCCGTTCTGTCGCGGCTTTGGGGTTGGAACCGGGCAAGTCCTGTTTTGCGGTAATCAAGACCGTTGCCCTGGCGCCGCAGGATGTGGGCGGCAGGCTGACCCCGTCTTAAATCAGCGCGCGCGCTTCGAATTCACGCAGCACCAAACGGGCGGCGCGACCGAAGCCATTCCCATCAGGGGTCGCGGTATCGGGGAATATCGCCGCCAATTCCTGCAATGCCTCGGATGACAGCGTGTACAAGGATTCCTCACCCAGAAACATGCTTTCAGCCGATGCGCCTTCGGCGGTCAGGATTTCATGTTCGTCCAGCAGAATGTGGAAATACTCGACGGCCGCGTCAGAGGTTTCAATATCGATCCCTGGCCAGGAACACAGATGTTTGGCCGCGACCAGCGCCTCGGGCGTGCCGAACAGCAAATCGACCTTGGGACCGCGGATCAGAACGCGGTGCTGCTGCGACACCAGCAAATCCCGGCTGGGCGTATTTGGGCCAAGGCTGCCCGCGCTGATCCTGACAGGCCGCATGGCGGGATTTTCTCGTAATCGCTCGGGTGGCAGTACGCTGCTTTCGATCCATCGGATCGGTTGCGGGCCGTGATCTGCGGTCAGAACCTGATCTCCAACTGATAAGGCCTCGATTAGTTGCGCACCACCCGGGGTTTCGATCAGCGTGCCAGCGGTAAAACACACCCCTTCGATGGTGATCGTGATCTCTTGCTGCAGGTCGAAAGGGAAAGGCCCAAGAAAAGTGCCGAACTCACCGGTCACTTGAATGGTGAAGGTATCGGTGACGATTTGGTTGTCGTCCAGACTGTCAAAAAACGCCGGGTCAACTGTATAAGTCCATTCCCCAGTATTCGGGTCGACGCTGGCTGTTCCAAAAGCTGGAGGCGAAGAGATGACCCATGTTTCCGACAAAATGGGGACGTTGCTGTCCAGATCCAGATCGCCCATAGCCTGGTTCGGAGGGTTGCCGGTCACATCGCCGGTTATTTCACCCGAAATTGCTATCGAAACCATATCACGTGCCCTCTGCCGCCAGAACCTGTGCGAACTCCTGCTTGCGGTACAGCTGCATATGAATCGCGCCCGTGTCATCACGCGTCCATTCCACGATCCGGTTTTGAGACATATCACTGTCCATGCGGTTCGTACGAACCCTAGGATGGGGGATGCTCTTTTTCAGCATCTCTACAATCTGATTGGTCTGCCCGAACGGGGCAACCAAGTCGATGATCCAGAACGACGAGCCACTGGTGAAGTCAGCTTCGGTCAATGGGGTTTCCTGAATGGCGTACCGGTGTTCGGCCTCGGGGCTAAGGCCAGCGAATGTCACGAATCCGCGCGGAAAGCCATTTTGGCGAAAGATGTGATATTGGCCCAGCCGGAACGGCGTTTCAAAGGCATAAAGCACCTGCGCCAGACTGCGATCCCTATGCGGTGTTGTCAGCGACGCCAGATAGAACAGCGCGCCGAAATCCGCATATTTTTCGGGCGGAATGTCGAACCAGTCCTTTGGGAATGCCTTGCTCAACCCGTGCCTCGTGCAAATGACCGACGATCAGAGGTTACCCTCTAAAGTCCTGAAATGATACCATTTCGGTCACATAGGCGCGTTTCCGTTGCGGAATGGTGAGAATTGCGCCGCCTATCGTTAACTTTACTCATCGAGCCTAATCCCTATCATTTCAAGCAAAGCCGTATTTTGGTTAGAGGAGATTTACTATGCAATTATTCAAATTATTCAGCATAGGTGTTCTGATGTTGGTGCCAGCCCTGGCGCAAGCGACCGGGTTTGGGTTTAGGTATGGCTTCAATCCCGGCTTTCGCACGACAGTGACGCCATTGGACAATGGCAACTATCAAGTGGCCACGCATGGCACGTCAAAGGCAATTGCCTATTGGTGCGGTATCGGTGATTTCGCCATCCGCACCCTCGGCCTGCCGACAACGCAGCAGATTTATGTCTCGAGACCTTATGAAAAGCAAACACGGACGGTGGAGTTTTCGCTGACTAAGCCCGAAGGGGGCAGCACAAAAAAGAGTTATTCGATCAGCGTCAGCCGCGTGGGCGAAAGTATGTCGGCATCCGGGGCGCAAAGCCGTTGCTACGATAACTTTATGGATTTCGATTTCTGAGGGTAGATCAGACCCATTTGGCCATCGGCGGCAAGCTCATCAGCACGGCGTCGGGATCGTGGCCGGTTTCCAGCCCGAACTTGGTGCCCCGGTCGTAAACCAGGTTGTATTCGGCATAGAGGCCCCGATGCACAAGCTGAGCGTTCTTGTCGGCATCGTTGAAACCTTGCACGCGGCGCTGTTCGACCAGGGGTAAAAAGGCCGGAAGAAAGGCACGGCCGATATCTTGTGTCAGCGCAAAATCCGCAGCCCAATCGCCGGTGCAGTAATCATCCATGAAGATACCGCCAACCCCGCGGGCGCGTTTGCGGTGCGGGATATAGAAATATTCGTCCGCCCATTCTTTCAGGCGTGGGTAATGACCTGGCCCGTGCGGGTCCAGATGCGCCCTTTGCGTGGCGTGGAAATGGGCCGTGTCCTCGTCATATTCAATGCAAGGGTTCAGGTCGGACCCACCGCCGAACCACCATGCATGTGGGGTCCAGAACATGCGAGTGTTCATATGCACCGCCGGAACATGCGGATTTTGCATATGCGCGACCAGCGAAATGCCCGAGGCCCAAAAGCGCGGGTCTTCGGTCATGCCCGGAATGCCTTTGCGCGCTGCCATCGCCTGCTGCGCGCGCGCGCCAAGTGTCCCGTAGACGGTTGAGATATTGACGCCGACCTTTTCGAACACGCGGCCACCGCGCATCACCGACATCAATCCGCCGCCCGCATCCGTGCCATCTTCGGACTGGCGCGTGGTTTCCTTGATTTCGAACCGTCCAGGTCTGGCGTCCGAAAACGGCCCGGTGTCGTGGCTGTCTTCAAGAGCCTCAAAGGCGGTGACGATTTGGTCCCGCAATTGGCGGAACCATGCAGAAGCGGTGGATTTTTCGGTGTCGAACATATGTGTCAGTGCGCTGGGGCTGCAACGGGGTCCAGCAGGGTGCGGCCGCCGTCAATGGTTAGAATTTGTCCGGTGATGAAACCTGCGGCGTCCGAGGCCAGAAACTGTGCTGTTTCGGTCAGTTCGGTCGGCGCAGCAATGCGGGCCAGCGGAGTGTGTTTTTCTATATCGTCCCGAAAGTCGCGGTTCTCTTTCAGGGTGGAGCGCAATGAGGCGCTCATCACGGATCCCAATGCGATGGAATTTACCCGAATACGGTTGGGGGCCAGCGCGACAGCCAAGGATCGGGTCATCTGATCCAGCGCGGCGGTCGAGACGGAATAGGCCATCAGGTCAGGGTGGGTTCGTCGCGCTGCAATCGAAGACAGGTTGATGATCGAGCCTGCAATGTTTTCCTCGTCATCTCCGGCTTGTTTGATCATACGTTTGGCGACCAACTGGCTTAACCGTAGGGCGGGCATTAGGTTCTGATTCAGAAGGGTGCGGACTGAATCGTCTTCGGCATCCAGCGGATCAGAAGGGATCACCTGACGGGCGCCGTTGATCAGGATATCCACCTGATCGAAGGCGTCGATTGTGGCCGACAGCAGGTTGGCAATTGTCAGCTTTTCCCGCAGGTCGCCAGCAAAGAAACGGATATTGCTGTCATCGGCCTGCTCGCCCAGTTCTTCGGCCAGCCGCTTTTCGTCCATGTCGGCGAACATCACATTGGCCCCGGCATCGGCAAAGTGGCGCCCGATGGCCAGGCCGACTCCGTTGGCGCCGCCGGTCACGATTGCGGTTTTGCCTGCTATGGAAAAGGACATGCGCTTCCTCCTGAATTGCGGCGCAGGTTAACTGGGATCACCGCCGAGGGCGAGAGGCATGGAACACCTTGAACCGATTGTCGCCGGTCACTTCTTCGACATGCGCAAATGTGTCGGTCAATGTGGGCTCATAGGGGAGGTGGCGGTTGGCCACCATCCACAATGTGCCATTGCGGGTCAGGTTCTTTGCCGCGGATGTGATAAAGCCTTGCCCCAGTGCCGGATCGGCGTTGCGCGTAGTGTGAAACGGTGGGTTCATCACCACGGTGTCGATGGGTTCGTCGGCACGCCATGTCACCGCATCGGCCCAGTGAAACTGAGCGCGGGGATCAGTCACATTGGTGCGGGCACAGGTCAGCGCAATATGGTTGGCCTCGACCAGGTGCAAGGATTTCAGGCCCGGCGCCTGCAGCAGCCCGGCCGAAAGATACCCCCAACCAGCCCCCAGATCGGCGACCCGAGCGCCCAGCTTGTCCGGCAGCGCGGCCCGCAACAGGGCCGAGGCCGGATCAATGCCGTCGGCCGAGAATACGCCTGGCGCGGTTTTAAAACCGTCCGCGGTCTGATGGGCGGGCGCGGCCCAATCCGCAAAAGCATGCGGATCGGACTGGAACCAGAAGATCTTGCCATGCGCCTTTGAAATCGGCCCCTCAACCGCGACCCGCTTGCGGATGTCCTTCAGCAAACTGTCCACACCGTCGGTCTTGGCGCCGTCAACGACAATCACGCCATTCGCGCGGGTGCAGGCCTGCTGCACCATCGACCGGGCCAATGCCTTGGCGCGAGGTAGGATTACGATGGCGTCCTGACAGGGATCTTGCGCCACGGGTACAACCGCGAAGCCCTGTTGGGTGAAATGGTCGTGAAAGGGTTTAAACGGCTGCACCACTTGCGTTTCACGCGGCAAATCAGACAGGTCACTGGCCGTTGTTGGCCCCAGTACAGTCAGTGGTTGCGACAAGGTCAGACCGCTTTGCAGCGCAAGATCAAGGCGAGGGGACATAAGCGATTCCGTAAGACCGGTCTGGTCTTACTCTTCCCGTTCCATGGTGCATTGCAAGGGGTGCTGGTGCCTGCGGGCGAAATCCATGACCTGGCCCACTTTGGTCTCGGCGATCTCGTGGCTGAACACGCCAACGACGGCCACGCCTTTTTTATGCACCGTCAGCATGATCTCGAACGCCTGCGCGTGAGTCATGCCAAAGAACCGTTCCAGTACATGCACAACGAATTCCATCGGCGTGTAATCGTCATTCAGCAGCAGAACCTTGTACAGCGGCGGACGCTTGGTCTTGGTGCGCGTCTGTACCAGGACAGACGCGTCTGCATCGTCGTCGTCCGATTTGTCAGACATCATCCATTGGTGTTCAAGCATCGCGTTCTACTATCCGATTCAGGCTTCGGTTTGTCTTTGCGCTTATATAACGTCGAACCAGCCAGAGAAAAGAGCCAGCAGGACGTAATAGCCATGGGCCAAAATCTTACCACAATCGGCTTCGATGCGGATGATACATTGTGGCACAATGAGCGGTTTTTTCAGCTGACGCAGGCTTATTTCGCCGATCTTCTGGCGGATCACGCCGAAAGGGATCACCTGATGGAGCGTCTGCTGGCCGCAGAAAAACGCAATATCCGGCACTATGGATATGGAATCAAAGGTTTCATCCTATCGATGATCGAAACTGCGATTGAGGTGACGGATGACCGGGTTCCCGCCTCGGTCATTCGGCAATTGATAGAAGCCGGGCAAGAGATGCTGGCCCATCCGATCGAGCTGTTGCCCCATGCACGCGCGGCGATTGAAAGCGTGGCGGCGACTCATCAGGTGGTGCTGATCACCAAGGGCGATCTGATTGATCAAGAGAGGAAACTGGCCCAGTCGGGGTTGGGTGAGCTGTTCGACGGGGTCGAGATTGTGTCCGAGAAAACGCCCCAGACCTATCGGCTCATCTTTGGCCAATACGGTGACGGGCCTGGATCTGCGATGATGGTTGGCAATTCGATGCGCTCAGATGTGGTGGCCCCGATTCAGGCCGGGTACTGGGGAGTATATGTGCCTCATGGGTTAGTTTGGGAAATCGAACAGGCCGAAACCCCGGCAGATAACCCGCGATACCGCGAGCTTCAGGATTTGGGTCAGCTTGCCAATCTTGTTCAGCGACTCAGCTGATGTGGCCGAATGGTCTCAGTCCTGAAAAATCGACGCCCAGCGTCGGCAAATTCTGGTCATATTCATGGATTTGGTGGTGGCAAGGGTGCGACTGACCACATGTGGTGTGGTGGTGGCAAGCTCAATAAACCGCGAATTCACGAGCTTTTTGTTTCTTTCACTGGGCCCCTGTGTTAGCCTGATCGATAATAAAATAATATTTAGCCGACCGGGAAAACCCGGCGGCCCGAGGTAGACAGAGGCAAAGATCGTGCAGGTTCGGCGGACAGTTCCGGCCCGAATGGGCTTATTCCTTATAGCATTCTTGTGGCTGCTCTCCTTTGCGCCGTTGCAAGGGGTGGCTGCTCCTTATGCGGCGATGGTGATCGATGCACGCACCGGCGAGGTGCTGCATTCGCGCAATGCCGACACACGGCTGCATCCGGCTTCGCTGACAAAGATGATGACGCTTTATATTGCGTTCGAAGCGGTGCGGAACGGTGAGATCGATCTGGATACCCAGGTGCGCATCACCAAAAAGGCCGCGTCCGAGCCGCCGTCAAAGCTGGGCTTGCGGTCCGGTCAGCGAATTGCATTCCGCTATCTGATCCGTGCCGCGGCGGTTAAATCGGCGAACGACGCTGCTACCGCCATCGGTATTGCGATCAGCGGGTCCGAGGCCGCCTTTGCCCGCCGCATGACCCGTACGGCCAAGGCGATGGGCATGAGCCGCACAACCTTCAAGAACGCGCATGGTTTGACGGAATCAGGCCACCTGTCGACCGCGCGTGATATGACCACTTTGGGCCGTCATCTGCTGTATGATTACCCGCAATACTACAATCTGTTCTCGCGCCAATCGACACATGCGGGGATCAAGACCGTTCCCAACACCAACCGCCGCCTGCTGGCCGCCTATAAGGGCGCTGATGGGATCAAGACAGGCTACACCCGGGCTGCGGGCTTCAATCTTGTGGCCTCGGCCAAGCGCAAAGATGAACGTATCATCGCCACCGTCTTTGGCGGCAAGTCGGGCGCATCGCGCAACGCCAAAGTGGCCGAGCTGTTGGACATGGGCTTCCGCCGCGCCCCGTCTCGGGCACCGATCCGTAAACCGGCGCGCCCGGCCTATGCCGGGAATGCCGGATTGGGCGCGACGGTTGCAGCTCTGACCGGTGCACCAAATTCCAGTCTCCGCCCGGTACTGCGTCCAACGGCAGGGTCTGCAGTACAGGTTGCGGGCACGGTTGCTGCGACAGCGGCCAAGAACGGCGCGCGTATTCAGGACGGTATTGCAGTCGCCATGGCCGCTGCGGATATCCAAACCCCAACCGGCGACACAGCGCGCCCCGCTGCGCGTCCGGATGATCTGGTTCTGGCGTCGGCCGATCCGGCCGTGCAGCCGGAACCCGAACCGGAAATTGTCACCCGCCTTTCCACGTCCGGCGGGCATCTGTGGGGCGTCAACGTGGGCCGCTATACCACCCGATACGAGGCGGAAAAGGTTTTGCTGAAAACTGCCCTGTCGGAAATGACCACTCTGGAAGGCACGCTGCGCAAGGTGAACCAAAGCTCGCGCGGCTTTGACGCGACATTCCAAGGCATGACCCGCGAACAGGCCGATTTGGCCTGCCGCAGGCTTCAGGCCCGGAATGTCACCTGTTTCATGATCGGGCCGTCATAAGATCCGACATATACTCTCCTGGATGGATCTGGGCTGCGAGGAAACTCGCAGCCCTTTTTTGTCAGGGCGTTTTAGTCGAACACGTGGCCATGCTGGTATTGTTCGTCCTGCCCGGCGGCGGCTGTCAGGGCCGCCACGTTGTCCTTGGTGAAGAACCCGTCATAGTGGTGGCAGCGTTCGATATATTCCGTGATCAGCAGCGTATTCTTCGAGTGTTTCGAGAAAATCTGCTTGAGGTTCGGATCGTCTTTGCATTCACCCACCACATGGGCCAGAAACGGCACGCCTTTATCCTTGAGCGTATTAACCACGAAATCGACGTTTTTCTCACCGGCGTTGTGATCACCGTCCTGAATTTCGATGGCCATGTGATGCAGGCGACGGCCAAAATTTCGGACGAAATCCTCGGTCGGCATCGGCAGTTGCTCGAATGAATTGATGAAGGACGGGGTGTTGTTGGCTGTGAAGACCTTGGCAGGCGATTTCTTGTCATCATCCACATTCGGGTTTCGGTTCACGTTGGTCGACGAGTTCATGTCAAAGATGTTGTACGCACCCCAGAAGTAATAGGGCACCATGGTCAGAAACTCGAGGATCGCGTCCTCGCGCTCACCGGCCAGAATGCGGGTGGCAAGGTGGTCGACCCCCAACATCAAGGGTGAGATTTTGCTGTCGGCGCCAAATGCGGCGGCTTGATCCAATTGCGCTTGCTCGGCATCACTCAGCAACACGCGGTCACCCAGACCCAGGCTGTCGGGGTCATTGAAATCCAGCGTGGAATAACCGACCCGGTTGCAAGTGAAATCCGACGGGGTGGTGAACCGGAACCCATCCAGCGTGTAGAACGGGTTTTCGGTATCGCCTTCATATTCAAAGCGGATATTCTGATCCTCAAGCGTCTTGCTAAGGGTATTCAAGTCTGTCACGCCGTAAATCTCTCCGACGTAACGTGTTTGTGGAGTGCCGCGCGCCAGCGGATACATGCGGTTGATGCGGGGAATGAAATCCTCAAAGCTGGGGCTGAGCGGTGCCATCACGATCAACGCCGGGTAGTCGGCGTGCGAATGCAGGACCGAAAACTTATGCGTCTGCCCCAGATAGCTGGCCGTGTGGCGATATGGGGTCATCACATACAATTCGATCAGCGTATCGAACAGCGCTGTGGTTTCCACTTGCTGGACAATCGCCCGCATCGGCCCGACCTGATCGGCAACACCAGAACTGCTACGCCGCTCATAAATTTTGGGTAGATACTCGCCGAAGAAGTCCGAGTTCTTCTTGTCCCCGCGCGGTTCATAAGACATCAAATCGAAAGACATAAATTTCCCTCCTTGCGTGGGCCCAGAGAGTTCCGGACCCGGCGTTGCCTGGATTTCCAATAATCAGAACATGCACTTGCAGGCATGCTAGGGTCAGAAATCCAACTGGGCAACACTAAGAAAGTGGGGCGCAGACCTTACGCCCGGATGTCTATCGGGTGAATTTTGTCACCTCGACGCCACCTGCGATTAGGTTTTCGCGAACGGACCGGGCGATCTGCACCGCGGTCGGCCCATCCCCATGCAGGCAGATCGTGTCGATTGAGGTTTCCAACCGCTTGCCGGTTTCGGTGATGATTGCACCTTTGCGGACCATGTTCAGCATGCGTGGTCCTGCCAGTTCGGGGTCGTGGATGACCGCGCCGGGCAGGCTGCGATCAACAAGCGTACCGTCATCGTTATAGGCGCGGTCGGCAAAAATTTCTCCCACCCATTTGCAACCCAATTCGCGCACGGCCTCTTCCTGTTTGGTAACAGCCAGCACCATGACAATAATGTCCGGGTCCACGTCCAGCGCGCCCTGATAACAAGCTCGTGCCATGTCGATATCGACCGAACACATATTGGCCAAAGCACCGTGCAGCTTCAGATGCCGGACCTTCGTACCAACCGCCTTGGCCATGCCCATCGCCGCGCCAAGTTGAAAACGGACCAGGTTGCGCAGGGTTTCGTGTGGCACCTTCATATTGCGGCGGCCAAATCCCTGCAGATCGGGAAAGCCGGGATGCGCGCCGATGCCGACATCGTTCTGGGCAGCCAACGTCATCGTTTTCGCCATGACATCGGGGTCGCCCGCATGAAAACCACACGCGATATTGGCCGAGGTGATGATCTTCAGCAGGCTTTCATCATCGCCCATATTCCAAGGGCCAAAGCTCTCCCCCATATCGGCATTCAAATCGACGCTGGGCATCGGCAAACTCCTTATTCGGTGCCAGAGATCATTCCGCTGATCAATTGATAGGATAACAGGTCGGGGATGTCGTGCGGATCGCGGACCAAGGGCTCGACCCGCGCGCGCAATCGCGACAGATCGGACAGGTAAGTGGCGTGCAGGGCGACGGCCTCGTCCATGGACACAAATGTAAACTTTATCTGCCCGCCGGCCGGGGTTTGCGCTGCCCGGGGCAGATCGCAGGGCAGGACAGTGGCGATACGAGGGTAACCACCGGTAGTCTGGCACTCGGGAAGCAGGATAAAGGGGTTTCCGGTGCCGGTCATCTGGATGTCGCCCGGGGTGATCACATCTGACAGAATGTTCAATTGACCCTTTGCGGCAAAGCCTTCGCCATCGTTTTCCAATTGCATGCCCATTCGGTTGGCCCGCGCACCGCGCCGAAACGCGGTTTCGGTAAAACGGTCCAGCGTTTCTGGATCGAACAGGGGGGTCTGGAAGCTTGCCAACACGCGCAGGGTGCCCCCGGAAAATCGGTCATCGGGGCGCAGTTTCATACTGGTGTTGCCTGAATAGGGACCGACGGGCAGTCGGTCGCCGGCCTGCACGACACGCCCGACATTCGCTGTCAGGTGGGCGGAACGTGAACCCAGAAACAGCGGTACTTCAAATCCGCCACCAACATGCAAATAGCCATAGTTGCCCTGATTGGCGGCGCCGATCGTCAGCTTCTGACCCGCCTCCATAGAGAAAGAGGCATTCCAGACAATCGGGACGCCATCGATACTGGCCTGCATTGGCGCGCCGGTCAGGGCGATGCTGACCGGTTGCGTGGCCTCGAACGTGCCGCCCATTCCCGCCATTTCCAGGGCTGCGCAGTCCGGGCTTTGACCCAGCAGCGCGGCACCCTCATGCAACGCCAGTTGATCTGCCGCCCCTGACCGTGAAAGTCCCTGATCCAGATATCCCGAACGCCCCTGATCCTGAATGGTGCAGGCCGGGCCAATCTGATGTACCAGCAGGCTCATGCCGGGATCTCCTCTCGGGTCGCCCCGCCTAGACCATCATTGGTTTCGCGTATCTGTTCCAGTTCTGCGCGTGAGACCGGCAGAAATTGCATCTCGTCGCCGGGGCGCAGGACAAAGCTCTGTTCGGCTTCGGGACGGAAACAGCGAAAAGCGGTTTGGCCGACATGTCTCCATCCTGTCGGGTTGGGCCTGGAAAACAGCACAAGTTGCGATATCGCCAGGATCAGCGCTCCTTCCGGCACCATAGGAGTGAGCTTCTTGAGGCGTGGAATGTTGAACTCAGGCCCTAGCGGTCCAAGATATGGCAGGCCGGGCGCAAAGCCGATGGTCAGTACGCGAACACGGGTTTCACTCAGGCGTCGTATGGCTTCGGTTGGTGTCAGCCCAGCTGCCGCTGCGGTTTCGTCCAATTGCGGCGCTAATTCACCTCCGTACACAGTGGGTACCTGCCACAAGCGGCGACCTGCAGGAAGCGGTGCCCGACACCAGTCTTGTTGATGCAGCATCTCTTCGATCCGCCCGTGGATTTCCGTGTGCGGCAGGGCAAGGGGATCGAACCGAACATAGGCCGAGGCCAGAGACGCCGATGTCTCAATCACACCTTCCCATCCAAGAAGGTCGACCGCATTGCGAAATGCAAGCGCCGCCCGGTTCGAGGATTCAGCCATCGTGTCAGCAAACGAGACCAATAGACCGTCCTGACCAACCGTCCGTATGCAAGGAAAGGGGTGCGCGTGTGTAGCTGTCATATTACTGTGCGTTTGGCTGTCTCTTTCCGGCGAGGTGACAGTATCCGAGGGTAATGCGCAAGACCCGGCGCGCGCGTTGTGCCTTTTTCAGTGCCCTGTTTGGAGGCGAGTCGGGGAAACGGGCTCAAAATCGGCCCGGATCAGATGATGCGACTCGGTTGGGTCTTGTGGATGTCGGTTAGGAACTCACTATATATAGGGTATGCGGGTGGTTGACCGATTGCTTATGGTGGGGCAACTGCGTGTGCCTACTTCGTGAGCGGTGTATGTGGCTTAGTTGGGTTCATCTTAATCATTTGAAATATAAGTGAAAAAAATCAATTCGCAAAAAAATCGCGCAAGATGCAATTTTCCACTTGCGGGTTGTTTGGGTAAACCTTAGAACCCCCTTCACCGGCGCTGCTGAGGCGGTGTTGGGACGCTGGAGACGGCGGAGACGCTCAGGAGAGACTGGGGGCATCTTGAGGGATTTGTTA
>NZ_JBQFUN010000006.1:0-208397 GCF_056539205.1 Ruegeria sp. BC5
AAAACAATAGGGTGAGAGGCAATAACCTCATCCAAAACAAAGCTTCAATGCCGGAAAACCAAATAGACCTCAGCGATGCGAGGCCAATAAACTAAAACTCCAGATAACTGGGACACAACCAAGACAGCAAGCTGACCTGACAAGGGCGTCAAAACAATGATTCCGGCGTATCACCGCTCATCTAGGTTGAAATCTTGGAGGCTTGCTTCAAAGATA
The DNA here is from genome assembly GCF_056539205.1 of Ruegeria sp. BC5. NCBI lineage: Bacteria > Pseudomonadati > Pseudomonadota > Alphaproteobacteria > Rhodobacterales > Roseobacteraceae > Ruegeria > Ruegeria sp. BC5. Next base: position 217 of record NZ_JBQFUN010000006.1, read on the forward strand.
CCGTCTTTGGTGATTGACACGCCTGAACAAACAGGTACTCGGTGCTCAAGTTGTTTGAACGCAATCCCAGGTGGAATGTATTGAACGACCAAAATATTAAGATACCGAAGGCATTGGCATACCAAGGGTTCAAACTGAGAAAATGCAATCTTCTAAAGATATAGTTGCAAGCCTCTGCGATGCGAACGCATCTGATGACATCGTCACAACAGTTGAGGCCAGGGACACATTTCGCAGTTTGATTCGAGCACAGCTTTCGGTGCGGAACGCTAAATCACCAACTTCGGTTTCTGCCCTCTACAATGAGATACGAACGCAACCTGACGTTTGGCGCAACCTTCCAAAATTTGAAGAAGCTGGCGCAGAATATGACCCCGATGCAGCCATGGAACCCGGTTTTGCTGCTGTCACATGCTGCATGAACCGAAATGACCACCTGGCGCAGACATTGCCAACGTGGCTTGTGCATCAGGAAATTGGCGAAGTTATCATCGTGGACTGGAGTTCGGAAATTCCGGTTGAGATCACTCTTCGGAAAGCGGGGATAACTGATCCACGTATACGCATTCTTCGGGTCGAGGATGAAGGATCCTGGATTTTGTCCCACGCGTATAATCTGGGATTCCGCGCTGCGACTAAAGACAAGATTATCAAAGTCGACAGTGACATTATCCTCGATTCAGAGTTCTTTAGCCGCAACACAACAGGTGTTGACCAACTGACTGCAGGGAACTGGCGCCAGGCGAAATCCGGGCAAAGCCACGTGAACGGCTTTTTCGTCGTTGGGCGTGAAAATCTTTTGGCTGTTAACGGCTTCAACGAACGGATTGTCACCTATGGCTGGGATGACGATGACCTGTACGGACGCCTGACCAACGCAGGCGTGCAAAGAGAAGATGTCGATCCCGACACCATCAGCCATATTGATCATTCCGACGTAAGACGCGTTGAGCGCCCCAAAAGCACACCGGTCACCGGATGGGATGAAGTGCAATCTTATCCGCAGTTCTGGATCGCGCTGAACCGGCAAACTGCGTCGTCCTGCGCCCCATGGGATGTGAGTTGCCCAATGACGGGTTTCCAGGTGCTTAGTGAAACCGGGAACATAGTGCGGTTAAGACGCAGCCACCCCTACGGCGTAGATACAAACCTTATTGGCACGCGGATGGAACGCGCCGAAGCAGCGGTTAGTGCAATACATGATGTGTTCAAAGGTGTTGCGGTCTCTGTTTCCTGCGAAGCTGTGGATTATGCGTTGATGACCCGCTCGTTGGAAGACGCCATAGTAGCCATCAGCAACACGTCGCTGCAACCGGAAGAGAATACAGGCGAAGTTACCGTTCCGCTGGGGCATAGCCTGCAAAAGCCGAAACTTGTCGTCGATGCGCAGCATGGTTTGGGCAACCGATTGCGTGCAATTGCTTCGGGGTTTTCATTTTCACAAATCCACGATCGCGAACTGATCATTCGCTGGGTGCCTGACGAACATTGCGATTGCACCTTTGCGTCATTGTTCGACTTTGACGGGGCAGTCGAGGATACCAAAGAGAACGACCCGGAGAACGCGTTAACGGTCGACCTGATGAGCAAGGCATTCCGGGAGGCCTTTGACACCGCCTCATTGGTTAAGGCGCAGCGGGATATCGTTATCCAATCGGCTTACAGGTTTACATTCGGCAAACCCTACGACCCCATTGAACGGAAATTCCTGCGTGAGCTGAAACCGAGTGCGGATGTGCAAGAGATGATCGAGTCCGTCCGCAGCCAAAACGACATCGCCGTACACGTGCGTATGAATGGCGGCGCGGCTACGGACCCTCATGGGGACGTTCCCGGAGACTGGTCGCGGTCAGAAGACGAGATTTCCAGACGTGCCCGCAGCAGATCCCACTATGCGTTCTTCTTCAAACGTCTGGACCAACTGCTGGAGGCCAAGGCCGATTCCACGATTTTTCTGGCGTCGGATAACTCGGAATCCTATGGTGCTTTCGCTGCGAAATACCAAGATCGCGTGACCAGCCTGCCAAGAACGGTATATGACCGATCTGAAGTGCAGCTTAAATATGCGCTGGCAGATGTAATCCTGCTGTCGCGTGCGCCGCTTTTGCTGGGAAGCAACTGGAGTTCGTTTACGGAAATCGCCCATTCAATGTCTCAAAATCAGAGGTTAGAGATATCTGGGCAGCATTTTTAATGTGGCTCGAAATTCCGGACAGCGGTCCAAATCTTTATGAATACCTACTAAACCCGCCAGAGTGTAAATCTGAATGAATGACAGTGAAACAAGGAGCTTAGCCGTTGAGAAGGTTGTTTCAGCGTGCAAGCAACATGTAAGTGAAATTATCGTTCTGGAAGGCCGAAAGCACACGGACTGGTGCGTGGCCTATGAGCAGAGCGGTGTTCCACGTGTCACTCAATCTTCCTTTAGCGCGTTGTCTAAGACCGTTTCTCCTCAGAAGGTCACTGATGGTGGCCTTCGTATCATTCACGTCACTAAGGGCGTTCCTGCGGCAAGCCTGAGTGAAGCGGAACACAGCGTAAACCTGCTAACGAGTTACGCTGATATTGTAGTATTCTCACCGGTTCCCGTAGCTGAACAACAGGTTCAGGACTTGCTGATTTCATGGCCCAGCTTTTGGGCATTGCTGTTTCTTGCCGAAGGGTTCGTTTTGCAGGACATCGTGCGCCCGGCGGTATGGGACAGTTTCTACAGCGATTGGGACAACCTGCAAAGCACGGTTGTGTTCGCCAATACTGCGCTGGGTGACAATTGGACAGATAGCGATGGTGACGGCGCCAACATAGTTGTGGATTATGTGCATCCCTCGAGTTTTGAAGTCGGGCTTAGACGTCAGCTGGCATTGCAAACCAGTGCGATGCTGAACGCAACCGATACGTCTGCCGCGCCTCAGGAATTCAGTTCAAAAATCCACATCGCGCTGCCCAAGCGTTATTCCAAAAAGGAATATGAACAAAAGCTTTTTCAGGAAAGTCGGAAGTGGTGGAAGGTCGCCCTTTGCTCACCTTGGCGGATTTCTTACTGGTGTGATCTTTGGCGTCTCCAGCGTCGTACCAAGCGCTGGTCGAATTAGAACTTGTCCGCTTTATTCCAAAGCTGCTGAACAAATATGCGGGCGAAAAGCCCTGTTTGGCTTCAAGTCTCTGGTAAACAACAAAAAACATCCGCGCCCGCACGCTTGGCTACGTCCAAATCTTGGGGGCAGTTTGGTAAAGGGTGTTTGATCTGATATACTGCGTTTTGTTTACAAGTGACTGAGAGTATTGATCTCTGTGCGCTTGTTCTATCGGGCAGACGCATCTGTCGCTGTTTCGCCCGGCGACACTAAATCTAAGACCGTCCCATGTCCCTAAGCGTCATTCGCGCAACGCTGCGTGCGTATTGGACATGGAAAGTTTACGTAAAAAGCCTATTAAAACATTGATTTAAGGCCAAGTTTCGCCACAGGCAGCGCATAGCTGAGGCATCGCGGTTCTCTAGCCCTGATCCAGATCATTACTGGAAACGGAGATAGAACCATGCCGAGTTTCATCGACTGTTGTTTCAAAGCGTTTTCGCATACAGGACAGCGCTCTGCTTGTAGCATTGTCCGGTTTTTTACCGTCTTGCTGAGTGTCGCGACATTGACACCGGTGACCCTTGCGCCAACACGCGCCCAGGCACAGCAGTTGCTGGTCGTGGGAAGCGATCGCGGCGGCTATCTGCATGACCGTTTGATCGAGTTGGAAAACCTCAAGCGCAACGGAGTTCTGGTCGAGATCAGGGGCCGTATCTGCTATTCGACATGCACGATGTTTCTGGGGTTGCCCGGAACCTGCGTTGATCCCGATACCACCTTTGGGTTTCACGGCCCTTCCCGAAGCGGTCGTCGGCTTGCGCAAGAAGATTTCGACTATTTCAGTCAGATCATGGCTGCTTATTATCCGGAACCGCTGAAATCCTGGTTCATGACCAAAGCCCGGAACCGGATCAACGGGCTCTATAAGGTCAAAGGCCGCGAGATCATACAGATGGGCGTGCCCGCCTGCCGAACCGCCTGAACCCGGTCTTGCCCGCAGTCAGGTCGCCGGGTATCACGTTTGGATCAAAGGCCGGTGCCGGATTTCCTGTATCGGCTCCTTTCACGGCTAACCGGGCAGGAGAAAAGTTCATCGTGCTGTCATCGCTTTTTGGACGATTCAGGCGGCGTGCCCCGTTTCTGCCACCAACCCCAGATACTCCAATATGCGTCATCGGTGACGTGCATGGCTGTGTCGTGCAGTTGGAAAAGCTACTGAACAAGGTGCCGCAGGACCATCGGATCATTCTGGTGGGCGATTATGTCGACCGCGGAGAATGCAGCGCCGAGGTCTTGCGTCTGATCAGTGCGCGCCCCGATATAACCTGCCTGAAAGGCAATCATGAAGAGATGATGCTGCGGTTCCTGAAAGACCCCTTGGAACAGGGTCCGCGGTGGCTGCGTTACGGCGGGTTGCAGACTTTGGCCTCGTTTGATGTGCGCGGGGTCCGGGCTGAGATGACCGGTGATGAGCTGACAGAGTGCCGGGACAGGTTTCAAGTGGCGATGGGCGACACGTTGTATCAATGGGTGACCGGGCTGAAGACCTGGGAAATGTCGGGCAACGTCCTTGTGGTGCATGCCGGTGCTGACCCCAATGTTCCGCCCACCGACCAGTCGGAAAAGACCCTTATCTGGGGTCATCCGTCATTTCTAAAAACAATCAGGCGCGACGGTGTTTGGGTTGTACACGGGCATACGATTGTCGGTGAGGCTGGCGCGCAAAAGGGACGAATTTCCATTGATACCGGCGCTTTTGCAACTGGTGTGTTAAGTGCAGTTTGCCTGGATGGTGGGGAGCCCAGATTTTTGACGGCACAAGGCTGAAGACTGAGCCCGTACAGGCGCAAATCCGCGGTTGCACTTGCTTTTTCCTGTTGAAGCTGAGCAAAATCTTGTCACGCTAATTCACATCTAATAGGACCTGTTTAAATTAAATCAGGTTTCGAGCTTATCATGTTGATCACCCCTATTCTTCTTTGCGGCGGGTCCGGGACGCGTCTTTGGCCGTTGTCGCGGCAGAGTTACCCCAAACAATTTGTGCCGCTTGTTGGGGATGAGACACTTTTCCAGGCCTCAGCTCGGCGTTTGTCCGGCGCGGCGGCGGGGTTGGAATTCGCTGCTCCGGTGGTTCTGACCAATTCGGATTTCCGCTTCATCGTGGCCGAGCAATTGCAGGCCGTCGGCATTGATCCCGGTGCCATTTTGATTGAGCCCGAAGGGCGGAATACGGCCCCAGCGGTCCTCGCTGCCGCGCTGCGCGCCCATGCCGAGGATCCGGACGCGGTGCTGTTGGTTGCGCCGTCCGACCACGTAGTGCCTGATGTGGCGGCGTTCCAGAATGCGGTTGCCCGCGGGTTGGAGGCTGTCGAGCAAGGGCAACTGGTAACATTCGGGATCACCCCAACGCATCCGGAAACGGCTTATGGTTATCTCGAATTGGCGAGCGCATCGAACAGCGGCGGATCACCCGTTCCGCTGAAAAAGTTCGTGGAAAAACCAAATCTGGCTCGCGCAACTGAAATGCTCGAAGCGGGCAATTTCAAATGGAATGCCGGGATCTTTCTTTTCCGTGCATCGGATATGATTGCGGCCTTCCGGGCTCATGCGCCCGAACTGATATCGCCCGTCGAGGCAGCCGTCGATACGGCAACGCCGGATCTGGGCTTTCTGCGCCTGAACCCTGAACCCTGGGGCAAGGCCGAAGATATCTCAATCGATTACGCGGTGATGGAGAAGGCGACGAACCTGTCGGTTGTCCCGTTTGACGCGGCTTGGTCCGATCTAGGTGGATGGGATGCAGTCTGGCGAGAAAGCGGGCCGGATTCTGACGGCGTGGTGACCAGCGGCGGAGCCACAGCCATTGATTGCCACAACGCGCTGTTGCGCTCGGACAGTGACCAGTTGGAGCTGGTGGGCATCGGGCTTGAAAACATCATCGCCGTGGCGATGAATGATGCGGTTCTGGTTGCGGATGCCTCGCGGGCCCAGGACGTTAAGAAAGCGGTGAGCGCGCTAAAGGAAAAAGGCGCTGCACAGGCCACCACCTTCCCCAAGGATCACCGCCCTTGGGGCTGGTTCGAAAGCCTTGTGGTTGGCGACCGGTTCCAGGTTAAGCGTATTCACGTCCACCCCGGCGCGTCGCTGAGCCTGCAAAGCCATGTCCACCGCTCGGAACACTGGATCGTTGTCGAAGGCACGGCCCTTGTGACGATCGACGACAAGGAACAGTTGGTGACCGAGAACCAGTCGGTCTACATCCCGTTGGGGGCGGTGCATCGGATGCAGAACCCTGGCAAGGTGCCGATGGTTCTGATCGAAGTTCAAACCGGAACCTATCTCGGTGAGGATGATATCGTCCGGTACGAGGATGTTTATGCGCGCGGCCAGGGCGCAAAGGGCTGACGTTCCAGCCCCATCTGACGCCACGCAGCTAGGTATGGCGCATTGATCAGGCCCCCGGACGGGGGCCTTTTTTGTTGCCCGGAAAGCTTGGTGCAGCCGCTCCGTTCGGTGTGTTTTGGTTGTGTTAGTTGTGTTTTGTTTATGGTGTTTCTGATTGAGATGACTGAGTGAGGTTGGGCTGATGAGCATGAACCCTTTTATCAATCGCGTTTCCAGCCTTTCGGGGCCTGCGCGTGATGTTTTGCCTGTTGCGCCGTCGGATGTGGCGGATTTGTCGGATGTGGCGATTGGTCTTTATGTTGAGGCGGGCGGGGCCGTGGTGATGACCACGGTGCGAGGGGAGACGCGCACCGTTCAGGTGACGGATTTTTCGATCCTGCCGGTGGGGGTTACGCGTGTGCATGCGACCGGCACGACGGCGTCGGGCATTCATGCGCTTGTGCTGACGTAAGGTATCCGCCGTTTACGGCGCACAGCCCTGCCACCGGACTTCCGGCGGCGGGGTTTTTTGTATCCTCAAAACCCCTCTGTCGGGATCAGTCCGCGCCAAACAGATCGCGTGTGAAGACCTTGTCGCTGACATCGCGGATCTCGTCCGAGATGCGGTTGGCGAGGATCAGGTCGGCCTGCTGCTTGAAGGCGTCAAGATCGCGGATTACCGGTGAGTGGAAGAAATGATCCTCGCTCAAAACCGGTTCATAGACGATGACCTGGATGCCCTTGGCCTTGATCCGCTTCATGATGCCCTGAACCGAGCTTTGGCGGAAATTGTCGCTGCCTTCTTTCATCACCAGCCGGTAGATGCCGACGGTTTTGGGCCCTTTCATCAGAATCTGATCGCTGAGGAAATCCTTGCGGGTGCGGTTGGCATCGACGATGGCGCGGATCAGGTTCTGCGGCACATGGTTGTAATTGGCCAACAGCTGTTTGGTATCTTTGGGCAGGCAATAGCCGCCATATCCGAACGAGGGGTTGTTGTAATGCGCGCCGATGCGCGGGTCGAGGCTGACGCCTTCGATGATCTGGCGCGGGTCCATGCCGCCGGCCAGGGAGTAGCTGTCGAGCTCGTTGAAAAAGGCCACGCGCATGGCAAGGTAGGTATTGGCGAACAGCTTGATCGCCTCGGCCTCGTCGGGGTCGGTGAACAACACCGGCGCATCTTTTGAGACTGCTCCTTCCAGCAGCAGCTCGGCAAAGGCCTTGGCCCGGTCCGAGCGTTCGCCGACGATGATCCGGCTGGGATGCAGGTTGTCGTGCAGCGCCTGCCCCTCGCGCAGAAACTCTGGCGAGAAGATCACATTGTCGGTGCCAAACCGCGCGCGGGCATCGGTGACAAAGCCCACGGGGATGGTGGATTTGATCACGATGACGGCATCGGGGTTCACTCTGGTGACCTGGTCGATCACCGTATCGACCGAGCTGGTGTCGAAATAGTTGCTGCGCGGATCATAATTGGTCGGGGTGGCCACAACGACAAAATCCGCCCCGCCAAACGCGGCTTCGGGATCGGTGGTGGCGGCCAGGTTCAGCGTTCGGTTGGTCAGGAAGTCGGTGATATCGGCATCCTGGATCGGGCTTTCGCGCTGATTGAGCATGTCCACGCGCGCGGCGGACACATCCAGGGCAACAACGTCGTGGTTTTGCGCCAGCAGCACGGCGTTGGACAAGCCAACATAGCCAATCCCGGCAATCGCGATCTTCATATCTTGGTTCCTTGTGTACCCAGGGTCGGCACGCCCGGTGCGATCATAATCGTGTTTTTGGTGTGTGATAAGCTTTTGAAAGACGTGAAGGCAATGATCCGGCCCGGGCGGCCAGCGCGCGCTTGTGTTGATTGGGCGCGATGGCGGTGCCCGGGTGGGTGTCTTAATTTACCGCGGCATTGATTGGCGTCGTGACAAGGGATGGGGTGATCTGGCTGATGGTGCGGCCCCATTTTGTGACAGGGTTTTCCGCGATGAAAATGATGTCGTTTGAGCGCAGCTGGAATTGCGCGGCCAGGGTCAGCTGTGCGGCGTTGCGGATATCAAGGTGCCAGGCGGTGACGGCGCCGAACTCGCGGGCGTCGGTTGCGGCGCGCAGCACATAAACCTCCGATGCGTCGCCGGTTTCCTTGGCGATGCCGCCGCCGGTGTCGAACAGCGCATCGGCCAGGGTGGCCGCGTGGTTGAACGGCAGGGCATAGCGGCCCTGGGTGCGGACCTCGCCGGACAGGTAGACGTAATCGCGATCAACCGCGTCCAGTTCGATGGACTGAACAAAGTTGTTGCGGCGTTCCTCCAGATCGGCGCGGCGCAGGTTGACGGCCACGTTCAGCTCTTGCAGGGCGGTCTGGCGGCCTTCCAGCACGGTCTCGCGCAGAGCGATCTGCTGGGCAAAGAAGCGCTCGGCCCGGTCCAGATCATAGTCGGTATCGACAAAGACCGAGTCATCGGCGATCAGGTTGAGGTTCTGCAAGGCGGTGCGCGCATACAGATCTTCCAGCGGGATCTGATACATCTGCCCGTCGCGGTAGATGCGCACCGAGGAATTGTCGATATCGCTGACCGAGACCGACCCGGCGGCCGACAGCGCCTCGCCCAGGGTCAGCTGGGTCAGGGTGATGGGCTGGATGCCGGGCTGGCCGACGGCGCCGCCGACCGAGACGCGGCGGGAATTGAACTCGGCAATTTCCAGGCTGAAGGTGGGGTCGATCTGGTTTTCCACCAGACGCTGGAACAGCAGCGCCTCGGCCTCATCCACGGTCAGGCCGACCAGCCGCACGCGGCCGACATCGGGGATGTTGATCGAGCCGTCATCCTGCACGGTATAGCCGTTGCGGCTGTTCTGCGCGGCCAGCAGGCCCGACAGCTCTCCGGCGGTGCCTTGGGTGGATGGCGTGGACAGCACCAGCACGTCGCCGATGCCAATGGTGTAGGGGCCGGGGTTCACTTGCGGTGGCGGGTCCAGCTGCAGCCCGGCGCGTGATCCGTCCTGGGTCGAGGGCGCCTCGGGCAGGGGGCCGGTGCCGCGCAAGCTGGTGGAGGAGCCCGATCCGGCCGACAGACCAAACACCGAAGGCAGGGTTTTGGGCGCATAAGGCGAGCGGTTGGCCGCCAGCACGGTCTCGGGTGTGACCGGCACGACACGGACCTTGCCGGCATCCGACACGCCTGCGGTCACCGAGGGGCTGCGGTAGATGGTTGAACATCCGGCGATCAGGCCGCTCAGGGCCAGCGCACTGAGAAGAAGGGGGAAATGGCGCACGCGCTGTCCTTTGCTGTTCAAAATCTCAACTCTCATCGGGCACCACCTTTATGACCATGTTGCCCAGGAAATCGCCGGTCCATTGCGAGGACTGGACGATGCGGCCGGTGCTGTCCTGCACCCAGTAAATGTTGCTGAAGGTCTCGGCCACCCCATAGCAATCCTCTTGCCGCTTTTGCGCGGCAACGGGCGTGCCCTGCAACACCACCGGGTCAGACCCCAACGGGGTGATCCGGCAGCGATAGGCGTGCAGCTCGATCTCGTCATTGCCGTTGAGAAAGCTGTGGAACCGCTCGGCCCGGCCCGAACCGCCGCTCAGGATCAGCGCCGCGCTCTGGCTGACATCCGATCCGGCCAGACCGCCGCCGAACCCCTTGGCCGAGGTCAGCAGCCCCTGATCCAGCGTGATGGTGGCGCCATCCGCACTCAGCCAGGTCTGTACCCCGGCGCGCTCGGTCTCAAGCAACATGACCCCGGCCAGATCGCGGGCGGGAAAGCCGACTTCAAGCCGCGGCGGGATCGGGCGGCGCGCGGCCAGCGCCTGCGCGCGCGGATGGAACCGGGGCGCATTGGGAAACAGCGCCCCCTTCAGCAGATCGACATCTTCCTGCGCGTCGCCGCAGGAGATCAGCATCAGGGCCAGCAGGGCCAGCAGGGCAGGGCGGCGCAGGGCTGTCATCGCCAGAACCTCCCCCAGCCGCGCGACAGGTCCTGCGCGCGGGCCTCGCGGGTGACGCCATAGAGCCGGTTGCGCACATGCAGTCGCGCGCCGCCATCGCGCAGAACGGGGCGGATGGTCTGAGCGATCTTGTTGCGCGACGGACGCCCGGTCAGCCATGAGACCGGGATTTCCAGCCGGATACCCTTGTCGAACGAGCCTTCGCCAAACTCTTCCGAGCTGACATTGGTCAGGGTAAAGAAGGCACCAACCTTGAAGCCGTTGTTGAACTCGCGATCCAGCGTGAAGGTGGCGCCATAATCGCCCGCCAGGTAACGCCCGACATCGACCTGCGCGTGATACTCGCCCGGCAGATCGTAATAGGCCGAGACATGCCCGGTGGCGACGGAATAATCCTGAAAGCCGAACAGCACGTCGAAATCGCGTTGCACCGCATAATTGGCCTCGGCCCCCAACGCCAGGCGGCTGTTGGTGGGATACCACAGCAGTTCCGCCGACAGCCCGCCGAACATGGTCTCGAGATAGCCCAGCGTGGTGCGGGCATAAAGGTTCGTGCCCGGCCGCCACAGATACTCGCCGGTCATATGTTCGATCCGCAGGTTGGATTCGCGGGCATAGATCGCCCAGTCTGAGCGCACATGCGGCAGCGGCGAATCCGAGACCCGGGTGCTGTCATCCAGCGTGCTGAGGATCGGCAACCGCAGCCCGGTCGACAGGGTGAAGCCCGGCGAAAGCGTGTAATCCAGCCCCAGCGCGGCGCCCACCTCGTATCGCAGCGGGTCGTCGGGGTCGAAGAAGGAAAAGTTCAGATACGGCCCGAACCGGTAGGAGAAATGCGGGTAAGCATCCGTAAGAATGCCGCCCTGTACCAGCGGCAGCGTGTCCGACACCTCGGCCCGGGCAAAGCTGCGCCAGGCATTGTCGGGGTCGTGTTCCAGCTCATACAGGTCGTCGCGATTGACCCGCACCGCGCTCAGCGGCACGCCGTTCGACATCAGAGCGATGTCGAAATGCTCGGTCTGGGCGGGTTCTTCATTGGCCAGCACACGGGCGGTGCGCCCCAACGCCTGGGCGGCCTGACCATAGGTGGTGTTCTCGACCCCGACCTGAACCGTATCGCCGGTCTCCGACAGATAGACCAGCCGCAACCCTTCCTGCGCCAGCGCGGCCTGCATCCGGGACCGGATGTCGCCGGTCGCGCGGTCCGCTGTTGCGGCAGCGGTCTGGGATCTGGGCTGCAACGGCGGTGGCGCGGCACCTTGTCCGCCCGGCGCCACCGATTTGCGCGGGTCGACGAAATAGCTCAGCGTCAGCCCCAGCGTGGAGCCATAAAGAAAAGATGTGGTCAGCTGCGTGCCATTGTCGAACCGGTACTGGACCCCGACATTGATCGGGGATCTGACCCGGAAACTGTCGTTGACCGCTTCCTGGCTGTACAGATCGGGGGAATACTCGGCCAGAAAGGTCAGCCGGTCATTATATTGCCAGCTGGCGCCCCCAAACAGCGCCGCATCGCCACGGAACCAGTTGCCGAATTCCAGCTCACCGCCCTGACCGTTCGAATTTGGCGGCGGCCGGGTGTCGAACCGGCTGCCAAACACACCCAGCGGGTTCGAAAACGCGCCCCGCCCCGCTATGCGGCCCCAGCCGATGCCACCGGTCAGCTTGAGCCGGTCCTGAATGGTCTTGGTGGCCACAAAATACTCGGCCGCATAGACGCCGGTACCGCCAAAATCGCGCAGCCCCATCACGATGGCCGGGCTGTGCCGGCTTTCCTCGCGCAACCGGAAATGGATGTCAAAGCTGCGGTCATACCGGGTGGTGTCGGGCCCATCCAGCCTGTCGATCACCGCATAGCGGAAGCTGCCATGCACCCAGGGCAGCATCTGGAACGTCATCGTCCCTCGCCCGCTATTGCGCAACCCCGCAGCGGTGAACACCAGCGCCCCGTCATCGAACATCTCGGCGGTCGGAATCTCAAGCAGGCCGGGTGTGCCATAGGTCGAAACAGACTGCGCCTGACCCATGCCCGCCGCACCCGCACATACCAACGCCAACAGGCCTTTCAACCTCACAGAAACCGCTCGAATCTTCACGTCAATCTATCGCTTTTTCGATCGGCGCCTCACTAACAACTTTCAAAACAAACGTCCCGAAACAATCCGCCAAAAAAAATATCCACAAAACACCTTGTGGCAATTCTGCAATTGAAGAGTTAACGGCAGTGTGACCGGGCCGGATAGCGTTGCAGGCCACCCTTGAATTTAAGGAAATGCGCCTGGGGGGTCTGCGGGCGCAGATCTGTGGCAAGCCTCTGAAAAAGCAAATTTTATCTGCACGTTTATAGAAATTTTTTCAGCAATGACATTCTCACCTCCGAACGGGTGTGATAGCGTCCGGCCAAGACTTGTTTTAGGAGATTCATGATGATCAGAGCGACCGTGTTGGTTCTGGCCCTTTCAACCACAAGCGCCTTTGCGCAGGACGCGACCGACGGGACGACCCCGGAGCCTGTAGATCCTACTCGTGTAGCCCCATTGGACGATGCGGCGGCTGCAGCTGCGGCTGAAGGTGTGACTGGTTTTGTACCTCTTGTCGCGCCCGCACTTGGCGTGGCTGCGGCCGCAGTAGGTGTGGCTGCCTCGGGCGGCGGCGGCGGTGGGTCGTCAAACAGCACCACAAGCACAGTGGGCACCAACTGACCCGCTGTTCAAACAAACGAATAGTAGTGCGCCAATACGGCGCGCTGTCACCGGGAAAACCATTGCGGCAGTCTTTAGTTTTTTAGATTGGTGTAATGTGTCGTGACACCGGAATTATCCTTTAGACACCTGCTTACAAACTTTTACGCCAGACACACGTAAAACGTGTGTCGTGCCGCTTTGCCCTATTGCACCAAAACATGAGCTTTGGGCCTAAGCGCTTGACCATACCCCAACCTTAGAAACACGGCCGAAACTGTCTGAGATACAGTCATGTTCCCATGGGACATGGATGAAAAAATTGACTGAACAGTAAAAAAATGCTGCCATCCTGCCAGACAGGAGAGTGTTATGACAAAAACAATATTTTCAAGAAGAGTACTGCTGGCCGCTGTGGCGGCTGCCTCAACCCTATTCTCCGCCGGTCTGGTGGCAGCGGAAACCGTCAAGGTCGCGGCGATTTATACCTTGCCGGTGGAACAGCAATGGATCAGCCGCATACACAAGGCCCTAAACACCGCAGCCGAGCGTGGTGACATCGAATACGTGTTCTCGGAAAATGTGGCGAACACAGATTATGAACGTGTGATGCGCGAATATGCCGAACAGGGCGCACAGCTGGTTGTGGGCGAGGTGTTTGGCCTGGAACGCGCCGCGCGCAAGGTGGCGAAGGATTATCCCGACACCGCCTTTTTGATGGGGTCTTCCTTTGGGCCGGTGGCGCCCAATTTCTCGGTCTTCGACAACTGGATTCACGAACCGTCTTACCTGACTGGCATGGTGGCAGGGGCTGCCACGGAATCGAACGTGATCGGCATGGTCGGCGGATATGCCATCCCCGAGGTAAATCGCCTGATGAACGCTTTCATGGATGGTGCGCGTGAAGTGAACCCGGATGTCACATTCCTCGTGACCTTCATCGACAGCTGGTACGATCCGCCCAAGGCCAAGGAAAGCGCCATCGCGATGATGGATGCGGGGGCGGATATCATGTACGCGGAACGCTTTGGTGTCTCGGATGCGGCGGTTGAGCGTGGTGTAAAGGCCGTAGGCAACGTCATCGACACGTCGGGCGACTACCCCGGCACGATCATGGCCTCAGCCCTGTGGCATATGGAGCCGACCATCGACAAGGCCATCGCCAATGTTGCGGGCGGCTCGTTCGAGGCTGCGGATTACGGCCAGTACAGCTTTATGGGTTATGGCGGCGGGTCAATGGTTCTGGATGAGGAACTGGTACCCGCCGAGGTTCTTGAGGCGGTGAATGCCCGTCAGGCCGAGATTCTTGATGGTCTGTTCCGGGTGAATGTCAACGATGACCGCCCGGTCTCGGATAACTGATACTGCTCGGGCCGGTTCAGCAACTGGCCCGTGTTTCCAATGACAGACTCCACGGTTCTGAAACTCAACGGGCTGAGCAAACGCTTTGGTCCCGTCGTCGCCAATGACGATGTCAGCCTGATCCTGGACAAGGGCGAGGTTCTGGCATTGCTGGGCGAGAACGGCGCGGGCAAGACCACGCTGATGAATATGTTATTCGGGCATTATTTGCCCGATTCAGGGTCTATCGACGTTGCTGACGAGGCGGGTGTTCTGCAGCCCTTGCCATTGGGTCACCCGCAGGTGGCGCTGGCCGCAGGCGTGGGCATGGTGCATCAGCATTTCACGCTGGCCGAGAATATCTCGGCCCTGGATAATATCACGTTGGGCTCGGAACCCCTGCTTGCACTAAGCCGCAATCGGCAGGAAGCCCGGGAAAAGATTCAGGCTATTATTGATCGAAGTGGCCTGACCGCGCCGCTGGATACGCCCGTGGGACGTCTGTCTGTGGGTGAACGGCAGCGGGTTGAAATCCTGAAAGCCCTGTATCGGCAGGCGCGAATTTTGGTACTGGACGAACCCACCGCCGTGCTGACCCCGCAAGAGGCCGACACATTGTTCGAAAACATCCGTATGATGACGGATGAGGGGCTGTCGGTCATTTTCATCAGCCACAAGCTGCGCGAGGTTCTGGCCTTTTCTGATCGGATCGCGGTGCTGCGCCACGGGCGCAAAGTTGGTGAGATGGCTACATCCGAAGCGGATGAGAAATCTATCGCCCGAATGATGGTCGGGGCGGATACGCCGGAACTTGCCGGGGGCACCATGGCGCCGGGCGTTCCGGTACTCAGCCTGTCCGGCGTGTCAGTCCCTGGCCGGTCCAAGCGCGATACGCTCAGTTCTGTAGATCTAACTGTACATGCGCATGAAATCCTCGGGATCGCTGGGGTTTCGGGCAACGGACAAAGCGGGTTGGCCAATGTGATCTCTGGTCTCGTTCAGCCAGAACAGGGTCTAATAAAGGTGGATGGAGTTGAAATCGGCACGCTCAACCCCGCGGCGATGATACGGGCGGGCGTGGGTCGTATCCCCGAAGATCGCCACCACGAAGGCATCGTTGGCGCGATGAGCGTGGCTGAAAACATGGTGATCGAGCGATTGGGTGACAGCGACGTGCAATCGCGCGGCCTGCTGCGACGTGAGACGATCGAAGAGAACGCCGCGCGCCTTGCAAAGGCTTATGACGTGCGTGGGCCGGGTGTCGAAGCCCCGGCGCGGTTGCTGTCGGGTGGCAATATACAAAAGCTTATTCTGGCGCGGGTATTTGATCGGGCACCGCGTTTGATCCTGGCCAATCAACCGACGCGTGGTCTGGACATGGGGGCTGCTGCCGAGGTCGGACGCCGCCTGCTTGAGGCGCGCGCGCGCGGAGCCGGAGTAGTTCTGATCTCAGAAGATCTTGATGAAATTCTGGGTTTGGCCGACCGCATCGTGGTGATCCGCGATGGCGAATTGCACGAGGCCCCCGGCCGCGACCGCGAACAGATCGGGCTGATGATGGCAGGAGAACCGGCATGATCCGCATAGAACCGCGCCAGACTCAGTCGCGGGCCTTTACCCTGGGTGTTCCAATCCTGTCCGCCATAATTGCACTGGGGTTTGCCGCCATTCCATTGCTGGCCGCGGGGGCGAACCCTATTCTGGCGTATCAAGAGATGTTTCGCGGCGTATTTGGTTCTGTTTTCGCATTTTCCGAGGTGCTGACGCGCGCCACGCCACTGATCTTTACCGGTCTGGCCGCCGCTTTGGCGTTCCGCGCCAAGCTGTGGAATATCGGGGCCGAAGGGCAGCTGTATCTGGGTGCGATGGCGGCTGTGGCGGTTGGGTCGGGGGTGCTGGATGTCCATGGTATCTTGTTATTACCGCTGATCGTCGTGCTGGGTGCTGCAGCGGGCGCGGCGGGGATGGTTGCCCCGACCTATCTGAAAATCCGTTTTGGCGCGGATGAGGTGGTGACTACGTTGCTGTTGAATTTCATCATTCTGATCTTTGTGCAGATGATGCTGGAAGGGGCCCTACAGGACCCAATGAGCCTGGGATGGCCGCAATCCGCCCCTATCCTGGATCAGGGTATGTTGCCGCCTTTGATCGAGCGGATGCGGGTGCATTCAGGGTTGATTGTGGCTCTGATACTGGCCGGATTGGCGCAATTCATGCTGGCCCGATCGGTTTGGGGATTCCGTTTGCGGGCGGTGGGGGAAAACGCTGCTGCTGCGCGCCATGCCGGGATCAACGTAAACCGCTCGCTGTTTGGCGTGGCCATCTTGTCTGGTGGCCTTGCGGGGCTGGCCGGGGTCAGCGAGGTCGCCGGACTCAAGGGGTATCTGACCTCGGACCTGTCGCCGGGCTTTGGCTATACCGGCATCGTGGTCGCCATGTTGGCGGGGCTGTCACCTGTGGGCGTGGTGATCGCCGCGTTGTTCATCGCATCCGTGTTCGTAGGGGCTGACAGTATGAGCCGCGCAATGGGCGTGTCGTCTTTTCTGGCCGATCTGGTGGTGTCGGTTTCGTTGCTTTGCGTGTTGGTTGGTGGGTTCTTTGCCCGCTACCGGATCGTTCGGGCCAGCACGTCAGGGGGCACGTCATGATGGATATCCTTAATATCCTGCTCTCCGAAAGCTTCTGGGCCGCGTCCTTGCGCATCGCTACGCCGCTGATCTTTGGCGTGCTGGGTGCGTTGATTTGCGAACGGGCGGGCGTGCTGAACCTCGGGATCGAGGGGATATTTGTCGTCGGAGCGATGTGCGGCTGGATGGCCGTCTGGTTGGGCGCGGGGCTGTGGGGCGGCGTGCTGGTCGCGGCGCTGGCCGGGGCCTTTTTTGGCCTATTGCACGCGATCCTAACGGTGCCTCTGGGTCTGTCGCAACATGTCTCGGGGCTGGGGATCACTCTGTTTGCAACCTCCGTCAGTTATTACACCTATCGCACCGCATTGCCGAACGTGTCGTCACCGCCGCGGATCGAGCCATTTCAACCGCTGGATTTGCCCGTACTGTCAGATCTACCCTTTTTAGGGACTGTTTTGTTCCAGCAAACCGCACTGACATGGCTGGCTCTGCTCATGGTGGCGGTGGTCTGGTATGTGATGAACCGCACCGCCCTGGGCGTGGCCATTCAGGCGGTTGGAGACAACCCGGACAGTGTCGATGCACAGGGCCTATCGGTTTACGGGCTGCGGATCGGGGCCATTGTCGCGGGCTCGGCCTTGATGGCTTTGGGCGGGGCTTTCCTCACGATGAGCGCCTTTGATGCCTTCTTCTTCGGCATGGTCAACGGGCGCGGCTGGGTTTGCATCGCGCTGGTAATCTTTGCCAGTTGGCGGCCTGGAAAGGCGCTGTTGGGCGCGTTGTTGTTCGGGGCCTTTGATGCGTTGCAGGTGCGGCTGCAAACCGAGATCGGCGCGCTGGTGCCAGGTCAGGTATTCCTGATGGCCCCTTATATCCTCTCGATCATCGCCCTTGTGGTTGCGGCGCGGTCGGCGGATTATCCGCGTGCATTGCTCACCCCCTGGTTCAAGGGCCAACGATAGGAAACGTCATGTTCGATCTGATCGTCAAGAATGCCACCCTGACCGATGGCCAGACTGGCATTGATATTGCCTGCGCGGATGGCAAGATCGCCGCGATTGAATCCGGGATCACAGCCGAAGCTGGCGAAGTAATCGATGCGGGTGGCCAATTGGTTTCTCCCCCTTTTGTTGACCCGCATTTTCATATGGATGCGACTCTATCGCTGGGTAATCCGCGCATGAATGTCTCGGGCACATTGCTGGAAGGTATCGCGCTGTGGGGAGAGCTGAAGCCGATCCAAACGGTCGAGGACATCGTTGCGCGTGCAATGCGGTATTGCGAGCTGGCCGTGGCCAAGGGGATTGGCGCGATCCGCAGCCATGTGGATACCTGCGATGATGAGCTGAAGGGTGTTGAAGCCCTGCTGCAAGTGCGCGAGCAGGTGAAGGACCACCTGGATCTGCAACTGGTTGCCTTTCCGCAGGACGGTGTTCTGCGCGACCCTACCGCGATGCAGAACACGATCCGCGCGCTAGATATGGGTGTGGATGTGGTGGGCGGTATTCCGCATTTCGAACGCACCATGGCGGACGGGGCCGACTCTGTACGTCAGCTTTGCGAAATCGCGGCCCAACGTGGCTTGATGGTCGACATACATTGTGACGAAAGCGATGACCCGCAAAGCCGCCATATCGAGACGTTGGCCTATGAAACCCAACGATTGGGTCTAAACGGACGGGTGGCGGGGTCGCATCTGACCTCAATGCATTCGATGGACAACTACTATGTATCGAAACTGATCCCTCTGATGGTCGAAGCCGGGGTACATGCAATCCCAAACCCGTTGATCAACATTATGCTTCAGGGCCGCCACGACACGTATCCCAAACGCCGCGGCCAGACCCGCGTGCGCGAATTACGCGATGCGGGGATCACCGTGGGGTTCGGATCGGATTGCATGATGGACCCGTGGTATTCGCTGGGTAAGGCCGACATGTTGGACGTGGCCTTTATGGGGCTGCATGTGGGCCAGCTGTCCAGCCGGGCTGATATGGCATGGTGTTTTGATGCGGTGACCGAAAACTCGGCCCGGATCATGGGGTTGCAGGGGTACGGCGTGGCCAAGGGTTGCGACGCGAATTTCGTTCTGCTGCAGGCCAGCGACAAGATCGAGGCGATCCGCCTGCGCGCCCATCGTCTGACCGTGGTGCGCAAAGGCCGGGTTATCGCCCGGTCGAATCCGGTGATCCATGATCTGACTTTGCCCAGCGGGCAGACATCTCTGGATGAGGCACGCGTGCCATTCATAAGCTGAAATCTGACAAGGCCACACGGTGTTACAGGTTTGAACGCGGCAAATCTCGATAAGCTCATCCTGAATCTCTGCGGTCAGATGCTCCTGTTTCGTGCATATGGGCGTACATAAACATTAAATTCGTTAACCATTGCAGACTCAGACGGGTCTGCTGTGCTAGGTCTGTGACTGAAGTTGGGGGCTTCAGAGGGGCGACATGTCTCAGGACCTTAGGGACTGGCTAAGCGCACTTGGACTATCTGACTATGCGCAAGCCTTTTTGGATAACAAAATTGATTTCGCAATTTTGCCCGATCTGACGGGCGAAGACCTGATCGAAATCGGAGTGACCGCTGTCGGAGACCGCCGCAGGCTGCTGCGCGCGATTGCTGAGCTTGAGACTGTCGAAACCGTTCAACCCTATGAGCCCGAAACCCCGCTGGAGCCCGCCAGGCGGCAAGTCACAGTCATGTTCGCCGACCTAACCGGCTTTACCCGCCTGACCAGCGAGTTGGACGCCGAGGACATGCATGAACTGCTGAACGCGTTTTTTGCCAAGGTGGATCATGTGGTCGAAAAATTCGGTGGTCGGATCGACAAGCATATCGGGGACGCGGTGATGGCGGTGTTTGGAGCGCCGATATCGCACACCAACGATACCGAGCGGGCCGCGCGGGCGGCGCTGGAAATCCATGCAGTGCTGCCCGCTTTGAACCCGCCTCTGTCGTGTCACATCGGCATCGCGTCGGGTCAGGTGATCGCCAGCACAACCGGCAGTCAGGCGCATACAGAATACACGGTGACGGGCGACGGCGTTAATCTGGCGTCGCGCATCACCGATATGGCGACGCCGGGTGATACTTTGGTGTCCCATGACATTCAGCGCGCGTTAGGGCCGCTTTTTGTCGGCGAGTCGCTGGGTGAAAAGCCGATCAAGGGGCTGAGCGAACCGGTCGAACTGTGGCGGCTGGATCGAATGGCGCGCAACATCCGGTCACGCCGGCACCGATTTGTCGGTCGCGAGCGCGAGATGTCGCTGTTCTCGGCCACGTTCGATCGCTGCCAGCAGCACGGCAAAGGTGAGGTGCATATCGTTCTGGGCGAGCCGGGCATCGGCAAGACTCATCTGTCCGAACAGGTTGCCGAAATGGCTGCGGAGCTCGGATACTCGATCCACAACGGCGTGGTCATGGATTTCGGCGCGCGTGAGGGGCATTCGGCCATCCAGTCCGTTGCCCGCAGCATTCTGGGGCTGCAACCGACGGATGACGCTGCCACCGGTGCTGCAATGGCGCAGGATGCGGTGACCAAGGGCTGGGTGTCGCCGTCTAACGTGGCACATCTGAACGCGCTTTTGGAACTGGAGCAGGACCCTGGCCTGGCCGAAGTTTATGCTGTGATGGATAACACCACCCGCCAACGCGGAAGGCGGCAAGTGATCGACGAGCTGATCGCGGCACGCAGTCGTGACGCGCCGATGCTCATCCAGATCGAGGATATCCACTGGGCCGCCCCCGAAATTCTGACCGCCTGCGCCCATATTGCCGCGACCACGCGCGATTTGCCTTGTGTACTGTTGATGACCAGCCGGGTCGAGGGCGATCCGATCAACCGTGAATGGCAAATGGGCACCGAAGGCGCGCTGATCTCGAAGCTGGAACTGGCGCCGATGGGGGATGAGCAGGCCCGACAGCTGGTTCAGGAGTTCACCGGCGTGGACCCCGAACTGCTGGATGCCTGCGTAAAGCGCGCCGGGGGCAACCCGCTGTTTCTGGAACAGCTCTTGCGCAATATCGATGTGCTGAAACGCGAATCCGTGCCGGGCAGCATTCAGGGAATCGTGCAGTCGCGGCTGGATGCGCTGGACCGGCGCAGTCGGGCCGCGATTCAGGCGGCCTCGGTGTTGGGTCAGAGGTTCTCGCCCGAGGTGCTGAACTATGTCTTGGGTGAAGGGCATCTGGACACTTCGACCCTGATCCGGTCCGCCCTGATCCGTGAGGCGGGAACCGATCTGATGTTTGCCCACGCGCTGATCCGCGACGGGTCTTATGCGACGCTGGTGAAATCCGAACGCGCGCGGCTGCATCGTCAGGCCGCGAAATGGTTCGAGGATCGCGATGCCACCCTGCGGGCGCAACATCTGGATCGGGCAGGTGCCACCAATGCGGCACAAGCGTATCTGGAAGCTGCCGAGAAATTGATTCAGGCGTTCCAGTTTGATGATGCCAGCCCGCTGATCGAACGGGCCTTGGAATTGCCCGCGCCATCCGGGGTACGGTTCGATCTGTTTTGCGCGCGCGGTGAAACCCACCGTTTGCAGGGCCTGTCGGATGACGCCTTGCGCGAATTCAAGGAAGCGGCCGATCTGGCTGAAACGGATGAACAGACCGCCCGCGCCCATATCGGGTTGGCGCAGGCCGCACGGCAGGCCAGTTTGTACAAAGACGCATTGCAAAGCCTGGGTACGGCCGAGATAGCTGCAGAGCGGTGTGGATCGGAACGCGATATTGCCCAGATCAACTATGTCCGTGGCAATGTGTATTTTCCTCTGGGTCGGGTCGAGGACGCCCTGCAAAGCAATGAAAAGGCTCTAACACTGGCCAGAAAGCTGGAATCGGCGCGGCTTGAGGTCGGTGCGCTCAGCGGTTTCGGCGATGCGAATTTCATGAACGCGACCATGCAGACCGCCACGGGGTTCTATACGCAGGCGGTGGAACGGGCACGAGAAAAGGGGTTAGTGCGTGATCTGGCAGCGAACCTGCACAACCTCAGCGTGGCGCGCAGCTATACCGGCGATGTGGCGCAGGGCAAGCTGGATGCACAAGAGGCCATCGAGGTGTCCCAGAAGTATTTTGCCTTTGTGCCGGAATGCGTGGCCCAGACCTGCCTAGGCGTTGCGCATACGTTTTTGGGTGAGCTGGATCGGGCGCTGGAGACCTTCGCAGTTTCGGCCGAAATTGCCAGCCGCGTAGGCGCAAAGCGGCTTGAGGCGCAGGCATTGGAGCATCTGGCCCGCACACAGGTTTACGCCGGGCAGATGGACGATGCTCGGGAAACCGGTCAGCGGGCTGTCGATATTGCGCTCGAACATGGTCGGAATTTCGTGGGGCCCAAGGCGTTGTCGGCGCTGGCCATGGCGGAAACAGACCCTAATAAACAGGATCAGCACCTGAAACTGGGCGCCCAGATCATTGCCGAGGGTTGCGTTGGCCACAGCCACCTGCATTTTTATCCCGATGCCAGCGCCGTCATGCTGGCACGGCAGGAATGGGACCGGGCGACTGAATATGCGGACGCATTGGCAAAATTCACCGCCGAGGAACCCCTGCCAATGGTCGACCTGTCGATACAGCACACCAGGGTTCTGGCCGCGTGCGGGGGCTGGGGCATTCCCATGTCAGCACATGAAGATTTCGAAGCGCTGGGCGCGCGCTTTTCCGAGATGGGCATCACGCAATCTCTGGTCGGGCGGTTGAATTGAGCGGGCGAGGGGCTGAATGAGCATCGAAAAGAAGGTTTGGCTGATTTCCGGTGCCCTGACGCTTGCTCTGGCCGTCGTGCTGTTCAAACTTTTGGTCGCGCTGAACCATTTTGAGGGCGACCCGACGCAATTGCCAGATGAGGCCTCAGTCGATGAGTATCTGCAAAAGCTGGACAATTTGCCCGACTATCGGGTCAAAACCGGCATCTTCATCAAATCCTTCAGCTTTACCGGCGCCAGCGACGTGCGCGTGAGCGGCTACGTCTGGCAACATTTCGAAGACGGCGTACATGACGCGATCAAGCCAACCAAAAAGGAGGTCGGGTTCATCCTGCCCGAGGCCGTCGATGCCGCGAATGGCGTAATCGAAGAGGCCTATAGGATGGATCAGGACGGCGTGACCCTGATTGGCTGGTATTTTGAACAGACCCTGCGGCAGAGCTTTGACTACACCAGCTATCCGTTCGACCATAAAACCGTCTGGGTCCGGTTTTGGCCCGGTGAGTTTGATGTAAATGTGGCTCTAATTCCTGACTTTTCGTCCTATCCCGCCACCGGGCCGGATGATATTTTTGGCATAGATCCTCGCATCGTCATGGGCACGTGGGAGCGTGAGAACACCTATTTCGACTATCGCTTGTCCGATCTGGATACAACGCTGGGAATTGGCGAAAACGAGTTCCAGACCAATCTGCCGGAACTGCATTATAACTTCGTCATCAAGCGCAATTTCGGGAACGCTTTCATTGTCCACATGATCCCGTTGATCGTGGTGACGATGCTGCTGTTCGGTGCGGTAATGACGGTGACCCGCCGCCCCGAATTGGTCGAACGGCATGATTTCAGTACCTCCAGCGTGATCGGCACATGCTCGGTCTTGTTTTTCGTGATCCTGCTGGCCCATGTACAGCTGCGTGAAGGCTTTGCCGGATCGCCGGTGATCTACATGGAGTCGTTCTTTTTCCTGATGTATTTTCTGTTGCTGGCGGTTTCCGTAAACACCTACTTGTTTGCATCCGAGGCTGCGCCGTCCCTGCGGCTTATCCATTACAAGGACAACCTGTACCCAAAGGCCGCTTTCTGGCCTTTTGTCCTTCTGTGCATGGTGGCGATCACGGGCTACAACCTCAACCTCAAGGCCGGACCCGAGGTTGAGGCCGTGATCGAAACCCACAATTAGGCTGTCGGTTGAAACCCCGGTTTTGGCGTACCGGTGGCCATATCCAGCGTGTATTCCGCCACGATCCCGGATGTGCCTTGTTCCCATTCATCCAGATACTTGGTGGGATGCGCGATCACATAGGTATAGGCGGGTTTTTTGACGCCGTTGATCAACACGTTGATCCGCTTGCGAACATAGACATTCTCGGGCGAGTTGGGGCCGTGATAGCCTTCAAGCTTGTCCAGCTCTTTCATCCCGGTGGATGAGACGCGATAGACCTCGCCCCGCACCGCTTTGCCACGGCCTTTCTGGTCGACCAGCGTGGCCATCCGGTGCAAAAACCCACAGTTCGGATTATCGCAGAACGGCTCGTGGGGCACGATCAGGGGCATGCGTTGCCGGGTGATCGCCTCGCCCACAAAATCATCCAGCACCTCGGCATGGGCATCGTGATTGGGAAAGCCTTTCTTCAACGATCCGTAGGTGAAGTAGAGATGGGTCTTTTCACGGTCTTCTATCAGATCGTCTTCGTCCTCATCCTCAAGTTCAGTCAGAGTGTGAGTATTGGCCCAATCGTCCAGCATTGCCTGGATTTCGTCCGAGACTTTGGCGTCTCTGGCGTTTTTGGGATTCTGCAGGAACTGGATGCACGAACTGGCGTCGATCCCATCAGCTGCCAGCAGGATTTTCACCATCTCGACCGAGTTGTTCATTACCGCCACATGCAGGCTGGTAAAGCCGTGGTCGTTGCTGGCGTTGACGTTGATGCCACGGTCGATCAGCGCCTGTGCCGCCTCAAGGTCGGGCTTGCCCAGATCCATCCCGCTCTCTTTCATCTCGCCTTCGCCGCCTGCCGCGTAGTGCAACAGGGTGTCACCGTTGCTGTCATCAACGATATCAATTCCAGCCATACCGTTGTCGATGGCCTGAAATACACGGCCCCATTGCGCGAACTCATCCGAGGCGGCGGCCTCTTGCGCCCATTTGCAGATGTTGTGTTCCTGATCGGCCAGTTCCTCGAAGGCCTCGTCCAGAACCTCCATGATCTGATCCGGGGTGGCCATCATACCGATGCCCATCATGCCGTTAGACAGCCGCCCCTTGCGCGGCCCGACCAGATCAATACCCAGATCGCGCAGTTTTTCGACATTGTTCTGGGTGGTGACGTTGTTCCACATATTGGTGTTGCAAGCGGGGCAGAGGATCACCGGTTTGTTCCGGTATTGCCACGCCACAAAGACCGAGGTCAGCAGGTTGTCGGCAATTCCGTTGGCGATCTTGCCCATTGTGTTGCAGGTCACCGGCGCCACGATCACGCAATCGGCCCAGTCACACAGCGCCAGATGCGAGGCGCGCAGGGGCATTCCAAACTCGATATAGCGAAAGTTCCACTCGTCATCGTCGCGGTAATAGTCGTTATGGGTGATGCATCGTTCGATCCGTTCGGCACCGAAATCGCGAAAGAACCTCTCGGCCGAGACCGAGGGGATCAGTTTCACGTTGTGCCCGGCCTGTGTGATCCGTTCCACCAGTTCCGGCACCTTGTCGGCTGCCGATGATCCGCAGGCGCACAGCAATACGTTGCGCTTTTCGGTCGGCGCATCGGTCAACCCGCCCTTGGGATAACCAAAGATGTTCTTGTCCAGGCTGGGGGATTCATGGCGCAGCAGAACCGGTAGACCGGCTTTGTGTACCCGTTCCTGCAACCGACCTTTCAGGATCATATCGACAATGTCCGACCGCCTGCCCAGGCATTCGCTCTGGAAAAACAGGTAAGGCGGTTTTTCCTTACCGGTCAGCACATTCAGTTGCCGCCGGATCTTCATCACATTGGCCCCGTGGCCTTCAATGTCGATCAGCTTGATGCTGGTGATGCCGATATTGGACAGGATACTACGCAGCATATAGGACCACGGGTCCTCATCGGCGTAAAACAGCACAAGCGGGTTGGTCGCGACAATGCGGGCCACGTCGGTGGGGTCTTCTGGGGGGTCGTGTTCCTCGATCACCAGCATCGCTGGGTTTTTCAAATCACGCAGGCCGCGGAAGATATGCCCGCGCGGGGCCTGCCACACCTGCGAGGTCGCGGGGCTCATATCCACCACGGTCACCAGATCGGTATCCTCGTCATAGGCGATGCAGAGGCACCAGAACTCCTCAAGCAAGGCCGTTTCACGATAGACGTTCTCGGGCGGACGGATGACTTCAAACCCCAGCACGCGGTTAAAGTCGATGTTGATCATCAGGTGCCGATCATCATCGCTGTTGAGCAAGCGCAAATGATCTTGGAACCATTTCTCGGGTGTTATCTCCTCGGGATTAGGTCGCAAGGCATAACTGTGGAACGTGCTGCCCAGATGCACATCGGGCGATTGGCTCAGGTACCGCTGCGCAAGGCTGTGCATTTCCTTGGCGGTGGACACACGGCTCAAGGCATCGGTGTAATCGGTTTGCGTGGCAATCAGCAGCTTGTCTTCATCGACCTGCTCATCCCCAAGGATCGCCAGGCTTTCGGCCAGCACCCCCAGCGAGTTCATATTCGGGCTGGCCCGCCGGAACAGGTTGCGGCGTTTCTTGGGGTCTTTGGCCAGATACAATGTGCTGTCCACATAGTTGCAGTCCTGCTGCAGGGTCTGCAGGTTGGTCTTAACAGCCTCACGCGCTGAGAACCGCAGGATGCCCCGTGATCGCATCGAGGTTCCGTCGCGATCCGACATTCCGGCCCACAGCCGGTCGATGGTGGTGACCCACAGCTTGCCGTATTTCTCGGGGTGGACGTCCATCATATGCACCAGCCCGGTGCTGGGATTGCACTTGGCGATGATGGCAAAGTGGCCCCCCGGCATGGTCGGTTTGCCATGGGCGACACCGACCTGAAAATTTGCCACCAGGATGTCGTTGTCCCCACCCAGGCGGTTGGATTCGTCGATCGCCTTCAGCAAAATTTCGACCGAGGTCGTGGCCTCGTCCATGAAATAGGCCTGAACCTGCACCTTGTCGCGCAGGCCCTGGGTGTGGATGAAGGTGCAGGCGACGTCGTAAAGCTCACCCAGTGAAATACCGTCATTGACCACGAAAGACGTGGGCAGGGCACATTCGCGAAAGATATCGTTGACCTCGCAACTGAACCCCAGCGCCGACATGCTCAGCGCCGCTGCCGTAACGCTGCAGCAATTGATGGGTTGCTGAAAGTTCTGCAAATGCACGCTGACCAGATCACCGAACAGGGTGTCATAGCAGGCTTCGCGGATGTCCGTCGGAATTTCCAGCCAGTGATTGCTGGACAAATAAGCCAACTTGGTGCCGGGCGTGGCCAAGGCTTCGAGGCTGACGGGAATATCAAAGATTTCAAGATGTTCCTCGTAGAAATAGTCGCCCGCGTCGGCCTTTGCCAGAACCGTCTCGTCCTGTCGCAGATGCACCTCGCCCCCCAGCACCACATACATGCCCTGCGATGGCAGGATCGTATCCTCAGCCACTTCGAAACACTCAAAATGCGGTTGGATTACGGTTGGATCATCGGCGGGCAGAACTTCTTGTATCAGCGCCCATTCGGATTCGGTTGGATGATAGGAAATAGTGTTTTCAATCGGGTCTTTAGGCACGTCTGTTCCCCCCTGAACTAAAGCCGTGAATGTCGTCAAAGAACCAGTGCTGCGTCTTGTGGCATGTGTCAGGCGTCTTATGGTCAAACAGAAATAAAGGACCGGCCCGACGGTTAATCTGCACTGGCCGGGCCAACAGAATGCGCACGTTCAGCGCGAACAAATGGGCCCAATTGCGCGTACCGTATCGCATTTGGACACAAAAATCACCGATGTTGTTGATTTGACTATACGAGTTCGGATTGTAGCTTTTGTTGCCCGCTTCCTGTCAGTCATGGTTTTGACATTATGTCGAAATCACCGTCGTAATGACGCAACTTTCCGCGTTTTCGTCAAGAATACCCCTGCGGATCGAACAGCCCACCCCTCATACTTTTCCTAAACGAAAGAGGAGGCGCGTTTTGAGCTGGAACATTTGTGTCATAGGGGCAGGTAAGATCGGTCAGATGATCGCCAGCCTGCTGCAAGCATCGTCGAATTACTCGGTCACCGTTGCCGACCGCGATCTGGCGGCGTTATCGGTGCTTAATAAACAGGGGATTGCGACCCGGCAGATCGATGTGGAGGATGAGGCACAACTGACCCAAGGACTGTCTGGGTTTGATGCCGTGATCTCGGCCGCTCCGTTCTTTTTGACGCCGAAGATTGCCAAGGCGGCCAAGACCGCCGGGGCACACTACTTTGACCTGACCGAAGACGTCGCAGCCACCAGTGCCGTGCGCGAATTGGCCGAAGACAGCGATACCGCCTTCATGCCGCAATGCGGTCTGGCACCGGGGTTCGTAGGCATTGCTGGCGCGTCGCTGGCGGCCGAATTTGACGAGTTGGACAGCCTGCATATGCGGGTTGGGGCTTTGCCGCTCTATCCGACCAACGCGATGAAATACAATCTGACCTGGTCGACCGACGGGCTGATCAACGAGTACTGCAACCCCTGCGATGCCATCGTGAATGGCGAGCGCGTGAAAACCGCGCCGCTGGAAGATTACGAAGTGCTGGGCCATGACGGGGTGGAATACGAATGCTTCAACACCTCCGGCGGGTTGGGCACGCTGCCCGAAACGCTTGAGGGTAAGGCGCGGGCGGTATCCTATCGCTCGATCCGCTATCCCGGCCATTGCGATATCCTGAAGCTGCTGCTCAAGGATCTGGGGCTGGAACGTCGCCGCGACCTGCTGAAGGACATCTTCGAGACCGCGCTGCCGCGCACCGATCAGGATGTGGTGCTGGTCTATTGCACTGCCAAGGGCCTGATTGACGGAGCGCTGCGCGAGAAATCCCTGATCAACAAAAGCTTTGCCCGCACCCTCAACGGACAGGTCTGGAGCGCCATTCAGGTCACCACCGCCGCAGGCGTTCTTGGCGTGGTCGACCTGATGCGCACCGGGGGACTGCCCGCAAAAGGATTTATCCGGCAGGAACAGGTGAACCTGTCCGATTTCCTCAACACTGAATTTGGCCGACTCTATCGCGCCGGCGACGTAACTGAACAGAACAAGGCGGCCTGAGATATGAAAGACATCGTGATGACTGCGCAAACCACCCTGGCAAATCTGGACCTGACCGAGGCCGAACTGACCGGCGGCACGCTCAAGGTGACCTCGCCGATTGACGGTAGCCTGCTGGCCGAGGTGCATGAGACCCCAGCTTCCGACATGGAGGCCATCCTTGCCCGTTCGAAAATGGCCTTCAAGGCATGGCGCACCGTGCCCGCGCCGCGCCGGGGCGAGTTGATCCGTCTGCTGGGCGAGGAATTGCGCGCCGCCAAGGGCGATCTGGGCGCGCTGGTCAGCTGGGAGGCTGGCAAGATCACCTCGGAAGGTCTGGGCGAAGTGCAGGAGATGATCGACATCTGCGATTTTGCCGTTGGTCTGTCGCGCCAGCTATACGGTCTGACCATTGCCTCGGAACGGCCCGGCCACCGGATGATGGAGACATGGCACCCGGCGGGTCCGGTGGGCGTAATCTCGGCCTTCAACTTCCCCGTCGCAGTCTGGTCGTGGAACGCAGCGCTTGCGATCGTGTGTGGCGATCCGGTGATCTGGAAGCCGTCCGAGAAGTCCCCGCTGACGGCAATGGCCTGTCAGAAAATCTTTGAACGTGCACTGGCCCGGTTCGGCGACGCGCCCGAAGGCTTGTTGCAAACCCTGATCGGCGGCGCCGCGCTGGGCGAGACGCTGGTGGCCAGCGAGGATGTGCCGGTGATCTCGGCCACGGGTTCAACCCGTATGGGCCGCGCAGTGGCCCCCATCGTGGCGCAGCGGTTTGGCAAGTGCATTCTGGAACTGGGCGGCAACAACGCAATGATTGTCGGTCCGTCGGCTGACTTGGAAATGGCAGTGCGGGCGATTGTCTTTTCGGCTGTGGGCACCGCAGGTCAGCGTTGTACCACACTGCGCCGTCTGATTGTGCATAACTCGATCCGTGAAGAATTGGTGAGCCGTTTGAAAAAGGCCTACGCTGGTTTGCCCATTGGCAACCCGCTGGCTGAAGGCACCTTGATTGGCCCGCTGATCGACGAAGCCTCGGGTGCGGCAATGACCGCAGCCCTGAAAGCTGCAGAAGCCGAAGGCGGCACCGTATTCGGCGGCAACCGTGTGACCGAAGGCGTGCCTGCCGGGGCCTATATGGCACCCGCCATCGTCGAAATGCCCGGCCAAAGCGATGTGGTGAAGACCGAAACCTTTGCTCCGATCCTCTATGTCATGGGTTATGACGATTTTGACGATGCGATCGAGATTCAGAATGACGTACCGCAAGGTCTGTCGTCGTGCGTGTTCACCCTGAACATGCGTGAGGCCGAGCAGTTTTTGACCGCAGCCGGGTCGGATTGCGGAATTGCCAACGTAAATATCGGACCTTCGGGTGCCGAGATCGGTGGCGCATTTGGCGGCGAGAAGGAAACCGGTGGCGGGCGCGAAAGCGGCTCGGACGCCTGGAAGGCCTATATGCGGCGTCAGACCAATACGGTGAACTACTCAGCCGAACTGCCGCTGGCCCAAGGCGTCAAGTTCGACATCTGATTGACCCTTCCGGCGGCATCGGCAGGTGCCGCCGGATCAGTCTGCAAACAGATAATCCAGTCTCATCACGGCCTGCGCCTTGTCTTCTGGGACATTCAGAAATTCAGCCATTACCTCTTCGTTTTTAGCCCGCGTATTGGCCTCGCGGATACGCAAGTATCCTTCGAACCCCGCACCCCGGATCAACTCGGATTCATAGGCCAGCGAATTGCGCAAGGCCGGCACAAGGCGCGCCACGGTTTCCGATGGGCTGTTTTCTCCGGCCAGACCGACCCGCCGCGCATGGCCGATCAGGTAATCGTCAGAATAGTCGCATTCGATCTCAAGAACCCGGGTCCTGACCTGGTCCGAGCAGAAATCCTGAATGATATCCAGATTTGCCGGGTCCACACACAGTACCAGCTTGTCGGTCTGGAAATGATCGAACAACATCCGCACGACCGCGCGCCGGTGGCGGGAGCGCTTGGTTAGCGTCGTCTCGATACCGCCAAGATTAGGCAGCAGGGTGTCTTCTTCATTGAACAGGTATTCGACACAAGGAATGTCAGTCTCGGACGTGATCTGATCGACCAGACGCTTGGCCACGTGCCATTTTTTGCACGCAATTAGATATAGTTCGCGTTCGGGACCCAAGGTATTCCCGGCCTCCCAAAAGCGCTGCCCAAAGCGGCGGCCAACGCGCCCGCGCCCGGTTAGAAACCCATAGAGGTTCCGCCCTTCATCCGAGATTTGGAACTCGACCCCTTCGCTGGCATAGAGCTGGCCCAGCCTCTCTTTCAACTCATGCGCCTCGGGGCTGATCTTGCGGGCAAACATGTAATCCTGCCCCAGCAGCATGTCGTAGTGATCGTTGTAAAAGGTCACCGGCATCCCGTAATCCGAGAACATTAGGAAAGTGGGGGTGCGGTTCTCAATCTCTTCCTTGGGGATCAGATGGCGGACTAGGGTCTGGAAAAATGTCTCATCCGGGATCCAGGTGGTCGAGAAAAAGCGGACCACATCCGGGCGCTGTTGCAGGAGCTCAAGGATCATCTCGACCGTGCGGCGGCGCAGGCACCACCACTGACTGCCGATCATAACTTGGATGTCTGCGGGGATATCGCGCGTCAGGTCAAAGCGTTTTTGTAGGTTGTATGCGGCATAGAACCGTTTGCTCTGGGTGCGTTCGTTGAAGAAATGACGGTAAATTAGCCGGTCTTCCTTCATACCGGTTTTGATCCAGTTGCTGGCAAAGAAATCGTGGCTTTCCACAAAGTCCTTGTCGTTTTCGTCCAGAAACCAATGGATGTACTCGGCGGTTTTGATCGCCATGCAATCGCCAGACAGCATGTAGAAATGGGTGACCCGTGGAAACGCATCCACCGCAGCCTGCACGGCATTCAGGGTCGCCTGCACCAAAGACCACTCGCCCCAGCCGCATTTGATGCGCTTGGCGGCAAAAGCCACATTTGGATTATCTTTCAACGCGCTGCGAATACGGTCATAGGCCACCGCGCTGGCGCGCGCGTCAAAATGGATGGCCATGCAGTCGCCTGCGGCTGTCAGTTGCTCGGCCTGCGCGATGATTGCGTCAGGGTCCTTGTGGCACAATAGAATATAGGCAATTTTTGCCATATTGCGTCTGTAACGTCCGTTTCTGCCTGTTTGCTCTCTGATACTGAGGATGAGCGATTGAATAAACAGAATATTTTTGGTTCTTTATGAGCCTAGGCGGGCGCGTGTGGTTATTTTGACCCGCTGAGGAGGCATTGCAGATGGGTTTTCCCGGTACATGGATGACCGAGAGTGAAAGTATGGTGTACCGTGTTGTGCCGAAATGTGCGTGCTCGACCATCGGGCAGATTATGTACTACTCGGACCACGGTCGGTTTTTCGACGGCGATATTCATGACGCCAAGGACGGTATGCACAAATGGGCCTTTGCCGACAGCCAGGCCCGGATTTCCGGCAATATTCGTAAACACGCCTCATACTCTTTTACCTGTGTGCGCAATCCGTACACCCGGATACTCAGCTCCTTCTTCGACAAGATTTGCGGTATTCAGCGCAATGGCAGCCGGTATCGGGGTAATCTGGTCCCGACGCTGATCTATAATTACGGAATCGAAGTGGGCGGCGATGATGGCAAGGGTGAGTTCGACCAGATCGCCAGTTTTCGCCGCTTTTTGCTGTTTGCGCGGGATACGATCCGCTGGCGCCGACCGATGGATCCGGACATTCACTGGTCGGCCGTGTCAGGGCATGTCTCGACTTTCATCGTAAATGGTGGACGCTACGACCGCATTTTCTGGACCGAGAAATTCAATGACGGAATGCAGGGGGTGTTGGACAATCTGGACACACCTCACGCGATCAGCCTTTCAGATATTCCACGGTTCAACGAATCCGAAGGGCATGGCCCCAAACGTGCGCATCCGGTCGAGGATTATTTCGACGATCTGTCCATGCATTTGGTCTACGAAATCTACAAACAGGATTTCGAACTGTTCCGATACGATTTTGAGAACCCGGCGAATAAGATGCCGATCGGTGAGATTGATCTGGACGAAGTTCACGCCAAACTAGGCGATTGACTTGCCATAAGGCAGGCACTTCCGCCTGTCGTCAATGTCTCTGACGAGACATCTCCTCTAGTTGGGCCCGGCGCTGCGCACTGCGCGGCGCCGGGCCCAAGGCCGAACGTAGCATCGGCGTAGCCGATAGTGCGGGTCGGGCGCGGGAGGCTGTCTGAGATGATTCAGGTAGCGATCAGTTCGCGTTTCAGACCGATCGGGTACAAATTTGGTCCGCAATCCGTATCGAGTTCACTGAGGTCGCGCCAACTGGCTCTGCACATGAGTCCATTGTCCTCGGCAAAGGTGATCGCATGTTTTGGTAGGGCAGATGGATTTGATAGAGTCACTTCTGTGGCGAAAATTATCTCATGCCCCAGTTGGCCTTCGTGGCGATAAATGTTCTCCAAAACCAAAGGCGCGCCGGAAATCTGAATGTCAACGCCAAGCTCTTCGTGAAATTCGCGTTTCAGCGCGTCCTGCCAAGTTTCGCCGAACTCAACTGTACCGCCAAGCGGACGGACACCTTTCAGATTGCCACTGTCGTCATGGACGTCGGCGACCAAGAGACTGGGACCTCTCCATAGCAAGCCGATCGCCTTGACCCGAATGCCTTGATACGGACGCCAAATCGTCATCAGAGCTCCTTTTGATCAAGTTGGCATTCAAAAATGAAAAGGCCCCGCTGTGCAATACAGCGAGGCCTATAATCTACATACCGCAACCCGGTTCAGACCTGACGCACGGCTCCTTTCGCCGCGCTGGTTGTCAGCTTGGCATAGGCCTTCAGTGCGGTCGACACCTTACGCTTGCGCGGCTCGGCTGGCACCCAGCCCTTTTCGTCCTGCTCTTCGCGCCGTGCTGAAAGTTCCTCGTCAGACACGGCCAGATGGATGCTGCGGTTGGGGATGTCGATCTCGATCTTGTCGCCCGGGCGCACCAGTCCGATCTCACCGCCCTCGGCGGCTTCGGGTGAAACGTGGCCAATCGAAAGGCCCGATGTACCGCCCGAGAACCGACCATCAGTCAGCAGGGCGCAGGCTTTGCCCAGACCTTTGGATTTCAGATACGAGGTCGGATACAGCATTTCCTGCATCCCCGGACCGCCGCGCGGGCCTTCATAGCGGATCACCACGACGTCGCCCGCTTCGACTTTGCCGGTCAGAATGTCATTGACCGCCTGATCCTGACTTTCGCAGACATAGGCCGATCCGGTGAAGGTCAGGCTGGCGGGATCAACGCCTGCAGTTTTCACGATACAGCCGTCCCGAGCGATATTGCCAAACAGAACCGCCAGACCGCCATCCTGGCTGAAGGCATGCTCTTTCGACCGGATTACACCGCCTTCGCGGTCGATATCCAGTTCCTTGTACCGGTTCGATTGGCTGAAGGCTTGGGTGGTGCGCACGCCCCCCGGGGCGGCCTTGAACAGCTCTTGCGCCTTGGGGTTGTTGGCGACCTTGATGTCCCAATTCGCGATTGCCTCACCCATCGTGGCGGAATGCACGGTGGCGCAATCTTCGTGCAGCAGCCCCGCTCGGCCAAGCTCGCCCAGGATCGAGAAGATACCCCCGGCGCGGTGAACGTCTTCCATGTGTACGTTTTCAGTGTTTGGTGCCACCTTGCACAGGCAGGGGACTTTGCGGCTAAGGCGGTCCATGTCGGACATGGTGAAATGCACCTCGCCTTCATGCGCGATGGCCAGCAGGTGAAGTACCGTGTTGGTCGATCCGCCCATGGCAATGTCGAGGCTCATGGCGTTTTCAAACGCCTCAAAGGTTGCGATTTCGCGCGGCAGGAAGCCTTTTTCGTTCAGATCATAATGGCGTTTTGTGATCTCGACGATGCGGCGACCGGCTTCAAGGAACAGATCTTTTCGATCAGCGTGGGTGGCCAGGGTCGAGCCATTGCCCGGCAGCGCCAGACCCAGCGCTTCGGCCAGGCAGTTCATCGAGTTGGCGGTGAACATGCCCGAGCATGACCCGCAGGTGGGGCAGGCATTTTCTTCGATATGCTGCACCTGTTCGTCAGTGTATTTGTCATCAGCGGCGGCAACCATCGCGTCGACGAGGTCGATCTTTTTGACGTCCAGATCAGCGATGTCGATCTTGCCCGCTTCCATCGGACCGCCCGAGACGAAGATGGCCGGGATGTTCAGGCGCATAGCGGCCATCAGCATGCCGGGGGTGATCTTGTCACAGTTCGAGATGCAGACCATCGCATCGGCGCAGTGCGCGTTGACCATATATTCGACCGAATCCGCGATCACTTCGCGCGAGGGCAGCGAATACAGCATTCCGTCATGGCCCATGGCGATGCCGTCATCCACCGCAATGGTGTTGAACTCCTTGGCGACGCCGCCTGCGGCCTCAACCTCACGCGCGACCATCTGGCCCAAGTCCTTCAGGTGAACGTGGCCGGGAACGAACTGGGTGAACGAGTTGACGATGGCGATGATCGGTTTGCCGAAATCGTCATCCTGCATACCAGTTGCGCGCCACAGGCCGCGGGCACCGGCCATGTTGCGGCCATGGGTGGAGGTTTTGGATCGGTACATTGGCATGATGCTGTTTCCCTTTTGCCCCGGTTGCGATATGCGGGATGTGTGCGTTATAGCGCACGTACCACATGTGCGCTATAACGCACAAGAGGATTCGAAAGACGATCAGATGGCACCGGATGATATTACACTGAAACTGCGGGATGTGCGGGCGGCCTCGGGGCTGAGTCTGTCGAAGGTGGCTGAGATGACCGGCGTTAGCAAAGCCATGCTGGGCCAGATCGAGCGTGGCGAATCCAGCCCGACCATCGCGACGCTGTGGAAGATTGCCAAAGGGTTTCAACTGCCCCTCAGTGCATTGATCGGCACGGCGGCACTGCGCGATACGACAACGCCTGACGTGTTTCGCACGGTGACCTTTCCAGGCAGCATCGAAGTTAAGATCGTCTTTCCCTTTGACCCCGCCCTGCGGGCCGAGACATTTCATGTGGAACTTGCGCCGAACCAAAGCCACGAATCCGCCGCCCACGCGACTGGCGTGACGGAAGAGGTCTTTGTCCTGAACGGCGCGCTTGAGATTTTGCGTGATGGGAAGTGGGTGGCGCTTGAGGCGGGACAGGGCCTGCGATTTGCGGCGGACCTGCCGCATGGCTATCGCGCCGGTGATCAAGGGGCTGTTTTTTTGAACATGCACCATTATGCACAATTGGATGCGCTGCCCGCGATCGGCTGAACCTGACCCCACATAGTAAAAGGCAAGATATGGGCGCTTTTCTGGAAACTCTAACACTGGCGGACGCGATTGGCTCAATCGGTGCTTTGGTCGTGGTGGCTGCGTATTTTGCCACTCAGATGCGGATGATGAATTCGGACGATCTGGCATTCCCGGTGCTAAACCTCGCCGGGTCGATCCTGATCGTCTATTCGCTGCTTCAGAATTTCAATCTGGCGTCGATGTTGATCGAATCCTTCTGGATTCTGATCAGTATGATCGGGATCGTTCAGTTTTTCCGTCTCAGGCGCGCGCGTTAGGCGGGCTAGGCCCCATCCAGTCTTGAACCCGAATGCGTGCGCGTATAGGGAAAACTCAAGCTCGCTTAGGGGAGGCTTTGATGCAGGACGATCCGAAAACACTCGTTTCCACCGAATGGCTTGCCGCCCATATCAAGGATCCTGATTTACGGATTCTGGACGGGTCATGGTATCTGCCGCAACAGGGGCGGGATGCTAAGGCGGAATATGATGCCGCCCATATTCCTGGCGCGCGGTTCTTCGATATCGATGATATTTCCGATCAGCGTTCGGACTTGCCGCATATGGCACCACCGGTCGAAAAATTCATGTCGCGCTTGCGGGCGATGGGTGTGGGGGATGGACATCAGGTCGTGGTCTATGACGGTGCCGGGCTGATGTCTGCGGCGCGGGTCTGGTGGCTGTTTCGCCTGATGGGTCAGGAAAACGTCGCCGTTTTGGACGGCGGCTTGCCGAAATGGCAGGCTGAGGGTCGCGAAATCGAAGACCTGCCGCCGATCATTCGGGATCGCCATATGACCGTACGAGTGCAAAACCATTTGGTACGGGATGTGACGCAGGTTTCGGCCGCAGCCAAACTCGCCGATCATGAGATTATCGATGCCCGGTCCGCCGCCCGCTTTGCCGGAACTGCGGCTGAGCCGCGCGAAGGTTTGCGGTCGGGGCATATTCCGGGGTCGCGCAACGTGCCCTTTGACCTACTGCTGAACAAGAACGGCACGATGAAATCGCCTGATGATTGCCGCGCTGTGTTCGAAGCCGCAGGTGTGGACCTGTCAAAGCCCGCGATCACATCCTGCGGGTCGGGCGTGACCGCCGCCATCCTCAGCCTGGCGTTGGAACGCTTGGGCAAGAAAGATCATTCGCTTTATGACGGCTCCTGGGCTGAATGGGGTGCCTTCCCGACCCTGCCCGTCTCAACCGGAGAGAACTGATGTTCGAGAACCTCAAACCGCAGCCTGCTGACAAAATTCTGGCACTGGTGCAGATGTACCGCGAAGACCCGCGCGATCAGAAGATCGACTTGGGCGTCGGCGTCTACAAGAATGCCGAAGGCGTGACCCCGGTGATGCGCGCGGTGAAGGCCGCCGAAAAGCGCATTCTGGAAGAGCAGGAAAGCAAAGCCTATACAGGTCTGGCCGGTGATCCGGCTTATGCGGATGCGATGATCGGCCTGATCCTCGGCACGTCTGTGCCGCGCGGTAACATCGCTGCCGTGGCCACCCCGGGCGGCACCGGAGCCTGCCGTCAGGCGTTCGAATTGATCCGCATGGCCAACCCATCGGCGCGCGTTTTCGTGTCGAACCCGACATGGCCGAACCACCTGTCGATTCTGAACTATCTGGGAATGGAGATGGTCCCCTATCGCTATTTCGATGGCGATACCCGTGGCGTCGATTTCGATGGCATGATCGAGGATCTCAAGACGGCCAAGGCGGGTGACGTGGTGCTGTTGCACGGCTGCTGCCACAACCCGACCGGCGCCAACCTGAACATGGTGCAGTGGCAAGAGGTCGTGAACCTGATCAACGAACGTGGTCTGGTAGCGATGATCGACATTGCCTATCAGGGCTTTGGCGATGGTCTGGAGGCGGACGCGCAGGCGGCCCGTCTGGTAGCCTCGTCGGTCAAGCGCTGCCTGATCGCGGCGTCGTGCTCGAAGAATTTCGGCATCTACCGCGAACGTACCGGCCTGTTGATGGCGATCAGTGATGATGCGGCGCAGACAGCCTTGAACCAGGCTACGCTGGCCTTCCTGAACCGCCAGAACTATTCCTTCCCGCCCGATCACGGTGCACGCGTGGTGACCACCATCTTGAATGACGACGCCCTGCGCGCCGATTGGGCTGCCGAGCTCGAAGATGTGCGCCTGTCCATGCTGGGCCTGCGTCAGCAACTGTCGGATGAGTTGCAACGACTCAGCGGCTCGGACCGCTTTGGTTTCATTGCTCAGCACCGCGGCATGTTCTCGCGCCTGGGTGCGGCTCCGGAACTGGTCGAGAAACTGCGCGACGATCACGGTATCTACATGGTCGGCGACAGCCGCCTGAACATCGCCGGCCTGAATGCGACCACCGTGCCAATTCTGGCCAAGGCGATTGTCGACGTCGGGGTTTGAAGTTCCGCAGTTTTAATCAATGAAAACCCGGACGCGAACGCCCGGGTTTTTTGTTTGAGAGTGGTTGACTCTTAGCCTTTTGAAAACTCGGGATACGCTTCCATACCCAGTTCCGCCATGTCGAGGCCGTTGATCTCGTCTTCTTCGTTGACGCGGATGCCGACGGTGGCTTTCAGGATCATCCACAAGATCATTGCGCCGACAAAGGTGAACACACCGTAAGCAATGATGCCTGTCAGCTGCGTGATCAGGTTGGCTTCACCGTAGAAGATGACGGCGATGGTGCCCCAGATACCGCAGAACAGGTGAACCGGGATGGCACCGACCACGTCGTCGATCTTGAACTTGTCCAGCATCGGAACCGCAAAGACCACGATGATACCGCCAACGGCACCGATCCACAGGGCGCCGAACAGGGTCGGGGCCAGAGGCTCGGCCGTGATCGACACCAAACCGGCCAGTGCGCCGTTCAGCACCATGGTCAGGTCCGGCTTTTTGTACAGAAGCTGGGTCATGATCAGCGCTGCGACAGCACCCGAAGCAGCGGCCATGTTGGTGTTGGCAAAGATGCGCGACACGTCGGATACGTCCCCCACGGTGCCCATCGCCAGTTGCGAACCACCGTTGAAGCCGAACCAGCCCAGCCACAGGATGAACGTTCCCAAGGTTGCCAGCGCCAGGTTCGAGCCCGGGATCGGGTGGACCTTGCCGTCTTTGTTATACTTGCCTATGCGCGGGCCCAAGATGATGGCCCCGGCCAAAGCCGCCCAGCCGCCGACCGAATGCACCACGGTCGAGCCAGCGAAGTCCGAGAATCCGGCTTCGGACAACCAGCCGCCGCCCCACTGCCACGAGCCTGTGATCGGGTACATGATACCGGTTAGCACCACAACGAAGGCCAGGAAGGGCCACAGCTTGATACGTTCGGCCACGGCACCCGAGACGATCGACGCGGTTGCGGCAACGAAGACCAGTTGGAAGAAGAAATCCGAACCGATTGAGGCATAATCCAGAGCCGCTGCATCGGCGCCGACGCCAACGGGATCAAGCACGGTGGTTGAGAAGAACGGACCCAGCCAGCCGGAGATGAACCAGCCATCGCCCGGATACATCAGGTTGAAGCCGATCAGCCAGTACATGATCGCGGCAATCGAAAATAACGCCACATTCTTGATCATCTGCATGGCCACGTTCTTGGAACGCACCAACCCGCCTTCCAGCATGGCAAAGCCAGCAGCCATGAAGAAAACGAGGAAGCCGCCCATCAGGAACAGCAGAGTGGTAAAGATATACTGGGTGTGCAGCGCGGCCTC
This sequence comes from Ruegeria sp. BC5, assembly GCF_056539205.1. NCBI lineage: Bacteria > Pseudomonadati > Pseudomonadota > Alphaproteobacteria > Rhodobacterales > Roseobacteraceae > Ruegeria > Ruegeria sp. BC5. The sequence continues at coordinate 40,296 of NZ_JBQFUN010000006.1, forward strand.
GCCTTCGACGGCAGCCTCTTGCGCCAGACCCATCTGCGGCAGCGCGATGGTCGCGACGGCAGGGATGAGAGATTTCATCAGGTTCATGTTCAGTCCTCGAATTTTTGGAATGGAGGGCACTTAAAGCGCCTCTTCGTTCATTTCCCCGGTCCGCACGCGCAGGGCCTGCTCAACATCGAGGACGAAAATCTTGCCGTCGCCGATCTTGCCGGTTCGGGCGGTTTTGGTGATGGTTTCGACGATCTGGTCGGCCATCGTGGCAGGCACCACAATCTCCAACTTGATTTTGGGCACGAAATTCACTGCGTATTCAGCGCCGCGATAGATTTCTGTGTGACCAGATTGAGAGCCAAAGCCCTTGATCTCGGTCACCATCATGCCTTGCAGGCCTGCGTCGGTCAGTGCCTCGCGCACCTCTTCAAGCTTGAACGGCTTGATTGTCGCAATAATCAGTTTCACGTTGGTCCCCTCTGCGGTCCGGTCTGTTTGCACCTGCAGAAAAAAGAGCGTGCCTGACCGCAGTAAGGAACGGGTAATGAGGGACGACGCCGGGTGAATGCGTGGCGAAGTGCACAATTTTTGCACAAAAAGTGACAATTGAGTAATAAATAGGCACGCTATAGAGGGTGATTGCCGGAATTTCAGACCTCTACTTCACCGGCGTGGCATTGTATTGTGCCTCAAAACGATAACCGGGCAGAGTTTGAGCATGACTGAGTCCAGGCGCCGAAAGGCACCGCTTGTCGCGGATAAAAGGTACCCGTCGAAAGGGCGCAAGCCCGCGGCGACCAAGCGCACCGCGAAACCCGCGGGCAAGAAGGCGGCCGCGCGCAAAACGACGACGCGCAAGACCACGCGTAAGAAAACGCGCCGGAAATCCGGTGGCGGTGGTGGGGGTATTTTCCGCCGTTTCTTCCGGTGGGTCTGGCGGTTGATCTGGGGCATAACCTGGCGTGTCGGCGCGGTGGTTGCGATGCTGTTGGCGCTGGCTGTTGGAGTTGTCTACACCACACTGCCAGATGTGAATGAACTGCTGGACGGTCGGGCGCGGGGGTCGGTCACGCTGTTGGACCGCAACGGCAAGGTCTTTGCCTGGCGCGGGGATCAGTTCGGCGGGGTGATCACGGCGGGCACTGTTTCACCGCACCTCAAAAACGCTGTCGTCGCCACCGAGGATAAGCGGTTTTATCGCCATTTCGGCGTCAGCCCCCGAGGTGTGGCCAGTGCTGTGCGCATCAACCTGAGCGAGGGGCGCGGGCCGCTGTCAGGCCATGGCGGATCAACCATCACGCAGCAGACCGCCAAGCTGCTCTGCTTGGGCGTGCCGTATGTGCCCAGCGAGTGGGAGTCCGAGGCTGCGTATGAATCCGATTGCCGTCAGGGGTCGCTGTGGCGCAAGGCCAAGGAAGCGGTCTATGCGATTGCGATGGAGGTCAAATATTCCAAGGATGAGATTCTGACCATCTATCTCAACCGCGCGTTCCTTGGTGCCGGTGCCCGCGGGTTCGAGGCCGCAAGCCAGCGCTATTTCGGTATCTCTGCAGCCGAGGTGAACCCGGCGCAGGCGGCGATGCTGGCCGGTCTGCTGGTGGCCCCCACGCGTTATGCGCCCACGAACAACCTGCAACGCTCGCAGGATCGGGGGCGTCTGGTGCTGGGGCTGATGGAGGCGCAGGGCTATCTGACAACCGCGCAGGCCAGCAGTGCCCGCAGCAACCCGGCGCAATTGTCCGAGGCCGCAGCGGCACGGGCAGGTGGGTATTTCGCCGATTGGGTCATCACCGAACTGCCCAGCTATTTTGGCGCCGACACTACGGATGATGTGGTGATCAAGACCACGCTGGACCAGCGCTTGCAGAAATCGGCAGAAGAAGCGCTGAAGTACATCTTTCAGGAGAAGGTCCGCGAAGGGTCCAAGGCGCAGGCCGCAATTGTGGTGATGTCGGCAGACGGCGCCGTACGCGCCATGGTCGGCGGGCGCCAAACGCGGGTCTCGGGTGCGTTCAACCGCGCCACGCAGGCATTGCGCCAGACCGGATCGTCCTTCAAGCCGTTTGTCTATGCCACTGCTTTGGAGCTGGGCTATTCACCACTGGATACGGTTGTGGATGAGCCCTATTGCGTCAACATTCCAGGGTCCGGTCAGTGGTGTCCCAAGAACTATACCCATAAGTTCTATGGTCGGGTCACGTTGGCAGATGCACTGAAGAATTCGCTGAACATCCCGGCGGTGAAAGTGGCCGAAGTTGCCGGTCTGGACAATGTCCGCACGGTCGCCAGTGAGTTCGGCATCGACAGCGATCTGGCGCAGGGGCCGGCCTTGGCGCTGGGCGCGTCGGAAAGCACGCTGATCGAGATGACCGGTGCCTATGCCGGTATCCTCAATGGTGGCTCGGCCGTGGAACCCTATGGCCTGTCAGAGTTGAAGCTGCTGGAGGATGATACGCCGGTGATGGTGACCAGCTCGGGCATTGGTGAGCGGGTGATCAACGACAAGGCCGCCAAACAGCTGACCTGGATGATGCAGCGTGTGGTGTCCGAGGGGACCGGCGCACGGGCGCAACTGCCGGGCTGGCAGGTGGCCGGTAAGACAGGCACGACGCAGGCGGCGCGGGATGCGTGGTTTATCGGATTTACAGCGGATTACGTGGCCGGTGTCTGGATGGGTTATGACGACAACACACCCCTGTCCGGCGTGACCGGGGGTGGGCTGCCCGCAGAGATCTGGAAAGAAACCATGCTGCGCGTGACCGAAGGTATGACACCCACACCGCTGCCGATGCTGGCCCCGGATCCACCTAAACAGGTGGCACAGCCGCAGCGACAACGCCGCAGGCAGGGTGGGTTTGAAAATGCAATCAACAATCTGCTGAACAATATATTCGGCAACTGATGCACCAATAAGAAAGGCGGTGCGCGTGGCACCGCCTTTTATTTGTCTGATGTGAAAGCGGATCAGAGGCTGCTGTCCAGCGCTGCCAGAATCGCGTCACCCATTTCGGTGGTCGAGACTGGTTGAACGCCCTCATCGGCCAGCAAGTCACCGGTGCGGACACCGTCTGCCAGAACCTTCTCGATCGCGGCCTCCAGTCGATCCGCCTCTTCGCCCTGATCAAAGCTATAGCGCAGCGCCATGGCAAAGCTGAGGATACAGGCGATCGGGTTGGCTTTACCCTGACCCGTGATATCAGGGGCCGAGCCGTGAACCGGTTCGTACATCGCCTTAGGGCGGCCATTGGCCATCGGTGCGCCCAAGGACGCCGACGGCAACATGCCCAGCGAGCCGGTCAGCATCGCGGCACAATCCGACAGGATGTCGCCGAACAGGTTGTCGGTCAGGATCACGTCAAATTGTTTGGGTGCGCGCACCAGCTGCATCGCGCCGTTGTCGGCATACATGTGCGACAGCTCGACCTCGGGGTATTCCTTGGCCACACGGTCCACGACCTCGCGCCACAGGATGCCCGATTCCATGACATTGGCCTTCTCCATCGAGCAGACCTTTCTGTTCCGGCGCATCGCCAGTTCAAAGGCCGAGCGCGCGGCGCGTTCGATCTCGGATTCGGTATAGCGCTGGGTGTTGATACCGACGCGCTCATTGCCTTCTTCGAAGATTCCCCGGGGTTCGCCGAAATAGACGCCCGAGGTCAGCTCGCGCACGATCATGATATCAAGACCGGCGACGATGTCTTTTTTCAGCGACGAGAAATCGGCCAGCGCGTCAAAGCACTGCGCAGGGCGCAGGTTGGAATACAGGTCCATTTCCTTGCGCAGACGCAGCAACCCGCGTTCGGGCTTGAGGCTGAAATCCAGATCGTCGTATTTCGGACCACCAACAGCGCCCAGCAGAACGGCGTCAACTTCCTGCGCCTTGGCCATGGTCTCGTCCGACAGTGGCTTGCCGTGCGCGTCATAGGCCGCACCGCCCACCAGATCCTCGCTCACGTCAAAGTGAAGGCCGCGCTTTTCGCCGAACCAATCGATTACTCTGCGCACTTCGGCCATGACTTCGGGGCCAATTCCGTCTCCGGGCAGGATGAGGAGCGAGGGGTTGGACATGAAGGATCTCCTTGCGTTTCGTCGCAAAGGCCCTAGCGTCTGCGCCGCATCGGGTCAATGAGACGATCCGGCCAATTCACGAGGAAAACACATGTTGATACCGGGAAACCCCGTTCCTGAGCTGAAAATTGAAACGGTGAGCCATGGACGTTTCGATCTGGATACCGATAAGGGCGAAAATGGCACGTTGGTGATTCAGTATCGCGGCCTGCACTGCCCGATCTGTATCAAGCAGATGGCCGAGGTCGAAGCGGCGCTGGATGAGTTTGCCGAGCTTGGTATCGAAGTGATCATGATCACCACAGACACGGCCGAGCGCGCCGCGGAAACGGCCGAGAAGGCCGGTGTTTCGCGGCTGCGTGTGGGGCACAGCCTGCCAATGGCTGCGGCGCGGGATGATTGGGGGCTGAACATCTCAACCGCGCGCGAAGGCAGCGCCGAACCTGACCTGTTCGCCGAACCAGGTCATTTCTTCATCGCCCCGAATCGAATGCTTTATTATGCGTGGCAACAGACCACGCCCTTTGCCCGACCTGCCATGTCCGACATTGTTGGCGGTCTGAAATTCACTCTGGGCAACAACTACCCGCCGCGCGGCACCTATACCGGCGCGCTTTAAAGGCTGGCCTTCAACCCGTCCGCCAGCAAATCCCAGACCCTGCGAATGCGCGGGGTCTGACGCATGGCCTGCGGTGCGGCCAGCCAGACTGGCAATGTCTGAACATCAACATCCAGCGGTATTATTTCGACATCCGGATCAGCCTTTGCCACTTCGATCTGGGTAAAGCCGATTCCGCATCCCGCACGGACCAGTTGCCAATAGGCGCTTTGCAGGTCACAGCGAGTGGCGAAGCTGTCCCTGCTGGCGGGCCACCCTCGCGCGCGCATCTTAGTGATGATCTGTTCATTGGCGTCAAAGCCTACCAGATCGTGGTCGAACAGTTCTTCGGGGCGTGTTGGCCGCCCGGCGCGATCCAGATAAGTGCGGGCCGCGCAAAAACACAGATGCACATCCCCAAGATAGCGCGAGATCAGGTCCATCTGTTCCGGGCGATACATGCGCACGGCAATGTCGGCCTCGCGATACAGCAGGTTTTCGATGGTATCCGTTGCCACCAGTTCCAGTTGAATGGCCGGCTCCTGGGCCCTGATCTGTGCCAGAATTGGTGGCAGCAGATGATGCGATGCAAAGACCGAGGCGGTGATGCGCACCGTCCCCTCCAGTTGCTGTGCCTGACCTGCCGCCGTCAGGCTGAATGACGTCATCGCTGAATGCATCTGTTGCGCCATCGGCAGCAGTTGCGCCCCAACATCGCTGAGCTTCAGGCCGCGGGCATGCCGGTCGAACAAGGACACGCCCAGCTCATCCTCAAGCGCGTGGATTTGGCGGCCCAGCGTAGGTTGGCTTCGGTCCAGCTGCCGCGCTGCTGCCGAAAGCGAGCCGGTCTGAGCCACGGCCAGAAAGCTTTGGATCAAAGACCAGTCGGCATGAGTAAGAGATTTGTCCATTCATAAATGAATACACGTTCCGAGTCTGGCGGCAATAACAGAAGTTAAATGAATGGATCAGTGCGAAAGCTGCTTGGGCGCAGCAATGTCGACCCAGACCAACCGGTGTCTGCTGGCCTGTTCGGCGGCGATGCGCAGAGGCGTGCCCGGTTTGGGAAAGAACACCCCCGCTGCGGTAACTTGCAGGTCGGCCGAGGGCAGCACGTAATCCACCCGCATTTCGCCCACCGCCTTCCAGACCACAGTAGTCTGGGACTCCAATGGTTGATCTGTGTGTGGGTCCTGCAAGCGCGGATCGGCCAGCAGCGCCTGTATTGCCTCTTTCCGCCCATCGCCGCGTGTCGGGTCCAGATTGGCATCTCCGGCGATCACGAAGGGGCCTTGGGGCCTATGCCCCAATTCTCCGTCCAGAACTGCGGACCAAAGGCGGATTTCGTCGCGGTTGCGCAACCCGTTGCGGTCCTCGGGGCCGTCAAACACTGGTGGGGCCGCGTGAAATGTCATCAGATCCAGCGAACCAATGGGTGTGTCCACAGGTACGATCCAATGGGCAACAGCGGACAGGCGCTGAATGCGCTGGGCCTGTTCCGATGGGAAGGGGCCGTCTTCCGTCACTGGCAATTGCGCGCCCGGCAGATCGCGCCACAGCAGATCCGTAAACTGCTGCACAGTGTCGGTGCGGATAGGGTGCCGTGACAGCACCGCAAGCCCACCCTGACCGGTGAAACGACCCCAGCCCTGCGCGTCTGCCGGACCATGGGTGCGCCCGTCTCCGTTCAGGTCCAAAGCGGTCTCAAGCCCCGCATTGGGCTGGGCGGCAAAGTGATGGGGATAGTCCAGTCCAGCGGTCCGCAACAGATCGGCCAAAGCAGTCAAAGCCTGCCCGTCCATATCCCAGTCGATGCCTTGCAAGCTGACGATATCTGGTCGGGCGGCGACCAGAACGTCGACCACCGCCTGTACCTGTGGATCGCCGCGCCGGATATCGCGCAGCAACAGACCCGGCCCGTCGCGGTTCAGCTCGGTGTTGAAGGTGGCAATGCGCAGCGTTTCTGCCTGTGCCATAACCGGCAACAGCAACAGAAGAAGAATGCGGATCATGCGGCCTGTGTGGACTCAGCCGTGGAATAGGCGCGGCGCTTTTCAACGATCAGATTGGCGATGCGCAATGTCGCCATGCCGCGCATGATCATTGAGGCGGGCAGGAAGGCCCAGGCGCTCATGGTCCAGATCATGGTCTGAGGATTGCTCAGCGAGATCGGGTTGGCAAAGTCGGTCAGCAACTTGATCAGCGCTGGAATCAGGAATGGCAGCAGCACCCCGATCGAGATATTCAGGCGCCCGTCCCGTTGCAGGCGGGTGACGACGTCCCCGCCCTTGGTCGGGTCAAACAGAGGCAGGTTGGTCCAGACGTTGAACGCACCGTTGCCGGTAGGCCAGCCGCGCATCTTCACCGCATAGGCAAAGCTGGCAATGGTCACTAGCGCGGCAACATAAGCCACACTGGCTGAGATACGCACCAATTCGATCAGCGGCGCGTTGGCATCAGCGGGCAGCACCAGCACAACCAGCCGAACCGGCGAATAAGGGAAATCGACAACATTGGCGATGCCCAGCCCCAACGCATAGAAAAGCCCGGTCAGATCGCTGGGCGCATAGGCGTTTTTGCAGATCAGCGTCAGGAAAGTGATCATCGACATCAACCCGACAAAACGCAGGCGGTTCACAGGTGGTGCGTCGCGGAATTCGATAAAGCTGGGAAAGGCCGAGTTATATTCAGCAAACGTCAGAAAGAATGCGAGAATGGCGAGAAAGACGACAATCTCGGTGCCATTCGTTGACGATACGGGCAAGTACAACGCGGGGGTTAGCACCATCAGTGCAACCATTATTCCCCGAATTGCCGCCCCAGTTGTGCGCGCAATCACTATCCGAACCCTTTCCAAACCGGAGTAGCCGATTCTGTGCCGACTTACGTTCCAACTTGTGCCCGCCGCGTAATTTTTTGACGGATGCCTCTGTCTCGCCAACTTTGACGATAAGCGACATTTCGCTCAAGCCAAGGTGCAGAAAACACGTAATTTCGGGCAAAATGATGGCGCAACTGGTGCGGGATTGCATCATTTTCGACGCAAATCCGACGTGTATCTCAAATTGATACCTATATCTTGTGGTAGCTAGGCTTTTGACCCCAAGAATGCGAATGGGGCCGCCGAGGCAACCCCATTAGGTTGAGTATTCACAGATTCATCCACAGAATCACACCCAGGGGCGGGCCTGGCCTGCGTGATCCTCGAATTTGTCGATGTGATGGTCTTTTTCCATCGTCAGGCCAATATCGTCCAAACCGTTCAGCAGGCAGTGTTTGCGGTGTGGGTCGACGTCAAACTCGATCACGACGCCATCCGATGTTGTGATTTGCTGATCTTCCAGATGCACGGTCATGCGGGCGTTCTGACCCTTATGGGCATCTTCCATCAGCAGCGCGTGATGTTCTTCTTCGACCACGATCGGCAGAATGCCGTTCTTGAAGCAGTTGTTATAGAAGATGTCGGCAAAGCTGGTCGAGATCACCACCTTGATGCCGAAATCCTTGATTGCCCAGGGCGCGTGCTCGCGGGACGAACCGCAGCCAAAATTGTCGCCTGCCACCAGAATCTCGGTTTCACGATAGGCGGGTTGGTTCAGGACGAATTCTTCGTTCTCCTGCCCGTCATCGTGATAGCGCATCTCATCAAACAGCACGACGCCAAGGCCGGACCGTTTAATGGTTTTCAGATGCACTTTCGGAATGATCATATCGGTGTCGATATTGATCAGTGGCATTGGGGCAGCCACCCCGTGGACTTTGTCAAACTTTTCCATGTTCACACTCCTGCGGGAGAAGGCTGCGCCCGTGCCCCGCGTTTAAGCCTGTTTCGCTTCTATTGTTTCGTCTTTGGGTGCGTTCTTGATGAAGAGCGCCATGAAGACCAATCCGAACCCGTTGAACAGCATCTCAATGCCCAGGAAGATCCCCAAAATGCTCAGCAGAGCCTGGGGTTCCTTGCCCACATACGTCCAGATGATAGCGGCGAGGACGATCGACAAGATGCCCGAGATCATCGTGGGCCAGAAAAACTGCGTTCCTTTCATTTGGAACGACAGAATGACCCGCGCGATGCCGCCTGCCATAAACAGAACCAGCATCACCGTCGCCAAGGTCAAGGTCCCCTGCAGCGGGTGATCCAGGAAAGACCAGCCCAGAAACAGCATCACCACACCCATGATGAGAGACAGGATCTTGTTGCCGGTGCCTTCGACGGTGAACCCGCCGACAACCTGCAACGCGCCTGCAATCAGCAGCAACACCCCGGTCACCACCGTCACCGCAACTGAAGCTGCAATCGCATTGCCCAGCGCAAAGACGCCAAATGCTATCGACAGCAGCCCCAGCAGGAACCATTTGATCCAGTCACTCATGTGTTCAATCCCTCAAATATCTAGATATGAGGAGACTTTACATCAATTCACGGACGTCTGTCAGCCGTCCCGTAATTGCCGCAGCGGCAGCCATTGCCGGGCTCAGCAGGTGGGTGCGTCCGCCCCGGCCCTGACGTCCTTCGAAGTTGCGGTTCGAGGTTGCGGCACAGCGTTCCCCCGGTGCCAGCTGATCCGGATTCATCGCCAGGCACATCGAACACCCAGCCAGACGCCATTCAAAGCCTGCTGCTTTGAAGATATCCGCCAGACCCTCTTCTTCGGCCTGCGCGCGCACCAGGCCCGAGCCGGGAACGATCATGGCCCGCAGACCATCTTTGATCTTTTTGCCCTTCAGAATTTCGGCGGCAGCGCGCAGGTCTTCGATCCGGCCATTGGTGCAGGACCCGATAAAGACGGTGTCAATTTCCACATCGCTCAGCTTTTGGCCCGCTTCCAGGCCCATATATTCGATCGAACGACGGGCCGCCTCGACCTTGCCGCCTTCGAAATCCTCGGGGTTCGGCACGGTCGCGGTGATCGGCAGGACGTCTTCGGGGCTGGTGCCCCATGTGACGACTGGCGCAATATCTTCGCCGCGCAGAGTGATAACCTTGTCAAAATGCGCGTCTTCGTCGGTGTAGAGCGTTTTCCACCAGTTCAAAGCCGCTTCCCATTGCGCACCCTTCGGCGCGTGGGGGCGTCCTTTGACATATTCATATGTGGTCTCGTCCGGCGCGATCAGGCCGGCACGCGCGCCACCCTCGATGGCCATGTTGCAGACGGTCATGCGACCTTCCATCGACAGATCACGGATCGCTTCGCCACAATACTCGATGACATAGCCGGTGCCACCGGCGGTGCCGGTGTCACCAATCACGGCCAGAGTGATGTCCTTGGCGGTCACGCCTGGCTGCAATTTGCCGGTGATCTCGACCTTCATGTTCTTGGATTTCTTCTGGATCAGAGTCTGTGTGGCCAGAACATGCTCGACCTCAGACGTGCCGATACCGTGGGCCAGCGCGCCAAACGCGCCATGGGTGGCGGTGTGGCTGTCGCCGCACACAACGGTCATGCCGGGCAGGGTCCAGCCCTGTTCCGGGCCGACGATATGCACGATGCCCTGACGGACGTCATGCACCGGGTAATAGTGAATGCCGAAATCCTTGGCGTTCTTGTCCAACGCTTCGACCTGAATGCGCGATTCCGGGTTTTCGATCCCGTTCACGCGGTCCGGTGTAGTCGGAACGTTATGATCCGGCACGGCGATGGTTTTTTCCGGGGCGCGCACCTTGCGGCCCGCCATGCGCAGGCCTTCGAACGCCTGCGGGCTGGTCACTTCGTGGACCAGGTGGCGGTCGATATACAGCAGGCAGGTGCCATCATCGGCTTCGTGCGCGACATGGGCGTCCCAGATTTTGTCATAGAGTGTTTTGGGGGACATTGGTCCTCTCCCGTATTTAAATGAGAAATAGCTGGCGAGTGGCTGGACGCGCCTTATAGGCGGGCCAGAACCGTGCGGGCGGCCCCAAAGAACCGTTCACGCAGGCGCGTGCGGTCTTGCAACGTCGGTGCAGGGGCCAGATTGAGTCTCATGCGCACCAGATATATCGGGCTTTGCTGTCAATCAAGGTTCAATCCGGTGTCAGACTTGCATCATTGTGCAACGCTGTCCAAGCTGGAACCATGAATCAGGACCTGATCCCCAGCTCGCTGTCGGACCTTTATGAAAACATGGTCGCGGGCTTTTCCGTGCAATTCGAAAACCTTGTCGAACTGATTGTCACCCCCGGTTGGCGACAGCACCAGTTGGTCATCATTGTTGTTCTTTGGGGGTTGGCCCTCCTTTTGAAATTGGCAACGCAAGGCCGGTGGGAGACCTGGGCCCGGTCCCGCTCGGGCTGGCCAAAATGGCGGCTTCGTACATTGGTACAGTTAATGCAGCGCCTGACGCTGGTTTATTTCGTGGTGATGTCCTGGGCGTTGTATCTGTTGATGCAGCAAGTCACCTGGCCGTCGCGCAGTTACATTATCGGTGTGTTTGCGACTTTGGCCTTGGCATGGCTGGCCATTGCCCTGGTGGCGCGGCTGGTGCGCAACCGGACCCTGCGGCGGATATTCAAATGGGCCATGTGGGTCTATGCAACACTGATTGCGCTGAATCTGACCGATGACGTGGCCGATTTTCTGGACGGGGTAGCGATTTCCATTGGCGATCTGCACATCTCGGCGCTGGGGATCATCAAGGCGGTTCTGCTGATCGGTATTTTGCTGACGCTGGCCCGTATTGGCACCCGCGCGGCTGAGCGGGGGCTGATGAACAATGACGATATCACCCCATCCATGCAGGTGTTGTTGGCCAAGGGCATTCAGGTGCTGCTGTATGGCGCTGTCTTTCTGGCAGCCATCCGCACGCTTGGGTTTGACCTGACCGGTATTGCGCTGCTGTCCGGTGCGATTGGTGTGGGGATCGGGTTCGGGCTGCAAAAGGTGGTGTCCAACCTGATATCCGGGATCATCATCCTGATGGACCGGTCGATCAAGCCGGGCGACGTGATCTCGTTGGGCGACACGTTCGGCTGGATCAATGCGCTGGGCGCGCGTTATGTCTCGGTCGTGACGCGGGACGGGCGGGAATACCTGATTCCGAACGAGGATCTGATCACCAATCAGGTGGTGAACTGGTCGCATTCCGACAAATTCGTGCGATTGGACCTGGAGTTCGGCACCAGCTACGACGACGACCCGCATAATGTCCGTGCAACGGCCATCGGTGCGGTCAAATCCGTGACGCGCGTGTTAAGTGGCGGTAAGCACGAGCCGGTCTGCCACATCACCGGGTTTGGTGACAGCAGCGTGGATTACGTCCTGCGGTTCTGGATCAGTGACCCGACCAAGGGCCTGACCAATATACGCGGCAATGTCTATCTGGCCCTGTGGGATGCGTTTAAATCCAAAGGTATTTCCATCCCTTTCCCACAGCGCGAGGTTCGGTTGTTGTCCGACGCAGCCACGCAACAGGTCGCCAAAGAGTGATCCCCTGTGCGCCCCGCATAGCGGCGTTTCATTGAAATGTTGCATTCCCCTTGTTACCTTATTAGTACCCCGGCGCCGGGGTTTTACGGCGCGCAGCAAAGGAGGACTATGTTCTGTCTCTACATACCCAGGCGGGTTTGCCCGCCGATGACCGGGCCAATGTAATGGCTCACTCTCAGTCAATCAGCGACAAGCTGCTTGAACGTATCCTTTCCTCACTTTCCGATGACAAGGCCGAAGATGTCGTGCAGATCAACCTGCAAGGCAAGTCCTCGGTTGCGGATCACATGGTGATTGCCTCGGGTCGGTCGACCCGTCAGGTCTCGGCCATGGCGGAAAAGTTGACGGATCGCATCAAGCAGGAATTCGGTTTCACCTCGAAGGTCGAAGGCAAGGATGCCGGCGACTGGGTGTTGATCGATACGGGCGACGTGATCGTCCATATCTTCCGCCCCGAAGTGCGTGAATTCTATCAGCTGGAAAAGATGTGGCTGCCTCAGGGCGGCAGCGCCTCGGCGAACTGAGGCGCCATCCCGGCCTGCATTAACAGGTCGGCGGCGAGAGAAATATGCGTATAAGCATTTGTGCGGTCGGGCGATTGCGTGCCGGACCGGAGAAGTCCCTGCTTGATGATTACCTGACCCGATTTGACCGGACCGGCCGCGCGCTGGGCCTTGGTCCTGCGCGGGTGATCGAGGTTGAGGACAAGAAAAACGCAGGCATGGGGGCGGAAGCCGCGCTGCTGCGTAAGGCTCTGCCCAAGGGCGCAGTGATCTGCACACTGGACGAGCGGGGGCGGGTGATGTCCTCGCCGGATTTTGCCAAGAAACTGGGCGGATGGCGCGATGCCGGGCGTCAGGATTTGGCGCTGATCATTGGCGGGGCGGACGGAATAGACCCTAATCTGCAGGACGAGGCCGATTTTTCTATTTCCTTCGGGTCAATGGTCTGGCCCCATATGCTGGTCCGTGTGATGCTGGCCGAGCAACTGTACCGGGCCGCAACCATCCTGTCGGGCGGCCCTTACCACCGGGTCTGACATGGCGCAGCTTTTGATCGTCTACCATTCGCGCACCGGCGGCGCCCGGCAAATGGCCGAAGCCGCGGCTGAGGCCGCGCAGGATGAGGCCGAAACCATCCTGAAACCCGCCGATCAGGCCGGACCGGACGATCTCCTTCGCGCCGATGGCTACCTGTTCTGCGCGCCCGAGAATCTGGCCGCGATTTCGGGTTTGATGAAAGAGTTTTTCGACCGCAGCTATTATCCCGTACTGGGCAAGATCGAAGGCCGTCCCTATGCCCAGATGGTGTGCGCCGGGTCCGATGGCGAGAACGCCGCGCGCCAAATCGCCCGGATCGCAACCGGCTGGCGGTTGAAAGAGGTGCAACCGCCACTGATCATCTGCACCCATGCGCAAACGCCCGAGGCGATTTTGGCGGAAAAGACTGTTCCAGACGACCAACTGGACCAATGCCGCGAGATTGGTGCTGCATTGGCTGCGGGTCTGACTCTGGGCGTGTTCTAAGCCTCAGTTCAGATCAACGACCGCAGTGTCTTCGTTCCAACCATCAACATTGCAGCGTGCCTGAATCTGAACCTGTGTGGCACCTTCGGGAATGGCCACACCGCTTAGCGACCGGGTAAAGGGCTGCTCATTCTCATGTGGATGGTGCAACACGCGCATGCCCAGCTCGTTGCCGTCCATATCCAGCACGCGCCAGCCATCGGCGTAATGATCCCAGCCGGTATCGGGATGGCGGATCGTCACGTCGAATCGCCAGGTATCACCGCTCTGACGGGCCGAGACATTCTCGATCACCGACGGATCGGCAAGGGCAGGGCTGGCCAGAAAGGCACTGAGAATCAGGTATCGCATGCGCTGACCATAGGGTGTGCGACGCACCCGCGTCATCACGAACCTGTGTTGGGTGGCAGGTCCATCAGGATCGATCGTGAATGCGAGGCAAATTCCCGCCGGTACAACACGCCAAAGGTGACGGTGGTGCCGATGATCAGGGCAACCGGCCCCAATATCCATGTCACCGAGGCCAGCGCAAAATAGGTCGCCCGAAGGGCACGGTTGAAGCTGCGTGCGGCGGTGACGCAAATCTCGGCGGCTTGCGCAGCGCGGGGATAGGCCTGCGGATCTTCGGGGTCATTGGGCACGGCGGCCATCAGCACCCCGCAATAGCCGAACAGGCGGTGCGCCCAGACATATTTCAGAAACGCGTTGGACAGAAATGCCAGTACAATCAGAATCTTGATCTCCCAGACCAAGGCCGGGGCGCTGCCTATGGCCAGATCCTGCGCCACCCCGGCCAGACGTTCGGTATTGCCCAGCAAGGCCAGCCCGCCGCCAATGGCAATCATCGTGGTCGAGGCGAAAAACGTGCTGCCCTGCCGCATGGTGCCAACCATCTGCGCATCAAACATGCGCGGTTGGCGCGTTACCATCTCGTGCATCCAGTTGCGGCGAAAATCATCCATCATCATCGTGACGGAGTTTTTGCGCGGTGAAGGGTTGTCGATCCGCCAGCCGATCCATTGCCACGCACAAAACAGCATCACAATGGCCGCATAGTCGAGCGGTGAAAACACCAAGGCACGTTCAATCCAGGTCATGATCGCGACACTACGCGCGGCCAAGAGAACTTGCCAGTGGTTGAAATTGGTAATATTAATTTACCAAACCGGAGGGCTCGCCATGGATATACCAACGCCAAACCCAGAAATTCTACGCCGCAGGGACGCCGTTTTGCAGCAATTGCTGGAGGTTTTGCCCCAAGATGCTGTGATCCATGATGCTGCTGAAACCCTCGCGTATGAATGCGATGCGCTGACGGCGTATAAATGTCCTCCGATGCTGGCGGTGCTGCCGGCGACCACGCAACAGGTCTCGGACGTGCTGCGCATCTGCCATGCCGAAGGCGTGCCGGTTGTGCCGCGCGGTTCGGGCACGTCTCTGGCGGGCGGGGCATTGCCGACGGCGGATTGCGTCATTCTGGGCATCGCCCGCATGAACGAGGTGTTGGAGACCGATTATGACAATCGCTTTATCCGCGTTCAGAGCGGCCGCACCAATCTGAGCGTGACCGGGGCCGTTGAGGAAGAGGATTTCTTTTACGCCCCCGATCCTTCGTCACAACTGGCCTGCGCCATCGCGGGCAATGTCGCGATGAATTCCGGCGGGGCGCATTGCCTGAAATACGGTGTGACGACCAACAACTTGTTGGGCGTGACCATGGTATTGATGGACGGCAGTGTGGTTGAGATCGGCGGCGCGCATCTGGATGCAGGTGGATTGGACCTGCTGGGGGTGATTTGCGGCTCGGAAGGGCAATTGGGTGTCGTGACCGAAGCAACGCTTCGCATACTGCGCAAACCCGAGGGCGCTCGGCCGGTTCTGATTGGTTTCGACGACAACGAAGTCGCCGGGCACTGTGTCTCGGATATTATCAAATCGGGCATTCTGCCCGTCGCGATCGAGTTTATGGACACGCTGTGCATCAGGGCTTGTGAGAATTTTGCCAAAGCAGGCTATCCCGATTGCACGGCGCTGCTGATCATCGAGGTCGAAGGGTCCGAGGCTGAGATCGACTATCAGCTGTCGAAGATCGTCGAGATTGCCAAACGCCATAACCCGGTGGAAATTCGCGAAAGCCAATCGCCCGAGGAAAGCGCCAAGATTTGGTTGGGCCGGAAATCGGCCTTTGGGGCCATGGGGCAGATGAACGACTATATGTGTCTGGACGGTACGATCCCGGTCTCGTCCCTGCCCGAAGTGTTGCGCCGGATCGGCGAGATGAGCCAAGACTACGGCCTGCCCGTCGGTAATGTGTTTCATGCGGGTGATGGTAACATGCACCCTCTGATCCTGTTCGACGCCAACAAACCCGGTGATCTTGAGAAATGCGAGGCGTTTGGCGCCGACATTCTGCGGCTATGCGTCGATGTAGGCGGCTGCCTGACGGGTGAACACGGGGTAGGCGTGGAAAAGAGGGATTTGATGACACATCAATACGCGCCGCAAGACCTGGAAGCACAGATGTCGATCAAGGATGTGTTTGATCCGAAATGGTTGCTGAACCCCGCCAAAGTGTTCCCTCTGGACGCGTCAGCATCCCGGCGCGATGTGCGTCTGGCTGCGGAATAATAGGCTCTAACACAAAAGATATGCGATGAAACCCAAGACGGAAACCGAACTGGCCGAGATGGTGGCCGGACTGAGCCATCCGGTGCGTATTGCCGGTGGTGGCACCCGTGGTATTGGCGGGCCAAACGCAACCATTCACACCGTGGGCTTAAGCGGCATAAACCTGTATGAACCCGGCGCTCTGACCCTTGTGGCGCAGGCCGGTACACCCTTGGCCGAAATTGAGGCCGCTCTGGAAGCAGAAGGCCAGCAATTGCCGTTTGAGCCTATGGATCATCGTGGTCTGCTGGGCACGGGCGGAGAGCCCACCATCGGCGGTGTCGTGGCGGCCAATATCTCGGGCCCACGGCGTATTCAAGCCGGTGCCTGCCGGGATTTCCTGCTGGGTGTGCGGTATGTCGATGGCAATGGGCAGGTGATCAAGAACGGTGGCCGGGTGATGAAAAACGTCACCGGATACGATGTGGTCAAACTGATGGCAGGGTCCTGGGGCACGTTGGGGATATTAACCGAAGTGTCGCTGAAAGTGCTGCCAAAGCCCGAATCCACCGCGACCTTGGCTGTACAGGTCGCGGATGCTGAAGACGCAGTGCAAGCCATGTCCGCAGCGCTGAAATCTCCATTTGAGGTCAACGGGGCCGCGTATGACCCTCAAGATGGGCGCACCTATTTGCGGATCGAGGGGTTTTCCGATTCGGTGTCCTATCGCTTTGGCCAGCTGAGATCAGTATTGACCAGATTTGGTGAGGTCACAGAAATCCCGGATTCTGCGGACCTGTGGCAAGGTCTGCGTGATGTTAAGCCGTTTCAGGGTCTAGACGGCGACGTCTGGCGGATTTCGGTCAAGCCAAGCGACGCGCCCGAAGTTTCGAGGAGTCTGGCGGCGGACCAGCTTTTGTTCGATTGGGGCGGGGGTTTGATCTGGGCGCGGGTCTCACAAGGAACCGATCTGCGCGCACGTTTGGGTGCATTTGACGGCCACGCAACACTGGTACGGGCTGGAGCAGATACAATAGAAACTTTGGGTCAATTTCAGCCTGAACCTGTCGAAGTTAAGGCTCTAACACAGGGATTAAGACAGCGTTTTGATCCACGCGGCCTCTTCAATCCGGGCCTGATGGGATAAATTGATGCAGACGACATTTACCGAAGAACAGCTAAAGGACCCGGCGACCCAGCGCGCGAATGAAATTCTGCGCAGCTGTGTTC
This sequence comes from Ruegeria sp. BC5, assembly GCF_056539205.1. Lineage (NCBI taxonomy): Bacteria > Pseudomonadati > Pseudomonadota > Alphaproteobacteria > Rhodobacterales > Roseobacteraceae > Ruegeria > Ruegeria sp. BC5. The sequence continues at coordinate 57,722 of NZ_JBQFUN010000006.1, forward strand.
ATTGCGGGTTCTGTACTGCCACCTGCCCCACCTATCAGGTACTGGGCGACGAACTCGACAGCCCGCGCGGACGTATCTATCTGATCAAGGACATGCTTGAGAATGAGCGTGTGCCGGATGAAAAAACGGTACGACACATCGATCGTTGTCTGTCCTGCCTGGCCTGTATGACAACTTGTCCGTCCGGCGTGCATTACATGCATCTGGTTGATCACGCGCGGGACTATATCGAACAGAATTACAATCGCCCCTTCAGTGATCGTGCGCTGCGCTGGATACTGGCGCAAATTCTGCCCTACCCGACACGATTCCGCTGGGCGCTACTAGGGGCGAAACTGGGTCGCCCGCTTCGTTTCCTCATGCCGGATGCGCGGCTGCGGGCGATGTTAGATATGGCGCCCAAGCATATCCCTCCGGTCAGCCGAAATGACGACCCGCAAAGCTTTGTGTCCAAGGGACCGCGCAAGAAACGCGTGGCTTTGATGACGGGCTGTGCGCAAAAGGCGCTGAACACCGATATCAACGACGCAACCATTCGCCTGCTGACCCGGTTGGGGTGTGAGGTTGTGGTTGCCAAAGGAGCCGGGTGCTGTGGCGCGCTGACCCATCACATGGGCAAGACCGGCGACAGTCACAAAGCGGCCCAAGCCAATATAAAGGCCTGGACGGCCGAGATGGATGGCGGTGGGTTGGACGCCATTGTTATCAACACCTCGGGTTGCGGCACGACGGTCAAGGATTACGGGCACATGTTCCGAAACGATCCGCTGGCGGAAGGCGCCGCGCGGGTGGCGGATATCGCGATGGATGTCAGCGAATTGCTGATGCTTCTGGACCTTCCCGAAGGTACGAACCAGAACTTGACTGTTGCCTATCACGCGGCATGTTCTCTGCAGCATGGGCAACAGATCAAAACTCATCCCAAGACTTTGTTGAAAAAGGCTGGATTCACCGTATTAGAGCCTGCTGACAGCCATTTGTGCTGTGGCAGCGCTGGTACGTATAACCTGATGCAGCCGGAAATCTCGGGCCAGTTGAAGCAGCGCAAAGTGAAAACGCTTGAGGCGAAGAGACCGGACATGATCGCGGCTGGCAATATTGGTTGCATGATGCAAATCGGCTCGGGCACAGATATTCCGGTTTTGCACACGGTTGAATTGTTGGACTGGGCCACCGGTGGCCCCAAACCACGGGCCTTGCAACCGGGTGATGGGGCAAAGATTCCGATCCTCAGATAAGCCCGGTTGATGCAGCGGCGCATCAGTTTTCGGACGAAACCAAACCCGGCACGGCTGCCCTATTTTTGCCCCACCACGACCGTAGGAAGGTGATCCAACAGCAACGCCGGAGAACCGCTTGCAAAACTGGATCAGGGCTTTAGCGCTGGCATTGATGCCGATAGCGGCCGCGGCGCAGGATAGTGGGCTAAAAAGCCTGGATACCACCGATGCCGGGCGGGCGTGGATGGCCGTTGGCCGTCTGGATATAAACGGATCGGGGTTTTGCACGGGTACGCTGATCTCACCTACTTTGGTGCTGACCGCCGCGCATTGCCTGTACGACAAAACAACCGGTCAGCGGATCGATCTGTCCGGGGTCGAGTTTTTGGCCGCGTGGCGTCTGGGCCGCGCGTCCGCCTATCGTGCGGCGCGGCAGGCGGTGGTGCATCCGGACTATCGCTATGACAACGAAACTTCGACGGCACGGTTGCGCAATGACATTGCACTGATCGAGCTGTGGCAACCCATTCGCAACACCACTGTGATCCCGTTCGAAACCGGCGATCGCCCCCGTCGTGGGGAAGAGGTGGGCGTTGTCTCGTACGGGCAGGACAGGGCCGAAGCCCCGGCGCTGCAAGAGGTCTGCTCGGTCATGACCCGCCGGTCAGAAGTTCTGGTGATGTCCTGCGATGTCGAGTTCGGCTCTTCGGGCGCGCCGGTTTTTTCCTTTGAGGGTGACCGCCCGCGCATCGTGTCCGTGGTGGCTGCCAAGGCCGAGTTGAACGGCCAGCGCGTTGCCGTCGGAACCCCGGTCGAAGGGTCGCTGCGCCTGTTGCAAGCTGAACTGTCGGCTGGGCGCGGGTTTCTGGCTGCGTCCCCTGAGGGTACATCCAAAAGAAACATTGGCGCGAGGTTCATCAAGCCATGATACGAATTCTGCTGGGCACATTGTTATGTTTGTCTGTCTTGTCGACCGCATCCCATGCGCAAACCGCAAAACGCAAGCTGACGGATCGTGACGACCTTTATGGCTGGGAGGCGGTGGGCCGTCTGGATATCGGCAATAAGGGCTTTTGCACCGGCACGCTGATTGCACGGGATCTGGTTCTGACGGCGGCTCATTGTGCGTTGGATAAGGCCACCGGCCGGCCCTATAAACCCGGAGAAGTGACGTTCCGTGCCGGATTGAGCAACGGTAATTCTCTGGCCGACCGCAAAGTCATCCAGATCGCCACCCATCCGGATTTTGTGGCCAATGCGCCCGTCTCGGCACCGCGAGTTCGCATCGATGTGGCGCTGATGCGTCTGGATGCCCCGGTCCCGCACGGCGTCGCCGATCCGTTTGCGTTGTACGAGGGACGGATCAACGACAACGAGATCAGCGTTGCATCCTACGGGCAAGGCCGATCCGAGGCGATTACGCGCCAGCGTTCGTGCAGCATCCTTCAACGCGGTCGCGGGCTGATCAGCTTTGACTGTGACGTAACCTTTGGGTCTTCGGGGTCGGCCATTCTGGCAAAAAAGGGACCGCGCTGGCAGATTCTGTCGGTTGTATCCGCGGGTGGTTTTGATGGTCGGCGCAAGGTTGGATATGGCATGGAACTGTCTGGGATCGTTTCTGATTTGAAAGCTGACCTGCGCCGAGATGCACCCCAGCCCAAGGCCAAGATCCGCCGGTTGCAGGTGGGGTCGGACAAGTCCAGTTCCGGTGCCAAGTTCATCTCATCCGACGGGTCTTGAACTCGTTCAAAATGCTCCCCATGTGAATTGTACCGGGTCGCCGTGAACGGGGCCTGGTATACTCAATCGCCCGTCCGAACGGAGGGCAAATCGTAGATCGCTCAGATATGAGGATATGACACATGCGTACTTTTGATTTTGCACCGCTGCACCGCGCAACCATTGGTTTCGACCAGATCGCAGACATGATGGACCGCGTTCTGACCAATGACGTGGCTCAGCCCAGCTATCCGCCATACAACATCGAAAAAACCGATGCCGACACCTATCGCATCTCGGTCGCTGTCGCCGGTTTTTCGGAAAATGACCTGTCGGTTGAAGTGAAGGAAAACGCGCTGATCGTCGCCGGTAAGAAAGCCGCCGAAGACCAAGAGCGCAGCTATCTGCACCGTGGCATCGCCACCCGCGCGTTCGAGCGCCGCTTTGCGCTGGCCGACCACGTGCGCGTCACCGGCGCCAACCACGAAAACGGCATGCTGAATATCGACCTGAAGCGCGAGGTGCCCGAGGCCCTGAAACCGCGCCGGATCGAGATCGCATCGGCCAATGCCATTGAAAAGGATGTGGTCGACGCCAAAGCCGTGAACTAAGGCGGTTGACCCACACGCCGCGGCGATCTCCTCCTCTCTGGGTCGTCGCACCATGCGCCCCGCGTTCCTCCAGACGCGGGGCGTTGTTTGTAAGCTCGCTAGTGGCCGCTATGCGGACAAAACTGCTGTTGCTAGTTTCGGCTCCCGCCAACTAGGGTGAAATAGGCTGTCTCTTAGTCGCTGTAGTTGAGATACTTAATGACTGACTTTTGGAAGACTAACGATCATCCGACTGTTGTTTGGGCTAACGGCAGCGAGAATTGGCAAACCAAGCGGATTCAGCCCATCAACCAAAGCTTGTTGGTCGTGGACATAGCTGCTGCAACAAAGGCCTCTGAACCAGAAAGCGTTGGCGGAATTGACGGCGTATACCCCCTTGAAATCAAGCCCGAAAGCGATGAGTTGCGCTTAAGCTTTTATGACTTCGTTGCGTATTCGGTGACTGCTGAAATGTTTGCTCAACAAGGCGATCAAGAAATTTCGGTCGAGGGTTGGCTTCGAATTTTCTCGAAATCATTTTACTTGGAGTTTGTGGAACGAAGTACTTGGGCGACATCAGAATTTCCCGGAGATTTGATACACTATCAGATCAACACGCTTGACCATACGATTGATGTCGTAACTTCGAACCCTCCTGAAATTCTCAAATCTATTTAATGAAGCGAGGTATATAAGGGCTCAAAACAGACATTAATAGAAAAGTCCCACAAATAATTTCGCGGAACCAACCCCAAGCAGGGCTCGAAAGTTGGTTCCTTCGGTTACCGACCCAATCGACCTGAACAGAGTATTGCTGAGGCGCGGGCGGCACCGCCCACTGAAGTATGGTGATGCTTTGGATGCGCTTTTTTGTGGCAAGCGCATCCAAATATGGGATATCGACGGATCAGACCGACATGCAGATGTATTTCATCTCAAGATAGTCTTCCATGCCGTGATGGCTGCCTTCACGGCCAAGACCGGATTGTTTGACGCCGCCGAACGGGCCCAGCTCGGTTGAGATGATGCCCGTGTTCACGCCCACGATGCCGTATTCCAGTGCCTCGGCCACTTTGTAGACGCGGCTCAGGTCCTTGGCATAGAAATAGGAAGCCAGACCAAATATCGTGTCGTTGGCCATGGCGATGACATCATCCTCGTCCTCGAACTTGAACAGAGGGGCCAGCGGGCCAAAGGTCTCCTCTTGCGCGACCTTCATGTCCTGCGTCACGCCGGTGACGATGGTGGGCTGAAAGAAGGTGCCGCCCAGATCATGCGGCAGGCCACCGGTCAGGATAACGCCGCCTTTTTCCGTGGCATCGGCGATGTGTTCGCGCACCTTGGCGACGGCCTCGTCACTGATCAGCGGGCCGGTGGTGATACCCTGGTTCAGGCCGTCGCCGACGTGCAGGGCCTGGGTTGCGGCTTTCAGCTTGGCCGCGAATTCGTCGTATACACCGGCCTGCACATAGATGCGGTTGGCGCAGACACAGGTCTGGCCGTTGTTGCGGAACTTGCACATCATCGCGCCTTCGACGGCCGCATCCAGATCGGCGTCGTCGAATACAATGAAAGGTGCATTGCCGCCCAGCTCCATCGAACATTTCATGACCTGATCGGCGGCCTGACGCAGCAGGATGCGCCCCACCTCGGTCGAGCCTGTAAAGGTCAGCTTGCGCACGCCGGGGTTTTCGCAGAACTCTTTGCCGATCTCGCTGGCCTGAGACGAGGGCACAACGTTGAACACGCCGGCAGGTACGCCCGCCTGTTCCGCCAGCAGCGCAAGCACCAGCGCTGACAACGGCGTTTCCGTCGCCGGACGGGCCACAAAGGCGCAACCTGCGGCCAGCGCCGGGGCCGCCTTGCGCGTGATCATTGCGTTGGGGAAATTCCACGGAGTGATCGAAGCCGCCACACCGATGGGCTGTTTCAGCACGGTGATCCGCTTGTCGCGCTGATGGCCGGGGATGGTCTCGCCATACACACGCTTGGCCTCTTCGCCGAAGAATTCGATGAACGAGGCACCATAGGCAATTTCACCCACGGCTTCAGCCAGCGGCTTGCCCTGTTCGGCGGTCAGGATCTTGCCCAGATCCTCGGCGTTTTCCATCATCAGGTCGAACCAGCGGCGCAGGATTGCAGCGCGTTCTTTGCCGGTCAGCTTGGCCCATTCTTTTTGCGCAGCCTCGGCCTGAGCGATGGCGCCTGCCACCTGCGCCCGGCTGACATCGGCAACCTCGGCCACCACATCCCCGCGGGCCGGGTTGGTCACCGCAAGGGTGCCATTGTCGCCATCCACCCACTGACCGCCAATATAGGCTTTGGTCACCAGCAGGTCAGGGTTTTTCAGAAGGGATTTCAGATCGGTTGTCGCGTCCAGCATGGGTCAGCCTCCGGCAGAAAATTGGTTCAACGCACCCAATCAGGTGGGGTCGGGAATGTCTATGTCCACTATCGCCAGCGGGTCAATCCAGATTTGATCAAATAACCTTCAGTTCAAGGCCGTGCATCACGCCTATCTTTTTCAGGCTGAGTTTGTCAAAGTCTGGAGGAAATTTGGACCCAAGGGGATGTAAACACCCGTAACATTCCCTATCTTATTGGGTAAATAAAGAAAAAAGGGATAGCAGAGATGTCGAACCATCAATTTGATGCCTTGATCGAAGAGACTCAAGCGAAAGTCCGTGAAAGCCAATCACAGATCGAAGGGCTGACATCGCGGATTGAGGCCGCCCGCGCCAAGATCGGCACCACCGAGGCGGATATCGACATCGAAAATGCCACGCTTGAAGACGTGCATGCCCATACTGAGGTGATGAACGCCAATATCGCCGAGCTGATCATGGGTCTGGACGATGTGACCAACGCGTTTTCCAAGGATTTCGACGAGATGCGATCGAAAACCGGGTGGGAATCGTTTGTCGGCATCTTCGCCAAAGCCAAATCCGAGTCGATGCGGCAGGAGCGCATGCGCACCGCCAATATCGACGACAAGCTGCAGGACCTGATCGCCAAATCCGACGTGATCGTCAAGCTGCTGGAAGGGCAGTTGTCGGTGTTGGAGGAGCAGCGGGTAAAGGTTGAGGACAACCTGACCGGCACGCTGGACGACCGTGAGGCGACCGTGGCCGAACTTGAAGCCTTGCGCGCCGAGATTCAGGGCATGGATCCGACGATCATCACGTTGGAGAACAAGATCAGCGTCGAACAGGACGCCGCCGCGCGCACCCAGCTGGAAACCGAACTGGCTGAGCTGAACAAGCAGTACAACGCCAAGGTTCAGGAAGAACAGGTCAAGCTGGCCAAGTCTCAGACGCTGGAGCGTTATATCGAAAAGGGCAAGACCTGGGTCGATTCATTGCAGAACCAGGCGGCGACGCAGATGGTGCTGATCAACAAGCTGCAAACAGACACCCAACAGCGTGTGGTTCTGTATGACGCCCTGACCAAATCGCTGAAAACGGCACAACAGCAGGACGTCGCCCACCGTATTAACGAGATCGGCGTGCAAACCGACCAGGAGGCGCAAACCGCCATGGCCGCCATCGGCACCGCGACCAACCAGAAGATGGCCGACATGCTGGAAGCGCATGAGGATCACATGGTTTTTGCCCGCGACGTTCTGGAGAAAAAGGCCAAGGCGGACGAACGCTTTGCCCGCCGCTTTGCCTCGATTGTCGAGAAGCATGATAAGAATTTGTATGGTGGGTGATGCTCAGAAACCCCGTAATAAAGTACGTCGGAGTTTTAGCAGCGTTAGTCTTGTCGCTTTACTTTGCGTATTTGGCGAAGGACCTTCCAGCATTCCAGCTTGAAGGATTTGCCAAGTACCTTTGGTACATTCCAGCAGCGATATGGACTATTGGTTTCGCGTATCTGTTTGTACAGACTTGGTTTGGTATGGTTTGGGTGTTTGTTTCCATTCTTAAACTCTTGGACGGAATGACAGCAAGTTGGCCCCGATCCATAAGGGATTTGTTTGGTATCCAAGACTTTGGATCTAGAAGAAAATGAACGACCCCACCCAAGACCATGTCGGCCTGACCGACACCTTCGCCTCGCGCCGCTATTTCCGCAAATTCGAGGTTATCACCGTCCACCTCCTGCGCGTGGCTGCGACGATGGAGGCCGAAGGCGCGATCAGCAAGCAAGAGGTGCGGATCGTGTCGCGCTACCTCTCGGGGCTGCTCTACACTTTCCGCGCGCTCAGCATGAAGTACCTGCTGGTCGGGCGCGATACGGGGCGGTTCTTTGGCAGTCTCTCCATGGACAAACGCGACAGCGGGTTTCCGGTTGCCGCCGAGCTGCTGACCATGGCCAATGACGCGCAGCAGGCGCAGGTGCATCTGGAGAACATGCCATCCGAGGCTGACCTGAAGACCGACATGGTGCGCACCATCATCAGCGAACAGGAAATCCCCACCAAACTGCAATTCGCGCTGTCGCAAAGGCTCTATTACGAGGAATTGCTGAAGGGTCAGCTGTTCTGGTCCCGCAACGATCCTGAATGCCACTGGATCGGGAATGAAGGCGAGCGGCGCAAGTTCATGATCCACTGGGCGGTCTATGACAGCCAGATCAACCTGCCGGTCATCTATCTAATGCAGTTGGAGGACAGTGGCAAAACCGCCCTGCCGAAGGATCAGCGTCGCTGGCCCGAAGTTCAGGCGCATCTGATGGCACAATCTCTGGGCGGGTTAAAGCTGGTGACCATCGCCAAGGGCTTCGATCAGGATTTTGATGACCTGCACCCCAAACACCTGCGCCGCATCCACGTGGGCCCGATGTATTCCTCGGCCTATACGGAGCAATCCGGGCCACTGCGGCAGGTGCTGGAAGACGCGCAGGCGCCCGAAGGTCAGGACTGGGCGCTGGCCTGGACCACTGAAGAATTGGAGAGCGAAGACGTGATCGAAGAACGCGCCGGGTGGTTTTCCACCGTCGAACGTGAGGTGTTCGCTTTGGACCCGTTCGGCGGGCAGGGGGCCGAGACCGGTGCCACAAGCACGCAGCGATCCATCATCCTGCCCCAGCGCCCGTTCCAGGTGCTGGCCGAGCGCAACCCGCCGGGATTTGCCGACGTGCGCAAGTTCGTCGTTAGCAAGACCGGGCAGGTGTTGAGATATTGAGGATTTCGCCTTCGGCGAGAGTATTTTTGAAAAGATGAAGCAAGGGCGGTGTTGAGATGAATTTGACGTCTGATCAGATGGAATTGCGTGAAGCGGATATACGCAAACATTATCCGGCGGCGACCGCCTTGCTGAATGGGTTTGAACACGCGCCGCGGATTGCGAAGGCGGTTGATGCGACGGTCGAGCGTTCACCGGGTGTGTCCACGGGGCGGCGGTTTCGGTCCACGACCCCTGGTCTAGTGACAAGGCGTACTGTGCGGGCCGACGGGGTGCATCTGGTTGAACGGATCGAAGCTTCGGATGATGGCGATGCGCTGGTCTCGCCGCCGCAGGCCACTACGCAGCAGGCAATCCGCCGTGCGGTTGCCATTGCGCTGGCGGTGGCTGAAGCCTATGCCGAACAGACACCGCTGGCAGACCTGAAACGCGCGAACCTTGCGGGCGATTTGCCCGCCGCGCGCAAGACCGAGTTTTCGGAATTGCTGACAGCTGAGGCGCTGATCACCTCGCATACTTTCGGCAATGCCTTAGCCTATCTGATGTCCTCGCATCTTGGCGAAACCACTGCTGATATTGGTGAGATCGAAGAGGTCTTGACCGACAACGGTCAACTCGCCCTGCATGGCGCATTGTGGGAACTGGACCAGATGCTGGCCAAACATGCCCCTGACGATGCCTATCTGATCGCGGCCACCAGCGCCTATGCTGAACAGCTAATGGAAAAAGCCGCCCTGCGCGCGCAATCTGCTGGTCATCTGGCCCCGTTCCACAACGCCGCGTGGCATATCGAGGCCGATGATCTGACGATCCGAGGGTTTGAACCCGCCTCGAAGGCCAAATCCACCACCCTGACCATGACGTTCAAGAAACCGAACGAGGTGGTTGGCAACCACATCGCCAAGTATCAGGCGATGAAGCTGGCCAAGATGGTGATGGCCTATGACTTCGACCGCCGCCTGAACCCGTTTGCCGAACTGGGTGGGTTCATCTTTACTTTCATGGGCGACGGCAAACCGGGCACCGGCAAGACCACTCTGATCCAGATGATGGCCGGGCTGATCAATGACTACTGTCAGAACGCAGGCTATCCGTTCCGCTATCAGAACCTGAGCACCGACAATATCGACAGCTATCAGGGCAAATCCGGTCAGAACGCCAAGGCGTTTATCAACACGATCATCGACCCCTCAGTCATTGGGTTTGGCACCATCGACGATATCGACCAACTGGCGGGCAAGCGCGGTGACCGACAGTCGTCAGCTGGGCAACTGGAAATTACCGCCGTATTGATGGAGAGCTTTGCCGGCGCCAACACCGTTGTACGCGGTAACTGCACTTTCGGCATGTTCTCGAACTACCCCGAGAATGTAGACGACGCCCTGCGCCAGCGTGCGGGCGCGCGGTTTCTGGTGGACGGGCCGCAGACGCGCGAGGATTACATCGACATCCTGCACCTGCTGATGGGCCGCAACCACGACATCCCGCTGGGCGAACACGAAGCCTATGCCGCGCAGGAGATCAAGAAGGCCGTCGCCGCCAGTTTCGAAAGCCATTCCCGCCCGCATGAGGATGCTCTGCTGCAGGTCTATGACCGGGTCTCCGGCGATATCGGCCAGATGGACACGATCGCCAAGCTGGGCAGCTACCTCAAGGCGATCCAGCAGGCGGATGAGCGCTTCACTGGCCGCGCGATCAAGAACATCACCGACGCGGTCAAGGTCCGCGCGATGGATTTCGAACTGCCTGACGAATGGATGGAAAACCCCGACCTGTTCCTGTTCCGCGACTACGACACCAAGAAGGCCATGATCGAGGACCTACGCCAGCCGATCACGGTCGAGATGGTGATCCAGGAAATCAACCGCTATGCCGACAGCGAGTTCCGCTATGCCGACAAGAGCGACGAGGTCGCCATCGAAAACGCCGTTCGCGAGATGGGACGGATGGAAGAGGCCAAGCGGCGGTATTTGGACGGGAGGGGTGCTTAACCAATGATCATAGTCACCGCAATAATTGTGACTATCGGCGCCTCAAGTTTCGCGTTGGGTTGGTATGCGTTACCTAGAGTGGATACATTCGCGGCTTCGGTCATACTAGCACTACCCGTCGGGGGATTTATAGCTCCTATGGTTTTGACCGAGGCGTTGGGGATTCTAAATTCTGGCCATTTCGGTGCGGGCATCGGTTACATTCTAATCTATCTTTTCAGCCTGATTAAGTTTCCGTGGATTCTCTTTTGCACAATCCTGCTCTCATCGGGGATGTGTCTGTTTGCGTTACATGTGCGCCAATCTCTAGATTCCTCTCTGTCAAATGAGGATACGGCTCGGGCGCGAATTAAGGAGCAAAGAAAGCTCATGAACGAAGCAACATTAGAAAAGGGTCAAAAGCGGGGATGACACAATGATCCGCCTCATCGAAAAAGGCCTGATGTTCGGCAACCTCGTCCACATCTCCAGCCCGGCTTTGGTCGAGCGGTATAACCGCGCGCTGCAGCCTCTGGCGGGCAAGAGCACGGCGCTGACGGATTTCCATGTCGATATCTCGGGCTATTCGCCGGAGGTGGGGATCGAGCTGGAGGATGAGCTCTACCTCAACCCCAATGGGGTCAACCGGCAGTTCATCCTGCTGACGACCGAGCAGAAACGCAGCCCCCTGCTGAACGTCAAATTCTCGACCTCGCGCGATATCCTGCGTGAATTCATCGAGATGAACGAGGCGCAGCTGTTTGCCCTGACCGCCACAGATGCGGTGGCCGGGGAGATGGTGAACTCGGTCATCAAGCTCACCTCGCCGCGAGACCTACTGAACATCAAAAAGATCGAGATTGAGGCCGACACTGCAGGCGGCACCCTGCGCAAGGCGCAGCAGCTGGCGGGCATGGTCGAACAGTTCAAAACCCAAGAGGACGCCTGGTTCGATGACGTTCTGATCGCCAGGATGATTGAAACCGCCAAGGAAACCGGCGACGTCACCCGCAACCCCGTTCGCCTGCGCCACACCGCGTTTGAGCAACGCAACTTCTGGACGGCGCATTTCGGCGGGCTCTATCTGTTCCCGGATCTGGACCATCCGGCGGCGATCTGCATGGGCAAAAAGCCCGAGGATCTGAAGATCAAATACACGTTCGAGCCGTCGCAGCGAAACCAGATCGCCAAGTTTCTTGACTATAACGACTTGGTCGAACCAATCGTCAAAGCGCGGGGCGTGGATGCCACCGCGATCTTGCAGCAAAAGATGGATTTCCTGACCGTCGATGCGGCGGCGGATGCGGGCGTTGACCTGACGGGGCTGGATCGTGGCGACATGCGGCGGCTGGCCCGTAATCACGCAGACCGCCTGCCCGAGGCTTATCACGGTTTGGGCCAATTACTGCGCTGGGCGAAGGATGGTGGTCCGTGGCCGCGCATCACCTCGGACCATCCGGCCTATTTCTACACGTTGCGGGCCACCGATACGCCGAACCGTGATCTGGTGAACATGCTGCTGGCTGAGCTGGCCCCGCTGGACCCGCGCCAAATGTTCATCTGCCACAAAGAACTGTTTTACAACACCTATGCCGGTTGGCCCGAGACCAAGAAAGCCTATGTTGCCGACTTTCTTGCGCGCGAGTATCAGGTGGACAAGGCGGGCGCCCGCGCTGCGCTGTTCGGGCATGAACCGGACATGAGCGGCAGTGACCGGATTAGCGATGACATCATCGCACGCGTTGGTCCCTGGGGCGCAGTTGGGAGGAATTGAATGCTTGTCGCAATCCGTTTTCTAATTCCACTGCTGATCGTTCTGACCGTGATCTATGTCGGGCTGTCGATCTATTCCCGCCTCGTCCGTCGGCGTAAGTTGATCGCGCATTGGGAAAAAAAAGGGCTGCGCGGTGATCGAGAGGCTTTTCTCGAGCGGGGAATGCGGCAATATGACAAATCGTTCCGCAAGAAACTGCTGCTGGGTGTCTATGTCATCCCGCTTGGGGCCATTGCCCTGCTGATCTATATTACTAATTTCAAATGAGGGCCGGATAGATGGTCTATGTCAAATGGGTATTCATCATCGTGTTTTGGGGGCTTGTTGCCTCGGTGCTGGAATACACCTTGCCACAGCAAGATGTGGTGCGGATCGTAAAAACCGAGGTGCGGCGCGTCGATTTTGGTGAGAACTCGATCTTCTGGGCACAGCAAGATACAGGCCAAGAGGGCGCGCAGACTGTCAACCGAGATGTGCGATTTGTGGAGACCTTCCGCCCGAACGGGAAACCGCGCGTTTATCGCAATGAGGATACCGGCTGGGGCTGGCCGCCCTATTTCAAACTCGACAGTTCGAACCTACAGGCGGAACTGACCAATCTCGTGTCGACTGCGGATAACCCGCAATGGGTGGTTTTGCGCCATTATGGTTGGCGCAATCAGCTTATGTCGATCTTTCCCAATGTGGTCTCGGTGCGCCCGGTGGACAGCCCTGATGTGCGGCTGATCCCATGGTTCAACATCATCTTTCTGACGGTTTTCTTTGCCATCGTCTGGGCTATTTGGGTGCGCTGGCGTCGGTTCCGGCAACGCCGTATCGACCCGATGCTTGAGAATATGGAAGATGGGATTTATGCCGCCGGTGATGCGATCGAAGAAAAGCGCAACGGGTTCCGCCGCTGGCTTGATAGCTGGAAATCCAAGTGATGGCGGGCATCTGATCCCGCCACCTGCTCGGTTCTGTTTGCTTATCGAACTACAAACTCAGCGTGCAATGCCCCGGCGGCCTTGATCGTTTTCAGTATGTCGATCATGTCGCGGGGCGACACGCCCAGCGCATTCAGCCCGGCCACAACCTCGGACAGGGTAGTTGCCTCGGGGATTTCGGCCAACCCAGTGCCCTCTTCTTCTTCGATACCGGCGAAAGTGCGGGGGACCACAACCGTTTCGCCGCGGGCAAAAGGGTTGGGCTGAACTGCGATGGGGGATTCCTCGACTGTCAGGGTTAGATTGCCTTGTGATACCGCGACCCGTGAAATCCGAACCTCTTGCCCCATGACGATGGTGCCCGAGCGCTGATCAACCACGACGCGCGCCTTGGTTTCCGGTTCGACCAGAATGTTTTCGATCCGACCCAGCGCATGCGCAGTTGAAACCGACTGGGTTGCCGCAATGTTGAGTTCCACCGTACCGGAATCCCGCATAATCGCCACTGCGCGGTTGAATTCTGTGTTGATCGCATTCTCAATCCGGCTGGCGGTGGTGAAGTCCGGCTCGCGCAGGGCAAGGCGCATTTGCGTTAAGGTTGACAGGTCAAAATCGATCTCACGCTCGACCCGTGCGCCCGAGGGGATCACGCCGGAGGTCGGCACTCCCTGAACAACCGAAGCAGCCTCACCCTCAGCCACGGCGCCACCGGCCAGAACCGTGCCTTGCGCCACAGCATAGATTTGCCCATCGGCCGCGTTGAGCGGTGTCATGATCAGGGTGCCACCCAACAGGCTTTTGGAATCACCAATGGCCGACACCGTCACGTCGATCTGCCCGCCGACCCGCGCGAAAGGCGGCAGGCTGGCGGTCACCAACACAGCCGCTACGTTTTTAGGGCGAAAATCTTCGCCATTCACGTTGACGCCCAGCCGTTCCAGGATGTTCGACATAATCTCTTCGGTGAAGGGTGAATTGCGCAGCCCGTCGCCAGTTCCGTTCAGCCCGACAACCAGGCCATAGCCGACCAGATCATTGCCCCGCACCCCGTCAAAATCCACAAGGTCCTTCAGGCGGATCGTGCCAGCGGATGCTATCCCGGGCAGCAACATCAGTAGGAAAACAAAAAGCTTCATCTTAGGAAATTCACCAGCGACAGGTTCGCATTGCGAACGGTGACGGAATACAGGCTCTCCAACTGGAACTGGACGGTCTGCAACTGTGCAGCGGTTTCATAGGGGTCCGCAGCGATCAACTTGTTCCTGCTGAATTCAAGGCTGGTCTGCGCGGCGCTGTTGCGCGTGGCCGCCTGTTCGATCCGAGCCTCTGCTGAACCGACCTGAGCGCGCAAGTTCACCACATCGTTCTGGGTGTTGGCCAGATCGACGCCCAACTGTGTAAACAGGGCAGTGCGCTGATCACTCGGCAAGTTCAGAGCATTGTCAGAGACCAACGCCGCAACGGCGATATCCCGTATCGCATCCTTGATCGCGGGGTCGGTGGCTGTGATCGGGATCGTGATGCTTTCATTCTCGGATACCTGCATTGGTGCCAACGCATTGCCCGAGCCCTGGTAGATCACCGCGTCAAAACCGGCGGGGTCGTTGAACCAGTCTTCTGCCGCCTGTCTGATATCCGCCGTTGTGACGTATCCGCTCAGCTCCGTTTCAAGTGCGCTCAACAACGTGTCGGTTGACGGCAGGGGAGAGACATCAGTGGCCGCGCCAGAATACAGGCTGCGTCCACCAGCGCGGGTGTTCAGCGCTGATATGATCGTATCCAACTCGTTCCGGGCCTGAACCGATGCGTTTTCATGGCTGACCGCCTGGTTCGATGTGCCGAAGGACAAAAGGGATGAGGTCAGCTCGGTCACGGACTCGTTAATCGTGGTCAAGCTCAGCTGCATGGCATCCGTGAATAGCCCAGCCTCAGCCGTCGACACCTGATAGGCGTCCAGGCGCGACAGGCTGCGGTCCAGATCCAGCAGATGGGAATAGTCGCCATCCAGCCGACCTGACACATCCTGAACCTTGCCGGTCGACATCTCATAAGACAGGGTTTCGATTTCGTTTCTGAGTTCGGTCGAGCGGGTCCGCAAAGTCATGCCCCGCGCCAGATCGCCAATAGACGTCAAATTCATCATCAGAGCCTCAACAAGGTTTGCATCAATTCATCCACTACCGATATGACCCGCGCGTTCGCGGCATAGGCCTGCTCGATCTCCATCAGGTTCTGCAATTCCTGGTCGGTATCCACGCCCTGCTCCGCCTCGATTCTGGCCATTTCCAGCTGCGCGCTGTTGGCAAAGGTCAGGCGCTGGCTGGCGGTATGAGCGTCCGATCCGGTTCTGGACATCAGCGCCTCGGTCAGATCCGAGGCGCGCATGTCACCGGTGCCAAAGGGCGACCCCGCGACGGGTCGTGCATCGCTGAGAACAGCGCCAAAGGCCTGCAATTGCGTCGCATCGCCCGGATCGCCGGGGGCCACCGCACCAAGCCCGTCGCGCAAGCGCCAGCTGTCACCTCCAGTGTCGGGATCAACAATCGTGTTCAGGCTGATGCGCGAGGCCAGCCCCTCAGGCGCAGTGGCATCGAAGCGGTTGCCGGCATCCGTGAACAGACCGGGATCGGTAGGCAATGCGGTGGGGTCCAGACCGGGTGTTTCGAACCGTTCGATCATATCCCGCGCGACCGAGTCGAGATGAGCCTGTGCCTCAACCGCCAGCTCATCGCGGATTTCAAACTGCGCCATCAGCGCGCCGCCGCGTATCTGGGCGTTGTCTCCGCCGGTGCGCACCGGGTTTCCGTTCATCTCCAACCCCGACAGCAGCCCATTGCCCACCGTCATGTGGGGTTTGGTGTCGCCCGTGGTGGTAAAGGAAAATTCGGCAGCCGCGCCTTCCAGCAGGATCAGGCCACCGTCTGAGTACAGCGACACCTGGTCGTTCGCACGCGGAACCGCGTTCACCGGCACCAGCTCATTCACCTGATCTATCAACACCTGCCGCTGGTCCAGCAGGGCACCAATATCGCCACCCGCATGTTTGACCGACGGAATTTTGGCGTTCAGCTTCACGATATCCTTGAGGGTCTGGTTCAGGCTCTCTACCTGCTTTCCAATGGAGCGATCTGCGTCCGAGCGCAGCTGCCGAACGCCTTCGGACGCCGAATTGAGCGCGCTGGCCAGATCATGGCCCGCGCGGGCCACCTGATCCAGTCGCTCAGAAGAATCTGGCAGGCTGGCAGCGGTGATCAGGCTGCTGTCGAACTCGGCCAACCGATTGGCAAGCGATGTGGGATCGTCAACCGTGCCAACGGCGCCCTCAACACTGGTTTGAAAGCTGGAAACTGCAAATTGGTAGGCCAGTTCCGCATCGGTGGTGCGACGGTTGGCGGTTAGAACCGGGTCCTGATTGCGAATAACGCCTACGGTGCGCACCCCGGTGCCCGAAATCACGTTTGTCGTCAGTTCCAGCGACCTGCGGGCATAGCCGGGCGTCCGCGCGTTGGCGATATTGTCCGACACGACCGAGGTGCCGCGGCTCGAGGCCGTCAGGCCGCTGACGGCGTTGTTGAATGCTGTCGACAAATTCATCAGACAGGCCCCCTTTCCGGGTCAAAACCCAAATCAGCGTTTGATGTTGGTGGTTTCTTGCAGCATCTCATCAACGGTCTGAATCACCGTAGCAGCCGAGGAATAGGCGCGTTGGGTCTGAATCAGCGAAGTCAGCTCGGTCGCGATATCTGTGGTCGATTCCTCGCGCGCGAAAGACACAAGTTCACCTGTTGGACCTTCCCCCGCGTTCCAGAGAAAATATGTGCCGCTTTCCCGTGATGGCGCATAAGTCTGGCTGTCCAGCGCGGTCAGGCCATTGGGGTTGGGCACATCCGCCAGCGGGATCTGGAACATGCGGCGGCTGACACCAGTGTCATAGAACGCATAGACATAGCCATTTTCGTCAACTTGAACGCTGGTCATCGTGCCCACGGCCGACCCGTCGCGTGTGATCGAAACGGGCGCAAAGGTATCGGACAGTTGCGTGATGCCGTCCGCATCGCCGATCTGGCCGATATTGATCTCCATCGGGCCACCCGCGACGTTGACCACAAGGCTGCCGGTTGCCGGGTCATAGGCCCCGCCCGACACGGTGGCGACGCTGGCCAGTGTACCGCCCGCGGTGCGGCTGTCGGTGAACGTCAGCGTGTATTCCCCGATCACCGCCCCGCCCGAGGCTGAGTCGCGCAGCACCATGGTCCATTCATTGCTGCTGCCGGCCCCGGGGACGGTTGGCACAAGTTCGATATCCACGCTTTCGGATTTGCCCAGGTTGTCGAAATATTCAACCGACAGGGGTTGTGTGTCGCCCGGCGACCCGGCTTCGGTGGCCGTTGCGGGCAAGTTCATACGCAGATTCATCTGTGTGGTCGGCGCGCCGGACAGTTGATTGACGCTGAGCTGCACGGGCTCGAGCGCTGCCGGGGTGTCCCGCGGCACCGCGGGAATTGAACCGTCCGGGTTGGCGCGCCAGCCCAGCAGGACCAAGCCGGATTCGGTGACCAGATACCCTTCCTCATTGGTGCGGAAAGAACCGGTCGTGGTCAGTTGCATCTCATTCGAGCCACCCGCGATTTGCGAGCTTGGGCGAACCGGCAGCATGCCTCGGCCGCGTACTGCCAGATCGGTTGAATTGTTGGTCGTCACCAGTGACCCGCGCTGATCGATCAGACGCTGGCTGGTGGTTCTGACCCCGCCCGCCGAGTAGCTGCCGCCCTGACCCGAGGTGACCATCGAATGAAAATCCGTCTCGACCCGCTTGTAGCCGAAGGTCGACGAGTTGGCGATGTTGTCTGAAATAGTAGCCAGCCGGTTGGCGTTGGCCTTCAAAGATGCCACACCGGCATTCAGCGAGGAGGAAATCGTCATTGGCACGCCCTTCTGTTGCGTCAATCGTTGAGGCAACAGCTAACGCACTGCCCCTTAACAGCGCGCTAACAGTTAAAATGCGGCCTATCCTGTGCGTTCAGGTGTCGCGCAGAAAGATGATTTCGATCCGGTTATTGCGCACGGCCATCGGGTTTTCATCGCTCAATTCCCGGTCGGCATGACCGGTCACGCGATCCAGCCGAGAACCCGCAAAACCCTTATCTTCAAGCAGTTGGCGTACCACTTGCGCGCGCGAGGTCGATACATCCCAGGACGGGTCCTGCGCCAGAACCACGGGCGAGGCGCTGACGTGACCCTCGACCGAGACAGCATTTGTCACCAGATCCGAAGATCGCGTCACCAGCAGGGCCAGCGCTCGCATCATCGGGGTCGGTTCATCCGTTCCCGATTCGAACAGCGGCTGATCTTCGGTATCAAACAGCTCAACCACCAGACCTTCGTCAGTGACGCGCGTTACGATATGTTTCAGCACCTTGTCAGACACCATGCTTTCCCCGGTATGCCCCAGAAGCTGCGCCTCAAGCGTCGAGAAGTCCTCGGACATTTCCTTGCCGCCATCGGGATTCACGCCGATCGACCCCCGCGCTTGCCGCGCAATCGTCGGGTGCCGCTTGGTCGCGCCCGAGCCATCCATCACCATGGTCACTTCGGAAAACATGTTGTTGCCGCCAAAAGCCCCATCGCCCCCGCCCGAGACCGGGTTCACCGGTATTGTTGGCGAGAAGTAATCTGCCAGCCCTTTGCGTTGTTTCTCAGTCGTTGCATTCAGCAGCCACATCAACATGAAGAACGCCATCATGGCCGTGACAAAGTCGGCATATGCGACTTTCCACGCGCCGCCGTGGTGACCATCGCCACCTGACACACGTTTCTTCTTGATGATGATTGGCGCCGCATTGGATTGCGCACCCATCTCCACCACCTTTTCTATCACCCGACTACAGGCGTAGCGGGGCAGGTCTTAAGGTGGGCTTAACACTTAAAACTGTCCTGATTTCGCTAGCGCGGCAAGTTGGCGTTGGCCCGCCGCAGGATCAGTTGCAGGCGGTTGAAGCTGTTTTTGATTCCATCCGGTTCAGATTTGCCAAAGAACGCGTCCAGTTCCTCATGCACGCGCACGGCCTGATCCAGCAGCGGGTCTGCGCCTTCGGCATAAAGCCCGGCCTTGATCATGACTTCGGATTGTTCATAGCTGCCGACCAGTTTGCGGGTTTCCGAGATCAATTGGTTTTCCTCTGCGGTCGCCGCCCCCGGCAGGCTGCGCGATACCGAACTGCTGAGGTCAATGGCCGGAAACCGCCCGCGCTCGGCAATGTCGCGGCTCAGCACGATATGCCCGTCCAGAACCCCGCGCAGGATGTCAGCCACTGGTTCATCCATATCCGAACCCGCGACCAGAACGCTGAACACGGCGGTGATATCACCTTGGTCCGCCGCTCCGGGACCCGCGCGTTCACACAACCCGGCAATCAGCGGCGTGACCGAAGGTGGGAAGCCCCGCAACGAAGGCGCTTCGCCCATGGCAACGGCGATTTCGCGGTGCGCCTCGGCAAATCGCGTCACCGAATCGGCCAGAAACAATACGTTCAGCCCCTGATCGCGCAGATACTCGGCCACCGACATGGCCGACCAGGCGCAACGCCTGCGGGCAAGTGCCGATTGATCAGATGTGGCCGCGACAACGACCGAGCGTTTCATCCCCTCTGCCCCCAACGCATGTTCGACAAACTCGTTTACCTCCCGCCCGCGTTCGCCCACCAATGCCACGACAACGGCATCCGCCTGCATTGATTTCGCGAGCGTTGCCAGCAAGGTGGATTTTCCGACGCCCGATCCGGCGAACAGACCGATGCGCTGACCCTGGACCACGGGCAGCATCGTGTTGAGCATCGCTAAACCGGTCTCCATCCGTGCGCCCAGCGGTTTACGTGCCACAGCGGGGGGCGGGGCACGCATGATGTCCTGCTCATATGCGCCCGAAAGCAGAGGTTTCCCGTCCAGCGGTTTGCCAAAGGGATCGACCAGGCGCCCCAGCCAGTGCATGCCGGGTGCGAAAGCGGGTGTCTGGTCCAGAATCACCCGGTCACCCAGGCACACCCCATCCGGCGCGGTGGTTGGCATCATGTGAATACCGTCGGCCTCGACATGCAGCACTTCGCCCGGCAGATCCGGGCCATTACGACGCCGCAATGTCAGGTGGTCACCGATTCGCGCCTGCCCTTCAAGCCCTTGTATTTCAATGACTCCGCGTGCCACGCCGGTAACGCGTCCCATATGGCGCACAGCAGACAGACGGTCGAATTCACACTTCAGAAGCATCGGGTCGAGATCGGACATCGTGGGTTCTCCAACGGGTTTCTGCAAACGCTTTCTAAAGGAATCGGGGTTAAGCCTTGATTGAAATTGATCGAGGGAGAAGCCCCGATGTTCTATGACCTGAACGTCTTTAAGGCAGCGTACGCAATGGCAACCCATGCCGGGCAACGGCAGGCAGTGATTGCGCGCAACATGGCCAATGCAGATACGCCCGGCTATCAGCCCCGAGATATCGAGGGTTTTCAGAAAGCATTCGAAAAATCAGACCGTCAGGTTTCGATGACCGCCACCCGCGCGGATCATCTGAACGGCGCCACCGCCCCACAGCCCTGGGCCGAGTTTGAGGTTGCGCCGTCAGGCGATCCAAACGGCAATGGAGTGTCTGTCGAGGAAGAGATGTTCAAAGCTGTCGAGGTCAAGCGCCAGCATGACCGCGCGCTGACCATCTACAAATCCTCGATGAACATCCTGCGCAGCAGCCTTGGCCGGTCATAAGGAGTGTAAGACATGAGCGATTTTTCCCATTCCCTAGCCGCCTCAACCAATGCTCTGCGTGCGCAATCAGCCCGCCTGCGGCATGTGTCCGAGAATATCTCGAACGCCGATACGCCAGGATATCGCCGCAAAACTGTGCCGTTTGAGAGGGTGCAAAAAAACGGACAAGAGGTGGTGCAGGCCGGGCGCGTCAAACTGGATCGCCGCGAGGGTTCGCGCATTTATGACCCCGGTCACCCGATGGCGGATGAAACCGGCCATTACCGTGGCTCGAATGTCGATCTGATGATCGAAATCGCAGACGCACGTGAGGCGCAGCGCAGCTATGAGGCCAATCTCAAGATGTTCGACCAGTCACGCCAGATGTCGTCGAGCTTGATGGAACTTCTCAGAAAATAAAGGACACCAGAATGGATATCCGATCCCTGACCGCGGCACAAAACTACGCTGTCGCTCGCCCGGCCACGCAGGCCGATCCTGATCACGCCGGATTGGCGCAAGGGCTGCGCAGAACGTTTCAGGACTTTACAGCGACGCTGAAGCATTCCGAGCAAATGTCGCAGGCCGCCATGACCGGCCAGGCCGATCCCCACGCTCTGGTACAGGCACTGGCACAGACCGAGCTGGCCGTGGAAACGGCGGTCATTGTCCGCAACAAGGTGGTCGAGGCGTATCAGGAAATCCTGCGGATGCCGGTCTGATCGGATGCTCAGCGAAGGTCTCTTCTATGACATTGTGCGCCAGGCGCTGTGGGTCGCGGTCATTACCTCGGTTCCTATCCTGGCGGTGGCGCTGGTGTCGGGCCTGATCGTGGGTCTGTTTCAGGCGCTGACCTCGGTACAGGAAATGACACTGACCTTCGTGCCCAAGCTGATCGCCATCGTCATCGTGTTCTGGATCTCGATGGGGTTCATGACCCAGACGCTGGTGACGTTTTTCACCACAACCCTCATCCCATTGATCGCCGGAGGTCGCTGATGGATACCGCCTATACCACTTTGTCCCGTCAATCGGGCCTGATGAATGAAATGCGGCTGGTGGCGAATAATATCGCCAATGCCAACACCACCGGATATCGCGCGCAGGGTCTGGTGTTTTCCGAGTTTGTCCGCGACTTGCCGGGCAACCCGTCCCTGTCCATGGCACGGGCCGAGGCGCGCAACACTTCATTGCAGCAGGGCCTGCTGACGGAAACCGGCGGCCAGTTTGATTTTGCCATCGAAGGTGATGGGTTTTTCATGGTCGAAACGCCATCCGGCAACAGGCTGACCCGGGCCGGAGCGTTCTCACCCAGTGCCGAGGGTGATTTGGTCACGATGGACGGCCACCGGGTGCTGGACAGCAACGGCGCACCTGTTTTCATCCCGCCGGATGCTGCGTCGATTGACGTTGGCAGCGATGGCACACTGAGTATCGAGGGGCAATTGCTGGGGCAGATCGGCGTCTATCGTGTGGCCGATCCCAAAACGCTGGTGCGTGAAGGCAGCACGCAGTTCCGCGCCGAGGGCGAAATTGACCCGGTCGAAAACCCAGTGGTGCTGCAGCGTTTTCTCGAAGGGTCCAACGTCAATGCGGTCGAGCAGGTGACCCGGCTGGTGGAAATCCAGCGCGCCTATGAGCTGGGCCAAAGCTTTCTGGAAGCCGAAGACGAACGTCTGCGCGGCGCGCTCAAGGCGCTGATGCGTTGATTTGTGAAAAGGAGATTTTGACATGCGAGCATTGAAAATCGCGGCTACGGGCATGGCCGCGCAGCAGATGCGGGTCGAGACGATCTCGAACAATCTGGCGAACACGAACACTACTGGCTACAACGCCCGCCGGGCTGAGTTCGCGGATTTGCACTATCAACAAATGGCGCGGGCCGGGGCGGTGAACGCCAATGACGGCACCGTTCTGCCCACCGGTATTCAGCTGGGTCTGGGTGTGCGTCCGGCGGCTGTCACGGTGCAACTGGCGCAAGGCGGATTGTCGGCCACCGGGAGCGATCTGGACGTGGCCATCGAAGGGCGTGGTTATCTTGAAGTAACGCTGGCCAATGGTCAGTCGGGCTATACCCGCGATGGCAGCCTGAAACGGTCCGCAGAGGGGCTGATCGTCACATCAGACGGGTTTGCCGTCGCGCCCGAGATCACCATTCCTGACGATGCCCGGTCGATCTCGATCAACGCTGCGGGCGAAGTTTATGCCTATTTCGACGACAAGGCAGACGGGCAGCTGTTGGGTGAGCTGACGCTGGCCAGTTTCTCGAACGCCAAGGGGCTTGAGGCGATTGGCAGCAATCTTTTCAAGGAAACCGAAGCCTCAGGCGCACCCGTGGTCGGCACACCGGGTGAGGATGGTCTGGGCACGCTGCGGCAAGGCTATCTTGAGGACAGCTCGGTCGATGCGGTGCGTGAAGTGACCGAACTGATCGAGGCGCAACGGGGATATGAGATGAATGCCAAGGTCATTTCCGCCGTCGACCAGATGATGGGCGCAACCACACAGGTGCGGTGATGCGTTTTCTGGTTTTGATGTTGGCCCTTTTGGTGCCGGCCTCGGTACAGGCCGATATCGTCGTGCCGACCCGCACTATTCGCGCCAAGGAAATCATCTCGGCGACTGATCTGGAGCTTAAGGCCCAGCAGGTGCCCGGCGCGATAACCACGCCTGAGTTTCTGATCGGGCAAGAGGCCCGCGTCGCGCTGTATCCCGGACGCCCGATCCGTGAAGGCGATGTGGGTCCACCGGCCCTGGTGGATCGCAACGATCTGGTTGTCCTGATCTTTGACCGCACACCGCTGTCGATCACAGCAGAAGGCCGCGCGCTGGGTCGTGGGGCCGCCGGGGATCGTATCCGGGTCATGAACCTGTCCTCCCGTACCACTGTGACGGGCCTTATCCGGCCCGACGGCCAAATCGAGGTAAAATGATGTCGCAACTTTCGAAATCTCTGTTGTTTGCCATTCTGGCGGTGTCAGCCTGCGGGCGCTTGGATCATCTGGGCAAACCGCCAAGCTTCACTCCGAACGAGGATTCCCCCGAACATGTCGCGATGTTGTGGCCGGGCCTGCCTTTGCACACCCAGCCGCAGCGCAATGTCGACCGGTCCTCACTATGGAGCGGTGGGCAACAATCGCTGTTGGGCGATCAGCGGGCGATCAAAAAGGGCGATATCCTGACGGTCGTGATTGAGCTGGACGAAAAGGCCGAGTTTTCGAACGACACGGAACGCTCGCGATCTGCTTCGGAAAGCCTTGGCATCGTCGGCCTGTTTGGCCTGCCACAGCGCGCGGCGGATCATCTGCCGGAAGGGGCGTCGCTGGCGGACGCGGTCGAGATCGATTCCGCCTCAGAAAGCACGGGCGAAGGATCGGTTAAGCGCAAGGAAAAGCTGACGCTGCGTGTGGCCGCGACCGTGATCGACGTGCTGCCAAACGGGGTACTGTCGATTTCGGGCTCGCAGGAACTGCGCGTCAATTTCGAACTGCGCGAGCTTTTGGTGACGGGCTACGTGCGACCACAGGATATCTCGCGCAAAAACGAGATCACTTATGACAAGATCGCCTCGGCCCGCGTGTCTTATGGCGGGCGCGGACAGATCACTGACGTGCAGCAGCCGCGTTATGGCCAGCAGATCTTGGATGCTGTGCTGCCGTATTAAGGAGCGGATGTGATGAAGAAACTTCTACCCGTCGTATTCTTGCTGATCGGTCTGGGGGCCGGTATCGGTGCCGGAGTTGTGTTTGCGCCCTCCGGTGAACCGAAAGAGGCCGCAAAACAGGAAAAACCCAAGGCCAAGGCGGAAAAACCCAAAGAGACATCCGCCAAGAAAAAGGACACGCAAAGCGACTATGAATACCTCAAACTGACCAAGCAGTTTGTGGTGCCCGTCGTCGATGCGGACCGGATCGCGGCGTTGGTCACCATGTCGCTGAGCCTTGAAATCACTCCTGGCATGACCGAAGCTTTCTACGCGCTTGAACCCAAATTGCGCGACGGTTTTTTGCAGGTCATGTTTGATCACGCCAATACCGGTGGTTTTGATGGTGCATTCACTGAATCGGACAATATGAGCGTTCTGCGCAAAGCGTTGCTGGAGACAGCGCGCAAGGATTTGGGCGATGATGTGTTTCAGGTTTTGATCATGAGCGTCAACCGTCAGGACGTTTGATTCTGACGGGGTTATACGCTGTTTAGTAGGGTGACGATTTCCGGTGCTGGGCGCGTTTGTGTGCCTTTTTCTGGGCGTCTGACAGGTTGGTGACGGCTTGTTTGCGGCCAAAGGCCGAGCGCAGCGCGTCCATCGCCGACAGTTTTTGCGCCCGAATCCGCGCCAGTTCCATATTCAACTGGCGGCGCGTGGCCGACTCCCAACCGTTCCACAACACATCGGTGCCAGTGACTCGGTACCCCTCGGCCGCGGTGCTGTCTTGGCGTGATTGCCTGACCTGCGCGTCCAGCCGCGCCAATTGGTGTTGCGCGCGTGCTTCAGCCTCTAGCAGGGGGCGCAGGGCGTTGTATTCTTTTTGAAACACGGCCTCTGTAACGTTTTTCAGGTCTGATAGGGCTGCTTGTTTCATCTGATCTGTCCTTTGGCCTTTTTGCGCATCGCCTCTGCAAATCGGATGGCAGCAGCGACGGGGCGATAATGTTCTTCCGCGATTTCCTGTCCGATCTCGACGGCGGCATGCAGGGCGCGGGCCGTGGGCGGGTCGGAATGAATGGGAACACCAGCCTCAGCAGCCCGGCCCCGGATTGCTGAGGCCACCTCTTCCACGCCCTTGGCCACGCAAACAGGGGCTGACCCCGCCGTCCGGGCCCATTTCAAGGCCACCGCGTAATGGGTCGGGTTGACGATCACCACATCCGCCGAGGGTACGTCGGACATCATCTGGTTCGTGGCGATATCCTGCGCGCGCTGGCGGCGTTGTTGTTTGACATGCGGGTCGCCTTCGGCATCCTTGGTTTCGTCCTGAATTTCCTTGCGCGACATCCGGTTCTTGCGAATATGCTCGGCATGTTGCCAAAGAAAGTCGATCACCCCGATGGCAAGCGCCACGGTGATGACGATGAACAGGAAGCGAAACAGAAAATTCATCATCAGCATGACCGATGACCGCGCCGGAGCGGCGCTGGCGGACAGAATCTCGTTTAGGTTGGAGCGCAGAAACAGCGCCAGACAGGTGCCGTAGATCACCAGTTTCACAAAGCTCTTGGCGAATTCGAACAGGCCGCCGCGCCCGAATTTGTTTTTCGCATTCGAGATGATCGAGATGCGGGACAGTTTGGGTTTCAGCTTGCTGGGCGCAAAGATCAGCGCACGCTGGGCGATCAGGCTGAGCAGAACAGCGGCGGCGGGCACAGCAAACAGAACCGTGACGGACAACAGCGCCGTTTTGACCATCCCACCGACCGGGCTTGCGGCGGGCCCGTCGGTCAGCAAGGGAGCGATTGTGTCGGCCTGATCAATCATCACGACAAACAGGCTTCCCATATGTTGCACACCGAATTGCCCGGCCGCGAACAGGGCAATGAGGAACCCGGCATAAGCGGCAACCACGGACAGGTCGTTGGACTTGGCAACCTCACCCTTTTCGCGCGCTTTCTGGAGCTTCTGCGGCGTCGGCTCGTAGGACTTGTCGCTGTCGTCTTCGGACCCGCTCATCTTGGGTCCTCAAGCGGGTTCAGCATGAAGGCAAAAAAGGCATCAGACCAGACAGACAAGATCAGGGGCGTGCCCGCGAACAACAGGAACAGGCCCGCAAAAGTAATGGCCGGAGCGCCAACGAACGCCACCATCAGCTGCGGCATCGAGCGGTTGATGACGCCAAGCGCAAGGTTATAGATCAGCGAGGCGATCACGAAGGGCATAGTCAGCGCAAACGCCAACCCAAAACTGCGCGCAATTTGCTGCACCCCCCATTGCGACAGGTCCGGGGCTAGTATTGGGGTGCCCATTGGAAACAGCGTATAGCTGTGGATCAGAAACTGAGCGACGCGGATGTGCAGGCCGAGCAAAACCGCCAGTGTCAGGCCAGCCAGTGTCAGAAGATATCCCATCGCGGGCACGGGATCTGCAGCGGCTGGACCCAGAATCTGCGACAGCGATGTTGCCTGCGCCGCAATCGATCCTGCCGTTTGCAGGGCCAGCACGAACAGTCGCAGCGACATACCCAAGGCCATCCCGATCAGCACTTCGGTCAGAACCAATTCTGCCATTGGCAACAGGCCGGGTGGGGCAACAGGCGCCGCAATCGCTGGTGTCACAATAAGGGTAAAGGCAGCCGCGATGCCGAATTTGACGCGGGTCGGAATGCTGCGCTCGCCAAAGGCGGGCAGCAGCGACACCATGGCCGAGACACGCAGGAAGACGGCAAAGAGGTGCCACAAACCCTCACCCAGCTGGGGCAAAAGCTCGGGCGGTAGCGCGATCACGCGGGCACCGTTCCAACCAGCGAAGGCCGCGCCTCGAGCCCGATTTCTTCGAACGACAGCACCGGGTTGGCTATGCCGCGCGCGTGCATGATGGTGCGCAGCAAACGGCGACGGCGGGTCGAGGTGACCAACGCCGGAAACAGCCCGTGATCGGCGGATTGCGCGACACTGTCGACCACGCCATCGGCCAGCTTGTTGAACAGGTTCGGCGGCAGCGCCACGTCGAGACCCGCTGCAGGCGCGTCGATCTGGTAGGTGGTGAAGGTATCCTCCCACTCCGGGGCCAGTTGGATCAGCGGGATCGATCCGTCTTCGCGTTTCATCTCGGCCACCAGTTGGAAACCCAATCTCTGCCGGACCAGTTCGCAGATGCCTTCGGGTTGGGTGGTGGTCAGCCGCGCCTCGGCCACGCTTTCCAGAATCAGCGCCATGTTGCGGATCGAGACCCGTTCGTCCAGCAGCAGACGCAGCACCGCATGTAGCGTGTCGATCGGTACCTTGTCCGGGATCAACTCGTCCAGAAGCTTGCGGTTAGCCTCGGCCCGAACCGGATCGCTGAGCCGTGTCATCTCGGACAAAAGGCGGCGCAGGGATTTCAGCGTCAGCAGGCGTGAGAAGTTCTGTTTGATGATCTCAAGCAGATGAGTGGCCAGAATCTCGGGCGGGGAAACGATGGTGGCCCCACTAAGCGCGGCGGCCTCTTGATCCTTGGGCAGAATCCAGCGGGCGGGGGCGCCATAGACGGGCTCGGTCACGTCATTACCCTCGGGCAGCATGTCGCGGTCATCCTGTACCAGCGCCAGAACCAGATCGGGGTTCAACACGCCGCGCGCCTGTTCGACGCCCTGGACCTTGACTACATAGGTGCCCATGGGCAGATCGGCGCGGTCGGTCAGGCGGATGTCAGGCAGGATCAGGCCAAAGCTTGAGGCCACATAGGTCCGCATATTAGCGATGCGCGCGTCCAGCCCGGTGCCGGGGTTGAGGACCATGCTGACCAGATCGGGGGCAAACTCCAGATGCACATCGTCCAGGTCCAAAATATCGCCAATGGCTTGCGAGACCGGTGTGTCTTTCTGCGGTGTTGGGGCCAGCGCCTCTTCCGCTTCGCTCTTTTGCTTGCGATGGACGTAATAGGCCGCATAGCCCAGAACACCCGCCCCCAGGATGAATGGCAAAAAGGGCAGGCCGGGCACCAGCGCAAACAGCACCATCAACATGGAAACTGTTGCCAGGGCCGCTGGATGCCGGCCCAGCTGCGAGAAGATTGCATTGTCGGTCGCCCCCTGCGTACCGCCGCGGGCCAGCAACAGGGCTGACGCGATCGATATGATCACCGCCGGGATTTGCGACACCAGCCCGTCACCGACGGTCAGGATGGCATAGGTCTCGAACGCGGATGAGATTGGCATCCCATGGACGATCACACCCATGATCAATCCCATCACCAGGTTGAGCAACGTGATCAGCAGTCCGGCTATCGCATCGCCTTTGACAAATTTCGACGCCCCATCGAGAGAGCCGAAAAACGTCGTCTCTTGCTGCTCACGCTCGCGGCGTTCTTTAGCCTGTTGGTGGTCGATGGCCCCGGCGGACATGTCGCTGTCGATGGCGAGCTGTTTTCCCGGCATGCCGTCCAGGGCGAACCGCGCGCCGACCTCGGCCATGCGGGCAGCGCCCTTGGTGATGACCATGAAATTTACGATCAGCAGCACGCCGAACACCACCAACCCCAGAAAGATACTGCCGCCCATGACGAAGTCGGCAAAACCTTCGATCACGTCCCCAGCGGCATTGGGTCCCGTGTGCCCCTCTCCGATGATAAGCTTGGTTGAGGATACGTTTAGCGACAGCCGCAGCATCAGCGAGGCCAAAAGGATTGTCGGGAAAGACGAGAAATCCAGAGGCCGTTCGATAAACAGCGTCAGCGTAAAGATCAGGATCGCCAGCGCGAACGAGGCTGCCAACCCCACATCCAGCACCCAGGCGGGCATCGGCAGGATCATCATCACGATGACCGTCATCAGCGCCAGCGCCAGCAGCACGGTCGGAGAAAACAGGGAACGGGCGTCGATCTTGGACACGCATGCCTCCTAGTTGAACGAGATAAAGGCGGTGGCAGTGCCCGAAGGCGGAACCAGCGACCCCAGCGCGCCGTCACCCGGTTGCGGCAGGTTGACCGGGATCAGAGGGGTTGCGGCGGTGGTAAACGGGTCGCGCGCGGCCCGTTCCGGGGCAGTGGGCAAGGATTGATCCAGTTGTGCCAGTACGGTCTGAAACCGGCCCGAGTAAGCATTGGCCAGCGATGGTGTGCGGGAATGATAGGCCCCAACGGCTGCGGGCCACGATCCAAGCTCGGCATACAGTTCATTCAGAAACCGGGCGGCGTAGGTGGCGTTTTCATCCGGGTCGAACATGGCGTCGATGGACCGGAATGCCTTGCCGTGCCAACGGTAATTGATCTGGAAACAGCCGATGTCAAAGCTGCGCTTGCCTGCTTTGAAAATGTCGAAAACGTAAGATTTCGCCTCAAACTCGGACGTGAACCAGTATCCTTGCCCTTCGACATTGATGGTCCAGGGCCAGGGTTCCAACTGCCCGTCCCGCAACCGCCCGGTTTCCACCCGCGCAATCGCGCGTAAGACATCCAGCGGTACACCCTGGGATTGGGCAGCGCGGCGCGCGGCTGCATCGCAAATGCCCGCACCGCTGGCATCGGGCATGGCAAAGACCTGTTGCGCTGCACTCAACGCAAGCAAACTCAGGCCAAAGATCAAACGATGGGGCATTCTGCCGGTCCGGGATTCTGATCAGTCCCGGCCAAGCTAATCCTGCTAGGGTTTACAGAGGGTTATCAGCCGTTCAGATTCGATCAATCCGGCGGCCGAAGACAACGCTGGTATTGGTGCGCAGCACGCCGGGGATCTTGGCCAGATCATCAACCAGAATATCCAGGTCCTCGATCCGCGGGGCCTCGGCCGATAGCAGGAGGTCGAACTCGCCATTTATCGACAGGCAGAGCTTGACCTCGGGGTAAGCCTCAAGCCGATTGATGATACGCTTGGTTTCCTTTTGCTGCACTTCCAGCAGCACGACCACCTGTACGCTCGGGGCGTCTTCGGGGCTGTTCAGAACCACCGAATAGCCTGCGATCACGCCACGCTCTTCCATGCGGCTGATGCGTTCATGCACGGTGGTTCGGGCCACGCCCAGCTTCGCGGCAATCTTGGTGGTCGATTCGCGAGCGTTGTGCTGCAGGGCGGCGATGATGCGACGGTCTAGCTGATCCATGATGCACCAAGGTGTAATGCACCGGGGCAGGGGGGCTCAAGACATGTCAGCATGTTCTTTTGAAACGGCTTTCCGGTCCGAACGCGGCCAGATCACAAGGGCCACCATAACCCCGGGGGCCGCGATCAGGGTCATCCAGCCCAACGTTGCCGCCGTGCTGGTTGTGGTCATGATCCAGCCGGTCAGTGGATATAGCACCAGCCAGCAGGCGTGCGACAGGGTGAACTGGGCGGCAAACACGGCTGGTCGGTCTTCGGATCGGGTCGAGCGGGTCAGCAACCGGCCTGAAGGCGTCAGCGTGGCGGAATAGCCAAACCCGATGCAGGCCCAGAGTATTGCGAGACCGATCAGAGAGATCGGCATAGCCGCGAACAGGATGGCAGAGAGACCAATTGCCAGGGTTCCGAAAATGGCCCCGCCTAGCATAACGGTGCGGTCCATGAACCGATCTAACAGTTTGGGCAGGGCAAATGCGGCCAGCATCGAACCACCGCCGAACCCGGCCAACGCTATGGCCACAGCGCTTTCCGACAGGCCCAAATCGGACCGCACAATTACAACCGTATTGACGATAATCATCGCGCTGAGGGTCGCTGCTGTCCAAGTCAGGGCAAGTAATCCGCGCAGTCGGGGTGTGCTCAGGTAAAGACGAATGCCGCGTGTCGTACGGTCATAAATACCACGGCGTCTTGTCGGTTTGGGTGAGGGCAGGGCAACCGACACCACCAACAGTGCCGAGGCGATGAACCCCAGCCCCGTACCCCAGAACAGGCTGTCGAAACTGACGAACAGCAAAAGCGCTGCGGCCAGAGCAGGGCTGAGCAGGCTTTCAAGATCATAGGCAAGCCGCGACAGGGAGAGCGCCTTGGTATAGTCCTGCTCATCGGTCAGCACGTCGGGGATGGTGGCCTGAAACGCCGGGGTGAACCCGGCGGATGCGGATTGCAGGACAAAGATCAGCACGTAAACCTGCCAGATCTCGGTCACGAAAGGCAGACAGACCGCAACTGCCGCACGCACCAGATCCAACGTCACTAGCATCCGGCGGCGGTCGAGCCGCTCTGCGAAGGCTGCGGCAAGTGGGGCGACGACCACATAAGCCACCATCTTGATCGTCAGCGCGGTTCCCAACACCAGACTGGCCGCGCCACCTGCCAGATCATAAGCCAGTAGCCCCAACGCAATTGTCGCCAAACCGGTGCCCGTCAACGCAACGACCTGAGCCCCCAACAGATGGCGATAGGTGCGGATTCGCAGGACACTCAGCATCGGCGGTTCGGACCTTTTTTCAATTGGCGTCGCGTCAGGGCCTGCTTAATGCCAGACGCACGGCGGCCTTATCCATTTTCCTGTCAAAGCAGGTGGGGTCAAGAAATCCGCGCATGTTTGTCGCATTCTATTGATGGCGTTGAGTTTACGGGCCAAACCTCCTATCTCGGGGGCGATATCGCATAAAGGAAGACCCCGTGGCGAACCATCTTTATAAAAACGACCTGCCGGACGGGTTGGACCTAGGCCCTGTGGTGGCCATTGATTGCGAAACCATGGGGCTGAACCCGCATCGCGACCGCCTGTGCGTGATCCAGATGTCGGGCGGCGACGGCAACAGCCATATCGTGCAGGTTGAAAAGGGCCAGACGCAGGCACCAAACCTGTGCGCCATGTTGGAAAACCCCCACGTGTTAAAGCTATTCCATTTTGGACGGTTTGACATTGCCGCGATGTACCACACCTTTGGCGCACTGGCCGCGCCGGTCTATTGCACCAAGATCGCCAGCCGTCTGGTGCGCACCTATACCGACCGTCATGGCCTGAAGAACCTGTGTCAGGAGCTGATTGGTGTCGATATTTCGAAGCAGCAGCAGATGAGCGACTGGGGGGCCGAAACCCTGACCGACGCTCAGCTGGAATATGCGGCCTCGGACGTTCTGTACTTGCATCAGCTACGCGATGCGCTGGACGGGCGTTTGGCCCGCGAAGGCCGTGCTGAGATGGCGCAGGCGTGTTTTGACTTCTTGCCGACGCGTGCGAAACTTGACCTCGCAGGCTGGCCCGAAACGGATATCTTTGCACACTCATGACTGATAACGAGTCCTTTCTGAGAACCGCCAAACAGGTCGTCACCGACGAGGCCCGCGCGCTGGACGTGCTGGCCGACAGTCTGGACGAGCACTTTGCCGAAGCCGTGCAGATGATCCTGCAGGCCCCGGGTCGCATCATCATCAGCGGCATCGGCAAATCCGGCCATATTGGCCACAAGATCGCCGCGACGCTGGCCAGCACCGGCACACCGGCCTATTTCGTGCATCCGGCCGAGGCCAGCCATGGGGATCTGGGCATGGTCTCCAAAGGTGATGTGGTTGTGGCGATTTCCAATTCGGGCGAGGCACCGGAACTGGTAAACCTGCTGGCCTTTACCCGCCGCTTTGGCATTCCGCTGATCGGCCTGTCCAGCAAGCCGGAAAGCACGTTGATGAAGCAGGCCGATGTGCATCTGCTGATCCCGTCGCTGGGTGAGGCCTGCGGGTTCGGCATGGTGCCCTCGATCTCGACCACGCTGACATTGGCGATGGGCGATGCGTTAGCCATTGCGCTGATGAAATACCGCGACTTCCAGCCCGAGGATTTCCGCGCCTTCCACCCCGGCGGCAAACTGGGGGCGCAGCTGTCCACTGTGCGCGATCTGATGCATGCCGACCTGCCCGTGGTGCCTGTTGGCACCCCGATGAGCGAAGCCTTGCTGGTCATGAGCCAGAAAAGCTTTGGTGTCGTCGGCGTGACCGACGAGGCGGGCCGCCTGACGGGCATCGTCACGGATGGTGACTTGCGCCGGAACATGGACGGGTTGCTGAACAGAACTACCGAAGAAGTGATGACCCGCAACCCGATGACCATTGCACCAAACGCTATGGCGGAAGAGGCGGTTGCGATCATGAACGATCGCAAGATCACCTCGCTGTTTGTAGTTGATCCCGAAGGACAGGGGCAGGCCGAGGGGCTGCTGCACATCCACGACTGCTTGCGCGTCGGTCTGGGCTAGGTAGGGGCTGAGCGGTGGACGGACATTCACGCATGGTTCAGTTTTTTAAGGTGGTGCTGCCGTTGGTGGCCATCTTGATGCTGTCCACTGTGTTCTTGCTGTCGCGCAGCATCGAAACCAATGTGTCCGTGCCCTTTTCCCAACAGGATATCGACGAACGGTTGGCCGATCAGGTGGTGACGCAGCCAAACTACCGCGGCACCACGCGCAAGGGCGAAGAGGTCCAGATCCAAGCAACCCGCGCCACGCAGGGCACCGAAGTTTCCACCCCGACAGCGGCCGAGTTCCGGGGCCGCCTGGGCCTTTCGGGCGGCGGCGTTATCACGTTGGATTCCAACTCTGGCATGATCCGCCCCGACAAAAACACCGCGACCTTTATTGGCGATGTGGTCATCACCTCGACCGATGGCACCGAGATCACAACCGATCTGCTGAACACCGCGCTGGATGAAATTCGCGGTGACGCGCCGGGTGAGGTGCACGGCACCGGGATTCTCGGCAACATTTCAGCAGGTGGCATGACCTTTGGAACGGAAAAAAAGGACGGACCGGTCCATATTATTTTTACAGACGGCGTGAAGCTGATATACGAGCCTGAAAAAGCAGAAAGATAACCTGTGTTCGATTTTCGATTTGTTCCACTTTGCCTTGTACTGACACTTGGTGCTTTTTCTGCGGCGGCGCAGGAGACTCAGGTTGCGTTTGGCGCGGTCAAGGCTGACCCTTCGCTGCCGGTCGAAGTGACCTCGGAAACCCTCAACGTCAATCAAGAAAACGGCTCGGCCGAATTTGTGGGCAATGTGATCGTCATTCAGGGGGAAATGCGCCTGACCGCTGAACGGGTGCTGGTTCTGTATAATGAGGATCGCTCGGGTATCGAGCGGATGGAAGCGACCGAAGATGTGGTTCTGGTCAGCCCGCCCGACGCGGCCGAGGGTGACTGGGCCGAATACACCATTGATTCAGGTGTGATCGTGATGAAGGGCAATGTGCTGCTAACGCAGGGGCCCAGCACCATCAGCGGCGATCAGATGAATGCTGATCTGACCACTGGCACGGCAACGATGACAGGCAATGTCAAAACCATCCTGCAGCAGGGCAATAATTGATGGCGCGGCCTGAACTGACCGTGGCCGAGGGGCAATCCGGCCTCAGAATAGAAAAGCTGCGGAAATCCTATAGCAAAAAGACCGTGATCCGCGATGTGTCGATGACGCTTGACAGGTCCGAGGTTGTGGCGCTGCTGGGTCCGAACGGGTCGGGCAAAACCACCACGTTCTACTCGGTTGCCGGGCTGGTCTTCCCCGAGGCGGGCACGGTTACGATCGACGGGCAGACCGTGACGACATTGCCGATGTACCGCCGCGCGCGTTTGGGCATCGGATATCTGCCGCAAGAGATGTCGATCTTCCGCGGCATGAGCGTCGAGGACAACATCGCCTCGGTTCTGGATATCACTGTCCGCCACGCCCATCGCCGCAAAGAGCGGCTGGAAGAGCTGCTATCGGATTTTTCGATTGAACACCTGCGCCGGGCACCCGCGCTGGCCTTGTCGGGCGGTGAACGCCGCCGGGTTGAAATTGCGCGCTGTCTGGCGGCCGACCCGAAATACCTGCTGTTGGATGAACCTTTTGCGGGTGTCGACCCGATCAGCGTGGGCGATATCCGCCACCTGGTCGCTGATCTGAAAAAACGCGGTATCGGGGTTCTGATCACCGACCACAACGTGCGGGAAACGTTGGAGATTGTGGATCGCGCCTATATCCTGCATGACGGCCAGGTGCTGATGTCTGGCACCCCGGACGAAGTGGTCGAAAATGAGAACGTCCGGCGCGTTTATCTGGGTGAAAATTTCCGTATATCATAGGCTTGCGCAGAAATGCGCCGACTGCATGGCGGAAATCACGTATATACACGTCTGTTTTGATTGACTCTCCCGCCGTCTCTTGCCTCAATTGGGTCATGGCATTTCTTCGGTTTCCGTCTGGATCACGATGCCCCTTCCTGGAAGGGCAAATGGCGCGGCTACTGCAGGATATGCCTTTTTCCCCCACCCGATAAAAACACGTGCGTCGCGTAACGTGACGTAAGAATGGGTGTGAATTGTGAAGGAGATCACATGCGTTACCAAATCAGCGGAAAACAGATCGACATCGGCGCGGCGCTGCAAACTCACGTGCAGACCGAACTGGGCGAGGTTGTGGGCAAATATGCCCAGCGTCCGACAGATGCCAACGTCGTCTTTTCCCGTTCAGCGCATGAATATGTATGCGAAACCACCGTACATCTTTCTACGGGCCTGACGGCGCAGGCCAAAGCTCATGCAACTGAAATCTATGCGGCGTTCGAAGGTTGCTGCGACAAGATGGAAACACAGCTGCGCCGATATAAGCGGCGTTTGAAGGATCACCACAAGGATCGGTCTGAGCCTGTTGAACTCTTTGGGGCGTCGTCCTATATCCTCGCCTCTGACGAATCTGACTCGGCAGCCGAACCCGAATCTCTGCAGCCGATGATCGTGGCTGAGATGGAAACCAAGATTCCATCGCTGAGTGTTGGTGAAGCCGTCATGCAGATGGAACTGGCCGGCGCCCCGGTGCTGGTGTTCCGGAATGAAAACAAGGACGGATTGAACGTCGTTTATCGTCGGGAGGACGGTAATATCGGCTGGATCGATCCGTAACAGGCAAGAATAGCAAAGGCAGGCCCCTGCAAATGTGGGGGCATAGCCATGGAGCGTAATCATGGAGCTTTCGAGCATATTGAAGCCCGAAGCAGTTCGCGTACTGTCCGCCGCTTCCAGCAAGAAGCGGTTGTTTCAGGAAATTGCGGATGTGGCTGAGGCAGCATTGGGCCTTGATGCCCAGATTGTTGTCGAAGGGCTGCTGGAACGGGAAAGCCTGGGGCCGACTGGTGTGGGTCATGGCGTGGCTTTGCCGCATGCCCGTATGGCTGAATTGGAAAACGTTTCAGGCGTGTTTGTCATGTTGGAAAAACCGATCGATTTCGGATCGGTTGACCGCCAGCCGGTCGATATCGCCTTTGCCCTGTTCGCCCCAGAAGAGGCCGGGGTGGATCATCTGAAAGCACTGGCGTTGGTGTCCCGCACCCTGCGTGACACCTCGGTCTGCGCCAAGTTGCGGGCCAACCCGGACCCGGTCAAGTTGTATGCGATTTTGACCGAAGCGCAGTCTATGCAAGCGGCCTAAGCCTTTAAGGATATGAAAAAAGCCCCCGGTTTTCCGGGGGCTTTTTCGTTTTCGGATGGGGTTGCGGTTAACCGCCAGCGCCCATTTCCAGCGTCCACCAGATTTTCCCGCCACCTTCCTGATGCCATGCAAAACCCATCTGCGTGGCCTTGGGGTCCAAAATCACCGAGCGCGGACCAGGTTCCTGCATCCAGGCGGCCAGCGTTTCGGTTTCGGTTTCATAGGTCTCGGAAATTGCTTCGCCCAGGAACGTGCCAAAATAGCCCACGCGCTGTGCGCGGTCGATTGGCGATGATCCGTCCGACCCAAAATGCCATGGGCGGTTTTGCCGTGCCATGTCCTTGGCGTGGGTGGCGGCCGCGGCATTAAGCTGCGAATTCAGCTGCACTGACTGCAAGCCCTGCGCCTGACGCAGTGCGTTGACCGAATCAAGCATGCGGAACTGCAGTTTTTCGGGATTGCCCCGGATTTTGTAGACGGTCGGCAGCGGCCGGCCATCCGATCCATATGTCGGGGTGCTGCTGGGTGTACATGCGGCCAGCGCAATAAAGCAGGTAAACAGTAATGAAATAATACGCGTCATGATCGACCTGATGATTGTGTTAATCTACGGCATAGCGTGACAGACCGTCTTGAGCAAACGCACAATGGACCCATTCTGCGTGATTCTGCCGGTTTGATTTGCGACTGAAGCATTCTGGCAATAGAATACGACAGATTTTCAGACTGGCCTTAGCAAAGGACCGCCCCTCATGGTCAAGAAACACATTCATGTAGCTTCCCGTCGCGGATTCCTGGCCGGGGCTTCAGCCCTGCTGGCCTCACCTGCGATTGCGCAATACATTCCCGGCGACCCGCTGCGCCCCGCACCCGAGGCGGAACCCAATGTGCGGCGAAATATCTCGGGCTTTCGTGCGTTGGATTGGCAACCCTATTTCTCGAACACAAATAACGGGGCCATTCTGGTCGATACCGTCTCGCGCGCGTTACATTACTGGTCCGACGACCAGCGGGTGTATAAACTTTACCCCTCGTCCGTACCTCTGACCGAGGAGCTGACGCGCCGTGGTCGTACAAGTGTGATCCGCAAAGTCGAGGGTCCGAGCTGGTCACCCACGCCCTCGATGAAAAAGCGCAACCCCGAATGGCCGGATTATATCCCGCCGGGTCCTGATAACCCATTGGGAACGCACGCTTTGTATCTAAGTTGGAAGTATTATCGCATCCACGGAACACATGACACGCGCAAAATCGGCCGCCGTTCGTCGAATGGTTGCATCGGATTGTTCAACGAGGATATCGCGGAATTGTTTTCAATGGCGAAGGTCGGCACGCAAGTGTTGCTAATTTGACGACATTTTCGCGCACGAACCCGCTTGCGGCGCAAGTTGCAATTGCATTCCAGTCGGATAGCTGGTTAGAAAAAAACACGAGGTAAGTCTTGGGTGTGCGGTTTCACTATTCGGAACCGTGCAAATTCTGGAGGTTAATATGAAGAAACTCGTTCTCGCCGCTGCACTGACTGCTGCTGCTTCGACCGCTTATGCCGGTAACCTGGAAGAGCCGGTTGTTGAAGCACCGGTTGTTGTAGAGGAAACTCAAGGTTCGTCGCAGGGAATCATCCTGCCGCTGATCCTGCTGGTCGTAGTTGCCGCAGCTGTTGCAGCAAGCTAATTTGACGAGCGTCATCTAGAGAAAAGGCGGTGGAGCGATCCACCGCCTTTTTTCATGCCTGATTGATGGGTGCTGCTTAGTCCAGCCAACCCTTCAGATTGTCTTCGATCACCTTGCCCAATGCCGCGATGTGCGAATCATCATCGTTGAGGCAGGGTATATAGGTAAAGGTTTCACCGCCCGCCTCTTCGAAGCTTTCCTTGATTTCTTCGTTGATCTCTTCCAGCGTTTCGATGCAATCGGCGGAAAACGCCGGTGCGATCACGGCAATGTTTTTCTTGCCCTGCCGCGCCAACTCGGCCACGTGGTCGACCGTATACGGCTTCAACCATTCCTCAGGCCCGAATCGCGATTGGAAGGTTGAAACAAGCTGATCATCCGACCAATCCAGCCGTTCCTTGAGCAAGCGCGAGGTTTTTGCGCATTGGCAGTGGTATGGATCGCCCTGCTGCAAATACCGTTCCGGCATCCCGTGATAGGAGCAAACCAATATATCCGGCTTGGCTTCCA
The DNA here is from genome assembly GCF_056539205.1 of Ruegeria sp. BC5. Lineage (NCBI taxonomy): Bacteria > Pseudomonadati > Pseudomonadota > Alphaproteobacteria > Rhodobacterales > Roseobacteraceae > Ruegeria > Ruegeria sp. BC5. Next base: position 96,946 of record NZ_JBQFUN010000006.1, read on the forward strand.
TCGCTGCATAGGCCTGTTCCACCGACCCGGCCAGAGCGTCGATAAAGGCGGGTTCATCGAAATAGGCAGGTACGGTGCGGGCGGCCGGTTGCCAGGCTTCATCCATCAGCGCGCGGAAGAACTGATCATTGGCGGTGGCCGTCGTCGCGCCCGCATATTGCGGATAAAGCGGGAAGAACAGGATGCGGTCGCAGCCCGCCGCCACCATTTCGCGCACTTTCGATTTGGTCGACGGGTTGCCGTAGCGCATGCAGAAATCGACCAGCACCTGATCGCCATAACGCGCCTGCATTGCGTTGCGCAGCTTAGCGGTCTGGTCCTTGGTGATCGTCATCAGCGGGCTTTCGCCCTTGTCGTGGTTCCAGATCGATTTGTACGCTTCGCCCGAGCTGAACGGGCGTTTGGTCAGGATGATTCCCTGCAGGATCGGTTGCCATTTCCATTTGGGATAGTCGATAACGCGCTGATCCGACAGAAACTCGTTCAGATACCGGCGCATCGGCCAATAGCTATAGTCGTCCGGTGTGCCAAGATTGGCCAGCAGGATGCCGACGCGGCCCATTTTGACCTTGGGGTGGTCCGCAGGGGCATGATCGGGGCGAGTGGCGTCAAACATTTCGAGCTTCCTGAGAGTTCTCTGTATCTGGCTGAGATAACCGGAAATCTCCGGTCGTCAATTGGACAGTTTGCCTTCTTTCGTTCCCAGCGCCTCGGCCAAGCGCGCCTGCGCTGATCCCGGACGCAATGGTTTTTGCTGGCTGTCATCGGGTGACCAGCCGGTCAGGCAAATCAATTCATAAGTGGACGACAAACGCCCCTGCGGTGTCGGGAAGTGATCGGCGTAAATCTGCTGCGCCCGGGCAAAGACCTGCCGCTGTGTGGCGTGTTTCATGCGTCCGGACAGGCTGTTGGTCTCTCCCATCGCGCGCAGATCATGCATCAGATGGGTCAAGTCGCGGTATTCCGCCGTCAGACGAGCGGTATCGGCGACCGGCAGCGCTAGCCCCGCGCGTTGTAGTAACCCGCCCAGATCGCGCAGCTCGGCCATCGGGGCGATACGGGGGCTGAGGCCACCTGTGACCTCGATCTCGGCCTGCCCAAGGGCGGCGCGTAACTCGTGCAGGGTTTCACCGCCGAGACACACCACCAGCAGCAAGCCGTCGGGCTGCAGGGCGCGGTGACATTGGATCAGCTGCCCCACCGGATCATTGGCCCAATGCAGCGCCATGGCGTGAATCACCAGATCATGCGCTCTGGGTGCTAGGTCCAGAACATCGTCATCCGAAACGATCTGTGCCTCCGGCAAAACGTCCTGCCAGATATGCGCAAACGGCGTCACAATCGCCGGGGCCGTAAAGGTTTTATTAACCATGGAGAGCCGATCCTGCACCTCATCCACCGCGGCGCGATGCAAAAACAGCGCCTCGTCCCGCGCGCGGGCACGGTGTCGGATCAGGGCTGGGCGGTCGAACAGAGAGGGTGCGTTGGACTCAGGCAGTTTCATAGGGCGCAACTACCGCATATGGCAGCGGATTCAAACCGCTGTCGAGTTGATCTATCCACCGCGATGTCTGGGATGTGGTGAATTGACCGAAGCGGATTTCGGCCTGTGCGGTGCTTGCTGGCGCGACACGCCTTTCATTGGCGGAGTGGTATGCGAAAGCTGCGGGGTGCCCTTGCCGGGCGAGGTGGATGGTCACCGGATCGAATGCGATGACTGCATGAAAACGGCCCGCCCCTGGCAGGATGGTCGGGCTGCGCTGATGTACAATGGCAAGGCGCGCGCCTTGATTCTGGCCTTGAAACACGGCGACAGACCTGAGCTGGCAAAGCCAGCAGCTAGGTGGATGGCGCAAGCCGGGCGGGATCTATTTCGCGACAACATGCTGATCGCGCCTGTACCCCTGCACTGGTCCCGTTTGATCAAGCGGCGGTACAACCAGTCGGCATTGCTAGCCCAGCATCTGGGGTGGGAAACGGGAATTGAGGTGTGCCCGGACCTGTTGCACCGACGGGCACGAACGCCAGTTCTGGACGGGAAAACCGCTGCTCAGCGGGCGGAAACCCTGGCCGGTGCGATCTCGGCGTATCCCAGGCAGGGGTCGCGCATTAAAGGACGGGATATCTTGCTGGTCGATGATGTCATGACCTCTGGTGCGACTCTGACAGCCTGTGCGCGTGCCTGCCATGCAGCGGGTGCAAATCATATTTTCGTGTTGGTACTGGCACGCGTTGCCAAGGATGCCTAATTCGCGGAAGATCACGCGAAACCCAAAGGGACGGAATATGAAACCGGTTGAAATCTACACCTCGCCGCTGTGCGGTTTTTGCCATGCGGCCAAACGACTGCTGAAACAGAAAGGCGTCGAATTCAAAGAGATCGACGTGCTGATGCACCCCAAGCGCAAGCCAGAGATGATCAAACGCGCAGGCGGCAAACGCACCGTGCCGCAGATTTTCGTCGGGACGCAGCATGTGGGCGGCTGCGATGATCTGTACGAACTGGACCGTCAGGGCAAGCTGGATCGTCTTTTGGCGGCCTGATGAAATCCGCGCTGCTGCAAATCACTTCGTCGGATAACCCGACCGAAAATCTGGAAATGGTGCGCGCCATGATGGCCGAGGCCGCAGGTCAGGGCGCGCGGTTCCTTCTGACGCCCGAGGTGACGAACTGTGTGTCCACCAGCACAACCCGACAGCGCGACGTTCTGCAGCATGAAGAAGACGACCAAACGCTGGCGGGTCTGCGTGAACAGGCCGTAGCGCTGGGCGTCTGGCTGCTGATTGGGTCTTTGGCCATCAAAACCCACGATGCCGATGGGCGTTTTGCCAACCGTTCCTTTTTGATAGACCCGCAAGGGCAGATCGTGGCGCGGTATGACAAGATTCACATGTTTGACGTGCAGGTCTCGGAATCTGAGACCTTCCGCGAATCCAAAAACTATCGCCCTGGCGATAAGGCGGTGCTGGCCAAAACCGATTTCGGCACGGTTGGTCTGAGCATCTGTTATGACATCCGTTTCCCACATCTCTATGCCGCTTTGGCGCAGGCGGGGGCGCAAATTCTGACCATTCCGGCAGCGTTTTCGCCGGTCACCGGCGCGGCCCATTGGGAATCACTGCTGCGGGCGCGGGCGATTGAAACCGGCTGTTGGGTGCTGGCCCCGGCACAGACCGGAGAGCATCCGAAAACCCGCGGCAGAACGCGCCAAACCTACGGTCACAGCATGGTTGTGGCCCCGTGGGGAGAGGTCGTTGTCGACGCAGGGGGCGATCCAGGCATTCACTTTTTCGATTTGGATGATAGTTCTGTGTCAGAGGCGCGCCGTCGGGTGCCCTCGTTGACTCACGTGCGGCCTTTCGACGGGCCCTGATCCAGAACCGGACCATGACTGACGAACATAATGCCCTAGCGGTCACGCTGTTCAGCGAGATCCTGACCGCCGATCAACTATTGCGCAACCGGCTGAGCCGGGTGCTGCCCAAGGGCATGGAAATTTCGCATTTCTCGGTGCTGAACCATCTGGTGTTTGTCGGAGATGAGCGCAGCCCCGCGCAGCTGGCCAATACGTTCCACGTGACCCGAGGGGCGATGACCAACACCTTGGCCAAGCTGGAATGGGCCGGTTACATCCACATCCGCCCCGACTGGGACGACGCCCGCCGCAAGATGGTCGCGATCAGTCCCGCCGGACGTCGCGCGCGCGATCAGGCGATTTCGTCGATTGCGCCGCTGATCAACCGCGTGGTCGGAGAGCTGGGGCTGGAGCGTGTCCGCAGCACGCTGCCGGTGCTGCGGGATTTGAGAATCCGACTCGAAGACGAGTGAGTCAGGCTTTCAAAGCGGGATGCAGGTTGGACGCCCGGAACTCGGTCACGCGAAATTTGGCAACCTTTTCTTGTGCGAACGGGTCATGTTCCAGATACTTCTCAGCCTCCTCCCGGCTGTCGGCGGTCATCACGATCAGACCTCCACTGCGTGGAACCTTTGGCCCGGACATCAGGAACCGGCCATCTTTATATGACGCGTGTACAAAATCCATATGCGAGTCGATTACGGGTTCCACCTGATTCATTGGTACAATGTATTCGATGTCTACGACGAACAGGCTGCTACCTTCGGGGATTACTGACATAAAAAGTCCTTACTCTGGGCGAATGCTGGCTGTGACGTAATTGACGCTCAGATCCCGGTCCGAGATCGACCAACTCCAAAGAATCGGGTTGAATACAAACCCCTTGCGGTCCACCGGCTCCAGCCCGGCTTGGCGCAGCAGGTCGAACAGCTCATCGGGGGTGATGAACTTGTTCCACTCATGCGTACCCCGCGGCAGCCAGCGCATGACGACCTCGGCCCCGACGATCGCCATAGCATACGATTTCGGGTTGCGGTTGATGGTGGAACAAATCTCCAACCCGCCGGGTTTCAGCAATTGCCGCGTTGCGGTCAGATAGGACAGCGGATCGGCCACGTGCTCGACCACTTCCATGTTCAGCACCACATCAAATTGCTCGCCCGCCTCGGCCAACGCCTCGGCGGTGGTGTGGCGATAGTCGATGTCCAGCCCGGACTGTTCCGCGTGGATGCGCGCAACGGGCAGGTTGCCCTCGGCGGCGTCGGCGCCCACGACCTCGGCCCCAAGGCGCGCCATCGGTTCGCTCAGCAGCCCTCCGCCGCAGCCGATATCCAGCAAACGCAGGCCCTGAAACGGATTCGGCGCGGTCAAATCCCGGTCAAATTCGCCCGCGATCTGCTGTGTGATATAATCCAGACGGCACGGATTCATCATGTGCAGCGGTTTGAATTTCCCGTGAGGATCCCACCATTCTGCGGCCATCGCTTCGAATTTTGCGATCTCGGATGGATCCACAGTGTTCGGATGCGCTTGCATTCCTGTCTCCGTATGCTCTTTTACGTTTAAGGACTATATAGGGCCATAATGGACAAGTACCCGGACCAAAAGCGCGCAGTGCAATATCTGTACCCGCCGATCGACCCGTTCGATCAGCGAATGGTGGATATGGGCGAAGGGCATCGCATTTATATGGAACAATGCGGCAATCCAAAGGGGATACCGGTTGTGGTGCTGCATGGCGGGCCGGGCGGCGGCTGCAGCCCGGCGATGCGCCGTTATTTCGATCCCAGCGTCTATAGGGTGATTCTATTCGATCAGCGCGGCTGTGGCCGGTCGCGGCCCCATGCGTCGGTGACCGACAATACGACATGGCATCTGGTGGCCGATATCGAACGGTTGCGCACCCTACTGGATATCGAGGATTGGGCTGTGTTTGGCGGCAGTTGGGGCGCGACTCTGGCGCTGATCTATGCACAGGCGCACCCGGATCGCGTGAACCGTCTGGTGCTGCGCGGCGTGTTCCTGGCCACACAGGCCGAGCTTGATTGGTTCTATGGCGGCGGCGCAGGCAAGTTCTGGCCCGAGCAATGGGCGAAATTCACCGCTCTGTTGACCGAGGCTGAGCTGACCGACACGATCGCTGCTTATAACAAACGCCTGTTTTCGGGGGATCGGGCCACGGAAATCCTGTATGGGCGGGCCTGGTCCGCGTGGGAGAACGCGCTGGCTTCAATTCATGCCCAAGGCGGGACGGGGGAAAGCCCTGGCGAATATGCGCGGGCCTTTGCGCGGCTTGAGAATCACTATTTCATCAATAGCGCCTTCCTAGAGAAGGATGGTCAGATTCTGGACCAGATGGACAAGATCGCTCATATCCCCGGCCATATCGTGCAGGGTCGCTATGACATGATCTGCCCACCACAGGCCGCGTGGAATCTGGCCGAACGCTGGCCCAATGCCGAACTGAAGATGGTCCGCAACGCAGGCCACGCCCTGTCTGAACCCGGTATCAGCGCCGAGCTGGTCCGGATCATGGATCGCGTGGCCGAGGGCGTGGTATGACCCGGATTGACCGTCGTGCTCTGTTTGCCTCGGGTGCTGCCGCAGCTTTGCTGGCGGCCACGGGGGCGTCGCTGGCGGATACGCCTAAGGCCGGTGGTGCACTGCGGCTGGCTGTGCCACGCGATGACAGCTTGGAACAGGTGGCCCGTGGGGCGGTGTTTGATACTCTGACCGAAATTGCCCCAGATGGCACCTTGCGCGGTGAGCTTGCGACGGGTTGGCACACGGACGCGGATGCGCGGGTCTGGCAGTTCGATCTGCGCGAGGGTGTTACCTTTCACGATGGCGTGCCGCTGGACGTTGCGGATGTGATGGCAGTTCTGGGCAATGTTGGGCGGGTCGAAGCCGTATCGCCCAATCAGGTGCAGCTTGAACTGGCTGAGGCAAATCCGGGCCTGCCGTTCCTGCTGGCCGACAGCCGCTTTGTCATCACCCGCGACGGACAAGGCGTGACGCCTTTGCACGCGGCCAATGGTACCGGATGCTACCGCGTGGAACGCGCCGAGGATGATCGTCATTTCCTGGGCCGCAAGGTGGTCGGGCACTATAAGGACGGCAAGGCCGGGTGGGCCGAGACGTTCGAAATCATTGTCATCCCCGACGCCCGTGTCCGGGCCGAGGCGTTGCGCGACGGGTTCGTCGACGTGGCGGCGCTGCCCTCAGGCGGCGAGTTGAAAGGCCAGCGCGGGCTGCGTTTTCACCCAAGCGAATCGGATATGGCACTGGCCGTGGCCCCACATGTGGGCATGCCGCGCCAGATCGGGGCGGGCCGCGCACTGGACGATGGCCGCATCGCCGAACGGTGGTGGATGGCGTAAATCCGATCACGTCGTGCACCGGGGGTTGCAGATTCGAGAAACCCTGCGTATATGCAGTTGCAACAGCGGCGTGTCGGGCTTCGGTCCGGGGCTCCACCGGAAATTTCGACGGGCCGCGCGCCCGTTTTTTTGTGCCCGTATGACAGGGTAGAGCACCTGATGACAAACGACCTGATAGCCAAAGCGGCGATTGATCGGCGGCTGGCCGAGATCATCACCCCCGTGATCGAAGATCTGGGGTATGAGCTGGTCCGCATCCGCCTGATGAGTGGCAAGACCACCACGATGCAAATCATGGCCGACAAGCCTGATGGCGGCATCGAAGTGGATGATTGCGCCGAAATCTCGAACGCGGTTAGCGCCACGCTGGATGTCGAAGATCCGATTCTTGACGCCTATACGCTTGAGGTTTCAAGCCCGGGCATTGATCGTCCTCTGACCCGTCTCAAGGATTTTGAGATGTTCGAGGGGTATGAGGCCAAGATCGAGACCGCCGAGCTGATCGATGGCCGCCGCCGGTTCAAGGGTGAGCTGGCTGGGATCGAGGGCGACGAGGTTCTGATCAACATCCCCGAAGGGTCCGAGACAATCACCATTGGTCTGCAATTCGACTGGCTAAGCGATGCCAAGTTGGTTTTGACCGATGACCTGATCAAGGAAATGTTGCGCCAGCGCAAGGACGCCGGTGCCCTGAACGAAAACGCTTTCGACGAGATTGAGACCGAAGGGTCCGAAGAGGAGACGAACTGATGGCAATCACCTCAGCCAACCAGCTGGAGCTGCTGCAGACCGCCGAGGCCGTGGCCCGCGAAAAGATGATCGACCCCGGTCTGGTTGTCGAAGCGATGGAAGAATCGCTCGCCCGTGCCGCCAAGAGCCGTTACGGCGCCGAGATGGATATCCGTGTCAGCATCGATCGCAAGACCGGCAAAGCGACATTCACCCGCGTTCGCACCGTGGTCGAGGATGAAGAGCTTGAGAATTATCAGGCCGAGATGACCGTCGAGCAGGCCAAGCAGTACATGGAAGCGCCCGAGGTCGGCGACGTCTTCGTCGAAGAGGTTCCCCCGGTTGAAATGGGCCGGATTGCTGCTCAGTCCGCCAAGCAGGTCATCCTGCAAAAGGTTCGCGAAGCTGAGCGCGACCGTCAGTACGAAGAATTCAAGGATCGTGCGGGTACCATCATCAACGGTGCGGTTAAGCGCGAAGAGTTTGGCAATGTCATCGTCGATCTGGGCGGTGCCGAAGCCGTTCTGCGCCGCAATGACAAGATCGGCCGCGAAAGCTATCGCCCGAATGACCGCGTGCGTGCCTATATCAAGGAAGTGCGCCGCGAGGTTCGTGGCCACCAGATCTTCCTGTCGCGCACTGCGCCGGAATTCATGGCCGAGCTGTTCAAGATGGAAGTGCCGGAGATCTATGACGGCATCATCGAGGTCAAGGCCGTGGCCCGTGACCCCGGCTCCCGCGCCAAGATTGCCGTGATTTCGTACGATGGGTCCATCGATCCTGTCGGTGCCTGCGTTGGTATGCGCGGTAGCCGCGTGCAGGCCGTTGTGAACGAGCTGCAAGGCGAAAAGATCGACATCATCCCGTGGAACGAAGACCAGCCGACCTTCCTGGTGAACGCGCTGCAGCCCGCCGAGGTTTCCAAGGTGGTTCTGGACGAAGAAGCCGGCAAGATCGAAGTTGTTGTGCCTGAGGAACAGCTGAGCCTCGCAATCGGTCGCCGCGGTCAGAACGTGCGTCTGGCCAGCCAGCTGACAAATCTGGATATCGACATCATGACCGAGGCCGAAGAATCGGCGCGCCGTCAGAAAGAGTTCGAAGCCCGCACGCAGCTGTTCATGGAAAGCCTCGATCTGGACGAATTCTTCGCGCAACTTCTGGTTTCGGAAGGCTTTACCAACCTCGAAGAGGTTGCCTATGTCGAGCTGGAAGAGCTGCTGGTCATTGACGGCGTCGACGAAGGCACTGCGCAGGAGCTGCAAACCCGCGCCCGTGAATTCCTGGAAGCCCAGGCCAAGGCAGCGCTGGACGCAGCCCGTGCCTTGGGTGCCGAGGACAGCCTTATTGAATTCGAAGGCCTGACACCCCAGATGGTGGAAGCGCTGGCAAAGGACGACGTAAAAACGCTTGAGGATTTTGCCACCTGCGCCGATTGGGAACTGGCCGGCGGCTGGACCACGGTCGATGGTGAGCGAATCAAGGATGACGGTGTGCTTGAGCCTTTCGGCGTTACGCTGGAAGAAGCACAGGATCTGGTCATGACCGCACGTATCATGCTGGGCTGGGTCGATCCCGCCGAGCTGGAACAAGCCGAAGAAGATGGCGAAGCAGTAGACGAGGAGGCCGAGGCCTGATCTCAGGCCTCGGGGTGCGCGCATGGGTCGCGGTGGCGTCCATAAGGATCGGTCCGAAGGACCTGAACGCAAGTGCATCGCCACGGGCGACATTCAACCTAAATATGGGTTGATACGCTTTGTGACGGGGCCGGACGGGCAGGTCTATCCGGATGTCGCGGCGAAATTGCCGGGTCGCGGAGTCTATGTGGCGGCGGATCGCGCTGCACTGGACAAGGCCGTTGGCAAGAAGCTGTTCGCCCGCGGGTTCAAAGCGCAAGTCAGCGTGCCACAGGATTTGACCGATGAGGTCGAAAAACAGGTTTCGCGCCGGGTGATCGAGCTGTTGAGCCTGGCGCGCAAGTCCGGTGACGCGGTCGCTGGGTACGAAAAGGTCAAGACATGGCTGGACCGGGAAGAGGCACAAGTGCTGATTCAGGCCAGCGATGGATCGGGGCGCGGCAAGTCGAAACTCAGCACGCCGCACTTTGGAAAATACATCGGTTGGCTGACCGCAGACGAGTTAGGACAGGCATTTGGGCGCCAAACCGTGATTCATGCGGCCATGGCCTCTGGTGGACTCGCCAAACGTGTTGTAGAGGAAGCGCAGCGCCTGCGTGGCTTGCGCGAAACGGATGACGGCGGCAGGGGCCGCGCGGAAGGGTAAAAAGCTTTATGAGCGAGAATGACGGCAAAAAGACATTGGGTCTTCGTGGTGGGGCACGCCCCGGAAATGTGAAACAGAGTTTCAGCCACGGACGCACCAAGAATGTCGTGGTGGAAACCAAACGCAAGCGCGTGGTGGTTCCCAAGCCGGGCGCCGGCAAACCGGGTGGCGGAGCAACGCCGTCGGGTGATCCGTCGCGTCGCCCTGCAGGTATCTCTGACGCGGAAATGGCGCGCCGGATGAAGGCACTGCAGGCCGCCAAGGCCCGCGAAGTCGAAGAGGCCGCAGCGCGTGAAGCCGCCGAAAAGGCGCGCGAGGAAGAACGCGCCCGTCGTCGTGCCGAGCAAGAAGCAAAAGAGCGCGAACAGCGCGAAGCCGAAGAGCGCGCCCGCGCCAAGGCCGAAGAGGAAGAACGCAAGCGCAAAGAGGCGGCAGAATCCGCCAAACGTGCCACTGCTGCCCCAGCTGTTGAAGAACCCAAAGCGGCGCGCGCACCGGCCAGCAAACCAGCCCCGGCCGCCACCCCGCGCAAGCAGGACCGTGAACGCGAACAGCGCGGTCGCGGCAAGGGCCGTGATGACAATCGTCGTTCCGGCAAGCTGACACTGGGTCAGGCCACCGGTGGCGAAGGTAGCCGTCAGCGCTCGATGGCGTCGATGAAGCGCAAGCAGGAGCGAGCGCGTCAGAAAGCCATGGGCGGCCCGGTCGAGCGGGAAAAGGTAATCCGCGACGTGCAACTGCCCGAGGCGATCACAGTGTCCGAACTGGCCAACCGTATGGCCGAGCGTGTGGCTGATGTGGTCAAATCGCTGATGAACATGGGCATGATGGTCACGCAGAACCAAACCATCGACGCCGATACCGCCGAGCTGATCATCGAAGAGTTTGGTCACAAGGTCACGCGTGTTTCCGATTCGGATGTCGAAGACGTCATCAAAGAGGTCGAAGACAGCGAAGAAGATCTGCAGCCGCGTCCGCCGGTCATCACCATCATGGGTCACGTCGACCACGGTAAGACCTCGTTGCTGGATGCGATTCGAGATGCGCGCGTTGTTGCCGGTGAGGCTGGAGGCATCACCCAGCATATCGGTGCCTATCAGGTGAAAACCGATGGCGGCACTACGCTGACCTTCCTGGATACGCCGGGCCACGCGGCCTTTACCTCGATGCGTTCGCGCGGGGCTCAGGTCACGGATATCGTGGTGCTGGTTGTGGCTGCCGACGACGCGGTGATGCCGCAGACGATCGAAGCGATCAATCACGCCAAAGCGGCCGAAGTGCCGATGATCGTGGCGATCAACAAGGTCGACAAGCCGGATGCAAACCCGGACAAAGTGCGCACCGATCTGTTGCAACACGAAGTGATCGTTGAGAAAATGTCGGGTGAGGTTCAGGACGTCGAAGTGTCCGCCATCACCGGTCAGGGCCTTGATGAATTGCTGGAAGCCATCGCGCTGCAGGCCGAGATTCTGGAGCTGAAAGCCAACCCCGACCGCGCCGCCCAAGGTGCTGTGATCGAGGCGCAGCTGGATGTGGGCCGTGGCCCCGTGGCCACCGTTCTGGTTCAGAACGGCACGCTGCGTCAGGGCGATATCTTCGTTGTGGGTGAGCAATACGGTAAGGTCCGCGCGCTGATCAACGACAAGGGCGATCGCGTCAAAGAAGCTGGCCCCTCGGTCCCGGTCGAGGTTCTGGGTTTGAACGGCACGCCCGAGGCCGGTGACGTTCTGAACGTGACCGAGACCGAAGCACAGGCCCGTGAGATTGCCGCCTATCGTGAACAGGCCGCCAAGGACAAACGCGCCGCCGCTGGTGCCGCGACCACCCTTGAGCAGCTGATGCAGAAGGCCAAGGAAGACGAAAACGTCACCGAGCTGCCGATTCTGATGAAAGCGGACGTACAAGGTTCGGCCGAGGCCATCGTTCAGGCGATGGAAAAGATCGGCAACGAAGAAGTGCGTGTGCGCGTTCTGCACTCGGGCGTTGGCGCGATTACCGAAACCGATGTCGGCCTGGCCGAAGCGTCGGGTGCGCCGATCTTTGGGTTCAACGTGCGTGCCAATGCGTCGGCACGGAACACCGCGAACCAGAAAGGCGTGGAAATCCGCTACTACTCGGTGATCTACGATCTGGTCGACGACGTGAAAGCCGCCGCTTCGGGCCTGCTGAGCGCCGAGATCCGCGAAAAGTTCATCGGTTACGCCGAGATCCGCGAAGTCTTCAAGGTTACCGGTGTTGGCAAGGTCGCTGGCTGTCTAGTCACCGAAGGTGTGGCGCGTCGTTCCGCAGGCGTCCGTCTGCTGCGCGACAACGTGGTGATCCACGAAGGCACGCTGAAGACGCTGAAACGCTTCAAGGACGAAGTGTCCGAGGTTCAGTCGGGTCAAGAATGCGGTATGGCGTTCGAGAACTACGACGATATCCGCGCAGGTGACGTGATCGAAATCTTCGAACGCGAAGAGGTCACCCGGACGCTGGATTGATCCTGCTTTGTATGGGAAATGAAAACAGCGGCTCAATTGGGCCGCTGTTTTTTGTGAAATACCACGAACCTTAACTGTCTTGAACGAAATTTTCTGACTCTAATCCCGACCGCGCTTAAGCAACTCAGACATTGCCACACGGTGAATCCAACATAACGTCGGCTGTGCGGACAAAGCAGACATCACGCGGAATCGCGTTTTGACCCGCTACTCGGACAGCTTTCTGACTTGGGCGTGTTCAAATTTTCTCAAGATCACCCAATACCCAGCCGCTCTCAATCCAGCCGTCAGCAGGTCCGTACAGTCGAAACAGTAAGAAGTACGGTTCCGTCGTTGGTATCCAATTGCTCTCCTGTCCTTCGGGTGCCTCGGGAGCAAAGTAGATGTCATACGACCCATCTTCGTTGACCTGCATTGTTTCTACATCCCGCGACGACAGGCCGACTGGGTTCACATTGCGGATGAAGCTCTTGGTCTCCATCGAGTAGACAATCACGGACCAGAAATCCTCGGCGGGCGTATCTGCAGGGATGTTCAGTTTGTATGTCTGAGTATGGTCGTACATGTCTCCCGCGCTGTCGCGCAGACCAGTGAGATAGAAGGTGCCACCGCCCAGATTCTTGGGCAGATAGGTAATCCAGAAGTAACTTCCACCAGCCCGATCATCGACCAACACTTCGGTATCGGTCTCGTATGGGAAGCCAAGCTCGGCTTGCCCCTCGGCAAAGTCCCAGATCAGCCACTGCGACTTCAAGTCACCGCTTTCATCGACCCAAAGCGGAACGGTCGCTAAACCGGGCTCAACGAAGTATCGCTGCATGGCGGCATAGGCCAATAGAAGCCCCTCGTTCATAGCATCGATTTGGCGTTCCGTCGGTTCGAAGGGTTTGCCTTTTTCGATCCCAAGATCCTTCAGGAAATTGACCATGATCTTGTCTTGCGGACGGATCGGGTTGTTTTGAATGTAGTCGTTCAGGTCCTGAAAGTAGGTATGATTGTAGTAGGGCAGCGAGTCATACGGAACCTCAGAGGCTTCGTGGTAGGTGTTCGGCGGCGGGTTATCCGCTTCCGATAAGTAATAGACCTTGATCGTCTGCGCATAGTCCGCTGCGTCGGCATCCGTCGCTCCGTTGTATAGCCTCGGGCGGAAAGAGAAGCCGTACTCGTAGGTATCAGTTTCGAAGGGCATATAGCCCGCATCCGTCAGTTCCTGGACCGACATCTCTCCTTCGTAGCCGGGCGGGAGCATCAGGTACTTGCCCCCTTCTCCCTTGTCATGGCCGTCCGGCCCAACATCGACAATTGGCACGTCCCAGGCGTTCACAATCGTTCCAAAGTAGCTGACGTTGTCTGTTGCCGCCGGCACCTCGATCACAAGTGGACCGGGTTCAGATGTCATCGACGACCATGCATAGGCGGTCACGTCGTTCGCTGTCAAAAACCCATGCTTAGAGTCGAAGGGTTTGTTCAGGTAAACGACATCGTTGTAGTCGCCACCGAGGTCACGCCGAATGCCTTTCAGGAAGTCCACCATACCAGCCGCAGGCATTCCCCAGATTGCGGCCTGCGTCGCGCGTTGAACCATGATCGTGTATTCAATGTCCTCGATCTCGGCCGATCTCGCCAGAATATCGCCTGTGTCGTTGAAAGACTGCGAAACGGCTTGTTGACCAGACAGTAGGATTGCGGAAGCTACCGTCAAACAGGGCAGTACAGTTTTCATATTGATACCTCGGCGTTTAATTGAAACCCCTGCAGTCTATGTGCGAATTACTCGGAAGTGCAGTGGCAAACGTCGCCCAAAAAACGTAAAGATTTCTTGCGTCGGCTTCGGGCTTGAACCGGACATTCCCTGCTCCGTCAAAAACGTTCGGTTCGTTAGGGATGGGCAGGTTTGTGTGCTAAAGGCCAGACCTGACTGATACCCAATTTTCTTGGCTATCGGGACGTCGCCAAAAACGTTTCCGGATGCATAATTATATCGAAATGCTGCATCCCCTTTTTCAGATCGAAATTGACCGCATGCCCGGCTTTGCGCAGCAATTCGGCATAATCTCGGCTCTGGCGGACGAATTCGGGGGTATCCCGTTCCGCCACAGTCACATGGTAACGCGGGCCAGGGGCGGGTAGGTGCAGGATAGGGGACAGATCATGTATCTCGACCGGGGTCAGTTGCAGCGGATCGTTTACGGACGTCAGGCTGATCGGCTCCAGATCATAGACGCCGCTAATCAGGATCACCTCGCGCACGCGGAGCCCGGCGCGGGCCAGCGCATCGGCCGAGGTTGCCATGACCATAGCCGCCAATTGCGCCCCGGCGCTGTGGCCCGACAGGGTGATCCGTGACGGATCGAAACCCAGATCAGGCGCATTTGCGGCCAGCCACAGCAGGGCGTCGCGGCATTCGTTGATCATGTCGCCAATCCGCGCCTCGGGGGCCAATGTGTAGTTCAAGGTCGCAAAGGACTGTTCGTCCTCAACCAGTGCCGGGGCCATCATTGCCGACTCGTTCTGACTCAGCGCCTGCCAGTAACCGCCGTGAATAAAGACGTGCAGTGGCGCGCCTGCCCCCTTCGCGGGAAAGAAATCCAAAACCTGCGCCCTACCGTCGCCGTAAGAGACATTCCCGATGACTTCCATCTGTGCCCGGTGCTGCGCGCTGAGCGCGGCGTAGCTGTCCAGATAAGGCGTCAGGTCGCCGCCGATCATCGACCGGGGCGAATATTCCTGCTCTAGCTCTTCCTGCGAAAACCCGCGGTACAGCATCGCTTACTCCTGCTGGGAATACATCAGTTCGGTGCGCATATCGTAAAGATCATGGAAGAACCGCAAATCCAAGGCTTTCCGCAAGAAGGATACACCACTGGACCCGCCGGTGCCCGGCTGGTTGCCTATCACTCGTTCTACCGCGGTGACGTGATCGAAGCGCCAGCGTTGAAACAGGGACTCCACGTCCATAAGTTTCTCGGCTAGAGCATAAAGATCCCAGTACTTGTCCGTGTCGCGATACACCTGCACCCATATTTTAACCACGCGCGGATCACCGGAGTATGGCTGCGAATAGTCGCGATCCAGCAGGTCCTGTGGTACGTCAAATCCCTGCCGAGCCAACATGAACAGAACCTCGTCGTATAATGACGGCTTGGTCAGCGCAGCGTTCAGCAGTTCCATGACCTGCGGGTCATGCTCGTGGACTTTTAGGGTCGAGGCGTCCTTGTTGCCCAAAATGAATTCGATCTGGCGATAGCCATAGCTTTGAAAACCGGACGAACTGCCCAATGCCTCGCGAAAGGTCATGTAGTCCGCAGGGGTCATGGTCAGCAACGTCTCCCAGGCGGATATCAGTTGCCGCTGGATGGCCTTGACCCGGTCGAGATTTTTCATCGCAGGGCCGAATTCATCCTGTTGCAGAAATCGGCGCACCTCGACCAGTTGGTGATGCATTAGTTTCAGCCACAGCTCGCTGACCTGATGAATGATGATGAACAGCATCTCATCTGGTTGCGCAGGGTCCTGAAAGGTTTTTTGCAGGTTCAGCAGGGTTTTGAGTTGCAGGAAATCGCCGTAACTCTTGCGATGGGTCTGTGCGAAATCGGTGACCAGAGTGTCCTCGATTCCGCGTTCCAGATACCGATCATCCTTATCGCCCATATGCTCCTCCAAACGACTGGGTTCACCCCTGTTTAGGGGCTGAACCCGCGCAGTGCCAGAGCGTCAGGTCCAGTCCAGCACCACTTTGCCTGACCGGCCTGATTTCATCGCGGCAAATCCTTCGGCAAAATCGTCAACTTTCATCTCGTGCGTGATGACACGGCTGACATCCAGACCGTTCTGTAGCATGGCGATCATCTTGTACCAGGTCTCGAACATCTCGCGCCCGTAGACGCCTTTGATGGTAATGGCCTTAAACACGATGCGGGACCAGTCGACCGGGGATTTGCCGGGCGGAATACCCAGCAGAGCGATCTTGCCGCCCATCACCAGCGCCTCGACCATCTGATCCAGCGCGATTTGTGAGCCCGACATTTCCAGCCCTACATCGAACCCTTCTTTCATGCCCAGTTCTGCGATGACGTCCTGCAGGTCTTCTTTGGACACATCCACGGTGCGCACGGTCGGAACCACATGTTCCGCGAGCTTCAGGCGATCGGGGTTGATATCGGTGATCACCACATGGCGCGCGCCAGCATGGCGGGCGACAGCGGCAGCCATGATGCCGATGGGGCCTGCGCCGGTGATCAGAACATCCTCACCCAGCAGATCAAAGCTGAGCGCGGTGTGAACCGCATTGCCCAATGGATCGAGGATGGCGCCGATCTCATCCGGCACGTCCTCGGGCAGGGGCACCACGTTGAAGGCGGGCAGTTTCAGATATTGGGCAAAGGCCCCCTGTTCATTCACGCCAATCCCGCGCGTGCCCGGATCAAGGTGGAACTTTCCCGCCCGGCTTTGACGGCTGTCGGTGGTGATCAGGTGCCCCTCGCCCGAGCAGCGCTGACCGATCTCAAGACCTGTCACATTGCGCCCGATCTCGACGATCTCGCCCGCAAACTCGTGGCCGGTGATCATCGGAATCGGCACTGTGGCGGCGGCCCAGTCATCCCAGTTCCAGATATGGATGTCGGTGCCGCAGATGCCGGTCTTGTTGACACGGATCAGCACCTCTTCGGGGCTGATTTCGGGCACCGGGGCCTGGACCATCCACAGACCTTCCTCGGGCTTGGATTTCTCCAAAGCTTTCATCGTGTTGGGTCGCATCAGATCACTCCCAATTCTTTGCCAACCTTGCCAAAGGCGGCCAATGCACGGTCCAGTTCGTCTTTCGTCAAGGCTGCATTCATCTGCGTCCTGATCCGCGCTTGTCCGCGCGGGACAACGGGGAAGAAGAAGCCCGAGACATAGACGCCCTCATCAAACAGACGCGACGCCATGTCCTGCGCCAAAGTGGCCTCGCCCAGCATCACCGGAATGATTGGGTGTTCGCCGGGCAGCAGGTCAAAGCCCAGCTTTTCCAGCCCAGCACGCCAGTATTTCGCGTTGCCGAATAACTGAGCGCGCAGCATTTCGCCCTCTTCGACCAACCGGATCGCCTCAAGACCTGCGGCGACAATCGAGGGTGGCAGCGAGTTTGAGAACAAATAGGGCCGCGCCCGCTGCCGCAGCAGATCGATCACTGGTTGCGGCCCGGCGATATAACCGCCGATTGCCCCCCCAAGTGCCTTGCCCAAGGTTCCCGTTAGAATGTCGACATCGACACCAAAATGATCTGGCGTGCCTGCGCCGTTCGGCCCCATAAAGCCGGTCGCGTGGCAGTCATCGACCATAACGATGGCATCATATTTATCGGCCAGCTCGCGAATTTTCGGCAGGTTGGCCAGGTAACCGTCCATCGAGAACACGCCGTCGGTCGCGATCATGATGTGCCGCGCTCCGTCCTCGCGCGCCTGTTTCAGCCAGGCCTCAAGGTCGTTCATGTCGTTGTTCAGGTAGCGATAGCGTTTCGCTTTGCACAGCCGCACCCCGTCAATGATCGAGGCATGGTTCAGACTGTCCGAAATGATGGCGTCTTCTGGCCCTAACAAGGGCTCAAAGAGCCCGCCATTGGCATCGAAACAAGCCGCAAACAGGATCGCATCGTCCTTGTTCAGGAATTGCGCCAGCTTCTGTTCCAACTCGCGGTGAATGTCCTGGGTGCCGCAGATAAACCGGACCGAGGCCATGCCGAACCCTTTGGGCCGCATCGCGCCCTTGGCGGCGTCGATCAGCGCAGGGTGATCGGCCAGACCCAGATAATTGTTGGCGCACAGGTTTATCACCTGCTTGTCGCCCACAGTAATCTCACCGCCCTGAGGCGAGGTGATCATTCGTTCGCGTTTATACAGACCCTCAGATTCAATCTGCGCAAGGGTGTCCGTGATGTGGGACAGGAATGCATCGGCCATGGCGGTCTCCGGTTTATATGAGTCGCGTATCTAACATAACGGATATGGTTCCCAAATAGGGGAATTCAATATTGCAGAAAAAAATCCACGATAACGGAACATGCGGAGGACCCTGAAAATTGCTTTCGATTCGGAGGCGTCTATTCCGGTTTTGCCACGTTGTCCTGAAACTGTTTGGTTGAATTTGTGTGCGGATAGGGTTCTTCGGGAATGTCGACGCCAAGGAATGTGCACAGTGGTTTCCATCCGCTTCCGGTTTCATAGACCAGCAATCGGTCCTTCGGGACAGTGTCGCGGACTTTTTTGATATGCTTCCGAAACACGCTGATGGCGTGATCCCGATCATTCATCCGGCCGTCGAAGATGCCATGAACGATAAACTTGCTGCACATCTCGGCAATTGCGTTTGCATGATCCGAGTCGTGCCGTCCGCGCATTGTGGTCATGAATGGTCCAATCGTGGCCCATATGCTGTCAAACCAGGCATCAGGGTCGCGCACGCTCAAAATGATTTTAGCATCTGGATAATGATCAGAAAGCTGGCGCCAGTATGCGGCGCCTGGCCAGTCGACTTGCGCGCGATAGCCGTGAAACATGGCATCCCAATCAGCTTGCTCACCATGTGCGGCACGGTTCCAAGCGGGCAGTTGTTCGGGATTGTCCCGCACTTCGAACATGTGGTGACAGGGTCCGAAATTCAGCTGTTCCAAAGCAAGCTTCAGCGAATTCGTCCCAGTGCGGCCGAATCCAGCGCCAATCACTTCCAAAGTCATTTTGGGTAACTCCAATTCGTGTAAATGCCATAAAATAGCACAACACACAGGTATCCCCCAAACTTCGCCCCGGTCGGGGTCAGGCGTTTTTCACAATCAGGAACACTCGCGCGGGACCGTTGGGCGATGCGATCGAGTGCAAGACGTCCGCCGCATACCGCGCTGTATCGCCTTGGTTCAACTCCATTGTGGCCGATCCCGATGTGACGCGAACCGACCCGTCCAAAACCGTCAATTGCTCTTGCGCGCCGCGCGTGTGGGGCTGGCTTTTCAATGCGCCGTCTTTGTCGAACTGAATGTCATAGACTTCATGCCCGCCCGCTTCTTCGGGGGGGGACAGGATGCGAATCCGGCAGTTTTGTCCCATATTGTCGATGCTTGGCACTTCAGAGTTTCGCAGCACTTCGATTTGGTTTGCGGTGCCGGTCTCTTCCAGCAAACCGGCGAAATCCACCTGCAAGGCCCGGGTCAGGTTCCACAGGGTTGAGATGGTAGGGCTGCTTTCCCCCCGTTCGATCTGACTAACCATTGAACGCGACACACCACTGAGATTAGCCACGGCTTCGAGCGACAGGCCCTTGGCGCGACGTGCCTCTTTCAGGCGGGCGGGAAGGCGTGTCAGGATATCGTCTGTATTCTCCGTCATGACGGAATTTCATGCGCCTTGTATCTGTGGTTGTCAATTCCAACCGTGACGGGACGTCCCATAGGACAGGGCGACGTGGTGTATGCATACTGCGCGCAAATGCACGAGGAGTGATCCATGACTGATATCGTAATTTTGGACGGTGCCCGCACCGCTATTGGAACCTTTGGCGGCGCGCTGGCTTCGACCGCTCCGATCGATCTGGCTACGGTTGTCACCGAAGCCGCGCTGGAACGCTCGGGTGTTGAAGGTGGTCAGATCGGGCATGTGGTGTTCGGCCACGTGATCAATACCGAGCCGCGGGACATGTACCTGTCGCGCGTTGCCGCGATGCATGCGGGGATCCCAAATGGTACACCTGCGATGAACGTGAACCGGCTGTGCGGGTCGGGCGCGCAGGCGATTGTCTCGGCGATGCAGTCCCTGATGCTGGGGGATGCCGAGTTTGCCGTGGCCGGCGGGGCCGAGAGTATGTCGCGCAGCCCTTATATCGTGCCGCAGGCGCGCTGGGGCGCGAAGATGGGCGATGTCACCTCGTTGGATATGATGCTGGGGGCGCTGAATTGCCCGTTTGGCACCGGACATATGGGTGTGACGGCCGAAAACGTTGCAGACGAACACCAGATCACCCGCGAGCAGATGGACCAATTCGCCGTGACCAGTCAGACCCGCGCGGCAGCGGCGATTGAGGCGGGGTATTTCGACAGTCAGATCGCGCCCGTGCAGGTCAAGGTCAAGCGGGACATGGTTGATTTCAAGGTCGATGAACATCCCAAGGCCACCACTGCCGAGACCCTGGCCGGATTGCGACCGGTATTCCAGAAGGACGGGCGCGTGACGGCGGGCAATGCCTCGGGCATCAATGACGGGGCGGCGGCGATGGTATTGGCAACAGCGGACGCGGCCGAGAAAGCCGGATTGAAGCCCAAGGCGCGCGTGCTGGGGTATGCCCATGCGGGTGTTCGCCCCGAGGTTATGGGCATTGGACCGGTTCCGGCGGTGCGGAACCTGATGGAAAAAACCGGCCTTTCGGTGGATGACTTCGATGTGATCGAAAGCAATGAGGCCTTCGCGGCGCAGGCTCTGGCTGTGAATCAGGAACTGGGATTGGACGCGTCGAAGGTTAACCCGAATGGTGGCGCGATTGCCTTGGGTCACCCGGTTGGGGCAACCGGCGCAATCATCACCATGAAAGCGCTGTATGAGCTGGAGCGCGTAGGTGGGGCCAAAGGTCTGGTGACTATGTGCATCGGTGGTGGGCAAGGTATTGCACTGGCTATCGAGCGGCTTTGATTTCGCACCGTGCAGGGGGGCTGTCTGCCCCCTATCGCGCGCAGGCGCGATTCCCCTCGAAGGTATTGTTGGCCAGAAGAAGCAGGCGGTCTGGCTCAGCTGAGCGCGTTGACAATCAGGACAAGCGCAGCACCGGCTGCGGCACCGATTGCGGCAGGTAGGGCCGCGGACCATAGGGATGACTTTTGCGGGTCGTCTTTTTGCGTCTGGGCGATCAGGGCATTTTCAACCAGACCCGGCAATCGTGGGCCAAAGCGGGCCAGAACCATGGCGGTTTTGCCGAAGTCCTGCAGCGCGGCGCGGGGACCGATGGATTGCTTTATGTAATCCTCGACCACGGGGCGGGCGGTTTCCCAAATGTTCATATGTGGGTCGAGCGAGCGTGCGACGCCTTCGACCACAACCATCGTACGCTGCAACAGGATCAGTTCGGTCCGGGTTTCCATGCCAAAGCGCTCGGTGACCTCGAACAGGTAGTTCAACAGGCGGCCCATTGAGATATGCGAGGCGTCCATGCCAAAGATCGGCTCGCCCACCGCTCGCAGCGCGCGGGCAAATTCGTCGACATCCTGGTTGGCGGGGACGTAACCGGCCTCGAAATGCACCTCGGCCACGCGTTTATAGTCGCGGCGGATGAACCCGAACAGAATCTCGGCATAGACCCGGCGGGTGTATTCGTCGATGTGACCCATGATGCCGTAGTCATAGGCAATGATATCGCCATTTGCGGCGACCTTCAGGTTGCCCTGATGCATATCGGCGTGGAAATAGCCATCACGCAGGGCGTGCAGCAGGAATAGGTGCAGGACCCGCTCTGCCAGATCGCGGCGGTTGTGGCCCACCGCGTCCAGTGCAGCATTGTCGCCCAGCGGTACGCCATCCGCCCAGCTGAGCGTCATCACCCGGCGCGCGGACAGTGACCACACAACGGGGGGCAGCCAGAAACCGGCATCGTCCTTGGTATTGGCGGCATATTCTGAGGCAGCGGCGCTTTCCAGTCGCAAGTCCAACTCACCCCGTACAACGCCGTCGAAATGTTCGATCACGTCCATTGGTCGCAGGCGGCGCGCGCCGGGGGCGAACAGGTCGACAATACGGGCGGCGAAATAGAACGCATCGACATCCTTGTGAAAGGCACGCTCGATCCCCGGGCGCAGCACTTTGACGGCGACATATTCGCCAGTGCTGACCAGCCGGGCCTTGTGAACCTGCGCAATCGACGCTGCGGCGATCGGTTCGCTGAATTCCTCAAAAACCTCATCGACGGGCTGGCCAAGTTCCTTTTCCACCTCAGCCATGGCTTCGGCGCGGGAAAAGGGTGGCAGCTTGTCCTGCAACACACGCAATTGGGCGGCCAGTTCTTCGCCCACCACGTCGGGCCGGGTCGAGAGAATTTGACCGAATTTGATATAAGCCGGGCCAAGCGCCGTCAGCGCTCGGGTGGCGGGCGGCATATTGGGATCGCCCTTGTAACCCAGCCATTGAAACGGTTTGCCCAACGCATGCGCCAGAAATCGCAACGCGCGGGGGGCCTCAAAGGCGTCCAGCACCACGTTCATGGCGCCTGTGCGTTCAAACGTGGCGCCTGTACGGATCAGGCGAATAATGTTGTGGGGGCCGCGCATAAATCAGATTTTCCAGCCGGAATGCAGCGCGGCGATGCCCATGCTGAGGTTGCGGTATTTGGCGTTTTCGAATCCAGCGGCACGAACCATGCCCAGAAAGGTTTCCTGATCGGGGAAATTGCGGATCGATTCGACCAGATATTGATAGCTGTCGTAATCATTGGCGATCAGCTTGCCCATGCGGGGAATGACGTTGAAGCTGTACAAGTCATAGAGCTTTTGCAGCCCTTCATTGGGCAACTGGCTGAATTCCAGCACCATCAGGCGGCCACCGGGCTTTAGAACTCGGAAGGCTTCATTCAACGCCTCTTGCGGGCGAGTCACGTTCCGGATGCCGAAGGAAATGGTGTAGACGTCAAACGTGTTGTCCTCGAATGGCAGGGCCATCGCATCGCCCACCACCCAGTTCAGGCTGTCGGACATCTGATCGGCCTCGGCGCGCTGGCGGCCTTCGACCAGCATCGGCTCGGTCAGGTCCAGAACCGTGGCGTGACCGTAACCCGCGCGTTTGAGGAAGCGAAACGAGATATCGCCCGTTCCACCGGCCACATCCAGCAGACGTTGACCAGGGCGCGGGGCCAGCCAGTCCATCATCGCGTCTTTCCAGACCCGGTGGATGCCCATCGACATGACATCGTTCATCACGTCATATTTTGAGGCGACCGAGTTGAACACGCCCTGCACACGACCGGCCTTGTCGGCCTCGCGCACGGTTTCAAACCCGAAATGAGTGGTCTTGTCGCTGTTGTCAGACATAAGCCTTGCCGTTTGTCGAATTTCGTCTCTGTTATAGGGCTCTGGAACCGGGGCACAATGCGGCCCTTTGAATTAGGAGCCATCTAATGCCCGAATTGCCCGAGGTCGAGACAGTAAGACGCGGCCTGAGCCCCGCAATGGAGGGGGTCGTGATCGAACGGGCAGATCTGAATCGCCCCGATTTGCGCTGGCCGTTCCCGGACCGCATGGCCGAGCGGCTGACCGGGCAACGGGTGGATCAGCTGCGGCGGCGGTCGAAGTATATTCTGGCAGATCTCAGCAGCGGTGAAACTTTGTTGATCCATCTGGGTATGTCTGGGCGGATGACAGTATCGGGTGATCCGCTAGGGCAGTTCGTGCATGAGCATCCCATGCCCGAAAAACACGACCACGTGGTGTTTCACATGGCCAATGGCGCGCGTGTGACATTCAACGATCCGCGGCGCTTCGGCGCGATGGACCTGTTGCCCACGGCTACAGCCGAGGATCACAAGCTTTTATCCGTTCTGGGGCCAGAGCCGCTGGGCAATGATTTTCACGAACAGCACCTGATCGAAGCGCTCAAGGGCAAGAATACTCCTGTCAAATCTGCACTGTTGGATCAGGGAATCGTTGCCGGATTGGGCAATATCTATGTTTGCGAGGCCCTTTATCGTGCGGGTGTGTCGCCACGTCGCAAAGCAGGACAAATTTCTGCCGCCCGTGTCGGCGCGCTGGTTCCGATCATTCGGCGGGTACTGCAGGACGCGATCGACGCGGGTGGTTCATCCCTGCGCGATTTCCGCCAAGCCGATGGAGAACTTGGATATTTTCAACACAGCTTTGACGTTTACGGACGCGAAGGCGAACCCTGCAGAACCCAGGGATGCAGTGGGGAAATAAAGAGAATCACTCAGTCCGGTCGCTCATCCTTCTATTGTGCGCAATGCCAAAGATAACTTGATCCAGATAAATCGCGTGATAAGGAATCGTACTTGAACGGAACAACCGGAAGCTTACACCTCATGGCTTTTGAGACGATCATCGTCGAAATCGAAGACCACGTCGCCCTTATCAAGCTCGACAGACCCGATGCGCTGAATGCGCTAAATTCGCAGCTGGCGCAGGAACTGTGCATCGCATTGGAAGACGCGGATACCAACGACAAGGTGCGCTGCATCGTCATTACCGGTTCGGACAAGGCGTTCGCGGCCGGCGCGGACATCAAGGAAATGTCCGAGATGAGCTTTGTTGATGTCTACAGTTCAAATCTGTTTGGTGCTCTGAATGACCGTGTTTGCGCGATCCGCAAGCCGATCATTGCAGCCGTTGCTGGCTATGCGCTGGGCGGTGGGTGCGAATTGGCCATGCTGTGCGATTTCATCATTGCTGCGGATACCGCCAAGTTCGGGCAACCCGAAATCAACCTGGGCGTCATTGCAGGACTGGGTGGTTCGCAGCGCCTGACGCGTTTCGTTGGGAAGTCCAAATCGATGGACATGAACCTGACCGGTCGCTTCATGGATGCCGAAGAGGCCGAGCGTTCGGGTCTTGTCAGCCGGGTCGTACCGGCCAAGAAACTGATGGAAGAGACGATGGGCGCCGCCCAGAAGATCGCTGAGAAATCGCAGCTGAGTGCAATGGCGGCGAAAGAAGCTGTGAACCGCAGCTATGAGTTGCCTCTCAGCGAAGGGATGCTGTTTGAACGTCGCGTGTTCCACTCGATGTTTGCGACAGAAGACCAGAAAGAAGGCATGGCGGCCTTCCTGGAAAAACGCGCGGCTCAGTTCCGCGACAAGTAAAGCGCGTAAGCGACCGAAACAGGCGGGCTTGGCCCGCCTTTTTTCATGACTGCCATGCGGCGCAAAAGAATCGGCTTGGCAAATCCTGCAAACTTGGGTAACTAGCGCCGCTATACATGCGCGTGCGGCCCGCTTGGCCCGACTCACACTCGTGATTCTGAACCGGTGCGGATAGTCCGTGACGCGCAACCATTGATAACCGTACCGAATGAAGGTCAGAAACACATGGCAAACTCGCCTCAGGCTAAAAAGCGCGCTCGTCAGAACGAAAAGCGTTTTGCTATCAACAAAGCGCGTCGCTCGCGCATCCGTACTTATCTGCGCAAGGTTGAAGAAGCGATTGCTTCTGGTGACAAGGACGCAGCAACCGCAGCTCTGCGTGCCGCTCAGCCCGAACTGATGCGTGGCGTCACAAAAGGCGTCTTTCACAAGAACACCGCTTCGCGGAAAATGTCGCGACTGTCGGCACGCGTGAAAGCACTGGGCTAATCGCTCAGGTTGACCTTGCGTCAACAAAACAAGGTTGAATTGTTCTCAAAGGCGTCACAATGCGTGGCGCCTTTTTGTTGCTGTTGCCGGAAAGTCGCGCCTTCACAAAACCGAGAGATTCTTTCTGCAAAAGACCCGAGTCAATATCAGAGTTTCGTTGCCGTACGCCTTGGCCTCTTGCTACCACTGTTACAGCGATTCACTCGCTTGGGGGGACAGGCTGTTTCGGCGATCTGACTGACGGGCATCAGGACGGTCACGAAACGAATGTTGGCAATCGGTCACGGCTGATTTGCTGATCTGCTAAAGGTCTTGGGGTAACCGAAGATCTGAGCCCTGTCTAAAAATTTGATTGCGAAGCGCAACCCGGTTACGGGGCGCCCGGATTATGGGTGCCTGATTGCTGGGCTGTGCAAACTTTCGGGACAGTCCCGCCAAACCCATGTGGTTTGGCGATGGGTATCCTATTGCGGTGAATGCTTAAGAACCGGGCAACCGGGCCAGATCAATAAGGCCGACAGGCCAATAAAGAATGGGATGCGTGAGGCGCTTGATGACACAAGAGAAATGGGGACAACTGCGTAACAAACTGCTCAAGGCGATCGGCAAGAACAACTATACCACCTGGATCGAGCCTCTTGAATTCCAAGAGCTGCAGGATGGCGTGGCCACGTTCTCGGTTCCGACCAACTTCATGGGCAATTATGTTAGTCAAAACTTTGCGGACTTGATTCTGTACGAGATGAACACCGCAGGGGAATCGGTTCAGCGCCTGGCGTTTCGCGTTGCAGCCAATTCGCCGGTGCGTCCGTCGGGTGATGTAGAATCTGCGCCGTCTGTTGTTCAGGACGCGACTCAGCCGCAGTCCCTGTCACAGCGGGCCGAACCCGCGAATGATGCGCTCGAATCCCTTCAGGCAGCACCACTGGACGCCCGTTTCACCTTTGACAGTTTTGTGGTGGGCAAACCCAACGAGCTGGCCCATGCCGCCGCGCGCCGTGTTTCTGAGGGCGGCCCCGTCACGTTCAACCCGTTGGTTCTGTATGGCGGCGTTGGTTTGGGTAAAACTCACCTGATGCACGCCATCGCGTGGGAGCTGAAAACCAAACGCCCCGAACTGAACGTGCTGTACCTGTCGGCGGAACAGTTCATGTACCGCTTTGTGCAGGCGCTGCGCGAACGTCGGATGATGGACTTCAAACATCTGTTCCGTTCCGTCGATGTGCTGATGGTGGATGATGTGCAGTTCATCGCCGGCAAGGATTCAACTCAAGAAGAGTTCTTTCACACGTTCAACGCGCTGGTTGATCAGAACAAGCAGATCATCATTTCGGCTGACCGCGCGCCGGGCGAGATCAAGGATCTAGAAGATCGCGTGAAGTCGCGCCTGCAATGCGGTCTGGTCGTCGACCTGCACCCCACCGATTACGAACTGCGCCTGGGCATCTTGCAGAACAAGGTGCAGCAATACAGCAGCACCTATCCCGATCTGACCATCGCCGATGGCGTGCTGGAGTTTCTGGCCCACCGTATCTCGACCAACGTGCGCGTGCTGGAGGGTGCCCTGACCCGTCTGTTCGCTTTCGCCTCGCTGGTGGGACGCGAGATCGACATGGAGCTGACGCAGGACTGTCTGGCTGACGTGTTGCGCGCGTCCGAGCGCAAGATTACTGTTGAAGAGATTCAGCGCAAAGTGTCGGACTATTACAACATCCGTCTGTCCGACATCATCGGCCCCAAGCGCCTGCGGTCTTATGCCCGTCCGCGACAGGTGGCGATGTATCTGTGCAAGCAGTTGACCAGCCGATCCCTGCCCGAGATCGGGCGTCGCTTTGGTGGTCGCGATCACACCACCGTCATGCACGGCGTCAAACGCATTGAAGAATTGAAAGTCACCGACGGCCAGATCGCCGAAGATGTGGAAATGCTGCGCCGGTCGCTGGAAGCCTAAGGGTCATCCTATCATTCAAGAAACGCCCCGGACCCTCACGCCCGGGGCGTTTTCTTGTGCGCTTAAATCCACGGTTGAATAGGAACTGTGCCCGACCGGCCACGCGCCCCTTGACCCTTTGGCCGTTCCGACCCAGAAAACCATAAAAAATCCTTGTGCCTCAGGGTGGAACCGCTAACGTGCCAGTCCCGCCTGTTTTCGGCACGCAAGTCAGAGGAATTGAGGGTATGAAGATCAGCATCGAACGCGGCACCCTTCTTAAGGCCGTTTCGCAGGCCCAATCTGTTGTAGAGCGCCGGAACACTATTCCCATCCTTGCCAACGTGCTGATCGAGGCCGAAGGCGATCAGGCCCTGTTTCGCGCCACCGATCTGGATATCGAAGTGGTCGACAAAGCCCCGGCGCAGGTTGAAAAGGCGGGTGCCACAACCGTTGCGGCGACAACCCTGCATGAGATTGTGCGCAAGTTGCCCGACGGGGCGCTGGTGACACTGACTGCTGACAGCGCGGCGGGTCGTCTGACGGTCGAAGCGGGCCGGTCGAACTTTTCACTGGCGACGCTGCCGAAAGAGGATTTCCCGGTGATGGCGTCCTCGGAATATCAGTCGAACTTTACCGCTTCGGCAGCACTGTTGCGACGGCTGTTCGACAAATCGAAATTCGCCATCTCGACCGAAGAGACCCGGTACTACCTGAATGGTGTCTACATGCATGTGGCTGACGGGTCCGAAGGCGGCAAGGTGCTGCGCTGTGTGGCCACCGATGGCCACCGTCTGGCTCGCATTGATGCAGATTTGCCGGATGGTGCCGCAGACATGCCGGGCGTGATCGTGCCGCGCAAAACCGTGGGTGAGCTGCGCAAGCTGCTGGACGATGATGAGATGGATATCGCCGTCTCGGTCAGCGAAACCAAGGTGCGTTTCGCAACGCCCGATATCACACTGACCTCAAAAGTGATCGACGGCACCTTCCCCGACTACACCCGCGTGATTCCGCAGGGCAATACGCGTCAGCTGGAAGTGGACGCTGCTGAATTCGCGCAGGCCGTGGATCGGGTTGCTACCGTTTCGTCGGAACGCTCACGCGCTGTGAAACTGCAACTGGATGCGGACAAGCTGGTTCTGTCGGTCAACGCCCCCGATAGTGGTGCCGCCGAAGAAGAATTGGCCGTGGCCTACGGCGACGAACGGCTCGAGATCGGCTTCAACGCCAAATACCTGCTTGAGATCGCCAGCCAGGTGGATCGTGAAAACGCCGTGTTCCTGTTCAACTCAGCCGGTGATCCGACCCTGATGCGGGAAGGCAATGATCTAAGCGCAGTCTATGTTGTCATGCCGATGCGCGTCTGATCGACCCCGCGGGGTGTTTTTTAACGAAAGGGATGGGTCATGAGTTTGGCCCTGACCGAACTTACGGTCTCGCATTTCCGGTCCCACAAGCTAGTGCGGTTGTCCTTGGATGGGCGGCCTGTGGCGATACATGGACCGAACGGGGCGGGCAAAACCAACATTCTTGAGGCAGTGTCGCTGTTTTCCCCCGGTCGCGGTATGCGCCGGGCCAGCGCGGCCGAGATGACCCGGCGACCTGAGGCGCTGGGCTGGAAGCTGTCCGGCCTGTTGCAAGCACAGGGCCGGAATTACGAGATCGAGACCTGGTCCGAAAGTGGCGCGGCGCGGCAGGTTCGGATCGATGGCAAAGCGTCCAATCAGATAGATCTGGGTAAACTGGCGCGGGTGGTTTGGCTGATCCCCTCGATGGACCGGCTGTGGATCGAAGGGGCTGAGGGGCGGCGCCGCTTTCTGGATCGGATTGCGCTGAGTTTCGACCCCGCCCATGCCGAGGCCTCGCTGACCTATGAAAAATCCATGCGTGAACGCAACCGCCTGCTGAAAGAGCAGGTGCGCGATGCCCATTGGTATGCAGCGCTCGAAGGGCAGATGGCCGAGACCGGCCATAGAATACACTCCGCGCGGCTGGCCGCGTTGGAACATCTGCGAAGGGCGCAGGAACAGGCGGAAACGGCGTTTCCGTCCGCTGATCTGGAATTGGTGCAAACCGAAGGCGCGATGCCCGAGGCAGCTGAGGATTTGCGCGAGGCCTTGAATGAAAGCCGTTTCCGCGATTTGGCTGCAGGGCGCACATTGGTCGGGCCGCATCGGTCGGACCTGTATGGTGTGTTTGCCGCCAAAGGTGTGCCAGCCAAAGATTGCTCGACCGGAGAGCAAAAGGCGCTGTTGGTGTCGCTGATCCTGTCAAACGCGCGGGCGCTGGCCGGGATGGTTGGCGCGCCTCCGATCGTGTTGCTGGATGAGGTGGCCGCCCATCTGGATGCGGGGCGACGGGCGGCGCTGTATAATGAGATTTGCGCGCTGGGCGCTCAGGCCTGGATGACGGGCACCGGGCCTGAGCTGTTTGCGGAACTGGGCGACCGGGCCCAGACGTTGATCGTGAGTGATGGCCTTGAGGGCTCGGTCGTTTCCGCTTAGGCGGGTTCGCTGACTTTGCGTTCCCACAGGAAGCCGCGCATGACCTCGTCAACCGGCGTTTGTGCCATGTGGTTGACGTAGTTCGACATGGTTTTCTGCGCCAGACCCAGCACCACGTCCAATACAGCGCGGTGCGAGTAGCCTGCATCAAAGAACGCCTGCAGCTGTTCCTCGGACGGGTTGCCCCGGGTTTCCATCATTTGCAGGGTGAACGTGCGCAGCGCCTCAAGCTTGGCATTGGGCAGCGGGGTTTCGTTGCGCAGGGCCTCGGTGATCTCGTCCGAGACCTTCATCATCTTGGCAATGCCGGTATGCGCTGGCACGCAGTAATGGCATTCGTTTTCCACGTTGATGGTCTGCCAGACGACGGTTTTTTCGTCATTGTCGAAATCTGTCTGCACGAACAGATGGTGCAGCACCTGATAGCCTTCCAAATGCTGGGGGCTTTCGGCCATCACTTTGTGCAAACCGGGCAGGCGGCCAAACGCGGCCTGAGATTTTTCCAGCAATGGTTTGGAACCTTCAGGGGCGGATTCGAGGTCGTGTGAAGGGAAGTTGGCCATTTGGGAATTCCTTTTTTCTGGCGGCTGAGTCCGAAATAGCCTTTCTTGAGCGGTCGCTCAAGTATATATTTGAGCAACCGTTCAAGAATTGGTGAATATGATGCCCCGCAAACCTGCCTATGACCGAGATACCCTGATCGCTCAGGCCCGAGATATATTCTGGCGTCACGGTTGGGCCGGAACATCGTTGAAGGACCTAGAGCGTGAGTTGAAGTTGAAGCCAGGCAGCTTTTATGCGGCGTTTGGTTCGAAAGATGCGCTTTATGCGCTGGCAATGGAACGCTATGCGCAGGATGGCGTCGCCAATATGATGGCCTTGGCGCAGGATCTGGGCCCCTTAGAGGCGCTCAAGGCCCAGCCGCGACTGGTGGTCGAGGCGTCTGTGTTGCCTACCAAGGCTTGCATGTTGTCCAAAACCTATGCCGAATTGCAGGCGCGCGGCCATGAATTGGCAGGCCAGGCCCGCACCCACATGATCGCAATGAAGACCTGTTTTGCAGACCTGTTTCAACGCGCGCAAAAGGCCGGTGAGATCGGTTCGGAACATGACCCGGAGCGTCTTGCCGCGCGGTATCAATCCGACCTTCTGGGCCTGCGATTGTCGGCCGAGCGGGATGATGTGAACGCAGCGGAAATTGCCGCAGATATCGCGGCCGACCTTGATCGGCTTTGATCCGCAAATCAAGGTCATCCAAACCACAAAATCTTGGGGGAGCGCGTGACATTCCCCACCAGAAAACGTATAAGTTACCAAAATAATATAGGTACTGACTGAATGTCCGACGACGCACAGGCACCCCAGGAATACGGTGCTGATTCCATTAAAGTTCTCAAAGGCTTAGAGGCGGTTCGCAAACGTCCGGGCATGTATATCGGCGACACGGACGATGGCTCGGGTTTGCACCACATGGTCTATGAGGTTGTCGACAATGGTATTGACGAGGCGCTGGCCGGTCATGCCGACCATGTGACAGTGAAAATCCACGCCGATTCCAGCGTTTCGGTCAGCGACAACGGGCGTGGTATTCCGGTGGATATTCACCCCGAAGAAGGTGTCTCGGCGGCTGAGGTCATCATGACGCAGCTGCACGCGGGCGGTAAGTTCGACAGCAACTCGTACAAGGTGTCGGGCGGTCTGCACGGTGTGGGCGTTTCGGTTGTGAATGCCCTGTCCAATTGGCTGGAACTGCGTGTCTGGCGAAATGGCAAAGAGCATGTCGCCCGGTTCGAAGGCGGCGAAACGGTCGAGCACCTGAAAGTAGTCGAGGAGTGTGGCGACCGCACCGGAACCGAGGTGCGGTTCCTGGCCTCGACCGACACGTTCTCGAATCTGGAATACTCGTTTGAAACGCTGGAAAAACGCCTGCGCGAGCTGGCCTTCCTGAACTCGGGCGTGCGTATCATCCTGATCGACGAGCGCCCGGCGGAACGGTTGGAAACCGAGCTGTTCTATGAGGGTGGCGTTAAGGAGTTCGTCAAGTATCTGGACCGCTCGAAATCGGCGGCGATGCCAGAGCCCATTTATATCAAAGGCGAACGCGACGATATCGGCGTGGAAATCGCTATGTGGTGGAATGACAGCTATCACGAGACGGTCCTGCCCTTTACCAACAACATTCCACAGCGCGATGGCGGCACTCATGTTGCCGGTTTCCGGGGCGCGTTGACCCGCACGATCAACAACTATGCGCAATCCAGCGGGATCGCGAAAAAGGAAAAGGTCAGCTTTACCGGCGATGACGCGCGCGAAGGTCTGACCTGTGTGTTGTCCGTCAAAGTGCCCGATCCGAAGTTCTCGTCCCAGACCAAGGACAAGCTGGTGTCGTCCGAGGTGCGCCCAGCGGTTGAAGGTCTGATGAACGAAAAGCTGGCAGAGTGGTTCGAAGAGAACCCGAACGAGGCCAAGACCATTGTCGGCAAAATCATCGAGGCTGCTCTGGCGCGTGAGGCCGCGCGCAAGGCACGCGAACTGACCCGCCGCAAAACGGCGATGGACGTGAATTACCTAGCCGGCAAGCTGAAGGACTGCTCCGAGAAGGACCCATCAAAGACCGAAGTTTTCCTGGTCGAGGGGGACTCGGCTGGCGGATCAGCTCAAACGGGTCGGGATCGTCTGACCCAAGCGGTGTTGCCGTTGCGAGGGAAAATCCTGAACGTGGAACGGGCGCGGTTTGACCGGATGCTGTCTTCGCAGGAGATTGGCAACCTTGTCATGGCGCTGGGCACCGGTATTGGCCGCGATGAGTTCAACATCGAAAAGCTGCGCTACCACAAGATCGTCATCATGACCGATGCGGATGTTGACGGCGCGCATATCCGGACGCTGCTGCTGACCTTCTTCTATCGGCAGATGCCGGAACTGATCGAAGGCGGATACCTCTATATCGCGCAGCCGCCGCTTTATAAAGTTTCACGCGGTAAATCAGAGGTTTACCTGAAAGACCAGGCCGCTTTGGATGATTACCTGATCAATCAGGGCGTTGAAGGGGCTGTGCTGAAACTGGGCTCGGGTGAAGAGATCATCGGTCAGGACCTGACTCGCGTCGTGGACGAGGCGCGTCAATTGAAACGCGTATTGGACGCATTCCCGACCCATTATCCGCGCCACATTCTGGAACAGGCCGCCGTTGCCGGTGCCTTTGTGCCGGGTGCTGTGGATGCTGACCTGCAGGGTGTGGCCGACAAAGTTGCCGCCCGTTTGGACCTGATTGCGCTGGAATACGAACGCGGCTGGCAAGGTCGGATCACGCAGGATCACGGCATCCGTCTGGCCCGTATCCTGCGCGGTGTTGAAGAGGTCCGCACGCTGGACGGCCCCATGCTGCGCTCGGGCGAGGCCCGCAAAACCGGCAGCTTTACCCAAAGCCTGCAAGAGATCTACAACACCCCCGCCACCCTCATCCGTCGCGACCGCAGCCAGATGATCCACGGCCCGCTGGACTTGTTGCGCGCCATTCTGGAAGAGGGTGAAAAGGGTCTATCGCTGCAACGCTACAAAGGGTTGGGAGAGATGAACCCCGACCAGCTATGGGAAACCACGCTGGACCCGGACGCACGGACTCTGCTTCAAGTGCGGGTGGACGATATGGTCGAGGCAGATGACCTGTTCACCAAGCTGATGGGCGACGTGGTGGAACCGCGCCGTGAATTCATCCAACAAAACGCGCTGAGCGTCGAGAATCTGGATTTCTAAGTCTCTGTAGGTTTGCGCATAACACTTCGCGCACCCTATAAGTTTGCATAGTTTGCCCATAGTTTTGCGCTCCGCGCTTGTCCGCCTTAGCGGTGAATTCAATCAGTTTTGACGTAGTCGTTGCGTTTCTGGCGCTTTGCGGGGCTCAACCCCGCAAAGGGTCTCCCTAATGCTGCGCGTTCAACGAAGGTCAGCTTGATGAGGCAAAGCGCCAAAACGTTTGCCAGACGAAATTTGAACATAGGCGCGAAGCCATCCTCATGCTAATTTTAGAGAGGATTTGTAGGGCGGGAAGCTGTTGGATCGCCAGCACACAAAAGAGATTGACCGTGTCTTAAGCGGGTTCGATACAGGGAGAGACCGGCTTGTCGCGGACAGCTGGCAGCGCTGTGTTGAAACCTATGGTATGGATCCCTCACGGCAGGAACCCGCGCATATCCTGCCTGACACCAAATTCCGTGAACATCTGGAGCAATCCGAACGTCTGATCGCAACAGCGCGCTCGGGGCTGCAATCGTTGTTTGCGCAGGTTGCAGGGCAGAACTACGTCCTGCTGCTTGCGGATGCAGATGGCGTCTGCGTCGATTTCTTTGGCGACCGGAACTTTGAGGACGAACTCAGAACTGCCGGTCTTCATCTGGGGTTCAAGTGGACGGAAGAGTTGGCAGGAACGAACGGGGTAGGGTCGTGCATCGTTACAGGTCAGCCGGTGACGATCCATCAGGGGGATCATTTTTCGATCACGCATACGCCGCTGTCTTGTACCGCAGCGCCTATTTTCGATACCAAAGGTGGTCTTGCGGCTGTTCTGGATGTTTCGTTGTTGCGTGGCCCTTCGCCTAAGGCGTCGCAGAATCTGGCCATGACATTGGTGACGAATTCCGCCCGTCGCGTCGAGATGGCAAACCTGATGGCATCGACCCGGCGCGATTGGGTCCTGCGCTTTTCAGCAAGCCCCGAATTTCTTGAGGTCGATCCTGAAGCGGCGGTTGCAGTGGACGGAAGCGGCAAGATCATTGGTATGACCTCGGGGGCCCGACGCGCACTGGACCCGGACGGTTCGGGCCACCTGATTGGGTCGCAATTGCAGGACTGGCTTGAAATCAGTGTTGATGACATGCCGGAGTTCATGCGCGGCAGACCGTCCGAAGACCGCGTTCTACACCTCAAGGACGGGCGCGCGCTCTATGGTCATGCCGTTGCGCCACAGACGCCGCAGATGACTTCAGCGCTGCGCAAACGCGAACAGGTTCTGCCTGGAGCCCTTGGCAGTTTTGCGGGGCCGGATGCGGACCTTCAGCAGCTTTTGAACAATGCTGCACGTCTTGCACCAACCAGCCTGCCGCTTTTGCTGACCGGTGAAAGCGGCACGGGCAAGACCAAACTGGCGCGTGCGATCCACATGGCCGATCCTGCAACACAGGATTTCCACACAGTGATCTGCTGCGATACCGAGACATTCGATTTCTGCCAAACCATCGACCCCGGCACGCTGTTCCTGCGCGGTGTTGAAGACCTGAGCGAGCCTGCACAGGCCTCTCTATTAGCAGTGCTTGAGCGGCGGGCTGATCTGAGGATCATTGCCTCATGTCGGCAGCCCCCGGCGGGATTGCAGGGCGGTCTGCGTGAAGATCTGCTGCACCGGATTGCGGGGGCCACGTTGTCTCTGCCGCCTTTGCGCCACCGAGCGGATCTGGATTGGCTAATTGATCGCCTGCTTCGACGGTTTGCAAGCCATGATATTCGCCTGTCGACCGCTGCCCGCGCCGACCTGAAATCACGGTTGTGGCGCGGCAATATTCGTGAACTGGAACATCTGCTGCACAGCGCGGTCGCCCTGTGTCGGGACAACATCATCGACTTGACGGATTTGCCCGCCCCGGCGCTCGCCCCTGCGCAAAAGCTGGACTCAGATGATTTGGAAGCACTGCTGCGTGCTTGCGATTGGAACATGTCTCAAGTGGCGCGACGCCTTGGCGTGAACCGGTCGACAATCCTGCGCCGTGTGCGAAAGGCCGGGCTTATTCCACCTGCATAAACCACATGCCTTCGTGTTGCGCCCTTGTTGCGCGCGCAACAAGTCTTGGTGTTTTTGGCCTAGGTCAAGCGTTGAGCCGCCAAATCGACTTGCCCGAAGGGACGCGGATTTGCCAGCCTTTTGCTCCGTGGAGATAGGGAGGATGACATGCTCGACACAACACTCTCGGATCAGGTGCAGGGGTTCCTGGATGACTTCGGCGCGGCTTTGTTCCAAGGCGATATCGATGCTGCCTGCGATATGTTCCAGGACGATTGCTATTGGCGCGATCTGGTCAGCTTTACCTGGAATATTAAAACGGTCGAAGGCAAGGCGCAGGTGGCAGATATGCTCGCGCATCAGTTGGCCACAACCAAGCCGAGCGGTTGGAAAATAGCCGAAGGTGAAGTGCCCACTGAAGACGGCGGAATAACCACCGCATGGATCGAGTTCGAAACCGAAGTGGCACGCGGCTATGGGTTAATCCGCCTCAAGGATGGCAAGATATGGACCTTGCTGACCACGATGGTCGAGCTGAAAGGTCATGAAGAGCCCAAAGGGTTCAACCGCCCACTTGGGGCCAAGCATGGTGCGGGTAAACACAGGACCACATGGGCGGAGGAACGGGCCCAAGAAGAGGCTGAACTGGGCTACAAAACACAGCCCTACTGCGTCATCATCGGCGGTGGTCAGGGTGGGATCGCCATGGGTGCGCGGCTGCGACAGCTCGGCGTCCCGACGATCATCGTTGAACGGAATGACCGACCTGGCGACAGTTGGCGCAATCGCTACAAATCCCTCTGCCTGCATGATCCGGTCTGGTATGACCATCTGCCTTATATCAAGTTCCCGGAAAACTGGCCCGTGTTCTCGCCCAAGGACAAGATCGGCGACTGGCTTGAGATGTACACCAAAGTGATGGAGCTGAATTATTGGACGCGCACGACGGCCAAATCCGCCACCTTCGATGAAGACAAGGGCGAATGGACCATCACGGTGGACCGGGATGGCGAAGAGGTGGTGTTGCGGCCCAAGCAGCTGATCATGGCGACGGGTATGTCCGGCAAGAAACGCATGCCTGATTTTCCGGGTATGGATGTTTTCAAGGGTGAGCAGGCACATTCCTCGGAACACGACGGGCCGGCCAGATGGGCAGGCAAGAAGGTTGTCGTGGTGGGGTCCAACAACTCGGCCCATGACATCTGCGCCGCGCTTTGGGAAAACGATGCCGATGTGACAATGGTGCAGCGGTCCTCAACCCATATTGTCCGCTCGGACACCCTCATGGAAATCGGACTGGGCGATCTTTATTCTGAACGTGCGGTGCGGTCTGGCATGACGACCGAAAAGGCCGATCTGATCTTTGCATCACTGCCTTATCGCATACTGCATGAATTCCAGATTCCGGCCTATGCCGCGATGAAAGAGCAGGACAAAGAGTTTTATGACGGTCTGGAAAAGGCCGGGTTCTGGCTGGATTGGGGCGATGACGAAAGCGGGCTGTTCATGAAATACCTGCGCCGCGGATCAGGCTATTACATCGATATTGGGGCCAGCCAGTTGATCATTGATGGTGAGATCAAGCTGAAACGCGGTCAGGTCACTGCGCTTGATGAAACCGGAGTCATCCTTGATGACAGAACGCATCTGGATGCCGATCTGGTGGTCTATGCGACCGGGTATAATTCGATGAACGGCTGGGTTGCTGACCTGATGGGTCAGGATATGGCGGATCGGCTTGGGAAATGTTGGGGTCTGGGCTCTGACACAACCAAGGACCCGGGGCCTTGGGAAGGCGAGCAACGCAATATGTGGAAGCCGACACAGCTTCCAAACCTCTGGATGCATGGTGGAAACCTGCATCAGTCCCGACATTATTCACAGTTCCTGTCGCTGCAAATAAAGGCCCGGATGGAGGGTGTCCCAACGCCGGTCTACGGCATGCAAGAAGTGCATCACCTCAGTTAAAGCATGTGCCGCGACCGAGAAGCAGACTTTGCAAATTCGTACGGATGGCCCAAAAAGTTCTATGATTTGGTAAGTCATTTACGCCGCGTTTCTGAGATATTTCTCCCAAGTGCTCCATCCACGGGCTGCGTTCTGCTTTTAGGCAACACAATATGTCTGTTTGCAAGATCGCGCGTTGGATGAAGGCTTTTGAAACCTTGTTTCAATTGCCTGGAGAGTCGATTGTGTCCAACATTCAGGCGACCAAAGGATTGAATGCAATGCTCTGCAAGATTGGTGATGTTGAGGTTTGGCGAATTCTTGAAATTCATGCCCCGTTCATGAAGCCAGAAGAGTTGTTTCCAACCGCCGGACCAGATGTCAAAGCTGCTATTGAAAGCCTTGCTCCAGGCAGCATCGACCACAACTCGGGACGACTAATTTTACCCATACAAGGTTTCCTTCTGAAAACGCCTTCACATAACATTTTGGTGGATAGCTGTGTCGGCAATGATAAGACCAATCTAAATCACCAAGCTTGGCTCCAACGATCAGACGACCGGTTTATAGCAGCATTGAAAGCGGCTGACCTCGGCACCGACGAAATTGACTACGTGCTGTGCACCCATCTTCACGTAGACCATATCGGTTGGAATACGCAGCTAAAAGATGGTCGTTGGGTGCCTACGTTTCCAAACGCACGCTACCTTTTGCCCAAAGACGATGAAGAAACTCAGCGTTTGCAGAACAGTATTACCTACGTCGAAAGCGTCTTACCTGTAGTGGAAGCTGGTCAGGTGGAACTGGTGGAGGCAGGGCACAAGTTGGGCGACCATGTGACTTTGTTTCCAACACCAGGACATACGCCGGGCCATGTTTCTGTACTCGTGAAGAGCAGGGGCGATGAGGCGTTGATTACTGGCGATGCGCTTCATACGACCGCGCAATGTAAACATCCCGACTGGCATTTCAAATTCGATTCTAACGCCGAATTGGCTGTGAAGTCGCGTAGATTGCTGCTTGAGCATTGCTCGGAAACCAGTTGCTTGGTCTTGGGCTCTCACTTCGCGTTGCCCTCAATAGGGCATGTGAAAGCCGATAACGACAGTTTTCGTTGGGACGAATGAGATTTAGCGTCCCGTAGTCGATGATGCCAGAAAGCAGAGATATTCATTAACGAGCCCTGAGCGAACAATGTCCCTGCCGGTTGGAGTGAGGAGCCGCATCAACTATCGTCGAACGTATGTCAAACAAGGGGCAACAGTTGCAACGAAGGTTGGCGGCAATTCTAGCCGCGGATGTCGTTGGGTATTCGGCGCTTATGCACAAAGACGAGCAAGCCACAATTCTAATGCTTGATCACCTGGAAAGCGACATCGTCACCCCAACGATAGCAGGCCAATCAGGTCGTGTCGTAAAGAGCATGGGCGATGGTTGGCTAGTGCAATTTGACAGCGCGGCGCAAGCTGTAACCGCAGCAATGCAGCTACAAGAACAGTTGGCTGAACACTCGTTAATGAACATGCGGATTGGTGTTCATGTGGGCGACATCACTGAAAAAGGTGACGACATCTTAGGTGACGGTGTAAACATTGCGGCACGGCTTGAGAGCATTGCGCCAACCGGTGGCATCGCAATTTCTGAACCCGTACATTTGAACCTTGAACACACTCTGGCAGACGCTTTCAAAGCAGTTGGGAAAAAGAAGCTCAAGAACATCCAGCGCAGCCTGGATGTGTGGATTCACGATGGACCGCAACTTGGCGCATCGCAAAGCTCGCATTCTTTCACAGAGACGAGCTTGCCAAAGCTATCCATTCATCCTGTCACGTGCAGCGACCAACGAACCGAATTAAAGGAAACGGCCGCAGCTCTTACTTCAGATTTCGGTTCTTATTTTCGAACGATCAACTGGTTAAACGCGGCAATAACATCCACGGAAGCATCCGAGGGATATGCACTTCGCAGCGTGCTGCGTGGACACGGCGACCGATTGCGTCTGGAAGCCCGCTTAAATGACTCTTCTGGTCCTGAAATCTGGACTCAGAAGTTCGACGGTTCAGTCGATGCTATCTTTGATTGGCAGGACGAAGTTGTAGAAAAGCTGTTGGATGCGGTTAGCGGAATCTTGATCCAGTCGCTGACCGCAAAGCTCTCCGCTTTGCCTGAAGACGAACTGACTGCCGAACAGTGCGTCTTGATGGGCATGATCACATGGTCGGAGGCCAGCATCGACAGCTATGAAGAGACGTTGTCGTACCACGCCAGGGCCATCGAAGCCAAACCAACCCTAGCTGCCGCCTATGCCGAAGCTATTTGGACAATGAATGGCGCGAGAACCTATGATCTTCGACGCGAACTGTCATCTTATTACGAGAAACTACCACACTGGATTGAGGCCGGTCGACACATGGCAGGTCAAAGCCCAACGCTTGATCTGAGTGTTGCCGTGGCGGATTATAATGTGGACGGGGATGCTGATCGACTTTCCGTGGCGCTTGAGCAAATCAGGCAACGAGCGCCATTAGATGCCCGCCTGCATTTGTTTATGGGTTGGGGATACAACTGGGCCGGGTTTCCTAAAATGGCATTAAGCTGTTTTCAGACGGCGCTTCGGTTGGGCCGATATGGAGCCGTTTTCGTAGGTGCTTCTGGAGGTGCTGCCACCTCTTGCGTTATGCTTGGTCGAGACCGCGATGCCATCGGCTACGCTGAGGCAGGTTTGCGCTTCTCAAAAAACTATGCCGCACTTCACAGCACGAGGGCTGCTGCACACGCAATGCTTGGGGAACCTGAAGAAGCGTCTGCTGCTTTGGCGCAAATGCTGCAAATGGAACCTGGTGAGACGATTTCGAAGTGGCGTAGCAACGTGGACTATGGTTGCTCTGAAGGCGCTGAACGCTACTTTGAGGCACTTCGCCGGGCAGGGTTGCCAGAATAGCGGTGCCGGAACCAAGTTGCCCTGGCAAAACCGGCAGCTTGATCGCGCATATTAGTGCCTGCAAAGCTCGAATTTGAAGGGCCGCTTTGGGCTGGGATGCCAACAAACTGACTGGTACATCGAATTCACAAATTGTGGCACCGATCTAGCAGTCAAGGTTTCCCTTAAACCGGTGGCGGCGCATTGGGGAAACAGGTCCAACGCGCCTCATTCGCTTTGGATAACTGGTCTCAGGTCTGCGACGGCACCGGGTCTTGGGTTCGGATGCAATCCCAAAGAAAATAGCGTCGAGCGAACCGGGTAGCTGACTAATGCGACGTGACATAGCTGGTTCCTTTTTTGTTTATGCGCCGAGCTTGGCTGGTCTGAAGGAACTGGGCCACAGACGCGATCCGCCTGAACCCGTAAGTCATCCGTAAGTCACTTGGGCAATCACCTATTGTCAGGCATATTGATAAGCAGCGGCACGACTATTTCGGAGACAACATGACCGCCCCTTCGTCCATCTTCGCGGACAAACTTCGAAGCCATCGAGCTCGCAACGGTAAGGATGGTCGAATGTCACAGGAACAATTGGCTGCTTTGCTGGGATTAAGTGTAGATGCGGTTAGCAAATATGAGCGTTCGCTGTCTTACATCCGAGGTGATCTGGGGCACCTTTTGATAGAAAAGCTCGGATGGACGCGGGATGAAGTTGTGGCTTGCCGTGAGGATTGGGAAAGCCGTTCAATTGGAAAGCAGGCCTCCTACCGGGTTCTTCGCGAACACGAAGTGGCGTTGGAATACGGATCTATCGAGTTTGCCGATGCCGCCGTTCAGGCCTTGGAGTTGGCAAGCGCTCATGAGTTTCCCGACGGGTTCTCCGCCTGCGATCCCATCTGGGCGGAGATTCTAAAGGATGGGGCGATGTCTGGCGTTTATGTCATGATTGGAGATGAATTAGCCGCTCATATCTCGCTCATTTTCCTGGATGAAGATTTGGAAGCTAGGTTCCGCGAGCGCCGAATGGTTGAAGCTGAATTCAGTCTGGGAGCCCTCCGACGCCCGGTTCTTCCTGGCGATTATTTTGGCTATTGCGCCGGTGTCTACATCGCGCAAAGGCATCAAAAATCTGCGCTTCATCTGCTAAATGGGTTTGTAAAAGTACTGGAAGATCTCGTGGAAAGGGAAGTTTATTTAAAAGACCTAGCTGCCATCGCTGCAAGTCCAATAGGGCATCAACTCTGCAAGGATCTGAATTTCCAATTCATCGGGCCACACTTTAACGCCGCAGGCCTCGAATT
Organism: Ruegeria sp. BC5; assembly: GCF_056539205.1. Classification (NCBI taxonomy): domain Bacteria; kingdom Pseudomonadati; phylum Pseudomonadota; class Alphaproteobacteria; order Rhodobacterales; family Roseobacteraceae; genus Ruegeria; species Ruegeria sp. BC5. Next base: position 138,860 of record NZ_JBQFUN010000006.1, read on the forward strand.
CTGGTGTCTCGCCGGGGAAAGCATACCCAATTCTCTCTTTGCTCGACGCAGCCCAGTGCTCAAGAAAGCTTATGCCGACCGTTTCAAAAAAACTTAAATTCGGTCTGGCAATTGGTCATATGCAAATGACGTCCAGCCCAAAGGTTCAATTGTGGGCGATACATAGAACTGTATTTTGGGCAGCGCTACGTCGGTGAAGTTAAGAGTCGAATGTCCGGTTCGAGCTGACAGCTATCTTAGTCGATACTGTGCCTGATCCGAATTTTCGATTTACGTATCAAAGCGCTAGGGTCAGGACCCATTGATTTCCGCTTGGCTGCGTGATTCACGGTTCGAAAATCGAGCGGTGACCATGTCTGATCTTTTCTGGCTGACGGATGCGCAGATGGCGCGTCTTGAGCCTTTCTTCCCCAAGTCCCACGGCAAACCACGCGTTGATGATCGACGTGTGTTGAGCGGCATTATCTTCATTAATCGTAATGGGTTGAGATGGCGCGATGCCCCTTCGGCGTATGGCCCACACAAGACACTCTATAACCGTTGGAAGCGGTGGAGCGACAAAGGCATCTTCGCCCGGATGATGGCCGGTCTGGCTACCAAACACGGTGAAGAGAAGACCGTGATGATCGATGCCACCTACCTGAAGGCCCACCGTACCGCGACCAGTTTGGGCGTCAAAAAAGGGGGCGTGGACGCCTGATCGGTCGCACCAAAGGCGGCATGAACACCAAGTTGCATGCCATCTGCGACAGCCGGGGACGTCCGCTCAACCTGTTCATCACCGCCGGTCAGGTCAGCGATTACGTTGGTGCGCGGGCACTGCTGAGCGGCCTGCCGGATGTCGATTGGCTGCTCGGGGATCGTGGCTATGATGCCGATTGGTTCCGGGAAGCGTTGAAAGACAAAGGGATGCGCGCCTGCATCCCTGGCCGGAAGCAGCGGAAGAAACCGGTTAAGTACGACAAGCGTCGTTACAAACGGCGCAACCGGATCGAGATCATGTTCGGCAGGTTGAAGGATTGGCGGCGTGTGGCAACCCGCTACGACAGGTGCCCGAAGGTCTTCCTGTCAGCAATCGCCCTCGCAGCACTCGTTATCTATTGGCTATGAGTCCTGACCCTAGTCAGATATGTGAGCAAGCTCACCATCCCAATCAGCTGAAGGTATTTTGGGTTCCGGCGGATCAGCGATGTAAGACGGAGTCATTATTTGAGTTTCGTTTTCATTAAAAACATCGACAATGTTCTCACGAAGATCCGACAAGATTTTTGGCAAACTCGATCCACGAGAAGTGTACGCGTTGATTTCATAGTTGATCGCGTAATCTGCCAACTGGGTCCAAAGCACAAATGGCTCCGGGCTCTTTCTCAGCCCTTGAGTTCGGTGTGCCGCCTCAATCAGCATCGCTTTGATTTTCTTGGGAGGCTCCTCGTAGCCAATCCCCACCGTCGTGTGCACCAATAGCCCCCGACCATCCACTTTGCGTGAGTAGTTCACAACTTCGGAATTGAGCAGCTGGGCATTTGGAATGCTGATCATCTCGTTCTTGATCGATTTGATGAGTGTTTCCATCAGTTTGATCTCTGTTACGTCGCCTATCTTGTCACCGACCTGAATTCGATCACCCACATTAGTGCTGCGTCTGTAGATGACAAACAGACCGGCCATCATATTTGAAACAACTGTGTTGGATCCCAGCGAAACCATGATGCCGGCAAGAATAGTCAAACCTTGGAAGGCGCGAGAGTCGGAACCAGGAATGTAAGGGTATGCAAACACCAACGCGATAACGATGAACAAAGCCCTGCACAGCATTTTTGTTGGTGCAATCCAATGATCCTCGAAGTCCTTTAGCTCAAAGGCTCCGCTCTCAATGTTTTCGAAGAATAGATCGAGGCCTCGAATTCCCAGCCGAGTCACAGCGGCTATAATCGCAAGCATGATCAGATTGGGAATGTACCCGACAATGGCCAAAACCACAGTGACCAGCGGTTCACTGACATATTTCAACAGGATTTGGGCTATGCCCTGTGTTTCCGCGAAAGAAAGCAGAACTAAGGAAAGGTAGTAATAGAAGAAAAAGAGGAAGAAGACCCACATTAAAACGTGGAATGCGTAAACGATGATGGAGGCAATAGCCTTGCTTCTTAGAATCGATTTTGTGGCTTCCTCAAAACCTTCTGCTCTCTTTTCCAAGTTGCTTCTGATGTAGTCCAACAGCTTTCGCCGTTTAGCAAAGAAACCGTAGGAAACCAGCGCGAATATGACTGTCCAGGCAACGGCAACAATCGCGCTGTCTACCAGCCCTTCATTGGATCGCGCTTCACGATATTGCAGGATCGCGGTTTCAATAGCCTCGGCTTGTAGTGCGGCCAAACTCTCGACGTCCATCTGTTCATATTCGGCATCCGCTTGGGTCGTCGTTGTAATCATCTGGCCATCGGCTCTAATGAGTTTCCCGAACTCAGAGTCCATGATTTCAACATTTATGCTCGAACTCTGAGAAGCGTCGCCAACCTCAGAAAGGCGCTCAGCAACCTTGTCGGCCCGCTCAGTTGCAGGAAGGGCACTCGAACCACGAACGACGAACAGTTCCTCCCCATCTACAATCACTGGAGCAACAAATTCAGAATCTTCTCTTTCTTCAGTCGGAACAAGCGGTTCTTCTGACTGGGCGAACGCGACACTGCTGGCAAACAAAACAGTCGTGAACCAAACCACAAAAGCTCTCATGAATTTGCTCCCTCTACGGGTATCAGGTGAACATCGCGCTGTGGGAAAGGTATCGAAATCCCCTCTACGTCAAACCGCTCCTTTGCTTGCCCCGTCAGGTCCCAATAGACGGTCCAGTAATCGTCAGATTTGGACCACGGGCGACAGAAGATATTGACAGAGTTGTCTCCCAGCTCGCCGACGAAAACCTCGGGCTCGGGTGTCTTCAAGCAGAGCTCGTGTTTTGAAACCAGTTCTTTGAGAACATCGATTGCTTGCGCCGCGTTGTCTGAATAAGCGATGCCAAAAACCAGATCGACCCGGCGTTCTTCCGAGGCACTTACGTTTGTAATCACGTCTCCCCAGATCTTACTGTTTGGAACGATAATAATCTGGTTGTCGAACGTACGAATTTTGGTTGAAACCACAGACATCTCATCCACAAAGCCGGATGATCCTCCGACTTGAATGTAATCGCCAGTATCAAACGGCTTCAAAACCATAATCATCAGACCACTTGCGAGATTGCCTAGGGTTTCCTGAAGCGCGAAGCCCAGGATGAACGACAAGCCACCAAGAACGGCAAAAAGCGGAGTGACGTTCACCCCGAACAAGGCCAAGACAATGAGTATCCCAAGAACAAACACAGCCCAGAAAACTGCTGTGGCGATGAATCTCTTCAGCATCCTCGAAATTGTCGGAATTTTTTCTAAACCGCGTTCGGTGACGCGGCGCACCATTCGGGCGACAAACATCATGGCCCACACGGCTAGCAAAACACCCAAAATAGCCATCAAAAGGCCCACGCCCCCTTCCCAGGAGAACAACCAGGCCCAAGCATTTTGAATTAGTGTCTGAAAGTCAGTTGTTTTGAGCGCCCCTGCCTTTAATGCAAGGATGTAGTCGGAATGGGGTTGCAGGTCTTCTGCCTTGGCCCCTTTCAGTGTCCACGCCTCAAGCACCAACCGATAGTTGTTCAAAAGCGCCGATCCTGAGTCACTTAGGGACGCCAATTGTGACCGGAGGTCGTTTTCTTGCTCCCCACTTGCTGTCCGAAGACCGAGATTAATCTGGGCGACCTCTTCGAGTTGCGAGCGCACAATACCTTGCCAAGTGCCTGCGACCTCGGAAAGCTCATCTGCTGTCAACGGAACAAGCAGGATCTCCAAATCTTCGCCCGAAATGGATGTATCAACAACCTCATCAAGAAGTTCGTCTTGCTCTACTTCGACAGCTTCCTGCGTATCCGTCGTTTCTTGGGCGTTGGCAGAAAAAGCGCCTGTGAGGGTCACCATGCAAAGAATTAGCCAAATTGGCCCGATATTGAATAGTCGTCTCATTTATCCGTCCCCCTCTTTAATCGCTAAGGAGAACATACAGGGGTGCCATGAATCCACTTTTATATTCAAAATCGAATATTCTGTTGTGACAAATACCGTCTGAAAAAACAGCTTCACATCCACTTGGTTCGGAAGGATGGTTGTTCAAAAAAGCGGACTACCAATTCATTGCAAATCGTTGATTGTCTTTGCCCCCTAAAATTGGGCCACTACTTTGGCGGCTTGCGTAGAAAGATAAGTGACTGGGCCTACGTCCCAGCCGCCAGGTCTTCCAACGACCCACCATCACGCAGAAAGTCGCTCCAGATCCACGCCATTCGATCCACAAACCACATCTTGCCGCCCGAGATCACAACAACGCCAAGGAATGTGAATCCTAAGTCGTACGCCCAAAGACCGTATGCAAACGGCAGCAAACCCAATCCGCTGACATAGGCAAGTGCTTTGGCCATTCTAATATGATGAGCTGCAATCTTGTCTTGGTATCGCAGCCAGACACGCTCGCCCAAAACACCTTGCGCTGACCAGCTTTCGAAGGTCTTGGGTCGGGAGAACGCACGCGGATTGATCCAGGTCCAGACTAAAACCACTCCGACGGCAACCCATGCCCAACTGCCAATCCACGCCCGACTCCAGATCGCCAACGCCATAAGGGGTAATGGTGTCAGCACGCGGGTCCAGACTGACCAAGGGTTTGCATGCCGCAACCAAACTTCGTCTTTCATGCCCATGAGGCGTTCGGAAAGTCGAACTATGTCCATCGGGTCACTCCAGAAACTGCAAACCCATTATTGAGATTGAATCCATCCACTACGGATCACAACCGCTTTCAAGTCTCGTCCTTCAATAAAGATCAGGCGCTCACAATAGCATGGCGAATATCCGGATCGATCCTGACAAGGCTTGAAAAACATATCTGGCCCGAACCTTGCTTGAGTGTATTCTTGTCACATTTTGGAGCTTTGGGGGGTTGAAGTGACTGATACAGCAGACTTTGAGAAAATGGAACGCCGAGGGTGGGCGGATCCGTCTATTGCTAAAGGGTATGCCGACGGCTTTGAAATGGCGACGCGCCTGGTTGCCAGAAAGCTTGCAGACGAAGTCGCTGCCGGGCCGAATTGCAAAGCGCTTGATCTGTGCACCGGACACGGTGTCGTGGCAGCAGAGCTTGTGGCCCGCGGCTCGGATGTAACGGGCTTGGATTTCTCTGAGCCGATGATTGAGCTTGCCCAATCAGCTGTGCCAACAGCGCGGTTCGTTCAGGGTGATGCAATGGCAATGGAGTTTCCAAATCACACCTTTGATGCGGTCACAATCGGGTTCGGCGTCCCACATTTTCCAGACCCCGAACGCGGCTTGAGAGAAGTAAACAGAGTGCTGAAACCGGGCGGTAGAGTTGCCTTCTCGATTTGGCGTGGCAAAGGATCAGATGGCGCGTTTGGCTGGCTGTTCGATGCTGTTGAACGCCTGGCCGACCCATCCATCTCTCTGCCTGCGGGTCCGGATGCGCACATGCTCGTAGACAGCGGAATTGCCAAACCAATGGTCGAAAATGCAGGTTTCCGCAATGTGCGGTTTATCGATGTTGCAAGCGAATTGTCCGTTTCAGATCCTAAGATGCTTTTTGATGTTTTTGATGGGGGTGCAGTGCGTGCGGCATCGCTCCTCAAGCGTCAGCCGAAAGAACGGCGTGATGCAATACGCGCGGATTTGGCAACGCGCGTTCAGGCGGAAGTAAACAAAGACATTCGAGGTTATTTTGTGCCTGCCCCTTCAGTTGTTATCACTGCTTCGTCCCAAGCCTGAGCTGCTTCGCTGTAGATCGATTTCGCCGGATGATACTTGGAGGGATCGTCCATTGATGCCGCATGGACGTAGATGCAGTCACTCATCCGTTCACTTCTACGGATCAGCGGTGAGCCGCAGTTCGGGCAAAACCCGCTAAAGGTCGACAACCCTGATCCTCCTGCCATTTCGAATGTTTTGAGCGCATCACCAATCGAAACAGATTTGGCCACAAGTGGCACCATCTCTGAATGTCCCGAGCCGGTGAGCTGCTGGCAATCTCGGCAGTGACATCGAAACATCGGAAGGTCAGAGCGAATTCCAGAATATCGCACCAGCCCACATTTGCAGCCGCCTTCGATCTTATCACTCATGTCTTCTCCTCCACCTAGAAAGGATAGAACGGCCGGTCCTTTGTGTCAGTTTGAACCTGCCGCTCCGAGGTAACAAGGAACGGCTATAGGTTAGAACGGTACAGCCACGCTTGTTCAGAATCTCCGGCGGTTCGCGCTTAAATATGCCTAGCCGATACCGCAAATTCAGAAAGCGTCCGAACGGACAAGTAAACACCTCGGTTTTGCAGAAGATCTGATCATTGTTATTGTGGCTGCGGAGTAATGCCGGTGTTCGAGGGGTGCAAAATGGCGCGGAGACTTCCAGGCGAGGGTGACAAGAAATTTTTGGTTTATGCAGGTACAGGTACGGACCTGATTTTTAATCACGGTATCGAGCTTCCGGGTTTTGCGTCGTTTCCCTTGCTGGAGAAGCCTGACACCCGGGCTGTTCTGGCCGGACAAATGCAAGCGCTCGTGCAATTGGCCGGCGATATGGGTGTTGGGTGCATTCTCGACGCACCGACATGGATGGCCAATGCCGACCGTGCTGCACCTTTGGGCTACGATGCTGAACGTCTTTGTGAGGTAAACAAGGATGGTGTCGCACTGATGGAGGAGGTGCGCAAGGCTTCTGGTCGGGATGACGTTTTGGTTTCCGCCTGCGTCGGCCCAAGATACGATCCTTACGCTGATGTCCCGCCCATGACAGTTGAACAGGCGCGTAGTTACCACGGTGCGCAACTTGCTGTTCTGAAAGAAACCAGTGTTGATCTGGTGACTGCGTACACGTTCAACCGCCTAAGCGAGGCTGCTGGCTGTGTTCTGGCTGCAAGAGATATTGATTTACCGATCATCTTGTCATTGGTCGTCGAAACCGATGGCTGTTTGGCTGACGGCACCAAGCTTGTTGATGCCATAGACCAGATCGAAGCAGAAACAGACGGCGCGGCTCTGTTCTACATGGTCAACTGCGCACACCCGACGCACTTTGCCGACGCGCTCAACGCGCATCCAAGGCTCAAAGGTGTTGTTGCCAATGCATCAAGTTGTTCGCACGCAGAACTGGATGAGGCCGATACCTTGGATGAAGGAGATCCCGTGCAGCTCGGCCAAGAAATTGCGGATGTCCTGCGGAAGAACCCGTCTATCAGGGTGTTTGGCGGTTGCTGCGGTACGGATATGCGACACCTAAGGGAAATGGCTTTGGAGGTAGATCGCGGATAGCGCTGCTGTTTTATTTACGGCGTCGTATCACCGTATGGTTGAAGCTTGATGATAGGCTTTAACGGGAAAAACAGTGATCCGAGAAGTAATTCCGATGAAATGCTGGCGAAGCGTCATGACAGGTGCTTGACTTTGCTTTTATAGACCCTGGACCAAACGTGTTCTACCGTCTCGATCACGCAACTCAATTTGAGAAGCTCAACTGATACCTTCAGGATGGAGACTGACGATGTTTGCTGGGAGGATGACAAGCTTTCGCACTCATATGCAAGAAGCCGGAATCGACGTTGCTCTCATCACCGATGACGACAACGTTTATTATCTGACGGGCTATTATGACTACCTGCATATGGAGTTCGGGCGTCCAACCATCCTGGTTGTGCACAAGTCTGGTGAAAGCCTGCTGATCACGCCGACAATAGACCTGAACGCGGCACGTTCGGCGGCTCATGTTGATCGTATCGCGGCCTGGAATGACGGTATGGGCGAAGAGTGGAGATCGGAACTGCCTAAAGCGGTCAAAATGGCAAAGCGCGCCGGGATCGAGCCTGATCACATGCCGCCTGTTGTGCGGACATATCTGGAAACGTTGGTCCCGGTGGAAAACCTGGTCAGCGCCACACCGATATTGGCTGAAATGCGAATGATAAAATCCGCCCAGGAACTTCAATTGGCCCGGCATGCCGGGCAAGTTGCAAGCGCTATGATGGACGCCGGACGCGACGCCATTGCAGACGGAGTGCCGGAGTTCGAAGTTGCGATTGCCACGTCCCAGGCTGGAACACGAAAGGCCGCCGAGCTTTTAGAGGCGCATTACGATGACGCGGACATGTCGCCCAACACTCATTTTCTGCAAATAATGGCGTCGGGCGACACCATCACCAAAACCCATCATCGCGCCTCAACCCGGATCATGAAACGAGGCGAGCCGGTGTTTTTGTGCTTTTGCGGCATGACCAATTTTCACCGCTTCAAACTGGGTTTTGACCGCACCTTTTGGATTGGTGAGGTGGCGGACAAACAACAAGAGAATATCTATGAGGTTGCCGTGGCAAGTCAGGCCGCCGCACTGGCAGAGCTGCGCCCAGGTGTGACCGCCGAAAGTGTGCATACCGCCTATGCCGAGGTTATCCAGGGGGCGGGTTTTGAATACCCGTTCCGGTGTGGTCGCGCGACCGGCTATAGCTTTTTGGAGAAACCACAGCTCGTCACCGGCGACACGACAGTGTTGCAGCCAGGGATGGTTTTCGCTGTTGATGGTTCAGTGTCAGTCGATACATTTCGTGCGCAGGTTGGCGACAGTTTCATAATCACCGAAGATGGTTGGGAGGCAATAACGGAACATCCAAAGTCCTTGGATGCCGTTATCCTTTGACCTTCTGACCAACGCAGTCTTTTAAATGCATTGGCGTGGCGAGTGCCTGAAATGGCGAGCCGGGTCTTAGGGTCAGGACCCATTGATTTCCGCTTGGCTGCGTGATTCACGGTTCGAAAATCGAGCGGTGACCATGTCTGATCTTTTCTGGCTGACGGATGCGCAGATGGCGCGTCTTGAGCCTTTCTTCCCCAAGTCCCACGGCAAACCACGCGTTGATGATCGACGTGTGTTGAGCGGCATTATCTTCATTAATCGTAATGGGTTGAGATGGCGCGATGCCCCTTCGGCGTATGGCCCACACAAGACACTCTATAACCGTTGGAAGCGGTGGAGCGACAAAGGCATCTTCGCCCGGATGATGGCCGGTCTGGCTACCAAACACGGTGAAGAGAAGACCGTGATGATCGATGCCACCTACCTGAAGGCCCACCGTACCGCGACCAGTTTGGGCGTCAAAAAAGGGGGCGTGGACGCCTGATCGGTCGCACCAAAGGCGGCATGAACACCAAGTTGCATGCCATCTGCGACAGCCGGGGACGTCCGCTCAACCTGTTCATCACCGCCGGTCAGGTCAGCGATTACGTTGGTGCGCGGGCACTGCTGAGCGGCCTGCCGGATGTCGATTGGCTGCTCGGGGATCGTGGCTATGATGCCGATTGGTTCCGGGAAGCGTTGAAAGACAAAGGGATGCGCGCCTGCATCCCTGGCCGGAAGCAGCGGAAGAAACCGGTTAAGTACGACAAGCGTCGTTACAAACGGCGCAACCGGATCGAGATCATGTTCGGCAGGTTGAAGGATTGGCGGCGTGTGGCAACCCACTATGACAGGTGCCCGAAGGTCTTCCTGTCAGCAATCGTCCTCGCAGCACTCGTTATCTATTGGCTATGAGTCCTGACCCTAGAGCAAACTCTGAAAAGAGGGCGAGTACGTTAAGTCTGAGCATCGCGTCCTCCCAACGCTCAATCATTGTAAAGTGCCTTCCGACCGCCAGCACTCACTCCAGCAGTCGGAAGGGCTCGGCACAGCGAGCAGCAACGACAACAACGGAGGTAAAATAAAGTTGTGTCGAATTCGCATGTTTGAATCTAATTTCTCATAAATCAATGTTTTTTCCGCGCGTAAATTTCTCTACGCTCTCGTACGATAGGCCTCTGCGTTCAAACAAAAAAGTAAGTGGGTGCTGCGAGTGTGTTCCCCTGAGTGGCGAAGCGATTTGAGGCCGCACAGAAACAATGAAGGGATTGAAAGATGGGATTTGGTGAAGCCGTTAAGACGTGTTTCTCGAAATACTTCCAGTTCTCCGGTCGGGCTATACGCTCAGAATACTGGTGGTTCTTCTTGTTTGTGGTTCTCATGAGTGCTGCTTTAGCTGTGCTGGATACGATCATATTCGGGACCAACCCAGAAACTGGGCAAGGATCTCGCGTCTTGTCCTCTGTTTTCCAACTGGCTGTTCTCATACCTATGCTGGCCGCCGGTTGGCGGAGACTGCATGATACAGGACGACCTGGCTGGTATTTGCTGCTGCCGATGGCGCTCAGCATTACAACGCTCTTTGTTATGCTGGGTGGGGTGGCGTTCTTCTCGGTATTGGAGCAAGGGACCGAGAACCCTGACGCATTGCGAGGACCTGCGGCAGTCCTGGGCGTGTCCGGTATTGTTGTTGTCTCAATTCTTCAATTGGTTCTGTCCATTCTGATGATCTGGTGGTTTACGCGCCCTTCCCAAGAAGGCGCAAACGAATACGGCGAACCTGTTTCCTGACCTGGCTGCCCGGGCAATTGGCCGGACTCTCTGCTGAATAGCAGTGCGAACCGTAACACTATGGAGAGAGAAAATGAGTTTCAAAAAGATTTCCACTGGGACGCTGATGGTGGTTATGGCGACTACAGCATCAGCGGAGTGGTCGTTTAGTTCCGGGCCCAATCCCAATGCATTTATTCAATCTGGAAACATGACGCTGGAACTACAGTGTAACCGTATCCGCTTTGCACCGGCTGGATATGAGGACAGCCAGGACATTGTGGAGAAGCAGGGGCTTTCCATTCGATTTTTGAAGAACGGCACCACCGAAGTTGGAGCATTTCAGGTTGGCGCAGAAAACGCTGCCTTGCAGATCGTCGACAACTATCCCGTCGAGGTCAGTTTCAATAGTCAGCAGGACTATGGTTTTGTACTGGACCAGCTTGCGGCCAATGCATCCGTTAATCTGTCTATGATTGATCAAGATGTCAGCTACGGAATCTTTGACTTGAAAGGTTCCGGCGTGGCAATTCGGTCCCTTCGTTCCGCGTGCAACTCGGATGCTAGCCAGGGGACCTCCTACGAAGCACCCGAAGGCATCGTCTATTGTGGTGGTGGAGCGAAAAAACGCGTGATCGAACCCGTAATTTTGGACAATTCGGAGGGAGAGTGGGACGCGCGAGTAACGGTTAACGGCGCGTCGATCAGAGCCATGACAGCCTACAGCTACTTCGGAAACTCTGAGCCACCGGCCGGATTTGTCGTCGCCCTTCTTGGTGAAGACAGGTCCGAATTTCTGATTTTTAACGAAGGCTCGGCAAACTGGCTGGAATACGGGGACTACAGGTATGAACAATGCAACTGAAGCCACCTTCCAACCGGCTTCCCAATTGGCAAGCTACTTGAAACGTTTGGTATCTGCGATCCTGCTGGGTTCGGGCCTGGTTTGGACCTCACCAGTTGTCGCGGCTGACGTTTCGCGACTTCCAACCGGTTTGCGAGCAAAGGTTGATCTGGCGGCGCAGGCATGCGCGGAGTTCAACGACGGTCAGTTTGACTTAGATTGGGGTGCGGTTGAAAGGGTCGATCTCGACGGAGACCTACAACGCGACTGGGTTTTGAATGAATCTGGTTTTGCGTGTTCGAGCGCCGCATCTCTTTACTGCGGAACTGGCGGATGCATGTCGCACTACTTGATTGAAGAGGAGGTTCAATCCTTGCTCAACCAGGGCTGGACGGTTGTTGATTTTGGGCTTCAACGCGTTATTGTTGCGGATATTCATGGATCCAATTGCGACGGAATAAACCCAACGCCTTGCGTCACCGCCAGTGTTTGGGATGCGGACGCTAAGACGTGGCGCTCGTCTGCTGGCGATTGGGAGTAAACTGCATTTGTGTGTAGCAGATGTGCCAGAGGCCCCATTTTTCGATGGGTTCTCTGTGGCACGCAAACTTATGGGCGAATTGTACAAAGTTGTGCGCAAATACCGCGCAGAGCTATGGGCAAGCTTCCAAGATTTTCTTCAATGAAATCAATGTTGGGAATGCAGCGCTATGAGTGCACCTACAGTCTCTGAAGGGATTCAATAAAGGATTCTTGTTGTTGCGAACTTGCCTGCGGGTTGGGACGCTACTGAAACACCTTACTGCATGGACATCGCAATCCGGGTCGTAACTAAACGTGAGCAGTGTTGCTGGGGTTCATGCTCAATGTGACTTTTGGAATCCCAGGTTTGGGTTCTCAGGCAGTTTGAACATTCTGCGCAGAAAGCAGACTCTGCAAAGTTCAACCAAAGACGTATTTTCGGTAATGATCAAGCAATCAATATGCGGCGCTAAAACCCGCATTTTTGATAGATTTCTGTTTCGGCTGCCATCATATTTGTGACCCCGGTTTTTTCGTCCCAGGGTCACATTTAGATACGCGAGTACTATTCGGCTGGCATCGTTGATGTTTCGGGATCAACAGTTGATGCAATGCCAGCCGCTTCGCGGCGCCCATCGTTCCAGATCGCTTTTATCAAAGCAATGCACATCAGCGCCATGACGATAGAGAAAGGTAATGCGCCGATTACCATAGCGGTCTGAATGGCCCCGGTTCCACCTGAGATCAGAAGGCCTCCAACCACCAATGCCAGCGCAGCGCCCCAGAACATGATATGCGGACGTGCCTTGGGCCCTTCGTCACCAGCCGCGTTGATCGTATTCACGATTAACACGGCCGAGTCAGCCGAAGTGACAAGGAAAGTCATCAGCAAAATCACGATCACAACCGCCATGGCCCAGGCCAGGAACTCGGCTATGGGCGCGAGCATGTAGGTGGTCATGGCAAAGATCTTGTCACCATTGGCCGCATCCAGGATCACACCGTTTGCGCCACCGTTCAGTTCAAGGTCGATAGCGGTGCCGCCGGCCCATGCAAACCAGACAAAGCACATCAGCGACGGTACGATCATCGCACCCAGCACGAACTCACGGATGGACCGCCCCCGCGAGATGCGCGCCAAGAACAATCCGACGAAAGGTGCAAACGCGATCCACCAGGCCCAATAAAACACCGGCCACCAGCCCTGCCATTGTGCCAGCAGGAAAGATTCAGACCCTTCTACGCCATCCGAGGCGTAAACGTTGAAGCTGAGCCAGGGCAGAGCAACCAGATAGTCCCAGATGCCGACAAAGAATGCCTTGGCGCCAAAGAACGTAGCCCCGAACAGGATGAAGAAACCCAGAAGGAAGATCGATAGCGCCATATTAATGTTCGACAGCCACTTGATGCCCTTACCCACACCAGACAGAGCTGACAGTGTCGAAGCCCCCATGATGACCAGCAACGCGACGATGATGCCCAGCGTTGTGGCTGAACCGTCTGTATTTGCCAGGCCGCCGATGCCGATACGCGTCAGGCCCGCAACGAACTGCTCAACACCAAAGCCAAGCGTCTGTGCCACACCCAAGATGGTTGCAACGACGGCGACGATATCGATCAGGTGGCCAAGGTTGCCCGAAAGTGCCTTACCAAAGAGCGGTGTCAGGGATGAGCGGATCGTCAGCGGAAGCCCACGGCGATAGCTGAAGAATGCCAATGCAAGACCTGCAATCGCGTAGCACGCCCAAGCGCCCAATCCCCAATGCAGATAGGACCACACGTAGGCAGTGCGCACATTGTCCGCATCTAGGGCTGTAGTGACCCCCTGAATAACCGAAGGATTGTTCTTGAAGTGGGCCACGGGTTCCGCCACCGCCCAGGTCAACATCCCAACTCCGATACCTGCACCGAACATCATCGAGAACCATGAGAAATTCGAGAACTCCGGCTTTTCGCCTTCTACACCCAGGTTCAGACGTCCTGCGGCTGGCCAGATGGCCAAACCAATACAGACGATAACAAACCCGGTTACGACCCAGATGTACCAAGCTGCAAACTGAGCCAGAATGGCTGCATTCCAATCGCCAAGGATCCTGCCGGCCTGGGTCGGCCAAACGATGCACCAGACGACCAGCAAACTAATGATAATCTTACTGATCACCGTGACGTTAACACTGAACCCCCTATAAAAACCGTTGTCAGCGGTCTTAATCGGAAGTTCTGATAGAGGTGGCTTTATCGCCATAATCAACTTCTCCCTGTTTTTGATATTCTGGTGGGACAGTCTGCTAGTTTTGGCCCGATCGCCCATATTGCCGGGAAACCAGTGAGCCCAACGATGCACACCAGTTGCATCGTCAATCTCACTGGGTCCGGGGAGTTAAAACGCGCCGAAATTCTTAGCTTCTCAGAGCCAGCGCACGCGTGTGAATTTCGTTAATCGGATGGCTGTCCGCACCTATGGCCGCGGTTTTGTTTGGTTATCATTGGCTCCCGTGTTTCTCTCACAGGGCTGCACTCGCGCCCATTGGCATAGTTTTTGGTATAAATTTTCTCTCTTTTGCAGTAGCTGAGTAATTATGGGTGACATTAACAGAGTTAATACCAGTCTAAGCCGAAACCTCGTGGCGCTTTATGCGTTCGAAATGGTCGCGAAGCATGGAAACTTTACAAGTGCCGGCGACGCTCTCGGGCTGACCCAGTCCTCGATCTCGCAACGGATAAAAGGTTTGGAGGTCGATCTGGGCGTCGTCCTCTTCAAAAGAGAACACCGGGGCGTTTCACTGACTTATGAGGGGTTGAGGCTTTTGAATGTGGTCAGACCCGCAATGACGCAGATGAATTTTGCGGTAAACTCTTTGCTCGAGCGCAAAACTAAACCCAGTGTTCGAATCTCAGCCGATTTTGCGTTCTCAACATTCTGGCTGCTTCCGCGTCTTGGTTACCTCCGAGAGGAAATCGGGGATGAAATTGAAATTCAGATTTTGGCCTCCACTGTGCCGCCCGGCCTGGATGATACCGATTGCGACATTCGTATCCATGTTGCACCCAAAGCCCAGATCAAACCTGATGAAATACTACTCTTGGAAGAGGTTGTCGCCGCTGTTTGCAGTCCTCAGCTATTAGAGAAGATTGGATCAATCCAAAATCCCGCGGACTTGCTGGATGTTCAACTTCTGAGCCTGTCAAAACCTGCAACCGCAGCGTGGCAAACCTGGCAAGGATGGTTTGATAGCCTGGGCATAACTGGCAAAAGAAAGAAAAATTACATCAGTTTCAACAACTATGACATGGTCACCCAGGCTGCTTTGTCTGGTGAAGGTGTCGCATTGGGGTGGATTGGATTGATTGATGATCTGCTCAGCAAGGGGTCTCTGGTGACCGTTACGGACGATTTAGTCTTCAGCGATGCCGGTTATGTAATGTCACGAAGTCATACCAACTCCGGCAGGGGGGCCAGGCTTGTGTTCGACTGGATTGCGGATCAAGTTCTCGCAGCATCTTTGAATTAGAACGTCGCTGAGTTGTTCAGTCAGCTCGGCCATAACGTAAGGTCAATTCGAAAACTACGGCAATACTACAACAACATGAAGCGGCATTGAAAACTTGCTTTCTTCTCGCTTTACGGAATTGCAAAATCTGGTCGCGAATGTCGGCTACGGGCTGAATCAGCCAAATATGCAACCCGTAGAAAATGACTGCTGTGGGCCAAAGCTGCCGAAAACTGACTCGGTCCTAAGGTGTTTTGTCAACCACGGGCGCGCATCTCCAAAGCGTCTTGTGTAGTTAGAATGTGTCCCGCGTAACCCCATGAACCGCTGCTTACCTCTAGCAACCGGACAGACGTTCCATTTTGTATTGTTTGCCCGGCGACTTCGCCGAAGGCCTTGGTGACATTTTGTATTATCTTGCCTTTTTCTTCTGCCGAAAACACACCTTCAAGTACCTGAATTTCAATTGAGGGCATCGCACACTCCATTTCTTAAGACTTACCAAAATGCTGGTCTATACTTGGTCGATTGTTCGACAAGATGACATGCAATGCCCATTCTTGTAAGAATCCTATGCAGTTCGAGAGGAGCAACTACATGTCAGCAATGATTTCATTTCGCTCGGTTGTTGATCCAACGGATTGCGATTTTCTTGGACATATGAATGTTTCGAGGTACTTCGCCGCATGTTCCGACGGTGTTTTAGCCATTCAATCTGAAATGGGGTTAACCGCAAACGATATGCGAACGGGCCGCCGTGTTTCATTCGCCGTAGTCAACGCTCAAAGCGATTTCCGCGCAGAGCTTACTGCTGGTGAATCGATACGGTTGGAGACGGAAGTTGTAGCGATTGGCTCCAAATCCATGACCTTTAGACATCGGCTTTTTCGAGCTGACGGCAACAAAATAGCGTTCGAAACCGAATTCAAATGCGTACTGCTAAGCCTCGAAACCCGCCAAGCCACAGAGATACCCGATGACGTTCGCGAACGTGCAACCAAATGGTTGGGGAATCCAACCTGAATGACCAGAAAGTCCCGAATTGCGTTGGTTCACTCCGACCAATTTTAGCGCCGTACATCAATCGGTGGCTTTGGTCAGCATCGCTAGAATTACAAAGCTCGGTTTTGAAGGTCCGCTTTGGGCTGCGATCTGTCGCAGACATTGTATGCAGAAAATGTCTGCTGTGAGCCCAATGCAGTCATCCATCGTTGCTTGAGCAGGACAATAAATTGCGCATTTGACAACAAGTATTTACGGCCCTCATGCTAAAATTTGGAAATCGAAGTGGAACGACCAAAGGTAATTTCATGTTTAAATCATCAACCCGAAGTGAAGCAGAAAATTTGTTAAGCGGACTTGCTCTTGGATTTTCTGCGGACCCATTCATGCGTTGGCTGTATCCTGAACCTGCCGATTTCCTCTCCCATTTCCCGCGAGTAATGGACTTCTTTGGAGGGCGTGCATTTGAACAGGGCAGCGCGTTTCGAAACGATGATTTCACCGCTGGCGCACTTTGGCTTCCGCCAAGCATTCACCCTGATGAAGAACGGCTTGTCGCCTGTTTTGAGCAGACGGTCTCACCAGAAAAGCATGATGCGTTGTTCGAAACCTTTGGGCAGATGGACAATTATCATCCCGATGAGGACTGCTGGCATTTAGCTTTTATTGCGGTCGACCCAATTCACCAAGGAAAAGGGTTGGGTTCCGCGTTGCTTGAATGCTGCCTCAAACGTTGTGACGAAGATGGAAGACCTGCTTACTTAGAGTCGACAAACCCTACAAATCTATCGCTGTATAAGCGCTATGGTTTTCAAGAGATGGGTCTAATCAAAGCCGACCAAGCCCCACCCCTATTTCCGATGTTTCGAGCCGCCCAATAGCGATAGAACAAACGGCTGCATTGTCCGCTTCTCGGAAAACTGCAAAGTCTAGTTTTGAATTTCCGGTTTGGGCTGCGATCGGTCACAGATACGCGTCGCGGATATCTGAGCGAACTGCCATGTCGCAAAGCGACGTGACCTATTCTTTGACCCATGGTAGTGGCCCTGTGAAAGGGCACTCCATGACAGCGGAACAAAAACTACAAAACCCGACAGCTGGTATTGTGTTCGTGCTGATCGGAATATTGGCGATTTCTGTCAATGACATGCTGATCAAATTCCTGTCTGGCGGTTACCCCTTGCACCAGATGGTGTTTACAAGATCGTTGATCGGGATCGGGTTCAGCTTTGCCCTGGTCCAGATGGAGGGCGGTTGGCGCATCCTGAAAACCGATCAGCCGGGACTTCACCTTGTGCGCGGTTTGCTGATTGTCATTGCCAATCTGACGTTCTTTACGGCCCTGGCGGTAATGCCGCTGGCGGAAGCCACCGCTGTTTTCTTCGTAGCCCCCTTGATGATCACCTTGCTGAGTATCCCATTGCTTGGCGAAAAAGTTGGGCCGATGCGGATTGGTGCTGTGCTTGTGGGATTTTTGGGCGTGGTGATCATGACTCGCCCATGGGAGGCCGGCGGCGAGCGTGAAGTTGGTCTGTTGATGTATGCCTTACCGGTTCTTGCTGCATTTACCTATGCCCTCAACAACGTGATGACCCGTTTTCTAGGCGCAAAGTCCAAAGCCTCAGCAATGGCCGTGTACATTCAGGCGTGCTTTATCGTTGTCAGTCTGTTGTTCTGGTCAGTGGCAGGGGATGGCCGTTTTGCGAGCGAGCTCGAGAACGATAGCCTGATCTTCTTACTGCGTGCGTGGGTTTGGCCCGAAGGGGCTGACCGCTGGTTGTTTATTGGCCTCGGATTCAATTCTGCAATTGTCGGGTATTGCCTTGGCCAGGCCTACCGAATGGCAGACGCAGCTACTGTGGCACCGTTTGAATATGTCGGTCTTCCCATGGCTATTTTTTGGGGATGGGTCATCTGGGGCGAACTCCCAAACCTGCCTGTCGCAGTCGGTATTTCACTGATCTTGGGGTCAGGACTGTTTGTCTTTTTGCGCGAGCGTCAGAAAAAGAGGCACGTTGTTACTGAAAAGAGAGTGCACCGTCGGTATTAGGTGCCAAATCAATTCTGGCCAAAAGCCGCTCAAAAATACCTTGGGATATTGAATATCAATCACAGTTGAGCACTGATGAATCTTGTCATTAATGAGATGAGAATTTTGATGCGATACACAGTCATTCTTGCTGCGCTAATTCTTACCGCTTGCGGCAATGAACCCGCAGAGCCTTTGACGCGACTTTATCCCGGTGAAACCCCTGAGCTGCGCGTGATGATCAACGAAACCGCGGACGCAAACGGTGTACCGCGGAGCCTCGTACACCGTGTGATCCAGCGAGAAAGCGACTACCGCCCCAATGCCCGAAATGGTCCCTATTACGGGCTGATGCAGATTCTGCCTGCTACTGCGCGCCAGATGGGATTTCGCGGACAGCCTTCCGACCTCTTGGACGCTCAGACCAATCTAACATACGCCATTAGATATTTGCGTGGTGCTTGGATGGTTTCAGATGGAAATGAGCCCGAAGCGGTCATGTGGTATGCCCGAGGGTATTATTACGAGGCGCGAAACAGATGCATGCTTGTGGCCACCGGGCTTAGGGATACTGAGGTGCGAAAGTACTGCGGATGAAGCCTTCTCTGACATTCTTATTCCCCTCTGGAACTGAGACTTTTGGGCAAATTGCTAACTTTGAGTTATTTGTCATGGCCCCGGAAAAGCTAGTTGTCGGGCGTGCGAGCGCTTCCTCAGGAGAGGCTCCAATTCTGCAAACGACCTAGTCCTCCGGGGCAAGTAGTTTGCACTGGTGTGGAAAGACGGGAGACTGGCACCGAAATTCCTACCTGTGCGTTGCTTTAGGTGTCGTCTGGTGACACGCCCTGCCTATTATCAGAAGTTGGTTCAATCTCCCGAATTGCCAACTCCGCGATTTTTCGAACCAGATACCAAACGCTGCTCCGGCGTGTATGCCCCTTGATCCAGCCAGTCACACCCTGAGCCGGGATCCTACCGCTAGTGTGGATGAGGATCTGGCGCGATTGCGCAGGCAGATGATGGCTGTGTTTGAGCGGTGAAGTCTGTTTGACAGAAATATGCAGAAACCGAGTTTGTTGAATTTCCGCTACGCGTAGCGGCAGATAACAGATTTGCAGAGCAGTTGTACTTGTCGGTGGGATTTTCTCCAACGGGTATCGGTATTCGAAGACCTAGTTAGTACCCGTATTTCAGTATGCTCTTGGCCATTCGTATTTATGGATGGGCTGCTTGGTATTGTCTCTGAATTCTCAGAAGAGAATGGACATTTAAGTGCCCTGATCTCGCTATTCTTGCCGGAGGCAGAAAAAGCAGGTGAGACACGAATTTGCCAGATGCTGTACGACGTATAAGTGACCAAAAGCTAACACTAAGCTGCCATCAGACCACCAGCATCGCCTGCGATACCGACTATGCAATCATCGCCAATTTGAATGCGATTTGCCGGGCTTTCCCCTCCGAGTTCCAGTTTCGGTGTGGTTAACCAGAACGCGCATTGCCACGGGGTCATTTCACGTGGCAGGGCTTTCAACACTTTTTCCATCAAAGGAAGCGGGGTTCCATCCTGAGCAAACTGGAAAGATGGATAGGCGTTGGCTCCTTTGTAAGGTAAAGAAAGTACCTTCCCGGTTCGTGTCCAGATGTCAGCTATCCGCGTGATCTGCCAGGAGCCCTTCTGCCATTGTGCGTGCACGCCTACATCGTCCAGCAACGGATACTCACGCGCAAAATCATCCATCCGGATGTCATTGACCGCGCAACAATGCCCCTCGAAATTATGCAAATACATCTACTCACTCACTGAACTCACTAACAACTCATGAAACGATACTGCCAAAAAACCGTTCTAACCAAAGTTAAGAAGTTCACATTGGGCAAATTAAACTTCAGCTGCCCTCGTTTTTTTGCCTAGCGCGCTGAAATTATTGTTGGTTTGCTTACGATGACCCGCCGTTCTGATGCTCGTAAAACCAGTTCTGAATTCCTGGCTTTGTTACTCATTGGAGTAGTAATCCTCACAAGATGAGGGCATTGGCCATGAATCTACCGAACCAATCTCTGGTTTGTGAGTGATCAAGATCAGCGCGTTGGACAAAGCCGCCAGTCACTCAGTCCAGTGTTGGAAACTAGTACCGAGCGCGGGCTCTCTTTTCTACGATCACGATCCTCCTCGTCTGACACTCCCGCAAAAAGACAAACAGTCCTGATCCTAAGATTGGCGTGACACCAACCGGGATGGGGAGGTTTTGTATTTCTACCGACCTAAATTCCTTTCTCTGATCACAATACGGACTGACCATTCCAAAAATTTCCTACCGCCACCTTGAATTTCTGGACCAATCATTCCAAATCATGCGCATGAGCAAAAAAACTCTCCCAAATGGCGACATCAAATCATCCGCAGGTCCAGGTAGACCTCGTGCCTTTGACGAAGCTGAGGCATTGGAAAAAGCCTTGTGTGTATTCTGGCACAAGGGCTACGAGACCGCGTCCGTGGATGATCTGACCAAGGCCATGGGTTTGAGTCGGTCCAGCTTCTATGGAGCGTTCGGCAACAAGCAGGCTTTGTTTCACAAAGCCCTCAGCCACTATTCAAGGCGTGGTTTGAAAGCGCTGCGTGACGTTGCTGACGCGGGCGGAGATGACCCTGTCGGTGCGATAATGGAAGCTTTGGCGAACCCGCAAGGCGGTCGTGATGGCTGCATGCTTATCAACTGCCTGACGGAACTTGCTCCTCATGATGATGAAGTGGCGGCTCTCGGGCGGCAGCATTTGGAGAATATTGACGAGATTATTGCGAGAACGCTTGAGCCTTCGGATCCGGGACAGGCCCTCGACAAGGCACGCGCCTTTGCGTCCCTTGCAATCGGAACACTAGCCTTGCGCAAGGCGGGCGTTCCCGCTGAGCAGATATCGCAAACCCTGAAACAAGCCCGGTTGGTGATTTCGCCATAAGGCCTCCCGCCACCATAAGGAAATGAAACCTAAAACAAACTCAATCAAAAGACAGTGACCCCAATATTGGACTGATTGGTCCAATAATATCTGAACGAAGTTTACCAAAGAAGGAAACAGCAATGGCTGATGAAAAACTGTTCTCCGGCATCAAAGCTGGTGCAATCGAGCTGAAAAACCGCATTGTTATGGCGCCATTGACCCGCAACCGGGCAAGAGCCGAGGATGACAGTGTCCATGAATTGCAGGCCAAGTACTACGCCCAGCGGGCGGGTGCAGGTCTGATCATCACGGAGGCTTCGCAAATCTCGCCCCAAGGCAAGGGCTATGCCTGGACGCCCGGCATTTATTCCGAAGCGCAGATCGACGGCTGGAAAAAAGTGACTGAGGCCGTCCATGCCAAGGACGGGAAGATTGTAATCCAGCTTTGGCATGTGGGCCGGATTTCGCATTACAGCTTGCAGCAGGGTGGTGGCGCCCCTGTTGCACCATCCGCAATTGGAGCTAAGGCCAAGACGTTTGATGGTGAGCAGTTTGTTGAAACATCTGAACCGCGGGCTCTGGCCATCGAAGAAATTGCGAACATTGTTTCCGACTACCGGAGGGCCGCGGAAAACGCCAAAGAGGCTGGTTTCGACGGTGTCGAGGTCCACGCAGCCAATGGATATCTGATCGATCAGTTCCTGCGGGACGAGTCCAACAGGCGTGAAGACGAATACGGCGGTCCTGTCGAGAACAGAGCGCGATTCCTGAAGGAAGTCATGGACGTGGTTGTCGACGTGTGGGGCGCCGACCGCGTTGGTGTTCGCCTCAGCCCGTTCTCGGACGCCAACAACATCTCCGACAGCGACCCGCAGGCGACGTTTTCCCATGCGATCAAATTGTTGAATAGCTATGGGTTGGCCTATCTCCATCTCGTGGAAGGACAGACCGGCGGCCCGCGCGATATTCCGGAAGGTGGCGATCTGAAGGCGCTCTATGAGTTGTTTGACGGTGCGAAAATGGGCAACAACGCTTATGACCGGGAAATGGCGGTCGAAGCGGTTGAAACCGGAGCCGTCGATCTGGTGGCTTTTGGCCGACCGTTCATTTCCAACCCGGATCTTGTCAGTCGGCTGGAGAAAGACGCCTCGCTGAATGAGCTGGATGCAACTACCCTCTACGGCGGTAACGAAAAAGGATACACCGACTACCCAGCACTAGAAGAGGAAGCGGTTGCCGCAGAGTGATGCATCACTCTTAACTCCTTGGTAACAGGCAATACCAAATAGAGTGAGCGCGCCGGTTTGGACGCGCTCACTTCGAGGTTACGGCAACACCCTTTCTTGAAGCGGGGTTCTGTCACAAGTCTACGCATGGACTGCTTCCCTCCGATTGCGGTGATTAAGAGAGGCTTTTGAGTTTATCTTCAGCGTCTCTTTGAGTTGGCGAAATCCAGGTTTCAGCAGATACCACGTCCGAGAAAACGAGCTGCGTGAGCCGACGTGATAGATTTTGGACTTATCTGCCGCGCAGAGTTGGTTCTTCGTATTTGCTGCTGGTCAGGTAACGTTAGGTTGGGAGTACGATATGGAATTACCAACACTGACGTACGAAATGATAGCCGTACTGAGTCTATTGTCTTTTACGGTCTTACTTTTTGTTACCGAGATTATACGGATCGATGTTTCAGCAATTCTTGTAATGGTACTGCTTGGCGCACTGAGCTATCTACCGGGGCTAGGTAATCTCGCCGATATATCCAAGCTCTTTGAAGGTTTCTCCTCCAACGCTGTGATGTCCATCATCGCAGTGATGGTAATTGGGGCTGGGCTTGATAAGACTGGACTTATGTCAAAGGTCGCGGCCTTGATCCTCAAGAATGGTGGCACTACAGAGGCCCGGATAATCCCCATAATTTCAACAACGGTTGGTGTCATCAGCTCTTTCATGCAGAACGTCGGAGCTGCCGCGCTTTTTCTGCCTGTTGTTAGCCGCATCTCAGCACGTACGGAAATCCCGATGAGTAGGTTGCTGATGCCCATGGGGTTTTGCGCGATTCTGGGTGGTACGATCACATTGGTCGGGTCGTCGCCCCTCATCCTGTTGAATGACTTGATCGTTTCGGCAAATTCATCCCTTCCGGCTGACCAACAAATGGAGACATTTGGGTTGTTTTCAGTCACGCCTATCGGTGTGATGCTGGTGCTGACAGGGGTTCTTTACTTTGTGCTCTTTGGTCGTTGGGTCCTTCCAGCGCAGCGAGAACGTGGAGAAGACGCAAGCTCAGCTCGTTCCATGCAGACCTATGTAGAAAACACCTATGGGCTTAGGGCCGATATGTTCGAGATTCGTGTTCCAGAAGGCTCGATCTTGATTGGACAAACGCTCGCGGATGTCATGGTCGCCCATAATATTTACATTCTTGGTACATCCTATCGCGGCCACAAGGTCATCGCGCCGATGGCTGATACAAAGATCGAAGCCCCGGCGCGGCTCGCAGTGCTCGGCCTACGTCGGGTGGTTGAGCATCAGTTCGCTGAGCCTTACGGCTTAGAGATACTACCCCAACTAGACGTCTTTGCAGATGATTTCGCCGCGACTCAATCAGGGGTGGCAGAGGTTGTTATTCCTCCCGGTTCATCGGTCATTGGCCAGACTCCGATTGATCTGCGCCTCCGTCAGACACACGGTTTGTCTCTGTTGGCCATTCAGCGTGGCGAAGAAACACTGAGCCACGTTGAAACCGAGGATCATGCAGCCACGCATATCGGGCAAGTTCCTTTGCAAGCCGGCGACACATGTGTGGTGCACGTGCAGTGGGATCGTCTGACACGACTGAAGTCAGACAGGGATTTCGTCGTTGTAACCTCGGACTTTCCCCAGGAAGAGTTGCGGCCACACAAGGTCGGATGGGCGCTCGCCTTCTTCCTAATAGCGTTGAGCTTAATTTTGTTCTCTGATCTGCGCTTGTCATTGTGCCTGTTGATCGGCGCTATTGGGATGGTTTTGAGCCGGGTGCTCTCGATTGATGAAGCCTACGAGTCGATCAGTTGGAGCACAGTTTTTCTGCTCGCTTCGCTGATCCCGTTGGGCCAGGCGGTTCAGAACACCGGCACTGCGGATTGGATTGCAGCGCATGTGTTGGCCCTCCTTAAAGGGTGGCCGCTCTGGTCTTTGCAAGCAGGAATCGCCGTTTTGGCAACGGCGTTCACGCTGGTCATGTCCAACGTAGGTGCAACTGTTCTGCTGGTGCCGCTGGCGGTTTCCATTGCCGTATCGGCGGGTGGTAACCCGGCTGTGTTTGCTCTCACCGTGGCAATTTCAACGTCCAACTCATTTTTGATCCCAACACACCAGGTGAACGCGTTGATCATGGGCCCGGCAGGCTACCGGGTGGTCGATTTCGTTCGCTCGGGTGGAATCATGACTCTACTTTTCTTAGTTGTCTCAATGACCGGACTTGCGCTCTTCTTCTGATGCGCTTCTTGGCGATCCGCATTGCTGAACTCTGCTTCAGCTCAAAAGAACTGGCAAGATGAGGCCTTTGAGACCAATCCTTTTGTCGGAGCAGCAGATCCGAGATCTATACAAATGGAACTTCGCTGCGAGCAAGAGAAGAAGGGCGGCGAACAAATGCAAACCTGACGCCGACATACCCTGGTACTGGACCGTTTTTGTTTTATCGATCACTGTTGCTTGGCCAATACCGTCGGCATATTGGAGAGTTCACAATGAAGTTCCTTCGAACACCTGACCATCGGTTTGACGGGTTGCCAGATTTCGCATTCGGCCCGAACTATCTTGATGTGGATGATACCGAAGGCGGTCGACTCCGACTGCACTATTTGGATGAGGGTCCGGCACAGGCACCGCCTGTATTGTTGATGCATGGAGAGCCCACCTGGTGTTTCCTGTATCGGCACATGATCCCATTATTCAAAGATGCGGGCCACCGAGTTCTGGCGCCTGATTTGATTGGGTTCGGACGGTCGGACAAGCCAGCTGAGCGGTTCGATTACACCTACCAACGCCATGTAGACTGGATGTCCGAGTGGTTGCGGAAAGTTGACCTAACGAGCATCACATTGGTTTGCCAAGACTGGGGCGGACTCATAGGCTTGCGGCTAGTTGCGAGTATGCCCGAGCGGTTCTATCGGGTAGTTGTGGCAAACACGGCCTTGCCCACCGGTGACACTCCCTTGGGCGAGGCATTTCTTTCTTGGCGGGAATACTCGCAATCCGTTCCTGAATTTAATTCGGGACGCATCGTATTCGGCGGCACAACATCCAAGATTTCCGATGAAGAGGTCGCAGCCTACAACGCACCGTTCCCGGATGCGCGCTATCTGGCAGGCGCTCGACAGTTTCCAATGTTGGTGCCCGACAAACCCGACAACCCAGCTTCAGAAGCCAACCGAGCCGCATGGAAAACCCTAAAGACCCTCAACACTCCGTTTCTGACCGTTTTTGGAGAAGATGACAGGGTCATGGCGGGAGTAGACAAAGTGTTCCAAAAGTCGATCCCTGGGGCAGTTGGTCAAAACCATACCGTTGTGCCTAAAGCCGGGCATTTCATTCAAGAAGATGCTGGCAGAGAGCTAGCACAGGCGACTTTGAAATTCATTAAGCAAACCTAGCTGGTATCAGTCTAGTTTCTTCCCCTGTTGCCTCAATTCACACCAAATTTGCGACGCAAGTGCTCGGCCAAGGCCGTTATGCGACGTGGTTGGGCTCGGCTAGGCGGAAACATCATTTGCAAAGGTTTCGGCGGTGGGAGGAAGTCGCGCAAGACAGAAACAAGTCTGCCAGATCGAACATCTTCGCCTACATCCAGTTCTGACTTCAATACGACCCCATGGCCTGCAATCGCCCAATCGCGGATGAGTGAACCATCATTGACTATTCGATTTCCCTTTACCGATACGCGCTGGGCATTTGGCCCTGATCCAAACTCCCAAACGTTGTCGATCATGTCGCCAAACCTCATGACCAAGCAGTTGTGGATTAATAGATCTTCTGGTTTTTCGGGCGTTCCGAATGAGGCCAGATAACTTGGAGACGCACATACGAAACGTTGGTAGCTTCCTAGATTTCGCAACCTGAGCGAGCTGTCTGTGATGTTGCCAAAGCGAACGGCGAGGTCGAAACCCTGGCCCACAAGGTCGACATAGCCGTCCGAGAGGGACAGTTCGATTGAGACGGCTGGGTTCTCTTCGGTGAATTCGGCAATAACCTTGGAAACAATGCTCCGTCCCAAGTCAATCGGCGCGCTTATGCGAATTGGACCAGACAGAGTTTCGGCACCGTGCCGAACAAGTGTATCCAGGTCCGCAACCTCACTGAGTATGCTTCTTGCTCCGTTAGCTAGTGTCCGGCCTTCTTCGGTCAGGCTAATGGAACGGGTGGTGCGGTTGAACAAAACCACTCCGTAATGTGCCTCGAGAGCCGCGAGCCGCTCGGACACTGTCGTGCTCGACATCCCTGTGTCGCGCGCCGCGGCCACAAGACTGCCTTTCTCGGCTATGGTCAGAAACAAGCGAAGATTGTCTAAATGCATTAAACGGTATTTCCGGATTATATGTTCGATTATACTCCGTTTATCCCGAAAAGACTGCGGCGTAAATCTAACGCATCGCGCAAATACACAAGGGACCTATTCCAATGGCCAAGTTGACAATCGTCGCCAACATCAAAGCTAACCCCGACAAGACTGACCTCGTAAAGGCCGAGCTGATCAAGCTCATCGACATAACCCGTGCCGAAGAAGGTTGCATTAACTATGACCTGCACCAGGACAACGACAACCCGGCTCATTTCGTGTTCTACGAAAACTGGCAAAGCCGAGAGCTTTGGCAAACCCACATGGGTGCTCAGCACCTTGCGGCTTACCTGGAAGCAACAGAGGGCGCCGTTGCAGAATTCACGTTGAATGAGATGACAGTCATCGGTTGATTGAGAACCGGACAAAGGAGCACGTTATGAAAGCCGTGGGATACCTTGAGACAGGGTCGATTGATCGGGCGGACGCCTTAATCGACTTTGAGGCCGACAAACCGACGCCGAAAGAGCACGACTTGTTGGTGAAGGTGCAGGCCGTGTCAGTGAACCCAGTTGATACGAAAATTCGTCAAAAACGTGCTCCTGTAGGTCCAATACCTGATATTCTGGGGTGGGACGCAGTAGGGATCGTCGAAGCAGTTGGTGAAACGGTTGAGACTTTCAGTCCGGGAGATACAGTTTGGTACGCCGGGGCAATAAACAGATCGGGGACCAATGCTGAGTTTCATCTGGTAGATGAACGTATCGTCGGGTCAGCGCCAAAGTCCATATCTGCAAAAGCAGCTGCGGCGATGCCGCTAACGACACTTACTGCCTTTGAGATGCTGTTCGACCGCTTGCGAGTTCAAGATGCCGTTTCCGGCGGGACCAATACGTTGTTGGTTATTGGTGGCGCAGGCGGTGTCGGGTCGATCACCATTCAATTGGCCCGGGCTCTTACTGAATTGACAGTGATAGCGACGGCGTCCCGACCCGAGACACAAGACTGGGTTCGAGAGCTGGGTGCACACCATGTCATCAACCATGCGGAACCTTTTGGCTCACAACTCGAGGCTCTCGGTATCGACAGCGTGGATTTCATTTATTCGACAAACCATTCCCAGCTTTATGCTTCCCAAGCTGGAGAGGTGATGACACCTCAAGGTCGCTTTGGGTTGATTGATGATCCTGAAACCTTCGACATCGCGCCGTTCAAACCTAAATCGATCTCATTGCATTGGGAGTTCATGTACACTCGGTCGCTTTTTGGGACTGGAGATATGAACCGTCAAAGCGAAATCCTGAATCAGGTCGCCGGGTTGATAGATGACGGAAAGATCAGATCCACAGCGACCGATACACTTGGTAGGATCAATGCTACAAACTTAAAGAAAGCGCATACTATCCTTGAAAGCGGCAAGGCCAAAGGAAAGCTCGTGCTTGAGGGTTTTAGATGAGAATTGAGCGGCTGGATCATGTGAATATCGTGACGACTAAGTTGCCTGAGATGGTTACTTGGTATGAAGAGGTCTTGGGTTTAAAACTCGGGGCCCGCCCTGATTTTCCGTTTCCCGGAGCTTGGTTGTATGCGGGTGATCACGCCGTGGTTCACCTTGTGGGTCACGAAGGAACGCCTAATGTCGGCTCCGAAGTGAAGCTCAAGCTCGAGCATTTTGCGCTCTCAGCCACAGGGTTGAGAGCATTCGAAGAAAAACTGATCTCGTGTCAGATCCAGTATCGCAAATCCGAAGTCCCGGGATCCCGAATGATCCAAATCCATGTGGCCGATCCTGATGGAAATCACATTCACATAGACTTTGAAGAAACTGAATAAGTGGCTAACCCGCGAAATAGTCGCAACGCAAAATCAAGCCGGTAACTTCTTGCCGATTAGGGATTGAGGTCCTTGCCGGGTTGCTTCCAAGACTTGCGTGGGCCAACATTTTTTGGGCGGTGCAAATGTCGATTTGGAGATCAGTATGCCGGACCTCAAAACAAACAAGAAAAACGTCATCGCTTTCTACGAAATGATGTTCAACGAGTGTCGACCTGCCGAGGCCATAGAGATCTTTGTTGGGGAAACCTATACGCAGCACAACCCGCATGTTGGCGACGGCAAGCAAGCCTTTGTCGAGTACTTCGAGCGTATGGCTGCCGAATACCCGGGAAAGCGTGTGGATATCAAACGTGCCTTTGCTGAAGACGACCACGTTGTTTTGCATTGCCACCAAATCTGGCCCGATGGTCTCGAGTACGCAGGGATCGATATTTTTCGCCTGGATGTCGATGGGAAGGTTGTCGAGCACTGGGACGTTCTTCAGGAGGTTCCGGCAAACAGCGAGAATGAAAACGGCATGTTTTGACTTAACTGTTCTGACAGCGGCGCATGGAACATTGAAAGGTCCTGTCGGCTGAACCACGATAGTCAAAGGGCATAAGTCTGATCCAAGAAAGCCGCCAGAGCGTATTTGTCAGGAACCGTCGAAAGGAGACAAAAATGCTTCCGACCAGAATTATTGCGGTGTGCCTCGTACTTTTCGCAGCTACCTCGCTTCACGCCGGAGTTCAAATTCGCTTCATAGAAGGTGCACCAAAGGACCGTTTTGTTCTGACGAATGTCGGAACGTGCGAAGTAGAAGCCTCAACCCTCAAAATTGAACTGTCGCAATCTACCGGACGCCTGATTTTCGATGTCACCGAAAATGGCGCAGGCGTAGAGGTATTCCAGCCGCTTGAAATCGTTGAGGGTGTTGATGCACTGCGGCAACTTCCTTTGGTGGTGGACGGGCAAAATACAATTGAACTTGAGATCGCCGCCCTCGCGGCTGGGGACAAACTCGCCTTTACCATTGATGTTGATGATACAATCGGGCAACGCGAAATCACCGTAACCGGGTCCGAGATCGAAGGCGCAACAGTGTCATATGCCGACGCAGTTGAGACCAATACTGCAACCTTCTCTTCCGACGCAGTTGTCAACGTAGCGACCAAGGACTGCTGAAAGCTGCCTTACAATGTCGAACTGGATGGTCCGCATAGCATTTCTTGCCCTCGTGATGGGAGGCGGCATCCTGATCGGGACACTGACTGCACCTGGCGAATGGTATGCTCAGCTTTCTAAACCTGCTTTCAATCCACCAAATTGGATTTTTGGTCCGGTTTGGACGGTGCTTTATGTCTTGATAGCCATGGTTGGTTGGCGTCAGTTTGAAACAGACCGAAGTTCGACCGCAATGAAGCAGTGGTGGGCGCAGATGGGTCTGAACTTTTTGTGGTCCCCAGCCTTTTTCGTACTGCAACTGCCGTGGTTTGCCCTTGTGGTCATTGTCGCGTTGTTGGCCGTAATCTTCATGTTCATCGCTCAGGTCAGGAATTCAGATCAGGTCTCCGCATTGGCCTTCCTGCCTTACTTCGCGTGGGTCGCATTTGCCACGGCGCTGAACCTTTCCATTGCGATACTGAACTGAGGAAGAACAATATGCGTGGCAACTTCGTTGGGCTTGTTTCAGGTCTATTTATCATCGGATCTACAATGGCGCAGGCTGATGGAAATCTTGCTGAGGACTTCTCCGAGTCTCCGGAGACGCGTTGGGACTACATTGCCGACACCGTCATGGGAGGGGTCTCTTCAGGGCAGGTGCGGTTTCATTCGGAAGGTGATGTTGCATTCGCGCGGTTGACCGGAACCGTGAGTACAGAAAACAACGGCGGCTTCATCCAGTTCCGACGCAAGTTACCTGTTCGACCAGATGAGGGTGTATCAGGCGTCAGGTTAGTGGTGCGGGGCAACGGCGAGCAATACTTCGTTCACCTCAGAACACGTGGCACGGTGCTGCCCTGGCAATACTATCAGGCCGAGTTCGAAACTTCTGACGAATGGACCGAGGTTTCTTTACCTTTGTCAAACTTTAAGGCTTCAGGTGCCATGTTGCGCTCTATTCCCGTCGCTGACGATATCACCTCAGTTGGAATTGTCGCCTACGGGCGCGATCACGACGCCCGTGTAGATGTCAGCGAGATTGGTTTTTACTGAAGGTCGCCTGGGCGATGGCCCGAAATACGTCAGGGTGTTTCCCATTCGCTGTAGACGCGTGTCCGAGAAGAGCGGCACGCGGCCAGATTATTTGTCAACAAACCTAAAGCTGTGACCCAATTGGTAAAATACTTAGGAAACCGGAAACTATGTGATCCCAAGCTGATCCTGTCGGTTCGGATTCATACTCAAGGACGTTGCCATCATCGCCTCTTGTTGTCCATTTAAGCTGACCGGCGTGCTCTAGCGTCACGTTATATGTGTATGCGGGTAGCGCGTCGTCCAAGGCACCCATAGTCCGTGCGGTCAATGCTGGTGAGTCAATCAGAATTCCCATTTCGGTGTTGATGTTGACAGACCGCGGGTCCCAGTTGAACGACCCTACGAACAAGTATCGGTCATCAACTGCAAATGCCTTGGAGTGTAGGCCTGATCGAGATTGAGCCCAGTTAATACCCCGACGTTGGACCTGATAGGCGTCGGGGCGCAGTTCGTAGAGTTCTACTCCACCGCGTAAAAGTGCTCGGCGTTTTTTAGCATAGTGTGCGTAAACGGGTGCGACGTCGTTAGATGCAAGCGAATTGGTCACGACCTTCACGTTAACACCGCGGCTCTCAAGTTCGGTAAGCCATTTCACACCGTTGTTGCGCGGCACGAAATAGGCGGAGACGATGTTCACCTCACTGTTGGCATTCTCAAAGTACGGAAGCAATTGAGATGCCAGAACGGGACCTGAGTTCTCGAGACCCTCGGCTTTTGAGGGCGGATCAGCATAAAGTTTCGCGGGCAGCCAATCCAGTGACAGGGCTCCATCCGCGAAGTTCTCTTGCGCTGATTTTCTGAGGGCAGCGCCGTACTGCGTTTGCCTCGCTTCCTCGACCAGTTCGTTCAACCGGACTCGTGCATCAGCAAGGTCAAATTCCTGGGGTTCTCCAACGACCACACGAGCCGGAACGGCGAATTCGCTGTTCCAGTATGCGTCAAAGCTTTGCGACACCTCGCGTACAACTGGGCCTGCGGCCAGCACATCCAGATCGGCATAGTTCATTTCTTTCCGAGCCAGAAAATACTCGGCACCGATGTTTCTGCCACCCACTATCGTGAACACGTTGTCCGCCGTCATGGACTTGTTGTGCATTCTGCGGTTGATGCGTTTGAAGTCCGTCAGACCCGCGAACAAAAGGCTCTGATCGCGCCAAAACGGATTGAACAACCTGATTTCAATATTCTCGTGATTGTCCAATGCGGCTGTCATTGCGTCATAGCTGGACGTATCCATGTCATCCAGCAACAATCGGACACGAACACCCCGATCTGCGGCCTGCAATAGGCTAGCTGCAAAAAGGTGGCCCGTTGGGTCGTTGTGCAGAAGGTAGTATTGCGCGTCTATCGTTTGCTCAGCCGCAGCCGCTAACAGCAAACGTGAAACAAGCGCTTCTTCGCCGTCACTGATCAGCTTGACCCCCGACCGACCGTCTTTGGGATCGCCAAGCCGGTTGGCTGCCTGACTAAGAGCTGTGCGCGAGTTTGCCGGAAGCGAGGCCGATACCGTCTTTTCATAGGTGCGAGTTTTTGGAGCGCAAGCAACAAGAGTCAGCGCACACCAAACACAAACCACAAACTTCCATCGCGTCATCAGCTTGCTCCATCCCCGTATCCTAGGTGACTACGTCGGAGCACGCGATTGCAAGTTTGTTCTATGTAGCCTGAGGTTGTTTCGTTTTTGGTGTTGATTTCGCACATCCTACTTTTTCGATTGGCGACTGTGACGGCGCGCTAGTTCGAACGAACTCTGGCAGTTCCCCAATAGGTGGGAATTTAACCAACCACTCGTGGTATTTGATGGTGACGCGTGGATTGCAATATTTGACGACATGCCCATCTTGCCTCGAGGATCGCCGTCGCTGCTCCTAGGCGCAGATAGCATGGTGTTCTGATCGTTTGAGGTCGTGCTTTGGGCGGCGCTGGCTCTACTTAGTCCCGTTCGCTGTCCAAAGCTTCGCGTATGAGCGTCAGATTCGGCAGCGAGTTGCGAAATGGATCGAATCCGAGTTCGTACAAAACAGGATCCAGGGCTTCCGACATCCGCTCCATACAAGCTTTCAAAAACTCCGCGCCTCGCGGTGTGGACCGGGCAATTTTTGAACGCTTGTCATTGGGGTTGGCTTCAAGGGTAATTAAGGCATGACTTTCAAGACTGGAGAGCATGTGCGTCATCGACGTCTTGGGCACTTGAAAAGCGTTCGATAGCTGTAGTGGCGTCTCTCCCTCGGGGCGCCGGACCAGATGGCCCAATATGCCAAATTGGGTTGCGGTCATTCTGCCAGGTAAGAACGCTTCTAGCTTGGTCGAGATCAACTGATTGATGATCCCGACCTCGGTGAAGAACCGGTAGACTTCGTTGGTCTCATGTTCAGGCTTCATTCAGAATTCGTGTCTCCAGCGGCCAGCGGGGTGTGGCAATTGGTTCGGGTCCATACCCCAAACGCAGCAACATTTGCACTGTGTGCCCTGTTGGCGCAAGAAGCTCATGCGCCAGAGCGTATTCATCGGCCATCTCGGGATATTCCTGAAGTGCCTGACTGACCGGATGAACGCCCAGGCCCATTTCGGTTGTCTTCAGATAAAAACGCATCAATCGACGCCCGGCATCGAGTTGATCGCTTCGCGTGTTTGTAGCCGTCGTGATGACCGCGTATTGCGGCGTCGCGTCTAGCATGGCGAAGTAGCCTCGCATGTGTGACTGAGTGCCCGGGTGGTCAACGTTCATCAGGGTCTCATTGTCCAACAGACCTGCTAGTCGCAGTGTTTCCAGCATGGGATCACGCAGTTCAATCCCGTCAGGGTTGGCGTTTATTTCTGCTTTCCCGATCCGTATGAGGTCGACGGATTCTTTCAGCGTCTGCGGTGTACGCATCTCGATTTCAAATGCGCGTTTCGTGAGGTCTCGAATACGGGCCACTAGACTCTCATCGGAAATCAGAGTGGCGTAGTTTTCAAGGACTGACATTTCCGCCTCGGACAGTCGCTGTTCAGTGTACGGTTCTTTGTTAGAATGCCGTTTGAGGATTTGATCTGATAGTGGATCGGATGTTCCGCCTGGCACAAATACTGCTTCTGCGATGGGTCCGTCATCCCCATCTGGCAGTAACTTGACCTCGGTATCGAACCCGAAAGCACTTGCCGCCAGTACCATCGTCTCAACAAATGCCCCGAGGCCAATATAGAGCTGACGGTGGTAAGGATCGGTTTCCGGAAGCTCGCGATCAGGATCGCGGTGGATGCGCACCTTGTCTCGTCCAACCAACTCGACCAGCCAAGGTTGCAAGTTGTGCGGATTGGGGGCGAGAATTGCATAGGACAAAGCAACTTTGCGTGGGTCGTCATACGGTTTTGGCGTCCACGGAGCCAGCGCGTCATGCGGCGTGCGTGTAGCGAGAAACGCAACCGCACCGGTTGCCGCCAGTATTGTGCTTCCGCCTAGAATCTTGAGAAAACGTCTTCGGTTTGGCATCTTGACTCTCCAATAGTGCGATATCGTACTAATTTAATACGAATTCGTACCACATCAACCCCAAACGATGCAGTGATTGGTTGAGTGAATTGAAAAAAGAAAATCAGAACAGCCGGACGCAACCGTGGACTGCCGTGGGCGACAAATATTCGGAGCGCCTTTGATGTCGAAAATTGGCAGTTATTTTAGTTGATTAACGACCGGACACGAGAAGATCAGAGGCTGTTGAGCCGATGCTTTTCGAGTATCCCGCAAAGCATAGCCTGCGCTTGCAGCCTGTGTTCTCGATGACGTTCGCGGGCGGCATCTGGACGACCTTCACTAATCGCTTGAAAAACAACCCGGTGATCTTCATTGGATTTGACGGGCAGGGGCCTGATGAACAACGTAGTTGCGCGCGCGCGACGCACCTGGTCGCTCATCATGGCAACAATCGCTTCGACCCGTTTGTTGCCGCCCAACCGAACGAGCTCCTGATGAAACAACTCGTCGGCCTCGGCCCAGGCTTCAAGGTCTTCGGCTTCGATGGCTTGGTCCATCTTTGCAATTGATCCAGCAAGTACCGCCAGTTCATCTTCGGAATAACCCGCTTCGGCAGCGCGCTGCGCTGCGAGGCTCTCGAGTTCCGTCAGTATGTCGTAAATTTCACGCATATCATCTGATGAAACAGGTAGTATCCGCACGCCCTTGCGGGGCCGCATTTCCAGCAACCCTTTACTTTCCAACATCAACGCAGCTTCCCGTATCGGGGTGCGGGACATGCCCAGAGTTTCGGCGAGTTCCGACTCCAGATGGTCAGTCCCGGCGGCAAGTTCGCCGGACAGGATCATCTGCCGCAAGTCCCTTACTGCGCGCTGCGTATTGGAAAGAGTTTTTGCGTCCTGATCCTTCACGGCGTCTCCAGGTTGATTTTTCGTCCCTCCGCAGCCGAAAGATAGATCTTCTCTTCAATGCGGATCACGTCCAGATAATCTCGGGCCGAGTTCTCTAATGGCATGCCCCGTAGAAGGCCTGAAACGACGTGACTTTGCAAGGCGTGGACGCAATCTCCGCCAAATCCATCATGATCGCTCGGAGGTAGAATTTGCTGTCGCTCCTGTTTTCCAAATGCGCGGAGTTCTACTGACCCGTCGCCGTTAAGAACCAGTGATCCATCTGTTCCTTCGACGAGAGCTTCGCCCATGGTCTGACGCAGGTTTTCGGCGCTGTGGTCAAGGCACCTGTTCCCATCGAACAGAGCTTTCAAACCGTTGGGGTGGTCAAACAGGATGTAACCTGCATCCTCGCCCGCGATAACGGGGTTAACTTGACGCAAGTCCGCATAAACTGCGCTGGGCGCATCGAATAAAAATCGGAATGTGTCTACCCAGTGAACCGCTGTTTCATGAACGAGGAAACGTGGCATATCCTGAAAGTACGGCTGCCGGTCTAGGTAGGCGCTTGGTCCCTGTCCGTCACCGGGTCGAAGTCGGAAAGTCGCTTGTAGAGGTGTTCCAATTCGACCCTCGGTCATCGCTACCTTGATCGCACGATACCAGGGCTGAAAGCGAAAATTCTCATGCACGACAATAGTTGCGCCTAATGCTTCAGCCTCCGAAACGATCTTCTTAGCTTCATCCAATGACATGCAGAAAGGTTTTTGGCAGATCAGCCACTTGATACCAAACCGCAGTGCCGTTCGGATGGCGGCGGCCTGCGCCACAGGTGGAAGGATGATGTCCACGAGATCCGGTTCTTCCGCCTCCAGCATTTTTGACAAATCGTCGTAAGCGGCCAGTCCTGTTTCCTTCGCCTTGTTGATATCACGGTTGCAGGATGCAATCGGAACCGCTCCGGGCATTCGGGACCAGCTTTCGTAGTGGAACCTGCTGAAGTACCCCGCACCCACACACGCGACCCTGATGGCTTGTTGAGTATTCATGCCCGCAATGCTTCCAATACCGACGCGGCTGCGTCCTGCGTTCCGGCGGTGCCACCTAAGTCACACGTCAGGTTCTGTCCGTTCGCAGTCACCTTTTCCACGGCTTCGCTCAACCGTTCGCCGTCGTTGGACAGGTCTGGATGATCATGGGTCAACCCCAACCATTCAAGCATCATTGCTGCGGACAGGATCATCGCAAAAGGATTGGCAATACCCCGTCCCGCAATGTCCGGAGCGGAACCATGGCAGGGTTGGAATACAGCGTGCTTCAACCCGATATCCGCTGACGGAGCCAGTCCAAGACCACCCATGAGACCCGCGCCAAGGTCGGAGAGGATGTCTCCGAACATGTTCTCAGTCACCAATACATCGAATTCCCAAGGCTTTTGAACCATCCATAGAGCGGTGGCATCAACATAGGCATGGTCTGCCTGCAATTCGGGATGGTGTGCAGCTTCTGCATCAAACATCGATCTGAAGAACGCAAAGGCGCGGAACACATTAGCTTTGTCGACACATGTAACTCGACCCCGACCGCGCCCGGTTCTTTTGCGGTTCTGGGTGAGTTCAAACGCGAAACGGAACAGTTTTTCGGACACCTCACGAGTGATCAGCAGAGTTTCACGTGCTTCGTGTTCGGTAACTTCGCCAGTGCCTTGGGTGAAGAACAGTCCTTCTGTGCTCTCGCGTATCAAGACAAAGTCGATCTCTTTTCCGGTGGGCAGCGCCAAGGGGGTCATTTGTCCGCTGCTTACCTTTACTGGCCGTACACCAGCGAAAAGTCCCAGTTGCTTTCGCAAATCGATCTGCGGTGAAATCTCGGTTCCGTCAGGGTAGCGAACGTCCGGCAAACCCATTGCAGATAGCAGAATCGCGTCGGCGTTGCGTGCAGTTTCGAGTGACCCAGCCGGAAACGATTCTCCAGTTTTGGCGTAGTGGCCTGCGCCCGCCGGAGCGTCTGTAAACACCAGTTCGTATGAGGGACTGCTGCGCGAAAGCTGGTGCAGTATTTCAAGCGTAGGGGCCATAATTTCCGGGCCGATTCCGTCCCCGTGGAACACTGCCACATCATAATTTTTCTTCATCTTAGCCCGCTTCCTTCCCGTTTCGCATTCATAGCGCGATAGCAGCTTTCACTACAGTCCGTTGACAACGCATTCTTTAATGTATACGCAAATAAATGCAATAATAAACGCAAAGTTGTTTGGGAGGACTTGGAAATGAAACAAAAGCTAGGGCGGTTGGCGGCCGCAGCCGTGATGGCGACCGGGATTGCAGGGGCAGCTGTTGCGCAGGATTATCCCTATCGTGATATCACCACAGCTGTGGTCTGGGGGGCCGGAGGAGGTACGGATACGATCAACCGAATGATCATGGCCGAGATGGAAAAACACCTTCCAGTCTCGATCAATGTGATCAATCAAACAGGTGGTGTCGCAGGCTCCAACGGTATGGTCTACGTCATGAATCAACCAGACGATGGCTACACATTGGTTGGTCTGTCAGAGTCCAACGTCACCGCTGCTGTGCAGGGTGGTTGGGATAAAAAATTTGACTTTTGGTATCCGTTCATTGTTGGCGGATCACCTGATCTGATCTCGGTTCCAGCAGATAGCCCTTACAACACGCTGGAAGAGCTGGTCGACGCCGCAAAAGCTGCTCCTGGGACCATTCCAGCGGCGGCTTCCGGCGCAGGTTCGATCCACCACTTGAACCTTCTGGCTATCGAAAAAGGGTCCAGTGCAGAATTCAAGTTTGTTCCATACAAAGGTTCAGCGCCCGGGCAGGAGGCAGCAATAGCAGGTGAAGTCGCGTTGGTTGTGACTTCTCTAGCTGAACAGGCCCCGTTGATCGAAGGCGGTCAACTTAAACCGCTTGCGATGTTGACACCCGAAGATGCGCAGATTGCAGGGGCAACAGTGCCTTCTGCCTTTGGCATCTATGACGGTCTCGATCAGTATTTGCCACTCAAGCAGGCCATCGGGTTTGCAGTTCACAGTTCAGCGGGGGACGACGTAAAGGCCGCGCTTGGTGATGCCTTCGAGCAAGCGATTGCGTCCGACACCGTTGCGGAATGGGCAGCGGCAAACAATTACGATGTCGGTGGTCAACACGGCGAAGAAGCTCAAGAGCTGTTTGCGAACCTCGAGGCTACTTTTGCCTACACCTTGCAAGATCTGGGCACAGCGACCGTCGATCCGGCGTCGCTGGGTATCGAGAAGCCATAATCCGATCACTTTTGAAAGGGCGCGCCTGATCGCGCCCTTTCCGACAAGAGGCAGGCAATGGACAAACCTGACGATACACTGATCATGCGGGCGCGCGATTTCTGGGCATCGATTGGTCTGATAGCAATTTCCACCTTTTTCCTTTGGAAGACGTCGGACATTCCGCTTTGGGGTGAAAACCGCGCAGGTGTAAGTGGATCTGATTGGTACAACTCGGCTGCAATTGTACCGCTGTTCATCTTCGGTGGATTGCTTGGCTTGTCCTTCGTCTTGCTGGCTATTTCGATCCGTTCAGGTGGAGCCCAAAACGCGCTCAGTGCTTTGGGGATCGGATGGGATAAGTCGGAAGCCTATCGAGCATCAACAATCGGCCTGATCCTTCTTGCATATGTCGTCGGATTGGTCCCCAGAGTGGACTTCATTCTGTGTTCTGGGTTGCTGATTACAGCTTTGACTTACGGCTACTACGGAGGTCATGCGCGGCGTGCGTTGGTGGCCTGTGTCGCAGTTGTCGTCGCCGGTTTGTTTGCGTTCGCCGTGTTTCCTGCTCAGGCGGATTGGAATGCAAACGGTGATGATTGGTTCACACTGGCCTTGTGGGTCGCGTTAACACTAGTGGTGTTGACTAAAGCGGCTTCCGAACGCGTTTTGCGGTTCGTTCCATTGGTGGCGATACTTGCCCCGCTCATCCTCGTTTGTGCGATGGCCTTTGTTTTCCGGCAGAACGTGCCCGCGCGCGGCGGGCTGATCTTCAAGCAAATCGAATACCACTACTACGTGACGCTTCGTCCGATTTGGAAAGATTGACCGGATGGACTTTATCCTTTCGCAACTGGCTGGATTTGGGACTGCATTCGTGGGTCTGGCAGTGGACCCGCTGACCTATCTGTATTTGATCGCATCCGTATTCCTGGGCATCACATTCGGCGCATTGCCCGGCCTTACGGCAACCCTGGCAGTGACGATCCTGACGGGTTTCTTCGGCAACAAAATCCCGCTCGACTATTCGCTCATCGCTTTGCTCGGGGCCTATGTCGGCGCGATTTACGGCGGCTCTTACCCGTCTATTTTGCTGAACATTCCGGGCACGGCAGCCAGCGCGGCGACGGCCATGGATGGCTACCCTCTGGCCAAAGCGGGTCGAGGGGGCGAAGCACTAGGGCTGACCACGACGGCCAGTTTCATTGGCACAGTTATCGGAACCATCACGCTTTTGATTTTTGTCTGGGCGCTGCTTTTGGTTTCAAAGAACATCGCAAGCCCGGAGAAAGCATTGCTGGCCCTATTCGGCATTCTGCTTTCGGGCACTTTGATGAGCGAAGACCTGGTGATTAAGGGATGGATCGCCGGTCTGATCGGGCTTGCGATGTCCATGGTGGGACTTGACCCTCTGTTGTCTGAGCCGCGCTATACCTTCGGCTGGTCTTACCTGATGAGCGGATTTCAGGTCGTGCCAGTTTTGATGGGTGCCTTTGCCATCCCCCAAATTATCGACGGTTTGAGGCACGTTGAGGCTGGGAAAGTTGTAGCCCTAAAGGGTCGAATCCTTCCGAACCTACGCTCCATCCGACGCTACCTGCCCACCATTGGCCGGTCAGGAGTGATTGGAACTGGGGTAGGAGCGCTTCCTGGCGTCGGCGAAGATGTCGCCGGTTGGGTCAGCTACGGTGTTGGCAAGACCGTATCTGCCGAGGGCGACAAGTTTGGAAAAGGATCATTGGAAGGTCTGCTGTGCTCCGAGACTGCAAACAACGCCTGTATTGGTGGTGCGCTAATCCCGCTTTTAGTGTTGGGCATTCCCGGTTCGCCACCCGCCGCGGCTTTGATGGGGGCCTTCAAGATCAACAACGTGATCCCAGGCCCCACGATAGACCCCGAGATCATTTTGCGCGTGGTTGCAATTTTAGTGCTGGCCTCCCTGACAATGTTCTTGATGGGCCTGTTCACCGCTCGGGTATTCATCAAAATACTTGCCATCCCGCAGACCATCTTCTTGCCAGTCGTGATGGTCCTGACAACAATCGGGTCTTTCAGCGTCGGTGGTGGCATCAATGATCTATACCTGATGCTTGGCGTCGGCGCCGTTGCTTACTTTATGAACCTCATGAAGTACCCAATCGCTCCACTGGTTATCGGGGTTATCCTGGGAGGTCTTTTTGATGAAACCTTCCGCCGGTCATTGTTCCTGTCGGATGGGGATCTTTCGGTCTTCTTATCTCGACCTGGAGCGGCCATTCTGCTGGTGCTCAACATTGGTCTGATCCTCAGCCAGCTGCCCGTTGCAAAGCGCGCTTTCTCACGTCTGAAAGGACTTTCTGTCTGATGTTTGTAGTCACTGTCACTTTCACTCTCAAACCCGGTACGAGAGACACTTATTTACCGCTGATGGTCGAAAACGCTTCAACTTCTTTGCGTGAAGAACCCGGATGCCAACAGTTTGACGTGTGCCTCGGCGACGATCCCGAGACAGTTTTTCTTTATGAGGTTTATGATGACAGCGCGGCGTTCTCTGCCCACCTAGAAAGCGCGCATTTTCAGTCCTTCGATGCGGCGGTGGCTGATATGATCGCCACCAAGGTAGTTCACCAGTATTCCGAGGTCATCCGATGAACGATTGGGAAATCCATGCCGTGAAATACGCGGATCGCAACGCCCGGACGCGAGCCGATAGCTTCATTGTCGATGATAATCATGACGCTCCTCACGCGATGGATTATTTTGTTTGGGTGCTCAAACGCGGTGACAAAGTCGTTCTGGTCGATACTGGTTATGACTCCGATGAGGCCGCCGCCCGTGGTCGTCCCATTGCGATGGACCCTCGCGAGGCTCTAAGCCCTTTAGACATTATGCCAGAAGCGGTGACTGAGGTCATTGTGACCCACCTTCATTATGACCACGCAGGGGGGCTGCATATGTTCCCTAACGCGAAGTTGCACATGCAGTCGGCGGAAATGGCCTTCGCTACAGGCCCCTGCATGTGCCAGGACCACCTGCGTGCACCTTTCACGGCTGGCCATGTTTGCGAGGTCGTAAAGCGTCTCTATTCAGGCAAGGTGGTGTTCTACGATGGAGAAGCCGAGATTGCAGATGGGGTAACGGTGCACTGCATCGGAGGGCATTCGCGCGGGTTGCAATGCGTTCGCGTAAGAACGGCGGCCGGGTGGATGGTACTCGCCTCTGACGCCTCGCATTATTACGAGAATTTCATGGCACGCAAAGCCTTTCCTATCGTCGTCGACCTGCAAGACATGATGGATGGTTTCGAGACACTTGAGAGGTTGGCTTCGCATTCTAGGCTTATCGTGCCCGGCCATGATCCACTTGTGCGTGAGGTTTTTCCCGTGGGCGCGGCACCGCATATCCATAGGCTGGATCCAGGGCCGACGCGGGACATTGAACTATGAAAATCGGCGTCATAGCGGACGATTTTACTGGTGCAAGTGATGTCGCAAACACCTTGGCGAAAGGTGTTGAGCCGGAAGGTGGACTACGAACGGCTCAGTTTCCGGGTATTCCAACTACCCCAGCCGACAAAGAGATCGAAGCGGGTGTGATCTCACTTAAGAGCCGCACCGCACCTATTGAGGAAGCCGTAGCGGACAGCTTGCAAGCTCTGCGGTGGCTTAAGGATCAAGGATGCCAGCAGTTCATTTTTAAATACTGCTCGACATTCGATTCCACTAATGAAGGAAACATCGGCCCGGTCGCGGAAGCGCTTGCCAACGAACTGGACGCGCAGAAGGTGGTTTTCTGTCCGGCCTTTCCCACCACGGGGCGTACCATCTATCACGGCCATCTTTTTGTGCTCGGCAAGCTATTGCACGAGTCTGGGATGGAAAATCACCCTCTTACTCCGATGACGGATGCGAACATCAGGCGTTGGTTGCAGCACCAGGCCAAAGAGGCGGTTGGGTTGGTTCCAGTTGGCACCGTGAAGCGAGGGCCAGAGGCGATTGCTGATGCGTTGCAGATCGCAGACGAACGCTTTGTAATCGGTGATGCGATTTCGGACGAGGATTTGCTGGCCTGGGGCGAGGCACTGATGGATGCCCAGCTGATTACCGGGGGATCCGGGATAGCATTGGGTCTACCCAGAAACTTCGTCAGAAAAGCTTCGTCCAAAAGAGGTGGCATTGTGTTCACAGGTATCTCTGGGCCTGCCGCTATCCTTGCAGGGTCATGTTCAGGTACGACACGCGGGCAGATCGATGTTCATGCGGAATCCAATCCGACGTTCGCCATCGATGTTCCGGGTGTTATGTCCGGGGATGTGACCACGCAAACGCTTCTGGATTTCTTTGAAACGCATTCAGGAGAGTCCCCTCTCGCTTACTCATCAGGAAGCCCGGAAGAGGTGCGTGCGATCCAAAGTCAATTCGGTCAAGAAGCAGTAGCGGACAGGCTGGACAATCTCTTTGCGGAAACAGCACGAGCACTTGTCCAAACGGGTTACAAGCGCCTTGTCGTGGCCGGAGGAGAGACGTCAGGCGCTGTCGCCAAGGCCGTCTCTGAGGCATTGGGTTCACCGGCCATGTCAATTGGGCCAGAGATCGACCCGGGCGTGCCAGTCTTGAGCGTTGGAAAGACTGAACCCATTGCGCTGGCTCTAAAGTCTGGAAACTTCGGCGCTCCGGACTTTTTCGCGAAGGCCCTCAGAATGATGGAGTCCGGTAAATGAGTTCTGAAGAACAGACACTGCGACGGCAGATGTCGGAACTGTGTGCATCGTTGTTTGCGCGTGGGTTTTCCGTCGGCACGGCGGGCAATGTCTCCGCGCGTTTACATGACGGGATCCTCATGACGCCAACGAATTCCACCTTGGGCGATATCGACCCCGAACGCATCGCCAAGATTAGTTTGGATGGCAACCACGTTTCCGGCGACAAGCCGACCAAAGAGGTTTTTCTGCATCAAGCCTTCTATGACACGCGGCCGGAAGCGGGCGCTGTGGTTCATCTGCACTCGACCTGGGCCACTGCTCTGTCGTGTCTGGAAGACACCGATCCCAATGACTGTATTCCGCCGCTTACGCCGTACGTGGTGATGCGCGTCGGCACGGTCAAGCTGGTTCCATACATCAAGCCAGGCGACCCGAAATCCGGTTACTTGATCCGCGAACTGGGCGGCAAGTATAGTGCGGTTCTGTTGGCCAATCACGGTCCCGTCGTCTCGGGAAAGGATCTCTTCTCAGCGGTCTGTGCAGCAGAAGAGTTAGAAGAAACAGCCAAGCTACTAGTGGCTTTGCGGGGCCTGCCAACCCGGTTGCTGGATGTAGCTCAAGTCGCAGAACTCAAAGAGACTTTCGGAAGGATTTAATCCGGCACCGAAAAGTGGAGTGCGCAGACTTTTGGGTAAATCGTGCAGAGTTATGAGCAAATATCGCGTAGAAATATGGTCGAACTTCAAGAATTTTCTTTTATGAAATCAATGGCGGTAATGCAGCGTTAGAAGAGCACCTACAGTCTCTGGGTTAGTTCAGCATCTCTGACGATGCAGACCTTTTTCGACAGTGCCCGCTTGTTAGACCTGATCTGAGAGGTGGACGACATTCAATTGGCGTCCAGGCTCAATAGCCGGACACGTCGCGGGCGTATTCCTGATAGATGCCGGGGTCAAAGATGGAATTCACTGCAAGCTCGCGTCTGGGCAACATGTCGCTGGGAAACACCTGCGCGGCCAAAAAAACCTCTGGCGTTATAAACCTCAGACCCTCGGGCAGATCCCCCAGTGTAGATGCGGGTTCATTGGTCGCAAGGTTGTAACCCCAAACCCCGAAAGAAGGGATCGACATCTGATAGTTCACCACCTGCGGGAACATCTCGGACAGGGTTTCCGATATCGTCCAATAGGTATGGGGGGAAAAGAAAGGTGAGCTGCTTTGTGTCACCAGAACGCCGTTTTGGGACAGAATGCCCTGAACCATGGCGTAGAACTCGACCGAATACAGTTTTGAAAGCGCCTCGCTATGAGGATCGGGAAAGTCGATGATGATCCGGTCATAGATCTGATCGGTGGATTTGACATAGTTGAAAGCGTCGGTGTTGTGAACGTTTAGTATGGATGCCTCCATGCTGTTGTCATTCAGACGTGCGACGGGGGCCAGATTGCGCCCCAGGTCGGTCATCGCTGGGTCAAGATCGACCAGATCGATACGCTCAACGCTGGGGTGTTTCAGGATTTCACGTACTGCCAGACCGTCGCC
This sequence comes from Ruegeria sp. BC5, assembly GCF_056539205.1. Taxonomy (NCBI): domain Bacteria; kingdom Pseudomonadati; phylum Pseudomonadota; class Alphaproteobacteria; order Rhodobacterales; family Roseobacteraceae; genus Ruegeria; species Ruegeria sp. BC5. The sequence goes on from NZ_JBQFUN010000006.1 coordinate 183,638, forward strand.
ACCGCCAAGCACCAGAACCGACTTTGGGGTGCTATCCCCCCAGGACAAGGCAGGGTGGACCAACGCTTCGTGATAGCGGTATTCGTCGGTTTCAGCGAATTGCAGATGGCCATCAATGTACAGGCGCACGTCGTTTTTTTGCCAAGTATTGGTAACGACCAGCGACTGATACTGCGATTGTTTGCGCCAGACGATGCGATCAAAATACAGATGATCCTGCGCAAATGCAGTGATGCGCCCGGCCACCAAGGTCAGGGCGAACAACAAAACTATGGTACCAATGGCACAGGCCAGCATCCGTTTGGGCGCATCCAGTTGGTCGCGCAGACACAGGACGCTGAGCAGGCCAACCATGGCATTGGTCAGACCGATAGCGAAAGAGGATGAAATCAGCCCAAGCGACGGCAGCAACAGAATGGGAAACAGAACCGATCCCCCAAGCGCACCGATATAGTCTAGTGACAGCACATCAGCGATGGATTCCCGCGTTGTACTGCTTTCCGACAATACGCGCATCAGCAGCGGTATTTCCAACCCGACCAGAAATCCGATGGCCGAGATGAAGGTGAACATACCCACCGTGTAAAACCAGGGCGCGTAAGGAAAAAGCATGAACAGCGACACGCTGCACAGACCACCGATCAGCGCCAGTATCAGCTCAACCCAGATGAACGTCTGGATCAGATTGCCGTGGAAAAAACGGGACACATAGGACCCCACGCCCATGGCAAACATAAAAAACCCGATCGTAAGTGAGAACTGATAGACCGAGTTTCCCAGCAGATAGCTGGACACCGTACCGATGATCAATTCGTAGACAATGCCACAAAGGGCAACAACAAGGATTGCGCCAAGAAGAACCATCGCCTGCCGCCGGGGCAGCGCCGTGTAACGCGGTGTCAGAGTATCAGTCATTTCAAAATCCGAAAACGGGAAGACCCGGCACTGATAACGCGCCGGGTCTGAGTGGGGTTTGGTGTAGTCGCGGCGTCTTATTTACCGGCGCGCAAACCGCCCGAGCGGGCGCTGCGCGGGGCCGAGTAGCTGTTGCGCGGTGTCACTGACCGGTTGTTGAAGCTGGACGCGGTAATGCCGGCCGAGCGTTGGCGGCTGATCAGGTTGCCGATCAGAGCCCCCGCCAGGAATCCCGCCCCCGAGAACCGCAAGCCCGCGGATTGGCCGGTGGTGTCGGTGGCGATCAGGCGGTTGTTGGCCTCGTCAATCTCGATTGTGAAAATCTCACCCTCGCTCGAGTCGCGCGTGCCATTTGCGTTCGGATCGACAAAACCCGAGAATTTGGCGTCAGACAGAACCTCCATGCCCAGCGGTTCGTCATAAAAGCGCGGGTCCGAGTTCATGACCTGAGTCAGATATCCGGTGAACTCATCCACCTGCTCGTCAGATGCTTCGGCGATGCTGTTGGCTTCCAGGTATTCCTGATACTGGTTGATCGCGAATTCGGTCCGGTCCAGAACCTGCCCAAGATCGGCGGTTTGCTCGGACTTCGAACTAAAAAACATCGAATAGGCCACAAAGCCCACAACGCCAACAATGGCTATCGTCTTAATGTTTCCAAACATAACTTCTCCTATTGATTTGAGATTGTGATTCAGGTTTCGCCAAGGTTGCTGCTCCACCAGACCTGATGCAGGTCTTTGCCGTAGAACTCTTTGAGCTCGCCGCATTTTTTCAGGCCATTGGCCTGCAGTTCTGTTGCGTTGGCGTTGGACAGGTCGGACGGGATGGCCAGAACGGCCATGCGATAACTTTGCGCGCGCGCCAACGAAAGCTGTTGATCCAGCCCGCTCAGCCCGCTGCTGGTTTCGCACCAGCGCAGGCCGGCAACGTCGTCCGTTTCGGCAGCTTTGTGAATGTCGGTGAAGCTCAGGCCAGTGGTTGGCGATGGCTCTGCCGCCTGTATGTCGGGCGCTTCGGGATTGTCCAATCCATAGATGATCTTGGCTTCGCGTGGGCCGTGATACCCGGGTACCGTCAGTTCGACTTCGGCTCCGAATTCCTCATACAGTTTATGCGCCGCGGCATAGAGCTTTTTGCCAAACTCTTCATAGTCGCTGGTTTCGATGAAAATCTTGCGGACATGCATCTGGGCCAGTTTGCCAAGCAGGTCGTTCAGCATCTGGCTTCCCAGCCCCTTGCCCGCATGCGCCTGATCCAGATAAGTCCAGGACAGCCAGGCGATGTCCGGCGCATCTTCGTCGAGGCAATAGCCGATCAGCCCCAGCACCTCGCCGCGGTCCTGCAGGACGAACATGTTGTCCGTTCCTTCATGCACGAACTTGTTTTCGGCTTCGTCGGCATCATCTTCGTCGGTTTGGGTGATGATTTGGACAGCCGGGGATACATGCTGCCATTCCATGGGTTTAAGGGTTGGCCCTTTTGAGCCGAACAGGGTGCTAAACATGGCGAGTCCTCCTCCGATCAAGGCGGATGTGCTGTGGGTGAAAACGGCGATCTGAGGGCGCAGAAACAACAGCTCGGCGATAAGGACAAAGACAATCAGCGCCAGCATCCAACTGCGTCGCCCCTGTGTGCTTGTGGCAATCACTCCATAGGAAACCAGGCCATAGGCGACACTGGACAGCCCCACAAAACCGGGTCCGGCCAATTCGAATTCTGTTGTCGTTCCGGCAACGGCGCAAAGGATAACAAGCCCTGCGGTTCGGGCGCTGCCCAAGTGCGGTTCGCTGAGGCTGCCGCCAACAAGGATCAGCAGGCAATTGAGCGTCAGATGGTTCAGGTTGCCATGTCGGATCGAAAACAACAGATGATCTGGCAGCGTCACAATGGGTCCGGAATGCCGAACCGGACCCCACAGCGCATAAACGACTATCGCGCATAGTATGAGACTTATCGTGACCGGGCATCTGCGCAGTTCCTTCATCCGCCCTTTAGCAGCCCGCCGCCGCAAGCCGGTGTCTGCTCTGTCCGATCAGACCGCGCTTGATGGATTGCACATCGACGCGCTGGGGGCGGAAATAGGACTTCAAAACCTCTAAGCTGCGCTGTGGTTCTGCGTCACCGCACATAAAGATATCGATGGCGGCATATCCGTGTTCGGGCCAGGTGTGGACCGAGATGTGCGACTCGGCCAAAAGTGCCATGCCTGTGAAACCTGCCCGTTGTCCGAAATCGCGCATGTTGATCCCAAGAACCTGAGCATTGGCAGCAATTGCCGCGCGTCTCAGGGTCTCTTCTGCTGGGGAAGGATCGTATAGTGCGCTTGCATCGAAAAAATCTGCTATAAGGTGTAGGCCCAGAGAAGATGAGAACCCATCCATATGAAATCGAAACCTCAAATCCAAAAATTCTGTATCCTGACTATCCCTCTGATCTTGGTAGTCAATCTCAACTCAGGTTTATCTGAATTGGGTTGCTGGGCTGTGGCAAAAAAACACAACTCATGAGGGATTTGCGCTAAAATTTAATCAAGACCGCGACTGGTTCGGTTTTGGTGCTTTTGGGGGCAATTTCACATAACCTGCTGATCGGCTGTCTCAGGTTTGCTTTGACCTGGAATTAAACCGGTTCTGCCAGATCCTTGCGCGCTGTGCGTCGCGGTTTTCATATTCGGTGATGGCCTGGGCAATACCGCGATCCACCGATCCTTCCCGATCCGACCCGATATCCGTCATGCGCATGGTATACCACGCGGTCATCCCTCCGGGTGGAAGGGTGGTGAAGCGGGGGAAGGGGACCTCGTGTTGTCGCGCCTGCCACGTCCGGGGCAAAGCGGGATCAAGAACAAAGCCTCGTGCGATACCCACCGCATCCACATCCCCCGCCATAATTGCGGCTTCTGCCTCGTCGCGGCGCTTGAATCCTCCGGTGGCCATAAGCGGGATCGCGGTTAGACCGCGCGCCGCACGAACGAAGTCGAGGAAATAGGGGCCTTTGGACGTACGATCAGAACTGGACGGAGCGCCCGGGAAATAAGTTCCGCCGCTGATGTCCAATAGATCAACACCTTTGCCTTCAAGCTCTGCAACCACCTTCAGCGCGTCTTGTTCTGTAAGACCGCCGTCCAGCTGATCGGTGGCGTTGAGTTTGACAGCAACTGTAAAATTGCGGGGCACTGCGGCACGAACGGCCTCGACCGTTTCGATCAGCAGGCGCATCCGCGCGTGGATTGCGCCGCCATAGGCATCCGTCCGGCGGTTGAAGAGGGGTGAGAGAAATTGGCTCAGAAGAAACCCATGCGCGGCATGGATCTGGACGCCTCCAAAACCAAGTTTGGCTGCAAGATGGGCAGTGCGGGCAAATTGATCTGGGATTGCTCTGATTTCGGGCAAAGACATGGCTTCGCTGCGAAAGTCGGGGAAGTCTATCGCACTTGGGCCTCTGGGCTGGCTGATCGGTAAATGGGCCAACGCCCCGGCATGGCCGAGTTGCAGCCAAAGCTGCGCGCCGTCGGTCGCCCCGCGCCGGGCAAGATCGCTGAAGGCCGCCAAGTCGGCTTGTTCATCAAGCACCAAATTGCTTGGCTTTTCAGGGAAATGGGGATCGCCTTGCACCTCGCCGATAATTGACGCGGCCACACCCCCTGTTGCCCAACGTTCATACAGACGCATCTGTGCAGCGGTTGGGTTGCCCTGACCGTCGGCCAGTGAATCCGACATGGCCGATTTGATGATCCTGTGCTTCAAAACACGCCCGTTCGGCAGTGTAAGCGGCGTGAAGAGAGAGATGTTCGAGGCGGCGGGCAAGGTGGTTCTCCTTGGTTTTTGATCTCCACCTTAGATAATTTGGACAATCTCTTTTGATAATGTAGTGATTTGGATTAGTTTTTGATATTTTTTGGATCAAATGGCACAAAAGGCTGAACTGGAAATTCTTCTGGCCGTGGTTGATCACGGCAGTTTCTCGGCTGCGGCCCGCGCATTGGGATATACCCCGTCGGCCGTGGGCAAGCGGGTGTATCAGCTAGAGCAGAGGTTGCGGGTGCCGCTTCTCATACGCTCGACCCGGCGCATGACATTGACCAAGGCGGGACAGCGATATGTAGAGGAAGCGCGCGAGATTCTCGCCCGCCTGACGGCACTGGAAGAGGACATTGCCGATGGTGCCGACAGCCTGCATGGAACGATCCGCCTGACAAGCTCGGCGGCTTTTGGTCAGCGACACGTGATCCCTCTGGTTATTGAATTCATGGATCTCAACCCCGAGGTCGAGATTGACATGCTGTTGACGGACAAGGTTGTTGATCTGGTCGGAGAAGGTTTTGATATCGCGATCCGCAGCGGCGTTTTGCCGGACTCATCGCTTGTGTCGCGGAAACTGATGAACAATCGGCGGATACCATGTGCAGCGCCTACCTACCTTGAGCGGCACGGCGAACCGCAGCAACCACAGGAATTGACCGCGCATAAATGTCTACGCCTGGGACCGGAAAAACACCTGTCGGATTGGGGATTCACAGGAGCAGCGGGTCCCATATCGCGTCTTGGGCCGGGGTTTTCATGTAACAGCCTCGAAGCGCTCCATGCGGCGTGCTGCGCCGGGCGCGGCATTGCTTGGCTGCCGGAGTTTCTTGTCTCGAAGGACTTGCGCACTGGTCGCTTGACCTCGGTTTTGCCCGATCATGCTGAACCGAATGCCGGTGGTGGGATCTTTATTCTGCGCCCAGAAATGCCGTTTTTACCGCAGCGCGTGCGGGCCTTGATCAACTTTGTGGCCGACCATTTCTCGGGCAAGACCAGCCCCCGAGATGCTTGAGGTGCGGGCCGAGAAGGTCTGTTGCGCCTGAATTGATAAGATAGTTCCGCCAGAGCTGGGAATATTGGAACATTCTTCTTTTAAGAGTGGTGGTAAATCCACGATAAACCCCATATTAAGTGCGTCACGAATCCATCAGGCAGAAAAACAGTCCCGTGTTCGACCTACCGGCGCAGCGTGCGCATCTCTCCGAAAAATATGATCTGACCCCATCGCCCGAGCTTGCCGCAAGCATGAGCGATATCTATGACCGCATGTCCCGCGTGGTCTCGCCCGTCGATTGGGCGATCTATGCGCCCTATGTCAAGGCGATCAACGACCTGAAGGTCGAGCGCAACGCGGTCATTCTGGGCCATAACTACATGACGCCCGAAATTTACCATGGCATTTCGGATTTCGGCGGCGACAGCCTGCAACTGGCGATCAAAGCGACCGAGGTCGAGGCGGATGTGATTGTGCAATGCGGTGTGCATTTCATGGCCGAGACATCCAAGATTCTTAGCCCGGACAAGACGGTGCTGATGCCGGATATGGAGGCGGGATGCTCGCTGGCGGAATCGATCACCGCCGAAGGGATCGAGGAAATGCGTCGCCGGTATCCAGGTGCGCCGGTTGTGTCTTATGTGAACACCACGGCCGAGGTCAAAGCGGCGTCAGATATTTGTTGTACTTCGTCGAATGCCGCCCAGATTGTTGCGGCGCAAGACAGTCACACGGTCATCATGACGCCGGATCAGTATCTGGCGCAGAACGTGGCACGCGATGTGCCGCAGAAAAATGTGGTCTGGTGGGAAGGGTCATGCATCGTGCATGAACAATACAGCCCGCAAGATCTGCGCGATTTCCGGGAATGGAATCCGGGCACCCGCCTGATTGCGCACCCTGAATGCCCACCGGACGTTGTGGCCGAGGCAGATTTCTCGGGCTCCACCAGCGGTATCATCAAATACGTCTCGGACGAAAAGCCGGAAAAGGCGCTGCTGATTACCGAATGCTCGATGGCGTCGAATATTGCGGATTCACTGCCCGAGGTTGAGTTTGTCGGCCCCTGCAACATGTGCCCCTACATGAAGAAGATCACGCTGGAGAAGGTGCTGTTCGCGCTTGATACCATGACCGGGCAGGTCGAAGTTGACGCCGAAGTGGCGGACAAGGCCCGCCTGTCGGTGCAACGCATGATCGACTTGTCACGCCAGCTGGGTATTTGATCCGCGACATGCAGAGCGTTGAGACGCCGCGTGTGGTCATCATCGGCGCCGGGCTGGCGGCAGTCTATGCGGCCCTGAAGCTGGCCCCTTGCCCTGTGGTGATGATTTCGCCTGAACCGCTTGGATCGGGTGCAAGCTCGGCCTGGGCACAAGGCGGCGTTGCCGCTGCCATGGCGCGGACGGACAGCCCCGAAGCGCACGCGGACGACACCATGCGCGCCGGGGCCGGGTCGGTCCTGCGCGAGGTGGCCGAGTTCGTCACCAATGCCGCACCGGAACATATTTATGATCTGTCCGACTTGGGCACCGGGTTTGATCGCACCGCCGATGGTGGGTTCGTGCAATCGCGCGAGGCCGCGCATTCCGCCGCCCGCGTGGTCCGCGTCAAGGGCGATCAGGCCGGAACCGAGATCATGCGTGCTCTGATCGAGGAGGTGCGCCGAACGCCGTCGATTCAAGTGATCGAGGGCGCGCAGGCCGTAGGGCTGGAAAGCGACGGTACACAAGTGACCGGCGTTTACCTGACCCGCGCCGATGCCGCCGATGCGCCGCCGATATTGCTGCGCGGATCAGCGCATGTTCTGGCCACGGGGGGATCCTCGGGCCTTTATGCCCAAACCACCAATCCTGCACGTATCCGCGGGCAGGGGATCGGCATGGCTGCTCGCGCAGGCGCGCGCATTGCAGATGCCGAATTCGTGCAGTTCCACCCCACCGCCATCGACGTGGGCGAAGACCCGACGCCATTGGCAACCGAGGCGCTTCGGGGCGACGGTGCCATCCTGATCGACAGCGCCGGCCACCGGTTTATGCCCGACATCCACCCTGACGCTGAACTGGCCCCCCGCGACACGGTTGCGCGCGCCGTTTACCTGAAGGCGCAGGCGGGCAAACGCCCGGCATTGGACACGCGCCAGGCCATCGGGGCCGAGATGGCTAGGCAATTCCCCTCGGTCACCGAGGCCTGTTTGCGCAACGGTGTCGATCCTGCGACCGACCCCATCCCCGTGACCGCTTCGGCGCATTATCACATGGGCGGGGTTGAGACCGATCTGGCTGGGCGCAGCTCACTGATTGGGCTGTGGGTGTGCGGCGAGGCAGCCTCGACCGGGTTGCATGGGGCGAACCGGCTGGCGTCGAACGGGTTGCTTGAGGCGTTGGTGTTTGCCCGCTCTTGCGCGCGCGACATTGCAACCGTTGTGAATCCGCAGGACGCGGCTGAGGTGAACATTTGTTTTGCCACTGGTGGTGAGCTGATCAATGAACAGGATGTGGCCGCCCTGCGCGAAACCATGACCGAACATGTGGGTGTGGTGCGCGACGGTACCGGCCTGCGCCAAGCGTTGACGAAAATCGCGGCGTTGGAAGCCCGGCATGCGGGCTCTGATCTGTTTCTAAACATGACCGCCACCGCCACTCTGATCGCGGCTGCCGCGCTGCTGCGCGAAGAAAGTCGCGGTGCCCATTCCCGATCCGATTTCCCCGATCTCACCCCCGGCCCCGGCCAACGCTCGGCCCTGACGCTGAGCGAGGCGCTGGCCCTGCGGGACCGCATTGCAAAGGACACAGTATGAAATACCCGGCCCTGCCCGACTTGATCCTTGAACCGATGGTACGTTCCGCGTTGATGGAGGATCTGGGGGCCAATGGCGATATCACCACCCTGACCGTAATCCCTGCGGAAGCCACTTATTCTGCCCGGCTGAACGCGCGCGAGGACGCGGTTGTCTCGGGTATGCAGGTGGCTGCGCTGGCGTTCCGTCTGGTCGACCCGGCGCTGCGTGTCACCACCCACGTCGCCGACGGCCAACGCTGCACAAAAGGCGATACGTTGATGGAAATTGAGGGCAGCGCCGCTTCGATCCTGTCGGGCGAGCGGGTGGCGCTGAATTATGCCGGGCGCATGGCCGGGGTGGCGACCGCGACGGCGGCGCTGGTGGCCGAAACCAAAGGCGCCAATGCTCGCATCACCTGCACCCGCAAGACCACGCCCGGCCTGCGTATTGTCGAAAAACAAGCGGTTCTGCATGGTGGCGGGTTCAATCACCGCTTTTCCCTGTCCGACGCGATCCTGATCAAGGACAACCACATCGCCGCTGCCGGTGGGGTGCGCGCCGTGCTTGAGGCTACCAAGGCCCGCGCCTCGCACATGATGAAGGTCGAGATCGAAGTGGACACGCTGGACCAACTGGCCGAAGTGCTGGAGGTCGGCGGGGCCGATGTCGTGTTGCTGGACAACATGCCACCCGAGACATTGAAACAGGCGGTGGCACTGGTCGACGGCCGGATCGTGACCGAGGCATCGGGCAATATCAGCCGCGACACCGTGGCCGCCGTGGCGGCAACCGGCGTGGATTACATTTCATCCGGGGCGCTGACTCATTCCTATCGCACCATCGATATCGGGCTGGATTTCTGAACCAACTCAAACCCTCTCGCGGATGGAGGCCGCTCCGGTGCCATTCCCTCTGACCGCCCGCGAATAGTGATCGTGACCTATGTCAATGACGGCTCTGCGCCAGTGTTGTTCATTGGGGGCATATCGCTGGCCGGGCTGTGCAATCCTGATTGCCGTGCTCATGGACAGTTTGGGGGTGTGATGGCTTTCGGCGGCCCAAGCTCCAACTAAGAAGAGGCTCGCGTTGAACGCGCTGGGTTGGAAGAGGTGTTTGACCGGTTGGAGGGCTCAAATGGCTGATGGATGTGGTTGCGACCAGCACGCTCGGATGTATCTGACGGTGACAGAGGCTTTGGCTCGCGGACTGGCCGTTGCCGATCCGATTGCCGAGACCGAAACCGTGTCCCTGATCGATGCGACGGGTCGGGTGTTGGCTGAGGATTGCACCAGCAAAGTGGACATGCCCGCCTTCGACAATTCCGCCATGGATGGCTTTGCCGTCCGCACGACTGATCTGGGCAAAGGGCCCGTGTTCAACTTGCCGGTGGCGGGACGCATCGCCGCCGGGGACAGCGGTGCCCATGATACGCCAGCGGGTGCGGCCTTGCGCATTTTTACCGGTGCCCCGGTGCCCGCCGATTTCGACGCCGTGCTGATGCAGGAGGATTGCGAGGCCACCACCGGAGGTATCCGATTTACCCGCCGTCCCAAACCTTGCCAACATATCCGCCGCGCGGGGGAGGACTTGAAGGCCGGTGCCCCAATCCTGTCGCAAGGATGCGAGATCACCGCGCGCGAAGCTGCAGCACTGGCTTCGGCCGGGTATGGCGATGTGAATGTATTCCGGAAGCTGAAGGTCACCCTTTTTTCCACCGGTAATGAGCTGCAACAACCCGGTGAACCGCTGGGCCCGGGCCAGATTTACAACTCGAACCGCTATATGCTGCGGGCTTTGCTGAACAAGCCGTGGATTGATCTGATGGATATAGGCCCGGTCGCAGATGACCCCGAGCGGCTGGAGCAGGTGTTGCGGCAGGCCTGCGATGATGCCGATCTCATTGTCACAACGGGTGGTGTTTCGGTGGGGGATGAAGATCACATGCCGCGCCTGTTTGAAGCCATTGGCGGCCAGATTGACGTGATGAAGGTGGCCATGAAACCGGGTAAGCCGATCATTTTCGGTCGGCGCGGCGACGCGCTTTATGTCGGGCTGCCGGGCAATCCGGTTTCGGCTTTTGTGACATGGCAGATCATCGGGTCGCACATGATGGCACGTCGGGCTGGTCTGCGTCATACGCCGCCAACCCCGGAACAGGCGGTGCTGGCCGAACCGCTGCAGCGCCACGCTGGGCGTCAGGAATACCGTCCGGTCATGATCGACGACACGACTTCCGACGGCGTTCCACGGCTGCGTTTGATGGCACCTTCATATAGCGGCCGGGTTGCGACGCTTGCACAGGCGGATGGTCTTGCAGTCATCCCTGCGGAAACCGAAACGCTGCCACAAGGTCATAAGTTGCCGTTTCTTCGTTTTTGAAACAGATGCCCGGATCAACTTAGGTTTTTGTACATATAGGTCGTAGGCTCTAGCCGGTCCTCAAGCGGATTGCGGCAATAGTCCGGGATCTCTCCGGCGATCTGAAAGCCTAGGCTTTGATACAGGATGCGTGACGGGTCTGTACTGCGTGTGTCAAGCACCAGCAAGGTACGGCCCAGCTGGATAGCCCGGTCCTGAAGCGCCGCCATCAAGACCCGCCCCAAACCCCGGCGTCTGGCGCTGGGGTGAACCAGCAGTTTGGCTACATCGGCCCGATGTGGCTGGTTGGGCATCGTCGCGGGGATCAATTGCACCGTGCCCACAATGCGTTCGTTTTCACGAAAGACGAACAGGTCCAGCGAGCCGGTCTGTACGTTGGGCCGCACCCGGTCTTGCCAATAGGAGCGGGCCTGATCCGATGAAAAGGGCAGGATGAACCCGATACTGGCCCCGTCCTGTACACAAGCGTGCAGGATATCGGTCAGGTCGTCCAAGGCGGTGTCAAAGCTGCAATCGTCGATGCGTGTAATCATATCAGCACCAGTAGGTACCGTGCCCCACGCGCGGGCGTTGTTTCAAACCGCGTGGGACCCGCAAGGTGATAGCGCAGGCAATCGCCGCCATTCAAATCATGGGCAACGCCGTCTACGGTCAGTTTCAGCGCGCCGTCCAACATGATCAGGTGATGTTCTTGCCCAGGTTTTGGTGGCGCATCGTACGTGATTATCGCATCGGGGGGCAGGTGACCTTCCAGCACCTCTCCGCTAAGCCCAGTGGCGGGCGGAGATACCGAGCGACGGGTAAATCCGGTTTCCGGGTCGCGCCATTCGGGTTGCCGTTCGAACGGTACGCGAGGGTCGAAACTGTCTTCGACCATCATCAGCAGACGCGACATCGGCAGGCCAAAAGCTGCACAGAGCCGCCCCAGCGTTTCAGCGGTCGGGCTGACATCGCCCTTTTCCATCCGCGAAAGCGTGGCGCGGCTAATGCCGCTGTGTTCGGCCAGTTGGTCCAGTGACCACCCATGGCTCCGGCGCAGTTCGTTCAGACGGTTGGCGAGGCGGTTCGAGAGATCATCCAGCATGTTCATATGTGAGAATATCGTTCATTATAGAGATTATTCTGCAAAAATATGTAATATGCAATAAAAAAGGGCGCAGAAATTCCTGCGCCCTTCAAAGTGTTAAGGTCTCGTGCACTGGGTTATTTCCAGCCAGCCTCGTTGAAGATTTTTTGCGCTTCAGGAAGGTTCTTGGCGACCTCGGACAGGTTCACTTCATCTGCCTTGAACTCACCCAGTGACTTAACCGAGTCCGCAAGTGCGACGCCGTTCACCGCCGGGAACTCGTCATTGCCGGCCGAGAAATATTGCTGGGCCGAGTCGCTGGCCAGGTATTCCAGGAACAGGACCGCATTGTCCTTGTTCGGTGCATTCGCGGCGACACCGGCCCCGGAAAGGTTCATGTGCGCGCCAGTGCTGTCGTTGTTAGGGAACACCCAGCCGATTGAGTCGATTTCCGACGAAACGCCTTTGACATCTTTGCGGATGGCGCGGGCAAAGTAATAGGTGTTCGACACGGCGATATCACATTCGCCCGAAACAATGCCACGCAGCTGGTCGGTGTCGCCGCCCTGCGGATCGCGCGCCATGTTGGCGACGATGCCTTCGGCCCAGGCTTTGGCGGCTTCAGGTCCTTCGTGGGTGATGATCGATGCCAGAAGCGTTTGGTTATATGTGTTGCTGGACGAGCGGATGCAGACCAGACCCTTGTATTCAGGTTTCGCCAGATCGGCGTAGGTGGCCGGCGGGTTGGCTACGTTTTCTTTGTCGAAAAAGATAATGCGGCCACGCTGCGAAAAGCCGAACCATTGGTTGTCATTGTCTTGCAGATTGGCAGGGATACGTTCTTCGAGCACTGCACTGTCGACCGGTTGCAAAATGCCCGCGTCTTTGGCCCGCGCCAGACGCGAGGTGTCTACGGTCAACAGGATGTCCGCGGGCGAGTTGGCGCCCTCAGCTTCCATCCGTGCAATGAGTTCGTCGGCCTTGCCTTCGATACGGTTGATGGTGATGCCGGTCGCCTCTTCGAAATCAGAATAGAGACGTTCGTCGGTGTCGTAGTGGCGTGACGAGTACAGGTTCAGTTCACCTTCGGCGGCGGCAGAGGTAGCAACCAAAGCCATCAGAGCGGCGGCAACGCAGGTAGAGGATTTCAGCATCATTTGTCCCAACATTGAAAATCGTGGCGGGTATTAACCCGACTGATTTGGTCAATTAAACGATTCTGAGGGGGATGCAAGGAAATCTGACAGATTTAGTTGGTCAAAATGTCGCTCGCCTTTCCTGCTGCGCACTTGCTGTCAGGATCGACGCTGTTTGCTCTGTCTTCCTTCCGGTTGCGGTGGTGCGGGTGACGGCGCCGGCTCAGGTTCCGGATCGTCGCTCAGTACCGGTTCCTTGGTCAGCATGGCCTGAGTTACAGCTTCCATGTATTTTTGCAGCATGACCGGCGGATCGGCCGGTGCGAGTTTGATGGTCAACCTGCTTGCACCTTCCTGACTATAGGCATAGCGCGAGGAATAGCTGGCGTTGACCTGGGCCGCCACGGGCCCCCAGCCGCCTTTCACTGAAGCGCTACCTGATTTTTCGGTCTGTTTGGTCATCGAGATCGCCATTTTGACCTCTATCTCGGCCTCCTGCACCGCATAGAATGCAGGGAGGAATCCCATCGACACGAGGCTGAATTCTTTGGCGGGGCCGTCGGGATTGGAGAGATCGGGAAGCAGGATTTTCTGATCGGCCATGTATTTGGCCATATCAGTCGAGTGGCGATCCAACTCGCTTTGTGATTCAGCGACCGAAAGTGCCAGCTTTTGAACCATTTCTGCAAAGGGAACGTTCAGCAGTTCTTGCCCGATACTCATTGTTCAAACTCCTTTTGAAAAATTTGTGTTCACTCGATGATTTGCGTTTTTGACCGCCTTCGGACCGAAAACGTAACTTTCGATGCGTTCTGGCTGACCGCCTGTTTCTTGGCGTTGGTTGCGATCTGTGCCCTATTGCCATCTTGGCCCAGCCCGACCACGGCCTCGACCTTTACATTGTCGATGGTAAACTCGCTGCTTCCGTCTGAACCGGCGAGAATCTGTTCGCCCAGTGCCTGTGAAAATTCCTGAGCGTCGACAACCTGAGTGTCTTCGTCGCCCGAATTCATTTCTGACCGACCCTGGGCCAACGGGTTTGTTACCGGAGACACCGCGCCCATCAGCATGCCGCCGCCGCCTTCTTCCAGATCGTCAATCCGATTCTGCAGGTCCGAAATTGTTTGAAGCAAAGTGGTCTCGCGCTGCTCCATTGCGGTAAGACGGTCAGCAAGTGACTGCAACAGTGTCGCAAAGGCTTCGGGCAATTCGGTGACGCGTACATCAATAGGTGGTCTCTTGGGGGCCTTAACTGTCTTACGTGCCATCGGTGTCCTCTGGTGACCTGTTGTCATCTACTGGGCCCGGAGCAAAGCGCATGCGCATGGTCGATGCACTTTTGGTGTCGACCGTATCGGTCTGGGTCAACTTCGGTCCCATGAAGATCGAGATGATTGCGGGCCGCTTGCCTTCTTCCGTCTTAGTGCTCATCTCCATTACGACTTTCAATTCCACATCGACATCCTGCATGTGATAGAAAACCGGTGGGATGCCCATGTCGCGAAGCTCCTGCGGGTAGTTCTTTAGGGCGTTCAACTGGTCGAGGCTTAGTTGCTCGGCGGCTTGCGCCACGCTCCTGCCAATATCCGCGACCATATCGGTCAGGGTCGTTCCGAGTATTTCACCGTCGGCCAAGTTGACCTCCCGTCATCGAAAATCCGGAGAACGTTAACACGAGAACGCTCTATCACAACGCGAAATATCAAAATCAAACTTGCCAAGCCCCTTACGGGGCTGAGCGCAGGCAAGAAACGCATAGTTGGAAAACAAAAAAACCGCGCTCGAAGGCGCGGTTTCTTTAAGTGGTTATGTGCAGTTCTTAGCCCTGACGAGCTTTGAACTTGCGCTGCGTCTTGTTGATCACGTAGACGCGGCCTTTGCGACGCACAATACGGCAATCACGGTGCCGGTTCTTGAGCGAGCGGAGCGAGTTCTTGACCTTCATTGGTCTGTCTCCAATCTGCGGCGCCTTCATCAAGGACGTGGCCAGCGCCTGGGTTAGTCGGGTGCCCCGGAAGCCCGGAACAGTGAAATCATGGTGGGCGGTACAAGGATCGAACTTGTGACCCCTTCGATGTCAACGAAGTGCTCTACCGCTGAGCTAACCGCCCACGTCCCGTTGCGTTGTCCTACCCCATAACGAAATGGGGCGCGGAACCCCGCGCCGGTAGCGGGGTCTATAAAAGGAGTCGCAAAGGGGTTCAAGGGGTTTGGTAGAACTATTTTCCGGTCTATGTTCAATGCGAACAAGGAGTCACCATGCCGAACGCCCCCTATGTATTGGACATGCCCGCCAGACGCACGTCATGCGTGGTGTTTTCTTCTCCTCATAGTGGTCGGAGTTACCCTCAAACGCTGTTGAACCGCACGGTTCTAAGTGAAAATGTGATTCGATCCTCGGAAGATGCCTTTGTAGATCAGCTGTTTTCTGCGGCGGCTGAATTTGGCGCGCCGTTGATCTCGGCAGTGTTGCCACGGGCGTATCTGGATCTGAACCGCAGTGCCGAGGAACTGGATCCGGCACTGGTCCAAGGGGCGCGACGTTCCGGGCATAACCCCCGGGTGGCATCCGGGTTGGGGGTGATTCCCCGCGTGGTGGCCAATGGGCGCGCGATTTATCGCGGCAAGCTGACGATGGATGAGGCGCGTCTGCGCATCGACACCTGCTGGCGGCCCTATCATGCACGTCTCAAATCCTTGTTGGCCGAATCGCTCGACGTCTTCGGTCAGGCGATCCTGATCGATTGCCACTCGATGCCGCATGAGGCGGTCGCCATGGCCAGCAACGCAAAATCCAAGCGACCAGATGTGGTGTTGGGGGACAGGTTTGGCGCGTCAGCCTCGATCGAGGTTGTGGATCGGATCGAAGCGGCCTTTGTGTCCGCCGGGCTGAACGTGGCACGCAACGCGCCCTTTGCCGGGGCGTATGTGACCCAGACCTATGGCCGCCCCGCCCGTCAGCAACATGCGGTGCAGATTGAAGTTGACCGGGCGCTTTACATGGACGAGGCCAACATCGTGCCGAATGAGAATTTTGCCCTGTTTCAAGAGATTCTGCGCGACATCATTCAGGAAATCGCCAGCATTGGCGATGATCCAGTTCGCCTGGCGGCCGAGTAAGCTCAGCGCAGCGCGCGGCCTTTCACAATTGCATCATTGCCAAAACGGCGCCGAATCTCGTCGGTGGCGCGTTCGGCCTGTGATCGCTGAGTGGCTCCCGGATCCAGCAAATCGCCCGATATATCGGCCTGCGCTTCGGGGCACAAATCAGACAAGCCAACGCCCAGCAATCGATATGGCCCCTGATCGCCAACCTGGTCGAAAAGGCCACGGGCCGTGCGATAAAGGCGATCGGCAATCTGGGTGGCATCACGCAGGGAAATGCGCCGGGTGATGATCTTGTGATTGGCTCGTTTGAGTTTCAGGGTGACAACACGCCCGGCCAAACCTTTGGCCTTTGCCCTGTCCGCCACCTTTTCGGAAAGGCGCCAGATGTGCCCATCCAGAATATCCAGACTGGCGGTATCTTCGAAAAACGTCGTTTCGTTGCTGATGGATTTTATCGGCTCATGGGCCGAGACGCGTCGCCTGTCCTGCCCGCGCGCCAGATGCCACAGCCGGTAACCCATTGATCCGAACCGTGCGGTCAGCGCCTCTTGGTCCCAGCGCAGCAGGTCGGAAAAACTGCGGATACCCGCGCGATCCAGCGATTCCTGCGCGGCAGGGCCGATGCCCCAGATCAGCCGCACGGGTTTGTCGTACAGGAACTCAGCCGTTTCCGCCTTTCCGATCACCGAGAATCCGCGTGGCTTGTCGAGGTCCGAGGCGACCTTGGCCAGAAACTTGTTGTGCGACAGCCCGATAGAGCCGGTCACGCCCAACTCATCCTTCATCCGCCGAACCAGCCGCGCCAGCATAACGGCAGGCGGCGCGCCATGCAGGCGCTGCGTGCCGGACAGATCCATAAACGCCTCGTCCAGCGATAGCGGTTCGACCACCGGGGTCAGTTCGTCCATCATCTTGCGAATCTCGCGCGACACTTCGGCATAGACCGACATGCGCGGCTTGATCACCACCGCCTCGGGGCACAGTTGCAAGGCTTTGAACATCGGCATGGCCGACCGCACCCCGCGAATGCGCGCCACATAACAAGCGGTCGACACCACGCCGCGTTTACCGCCGCCGATGATTACCGGCTTGTCGGCCAACTCGGGATTGTCCCGCTTTTCGACCGAAGCATAGAAGGCATCGCAATCCATATGTGCGATGGACAGATCAAACAGCTCGGGATGCGCCTTGATCCGCGGGCTGCCGCAGGCAGTGCAGCGCCGTTCGTCGGTCAATGTGGTCAGGCAATCTCGGCAGAGACCGGGCATGAAATCTTCCCGCCTTTCATGCGATTCAATTAGTGGTTTCCTTATACCAGCCCCAGCTGTGGCACGAAATGCCAGCGATTACTGAAAGCAGGGTCATGTCCGAAAGAAGACCCCCCGCGAAGTGGCGGGGGGAGGTGACGGACCTCAGGAAGAGAGGGTCCGCGGGGAGTATCACACCCCTAGAATCGCGCAAAACCGCCAATTTCGATAGGACCGAGGTCACACATGAGAAACTCGTATTTTTCATGTGTGTTTTGGGGCACAGCGGCGATTTGGCACGGTTGGGCCGGAAAGTGACGTTAGGTCAACTGGTTGCAAGCCGTTTCTGCGCGGAAATTCGCTGATTTGGTGGCACTTGTCAGTGATGTGTCAAGGAATTTAACTCAGCAAGAACCGCCTGGGCTGCGGCTTTTGGGTCCTGTGCCTGATAGATCGGGCGGCCAACAACGATGTGATCGGCACCGTCGCTGATTGCACTGGCCGGGGTGGCCACACGTTTCTGATCGCCCAATGCTGCGCCTGCTGGTCGGACACCTGGAGTAACGATCAGACGACCTTCGGCCTGGGGCAGGGCGCGGATTAGCGCGGCCTCTTGCGGGCTGGCGATGACGCCATCGGCCCCGGCCTCTAGCGCGCGTGCCGCACGTTCGACCACCAGTTCCTGCACGTTGCCCTCTTTCAGCAGGCTGGCATCCAGATCGTCGCGGTTCAGCGAGGTCAGGATGGTCACGGCGAGGATTTTAAGGTCCTTGCCCGTAGCACCCTCTTTCGCGGCGCGTACCACATGGGGATCACCATGAACGGTCAGGAAATCCAGATCGAACTGTGCTAACCCGCGCACAGCGTTTTCCACTGTGTTGCCGATGTCGAACAGCTTCATGTCCAGAAAAATGCGCTTGCCGTGATCCTGTTTCAGCTCATTAGCCAGGGCCAGCCCGCCCCCGGTCAGCATACCCAGCCCGATCTTGTAGAAAGATACGGCATCGCCCAGCCGCTCGGCCATGGCCAGACCTTGCAAGGCGTTTGGAACATCAAGGGCAACGATCAGGCGGTCATCGGACATGGGGCAAGCTCCTTTTTGGCAAACGTCTGCGTCCTAACGGGTTCCGCGCCTTGTGTCCATGCAGGACCGATGTTTGATCGAAGTCGCATTCCTCATGACTGAGTGTGCTATGGTCCTCCCGTTACAAAGAACATTTAAGATGGGGGACTCATGAAACAGTTTGCGGGTGTGGGGTTTGTTTTGTCTTTGGTTGGCTGTCAGCAAATGCCGTTGCAGCCAGAGGCCGCAGATACAGTCATCAGATCCCCGACCAATCAGGACCTGCGCCTTGTGCGCGGCTATCGTTCGACCGACGATGATTGCCAGTTAACCGGCGAAACGGCCTTTACCGTCGATTTTCTGGATGACGCGGCTGATCTTGTGTCCTGCCCCTCAGGCAGCGATGCGGCGCAATCACTGGTCGACATGTATAATGCACGGCAAGTCGCAAAAACCGGAGGGTATACAGTCTATTCCGTACCGCGCCGTTAAGTGCGGATTCTGCGGCTTAGCCTCTTGAACCGTCAAAGATATTTCCCAGATTGAATGTGAGGCCCAGACCGAAGCGTGCCGCCAAGCGGGCGCATCACATTCAGGGCGCTTGAGATAAAGGAGAATGCTATGGACTTGAACAAGTTCACCGAGCGGGCACGGGGGTTCGTGCAGGCGGCGCAGACGATTGCGCTGCGCGAGGGGCACCAGAGGTTGGAGCCCACACATATTTTGAAAGCATTGATGGATGACGATCAGGGGCTGGCCAGCAACCTGATCACACGTGCAGGTGGCGCGCCGAACCGCGTGGTCGAGGCGCTGGATTCTGCGATGGCCAAAATCCCGAAGGTCAGCGGCGACGCAAGCCAGATTTACATGGACGGCCAGACCGCCAAGGTGTTGGACGAGGCCGCCAAGATTGCCACCAAAGCGGGCGACAGCTTTGTGCCGGTCGAACGCGTGTTGATGGCACTGTGCATGGTGAAATCCAAAGCCAAGGACGCTTTGGATGCCGGCGCTGTGTCCGCGCAGAAACTGAACGAGGCGATCAATGATATCCGCAAGGGTCGCACCGCTGACAGCGCGTCGGCGGAGGAGGGCTATGACGCGCTCAAAAAATACGCGCGCGACCTGACCGAGGCTGCGGCCGAGGGCAAGATCGACCCGATCATCGGACGGGATGAGGAAATCCGTCGCTCGATGCAGGTTCTGTCGCGTCGTACCAAGAACAATCCGGTTCTGATCGGGGAACCAGGCGTCGGTAAGACCGCGATTGCTGAAGGTATGGCCCTGCGCATTATCAATGGTGATGTGCCGGAATCGCTGAAGGACAAGAAACTGCTGGCGCTGGACATGGGCGCGCTGATCGCCGGTGCGAAGTACCGCGGTGAGTTCGAAGAACGCCTCAAGGCTGTTCTGACCGAGGTCACCGAGGCCGCCGGTGAGATTATCCTGTTCATCGACGAGATGCACACGCTAGTCGGTGCCGGTAAATCTGACGGTGCGATGGATGCCGCCAACCTGATCAAGCCCGCGCTTGCACGGGGTGAGCTGCATTGCATCGGTGCAACCACGCTGGACGAGTACCGCAAATACGTCGAGAAAGACGCGGCCCTTGCGCGACGGTTCCAGCCAGTGATGGTGCAGGAGCCGACGGTCGAGGACACCATCAGCATTCTTCGCGGTATTAAAGAGAAGTATGAGCTGCACCACGGTGTGCGCATCTCGGACTCGGCACTGGTGTCGGCGGCGACCCTGTCGCATCGCTATATCACCGACCGGTTCCTGCCTGACAAAGCCATCGATTTGGTCGATGAGGCGGCGTCGCGTCTGCGGATGGAGGTAGACTCCAAGCCAGAAGAACTTGATCAACTTGATCGTCAGATTCTGCAGATGCAGATCGAGGAAGAAGCGCTGAAGCTTGAGGATGACGCAGCCTCCAAGGATCGTCTGGAAACCTTGCAAAAGGACCTGGCGGATCTGCAGGAGAAATCCGCCGAGATGACCGCCCAATGGCAGGCCGAACGCGATAAGCTGGCAGGTGCGCGTGATCTGAAAGAACAGCTCGACAAAGCACGAGCCGATCTGGAGATCGCCAAGCGTGAGGGCAATCTGGCGAAAGCGGGTGAGCTGTCCTATGGCGTCATCCCCGAGCTTGAGAAAAAGCTGACCGAGGCTGAGAACGCCGAAAGCAACGCCATGATGGCCGAGGAAACGGTGCGTCCGGAACAGATCGCTTCGGTGGTCGAACGCTGGACGGGTATCCCGACCTCGAAAATGCTGGAAGGTGAGCGCGAGAAGCTGCTGCGGATGGAAGACGATCTGCATTCCCGTGTGATCGGTCAGGATGCGGCGGTCACTGCTGTCGCCAACGCTGTGCGCCGTGCCCGTGCGGGTCTGAACGACGAAGGCCGCCCCTTGGGTTCGTTCCTGTTCCTCGGGCCGACCGGCGTGGGTAAGACCGAGCTGACCAAGGCCGTGGCAAACTTCCTGTTCGACGACGACAACGCGATGGTGCGCATCGACATGTCCGAGTTCATGGAGAAACACGCGGTTGCCCGCCTGATCGGTGCCCCTCCGGGCTATGTCGGTTATGATGAAGGCGGTGTGCTGACCGAAGCCGTGCGGCGTCGGCCCTATCAGGTCGTGCTGTTTGACGAGGTCGAAAAGGCGCATCCGGATGTGTTCAATGTGCTGCTGCAGGTTCTGGACGATGGTGTGCTGACCGATGGTCAGGGCCGCACCGTGGACTTCAAGCAGACGCTGATCATTCTGACGTCGAACCTCGGCTCTCAGGCGCTCAGCCAGTTGCCCGAAGGTGCGGACAGTGCGCAGGCCAAACGCGACGTGATGGATGCGGTCCGGGCGCATTTCCGGCCGGAATTCCTGAATCGTCTGGACGAAACGATCATCTTTGACCGGCTCAAGCGGGCCGATATGGATGGCATCGTTGATATCCAGATGGCACGCCTGCAGAAACGTCTGACCGCCCGCAAGATCGAGCTGGCACTGGACGATGGTGCCAAGGAATGGCTGGCGAACGAAGGCTATGATCCGGTCTTTGGTGCGCGTCCGCTGAAACGCGTGATTCAGCGCGCGCTTCAGAACCCATTGGCCGAAGCCCTGCTGGCCGGCGAGATCAAGGACGGCGAGACTGTCCCGGTGACCACCGGAGCCGAAGGTCTGATCATCGGTGACAGGCTGGGCACGTCAGATCGACCCCGCCCGGACGATGCCGTGGTGCATTGATCTGAGATTGGAAACCAGAAAGACCCGCCAAAGTGGCGGGTCTTTTTTTTACACCTTGGCAAAATGCCCATTCAGAAAAACAGCGATTTCCGTCAGCGAGGCATCGGCTTCGGGTATCTCCGGGTAAAACTCGAACACGTGCCACATGCCCTCCCATACACGCAGGGTGCAGTCGGCGCCGGCCTGTCGCAGCAGGCGATCCAGACGCACGCAACCGCTCAACAAATGATCGCGGGTTCCCGAAGTCAGAAAGACGGGTGGAAAGTCTGCGTCGAAGAGGCCGTAAATCGGAGATACGTCAGGGGCTGTCAGGTCGACCTCTTTGCCAACATAACAGTCACGGAAAAAGTCGATTTCAGACTGATTTAGAAACGGGTCGCGATCTGCCAGTCCGCTGTCCCCGTTGTTCTGCAGGTCGACAAAAGGTGAAAGCAGGGCCAGTGCCGTTGGTAACGGAACGCCATTTGCGCGCATTCTGTGGACTGCAGCCAATGCAAGATTTCCCCCGGCAGATTCTCCACACAGGCAAGCCCCAGGCGTTTCGGCCAGTACAGACGAGATGACTGCGGTGCAGGCATCAAGGGCCGCCGGGTATGGCGCTTCGGGGGCCAAGGGATAGTCCGGTGCAATCACAACCGCGCCGGTCTTGGCCGCCAGCCAGGCTGAGATTGGCAAATCCTCAAACGGGCTGCCAAGGGTAAAGCCGCCGCCGAACAGATAGACCAACCTGCGGCCAGAGCGCGGTTCGGCAGGAGTGATAACCATGCAACGCACACCGCCAATTGTTTCATCGGACAGTGCAACGCCGGACATTTCTACGGCTGCGGTACAACTGTCTGCGTAATCCTCTCGCAACATAGCCCGCATTTCGGGAAGAGGCTGCGTTAGATCCCGAATTGCGGCTTGTTCGGCATAAGATGCAGCCTTGGCACTGATTGCGGCGGGGGCGGGCATAGGTTTGTTTTTTCTGTGGTTCATACCATTGATATCGCAATGTCAGCAGGCGCAAGGGATCTAATGGATGCAGGTATGCTTTGACGGTTTCCCCAAAAACACCGCACTACGTCTGTCGATCCATTGCAAAGCCTGCACGTTCCGGGCCTGAATTGCAAAGCTTAGCTTGGTTGGGAACGTTCTGAAGCCCACGCTTACAGGCGACTACGTTACAATCTCGTCGCTCAATCGTGACGCTCATTACCTTGGCACTGTGCTATCAGCGATCTACCTCATACCCGAGGTGTTTTGACAACGGAGACATACATGGCGCATCGCTGGACCAATACATTGACACATGCGGACGTCACCCCAAGGGCGGCGTTTTTGAACCGGCGTCAGGTTATGGCCGGGCTGGCAGGTGTCGGACTGGCGGGGATGGCGCGCGGCGCGGCGGCGCAAGAAGCGCTGGAGCCGAACACCTGGGAAGAGATCACGTCTTATAACAACTTTTATGAATTCGGGACCGGCAAGGATGATCCTGCCAAATATGCCGGTGCGCTGACCACCGAACCATGGAGTGTTAAGATCGACGGCCTGGTCGACAATCCGGGCGACTATGACTTTAAGGATATCATGTCCGAGATGACGGTCGAAGAACGCATCTATCGTTTCCGGTGTGTCGAGGCCTGGTCGATGGTGATCCCGTGGAACGGGTTCGAACTGGCTGATCTTCTGAACATGGCAGGTGTTCAGGAAGGGGCCAAATACGTGGCCTTTGAAACCGCCTTGATCCCCGATGAGATGCCGGGCGTGCGCTACCCGATTCTGGAGTGGCCTTACCGCGAGGGTCTGCGCTTGGATGAGGCGATGCATCCGCTGACCATCATGGCGACGGGTATTTATGATCGGCCGATCCCAAACCAGAATGGTGCGCCGCTGCGTTTGGTGGTGCCGTGGAAATACGGCTTCAAGTCGATCAAGTCGATCGTGCGGATCACTCTGACAGAAGAAGAGCCACCCACCAGCTGGAACATGTCGGCGCCACGTGAGTATGGCTTCTATAGTAACGTGAACCCGAACGTGAACCATCCGCGCTGGTCGCAAGCCTCGGAACGTGAAATCGGCGGCGGTCTCTTTGCCAAGCGTATCCCAACCCTGATGTTCAACGGCTATGAGAACGAGGTCGCCGGGCTGTACGAAGGCATGGATCTTTCGCAATACTATTAAGTCTATGCAGCAGGTGAATCATATATTACGCCGTATTCCCGCTTGGGCGGTCTACCTGATTGGGGCGCTTCCAGCGCCCTGGTTGTTTTACCAGGGGCTGACAGGCGGATTGGGCGTAAACCCGATAGAGGCGTTGGAGCATCGGTACGGAGAGTTGGCGTTGCAGCTTCTGATTGGTGTGCTGGCGATTTCTCCTCTGCGGCGTTTCCTTGGCCTGAACCTGCTGAAGTTCCGCCGCGCCCTTGGGGTTCTGACCTTTGCGTATGTCACGCTGCATCTGTTGGTGTGGCTTGTGTTGGATGTGCAGGTGCCCAGCCAGATTTGGGCGGATATCGTTAAGCGCCCATATATAACGGTCGGCATGGCCGCTTTTGTCTTGATGCTGCCGTTGGCGGTGACGTCGAACAATCTGTCGGTGCGGAAATTGGGTCCGCGATGGCGCAGCTTGCAGCGCCTGGTGTTTCCCGCGGCGATTCTGGGTGGGCTGCACTATGTCATGTTGGCCAAGGGCTTCCAGATTGAACCGCTGGTCTATCTGTCTGCAATCGTCGGCCTGTTGCTACTGCGTTTGCCTATATCCGGTGTGCTGACTCGGTCGCGTCAGGCCGATTCCATCTGACTCGGCGCTGAGTCTATGGGTAAGCCTGTTCAAAAGCTGAGATTCGAGGTGGGATGCGCTGCGTGTTGCGGGTTTCGTGGAGTATGACGTTATTTAAGCTTATGATTTATATGGGTAAAAATTAAATCTGCGGTTTTTTGCGAGTTTGTCGAATTTTCCACTTGCGGGTTGTTTGGGTAAACCTTAGAACCCCCTTCACCGGCGCTGCTGAGGCGGTGTTGGGACGCTGGAGACGGCGGAGA
>NZ_JBQFUN010000007.1:0-206656 GCF_056539205.1 Ruegeria sp. BC5
CAGAGACGATGTTCTCGGACGCGATCAGCTCGATCTCGTCGCGCTGGCGGCCCAGCTCAGATGTGATCGAACCAAAAAGCTCAGGGTCACGATCAGATAGGGATTGGGTGAAAAAACCGTCTAGACGATGCGGGACATTCACGGGGCATATCTCCTGAAATTGGTTAGCCGGTCCAGCCAAGGCCAGCGGAAATAGCGTTCATGGATTGCAGTAGCGGCACAGGGACTGATCCTGCTTGCGATTTGTTTCGGGCTTGTTGCAGCAGTTCGACTTGCAATGCGTGAATGCGAGCCAGCTCCGCCCGTTTGCGATCAAATCGTTCGCACAGCCGGGGAAAACGGTGACCTATTGTCTGACCGCCAGTCAGAAACTGCACAGCGCTGCAAGCGTTATCGAATTCTGTTTTGATCGCCTGAGAGATGCTTTGGCGGATATACTTATCGCGCACCAGTTCGCCGTATTGCGTGGCGATGCCCATATCAGCCTGATAGAGCGATTTCTCCATCTCATCGACAGCGAGGCGGAACAGGCGAGATTTCTGAAACATTTCTTGCAAAACTTCGTCACCGCGCGAACCTCGGAATTTGCGAAAGCTGGCCATGGCTGCACCAAACCCGTACCAACCGGTAATCAGGTGGCGGTTCTGCGACCACGCAAAAACCCATGGAATAGCCCGCAGATCATCGAGACTAGCTGCGCCGAACCGACGGGTCGGGCGGGAGCCGATTTTTAGGCGAGCAAGTTCCTCGACGGGGCTGGCCTGCTGGAAGTAGTCCAGAAAACCCGGCATCTGCAGAAGCGATACATAGGCTGTTTGCGACAGTTCCGATAGGGCATCCAGCGCATCGTCAAATTCGGGCCGGGGCGGGGTTTCGCTGGGGTTAGCCGTATGTCGAAGCGTGCTTGAGAGCAGTAATTCCAGATGCGCTGCAGCTGTGCCGCGGTTAGCATACTTGGTCGAAACAACCTCACCCTGTTCCGTAACACGCAAGCGTCCGGCAATGGTTCCGCTGGGTTGTGCGGCGATGGCGCGCCCGGTAGGTGCTCCGCCCCGGCTGACGGAGCCGCCGCGCCCATGAAAAAATGTAGCCTTGAAACCTTGCGAGGCCAGTGCTGTGACGATCCTTCGTTGCGCGCGCTCCAATTCCCAGGTTGAACAGAAATAGCCGCCATCCTTGCCACTATCTGAGTAACCCAGCATCACCTCGATCACGTTACCTTCGGTTTTAAGGCTGCGGCGGGAAAGCGGAACATCAAGAACGTCCAGCAATATCGCTGGGGCATTGCGCAGGTCGGCAATCGTCTCGAACAGTGGGACCACTGATAAATCCAGAGTTTCGGACCCGAATCCTGCGTACCGGGCCAGAAGATAGACACCGAGAATGTCGTCGGCGGAACGGGTCATTGACAGGATGAATGGTCCGATAGCCTTGGGGTCTGGTCCCGATCGAACGCTGTAGACAAGTGTCAGGAGGGCAAGGAGCTCTTGGGCCTGATCACTCAGCGCTTCCCGATTTTGATAGGGCAAGTTCTGATCGGCCAATTCGGCCCGCAAACGGGCAGACCATTCGGGCGTACCATATTCCAATGCCTGCCCGGATTGTGACCAAATTTCGGCCAGAACATCGGTTGTGACGGTGGAATTCTGGCGTATGTCCAGCGTTGCGGTACGGAACCCAAAAACCGCTGCGGCCCGGCGCAGTGGGCGGATATGTCTTCGCGCCAGATTTTCGGCTTTGACCGCGCATAAAGCGGCATCAAGCGCGTTTAGATCGTTCACGAATTGCGAAATGTGGTTATAGCCGTCTTTTATCAGCCGAAGGCGTAAGGCATCCAGAGCCTTCCGGAACGGTTCGTTCTGATTGCGGCCAGTGTCCGGAGCCCGGTCGACAATTTCTTGTACACGTGTCCTGTGTGGTTCGGGCAGCGGCAATATGAGCGCACTGATACTCAGCTTGCTTGCGGCTTGTTTAAGGGCTTGACCGTAGAGGTCCAGAACCGTTTCGCGCCCACGTTGCAAGGCCAGCGCGGTCATCTCTGTCGTGACATTCGGATTGCCGTCCCGGTCGCCTCCGATCCAGCTGTGAAAGCGAATACTGGGCGTTTTGCTCAAGGTCTTTCCCAGCATGTGCAGGCAGGCTTGATCGAACCGATCCATGACTTGCGGGACAGCGTCAAAGATTGCGTCCCTGAAGAATTGCAAACCCCACTCGATCTCATCGTGCAGGCTTGGCCGCGTCAGGCGAAGTTCACCGGTCAGCCACAGGAGGTCAATTTCACCTTCCAGGTTTTTCAGCAATTCGGCGCGCTCAGTTGGAGTCCAGCGTTGCGTTTCAAGACTGACAAGGTTGCGATAAATCCGCCGGTGGATTTCCAGTACGGTGACCCGTTTGGCCTCGGTTGGATGCGCGGTTAGGGTGGGTCCGGCACACAGATTAGCGGTCAGTTTTTCCATTGGGCTGTCTGCCAGGGACAGGTCAGACAACACCTCGGCAAACCCGCCTTCGACCGCTTCGGGCCCGCTATTGGTCTCGGTCAGTCGACGATCTCTGACTTCGGCGTTTTCATCGATGATACGCAACAGTTGGAACCAGATAGACAGGGCCTGCAAATAGGGCGTCGCCTCGGGCCCGGTGGGGATGGATTGCAGCGGTGAGGCCCCGGCCCATGTCGCTACATGCGGCGCCCGTTTCATCAAAATGTTCCGCCACAACGCCCGCAGTTCCGAGCGCAACCCATCAGCATAGCTTGAACGGTTCAGGGGGGACTGAATATTTTGGGCCAGCGCTTGCATCAGATCACCCGGTCACGTGGTTCACGGCCTTGGAAAAAGTCACTCAGATTATCGAGAACGCGGAAGCCCATCGCTTCGCGGGCCTCGCGCGTTGCGCTGCCCAGATGCGGCAGCATCACGAGGTTGTCACATTGCAGCAGATCCGGGCTGATGCGGGGCTCGCCGTCGAAGACGTCCAAGGCCGCACCACCGATCATGTCGAACATCAGCGCCTGAATCAGAGCCCATTCATCAATCACCTCGCCGCGCGCAGTGTTGATCAGGAATGCGTCAGGCTTCATCAGGCTCAGTCGGCGCGAGTTGATCAGGTGCCGGTTCGCGGAGCCGCCGGGGCAGTGCAGTGACACAAAATCGCACTGGGGCAAGAGATCATCGATCGTGTCCACCTGTGTTGCGTCGCACTGGCCCAATACGTCCGCGGCCACCTCGCTGCGGTTATAGACGAGGACGTTCATACCGAACCCGTGATGGGCACGGCGAGCCATTTCCTGGCCGATCCGGCCATAACCGATGATGCCCAGCGTCTTGCCGCTGACCTTTGTGCCCACAAGATGCGTCGGCCGCCAGCCGGTCCACTTGCCGGAGCGCAATTCGCGTTCGCCCTCACCTGCCCGGCGCGCAACCATCAGTAGCAACGTCATGGCCAGATCGGCCGTACACTCGGACAGGACATCCGGTGTATTTGTTACCGTCATGCCTAGCTCACGCGCCGAAGGTTCGCAGATATGGCTATAGCCGACCCCATAATTGGCAATGATCTTAGTCTGCGCGCCAGGCACATCCAATGCCTCGGCGCTGAGCGTGTCGGTGACCGTGGGTAGGACAGCATCATAGGTTTTCAACGCCCGCCGGATGTCTGCCGGGGACATTGGCTTGTCCCCGGTATTCAGCACGGCGTTGTAGTTTTCGGCCAGCTGCGCCTCGACGGCGGCAGGCCAGCGACGGGTGACTAAGACCGAAGGTTTAACCATCACGCAGCCTCCATCACTCGTGCGATTGTCTCACCAATCACGGCGGGGTTTTCGGCCACGGTCACACCAGCAGCGGACAGGATTTCAACCTTTTCGCTGGCGCTTTCGCCAAAAGCCGAGATGATCGCACCGGCGTGCCCCATGGTTCGACCTTTGGGGGCGGTCAATCCGGCAACATAAGCAATGACCGGTTTTGTAATGTGATTGCGGATGTATTCCGCGGCTTCAGCTTCCTGCGGACCGCCGATTTCGCCAATCATCGCAATGATGTGGGTATCCTCGTCCTCTTCAAACCGTTGCAGGATATCTTTGAACGAGGACCCGTTGATCGGATCGCCACCGATACCGACGCTGGTCGAGACGCCGATCCCACGCTCTTTCAGTTGCGCAGCGGCTTCATAGCCCAGTGTGCCCGAGCGACCAATGATGCCGACATTGCCAGGCAGGTAAATATGGCCTGGCATTATACCCAGCAGAGCCTTACCGGGGCTGATTGTACCGGCGCAGTTCGGTCCAGTCAGAACCATACGTTTTTCTCTGGGATAGCGGTACATGTAACGCTTTACGCGGATCATGTCCTGCGCCGGGATACCGTCCGTGATGCAGACACAGTAGCGGATACCGGCATCTGCGGCCTCCATGATTGAATCAGCAGCGAAGGGTGGGGGCACAAACACAAGGCTGGCATCCGCTCCGGTTGCCTCAACGGCCTGTTTCACGGTGTCAAACACCGGTACACCTTCAACGGTTTCACCACCCTTGCCGGGAACAACTCCGCCGACAACATTGGTGCCGTAGGCCAGCATATCCTTTGTGTGAAAGCGCGCCATGCGTCCAGTGATGCCCTGAACGATGACGCGGGTGTCGCGGTCGAGAAGAATGCTCATTACACGGCCCTCATCTTGGTGTTTTGGGACAGATCATTCTGCCATGCGCCCACCGCCCGTTCAGCGGCTTCCATCAAAGTGGTGGCGCGGATGATCGGTAGGCCGGATTTGGCGAGAATCTTTTGGCCTTCTTCGACATTCGTACCGGCAAGTCGCACGATGACCGGGATGTCGATATCCAACTCACGCAGCGCCTGCACAACGCCCTCGGCGACCCAGTCGCAGCGGTTAATACCAGCAAAGATATTGACCAAAACCGCCTGAACGTTCTTGTCGGACAGAACCAGTCGAAAGGCCTTGGCCACGCGCTCGGGTGAGGCACCACCACCGATATCAAGGAAGTTCGCGGGCTCGCCCCCGGCCAGTTTGATCGTATCCATCGTGGCCATGGCCAGACCAGCGCCGTTCACGATGCAGCCGATATTGCCGTCCAGCCCGACATAAGACAGGCCACGGTCCGCCGCGCGGCTTTCACGGGGATCTTCCTGGCTTTTATCCCGAAGTTCAGCGATCTGCGGATGACGGAACAGGGCATTGTCGTCAAAGCTCATCTTCGCGTCCAATGCCAGCACACGGTCGTCGCCAGTGATAACCAATGGATTGATTTCAACCATCGTGGCGTCCAGATCGCTGAAGGCGGCATAGCAGCCCTGCAACGTCCGTACCATTTGCTGAACCAGACGAGCCTCAAGGCCCAGATTGAAGGCTATCTCGCGGGCCTGGAACTCCTGGAGGCCAACTGCGGGTTCCACGATGGACCGCACGATGCTGTCCGGGCGTTCCGCCGAGATCTCCTCGATCTCCATTCCGCCTTCAGACGAGGCGACGATCATGACCCGCTGGCTGGAGCGGTCCAGAACAAAACCAAGATAGATCTCGCGATCAATCGGCACAGCGGACTCGACATAGACACGATAGATGCCTTTGCCTTCCGGTCCGGTCTGATGGGTCACCAACTTGCGGCCGAACATCTCGTCACAGGCCTCGTGGATCTCGTTTTCACTGTTACACAGTTTGACGCCACCCGCTTTGCCGCGGCCACCCGCATGGACCTGGGCTTTGACAATCCACTTGTCTCCGCCCAGTTCGCGGGCGCGATAGGCCGCCTGTTCCGGGCTATAGGCCAAGGCACCTGACGGTACGGCGACGCCAAAATTCGAAAGAACCTCTTTCGCCTGGTATTCATGGATATCCATCTGCATTCCTCCCGTTCATGCAGTGCGTTCAAGCAGCGATCGATGTGCCGTAACGGCTTTCGAGCAATGCCTCGATCTCTTCGAAATCGACATTGCCGCCCAGTTCCCGCATGGCTTCGGCAAACAGGCGGACGATCCGGCTGACGGCCTGGCGGTTGAGCTGATTGAGGATGCCGATGCGTACCTGAACCGGCGCGCTGAGCGTCGGCCAGATCCCAAAACCCCTTGCCCGACAGTTCTGCACCAGCTCCATCTCTCGCCCGGCCAGTTCCGGCGGCAGATTCAGCACGACCAGGCTGGGCATGTCAGAAGTCACCTCGCATCCCATGGCCGTAACAGCATCGCGCAGCACGCGTTCATGGGTTTTGTACGAGGCCGTCCGTCTGGCCAGACCTTCCTGAAGTGTCAGACGCAGGGACTCATGGAACGCGGCGACTGCGTATCCGGAATGGGTTCTGTGATAGGTTCCCTTTTCGACGTCCTGACCGTCGACAATACCCCAGTGACGCGCCTCGAATAGAGGATTGTGAACATAACTGTAGGCACCCGTCGCTCTGAGGGATTCAATAAAGGCATCTGTAAAGCTGACCGGTGCATAGGTCAGCGGCAGGCAGCACAGGCCCTTCTGCGGGCAGGAGGCCCAACCGGCGATCCCCGGATAGTCATCGATCGAAAAGTCATCGACGCCGAGGGATGAGAC
The DNA here is from genome assembly GCF_056539205.1 of Ruegeria sp. BC5. Taxonomy (NCBI): domain Bacteria; kingdom Pseudomonadati; phylum Pseudomonadota; class Alphaproteobacteria; order Rhodobacterales; family Roseobacteraceae; genus Ruegeria; species Ruegeria sp. BC5. The sequence continues at coordinate 6,550 of NZ_JBQFUN010000007.1, forward strand.
CGCATCGACCAGGCCCATCACCCCATGACGCTCGCATGCGTCCGAGAAGCCACGCAGATCATTGACGCGACCCGAACCCGTTTCCCAATGCGCCATAAAGGCCCATTTTGGTTTGTGCTGTTCCAGCGCGGCTTCAACCAGTTCACCAGTGACCGGCTGTCCATGCGGAACATCAACGACCGTTACGCTGGCGGCCTGTGGATCAAGCGGGCTGGCGGCATGCTCCTCGGGCGTGGCCGCCTTGATGCTTAGGGTCAGCGCATCAATGCCGGAAAAGGTGCCGTTGGCAAAGGCCACGACTTTATCACCGGGCATCACGGCGGAGAACATGGTGTCCAATGCGCTCCAGCCGGTACCGGCCACAGCAAAGGTATAGGTGTTATCGGTTCCCCAGATATTGCGCAGCATGTGCTTGCATTCGACCATCCCGCGCAAAACGTCGCCCTGCATGTGATCCGCAACCCCGGCATTGGCGAAGGCCTGCAAAACGCGGGCGTCCGTATTGCCCGGCCCCGGACCAGCAGCCAGTGTCTCGGGGATCTCAAGCGGGGGATAAATCTGAAAAGTCATTCGATCCTCCTTGATCGTCGGCGTGATCAATCACGCCCAAATATCGCGTTGTGGATCAGAAAAGCCTTGCTTGCATCATTGCGCAACGTAACTTACTACTGCTTTGGGACTTCTAATAGGATTAGAAAAAAACTACCCGTTTTGGCAGAAATACCGCAGTATACCAAATTATTTCCTATACTTACGGGTAGTTTTTTGGGTTTTTGGGTGTAAAATCAATGGCAGAGCCTTCACAGCAACCGATTAACGTTATGCTTGCCGACAACAATCCACTGGTATTGTCGGCCATGTCCGAGATTTTCGAGCGTGATCCACGATTCTCTCTGGTGGCAACATCAGCAACCGCCGAAGGCTTCTTGGGCGCGGTTATGAGAGTTCCGGTCAAGGTCTGCGTGATCGCCTGGAATTTGCCGGTCTTGGGCGCCGCCAAATTGATCGAGGTTCTGCGTGAACAGGAGAACGCGCCCCGTTTCGTCGTATATGGAGACGATGCCGGAGACGTGCCGCGCCTTGCTATGCAGGCAGGAGCTGCGGGGTTCGCATCCCGGTCAGGTGAGGTCGATGTTTTGCTGGAAACTTGTTCGGATGTTGCCCGAGGCAAAATGGTTTTTCCGTTCATCGATGTTCGGAAAATGCAGCAGGATCCAATTCACAGCCTGTCTCGTAAAGAGCGCGTCATCCTTGAAGCGTTGGCCAAGGGCCTATCCAATCGTGAACTTTCGAAGGACCTGCAAATCTCGACAAATACAGTCAAATTTCACCTGAGCAACATCTATGAAAAGCTCTCGGTTAAAAACAGGGCGCAAGCGATTGCATTCTACTATTCTTCTGGCGCTGCCTCAGATTAACAGATTTGCACCTATGGCCGAGCATTTACTAGCTATCACGCAATATGTGGAAGCCCAAGCAGGCCAAAACGCTCGAATTCAAGCTTTCAGAACGTCGCAGCAAACAGGTCGCCACAAAGTTCTTCGCCAAGATGCTGGAGGTCAACGGCCTCCCACGAAAGATTGTCATCGGCAAAAGCAGCACAAACACTGCGGGTATCAAAGCAATCAACAGAATGCTCAAGGGTTTTGGTTGCCCGATACCAATAGAGATGGTCAGGCGGAAGTACCTGAACAATATCGTCGAACAGGACCACCTGTTCATTAAGAGGCGAACAAGACCGATGCTTGGAGTTAAGGCCTTCGCATCAGCCGAGGCAAGCTTGGACGAGATCGAAATTGTGCACATGATTACTCCGAGCCCGTATTTTCAATTCGTCGAATTGCATTAAAAGACCTGCCTGCTGTCAGGCTACGCAGACGCTTTCATCGCTTTTGAGTGGCGACGGAACGCGATGCAAACTCCATGAGGCGCCTGAACTTTGGGCAATCCATATGGGTCTCTGCCGGACAATCCGCCACGTGACGCAACGCATCGCGTAGCCGGGTGAGACCACGGATTTGTTCATCAAGAGTATCTGCGCGCAGGTGCAATTCAGGGCGTGGCAATTGCGGAGTGCCATCATTGGCGAACATGTCCTTGATCTCAGCAAGTGAGAATCCCGCCATTTTTCCTAAAGAGATCAAAGCAAGCTGCGTCGCGACGCGTATCTCGAATTGCCGTCGAAGCCCATTCCTAGCGGCGGACTGGATCAGCCCGATCTCCTCATAATAGCGCAGTGTTGAGGGGGGGACGCCGCTCCTTTTGGACAGGACGCCAATATCAAGAAGTTTCATAGTTGACCTCAAGTCGACTTGAAATGGCAGGATAGCTCCTCACTGGCACATGAGACAAGAGAGTTTACGATGACTGATACAGTGCAGGCGCAATCTTCCATTCCCATCCTGATCACTCTCGCTGCAGCGACATTGACCGCCTCATTGGGTATCAGTATTGCCGCGGTAATGCTTCCGACGCTGACGCGTAGCTTCGCTGCGACAGTTTCAGAGGTGCAGTGGGTCGTACTGGCTTACCTGACATCCGTGACCATCACGATCGTATCCGCCGGGCGGCTTGGCGATCTATTCGGCCACGGTCGCTTGCTGATTGCTGGTCTCATCGTCTTTATTGCAGCGTCGGTTCTGTGCGCTATGGCCCCGAGCCTGGGCTTGCTGATTACTGGGCGCGCGTTGCAGGGGCTTGGCGGAGCGATCCTGATCGCGCTTCCAATGTCTATCGCACGTGATTTTGTCCCGACTGAGCGGTTGGGTACGGCAATGGGATTGCTTGGCACGACTTCTGCTGCGGGGACTGCCCTGGGCCCCTCACTGGGCGGTGTGTTGTTGGCGATGGGCAACTGGCGCATGGCATTCTGGTTTCTTGCCGGCTTTGCTGGTGTCACGCTTATACTGTCTGTCACCGCAATCACGCGCGATTCTGAACGTCCGACAGTATCCTGCCGAGAATTGGATTTTCCGGGAACCATAGTGTTGGTTATTGCACTGGCAGCCTACGCTCTGGCAACCAGTGGCGGAGCCTCACGTATCCCCGTGCCACCGGTTGCATTGTTTTCTGCTGCTCTGATCGCAATCGTCTTTTTTGGGCTTGTCGAAACCCGTGTAGCTTCACCGCTGGTGCCGATGAAATTGCTCCGCGACCAGAGGACAAGTATCGGGCTTTTTTCGAACCTTCTGGTCAGCGCAATCATGATGTCCACTTTGGTCGTTGGTCCGTTCTTTCTGGCATTTTCTCTGGAATTGAACGAAGCGATCATCGGTTTGGTTATGGCAGTTGGGCCGCTGGTCGCTGCGCTCTTCGGGGTTCCGGCCGGATGGGTGACGGACAGGTTTGGTTCGGATCGCGCGATGACCATCGGCCTTGTGCAGACTACGGTTGGTCTGCTGTGTCTGGCGTACCTGCCGGGATACTTCGGTGTCGGCGGCTATTTGGCCGCACTCATCATGTTGACGCCCGGCTTCCAACTTTTTCTTGCCGCTAACAACACAGCGGTTCTGATACACGCCGCCAAAGAACAACGTGGCCGGCTCTCTGGCCTTCTCGGGCTCTCGCGGAACCTGGGTCTGATGACGGGTGCCTCTGCAATACCCACGCTATTCGTCAACATAGTCGGGAAGGGAGATGCCACTAATGCTCCGGCCGCAGATGTTGCCTATGCTTTTTCGATGACTTTCACGGCCACTGCATGTTTGGCCCTGATTGCCCTGGGGCTGGCAATTAGCAGCCGAGCCTAGCGCGCCCGCAATGCGCCGACCCCCGCCGAGTGACGTTGCCGAGAAAGGTAATCCGCGTATTGCGGGGCGATTGTGGAGCAGCCAGAATTCTTGTTTTCGGATCGAAACGGCCTTTGAAGTCACTACGGCAATGCAAAGTGGACGGGCAGGGTTGCTGATCCTCCCCCTCTGAAGTGGTCCGACGTTATGGTTAAGAAAATGAAGGAGCCACATGGCGAACAAGCGACCGAAGCCGGAAGAGATTGTATCAAAGTTGCGGCAAGTTGAGTTATTGATGGGCAAGGCATGTCCCGTCTGGATGCTTTGGACCGGTGGCTTGAAGCCATGGAATCTTCTGGAATCCCGTTGTGAGGCACCCTTTACTGATCATGCTTGGATTGCGTGCCGGCATTTCTTTCCTGTTCCGACTTATAAACACTGTTGGGGACCGGCAGTCATGTTCACGCCATAATCAAGAGACTGGCTATTCCGTACAGCCCGGCAATGACGGCTCGTGTGTTTGCGCAGCAGGTGAGTTCGTACCCGCCTCAGTTTTCGGTCGCCGCAAATGGCCGGTCTGGTGAAGCCTCACCACGGCTCATAACGGCCTTGCCTAAGTCCGCTATGAGCCGGATGGGTTACATCATCAGTGCCTTTCCTACCAATGCTTGCTTGTTTGGATATTGCGAAACATCAACACCGCGCTCCATCAGTGCTTCGCTAAGTTCTTCCTCGCTCAAGGCTTCGATCGCTTCGGTTGTCATTTTCATGAAATTGATCCGGCGCTTGAGCAGGCCGTTTGTGTCACCAAAAACGTGTCGATCCTCAAACGCGAACTCATCCGCGTATTTGGTCATGAAGTAAGTTAGGAAGGTGTTTAGGCTGGTTCGGACACGGGGATCATCCGCCATCAAATCCGAGGATGCATCAAGCGTTTCTCGCATCAGGGTGACCCAACGCTTGGCCCCTTTGTCGTTCATCAGGGCCATCGCGTTGTGGGTGTGATGGAAACTCAGCCGGAACTCTGCGCCGTGATAGTACGGGCCGCCGCCCATGACATCGATCCACATTGACGCCTGAGTTGTGACATGGTGGTTCAGCCCACCGACCCGTTCAAACACGGACGTGAACCAAGGCTCATCGGCAAAGACACGTTCATAGAACCTATGCACGATGCCGACGATGGGCTCTTGCCCGAGGACGGAATAGAGTTGCCAAAACTGAATGGGCTTGCTCAGGTCACCGGGGGCCGTCAGCGAGACAACCTCTGCCATCCGGAGTGCTTCCGGCGGTAGCAGCCCCTTATCGATTGCCGATTTAATATAGGCCTGCTGGATTCTCTCGCTCATGTAACCATGGCGGGTCGGAAATTTGGGAAGGTCAACACGGAGCATTGGGCGAATTCCTAGAGCGTCTTGATGCCAGAAAAATGATGGCTGGGGCAGGGCAGACCGTCACCGCCCAAATGCCTTGCGGTACTTCTGGATAAAGAGTTCTTTTCCTTTCATCTTCCGTGTGACCCAGTCACCGACAGTCGCAAAGAGCCAACTGTTTCCGATTTTGGGGCCTAGCGGAACGAGGATCGGTGCCATTTTCCAAGGCGCGTAGGGCTTTTGTTTCTCTACGGGTTGCCCGCTGAGGACCTGTTTCAGGGTCTTGATCAGCCAAGGGTTCTGACGAGAGATCGCAACAATCGTCATACTGTCACCGACGTCGGCTATGTCCCCGGCGATGAAGACATTTGGGTACTCGGACGGGCGCAACCAGCTATCCGTCTTAATCCGGCCAGAGGGCGCCACGGTCACCGCGGGCAGCGTTTGCGCCAATGCCGTATTTGGTTTGGACCCGATCACGGGGAAGACCAGATCAGCTTCGATAACGCGGCTATCTGACAGTTTTACTGATCCGGCATAAGGTTTGTCCGCGTGCCGCAGATTCTCTGCCCTTTGACCTACCACGACGTTCACGCCGGCGCGTTCCAGCTTGCGTTTGAGCTCTGCCCCCAGCTTGACGGGATACGTTGGAAACAAGCTGTTGTCAGACGAAACCAAAGTGATGCCCTTACTGGGCTGTGCCGCTGCAATCTCTCCGGCCAACTCGGTACCGACGGGGCCGGCCCCAACGATGACGACCGATTTCGCAGACGCCAGCCGAGCGCTGACATCGGCACTGGCCTTGCGAAAGTCATCCATACTTTCGCCCGCCGGTTTGAAAGGGGCTGCATAAGACGAACCAGTTGCCAGGACGATGTAATCCGCAGGGTAAGCAGAGCCGTCTTCCAGCGTTACCTCGGATTGAGTCACAGTAGCGGCACGGCCGCGGATGACCCGTCCATTCTTCAGCAAGCGGTCGTAAGGCAAAATGATCTGATCCAGCAGATCGGGCTCTAGTAGCGCACGAATGGCCGCTGGCGGCTGCATGAAAGCCTCTCGCTGCTCGATCAGAGTGACATCAGCGTATTCATCCAACTCTTTTGCAACTTCAAAGCCGACGTACCCACCGCCAACTATCACGACTTTCTGCTTGTCCATTCTGTTCCTCATTGCTTTCCGTCCGTCTGAGCCGTAATTAGAAACACAAGATCACAACGACAAGTACGGTCATTTGGGATACTGTCATGGCGCCTGTTGAACCGGATGAAAATTGCCTCATTGAACCTTTGATTGAGGCGATATCGGGTAAGTGGAAGCTCTTGGTCATCTATTGGCTGGCGCAGGAAACCTCGCGGTTCAATCAATTGCAACGAAATCTTGGCAGCATCACGCACCGGACGCTGACCCGCCAGCTTAGCGAGTTGCAAGACGCCGGGTTTGTGTCGCGCAAAGATTTCAAAACGATCCCACCGCATGTGGAGTATAGCCTCACACCTTTGGGCCTAAGCCTGATACCAGTGTTACAAGTTATGCATGATTGGGCAGCGGCAAATGTGGACAAGCTAGCCACTAGGAAGTGAGGGCTTCGTACGTCAATTGTTGCGTATTTGCAGGAGAAAGAAGAATAGTCTGAGGCGCTGCACATCAATGTTCGCTTGTGAATAAACAGAAACGCTGCACTGGACACTTTGATCAAGGTCAGCAAAGGGCGGCTGGCTGCGATCATTCCTCTCGTAACAACGCTTCGTTTCGGTATTCTGTGGGGGTCTTGCCTGTTTGCGAGCGAAAGGCCCGATTGAATGGCCCAAGCGAAGAGAAGCCAACGTCAAAAGCAATGCTGAGCACTGTACGCTCGGCCATTTCCGGCTTTTCCAGCATCGCTTGCGCCTCGTGAACGCGAAATGCGTTCACGAAGCTGGTGAAATTGCGGTGCCCCATTCCTTGATTGATCGCAGACCGTAGCCGATGCTCTTGCGTCCCGAGTTTGGCCGCCATTTGTGCTACAGTCAGCCCTTCCTCTCTCCAAAGACCTGCAGCCATCGCAGTATCAATACGCTTGATCAATGCCGCTTGCGCAGGGTTCGGGTTTATGTCGCGCTGCGAGGCAGCAGAGTGTTCGATCCAAATGTCGGGTGCAACACGCACCGACCAAACCAGGAAGGTCGCTGCAGACAGGCAAATTGCTGATGCCTGTAGCGGGAATACCCAATACGGAAGCACCTGATCCAAATGGGTGATTTCAATCACCGTGATGATTATGCCAAGGGTCAATAGCCAGACCAGAAACCAACGGCGAAACCGGCGGCGTTCGGCAATCAAATCTTCGACCTCGCCTGACACAACAATTTTCAGCATGTGCAAAAAGAAGATCAGCACGCATGCGCCACGAACCACACCGAGTGGAAATTGCAGCTGGGTCAACCAGCTTGTCCCAACGATCAGAACCGCAACTGTGATCTGCCAGGGTCGAATGACGACGTCATCCTGAAACAGCTCAATCGCGGCCCAATAGATCAGAACCGGGATCACGCCCGCGATCATCACAAGTACAAACCGGATTGGCCCCTCGCTCAGATCGATACCCGGAGAGGACACGATCACATAAGGGCCTAGGCTCAGGCACAGCAGCACGACGGCCAGACTTTTCCGGGTTCGGGGTCCGTTTGCCAAAAAGATCACAGCACAGAGAAAGAGAACGCCAACGGCGCTACCACGCAGGAAAATATCGAAGGCCGCTAAATCTGACATCACGCGCATAAGCGAAGTGCGAATTGGCTTGCCGGTCAATGGCTGGACCATGTCGAAAATGAAAAATACTCGCCGAAAACTCAAGTTGCCCATCGTTTTTCGAAATCAGAGGGAATCCGATACCCGCCTGCGTCAGGTCGTTTTGCATGTCCTTTCGCACTTGGAGAAGCCAATGACACATCTCACTACACTGCTTTCCGTCTATGCAAATGTCTTTGGCGGAGACTTCTTGCGCTATGTTTTGGGCGCAGGCGGTACGTATCTGTTGATCAATGTCCTTCTGGCACGTCGGCTTGCCGCGCAAAAAGTCCGCCTGTCGGATCCACCCAAGGGCCAGATCCGTCGCGAGATCCTGGTAAGCCTGCGGACCGTTCTGATCTTTACTGCTGCTGGTACATCAATCGTGCTGGGCGCCAGGGCAGGGGTCATCACGATATACCAACAGGTCGCGACATTTGGCTGGGCCTATTTCGCGTTCAGCATCGTGGCGCTGATCGTCCTCCACGATGCGTGGTTTTATTGGACACACCGCGCGCTGCACTACCCGCCGCTGTTTCGGCGGTTCCACCGGTTGCACCATAAATCACACCAACCTACGCCCTTCACCTCCTATAGCTTCGATGTCGGTGAGGCTGTGGTAAACGCGGTTTACCTGCCTTTGGTATTGATTCTCCTCCCGGCGCATCCATTGGCGTTGTTCGTTTTTGTAACCCATATGATGCTGCGCAATGCAGTGGGTCACTGCGGGATCGAGATCTTTCCAGCCGATCAGAAAGGCCGCCCTGTCTTCGGCTGGCTAACAAGCGTCACCCATCACGATCTGCATCACGCTTATGCCGGTTACAACCTCGGCCTGTATTTTTCTTGGTGGGATCGGCTGATGAAGACGGAACATCCCAAGTACCTCACCGAGTTTGCCCGCGTTGCGCCGCGCATCCGGCCTGTTGGTCTGAAAGCAGCACTTCTGTTTGTAGCGATTGTTGGGGGTCTGGCAGCCAGTCGCGGCGATGCCTTCGAGCTCAGTGGTCGCTACGCGTCGCCTGGTCTTGGTATCATAGTTGAATTCGAGGATTGTGGCGCGGATGGTGCCACCAGATGCGGTCGGTTGCTCTGGAGTTGGGAGGGGCAGACACCCCATGCGAAGAGAGGCGATTTGATCCTGACGGATCTTGTGTTCAACGGTACTGCCTGGGAGGGAATGCTGCGGGACCCAGAATCCGGGCGGACATATCGAGGCACAATCAGACAAGCGAGCCAACATCGGCTTATCCTCAAGGGCTGCGCCGGCATCATCTGTGCAAGCCAGACATGGCACTCTACAAACTACCTTCGATCCGTACTTTCTGAACACGGAGGTTAACTCCACGCATTGCGTGTGAACACGTTACCAAATCGGCGTCGGGACCGTAATGCGATAGGCGGCTTTGTCAAAGTTGCGCTGGAGGGCCAGTGTGTTCCATGGATGTCTCCTGTGGGCTGAGCTTATCAAATGACGTAAATTGAAGTAACGTATTTTGGTTAACAGCAGGTCTTGTTTTTAAGATGGAAAAAGTGCTGGGACTTGGCGGGTTTTTCTTCAGATCTGAGGATCCTCCCGCGTTGGCAGATTGGTACCGCGATCATCTGGGAATTGATCTTGTCCCCAATGATTATGAAACGCCCTGTTGGACACAGGAAGCGGGCGAAACTGTCTTTGCCCCGTTCGAGAAGGTGACCGAGTATTTCGGAAATCAGGAAAAGGCATTCATGTTGAATTTTCGTGTTCGCGACATTGAAAAAATGATTGCGCAGTTGGAATCCAAAGGTGTCGAAGTGCGTCGCGATCCAGATTCTCCTTATCCGAATGGCAAGTTTGCGTGGCTCAATGACCCTGAAGGCAATCCGATTGAGCTTTGGGAACCTGCTTAATTTCTGGGCCCACTGGTTTAATTATCCCGATCCTGTCGGCGTAATAAAGCGCCGCGAGTTTCTGTGCTGCACAATGACTGGATTTCTTCAGATGATCGACGGGAAGATATCGGTCCTCCGGGCGCAATGCGTGTTGCAATTGCAGAACCACGGTATCGAGTCAAACATCCAAATTGGTTGGCCGTCGGATTTGCATGTGCTCGCGCGTCCTTGCAGCATGTATCAAAAGGACGGAGGTAATTATGATCTATGCAATCACGATCTATGGAGAGGCGGGCGTGTTTGAGGCTCTGCCGAGAGACCGTCAGGATGAGGTAATGTCGGGCCATGGTGCACTGCAAACAGCGTTAAATAAGCGGGGGGAGTTTGTTTCGATAAAGCTGATGCCGCCGACCTCTGCAGTGATGGTCGAACCGGCCGCCAGCGAGGGCACCGCGCCGCTGATTACCGACGGTCCGTTTGCCGAGACGAAGGAGAACTTCCTTGGGTTTTACGCTGCCGATTTCAAAGATCTTGATGAGGCTTTGGAATACGCAAAGATGATTTCCTCACCCGTTGCGCGGCTCGAAGTACGGCCTGTGGCCTGGGCCGGGGGTGTCATTTCATCGGAGTAGCTCATGTCGGACTGGCTGGAGGCCACATTCGCCCTACAACGCCCACGTGCCATTGCGGCCCTGACGCGGGTGTTTCGCGATATCGATACGGCCGAAGAAGCCTTTGCCGATGCGTGCCTTAAGGCGCTGACGGTTTGGCCCAAGGATGGCGCGCCCCGTGATCCGTTGGCGTGGCTACTGACGACCGCCCGCAATGCGGGTCTTGACCATATCCGCAAATCCCAACGCCGCGCGGCAATTCTGTCGCGCCACACAGAGGAGTTTCAACCAGCGCCCACCGAAACACCTGACCCTGATGAGATGCGCGACGATGTCTTGCGACTGTTGTTCGTATGTTGCCATCCGGAATTGGATCAACGGGATCAGATTGCCATCGCTCTACGCGTGGTCGCGGGGTTGAGCGTCGACGAGATTGCCAGCGGATTCCTGGTTAAACCAAAGACAATGGAACAGCGGATCACCCGTGCCAAAAAGAAGATTGCGAGCAACTCGGTCGCTTTTGAAACGCCCAGCCCGGCAGAGAGGGGAGCGCGGCTGGGTGAAGTTTCCCTGATGGTCTACCTGATGTTCAGCGAAGGGTGGTCGACTTCGGCCGGTCCCAAACAGATGAAGCTTACATTGTGTGAAGAGGCCATCCGCCTCGCCCGCCTGCTTGTGGCGTTGTTCCCGGCCATGGGTGAGCAGTCTGCCTTGTTGGCGTTGCTGTTGCTCCAGCACGCCCGTCGGCGGGCACGTATCGATGCGGATGGAAAGCTTGTCGCGTTGGACGATCAAGATCGCGACCTTTGGGACCGTTCGGACATCGCCGAGGCAACGGGCCTTTTGCAAAAAGCCCAACGTATTGGTCATCGCGGGGTCTATATCATCCAGGCCGCAATCGCTGCGGCCCACGCCCGCGCGGCCTCATCTGAAGACGCCGACTGGGCCTTGATAGAGAGCCACTACGCCGCCCTTCATGCGCTGCAGCCGACCCCTGTGGTTAAACTCAACCAGATCGCTGCACAGGCCAAGTTGCACGGCCCGCAATATGCGTTGAAGGCGATGGAGGTAGTGGCAGAGGATCTGATCACCTATCGCTGGTATCACGCGATGCGGGGCGGCCTGTTGCAGGAAACTGGCGACCACAAAGCCGCCATCGCCGCCTTTGAGACCGTGATGACACTCGCTCCAACGGGCCCTGAACGCGTTGTGATCGCAGATAAAATCGCGATCAGCCAAAAAGAACTGCGCGGCGTGTAGGAAAGCCGGCACCTCGCGCGTCCATGGATCAGACCCGTATGTGGCGGGCACAACCAAGGGAGACACCCATGAGTATTCTAGAGATGACAACTGTCGGCAATTCCGGATGGATCGGGCATTCCGGACCGGATCAGGGCAAAGCCAAAGCCTTTTATCAGGATGTGTTGGGCTGGGCGATAAACGACATGCCGATGCAGGACGGGTCGAGTTATTCGGCCGCAGTGGTGGGCGAGACGCCCATTGGTGGCTTTTCACCGATGCCTGAGGACAATGGAAGCTGGACGATCTTTTTTACCGTGGACGACGTGGATGCGAGTGTTGCAAAGGCGCAAGCCAAGGGTGCCGCGGTCATTCAGCCTGCGATGGATATGCCGGGGGTCGGGCGCATGGCGACGCTAACCGACCCGCAGGGCGCGCGGTTCGCGCTGATTACCTATGAAAGCATGGCGTCCTAAGCGTCGCTCGAAAGGAGGGATCAGATGGAACAACTGCCCCAAATTGCGCTGATCGTGACAGCGGTGTTTGTCTTGATGAGCATTCCCATGGCAATCGCCGTTGGCGTGCGTCGTGCCAGGACTGGGATACTTTTGCTCCATGGTGAGGATGAGGGACTGCTACGCCTGATGCGGGCACACGGGAACTTCATCGAATATGTCCCGCTTGCCCTGCTTGCCCTCGCGGGTGCCGAGATTGCGGGAACGGCACCCTGGCTCATAGCTGTCTGTGGTGGGGTTCTGCTGCTAGCCCGCCTCATCCACTACTTCGGTTTGCGCGCATCAGCAGAAAGCAAAGGACGCGCAATTGGGGCGGCCCTGACGACCTTGACTATGATGGTGCTGGCTTTCGCCATCCTCTGGCAACTCGGCACAGCCGCCTGATGCCGGTAGATGAAAACCTTAACACTCGTGTGCGCGATGCTTTGGCCGCGCATGCGGGCATCTCCGAAAAGCGGATGATGGGCGGCCAGTGTTTCTTTTAAACGGCAACATGCTCTGCGGCGCGCGCCGTCACAAAGATGGGGTCGGTCGGTTCATGTTCCGGGTGGGTAAGGCGAACGAGAGCATGGCGCTGAAGGATCCAATGGCTAAGGAAGTGATCCATGGAACCCGTAAACTGGGGGGCTTTGTATATGTTGAAGAGGGCGACTGCGATGACCCAGCATTGCGACGCTGGGTAGAACTTTGCCTCGAACACGCCGCAGCCCTCCCGGCGAAAGACTGAATGGAGGATGTGATGGCTACATTTGAGAGTTTCTCGTCTGAGGCACTTGGTTTTCTTGAGGGTCTTGAGGCCAACAACACGAAGGATTGGTTCGCAGCGCACAAGACAACCTACGAAACCCAGTTGAAGGACCCCAGCAAGCATTTTGCCGACGGCATGGCTGGCGCATTGCAAGACCTGACTGGGCAGGGCCACCGCAGTAAGATCTTTCGCATCTACCGTGATGTCCGGTTCTCCAAGGACAAGACGCCCTACAACGCACACCTGCATATTGCGTTCATTCCGCAGGGCAACGCGGTTCAACCACCGATGTGGTTCTTTGGGCTATCGCCCGAAAAACTGTCCCTTGGCTGCGGGGTATTTCAGTATGACAAAAATGCACTGGACGCGTTCCGCACGGCAATGGCTGGTCCAAAAGGGGCAGAGTTGATCCAGCTCACTGAAGATATGCGACAGGATGGTTTCCGGATCGAGGACCCAGAATTGAAACGCGTTCCGACTGGCTTTGACAAAGATCATCCCCACGCAGAGGCATTGCGCCGCAAGGGCTTTGCCGTTTGGATGGACGCCGGGGCTCCTGCGTTTGTTATCGAACCGAACCTCATAGAACGAACGTCTGCGCTATTCGGGAAACTCATGCCGGTGTTTCAATTGCTTTCCAGGGACATGTAGCCAAGAATTTGCGCTCGCAGCGAGCGGCAGCTTAGACGAGTTGCACTGCGTCGAAGTAGTCCTGTTCCGGATCGCCGATCAGATTGTCGAACGGCATTGCAAAACATCGCAGCGGGCGAGCGCTGTTTTTGACTTCAACCTCTCCCAATTCCTCGAGCCTGATATTAATGCGAGGGCGGATTTGATCTTTTGCAGCGCGCGAAAGGCATATTCCACCCGGTGCCGCCAACCGGGCACCTCAGCACTAAGTCCACAGCGGTCCAATCCTAACATCCACCCTACCTTCAGGATGCTGCGGCGCGCTCCGTCGAAGGAGACATACGCTGAGAGTGCAAATTCCGGAAGTAGTTGAATTCATACATAGCTGACAATGCCACCCTGCAGCGCATTCACGATCAGCTTGCGCGATTTCGTCGAATTTCGGGAACCTTTCCGTGTTTCCTGCATCTAAGGAACCAGGAACGCACTAAAGCGAACCCGGTGAAACCCTTGGAAAGGACCAAACCATGTTCAGAAAAACCGTAGTTGCTTTTGGATTAATTGTCGCTGCCGCCCCAACTGCTAAGGCTCACGATGAACAAGCTCTCGCCAATGCCCCAGCCGGTGATCCTTATGTGAAAGTGAGCGACGTATTGCCATTGCCCGAGTTCATCCCTGGTCTGGGAACGCTCTTCGTCGACCCAACCACTCTGCCCGCAGGTCCGTTCCTCGCATATGATCGCGACGGTCGATTGTCAGCCACAGTCTACATGACACCACTCGACGATCTGCAAAACGGTGCATCATTTGACGGATTGAACATCGGTTCACACACCGTCAGCTCGACAGATATCTATTTCAATGCCGGGCATCCCGGCGTGGACAAGCCGCACGCGCATGTCGTGCTGTTTCACGACGAAAACGCAAAAGAGCGTCTGGCCGAATGATCTGTACGCGCCGTCATGCTCTATGGCTTGGGGGGCTGGCCCTTGCTTCCGTCGCCAGTTCGCGGATCGCGCTTGCGCAACCGATCGCCACGGTTGAGATGCGCGGCAGCCCGCGCGGCGAACGTATCTGGTATGATCCTGTTGGACTTGCTGTGTCTTCAGGCACCACCGTCCGGTTCACCAATCGTGATCCCGGCAACAGTCATACAGCAACCGCCTACCATCCGGCGAGCTATGATCGAAGGCGACGCATTCCCGCTGCGGCCGACCCGTGGGACAGTGACTTTTTGCTTCCGGATGAGTATTTTGAAGTCACCCTGATTACGCCAGGTGTATATGACTACTATTGCCTACCACACGAAATGGCGGCGATGGTTGGTCGCATAGTAGTTGGAACCCCGAGCGATGCCGGCTGGGAGGGAAGTTCACACGACAAGAGCGATGTTTCGGAAGATATTCTGACAGCTTTGCCTTTGGTAGAGAGGATCCTTTCGGAAGTTACCGTTCGCAGGGAGGACTGATCATGAAGGTCCAAACAAACCTCACTCAACAAGCAACCAGCGATGCGGCCAAATCGGAAGCTGAGCTTGTAAATGCCGCGCGTGACGGAAGCGAGCTGGCGGTCCGGGAACTTATCCGTCGCTTGAACCCCCGCCTGTTTCGCGTTGCCAGAGGTATCGTTGACAGCGACGCCGAGGCAGAAGAAGCGCTGCAGGAGGCTTATCTGTCGGCGTTCAGCAAACTGCAGGGTTTTCGTGAGCATGCCAGCTTTTCCACCTGGATCACCCGGATCGTGATCAACACGTCGCGTATGCAGCGCAGACGAGAGCATACTGCTGAAGAGTACAACACCGTCGACGAAACCAGAGCACCGAGTGTGATTATGTTCCCCGGACAAAATTCTGAACTCCCCGACGCAACGCTTGGGCGCGCGCAATTGAGAGATTTGCTTGAATCTGCCGTTTCCGATCTGCCACCCCATCTGCGACTGCCGTTTCTGCTGCGCGAAGCAGAGGAAATGAGTATTCATGCCATCGCCACCGAGCTTCAGGTCAACCCGATAACAGTAAAAACACGCCTCTTTCGCGCCCGCCGCAGGTTGCAAACTACAATTGAAAACCGGGTCCGGGGCGGCTTCGAAGCAATTTTCCCGTTTGGAGGCAAACGATGCGCCAACATGACCAATCTTGTAGTAGCGAGATTGCAAGAAGTCGGCGTTCTATGACGCATTTCTTTCGGCTCAGATCGACCATCCTGCAAACCGCGCTCAGGATTTTTTCCCCGGCAACAACGCAAATGCGGCGGCAGATTGACAACGATCAATTCCTTCGCGCCAAAGGAAGCTTAGGAAAACCCGTGTGGTAAAACTTGCTAAAACAGCAGGAGGTCTGTTTGTCGAACCCTCAAAACCCTATTCTGCTATGCTCTACCGCGTGACGGGCGCGCTGCGGGTTGCCCTGCTTACGCCCCTGTCGCGTTCTTTGACCTTTATTGCGCAAAAACGTGAACTGTGTCGCCAGCGTCTCGACCGAAATGTTGGGCGAGGAGCCTTGGCGGATGACTTTCTGCCCGGCGCTCCTGATTTCCAGCTCAGCGACGGGTTCCTGATTGGCGTGCGTGGCGCGGAGTGATCAGGGCTGACCAGCACAACACTATGACTTCGCGCAAGATCGTCCCATACCGTGTCCTGTTTCCCGCGGCATTTCTTTGCGCGTTGTTCACGATTGCCCTCTGGCCCCTAAGCGCATGGACTGATGGTTTTGGTCCAGCGTTTGAGCCTGCAATTGTCTGGCACGTTCACGAGCTGATTTTTGGCTTTGTTGGCGCGGCGATTGGTGGGTATCTGCTGACGGCTTTGCCAAGCTGGACAGGCCGACCGCCGGTTCAGGGTGGAGTTCTGATCACATTGTTGGCGTTGTGGGCCCTTGCGCGTGTTGCTATGGCGCTGGCGGATTTCGTGCCTTCCGGGCTGCTTGTCGTCTTCAATACCGGGTATTTTCTCCTACTGGCGGTTGTAATCGGAACTCAACTTCTGTTGGCGGGCATCTATCAAAAGCTTGGCTTTGTGTGTGCGATAGTGGGGCTTGGTATCGGTGAATTCTTGTTTTTGACCGCGACGCTGATGGGGTCCCCGTCCAGAAGCCTGGAAATGGTTGATGTATTTCTGCTTGGTCTCGCATTGCTGATGATCAACATCGGATTGCGCGCAATTCCGGCTTTCACAGGCAATTGGCTTACTCTCCACGACCGCGTCGGGCCTTTGGTCCCGAGCACTCAGTCTTTGGTCGTACCGCAGGTGCTGTTAGGTTTGGCCATTGTGGCCAGACTGATTGGCGCATCAGACTTGGCATATTTCGCGATGATTTGTGCGGCATTGGCAGTTTTTTGGTCAATGCTCAAATGGCGGACGCTGGCGATCATCCGGAACCCATTGCTTGTGGCACTGCACCTGGCCTTTTTCTGGGTACCCTTTGGTTTGATCGCCGTGGGTTTATCGGGGATTGCACCGTCGTTCTATCCTAGGGCGGACGCCTTGCATTCCATCACAATCGGCGGAATGGCCGGAATGATTATGGCGATCACAGGCCGGGCAGCGGCGCATACCGCCGAAGGTGGCTTGAGGGCCAATTGGGGGTTTACCATTGGAGTTTGGGCGATCTGGATTGCAACCTGCATTCGCATTGCGGCACCGGTTTTTCCGGGTCTTCCTCTCGTACTTTGCGTTGCTGTGCTGTGGTGCCTTGGCTGGACTGCTTTTCTGATCGGATTTATGCCTGCTCTCAGAGGAACACCACGGCGCCCAGCTTTAAGCGGCCGCAGGCATCAGACCAAAGTGAGTGCGGCATACACTGAAAGGACAGAGGGATGAAAATTGCATACGTCTCTTCGCAGAAACGGGGCGAAGCTGACAGGTTGTTGTCGGAGCTGGCCGATGAGCTGAACAACAACGGGTTTGAACTGCGCGGAATCGTGAAGGAGGCGAGCCATTCGCCCATTTATCAGGATGGGTGCGATATGAGCGTGCGAGTACTGCCAGATGGAGCGGTCATCAAGATTACGCAGAACCTCGGTGTCGGCTCGGAGGCGTGTAGATTGGATCCCAGTGCGCTTGCCGAAGCCGTGGCGCAGGTGGAGCAAAGCAGTTTCGAGAACGCCGATCTGTTCATACTGAATAAGTTCGGCCCCGAGGAATGCGCTGGCCGTGGATTCCGCTCGGTGATGGGCAAGGCCTTGGAACACGGTGTTCCGGTGCTGGTTGGCGTAGGGCCTGCATCCATCCCACAGTTTCAGGCCTTCGCTGACGGCCTTGCCATATCGCTGCCGGATGACGCCGTATCACTTCTTGACTGGTGCCTGACGCGCAATTAACAGCCAGCTCAATTTGAACGGTTCCCTTGGCGCTGTTGCATTAACCGGCATTGGTAGCGATGGTTCCCGTCTGATCTTCGATCCTTGAAGCCTACGATGAGCCGGAAACCCTCCTTTATGCAAAAACCCTGAATTGTCCCATTGCTGCTGACGTCAGACACGTATGGGCGAATTCTACACCTAGCTTAAAGACGCTGAAGAGGACCCGGCGACAGCAGTCCTCAGGGGATTTTGTGCGTGAAAACTATCCGCTGCAGACCGGTGCGAAAGTTCTGGATACGGGAATCTCAGCACCTAAACTCATCACGCTTGAACGCGCGCGAGA
The DNA here is from genome assembly GCF_056539205.1 of Ruegeria sp. BC5. Lineage (NCBI taxonomy): Bacteria > Pseudomonadati > Pseudomonadota > Alphaproteobacteria > Rhodobacterales > Roseobacteraceae > Ruegeria > Ruegeria sp. BC5. Next base: position 24,673 of record NZ_JBQFUN010000007.1, read on the forward strand.
GCGAAAGGCTGCAGTATGATTAACGGCAGTAGTGGGCTCTCATCGCAGGTTCACAATCGTCCTGTGAGCGTAAAAATCTAGCGATCAGTCTTGTCGCACATCGTAAGTCTCGCGCAACAAGCATCAAACAAATGCCTATCATTCAAAAAATTTCATCTGTTTTTTCGCTTTGTCCCAAGAAGCCCCTAACCTTCTGCTCGAGAGGCTTCTTCCAGCTTCACACCGTTGTTCAACATGCGCCTAGGTTCGTTTGTCCCTGGGATGACCAAGTCCATCAAAAAACTTGTTTTCCCGGCTCATAGGATCTTGGGCATCGGTATGCCCCATCCTGGATTTAATTCGGCTCAGCCCGCGTTCGCACTGTGCCGCTAATGGGCGCATTTCCAGCTCAGTTGAAATCTCCAAGGCACGCTCATAGCATTTCATCGCGTCGTATTCCTCACCTGCGCCTGCATTGCTTAAGACTTCGCCCATCACAAACAAACCAAATGCTTCGTGACCGCGTTCACCACGACTGCGCGCTATTTCGAGTGCGCGACCGAGACGTTTGGATGCGTCTTCAATGCGACCGGCTTTGAGATATCCGAAGGCCAGCTGGGTAAAAACCAGGGACTTGAACAAACCAAGCCCGATGTCATCATACAACTGACAAGACTGTTCAAGCCTCGCCAGGCCCGTCTCAACCTCTCCTGCCAGGATTTCAGCAAACCCAAGAAATCCGTTCGTGAAGGGGGATAGATAGGTGAGACCCCAAACGTCGATGATCGAACTCGCGTTGCCAAGAGTCGCACGCGCAGCCGCGATGTCACCACGTACAATCTGATAATAGCCAATATCGTAACCGATATGCGCGCGGTTGAAAGGATTGTCTTGAAGATTCGCAAGCGCGACGGCTTGTTCTGCATGATGTGAAGAACGTTCAAATTCGCCACGCTCGGCGTAAGACCAGACCAACCAGGACCGGGCGATAATCGCAGGTGCAAAAGGCAGCCCACACTTTTCGAGCGCAGCATCGCCAGGCAGATTTGAAACAACACGTTCGAAGTATTTCTCGGCTGTGCGCAGTTCACCAGAGGTTACGAATGTACAGCCAAGGTAAAAATCAGCCGCAACTTCCAGCGACCGATCACCGGAATTCCGAGCAATATCGCGCCCGCGTTCGGCGGCCGCCTTGGAGTCAGCCGAGCGTCCGACTTGCCACAAACTTGCGCCACGATAAACGGAAACCCAACCAAGGCGCACATCGTCTTCCAACGTGAGCGACAACTTCTCAGCTTCGTCAAGTGGATCTAGAATAGCGGCGAACTGCCCCAGTGCCCAAAGAACGTTCCGCAGCGCAAATTTCGTATCTATTGCTGCGGTCGCAGTTTCGGCATCCACTTCAAATTTTTTGCGCGCGTCGAGCGCCCTGCGAAACTGGCCTGCTGCTTCGCGCAGCGCCGAGCGTTCAACCGCGTCTTCGCCTGCTCTGCGAAACTCTCGGAAAGCACGCGGCCAATCCTCGCCAAGAAAGGCGTGATGGGCCACAATTCCTGCGGTCTCGCCATTGTTATCAGAACTTTTTCTTTCAAGCAGATCGGCAAATGCTGAGTGCAACTCGTGGCGTCGGCTCTTTAATAGGGTGGAGTAGGCAGCATCTTGGACGAGAGCATGCTTGAACATGTAGCTTGCCGTTGGCGGAACGCCCATGCGGAGTATCAATCCAGATTCAACAAGCTTTTCAAGCGCTTGCAGGCAGTCCATGTCGACCTCTGCCGACAAGTCCACAATGTCCTTGTGATCGAATTCACGCCCAATGACGGACCCAATCTGAGCAATCGCTTTTGCCGACCCAAGCCGATCCAGGCGTGCTGAAAGCGATGTGTGAAGCGTGGCGGGAACAACATCCCCACTGCTCAACCCCGCCTCTTGAAATGCCTTGGTCAGTTCCTCGATGTAGAGCGGCACGCCATCGGCACGTTTAACAATTTGCGCGGCGGCTTCCTCGCTCACGTCTCCCCCAGAAACGGAGTTTAAAATCCGCAAAGATTGCCGCCGACCGACCCGACTAAGGACAATCTCACGCCAATAGCCGCAGTCGTTCCAATCAGGCTGAAATTCCGGTCGGTACGTTAGCAATAACATGATTGGCGATTCGGCGGCCTCAGAAATCATGTTTTGCAGCAGCTCCAGCGTCGACGGATCGGCCCAATGGATGTCTTCAATAACTATGATGATCGGGTGCTGCGCGCTCATACGCAGCACTTGATCTATCAGGCAGCGAATTATCGCGCGGCGCAATTGCACCGGAGGGAAATCCGGGGCATCGTAGCGCCCTTCAGTTTCTACCCTTAACAGCGACGCGATCAGAGGCACGCTTTCGGTCAACGGGATATCCGTCAGCCCCAGTATGTTCTCTAGTTTTTCAAGTTGCGCCGCTACCGAGTCCTGTTCTGCAATCCCGGCAGCTCTCCGCATTCCGGTGATCAGTGGAAAAAAGGCATCGTTGGTGTGATGAGGAGAGCATTGGTAACGATAGCCGAAACGCCTGTCTCCAGAGATTTCGTGCCGCATTTCTTCTACCAATCGCGATTTGCCGATGCCCGGATCTCCGGTCAATGAAATCACTTGACCCGATCCTGCTTTTGCTTGCTGCCATGCATCACGAATTAAGTGAAGGTCCGAAGCTCGTCCAACCAATGGCGTTGAACCTTGGAACCGGGATGCTTCAAAACGTGTTTCGACAGTTGTTTCCGTGCCGACGCGCCAGGCTTGTACAGGCTCGTCAAACCCTTTCAATTCATGTTGGCCAATGTCTTCCACTTCAAAACGGCGGCCCAAGAGTTGACGGGTTAATGGGCCAACAACAATTTCGTATGGCCGCGCCAGGCGTTGAAGCCGGTCAGCCAAGCCGGGTGTTGCCCCGATGACGGCGGCGTCATCATTCATGACATCGCCAACTATTGTTCCAATAACAACTTCTCCGCTAGCTGCACCTGCACGCGCTTGGAGTTGCCGTCCGTCTTGTGAGTGAATTTCCTGGATTGCTGCAAAGGCATCTTTTGCTGCCTTTACTGCTCGTTCAGCTTCATCTTCATGGGCTTCGGGCCACCCGAAATAGGCCAAAACGCCATCTCCGAGAAACTTGGCGACATAGCCTTGATACCGAAGGACAGCTGATACAACTGCCGACTGGTACTTTGTGACCAGATTCCGCATCTCTTCGGGGTCCAGCTGTCTTGAGAGGACAACGGAATCCACAATATCAACGAACAAAACAGTAAGCAGCCGCCGCTCGGGTGCTGCGTTTTCAATCGTGTCTTTCTTTACGGCTTGTGCCGCTGGCGAAATGGCCGCAAGCAGGCGACGACGGTGCCCAAGGCTGAAGCCAAGGTCTTTCAAGTCCTCGTCATTCAGATGGCGCAGAGTCTCAATGTCGACGTCGTTTTCTTCCAACAACGAAGCATAGCTCTCCAATCCCAGGCGACTCAGCCAGGCACGCAATCGTTGATCCACGTTGCCCCCCTCAGGTTTTTCGGGCTTATTGTATCACATCACAGAGAATTTATCTTTCGTATTGACAGTGTGATGGCCAGAGCCATTGGATGAGGGTCAGATTGTCAATCGTTGTCCCAAGCCGAGAATTAGCGCATTCCACAGCATTTTTTGCGGCACTGCCCCTAAAAAAACCATCCAGTGCTGCGGCTTTTCACCGAAAATTCAAAAATCGCAACAAGTTTCAATAACCTGCGGCGTTTATGCAATCAGCTTCCAATTGGGGAATTTTGGAGCCTTTCTGAAATGGTTTTGGCAGCTTGGACAACCGATGCTGCCAGATCTTCAAGCTTGTTTTCGGGAAATCTTGTAACTGGACCGGAAACCGAAACGCCCGCAACAACTTTGCCCAGCGAGTCGAAGATAGGCGCAGCAATACAACGCATACCCAAAAACCGTTCTTCATCGTCCAAGGCCCATCCACGCTGTCTGGACTTGCGGAGTACTGACTTCAGCTCTTGCAGGTCTGTAATGGAATTGGGCGTCTGGCGGACTAGTGTTTGTGGGGCCAAAAGGGTCTCAACCGCGGCCTCGTCCATAAATGCCATCATAGCTTTTCCCACACCGGATGTGTGAAAGTACGCCGCAGTTCCGTTTTTGAAAGAAGCCCTTATTGGGTTATCGGATTCGACCTGAATGAGAAACAATAGCTGCCCACATTCTTCGATTGCCAGATTTGCTGTCTCACCGGTGTCTTCTGACAGCGTGCGCATCACTGACGGCGCGACTTCGAGCAAATTTGATCCATCTTCAAACGTACTGCCGATCCGGTAGGCCTGCGGTCCAATTCGCCATTTGCCTTGCTCGGCATAATGAACAACCATGCCTCGCTGCTGCAACGTGGTCAAAAGCCTGTGTACCGTCGCAACTGGGATTGCCGTGACTCTGGCCAGTTCCGCAAGTGTCGCGCAGCGCGTATCTGAGAGAGCGATCAGCACGCGAATGCCGCGATCCAGCGCAACAACGGGCGATGTTTCGGCTTTCTCCTCATTCGCTTTTAGGCGCGGGCGTCCTCGGCGAAGCGGGTTTTTTTGTTCATTCATACTCAGGGCAACCAATGCTCAGTTTCTTGCTGAAAGATTCTAGCTCGTTCAGCGGGGTAAAAAAATGAAAAATAAAAATATAAAATAATCAATAGGTTGAATAGATTTGTTGTCCAAATTTCAAGAGTATTCCAAAATATTTTGAAATATTTGGAATCTGTCTTATCGTTACTCCTATCCGCTGGAGAGCGGATTGGTGCCAATGCCGAGGCAAAATCGGTCAAGGCCCAGTTAAGGGAGGAAACATGACAAAATCTTTGAACCGCAGAAATTTTCTGCGTGGCTCTGCTGTTGTGGGCGCCGGTGCGCTTGCAGCTCCAGCTGTCCATGCTCAGGAAGGAACCAACCTTAAGATGCAGGCCGCCTGGGGAGGCGGTATTTTTCTGGAAAACGCGCAGTCTTACGTTAACCGCGTGAACGAAATGTCCGGCGGGAAACTCACGATCGAACTGTTGCCCGTGAATTCCGTCGTAAAAACAAGCCAGATGCAGGATGCTGTTCACCGCGGCGTTCTGGATGCTGCGCACTACGTGCCGGCCTATTGGTACTCTAAGTCGAAGACAGCGTCGCTCTTTGGAACTGGCCCCTGCTTTGGCTGGTCCAGCCAGGAAGTTCTGGGTTGGGTGAACTATGGTGGTGGTCAGGAACTATTCGACGAATTGATGGGCATTCTGGGCCTCAATGTCGTATCATTCTTCAACTCACCCATGCCGGCTCAGCCGCTTGGCTGGTTCAAAGAAGAAATCACAAGCGCAGATCAAATGAATGGTCTGAAGTACCGCACCGTTGGTCTTGCGGCAGATGTTTTGCTTGAGATGGGAATGTCGGTCGTACAGCTGCCGGGAGGTGAAATTCAGCCAGCAATGAAGTCAGGTCTGATCGACGCGGCGGAATTCAACAATCCAACGTCGGACCGTGACTTTGGGATGCAGGATGTGTCCAAGCATTATCACCTTGCGTCGTTCCACCAGAGTCAGGAATTCTTCGAGGTCACGTTCAACAAGGACAAATACAACGCCCTTGCGCCTGAGCTTCAAGCCATTTTGAAGTATGCGTCAGAAGCCGAAAACTCCAACTTCTACTGGAACAACACCAAGCGCTATTCCGAGGATCTGGTCACACTGGCAGAGGAGCAGGGCGTTAACGTATATCGCACCCCCGACAGTGTGATGCAGGCACAGCTGAATGCTTGGGATGTGGTCGTTGAACGGATTGCCAACGAGGATCCGTTCTTCGCAAAGGTAATTGAAAGCCAGAAGGCCTATGCGAAGACCGTGATGAATTATCTCAACCTGAACCAACCGGACTACAAGCTTGCATACAAGCACTACTTCGGTTGAGGCCTGAATACCTTTGAAATGAGGAGGTCGCGTTGTGGCGCGGCTTCCTGAACTCCGGGCAGAACAGGCGAGGAACTGACCTTGATCAAGACAATCCACGCCATTGAAGGGCTAAGCCAATGGGTCGGCAAAGCCTTTGGATGGTGCATCCTAATTCTGACACTTTCCGTGTCTTACGAAGTGTTCGTCCGGTATGTGCTGAACAAGCCAACCGTCTGGGCGTTCGACATGATGGTCCAGATGTATGGCGCGTTGTTTCTGATGGCAGGGGCCTATGCGCTGGCGCAAGACGCGCACGTCCGCGGCGATGTTCTGTACCGGCTGTTCTCTGTCCGCTGGCAGGCTCGGGTCGATTTTGTTCTATACATTCTGTTCTTCTTTCCCGGCATGTTCGCTTTGTTCTGGTACGGGTGGGAGATCGCGAAAGACAGTTGGCGCTATGAAGAGGTCAGCTGGAACAGCCCTGCGCGCATCCAGATTTACTTTTTCAAAACCCTGATCCCGGTCGCTGGTTTCCTTCTTATGCTTCAAGGCCTTGCCGAAATGGCCCGGTGCTGGCTGGCGATGCGAAATGGCGTCTGGCTCGAGCGGCTCGATGACGTGCGCGAAACCGAAGACATGTTGATGGAAAATACCATCGACAAAATTCGAACAACTGGCACTCAAGAAGGAGGTCGTAGCGATGACTGATCCACAAGTCGCCATCCTGATGCTCAGCCTCTTCATTGTTTTGGTGCTGCTGGGTTTTCCCATTGCGTTCACGTTGCTCGCCATGGGTGTCGGTTTTGGGTACTACGCCTACTACCAGTCCGCGCCCGAGACCATTGCGGACATCTTCAACAACAACATCTTCTACCTTCTGAACCAAAACACCTATTCGGTGATGGAGAATGATACGCTAGTTGCCATCCCATTATTCCTATTTATGGGATACGTGGTCGAGAGGGCGAACATTGTCGATCGCCTGTTTTTCTCGCTCTACATGGCGGCGCGAAATCTGCCAGGCTCGTTGGCCATTGCGGCGCTGCTGACCTGCGCAGTTTTTTCGACCGCGTCTGGGATTGTTGGTGCAGTTGTTACTCTGATGGGTCTGCTTGCATATCCTGCGATGGCGAATGCCGGGTATCAGCGCAGCTTCGCCTCTGGCGTTATCTGTGCGGGTGGAACTTTGGGAATTCTGATCCCACCGTCGATTATGCTGATCGTCTATGCCGCCATTGCAGAGCTATCACCATTGCGCTTGTATGCTGCGGCTGTTTTCCCGGGTCTTTTGTTGGCGGGGTTATACATCGTCTATGTAATGGTGCGCGTCTGGATAAACCCGTCGCTGGCACCAAAACCACAAGAGGAAGACATTCCTCCGAAACGGCAGATTTATATGGATTTGCTGGTTTCGTTTGTGCCTTTGACCGTTTTGATCATGCTAGTGCTTGGCTCCATTCTTGGTGGTCTGGCGACCCCGGCTGAAGCGGCGGCAATGGGCGCATTGGGCGGTTTGGTTCTGGCGATGCTGTATCGATCGCTCACTTGGGACAAAGTCAAACAGAGTGTCTTTCTCACAGCTAAGGCAACGGCCATGGTGTGCTGGTTGTTTGTCGGCTCTTGGACCTTCGCTTCGATCTTTTCCTATCTTGGTGGACACGATGTGATCGAGCATTGGGTCGTCGGTATGAACCTTCAACCCTGGCAGTTCTTGGTCCTTGCTCAGTTGATTATCTTCCTGCTCGGATGGCCGCTTGAATGGTCCGAGATCTTGATCATCTTTGTGCCGATCTTTCTGCCGATGCTGGATACGTTTGGGGTCAATCCGTATTTCTTCGCGATGCTGGTGGCACTGAATTTACAGACCTCATTCCTGACGCCTCCCATGGCCATGTCAGCCTATTATCTGAAAGGGGTTCTGAAGAACCAGATCCAGTTGATGGAGATCTTCAAAGGTCTGATGCCCTATCTGGCTATCGTGATCCTGTGCATGGTGCTGATGTATCAGTTCCCGGGGATCGCCCTGTGGCTTCCTGATTATCTGTTTGGGGTTTGGGTGCCATGACCAAACATGATCTGTCACTGTTCTCGGCGGTTCAATCCGCCGAAGCTATCCGAACCGGACGCATTTCATCCGAAGCATTGGTTGAGGCCTGCTTGGCGCGAATTGAGGAAACGGATGACAAGGTTCGCGCATGGGCATACCTGGACGCCGGCGTGGCACTCGATCAGGCGCGTGAGCTGGATCGTATTCGCAAGGCAGGGCGGGCGATAGGGGCGCTACATGGTGTACCCGTCGGACTGAAAGACATTGTCGATACAAAAGACATGCCCACGCAACGCGGATCGGCAATTTTTTCAGGCCGCCAACCTGAGACGGACGCTCGGCTGGTTGAGCATCTTCGTGAAGCCGGAGCGGTGATCATGGGCAAGACCAAGACCACTGAATTTGCCTTCATGAATCCGGCCGACACCACCAACCCTTTGGATCACAGCCGAACTCCGGGCGGGTCCTCCAGCGGATCTGCCGCTGCAGTTACGGCCAGGCACGTTCCATTGGCGATTGGAACCCAGACCGGTGGTTCGGTGATCCGCCCCGCCTCGTATTGTGGCGTATACGGTTTCAAACCCTCCCGCGGAACAATCTCGCGTAGCGGTGTCTTTCGCACATCTGTGTCGCTGGATCATGTCGGCGGATTTGCAAATTCTCTGGAAGACATAGCTTTGTTGACAGACGTCCTGTCTAGCTATGACCAAGCCGATCCCGCCAGCTTTGCCAGACCGCGGGCTAACATGCTGAAAGGCGTGCGGGCAGAGGTGCCTGTCGAACCGAACATCGCCTGGCTGGATTTTCCCTTCAATGATCGTTTGGATGTGGATACCGTCGAAGGCCTTAATGCCGTTATCGAAGGCTTGGGCGGTCGGGTCGAGCGATTTTCGGCATCCCGTCAATTAGCTGACCTCATTAATGTTCACAAAACGATCTACGATTACGAAATTCGCGAGAACATGGTTGAGATTTCCGAAGCTCATTGGCCGGAACTCAGCCTTGAGATGCAGTCTGCAATAACCCGAGGAACAGAAATAAGCTTGGCGCAGTATGAAGATGCCTTGGCTGTCATGATCTCTGCTCAAAGCTTTTTCGCAGAATACTTCACCGAATTCGATGCAATCCTTGCCCCTGCTGCTACAGGAGAGGCCGTGCCACTGACAGCAGGGCATACTGGCGATTCAGTCTTTTGCCTGACTTGGACGCTGGCGGGGTTACCGTGCCTCACCTTGCCTTTGCTGGTTGGACAGAATGACCTGCCAATCGGCGTGCAATTGATTGGCGCAGTCGAGGAAGATGACCGGCTTCTGCGCACTGCATCATGGGTACAACGCACCCTCGCCGAACAAGAACAGTAAGGAAATTAAACGATGTCGCGACTTACAAACATTCTTATGGGCATTATCGGCACCGGTCTGATGATGGTTTTTGTTCTTGGCCTTGCACACAGCATTTCAACTGGTTTTGCCGGGTTTTGGGGAGGTTTGCCTTTCCTGTGTATTGCGGTCTTTGTGATTGCCTTGGCGCTTTATAATTTCTGGGAAGACGCCGTCAAAAAGGACTGAACGCATGAGTGACAGACCAGTCCTATGGCTGCCGCGCCGCGTGTCCGACGCAACCATTGCCCGTGCGCGAAAGGATTATGACGTGATCCTGAACGAAGCCGATACTCCGGGCACGTCAGAAGAGATCATTGAGATGAGTTCCAAGGTAGACGCAATAATGCCCTGCCATTCGGAACACTTCTCAGCAGAGGTCGTGTCAAAGCTTGACCCGCGTTTAAAAATTGTCGCGAACCATTCTGTTGGTGTGGACCATTGCGACTTGCCGGCCTTGGCAGCAAGGGGGATCGTGGTGACAAATACACCAGATGTCCTTTCTGACGCTACGGCGGAACTTGCAATGTTGCTCATGCTTGGTGCGGCGCGACACGCTGTCCGAGGCGATCGCCTTATGCGTACAGGTACTTGGGACAGTTGGAGCCCATCTTTCATGGTCGGCAAGCAACTCACGGGTGCGCGCTTGGGCATCGTCGGGATGGGGCGCGTGGGTCGGGCATTTGCAACAAAAGCACGCGGGTTTGATATGGAAGTTCACTATTTCAACCGCACCCGCCTGTCACCGGATAAGGAACAGGGGGCAATTTATCACGAAAGCGTCGATACTCTTTTGCCAGTGGCCGACTTTTTATCGCTTCACTGTCCTGCGACGCCCGAAACTCTGGACCTTATGAATGCCGAACGGTTGGCTGCGCTGCCTGACGATGCAATACTCGTCAACTCAGCTCGTGGCGCTCTTGTTGATGAAGACGCGCTGCTGCAAGCCATTGAAAGTGGAAAGCTGGCTGCCGCAGGGCTTGATTGCTTTAAGACAGAACCGGGCGGAAATCCAAAGTTCGCAGCGCACGAAAACATCTTCATGTTGCCGCATATAGGTAGCGCCACGACTAAAACCCGGGACGCCATGGGCTTTCGCGCTTTGGACAATTTAGACGCTTTCTTTGCCGGAAAAACACCGCGCGACCTTTTGTAGATAAGAAACGGTAATGGCAAAAATTGCTTTTCTCGGCCTGGGTGTGATGGGCGAGCCAATGGTGGGTTAAGCTGCGGTTCACCCCGGTATTGCGCGGCGATATTTCTCAATTGGCGAAACACCGCGCCACTAGGCGGGTTTTCGCGCCTGGATCAGCCACGGGTTGGAGAGGGGTTGAGCAGACCCTACATGTCCAGAAACAAGCATCTAAGACATACGCGTGAACGTAAGGAAACCGACATGAAGAAGACAGCAGTAGTATGCCTGCTTGGTGGCACGTTGCTCTTGGCAGCATGTGGAGCCCCGACAACACCAACTCAGGCTCAAGCACAAAACGACGCCCGATGTGCCGCTGGGATTTTGGGGGGTGCAGCCTTGGGTGGCGTCTTAGGCAATCAGGTTGGTTCGGGCACAGGCCAGACCCTTGCAACGGCGGCTGGTGCCGGACTTGGAATGTATGCAGGCCAGTCGGCTTGTAACTGACGAAAAGGCACAGAAAGTGGGGTGCTGGTCTTACCTTTGCCTTATCGTGCGCTGAAACACTGCGTCGGAGTGTCGAAAAAAAGTCGCTCCGGATTGCTGCCCGCATCGTGCCTTAAGGTAAACTAGAAAATGACAAATCCAATAATCAAGCCAACGTCTTCTGATGACATTCCGGATCTCAAAGCCGTGCTGGACAATACAGGACTTTTCCCAAGCGAGATGCTTCCGGATATGCTGGCACCTACATTGTCAGGGGAAACAGAAGCTCTCTGGCTTACGTGCCACTCAGACGACGAAGCCGTCGGCTTGTGCTACATCGTTCCGGAAGACCTTGCTGACGGAACCTGGAATATGCTCGCGCTCGCGGTGCGCCCAGACTTGCAAGGCAAACGTCTGGGCGCGGCCTTGGTCAAGGCCGCGGAACAGTATTTGAAAGACAAAGGGCAACGTATCTTAATCGTAGACACATCTGGCACTGACAACTTTGCACTCGCGCGCAAGTTCTATGCTCAGAATGGCTATGAGGAAGAAGCGCGCATCCGCGATTTCTGGGCGGAGGGCGATGACAAGATTATCTTCCGAAAGGCCCTGTGACGCAATAGGCCCTCTGCCGCTGATATGGCAGAGGGTACCACAAGAAAGCTAGCAGCTTACGCGCCGTGCAACTTCTTCATGGTCACAGCTTGATGGATAGCACTGCTCCGAATGTGGCCAGTGATCTTAAAGTTGTTTGGCGCCCATTAAAGTCATCGGAACCTAACGCCTGGGGGCGGCCTAATCGGTTGGCTTATTCAATCCGTCAAATCGTGGGTCTGGTGCCGTAGTTTGCCCAGTCACTGCTGGCATCGGCTGCAACTGCACAGCCTGGCGAGTGTATTTTAACACTTTGATCCGATGTGGTCGAAACGCTTGAAGGGTGGATTCCATTAGGTCGAGTTCTCAGGTAATACGTATGGATGGATATCGTCGTCATTACGACCATCATCACTTCTCTTTTTGTTGTAATCGGGGTGGCGGAACCACTGGCCGCGCGATTGCGCTTGCCCTACAGCGTTATCCTCGCTGTTCTTGGGATAGTGATTGGGCTTGGCGCGGCATTTTTTCTTAACACCGACCTGACGGATGCGCTGAACCCGGGCGCGCAAGCGATTATTGACCTGCCGATCCGGTCTAACGTCTTCCTCTATGTTTTCCTGCCAACATTGCTCTTTCAGGCGACGCTTGGCATGAACCTGCGCAGGATGCTGGACGATTGGATGCCCATCCTGATGATGGCGGTTGTCGCGGTGATCGTGGCGACACTTTCCATTGGCTATGCGCTGAGTTGGGTAAGTACGCTGCCACTGGCCGCCTGTCTGTTGATCGGCGCAATTGTGTCGACAACTGACCCTTCGGCGGTTGTCAGCATTTTTCGATCAATCTCCGCGCCGCGCAGGCTGTCGCGAATTATTGAAGGCGAAAGCCTCCTTAACGATGCCGCTGCCATTGCTCTTTTCGGACTATTCATGAGCTTTGTCATGCTCGGAAGGCCCGACCCATTGCTAAGTGAAGCTGTGGGGCAATTTCCGCTGCTAATCGCAGGAGGTGCTTTCACCGGTTGGCTCATGGCGCGCATGGCTGTTTGGGTGATGGCGTTCGTCGACCGCTGGGATATGGCACAAATTTCTATTTCCGTTGCACTGCCTTATCTCGCGTATATCGTTGCGGAACAAAGCATTGGGGCTTCTGGTGTTATCGCCGTGGTGGCCGCAGGTCTTACGCTTAACCTCACGGGTCCCGGTCGATTGTCACCGGCCGGTTGGACGAATCTTCAAGAAGTATGGGACCTGCTGGCACATTGGGCGGGCGCGCTGATCTTTATTCTTGCGGCATTGCTGATTCCGAGACTGTTGGAAGGGGTGCAGCCGTCTGACTTCGGCCTGTTGGCCGTGGTGGTTCTTGCTGCAGCATTTGCACGGGCGGCGGTTCTGTTCGGCTTGTTGCCATTGCTCACGACAATCGGTCTGTCGCCAGCTGTTGAACGCCCCTATCGCACCGCGATGCTGTGGGGTGGATTGCGGGGTGCCGTGACACTGGCGCTGGCGCTGGCAGTCACCGAAAGCACGCATATCCCGCTTGAGACCAAGCGACTGGTCGGCATCCTGGCCACTGGCTTTACGCTGTTTACACTGATTGTGCAGGGAACAACCTTGCGCGCAGTGATCACAAAACTGGGGCTCGATAGGCTCTCTCCGCTTGATACGGCACTGTCACGCCAAGTGGTCGCCGTCGCCTTGCAATCGGTGCGCGAGGACGTGTCCCGCATTGCAGAAAACTACGACTTGACCCACGATATCGTCAGAAACGAAGCCAAACAGTTCAGTGAACGCCTCGACGAGGCCGTAAACGCTGCTGAAGACAGCGCGCAGATCCTTGATCGTGATCGGATCACACTTGGCCTTATTGCGCTGGCTGGGGCAGAGCGGGATTCCGTGTTGGCCCGGATGCGAGAGCGCACCATGTCATCTGTGCTGAGTGAGAAGATTCTGTCCGACGCGGATCGCCTCATTGAAGGCGCACGGACCGGAGGGCGGCTCGGCTATCAGCGCGCGTCAAACCGGTCCGTCGTTTACGGCAGGTCTTTCCGGATCGCCGTTTTTTTGCACAACCGGCTTCGAATCTCGTTTCCACTCACGCGTATTACAACGGATCGGTTTGAAAGACTGCTCATGCAGCGCCTGATCCTGCGGGACCTTGATGGGTTCGTCCGTGGGCGCATACGTCGAATCCACGGCCGCCGGGTTGCGGAATTGCTTGACGACCTGTTGGCGCGTCGATCCGAGGCGGTTGAGGCAGCGCTTGACGGACTGCGGCTCCAATATCCAGGCTACGCCGAAAAGCTGGAGCGGCGGTTCATCCGGCGAACGGCGCTGCGGTTGGAAGAGCGTGAATACGCGGTCATGCGCGAGGACGGCCTTGTGGGTGAAGAGCTCTATTCGGTGTTGATGCAGGAAGTGGCGGCGCGACGTGCTTTGTCTGAAGGGCGTCCGGTACTGGACATTGCACTTAAAGGACGGGATCTGGTCCGGCAGTTTCCACTATTTTCTGATCTCGACAAAGCGTCACTGAGGAAACTCAGCAGAGCATTGCGAACCCGATATGCCAACGCGGGTGACACGATCATATCCAAAGACGAATTCGCGGGGAGTGTATTCTTTATCGCTTCTGGGGCAGTCGAAGTGGAACTCGGCAGACATACTACGCGGTTAGGTCGTGGTGAAATGTTTGGGCAATTGGCCATGCTGTTGAAAAGGCCCCGTCGCGTAAACGTGCGGGCATTGGCCCCCTCGACACTGCTCATGCTCGACGAAACGCGTTTCCGGCGATTGCTCCGGCGCAGTGAGGCAATGCGGAATTCTGTCAAGATGAGCGCAAACAAACGCATGATCGACCCCGCAGTGTTGGATCTGGATGAGCCCGTAGGATCTTCTGAACAAGAGCACAATTCCTGATAGTCCATCAATGAAAAGAGATTGCGACCCATTCTAGCCGCTTGTAGCAAGTTATTTTTTGCTGGGTTGCGGACGGTAAAACTAGCTATTCGCCGCGTGCGTAAAAAAAGGCTGCACGGACACAAACTGCGCGACTGCCGTTAAAAAATCTGCACAAATACCTAACGAAAACAAAAAAGCTTCAGATTCGGCCGTTTCATGCGGATATCTGAGATTCAACTGACAGATTTTTCAGCAATTAGCGTCAATGCATCACTCACATCGGTCGTATGCTCACCTCCTGTGATCCTCTTTAATACGGCACTTAGATCAAAGGCGGCACTTTGCGCTTGTTCAAAACGATTGCATTGCTTGATGTAATCTACAGAGACGCGAAGCTCGAGCATTCCTGCCTTCTGCCGCCCCGCAGATTTCAAAGCCTCACGAAACTCTTGTTCGGCCACTTCATTCTCGCACTGCGCAAGCGCATAGACCCGATCCGTCTCAGATTGGGCCCATCCCTCATTGGTTTGAGTTTGGTATTCACGTGCCTGGGCCAAAAAGCTCAAGGCACCTTCCCGATCACCGGTTTTGAGTGTGAGTTCTGCAATCAGAGTAAGAAAGAATGGCTTATAGTTTCCCGCCCCGCTTGCCCACCAAGCTTCTGAAGCTTTTAGTAACGCAAGGATCGTTTCCTGGTTTGGCGAAAGATACGCATTCACCCAGCTTCGCCAGAGGGTCGCAGTCAAGGACATGAACGTGAATGAGTGTTTGACTGAAAGCGCCTCAAGCTTTTCAACAGCCCCGAGTACGTTATCAGGTTCACGTCTCAGGAGGTAAAGCATGCACAGATAGGTCAGCGACTGCGCAATGCTGTGGGCATGCTCAAGTTCTTCTGCGCCCGCCACCGCTTGCGTCTGAACTTCAAGAGCGTTGTCTGGATCCCCGCGCATCCATATGGCCAAACTTAAAAAGCACGAAGTGATGGCCGCATGGTCCGACCCGTAAATGTACGCAAGGTGGCCATCACGTTTCCGGCTGTAGAGTTCTAACGCCTTGTTCAAATGCTCGTATGCTGAACCCAATTCCCCGATATGAAACAACACGGCGCCCATGGCGCGATGTGCCACCATTTGGTGCTGCGTCTCGCGTGTTGTAGTCGCCAATTCCAGCAATTGCGTGGCAACGTTTTTGGCCAAATCATACTCGGCGCGCACCAAATGAAAGGAATACAAACCGTTCAGAACCGGGAACAGATGATCGGTTTCTTCAACGCGTTCGCACAGGTCGCGGATCCTTGCGTAGACCGAGCCGGTCTCATCCGCTGCAATCCCCGCGGTTGATCGTAGAACGCCTGCTTTCAGAACCTGAATCTCAATTTCTTTGCGGTCTCGCTCAGTGCTTTGTTCCTGTTCACTCAACTGTTCGATCGCCAGGGAAAGCTGCGTGTTCGCCTCTGTATTCGCGGATCGTTGGACAGCACGCTGACCGGCAAGATACCGGTAATTGACGGCCTCCTTACGCATGCCAGCCATAGTGTAATGATGGGCCAGCACTTCTGGGCTGGCATCACCCGTGTGCGTCGAAGTGTCATCAAGTTGTTGCGCTACGCGAGAGTGCAGAACGCGACGTTCCCGCTTTAATAGGCTGTTGTAGGCAGTGTCACGAATGAGGGCATGACAGTAGCTGAAGGTTTCAAAATCTTCAGAGCGAGAAACGGTAACGATGCCTGCCTCTAGCAATAGTTCCAGATTCGCACGCAGCGCTTCATCGCCAATACCGGCCACTTTAGAGATCAAAGGATAGCTGAATTGCGGCCCGATTACGGCCCCTATCTGGGCCACCTCCTTGGCAGAACTCAAACGATCAAGGCGCGCCATAAGTGCATCATGTAACGTGCTGGGCACCGAGTTGGCCGGAGAGGCCCCACCCATCGTGTAAGTGTCTCGGCCTTTGGTTAGAATACCAGATTCAAGGAGATCTTTGGTCACTTCCTCTATGTATAGCGGCACTCCGTCAGATCTCGCCGCGACCGCGTCGTACATCTCGTCCGAGATCACCTCACCTTTGGCGACTTCGTCCACAATGCTCTTCACCTCTTGAAAATCCAACTGCTTCAAAACAACTTTCGTGAGGTTCGATTGCAGCGTCCAGCCCGGGTCGTACTCGGGCCTGAATGTCATGACGACCAGAACCGGAAGGTCGCGAATTCGGTCCACTATTCGGTCCAAAAGCAGCTTGGTCGTTGGATCAATCCAATGCGCATCTTCAAACAAGAATAGAACCGGCCGCTCCCTTGCTTCAGACGTGAGATTGCCTAGCAGCAGGTCTAATGACTGATCCATGAGCTGCTGAGGCGTCAGGTTCAGGGGGCCCAATTGATCCTCGAATGGGATGGACAGAAGGGACGCGGCCAGCTTCAATGCATCGTTGGAATGATCGTCCAGAACAGCGCGGACTTTTTCAAGCTTTGCCTCGTTCGAGTCTTCGGAACGGAGCTTGGCGACATTCTCAAGTTGTCGAATGACAGGATAGAACGCAGTCGCAAAATGGTAGGGAGAACACTGATATCGCATCTGGATGCCCGGCAGATCCGAAGAATTTTGCCTGAATTCTTCCACCAGCCGCGACTTGCCAATTCCAGGCTCGCCCGACACCAACACAACCTGTCCCTGACCACCGCTGGCAAGCGTCCATTTGTCATTGAGGGTCTCTAATTCTGCGGAGCGACCCACCAACGGCTTAAGCAACACATCATCTATTGCCAAAAAACGGCTGACGGTTTGCCGCTCACCCGTCACCTGCCAAGCTTCGACCTCTTTAGCAAAACCCTTGAGCTTGAACGCGCCTCGCAGAACGTATTCGAAGGTATCACCGGCCAACTGATGCGTGCTGGGGGCGACGATCATCGTACCTGGATCCGCCATTGCCTGAAGGCGCGCGGCCAGGTTCGGCGTCTCACCCATCGCCGTCCCGTCCTCAAACATGTTTTCGCCACGCAGATCACCGACGACAACTAATCCGGTCGCAACCCCGATACGGACGTTAAGTTTCGCGTGGGTGCGAATTTTCGGCATTTCATTCATAATGCGCAGGCCCGCCCGAATTGCCCGCTCTGGATCATCTTCATGCGCGTGGGGAAATCCAAAAAAGACCATAATCCCATCGCCGTAATAGCTGGCAATATGGCCATCAAACGCAGCAACCGACGCAGCACATGTTTCTTTGAAAAGTCGAAGAACATCGGCCAGATCTTCCGGATCGACGCGTTGTGAAATTTCCGTTGATCCGACCAAATCGATGAACATGACGGTAAGCTGTCGCCGTTCCGCGATGATCTCGGGGCCAGTACCGGTGTTGTGTGGGTCTAGGCCTGGCTCTGCATCGAAGCGAACAGCCTTCATGAAACGCCGCCTTGGTCCGAGGGGGAGGCCGATTGTCACAAGGTCATCGTCTGTTAGCTCAGAAAGATCACCATGTTCGATTTCGTGTTCTGCAAAGGCAGCAGCATACTTGGACAAGCCATGTTTTATTAGCCAAGACGCTATATCGGACATCTACATTTTTGCTTGCCGTTTCAGCAGAACTATCGCCTGCGCCCTACCAGCATGCTTCCCCTTGTTGGTTTGACCCGTCGTGCAAACGGTGTTTTCTGATCATGTTCTACTCAATGAAGAACTCTGATTCAAAGTAGGTCAAGGATTTCATTGGCGTATTGGACGTTAAGCCGTGTACGGCAACGATCGACTTAGATTGGCGGCCTTGGCAAAATCAACATCGCTTGATGCCATAGAACCCGATCTGTGCCCACACGACAGCGACAGATCTTTTCCGGTTCATGTTTCCCATGGTGGGGCTGCGCCAATCTCTGCGATCAGAAAGTCCATGAACACCCGCACTTTGGGGGATAGCACGTTGGACTTGGGATAGATCAACCACAAGACATTGTCCTCTGCGGCTTCAAAGTTCGGCAAAACCTGTGTCAGCCGGCCTGACTTCAGTTGCTCATGCACACTCCATAAAGCGTTCAAGGAAATACCGGCCCCTGCCAGCGTGGCGCAGACCTGGCTTTGGCCGTCGTCGATAATCAATTGACCTTTGGCAGATGCGGGGTCGAATACAGCACGTTCGCCTGCCGGGCCTGTCAGCGGGCGCGGTTGACGGTTTTGGAAGGCGATCAGATGGTGGTTTGCCAGTTCGGCGGGCGTATTGGGGGTTCCGTGCGTTTCAAGATAGTGCGGCGCGGCGCACAGGATGCGCCGGTCATCGGCCAATTTGCGGCCTTTCAAGCTGGTGTCCACAAGCGGCGCGTTCCTAAGTGCAAGGTCAAAGCTGCCTTCGATCAGGTCGAACTGAACATCAGAAAGGCGCAAGTCCAATGTGAGGTCAGGGTGCTGTTGAAGAAACGTCGGTAGGATCGGCGCGATGTAGAGTTGGGCAAAGCTGCTTGGCGCAGCAAAGCGCAATGTGCCCCGGATCGTTGTCGTCTGCTTGCCCAGGGCTGCAAGCGCGGCATCTTCCTGCGCGATGATCTCGCGGGCGAAAGGCAGGAAATCGGCCCCTTCGACAGACAGCGACACTTTGCGGGTCGTTCGGTGCAATAGTTCAGAGCGCAGGCTCTGTTCCAACTTGGCAAGCTTTGCGCTGGAGACAGCTGGGGCCATGCCCAACGTGCGCCCCGCAGCACTGATGTTGAGCATTTCTGCCGCCCTTACAAACAGTCGGAGCGCATCTGTATCAAGGCTCATTATATCCAAAATCCGAATTATAAATCCTGATATTGGCGGTTTATCTGCAATTTGATCGACATTAAATCCCTTTCGTAGACGCAAAAGGGCCTAGGCAGGAGGCGCAGATGACACGGACAGC
Source organism: Ruegeria sp. BC5 (assembly GCF_056539205.1). Lineage (NCBI taxonomy): Bacteria > Pseudomonadati > Pseudomonadota > Alphaproteobacteria > Rhodobacterales > Roseobacteraceae > Ruegeria > Ruegeria sp. BC5. The sequence goes on from NZ_JBQFUN010000007.1 coordinate 43,976, forward strand.
CACAGTCAACTACCATGTTCACAAGCCCTATCGGCAAGCTTTTGAACTTGATTCAGGTGGGGTTGCGGGCAACCTGATTTCCCCAGAACTGGCTCCAACGACTGTTGCGCTGGCGGATACCCGCACGAAGGCAACGTCAGTCACATTTGCATCTGATGCCGCAGAATTCACATTGCTGAAATCGCAGGTCCGGGATTTTACCGGGGACTCCTGGAAACAGACATATGATGCGGAACTGACCGGGATGCTTCTGGACAGGCTGAGTGCGCAAGAGGTTGTGATTTTTGATCACACCGTTCGGGTCGACGATCCCGGTGCCACGCGCAAGCCCGCGCGCAACGTCCACAGTGACTACAGCAAGGACGGGGCTGAGCAGCGCCTTGTCGATCTGCTGGGGGCCGAGACCGCAGCTGAATGGGCGCAAGGTCACTTTGCCTTTGTCAATGTGTGGCGTCCTGTGGAACATCCGATCAATTCCGCCCCGCTTGGCTTTGTTCGCCCGTCTTCAGTTGACCCGTCTGACTGGATTCTGCTGGACCTGATCTATCCCGACCGCAAAGGGCAAATCATGGGGTTGGTGGGAAACCCTGACCATGAATGGGTCTATCTTTCCAAGATGACGCCGGACGAGGTTGCGTTTTTCAACATCTACGACAGTCAAGGGCTACCGTCGGTGGCACATAGCGCGCTTGATATGATCGAGGATCCAAACGTCACCACCATTCGCAAGAGCATCGAGAGCCGCACTTTGGTGCGGTACTAATTGGGAGGCCAGATATGTTGAATAGAATCCAGCCCACCGAGTTTGCCCAGATCAATGTGGCTTACAACCGGGTGTTTCGTCCGGGCCGGCTGAGTGTCGGCCTTGTGTTGCCGCTTGAATCCTATGCGGTCGGCGCAAAGCCGACGATGCAGGGCCACTTAGAGGCCGCGCGGAGGGCAGAGGACCTTGGATTTGCAGCACTTTGGCTGCGCGACGTGCCATTCAATGTTCCAAGTTTTGGTGATGCCGGACAGGTTTTCGATCCATTTGTTTATTTGGGTGCGCTGATAACGGTGACAGACCGGATTGCGCTAGGAACGTCGAGTGTGATCCTGCCACTGCGTCACCCAGCCCATGTAGCCAAGGCGGCGGCGACCGCGGACGTGCTATCGGGTGGTCGGTTGCTCTTGGGTGTTGCTTCTGGTGACCGGCCCGAGGAGTACCCGGCGATGAGCAAGGGCTTTGACGATCGGGGGACACGTTTCCGCGATAGTGTTGAGTACATCCGCGCGGTCGGATTAGGCTATCCCACGCATGAAAGCGGGCAGGGTACACTGTCTGGCGACATTGATCTGTTGCCAAAGCCGCATGGCACGCGTTTGCCGTTGCTTATCACTGGTGGCAGCCAGCAAACCTCCGATTGGGTGGCACAGAACGGGGACGGTTGGATGACCTATCCACGCAACGCCGCAGCCCAAGGGCGGGTCATCGCGGAATACCGAACACGCACGAAGGCGGCAGGGCAACCGGACAAGCCGGTTATGCAATCGCTTTATGTCGATGTCGTTGCCGATCCCGCTGCACCTCCGCGCCCGATCCACCTTGGGTTTCAGTCCGGAACTGATTTCCTGTGCAACTATCTGCGCGAGATTGAAACCCTTGGCGTGAATCACGTCGCGCTGAACCTCAGGTTCAATCAAGTACCCATCGACACAACACTTGAACGTCTGGCGGACGTTGTGCTGCGAGGCTTTTCCTAAAGGATAAAACTGATGACCAAGACTGTTCTTATCACCGGTTCAACTGACGGCATTGGCTTGCTGACAGCAAAGAAACTGGCCGCTGACGGGCACCAAGTGCTTTTGCACGGGCGCAGCGCACCCAAATTGGAGAGCGCCGCCGCCGAAGTCGGTGGCAATGTCGAAACCTATACCGCTGATCTAAGCGATCTGTCCGCGGTTCGAAAACTGGCCGAAACCATACGTGCCAAACATGACCAACTGGATGTGTTGATCAATAACGCGGGTGTGTTGAAAGCCCCGCAAACGGTGCTTGAGAATGGACAGGACATCCGCTTTGTCGTGAACACGCTTGCACCCTATCTGCTGACCGAATTGTTGTTGCCGATCATTCCCTCCGACGGGCGCGTTGTGAACTTGTCATCGGCGGCGCAGGCCCCGGTAAACGTCAAGGCCATGCAGGGCAATGTGCCGCTGACAGATATGGAGGCCTATGCCCAAAGCAAGCTGGCTATCACGATCTGGAGCAGGGAATGGGCCAAATTACAACCCGATGGGCCGGTGATGGTGGCAGTGAATCCCGGATCGCTTTTGGCCTCGAAGATGGTGAAAGAGGGCTTTGGCGTTTCTGGGAACGATATGAGCATTGGCGCTGATATACTGATGGATGCGGCCCTGGGCGGGCGGTTTGCTGACGCGTCAGGTGCCTATTTTGACAATGACAGTGGGGCCTTCGCTGATCCACATGCCGCAGCGCTCGACAAAGATCACGCGGCCGACGTCATGAACACAATCAAGGGCTTGATTAGCCAGACAGGCTGATCCGGGCGGCGCGGCCGCCCCAAACACACATCCACCTTTACCTCCTATCACCCCTCACGCGCGCCGCGTCGAGGCCCAAGAAAGGACTGCCTGATGAAATACGAAAACTTCCAAACTTTTGAGGTTGCCGTTGAAAAAGGTATCGCCACGGTGACATTCAATTTCGGTTCCGTGAACGTGCAAGGCCAGGAAATGTTGGCCGACCTCAACAGCCTGGCCATGCGGCTAGAGCGCGACCGCGACACCAAAGTAGTGATCTTCCAATCCGCCAACCCAGAAATCTGGGTTTGCCACTACGACACCGATCTTCTCAAAGACATGTCGACCGAAGCGGTATCCCGCGAGGATGCACAGCTGTTGGACCTGCAATCGGTTTGCGAACGGATCAGCAAGGTGCCGCAGGCCACTATTGCCAAGCTGGAAGGGTTCGCACGCGGTGGCGGGCACGAATTGGCACTGGCGCTCGACATGCGTTTTGCCGCGCGGGGAAAGTACAAGTTCATGCAGATGGAGGTCGGTATGGGCATCCTGCCCTGCGGCGGTGGCGCGTCGCGGATGGCACGCCAAACCGGCCTTGGCAAAGCGCTTGAGATCATCCTGAGCGCGCAGGATTATGACGCGGATGATGCAGAGCGTCTGGGCACGATCAACAAGGCTTTGGAGCCGGATGAGATTGGCCCATATGTGACCGCGCTGGCCGAACGGATCGCGCAGTTTCCGGCAGAGTCGATCAACGCCTGCAAGCAGATGGTCTATGAATCCATCGACAAACCCATTCATGAGGCACTGAAGGCCGAAGCCTATTGGCTTTATCAGGCCACCAGCAAAACCCCGGCTGTCAAACGGTTTGCCATCGCGGATGAACAAGGTTTGGAACACGACATCGAAAATCAGCGTAAGTGGGGCGACCTGGTTATGCAGGTGCAAGATATCAACTGAACCCCCATCAAAATAATTACGTCCAGGCGCCCGATATCTCGATGCGCGCCCCAGCGTGGTGCTAGAAAGGGAATTTCCCAATGAAAGCAATGGTTCTGAATACCTATGGACCCGACGCACAGTTTGAGCCCGCAGAAATGCCAGACCCGGTTGCGGCACCCGGACATGTGGTGGTCCAGGTGGCGGCCACCAGCGTCAACACAGTCGACACGATGATCCGAAGCATGGGGGCAGAACTGCCCCTGTCCCCCGCGCTGCCTGCCGTGCTTGGCATGGATTTTGCAGGCACAGTCGTTGCATTGGGCGACGGAGTGACAAACTTCGCCCTAGGTGATGAGGTGTACGGCTGCGCCGGTGGTCTGATGGACATTCCTGGCACTCTGGCCGAGTACATGAACGCAGACGCCCGCCTGATTGCACACAAACCCAAATCGCTGAGTATGCGGGAAGCCGCAGCGCTGCCCCTCGTCGGTATCACCGCCTACGAAGGGTTGACCCGTGCTGGTGTAGGCGATGGGCAGACCGTGCTGGTACAGGGCGGCGCCGGAGGCGTTGGCCATGTCGCAGTGCAAATTGCCCGTCACCTTGGTGCAACCGTGTCCGCAACAGGTCGCGGCGCGGATCAGATGGCTCTGATTGAGGGGTTGAGTGCGCGTCCTTTGGATTTCACAACGCAAAAGGTTGAAGACTACGTGGCTGCGCACACTGATGGCGTGGGCTTTGATGTGGTGTTCGACAGCGTTGGTGGGCCGAACATGACAAACTCGTTCGCAGCGGCCAAGCTCAACGGCCATGTCGCCTCAACCGTTGCGATGGTCGAGATTGATTTGACGCCCGCGCATTTCAAAGGTCTGTCCCTGCACGTCGTCTTCATGCTGATCCCGATGATGCATGATGTCGGGCGGCAAACCCATGGTGACATCCTCAAGACATTAGCGAATCTGGCGGATGCAGGGGGGCTCAAACCTATTGTTGACGAACACAAGTTTGGGTGGGCCGATGTCGGCGCAGCCTATGCGCACCTGACGAGCGGAGCTGCGGTCGGGAAAGTGGTTGTAGAGTTGTAATCCGCACCTGTTGAGTTTGGTGCGCACAGGATGATCGTGCGCACCAATCTTAGGTAGCTTCCGGACAAGCGTGAAAAACACGATTGTCCTTTTGACCCCTTCAATCGATGTCCAACATCGGCTTTGTGTGCCGACAACTTACCATCTTTGCTGGCGATCTAACGCGCTTGCGAAATCCTTAGACCTCCGCCTTTCACAAGGAGGTCCACAATTGCGTCGACCCCTTTTCTGCGACGAAGGGACGAGAACAAAAACGGCCGTCCTTTGCGCATTCTTTGCGCATCACGTTCCATAACTTCTAACGAAGCACCAACATGCGGCGCCAAGTCGGTTTTGTTGATGACCAGAATGTCCGATTTCGTAATCGCCGGCCCGCCTTTGCGTGGAATTTCCTCTCCGGCGGCGACGTCAATCACATAAATTGTTAGGTCTGCGAGTTCCGGACTGAACGTAGCCGATAAATTGTCCCCGCCGCTTTCGATCAGAACCACATCAAGATCGGGATGGCGGTCTTGCATTTCGGCGACCGCAGCCAAATTAATCGAGGCGTCTTCGCGGATCGCTGTGTGTGGGCACCCACCGGTTTCCACGCCAATGATCCTGTCTTGCGGCAGGATCTGCATGCGCATCAGCGCTTCGGCATCCTCCTGCGTGTAAATGTCATTGGTGATAACGCCCACTGAGCAGACATCGCGCAGGGCTTCGGATAACGCTGCGGTCAAAGTGGTCTTTCCGGCGCCCACCGGACCACCGATGCCAACGCGCAGGGGGCCGTTCATACTGCTCATGTTCGGAACATCCTTGAATACTGTGTTTCGTGTTTCATCGACGCGATGTCTGTCAGGAACGCGGTCGAGTTCAAATCATCCAGGCTGGCCTTTTGCGCCGTTTCGGCAATACGGGCGCATAGCGGTGTCAATTCTCGGATCACTTTCTGAGACGCGGTCTGGCCCAACGGCACAAGGCGTGTTGCGCAAGAGGCTAGGTTGCTTGCAAAGGCTTGCAGAAACATCTTTGTCGTCAGTAAAAGGGGAAGGCCTTGCAAACGCGCGGCCTGGCCTAGTGAGACGGGATAGGAGTACTTTCGAAGGTCTAAATCCCAGACATTTCCAGTCACCGTCCCGAATGCCTGTCCTAGGAACTCGGTTTCCATTTTTCTTTCGGAGGACGCGCAAAAGGCCCGTGCAGTAACGTCGATGCCGATAAGTTCATCTTTATCCGGCGCGTTGTATGCCGAAACAACGAACAGAGCGTCGTTCCAACCAGAACCATGTTCCAGCACATCTGAAATCCAGGCTTGGGTGCATCGTGAATCGGTGACGGTCCCTTCGTCAATTGCGGTCTCTAGCCCGTGAGAATAGGCAAAGCCCCCTACAGGGTAAGCGGGCGACAACCATTGCGTCAGCGTCAGGATGTCGGCGTCAGTGGGCGTGGCCATGAGTCCTGCCATGGCCATAGGCCCCGCCTTCGGGGGTGAACGGTTCATGCACTTCCCGCACCGAAGCCCCGATTTTCAAAAGCATGTCTTGGATGACGTGATCGACTTGGATCAGCAGATGATCCTTTTCGATCTGACAAGGCGTGTGGCGGTTGCCGATATGCCAAGCGACGCGCGTCAGATCCGGGGCGGTTATTTCCAGCAACGCTTCGGGTGCAGCTTGTATTTCTACTTCGCGGCCATCATCCAGAACCAAAGCGCCGCCGTGGTTCAACGACGTCGTTTGCGCCAGATCGACAAGAATCTGTTCGCCACTTTCGCAGGTCAGAACCTTGCGGCGCAAAAAACGGTCATCATAGGTCAGTGACAGGGCGTCCGCAGGCTCGCCGTGTAAATGATCAGAATATTGCCGTGCTGTACAAAGGAGGATGGTCATGCCAACGCCCCCTCTGTGGAACGGGCAGCTGTTACCAGATAGAACCCGCGAAAACGTGTTGTACGATACGGTCGCGGGACAGGCCGCGTTTGCGCAGTTCTTCGTCGCTCAGCGATTGCAGGAACTGGATTTGATCGGTGCGCGATCGTGCTTCGGCCAATCGAGCAAGAGCCGAATAGATCGACGAACCAATCGTCGAGAACAGACCGAATACGGAAAAACCGGAATGCGGTTGATTTTCTGTGTGTGCCATTGGGACCCTCGTATGCTTGCGAGACGTTGGTCCTCCCTTGCGTGATAGTATCTGTCATATTGCACTCGCTTAGTAGTGGGCAATTGGTCATGCCCGGGATGCGCTTGCTGCAATGCAGCGAAGTTTTTAATCAGAACATGAAGTATCGCTGTGCCATCGGTAGAACTTCGGCTGGCTGACAGGTTAGCAATTCACCATCCGCGCGGACCTCGTAGGTTTCCGGGTCGACATCGATCTGGGGTGTTGCATTGTTCAGCAACAGATCGCGTTTGCCGATATTCCGCGTGTTGTGCACGGCGACAGTTTGCTTCGCCAAGCCCAGTGAATCACCAATCCCGTCGGTCTGTGCGGCCTCAGAGACAAATGTGATCGCCGAATGCTCGACCGAGCGGCCATAGGCCCCGAACATCGGACGGCTATAGACAGGCTGCGGTGTCGGGATTGAGGCATTGGGATCGCCCATCTGCGCACAGGCAATCGTGCCGCCCAGCAGAACCATTTCGGGTTTCACGCCGAAAAACGCCGGGTTCCACAGCACCAGGTCAGCGCGTTTGCCTTCTTCGATACTGCCGATCTGATGGCTGAGCCCATGGGCGATAGCCGGGTTGATGGTGTATTTCGCGATGTACCGGCGGACGCGCAGGTTGTCGTTGTCCCCGGTTTCCTCGGGCAGCCGGCCCCGTTGTTTCTTCATCTTATCAGCCGTTTGCCATGTACGGATCAGCACCTCGCCCACACGGCCCATGGCCTGACTGTCGGAGGCGATGATGCTGAACCCGCCCATGTCGTGCAGGATATCTTCGGCGGCAATGGTCTCGCGCCGGATGCGGCTTTCGGCAAAGGCCACGTCCTCGGGGATCGATTTGTCGAGATGATGGCAGACCATCAGCATATCCAGATGCTCTTCGACCGTATTCACGGTGAACGGTCGCGTCGGGTTGGTCGAGGACGGCAGAACATGGTTCTCACCGCAGATTTTGATGATATCTGGGGCGTGACCACCACCTGCGCCTTCGGTGTGGAAGGCGTGGATGGTGCGACCTTTCATGGCAGCCACGGTATTCTCGACAAATCCGGATTCGTTCAGCGTATCGGTGTGGATCATCACCTGAACATCCATCGCATCGGCCACTGACAGGCAGCAGTCGATGGCGGCAGGGGTCGTTCCCCAATCTTCGTGCAGTTTCAGCGCGCAGGCCCCTGCCTTGACCTGTTCCTCCAGCGCCGAGGGTAGTGAGGCATTGCCCTTGCCCGCAAAGGCAAGGTTCATCGGAAAGGCATCCGCAGCTTGCAACATCCGACCGATATGCCAAGGGCCGGGGGTGCAAGTGGTCGCCAAAGTACCATGTGCCGGGCCGGTACCACCGCCAAGCATTGTCGTCAGGCCGGAATGCAATGCGTCTTCGATCTGTTGTGGGCAGATAAAGTGGATATGGCTGTCGAACCCGCCCGCCGTCAGGATGCGGCCCTCGCCTGCAATTGCCTCGGTTCCTGGGCCAATGATAATGTCCACGCCAGGCTGCGTATCCGGGTTTCCGGCTTTGCCGATCTTGGCGATACGCCCGTCCTTCAGCCCCACATCCGCTTTGTAAATTCCGGAATGATCTACAATCAGTGCGTTGGTGATGACCGTGTCAACGGCCCCCTCGGCGCGTGTGGCCTGAGATTGGCCCATCCCGTCGCGAATGACTTTGCCACCGCCGAACTTGACCTCTTCTCCATACACATCTTCGCGGTGCCCGGTTTCGCTGAACCGTGCAGCTGTTGCGCGTTCCACGATCAGATCTTTTTCAACCTCTAGGATCAGATCGGTATCCGCCAATCGTACTTTGTCGCCGACCGTTGGGCCGAACATAGAGGCATAATCACCCCGACTGATCTTGCCCGGCATCTTTCAAAGCCCCCATGATGTGCATATTGAAACCGTAGATGTGCCGGCGCCCCTCAAATGGCACCAACATAACTTCGCGAATTTGGCCCGGTTCAAAACGCACAGCGGTGCCTGCGGGGATGTCCAGCCGCATCCCCAAGGCCGCGTAGCGATCAAAATCCAAGGCAGAGTTTGCTTCGGCAAAGTGGTAGTGGCTACCGACCTGAACTGGCCGATCACCAGTATTGGCGACAACAACAAGACGGCTGCTGCGACCGGCGTTGAGCGTCAGTGACCCTTCGGCAGGTATGATCTCACCTGGGATCATTTCGGCAGCTTCAAGATCACGGTGATGGCGATGACGGCGATCAAGGCCAACCCAGCTGCCAACGCGGCGTAATCGCTGCCGTGTGCATGAACATGAGTGTCCGTGTGGGCCATGGCCGGACCAGCCAGAATAAGAGCGGGAAAGAGCATGCGGTTCATTTGTATCTCCTTTGGTAATTAGCGAATGGGGTTGTGGACTGTTACAAGCTTGGTGCCATCCGGGAAGGTGGCTTCGACCTGTACCTCGTGGATCATCTCGGGCACGCCTTCCATGCATTGGCCTCGGGTGATCACTTCCGCCCCGGCTTGCATCATATCGGCGACCGAACGACCATCGCGCGCGCCCTCGACCACGGCATCGGTGATCAGGGCGATAGCCTCGGGGTGGTTCAGCTTGACGCCGCGGGCCAACCGTTTTCGGGCGACCTCGGCTGCCATGGCGACCAGCAGTTTGTCTTTTTCACGAGGGGTCAGGTTCATGTCAGAGCATCCAGCATCGGGGTAACGTGTCTTTGTTCAGTCTGCGCAAAAGCGGCATCAACGCGCTCCGAAGGGCAAAGCTGCTTTTGGCCAGAACACGGATAACCAGCAGGTCGTCCCGGATAAGGGTTGCACCGGCGGTTTCGGGCAGCATTTCGCGAACAGGGTCCAACTGACCTGCGGCGGACCTTGAAGCAAAGACGATCAGCGCCATCGCCCCTGCGCCATTTGCGGTATGCGGCTTGGACATATGCGCGTGCCAATCGCCAGAGAACCGGATTGCATCCAGAAACACCGGCACCCCTTCGCGCCGTATCTCGATCCGATCGTTTAGGCGGATATCGGTCAATGTTTCGCCCATGGCCGCGCGCCCAAAGACCAGCGGCTCTACCATCAGCGTCTCGGCATCCGGGCACAGGTCGATCCTGAGGCGTCGGTCCAAAGTGCAGCCATTGAACAGAATGGTTTCTTGCGGCAACCAGTTCAGCCGGGCGCCTGTCTCGACTGTCAGATGGTTGGTGATCTGGCCGCATTCTTCGGGCTGAGCCTTGTAAGCGCGTTCGCAGGCTTGTGTTGTCAATGTCAGCGCCGTGCCTTCCGTTGCCTTGCCGGAAAACCGGAATGTGTCGCCTCCGGTCACGCCACCTGCTGTGTTCAATAGAACGGCATCAAGATCAGGCGTCGTGGTTCTGGGAAACAGGCACTTAAAGGACCCCGACTGGCGAAACTTGTCCAGAACCGTTCTGTCGCCCAATTTCTTGGTGCTCAAACTGACGGTGCCAGCAGCACGCGGCGGCACCGCACTGTGCGTGGGTAATATGGCTGAAACTTGGGTAATAAGGCACCTTTAGCGCGTGGTTTGGTGCCTCTTGTTTCTCTGTTGAAGGGTCAGAACACTAACTTGCAGTGTCGGAAACTGCTTATTTCCACATCGTGCGTCTAATTTTTAGACAGTGACCTTAGTCTTGGATGAAAAATTGGGCGCTTCTGGCTGATTCCGTAAATTGAGTTAGAGGCAAGTTGCCAATCTTGCTGCAATGCAGAAACCGTATAGGTGCCACCGCGGAGATGACCCGGGGGTGTGTGACGGCTGCGCGAATTGGACCTCGAACACAACCGCCACACGTAAACGCAACAACAGTTGCGGGGATCAGGTAGAAGAGAAACGTGCCTTTGCGCAAGCCCTCTCTCCCGGCCCCGCCAGGAGGATTACATGAAACCGCTCAAATCCACGCTCGCCGGATCGGTTGTCTTTGCGGCCATAGCTACTGCTGCATTGTCGGCCGAAGATACGATCAAGGTCGGAGTGCTGCATTCGCTTTCGGGCACGATGGCAATCTCGGAAACGACGCTGAAAGACACCATGCTCATGCTGATCGATCAGCAAAACGCCAAGGGCGGTCTGTTGGGTAAACAGCTTGAAGCGGTCGTCGTGGACCCCGCATCGGACTGGCCCTTGTTCGCGGAAAAAGCGCGTGAGTTGCTGACTGTTCACGAGGTGGATGTGATCTTTGGCAACTGGACATCGGTCAGTCGCAAGTCGGTTCTGCCGGTGATCGAAGAACTCAACGGTCTTTTGTTTTACCCGGTTCAGTACGAGGGAGAAGAAAGCTCGAAAAACGTGTTCTACACCGGTGCCGCGCCAAACCAACAGGCAATCCCTGCGACCGACTATTTCCTGGATGAACTGGGAGTCGAGAAATTTGCGTTGCTTGGCACCGACTATGTCTATCCCAGAACCACGAACAATATTTTGGAAAGCTATCTGAAGCAGAAGGGGATCGCGGATGACGATATCTTCGTCAATTACACGCCCTTCGGCCATTCCGACTGGTCCAAGATCGTGGCTGACGTGATTGCGCTGGGCGCAGATGGCAAGAAGGTTGGCGTGATCTCGACCATCAATGGTGATGCAAATATCGGCTTTTACAAGGAACTGGCCGCGTCCGGCGTATCGGCGGATGACATCCCGGTTGTGGCCTTCTCGGTCGGGGAAGAGGAATTGTCGGGTCTCGATACCGCCAACCTTGTCGGCCATCTAGCGGCTTGGAACTACTTTCAGTCGGCCGACACCGATGAGAACGCCGAATTCGTTGACACCTGGAAATCCACCATGGGTGACGGGCGCGTGACGAACGATCCGATGGAGGCGCATTACATCGGCTTTAACATGTGGGTGAACGCCGCGACCGCAGCCGGTTCAACCGAAGTCGACGCTGTGCGCGCCGCGATGTACGGGCAGGAATTCCCGAACTTGACCGGTGGTACTGCTGTCATGCTGCCGAACCACCACCTCGCCAAGCCGGTTCTGATTGGCGAGATTCAGGAAGACGGCCAGTTCGACATCATTAGCGAGACAGATGTTGTGCCAGGCGACGCCTGGACCGATTACCTGCCGGAATCGGCGGTCCTGAAATCGGATTGGAAAGATCTTGGTTGCGGTATGTACAACACCGAAACCAAGACGTGCGTTCAGACCCTGTCGAACTACTAATCTGCAAGCAAGGCGGGTGTAATCGCCCGCCTTGCCGCCAAGACACACGGGTTTCACCACATGTTTCGACTATTCCTTGCGAGCCTCGCAATTCTGTTTGCCTGCCTGCCCGCCAACGCGCAAGAGGCTGGCCTGGAGCCGATCTTGCAAAGCCATCAGGAGATCATCGCCAAAAGCTCGCGCAAGACGATCAAACCGGCGATTGATGCGATTACGGCCAGTGGGTTACCACAAGCGCAGGTGATGCTTGAAACATGGGCCGCCAAGGACATGTGGATGCGCAAATCCGATGGTTTGTTCTTTGCGGGAAAAAGGGTTGAAGGGCGGTCATACGAGCTGACCGATTTCGACACAGGCGAGGTAATCGGCACCTACGAGAAATCCGATCTGAAACAATTGAAACCCAACAGCGGCGTCCGCGCCATGATCGGGACCGCTTTGGTGCAGTACCAACTGACCGATCAGGATCGAAAAAGACGCCTGGCCGCTCTGCAATCTATTCAACGTGACCCCGAAGGCGCTCTGCTTGAACCTTTGCGCGCCTCGATCGAGGATGAAACGGATGCAGATTTGAAGGCGCAGAAACAGCGGCTCGAACGATTGCTGACCATTGGGTACGACGCAGACACCACGGCTCGCGTGGCTGCGGTTGAGGAAATGTCAAACGACTTGGGTGTCGACGTGCGCGCGGCGCTGAACCCTTTGGTGGTGACCACACGAATGGTCGCGCCGAATCTGCCGACGGATGAGAATATCGCTGTCGTTCTGGAACCCGGATCAGAGGCCTTGTCGCGGGACGAAGCATATGACTTGCTGGTCGCCAGCAACCTTGCGACTCCGCGTGTGTCTCAGGACGACATCCGCACGGCTTTGTCAGCGAATATCGACCGAGGCCGCGTCGGTGGCGTCCCGGTTGCACAATTGAACAACGAACCCGCTCGCACTCAAGCATATGCCGCCTTGGCTGAAACGGGGGCGGTTTCCGCGTTGGTAACAGAGGCGGATATCGATGACGCGCTGGGCAAACATGTCTTCTTTGAAACCTATCGCGAGGCCTCGCCTGCGGTAACTGCCGCTGCCGAGAAGGCTTTGGATCATATTGAATTCAAGGTCGGGTTGAACCAGACACTCGACCTGTTGCTGGACGCGATCTCACTGGCATCAATCTATTTTCTGGCGGCCATCGGTTTGGCCATCACTTTTGGGGTGATGGGCGTGATCAATATGGCCCATGGCGAATTCATCATGATGGGTGCCTATACGGGCTATGTCGTTCAGCAATTCATCCCCGACCACACGCTGTCGATTATCGTAGCGATCCCGATGGCCTTTGCCGTCACCTTCGCCATGGGTGTCGCGATGGAGCGGTTGGTGATCCGCTGGCTCTATGCCCGCCCGCTCGAGACGCTTCTTGCGACATTCGGCATCTCAATTGCCCTGCAACAACTGGCCAAGAACATTTTTGGCACGCAGGCCCGTCCACTGACAGCGCCGGGTTGGCTGGATGGGGCGTGGGTGCTGAATGATGTGGTTTCGATCAGCTATATCCGCATCGCGATCTTCGTGCTGGCTCTGATCTTTCTGGGGCTGTTCCTGTACATCATGAAACGCACACGGCTGGGTCTTGAGATGCGCGCGGTTACGCAGAACCCACGCATGGCTGGATCAATGGGGATCAATCCCGGGCGGGTGAATATGCTGACCTTTGGCTTGGGTTCCGGCATCGCCGGGATTGCAGGGGTCGCCATTGGCCTTTTTGCCAAGGTCACGTCGGATCTGGGCAGCGACTATATTGTTCAAAGCTTCATGACCGTGGTCGTAGGCGGCGTTGGCAACATCTGGGGGGCACTGGCCGGGGCGGGGATGATCGGCTTCCTGCAAAAAGGGATCGAGTGGATGAACCCCTCGAACACCCTTGCGGCACAAACCTACATGATCGTCTTCATCATTGTTTTCATCCAGTTCCGACCAAGGGGCATCATCGCCCTCAAAGGTCGCGCGGCGGGGGATTGAGACATGGAACGCAGCTTCGTCGCCAAGAACCCGTCCGTGCTGGTCTTTCTGGCCACCCTGTCATTGTTCACATTGGGCGTGACCATCCTGTCCGAAGGGTTCGGGATCGGAGTAATCTCAACCAGTTTCGTCAAGACATTGGGCAAGACCCTATGCCTGTGCCTGATCGCAGTGGCGATGGATCTGGTCTGGGGTTTCACCGGTATCCTGTCGCTGGGCCACTTCGCCTTCTTCGGGCTGGGCGGCTACATGATCGGCATGTGGCTGATGTACGATCGCACCCGCCTGATCGTGGTCGAGTCGTTGTCGCAGGCCGACATCCCGCCAACACCGTCCGAGGTCGTGGACGCCATCGGGACGCAGATTTTCGGCGTCGTCGGATCATCGGAATTCCCGCTGATCTGGGCGTTTTCCCACAGTTTGGTTCTGCAGTTGGCGCTGATCGTGCTAGTGCCCGGTCTTCTTGCGCTGATTTTTGGCTGGTTGGCTTTCCGCAGTCGCGTTACCGGTGTGTACCTGTCGATCCTGACTCAGGCGATGACATTGGCCTTGGCGCTGTATCTGTTCCAAAACGACAGCGGTTTGCGTGGCAACAACGGGCTGTCGGGCTTGCAGAACTTGCCCGGCGTGACCGCCTCGCAGGACGTGGTGTCGATCTGGTTCCTCTGGGCTTCGGCATTGGCGCTGGGACTGGGTTACATGCTGGCGGCGTGGATCGTTTCGGGTAAGTTTGGTTCGGTCATCCGCGGCATCCGCGATAACGAGGCGCGGGTGCGGTTTCTTGGATATTCGGTCGAGGTTTACAAGCTGACCGTCTTCACCCTGACCGCCTGCATAGCCGCCATCGCGGGTGCGCTTTATTACCCGCAGGCAGGCATCATCAACCCCGAGGAGATGGCCCCCATCGCGTCTATCTATCTGGCCGTCTGGGTCGCCATCGGTGGGCGCGGGCGTCTTTATGGTGCCGTGATCGGTGCGGCCTTTGTAAGCCTGCTCAGCACCTGGTTCACCGGCGGGCAAGCGCCCAACACTCCGTTGGGTTTCTACACCGTCAAATGGGTCGACTGGTGGCAGGTGCTGCTGGGCGTCTCGTTCGTGCTGGTCACTCTGTTCGCTCCGCAAGGGATAGGCGGGTTATTCGACTTATGGAGCGACCGGCGACACCCGGATCGCCACGGTGCCAACCTGGGCCCCGATGACGGAGCGTTGCGTGAAAAGGAGGCCATTGAATGAGTACTCTGCTAGAGGTGAGCGGTGTCTCGGTCACTTTTGACGGTTTCCGCGCGATCAATAACTTGTCGTTCCAAATTGGTGATGCCGAATTGCGCGCCGTAATCGGCCCTAACGGTGCAGGCAAGACCACGTTCATGGACATCATCACAGGTAAGACACGACCTGATGAGGGGCGGGTTATCTGGGGAAAGAAGTCCATTTCTTTGTTGGACATGACCGAGGCAAAAATCGCGCAGGCAGGGATCGGGCGGAAGTTTCAGAAACCAACCGTCTTCGAAGATCAGACCGTACAGGATAACCTGCTGATGGCACTTAAAAACAAACGTGGTTGGCTGGGTGTGTTACTTTATCGCCCTTCGGCAAATGATCTGCAGAAAGTCAAAGATCTGGCCGCCGAAATTGGTTTGCATCAGGAACTAAGCCGCAAATCCGGTGAACTGAGCCATGGGCAGAAACAGTGGTTGGAAATTGGCATGCTGCTTGCACAAGACCCACGTCTGCTATTGGTTGACGAACCCGCCGCGGGCATGACACCGCAAGAGCGTGAACACACTACAGACTTGCTTGTTCAGGCTGCAAAAACCCGCGCTGTTGTGGTGGTTGAGCATGACATGGAGTTTGTGCGGCGTCTGAACTGCAAGGTCACGGTTTTGCACGAAGGATCTGTTTTGGCCGAGGGCGGTCTTGATCACGTGACATCTAATCAGGACGTCATCGATGTCTACCTGGGGCGCTAAACAATGCTGAAGCTGACCGATCTGACTTTGCACTATGGGCACTCGCAAATTCTTAACGGGATTTCCATGGAAGCCAGGCAAGGTGAAGTGACCTGCGTCATGGGGACCAACGGTGTCGGGAAAACCAGCCTGATGAAGGCAATCTCGGGCACGCATCCGCGTTCCGGTGGAAAACTGGAGCTTAACGGGGAACAATTGGGTGTCTTACCTGCGCATCGGATGGCCTGGAAAGGTGTGGCCTATGTCCCGCAAGGGCGCGAGATATTCCCTTTGTTGACAGTTCGCGAGAATCTGGAAACTGGGTTCTCTTGCCTGCCTGTCAGTGAGCATTTCGTCCCGGATGAGATATTCGACCTGTTCCCGGTCCTCAAACAGATGCAGAACCGGCGCGGCGGTGACCTTTCCGGCGGCCAGCAGCAACAGCTGGCCATCGCGCGGGCGCTGATCACAAAGCCGAACCTGTTGCTGCTTGACGAGCCAACCGAAGGCATTCAACCGAACATCATCCAACAGATTGGCGAAGTGATCCGGCACCTCAGAACGACAAGTAGAATGGCAATTGTTCTGGTCGAGCAGTATTTCGACTTTGCCTATGACCTTGCTGACAGGCTTGTCGTGTTACGGCGTGGCGAAGTCATGATCAAAGGCACAAGAGATAACCTTACGCGTGATCAGTTGTTGCAGGCCGTATACGTCTAGGGGGAATTTGATGAAACCCGTAGGTCAAATCGACAAAAGCCATTTCTTGAAAATTCTCACCGAGACTCGATCCTGATCGCTGGGTCGACAGACAAAGTAGAGCCCGCGATCTAGTGGAACATGGCTTTCGTCCAGACGGATCAGACGACCAAATTCCAAGTCTCTCGCCGCCAAGAGGTGTCTTGCCAATGCCACGCCCTGTCCGTCAATCGCGGCCTCCAAAAGCACAGCACTATCCACGTATTTGATGCTCTGCGAGTTGATCTGATCCGCGTTCAGACCAACTTGCGCGGCCCAGCTTTCCCAGCCGATGTTGAAGGCATCGTGCAACAATGGAAGATCGGTGATGTCAGTGGCACGCATTGGCAGCTGTGTATTCTCGACAAGCGATGGCGCGGCCACGACGACCAGCTCCTCTTGTCTTATTTGCTCGTGATAAAGCCCGTCCCAACCCGGTTCTCCAAATCGCAGGGCTACATCAACCTCGGACGTATCGAAATCGGCAAAGGCATCATTTGTGTCCAGTAATAGCGCGATACCCGGATGTTCTTGTTGAAACGAACTTAGTAACGGCACAAGCCATTTGAGTGCCAATGATGTGGATAAAGACACTGTAATCGACTGGCGGTGATGTAATCGCTTCACCTCCATCACGCCCAACTGCAATGCAGAAAATGCCCCGCGTGTTGATTGGTGCAGGCGTTCGCCGGCTTTGGTCAATTCAACGCCGTTGGGGCGGCGATGAAAGAGTGTCACCCCAAGGTGCAGTTCCAGCAACTTTATTTGTCGGCTGATCGCTCCGTGGGTGACGTTCAGCACACCCGCTGCCTTGGTCAGGCTGGAATGGGTTGCAGTTTCGTCAAACGCCTGAAGGGCACGAAGGTGTCTGAGATTTTCCATCATGTGAGAAAATCTAACAGTAACGTGCTAAAAATTCGATAGATGCGCCTAAATGTAAGAAGTTAGACTGATTTAAACACAAAAAATCTCATACTTTGCTTGCCTAAAGAAGGGAATTCCCATGCCCGAATCCAAAGTCGCGCTGATGACAGGTACAGGCCAAGGCATTGGCCGGGGCTGTGCGGTCGAAATGGCAAAAGCAGGCTACAAGGTCTCGCTGATGTCCCCGTCGAACCGCTCGGTCGAACTGGCCGAGGAGCTTGGGGGCATCGGCCGCCGCGGTTCTGTGCTGGATGTCGATGATCTGCAAGCAATGATCGACGACACCATGAGCGAATATGGGCGGATTGATGCAATCGTCAGCAACATGGGCCACGGCGGAACGGTGCCCGAAGCCATCAAAACGGTGGGATTCGACCCCGACTTTGACGGACCGCTTTTGGAGCTGAGCGATGAGTTGTGGCACGAAAGTCTGGACATGTATGTGCTGAACGTCGTCAAGATTGCTCGTATCGTCACGCCTATCTTGATTGAACAAGGCGGGGGCGCTTTCGTAAATATTTCGTCCATGAACACAATCGAACCACGTGCGCCCTATCCCATGAGCATGCTGCGCGGCGCTTTGCACAGTTTCTCAAAGCTCTATGGGGATCGCTATGCACGTTACAATATTCGAATGAATAACCTGCTGCCCGGCTTCTGCGAGAACGTAAACCTGTCCGAACGGGCCCGCCGTGAAATTCCCGCTCAGCGGTCAGCAACTTTTGAAGAGATTGGACAGGCTTGTGTCTTTCTTTCCAGCGAGGGAGCCCGGTATATTAACGGTCAGAGTATATTGTCCGACGGCGGGATGAACCGCGCGGTTCGGTAGCAACGAGGCAGAAATATGATTGTTAGGGCACTCAATGAAATCCTAGGTACAGATCGGGATGTTTCCGGTCCGGGTTGGAACAGCAGACGACTGTTGCTGGCATCTGATGGCATGGGGTTTTCGCTTACGGATACGATCATCAAAAAGGGTGAAATGCTTGAGCTTGAATACACCCATCATCTAGAGGCGTGTTACTGTATCGAAGGCAAAGGGCAGATAAAGACCTCAGGCGATGAAACCTGGCATTCGCTTGAGCCATTTACTCTTTATGCATTGGATCAACATGACCGGCACCTCGTTCGCGCAACAGACGCTGATTTGCGGCTTGTCTGCGTCTTCAATCCGCCACTCAGCGGGCGCGAAGTGCATCGCAAAGACGGAAGCTATGCGCCGACTGAATCCTGATGAGGGCAGGGACGAACCACCGAAGGACGCCTATTGCTGTAGGCAATCTTATGTATGGAAACCTGGCGCGTTCAGTCAGTCTTGTGACTGCAACACAAGAAGGAAAGCGCAAACCTTGTCGGGTACCCCAAGCTGAAGTGGCCAGACAGGCACTGTGTCGCAAGCTTCATTGATATAACCGGGCGCCACTAAGGTCGAAATGTTTGGGGAACATTGCCCTCAGGAACCGAAAGACAATTCGCATTGCTTCGTCGCGATCAAAGGAATCCGGGTGAAGCAGGTAGTCAGTCCACATGCCTTCCAACATGGCGAGCGTGCCGTGAGTGGCGTCGCGCGCAACTTGATTTGGGTGTTCGATTTCAGTCTCTTTCGCTATGCGGGCGAACGCGTTGAAGATCAGTTTCCGAAGCTTTGCATCGCGGGTATCTGAAAACGCAGCGATTGCCGCTCTGTTCCTGGCCTCACCTCGAAACGCGTACCATATTGCGACGTTTTTCTTATTGAGAATGGCTTCGCTCAAGTCACCCCGAACGATCATCTCAATATGTTCCTGGCCTGTTTGTCCGGTCGTTTCCAGCATGGCATAAATGCCATTGTAATATTGCTCGGACGAATAGCGCGCAGCTTCGTCGACAAGGTTGTCCTTACCCCCGAAATGAAGGTGAATCATGCCGCGGGATAAATCGGCGCGTTGAATGATTTCGCTGACCGACGTCTCGGAAATCCCCTTTTCTGCGACCGAGTCGAGTACCGCCTCGATCAGTGATAGGCGGTTTCGTTCTCGAATTTCTTGTCGTCTTCCAGTCATCTGATCAGGTGGTTTTGTTTGTTTTCAGTCTCTTGCGGGTCCTTCTAATGGCCTTTGGGAAATTGGCCAGCCCCGGTTGTGAAAATATCAGTTGACACAGCTAGCCCTAAAATTCCAGATTTAAATGGACGATTGTCCATTTTGTGATCGATATTGTCGCGCCACCGAAAGCAAAGTTCAGCAGGGAAGCATGGCTGGAGTCATACGAAGTGAAATGGGCAAGGGCCTGGCACTGAGCGCGCCTGCGACGCTCTATGTCGGTCTGCTTGTGGCCGTGCCCCTGTGCATTCTTGTCGCCTACAGCTTTTGGACCCAGACCTATGTCGAGATTGACCGCACGCTGACATGGGCGAATTACCAAGAGGCGTTCACCGATCCGTTGGTCCGGCATCTTATGATCCGATCGGTTGCGATAGCGGGGGCGGTGACGCTGGCAACAGTCGGTCTGGCCTATCCGATTGCCTACTTCATCGCATTTCGGACGCAGAAAAAGACCCTCTGGCTATTGCTGATCACCATTCCCTTCTGGAGCAGCTACCTGCTGCGGGTGTTCAGTTGGAAACTGATCCTAGGCTTTAATGGGGTGATGAATTCGGCCCTTATTTCGCTGGGGTTGATACAGGAACCACTGACCTTCCTGCTCTACAATGAATTCGCCGTTGTCCTTACACTTGCACATGCATGGGCGCCATTTGCGATCCTGCCGATTTACGTGTCGCTGCAAAAGATCGACCGCAGCTTGTTAGAGGCCGCAACCGACCTTGGGTGCAGCAAGCTGGAACGGTTTGTGCGCGTGACTTTGCCTCTGACTGTGCCAGGGATCATCGCCGCCTGCTTGATCATCTTCATCCCCACGGTGGGCGACTACGTCACGCCGGCCCTGGTCGGTGGCTCGCAGGGGAAAATGGTGGCTAATTTGATTCAGGTGCAGTTTGGCGCGGCCAATAATTGGCCCTTGGGTGCAACCCTGTCTCTGCTTGCCATGCTTTCGGTCGGCTGCGTTGCAATCCTGTTCGTGGTGGTCGTCACCGCTCTGGGGCGGAGGATCAGATGACCAAGGCCATTCGTATCCCATGGTTGCTTGTTTACGCGATCGCCTACCTGGTGTTTCTCTACCTGCCGGTTCTGCTTTTGCCGTTGTTTTCGTTCAATGACGGAACCATCGTGGCCTTCCCGTTAAAGGGTTTTACGCTGAAATGGTACGCGCAGTTGGGTCAGCAGGACACGCTGCTTCAAGCGATGGTGAACTCGCTGATCGTTGGCAGCGTGACTGCCTTGATGGCGACGTCTCTGGGCCTTTTCGCTGCGCGCGCCTATGTCCGGTACCGGTTCAAAGGGCGGGAATTCTCCGAAGGTCTGGTCATGCTCCCGCTGGTCGTTCCCGGCATTATCGTTGCCAGTTCCATGCTGGTGCTGTTCATCAGCGTCGGACTGAAGCCATCGCTGACTACAGTGATCCTTGGCCATGTATTCGTGGCTTTGCCCTTTGCCGTGTCGATCATGAAATCCGCCTTTGACGATTTCGACCAGTCGTTGGAAGAGGCCGCGTTTGATCTGGGCGAAAGCGTTGTGGGAACCTTTCGGCGTGTCACCCTACCAATCGTTGCACCGGGCATCATCGCCAGTCTTTTGGTCACGTTCACCGTGTCATTCGACGAGTTTGTTCTGGCCTTCTTCCTGTCCGGCAACAGCCCGACATTGCCGGTCTATATCTGGAGCCAGATCCGCTTTCCGGCAAAGCTGCCTAATACACTGGCGCTGGGGTCGCTGCTTTTGCTGTCCTCGGTTCTGCTGCTGTTGATTGCCGAATATTTCCGCCGCCGTTCCATCCAATCCTCAGATTGAAACCTAAGGAAACCAACCTGATGAGCGAACAGAACATCATCGAAATACAGGGCGTCGAAAAACGCTTTGGTTCCTTTGTGGCCGTGTCCGACCTGAACCTGACCTTGAAAGAGGGCGAGTTCTTTTCGCTGCTTGGGCCTTCGGGCTGCGGAAAGACAACGGCCTTGCGCATCATCGCGGGGTTTCAGGATCACGAAGAGGGCGAGATCCGGATTGACGGACGGACGATGGGCGAGGTGCCTGCCAACAAGCGGCCCACCAACATGGTGTTCCAAAGTTATGCGATCTTTCCGCACCTGAATGTGGGTGACAATGTCGGGTTCGGCTTGCGAAAGACAAAGCTATCCCGAAATGAAATCAAGGAACGCGTTGCCGAGGCGCTTGAGATGGTGGAACTCGGCGGCTTGCAGGATCGCAAGGCCAATGAGTTGTCAGGTGGGCAACGGCAGCGTGTGGCGCTTGCCCGCGCATTGGTCATGCGGCCCAAGGTGTTGCTGCTGGATGAACCATTATCCGCGCTGGACAAAAACCTGCGCGAAGCGATGCAATTGGAAATGCGCCGCCTGCAGCAAAAGCTTGGCATTACCTTCGTCATGGTCACGCATGACCAGTATGAGGCGATGACCATGTCCGACCGGATCGGGGTCATGTTTGCTGGGCAGCTCAAGCAAGTCGACAAGCCCGAGGTTCTGTATTCCCAACCTTGCAACCGAGAAGTGGCCTCTTTCATCGGCGGGATGAACTTTCTGAATGCCGAAGTGACTGCTGAGAACGCCGACACGCTGGACGTGAATGTTCAAGGGTTTGGCTCGATGACTATCGGGGTGAACCCCAACGTTCAGGTGCATGACATGGATCTATTGGTCGGCGTTCGCCCCGAGCAATTGGAGATCAGCGCGGAAAAACCGGATGGGTACGACGCGCGTGTTCAGGGCAAGGTGTCGGACGTCGCCTTCTATGGCGAAAGCGTCCACTATTATGTGCGCGTCGACGGGTTGCCGGAAAGCATCGCCGTTGCAGTGCCAAACTACTTTCACACAGTTGATCACAGCCGCGACGATACCGTCTGGCTTGGGGTTCAAAGCGCCTCGGTGATCGACTTGGGCAAACGTGAATCTTTGGGAGGAGAGAAATGAATAAAACAGCATCACTTACGGCAGCAGTGGTTGCCACCTTCACGGCAAGCCAAGCATTGGCCGACGCGGCTGATCTGACCGTTTTCGACTGGTCCGGATATGAGGATCAGGGATTCTTTGGTGATTACGTCGAAAAATACGGCGGGCCGCCCAGCTACACTTATTTCGGCAGCGTGGAAGAGGCTTTCACCAAGCTTCAATCCGGGTTTGAGGCCGATCTGGCCCATCCGTGTACGGACGCCCTGAGAAAATGGGTGGCAGCGGATATGATCAAGCCGATTGACACCAGCAAGCTGGAAAACTGGGACAAACTGATGCCCAAGATCAAAGAGGTCGATGGTATCACGATCGACGGGCAGACCTATATGGTACCCTTCGAATGGGGGAACACTGGCCTGATCTACCGCACCGACATGATTTCGGCTGATGATGTTTCGCTGCAATTGTTGTTAGACCCGGCCTATCAGGGCAAGGTTGCCGTTCCGGATGCAGCCTCCAGCGCGTTCGCCATGGCTGCACTGGCAACTGGTGCCTCAAGCTATTCCGATATGAGCGAAGAGGAGTTCCAGAAGGCGGCGGATTACCTGCGGGCAATTCATCCCAATGTACGTTTCTACTGGTCTGATGCAGGTCAACTGGATCAAGCCATTGCCAGTGGTGAGGTGACCCTGGGTTGGGGCTGGAACCAATCGGAGTTGAACCTGATTTGGAACGAAACACCGGCAGTCATGATGCGTGATGTGGACAAAGGCATCGCCACCTGGGTCTGCGGTTATGTGCATCTGAAGTCTGCCAAACAGTCCGATGAACAGGTCTACGACATGCTCAACGCGCTCAGCTCGGCCGCCAGCGGTAAGTATATCATCGAAAGCTGGGGTTATGCCCATGCCAATGAAGACTCATTTGCGCAAGCTGATCCAGAGTTGATTGAGACCTACGGGTTCTCGGACGTGGACAGCTTCTTTGAGGGCAGCCTGTTCTTCGACGCGGTCAATCCTGAGATTGAAGCGAAGATGTTGAAGGAGTTCGAGCGCATCAAAGCGGGCTTTTAGAACCATCTAACTACACAACTGGGATTGGCGGTGCCTTAGAAAGCCCGCCGATCCCACAGAACCATTTCCAAATTTTCTGGAGGAAGCGCGACAATGTCAGGCGCTGACGGATATTCTGTTCTCTTTGAACCGGTTCAGATCGGGCCTGTATCGGCCCGAAACCGGTTCTATCAGGTGCCCCACTGCAATGGTATGGGATATCTGCGACCGCAGGCCGAAGCTGCCATGCGGGCAATGAAGGCCGAGGGTGGTTGGGCCGTAGTGTCCAATCAGGAGACGGAAATTCATCCCACTTCAGATTTGTCCCCATATGCGGAAAACCGACTATGGGACGAACGGGATATTCCAGCGCTGCGCCTGATGACCGATGCAGTTCATGCCAAGGGTTCGTTGGCGGCCATTGAATTGGCACATAACGGCCACCATGCGCAGAACCACCTGAGCCGCGCGCCTTTGCTAGGCCCGTCAGAACTTGCCTTGCAAACAGCGTATCCCAAACAGGCTCGGGCGATGGATAAGTCGGACATTCGCGAGTTTCGCAAGTGGCACCGCGCGGCGGCGCGGCGGTCGCGCGAGGCGGGCTTTGACATCGTGTATGTTTATGCCGGTCATCACATGACCCTGCCGCATCATTTTCTGCTGCCTCAGTTCAATGACCGAACGGATGAATACGGAGGCTCGTTGGAGAACCGGGTGCGCTTAACCCGAGAGCTTCTGGAAGAAACCAGAGAAGAGGTCGGGGATGAGTGTGCTATCGCCTTGCGTTTCGCAGTTGATGAAATGCTGGGATCAGACGGGATGCAGGCGCAGGAAGAAGGCCGTGCCGTAGTCGAATTGCTGGCAGACCTGCCAGACCTATGGGACGTCAACGTCGCGGACTGGAGCAATGACTCGGCGACGACACGTTTTGAGCCCCGCGACGGTTTTCAAACCTCATACATTGAATTCGTCAAACAGGTGACGTCCAAGCCTGTTGTGGGTGTCGGGCGTTTCACGTCTCCGGACTTGATGGTGTCACTTGTCAGGAAAGGTATCCTTGATTTCATCGGCGCAGCGCGACCATCCATTGCCGACCCGTTTCTTCCCAACAAAATAAAGGAAGGTCGGATCGAGGAAATTCGCGAGTGTATTGGCTGCAATATCTGTGTGTCCTCCGACGCGCTGGGCGTTCCTATCCGATGTACTCAAAACCCGACGATGGGGGAGGAGTGGCGCCGGAAATGGCATCCTGAAATCATAGAGAGCCGAGGAAAAGAAGAAGCCGCGCTTGTTGTCGGCAGCGGTCCCGCCGGGCTTGAATGCGCCATGCAATTGGCGCGTCGGGGCTATGACGTAACCTTGGCCGAAGCCAAGCAAGAGCTTGGGGGGCGCGTGTTGCAGGAATCCGGTCTGGCCGGGCTATCCGCATGGAGGCGCGTGACAGATCACAGGATCTATGACTTGCAGCAACGCGGGAACGTGCAACTGTTCACCGACAGTTCCTTGTCAGCAAGCGAGGTTATCGAGTTGGGCATTCCGAATGTCTTTCTGGCAACTGGCGCGTCATGGCGGCGAGACGGTCGCGGGAAGTCTGCGTTCCGGGGCGTATCGATAGAGGTAGGTTCACAAGTATTCACTCCGGACGACATCATGTCAGGGGTAATGCCGGGGGATGGCCCGATTATGGTCTACGATGATGATCAGGCCTATCTCGGTGGTGTGTTGGCGGATCATCTGGCGCAGGCCGGGCGAGAGGTCGTCTTTGTAACCCCGGCCTCGATGGTTTCACCTTTCACTGAATTGACCTTGGAACAGGTCAAAGTGCAACGCGGCTTGTTGGAAAAAGGTGTTCGGCTGGTGTTGTCCCAGACCCTGGTCGAAATCACGCCCGGAATGGCGAAAGTTCAATGCGCCTATACCGGACGCGAACAAAGCGTCGAGTGCGCATCAGTTGTTTTGGTCACGCAGCGCGCGCGAGAGACTGCCCTTTATGAGGAACTGCGAAATTTGCCCGACAAGCCACTGACAAGTCTGGAACTGATCGGTGATGCGGCAAACCCCGGTTTGATCGCTGACGCTGTATATTCGGGCCACATGGCAGCCAGGAATTTTGAACGCGACGCGGGCGACATCGACCGTGAATTTTTCCGTCGGGAAATCGTTTCCCTTGAATCTGCATGAGGTGCGCTATGCCAAAAGATGACTTGCAAGTAATGCGCGACTTGATGGAAGCGCAGCGGGAAGGGTTCGCCTTGCCGCGCCATTTCTATACGTCTCAGGCAGTATACGAAAACGATATCAGCACGTTCTGGAATCGCAACTGGATCTGGGTCGGACATATCAGCCAGATTGCCGAGCCGGGCGACTATTTCCTGTTCGACTACGGACCTGAATCCATCATCATCGTTCGGGATCGCGAGGGTGAGGTGCGCGCGCATCAAAATGTTTGCCGCCACCGGGGATCGCGCGTTTGCATTGAACAGAAAGGCAAGGCGCGAAACTTCATCTGTCCCTATCACGCGTGGACCTTTGACCTGAACGGTAAGCTCAGAAACGGGCGGTCAATGGGGGCGGATTTTGACCCGGGCCAGTACGGTTTGTTTCCGGTTCAGGTAAAGATATTTCAGGGTCTGATTTTTGTTTGCCCGTCCGAAGACGCGCCGCCGCTGGACGCCGCTTTGGATAGGCTGGCCCCGCTGTCAAAGCCGTTCGGTTTTGAGAATCTGAAGATTGCCCATGAGGCCTCATACCCGGTTCCGGCGAACTGGAAGCTTGCTCTGGAGAATTACTTGGAATGTTATCACTGCGCGCCATCTCATCAGGACTATTCGCGCAGTCATTCCTTGAAAGATCCGGCCCAGGTTCTTGAATTCAGCGGGGCCCTGCACGAGCGGATGAAAGAAGCCGGGGTTCCCCTCGAGGAGCTTGATCTGACTGGAGAAAACGCAGTCGCACCGGGCGCAGATGTCTATTGGCGGCGTTACCCACTGTTCCCCGGCTACTTGACCGGCAGCAAGGATGGCGCGCCCTTGGCGCCGCCATTGGGTGAGCTGAAATCCCAAGACGGCGGGGCCACCGATCTGGGGATCGGTACGCTAAACTATTTCCTCGTTTATGCCGATCACGTGGTCGGGTATCGGTTCGTGCCGCGTGCTCTGCAAGACACCGATATTCAGATCGTCTGGTACGTACGCGGCGACGCCGAAGAGGGGCGCGACTATGACAAGGATACCCTGACATGGCTGTGGCATGTCACGTCGCTCGATGACGAACGGATCATCCGGCACAATCAGGAAGGCGTGAACTCGCACCATTTCGTCCCCGGGCCATTGTCCGAGATGGAATGGAGCATTTCGGGCTTCTATCGCAACTACTTCAGCATGATCTGAGACGCGCAAAATTCGGAGAAAGAACATGACAGAGCTAACGCAGCGCAGATCAAGACGGCGCGGGGGCGGGCGTGAGGCACGCGCAGCCGTGCGAACCAGCAACGCAGCCTCGCAAGCAATCTGGCCGGGTATTTCGGGTGGGCGATACAAGCCCCTGTCAGACGCGGACATGTCGCGCATTCACGAGGCCGCGCTTAGCATTCTGGAACGCACAGGCGTGGGGGACCCAACGCAGGAAGTTCTCGATCTTGTGGTGCCAAAAGGGGCGACATTGAACGCGCACGGCAGGTTGTGCTTTCCTCGCGCCTTGATGGAAGATCTGTTGGCCAAAGCCGCCAGTGAATTCTTTGTCCATGCACGCGGATCGCGGGCCGGTAAGGACGACATGCACTGCACCAAGGACAAGGTGTATTACGCAAATTCCGGCACGGCGGTGACAACCTTTGATGCCGAGACTCGCAGTTACAGGCCATCAACGCTTAAGGATATTTACGACTTCACCCGCTTGGTCGACCGGCTCGATAATATTCACATGACCGGTGACACGGTTTTGGCGACGGATGTGCCACAGGATTATGAGCATGACATGAGCATGCTCTACGCCATTCTGGCAGGCAGCGAAAAACCTTCCTGCCTGACCTTCAGAACCCGCGAGCACATTCAGGATGCGATCCATCTGTTCGATCTGGCATCGGGTGGCGAGGGCAAGTTCCTTGAAAAGCCCTCGGTCATCTTTGGAGGCTGTCCCATCGTATCCCCGCTTAGGTTCGGGCGCGAAAATCTGGAGATCTTGATCGATACGGCGAAGATGGGGCTGGTGTGCGATCTTGCCGTTCCCCCACAGGCCGGGGCGACTTCGCCGGCGCCTTTGGCAGGAACCTTAGCGCAAGCGGTTGCTGAGACCTTGTCTTGCGTCGCTATTGCGAACCTCATCAATCCGGGCACTCCGGTCGTTTTTGCAGCTTGGCCTTTCATCACCGACTTGCGTACTGGGTCCTTTACTGGCGGCAGTGGCGAACAGGCGTTAATTTCAGCTGCGGCCATCCAGATGGGCAATTTCTATAACCTGCCGACCAGTGTTGGGTGTGGTATGACGGATTCTAAAATCCCGGATGCGCAATACGGTTTGGAAAAGGCACTGACCTTTGCTTTGGCGGCGCATGCCGGTGCCAACAGGCTCTGCGAATTTGGCGGTATGCTTGGCAGTCTGATGGGCTGCAGCTTTGAGTCTATGGTCATCGACAACGAGGCTGCGGGCATGATCTCGCGAACGCTGCGCGGGATCGAGGTGAGCGACGACACGCTTTCGGTCGACGTTATCCATGAATGCGCAATTGATCCGGGTCATTTCCTTGGTAACGCGCAGACCCTGCAATATATGGAGACGGAATATGTCTACCCGACCCTGCTGGATCGGGAACTGACCGATACTTGGGAAAAGGCAGGTCGACAGGACATGTTTGAGCGGAGTCGGTCGGTGGTCAACGACATCCTATCCAATCACTATCCGAACTACTTTGGCAGCAAGGCTGATGCAGAGGTGCGGGCCAAGTTTCCGATTAAATTACCGCCTGAGGCGATGCAGGCGGGTTGAGGACAGCGGAAGGCGATGCGGCATTGAAACTTGTAAAATAGTGATGCCGCATCAAGACGGCTTCTAAGCCTTAAACGCACCCTGCTGTGTCAGGTCTTCAGCCGCCAACCGAATACCTTTCTCAAGGATATCGAACATCCGGTTCAACTCGCCTTCCGTGATGATCAGCGGTGGGGAAAACACGCACATGTTGATGATCGGTCGCAGGATCAACCCGTTTTCCTGGCAATGCTGGTCAATCAATGCGCCAACAGACTTATCAAGGTCCAAAAGATTATCAGCATTAGAATCGGCAACGCATTCGACGCAGCCAACCAGCCCCATACCTCGGGCGTCACCCACAAGTGGCAAGGCCGCCAGAGCCTGAAGGCGTTCTTCGAACAGCGGCGTAAGCGCGCGGACATGTTCCAGAATACCGTCGCGCTCCATGATTTCGATGGTTTTCAAACCAGCTGCCGCGCTTACCGGGTGGCCTGAATAGGTGAACCCGTTTGAAAACGTAGCCTCCTGCGCGTTCCCACCACTGACATCTGCGATCAGTCGATCAGAGATAATGCAGGCCCCCATGGGGACATAGCCAGACGTCATACCTTTGGCGCAGGTGATGATATCTGGTTGAATGCCAAAGACGTCTTCGGATGCAAACCAATGCCCAAGCCGCCCAAATCCAGTCACAACCTCATCTGAAATATACAGGACATCGTATTTCCGGCAGATGTCCAAGCAGCGCTGATGATACCCCTGCGGAGGCACGATGACCCCACCAGAACATAGGATTGGTTCAGCGATGAACGCCGCGACTTTGTCAGGGTCGGTTTCCAGGATCATGTTCTCTAGATCAGCGATTTTTTCGTCTAGAAAATCTTCAACCGTTTGATCGGCGCGGCGCGTGTATGGGTTCACATTCGGCAGGAAACGCGTCAGGTGAGAGGCCTGGTCCAACCACCCTTTGTCGCGCTCTTTTCCAGATACTGAGGCCGCCAAATAAGTCGAACCGTGATAGGCCTTTTGCCGCGATATCACGATCTTTTTTTCAGGTTTGCCAAGCAGGTTATTGCGGAACTGCACAAACCGCAGGGCGCTATCAACGGCTGTTGAGCCGCCGGTTGTAAAGAACACATGGTTCAGGTCACCCGGTGTTCTTTTGGCGATCTCATGTGCCAGCCGGGCTGGGGCCGAGTTGGCGTTGTTGAAGGGCGAAAAATACGCCATCTCTTTCGCTTGCTGGGCCATCGCATCGGCAATTTCAGCGTTCCCATAGCCCAATTGAACGCACCACATCCCCGCAGGCCCATCTATCAAGCGTTTTCCGTCCTCTGTCACGATGTGAACGCCTTGGCCACTTTCGGCAAAGGTTCGTTCATTTTGGCCAAGGAATGACATCCCTTCCCACGGATGCAGGAAGTGTTCGTTGTCCCAGTCACGTACGGGCTGAAAGTCGGAGTTGAACAGGGTCATGGGGCACCTTGATGTAACATATATCACAAATTGAACAAACATTCATTCAATGTCAATCCTTGAACTTTCGCTTCACTAGATGCGAGAAAGCAAAAGCGAGTAACCCAGCGAAGGAAAAACAAGATTAAACTCGAGGCCGATACTCCGACCAATGCCCGCGATCTGAGTAAGTTGCAGAACCGACAGCAGCTGATTCAGGCGGCTGCGGATGCCATCCATAAATACGGTATTCGGGGCACGACCTCGGCCAGAATCCAGGAGCTGTCAGGACTGTCGAGGGGGATGGTGAACCTGCACTTTGGTTCCAAAGAGAAATTGCTGCTTGCCGTGGCCGAGGAGTTGTCAGCGCGCTATGCCGGGCAGTGGAAAGCAATCGCGGACAGTCCGGAATTAGGCCCTGCGGACAAGTTAATCTCAATCCTCAAGGCGGATTTCGACCCTTTGGTCCTGAATGCACGGGACGTTGCGATCTGGTTTTCATTTCGGGCCGAAGCTCTCTCGAACCCCGACATATTTCCTTTCATCGACTCACGGGACAAAAGTTTCCGGGCAGTGATCCTTGAACTGTTGCAGCAAATCATAAGCGAAGGTGGGTACAAAGACGTAGACGCCAAACTTGCAACAGATGCATTGATTGCTTTGCTGGAAGGGCTCTGGACCGACTTCCATTTACACTCTGAGATTTTCAAACCCGAAGAGGCTTTGAAAATCTGCTTGTTTGTCTTGCAGTCGATGTTTCCAAGTCATTTTGATTTTAAATCGATATCTTAAATAGCGAGACGGCGCTTCTACGAGCCACCTCAGAATTGGGTTAGTGGAAAAACTGGCGGCCTTCCAGGTCCCATCTTGCGCATATTCGTACTGCATTGCAGTAAGCCGACGTCAGTTCAATCGACCGTAAAAGGTCATGCGGGCACTCTCTGACAGTTCCACATCAGGTTCCGAGTTATAGGCCAACACGGCGAGCATTCTTGTCTTGTCACTCTCATTCGGTGAGACCCGGTGAATGGAGTTTCTACCGCGAAACAGAACCAGCGTTCCTTGATCCATGTTCAGGATTTGTGGCTTCAATTCTTTGTCCAGAACGGCCCTGACACCTTCATAGTTCATGTCGCCTGCGCTCGCGTCCCGCAGGTCCTTTACATATTCGAAACGGCTACCGGCGTCGGGTTTCTGGATCAGCAATGTGATTGCGAACGAGGAATTGTCGAAATGCCAACCGAGTTCTTGCCCTCGGGTTGCGTAGTGAATGTTAATTGACGACAGCGGATCGACATAAGGGTGCAGTTCAGTCTCGCCCGTGAGCTGCTTGATGAAGCTGTGGAATAATGGGTCGTTATACAGAGTGCGCAGGGGCGATGTCGGTGACACCACGTCGTCGCAGATACATCCTTTGGATGACTCCACTTGCCGATTTGCCGGGTGTGATGCGTCAAACTCTGGATTTGGCGGCGTTAGGTAGACCGAGTGGCTTTGAGTGCAGAAATATGCCTGGTCTTGTCCCGTCAAAGCCTCGGCTTGCATCATTGCCAGTGCCTCGGGGCGGATAAATTCCTCAAGGACCAAGACACCGTTTTCATTCAGTGACGATCTTGCCTTCGTACCGAAATCTTCATTTCCCAGAGGGTAACGCCCAAAGTCGACGATGTCTGCAATATTCATGCCACTGACCCATTTAGCAAAAGCTTAGAACGGGTGGATTAAACCTTTTCTGACAGCGCGAGAAAAGCTGCATTTTCAGTGCGGCTTGTTTGCCTCCCAAGAACGAACCCAGGCGAATTCGGGTCGGGGGAACGTTTCAGCTTACTTGGAACGTCTCGGTACAGAATTGCCGCCCTTTGCCGCGGCAGCGCGTGCGCGGTTTTTCTTGCTGTTTGGCTTACCCTTGGGCGGCGGCGGGCCCTTTGGGCCGCGGTTTGGTTTTTTGCCTTTGCTGCTTAGGCTATCGCCATCGCGCTTGGGCTTAGTGTCGACTTTGGTTTTCTCAGGCGGCTTTGATGCCGTCTTTTTTCGCGCCTTCGCAGGCTGTGGATCGACAAGGCGAGGCGGTCTGCGCTCAGACTTTTGCGGGTCTCTCTTGCCTTTCACACCTCGTTTTGGGCCTGTCTTTGTCGGTTTCGAAAAGTCGGGGGCCGTGTCCAACCGCACGATGTCTTTTGTGCCCTCGACCTTCATCTCAGGTCCGATCGCGTCCAAAAATCCGGAAACGCTGCTCTCGCGAATTTCGATAAAGGTCACATCGTCAGCGATGCGGATCGCGCCGATATCGGATTTGGTGAGGTTCCCGGCCTTGCACACCATGGGAAGAACATAGCGCGGAGACGCGTTATCGTTGCGTCCTTCCGACAGCGAAAACCACACACTCGGGCCAAAAGGTGCCTCTGACTTTGTCCCTGTGGTTTTGACGTCGCTTAACTCTTCCGGAGCAGAATGCTGACGTTTGTATTGACGGACATAGGCCGCGGCGAGTTGTTCCGGCGAGAATCTGGCCACCAGTTCGTCGACCGATGTGCGCTCGCTCTCGACGAGATCCACCTGCCAGTCGTCCGAGCCGAACATCCGCTGTAGATCCTGTGCGTTGACTGCGTCTGCGGAAGGTGCCGGACCCCAATCAGCAGTCAGTTTGGCGAATTTCAACAGCCGTTGAGCCTTTTTGAACGAAGCCGGTGCGACGATCAGGGCGCTGACCCCTTTGCGCCCCGCGCGCCCGGTTCGACCTGAACGGTGCAGAAGAGTTTCGTGACTGTTGGGCAGTTCGGCATGGATCACCAGATCCAGATTCGGCAGGTCAATCCCGCGCGCGGCCACGTCGGTCGCCACACAGACGCGGGCACGCCCGTCGCGCATGGCCTGCAGGGCATTTGAGCGTTCGCTTTGGGTCAGTTCACCGGACAAAGCCACAACCGAGAACCCACGGTTCGACAAGCGGGCAGTCAGGCGTGCAACCATCGCACGTGTGTTGCAAAAGACGATGGCGTTCGGGGCCTCGTAATAACGCAGCACGTTGATGATCGCGTTTTCACCATCGCGCGGGGCCACATTCATTGCACGGTATTCGATATCGGCGTGTTGCGTCCGTTCACTGACGGTACTTACACGCTCGGCATCCCGTTGATACCGGGTGGCAAGGGTGGCAATGGCGCGCGGAACCGTGGCGGAAAACAACAGTGTTTGGCGGTCTGTGGGCGTTTCGTCGAGAATGAACTCCAGATCCTCGCGGAACCCAAGGTCAAGCATTTCGTCGGCTTCATCCAAAACCACAGCGCGCACGGCCGTCAGATCAATCGACCCGCGCATGATATGATCGCGCAAACGCCCCGGGGTCGCGACCACGATATGCGCCCCACGTGACAGAGCCCGGCGTTCGTCGCGCATATCCATTCCGCCAACGCACGAGGCAATGAACACCCCCGCGTCGGCGTAAAGCCATCCCAATTCGCGTTTGACCTGCATTGCCAGCTCTCGCGTTGGCGCAATCACCAGTGCCAAAGGCGCGTCTGCCGTGCCGAAAACCTGCGCATCGCCCAAAATGGTCGGCGCGATGGCCAGGCCGAACCCAATGGTTTTTCCCGATCCGGTTTGGGCCGACACAAGCAGGTCTTTTCCTTGCAACTCTGGAGCGGACACGGCCTCTTGGACCGGGGTCAGGGTGTCATATCCTTTGCGCTTCAGCGCATCTGCGATTGTCTGTTTCATAGCTCGGCTCTCTTGGGTGATGCGGTCACCCTCAGAGCGTCCAACACACGGATCATTGTCGAAGCACGCTCCTTACCGAGAGACGAACCGGATGTATAGAGTGGAAGATGAATGGCCGCTGAACCGGCGGATTTTTCGACCACAGTCGCGCGGTGTGGTACAAACAAGCCTGTGAATCCAGCGTATATTCCAGGTCAACGCCAGGGTGGTGGACTGTACCGTCCAACGTCATTTGCCCGGTAGGACAGGCAGCCGCACGGTCCTGCCTTACAAGCGCGTTAAGGGTTCGCCTATTTTTCTGTTTTCAGGGCAAAACCCCTGTTTGCGCTAAAATGGGCGAAAAAATTAACTGTGATTTCAACACTATCCGGGGGGCTACGGGAAACCCCCTATATCGAAATTCAGGCCGATTCGTTAACTGTGTTTTATCGAACGGGTCATATCGGACGATACCACTTTTCCCCTGTGAGGGGCTGGCTACTTACCCCCTCGGCCGGCCCCTCAGTCACTGGCCGCGACCCGTTTCGATCCCCCTCTAGAAATAGGCTCTCAGGCGCTTTGCTCCAGAGATAGCAGTACTTGTGCAACCAGTTTGGGCAATTCAGAGGATCGGTCGTAGCTTGCTGTATGTGGAATGTCGGCAACCGGTGATTTTCGATAACCTTCGGTGAACAACAAAAACGGCACTTGTGCGCGTTGAGCGGTTTCGGCATCCACCTCGCTATCTCCGACAAACAACTGCGGACCGGCTGTGGTAACGGCGGCAAAGCTGGCCTCAAGATGGGCCGGGTCGGGTTTGCGGGTGTTCAGGCTGTCACCGCCAAGGACGGCATCGAAATGGGGTGCAAGCCCCATCGCCTCAAGCACATGGCGGGCAGGGGCTTCGGGTTTGTTGGTACAAACCCCCAGAACGCAGCCCATTTCACGCAAATGCTCCAGCGCCTGCAGCACACCGGGATAGACCACGGTTTTATCGCTGGAGGCGGCGTTGTAATGGGCAAGCGTCAACCGGGTCAGATCACCGTGCTGGGCCATCGGCAGGCCGCAATGCTCAATCACACGCTCGACCAGTTTGGGTAGCCCGTTGCCAACAAATTGTTTGATCTGGTCCTGTGATAAGGGCGCTACGCCGGCGTCACGCAACATATTGTTCGCGGCCGCGGCAAGATCAGGAAGACTGTCCACGAGCGTTCCATCCAGGTCAAACATGATAGTCGCGGCCATTGGCTGCCCCCTTGGTTTGATATTCTGAGAAAGTGGTACCCTGCCTGAATTTTTGGTGCAATCGTGCGAGGTTGGAGAATTTACCAGAACGGGCCTTGACATACCTGACTATTTTAATCAGATTATTATTCAAGTCCACAGCCAACCCCTGTCAGGGTCAGCCAGGTCAAGTGAAACGCGAACAGATTAAGGCATTTCGCCCCAGCCCCCTCTGGAGTTGTCCTGATGAATATGCAGACCCCGAATCCCAGCCAATCCTATGCTGTATCCATGCTGCCATCGCATAAGGCCGAAGAACTGACCAATGGCGGTAACCTGGCCCATATCGAATTGGGCGACCAGCTGTATACGCTGCGCATCACCCGCGCAGGCAAATTGATCCTGACGAAATGAGCGCGAATTCCTCTCGGGGTGGGGCGGCTGTTGGCCGCTTAACTGACCTTGGCCCCGTCGAAGCCGGAGCCGTGATGTACTTGCGGCTTTGGGGTGATGGTGCCCAGGGCCGCGCAGATGCCGCCAGCGATTTTGAAATTGCGTTGGGCGCAGAATGCGGGCGCGCTGCGATGATGTCGCTTGACCGCCTGTGTTCGCTGTGCGCGCATCACGGGCGCCGCCCGTTGATCCGTCACGGATTGGGGTGTTCTTGTCTTGGCGCTGACGAAAATTGCTTTGCGCAGATGATCGCGGCGGCCTCTGAAGGTTCCCGTGAAGACGCGATGATGATGGCGTCCCTGATTGTGCGACCGGATTTTGCCCCCGCTCTGGCCTCATTATCAGAAGAACTTGGACTGGCGCTGCGTCGTATGACCGCGTCGATTCCGCTGCCCACAACCGGGCACCAACCCCCCGCAGCCCTGCTGCATTGAGCAGCAGCGTGGCGCAGAACCCCGGCCCTCCCTAGGCCGGGGTTTATTTCTCAGCAGCACCCGCACCCAGCATGGTGATGCCCCTGATCGCAGGCTGGGGCAGGGGTGAAATCACCCACTCCGGTCAAAACGTCCCGCAAAGCCCAGAGGATCATGTCGACGTCCTCGGCCTCGATCGTCAGCGGTGGGCGGATTTTCAGGATGTTGTCCTTGGGCCCTTCGCTGCCGATCAGAATACGATGATCGCGCATCCGGTTTTTGACGTATTTGCAGATTTCGGTGCCCTCGGACCCATCCGGGTTGATCAGCTCAACCCCAAGGAACAGGCCCATTCCTCGCACATCGCCAACGCATCCGAAATCGGACTCAATCTGACGCAGACCATCCATCATGCGCGCGCCCATATCGCGGGCGTTGTCCTGCAGGCCTTCGTCATCGACGATGTCCAGCACCTCTTTGCCGATCCGGCATGACAGGGTCGAGCCGCCAAAGGTTGAAAAGAACTCGATCCCGTTGTCAAAGCTCTGGGCGATTTCCTTGGTCGTAACCAGTACGCCCAGCGGATGGCCGTTACCGATAGGTTTGCCCATGACGACGATGTCCGGCAGCGCGCCTTGATGTTCAAAGCCGAAATAGTACTCACCCAGTCGCCCAAGCCCGGTTTGTACTTCATCGGCAATGCACACACCGCCCGCAGCGCGGATTTTCTCATATACCGCTGGCAGGTAACCTTTGGGCGGAATGATTTGGCCGCCGACCGAGGGGAAGGTCTCGGCAATGAAACCTGCGACCCCGTGCCCCTTGTCTTGCAGAGCAGCGATTGCAGGGTCTACAAAATTCGCGAATTTTGTAGCGCGGTCCGGGTCGTCACGTTTGAATGACCCGCGATAGTCGTCGGCAACCTCAACCAGCTCGACCCAGTCGGCCTGACCGACACCGCCGGGTTTGTTGAACTTATAGGCCGAGATCGCAACAGCCGCGTTGGTGTTGCCATGATAGCCGTGATCCGGGGTGACAATGCCCTTGGCGCCGGTATGGGTGCGGGCCAGTCGCAAGGCCAACTCGTTCGCCTCGGTGCCTGAATTGACAAAAAAGCAGACCTCGAAATGATCCGGCAGTTTCGAGAGAATCTTGTCGGCAAAGGTCGTTTGGGCAGGGTGCAGATAGCGCGTATTTGAATTCATTCGCTTCAGCTGATCCGCCGCCACCGCCTGAATTCGCGGATGCGCATGGCCCACATGGGGGACGTTGTTATAGGCGTCCAGATAGGGCCGTCCCCATTCGTCAAACAGATGATGTTTCCACCCGCGCACCAGCATGACTGGATCGTCATAGGTCAGGCTAAGGTTGCTGCCGAAGTGGTCGTGCCGCCCCTGCAGGATCACCTGTTTATCTGTGGGCCGATAGAATACCTTGTCGTCTGGCAGGTTCAGCAATGCCGCGGGATTGGGGCAGACGGCGTGCCACAGCTCTATCTCATCCGGATCGCCGACACCGGGCCAGTCGGTCTGCATTCCATCCGTGGTCAGGGCCAGCTGGAAATGCACATGCGGGGCCCAGCCACCGTTCTGGCTGGCGTCCCCTAGCCGGGCAAAGGCCGCACCCTGCGCCACCGGATCGCCCGGCTTCAGACGGTCACAAACTTCGGGGTCCAGATGACCATAAAGAGTATAGAAGGGATCGCCCTCGGGCGTTTCGTGGTGCAGGATCACGACGCCGCCATAGTCCAAATGGGCGTCGCGGTTCTCGACCGCTTCGACCCGGCCGCTCATCGGCGCGTGCAGCACGGTGCCTGCCGGGGCAAACACATCCACCGCCAAATGCACGGTGCGCCGGTCCGAAGCCTTCCAGGGCCCCTTGCGGAACCCGGGCTCGGCATAGATCAGGCGGGGTTCGTTGTAATAGCCCAACCACAGGCCTTGGCCAAATTCCTCACCCACACGCGCGGCCTCTTCCAGTGGCATGTGGAACGGGTTCTGCGGCCAGGTCGAGTTCTCAACCGACAGCGAGCCCATGGGCGCATCGCTCAGATCCTGATTGAACATCAGGGCGAACTGGCCGCGATGTTCGGACAGATAGGCGTGGATGCGTTCGGCCCCGTCAGTAACGGGCAAACCGCAGGCCGTTCGTAGCCGCGCCGCCATCAGGTCACCGTTCACGCCCGCATTCTCAAGGAACCGCCATGCGGGGGCCTGACTGATCGTCACATAAGGATCATCCGGGTTCTCGATCGCCATAAGGGTCGAGTTTACAACGGACACCGCCAGCCGCATCCGCAGCAAGGGCCAGATCAAATCAATCTCATCGGGGCGCAGCCGATTAGCCGCGTGATAGCCCTGCACAAGAGCGGCAAGCGCGCGTTCCGGTTTAGGGCGATCCAGAACGATATAGGCCCCCGCAATCGCCAGATCACAGACACGCGGCGCAGCACACATATCGCCCAGATCAATCAGGCCCGAGATACTCTGACGCTGACCCAGTTCGCCCTCAACCAGAATGTTGTAGTCGTTGACGTCATTATGGATCGCCTGTTTCGGCAGTTCCGCCAACGGACCCGAGATCGCTGCGAACTGGTCACAAATCTCGGACAGCAAAACCCGACGAGCAGGATCAGTGATCGCATCCAGCCGATCGGCGATCCAACCGGCTTGCGTAAGGTCCCATTTGAAATCTGCACGATGCAGCCCGTCATGGGTAAACCGCTCCAACGCTTTGTCGGTGGCACCCAGAACACGCCCCAATTTCAAGATCAACGCCTCGGATTTAGGCGCGGCCTTGGCGTAACATTGCCCCGGCAGGCATTCCAGCAACCAGACCAGCCGCATCTGCCCTTGCTGATCGGCAATTTGCGGCAGCTGCGCCCCAGTAAGGGCGGGATAGACCTGAGGGAATGGCAGCCCCGGCGCCTCACCCGCGATATGGGCCAATGCCTTGACCTGCAGATCAACGAACTCTGCTTCGCATCCGGGGCGCATGACTTTCAGTACATAATCCTGACCATTGGTAGCCCGCACCATAAAGTTCAGATCATATTCGCCATCCAGCCGCGTCAGCTTGGCGTCCAGCCCCCAATGGGCGCGCAGGGCATCCGCCCAGAATACGGTCAAGTCGCTCATACGCTTCCCTGTCCAATTTTCACGAGGTTCCCCTTCATCTGGCCGAAAATATCCTCGGGGGTGAATTGGCCGAACGGTCCAAAAGGGGGCAGACAGCCCCCCAATGCCGTCAGTCCAACGCGCGCAACCGCTTGAACAGCGAAGATGTATCCCACCGTCCGCCGCCCAGCTTTTGCACATCTTTGTAGAATTGATCGACCAACGCCGTAACCGGCAGGGACGCCCCGGTTTCGTTTGCCGTCTCAAGGCAAATCCCCAGATCCTTGCGCATCCAGTCAACCGCAAAACCGTGTTCGAAATGATCATCCAGCATGGTTTCATAGCGGTTCGCCATCTGCCAGCTGCCCGCAGCGCCCTGGCTGATCACCTCAACAACGGATCGACCGTCCAATCCGGCTTTTTCAGCGAAATGTAGCGCTTCGCTGAGACCCTGAACCAGACCGGCAATGGCGATCTGGTTGC
Organism: Ruegeria sp. BC5; assembly: GCF_056539205.1. Taxonomy (NCBI): domain Bacteria; kingdom Pseudomonadati; phylum Pseudomonadota; class Alphaproteobacteria; order Rhodobacterales; family Roseobacteraceae; genus Ruegeria; species Ruegeria sp. BC5. The sequence goes on from NZ_JBQFUN010000007.1 coordinate 83,307, forward strand.
TCATCTTGGTCATCTGCCCTGCGCCGCTGTCGCCGATCCGACGGCAGATCTTGGAATAGACCTGCATGATCGGTTCAGCCGCATCATAGGCGGCCTGATCACCACCGCACATGATCGACAAGACGCCATTCTCGGCTCCCGCCTGACCGCCCGAGATCGGGGCGTCCACAAATGCGATACCCTTGCTTTGGCCCGCCGCATAAAGCTCACGGGTCACCTTGGCGGAAACGGTGGTGTGATCAACGAAAGTTGTGCCGTCGGCCATTCCGTCAAAGGCACCATTTTCACCCGTGCAGACCATCCGCAGGTCATCATCGTTGCCGACGCAGGCCATGACGAACTCCGCGCCCTGGGCGGCTTCTTTCGGGGTGGTTGCCATCGCGCCACCATGTTGGGCAACCCAGGCTTCGGCCTTTGCAGCAGTGCGATTGTATACGGTTACTTCATGGCCCGCCGCCTGCAGGTGACCAGCCATTGGATAGCCCATGACGCCCAAACCCAGAAACGCAACTTTTGCCATATTGTGATCCTCTCTGTTGTCCGGGCCATTTCATTTGGCGGGCCGGATTGCCAGGCAGAGACAAAGCAAAGCCACGCGCAAAGAGCAACCCCGTGTCAGGGTTTGCCACCCAAATCCTGCAGGATCGGACAATCAGGCCGGTCATCTCCGGCACAGGCGTCGATCAGGTGGCCCAGCGTATAGCGCATCGCGTTGAGGTCGGCGATCTTGGTTTCGATCTGCGCCAGATGCGCGCGGGCAACCTTTTTGACATCGGCACTGGCGCGGGTTTCATCCTCATAAAGGGCCATCAGAGTGCGGCAATCCTCGATCGTGAACCCCAGCGCGCGGGCGCGGCCTAGAAAGTTCAGCTTATGCACGTCCTGTTCGCGGAACCGGCGATAGCCGTTGTCGTCCCGCATAGGTTTGATCAGGCCGATATCCTCGTAATACCGGATCGTCTTGGCGGGCAGGCCGGTTTGGGTTGCAACGTCTCCGATATTCATGGCGTCACCGTTTGGGATGTGTGGTCTTGGGATGTTTCGGGCAGTGCAGCCCGGACACGGCGCAGGCGCAGCGCGTTGGCGACCACGAAGACGCTGGACAACGCCATTGCCCCGGCAGCGAGGGCAGGGGATAGCAGATGCCCGCTGAACGGGAACAGCACCCCAGCGGCCACCGGGATCAGCAGGATGTTGTAACCAAAGGCCCAGCCCAGGTTCTGGCGAATGTTGCGCATGGTGCGGCGGCTGATCTCGACCGCATTGGCCACACCGCGCAGATCACCCGACATCAACACCACATCCGCCGTTTCAATCGCCACGTCAGTGCCGGTTCCGATGGCCACGCCGATATCCGCCGCCGCCAACGCTGGGGCGTCGTTAATACCGTCGCCGACAAACGCCAATGTGCCGAATTGTTCACGCAGCGCGGTAATCGCGGTCAGTTTACCGTCCGGCAAAACCTCGGCCGTGACATGGTCGATGCCCAGCCTGTCGGCCAGCGCTTGTGCAGTGCGGGCATTGTCGCCGGTCACCATCGCCAGTTTCAGGCCCATCGCATGCAATCGTTCTAACGCGTCCTGCGTGCCGGGTTTCACCGGGTCCGAAACCGCCAATAGAGCCGCCGCCTGACCGTCAATGGCGACGAACAGAGGTGTGGCACCTTCGCTGGAGCGCAGATCGGCCTCGGCAGTCAGGGTGGTTAAGTCCACCCCGTTCTGCGCCATCAGCCGCGGCGACCCGATCAACAGATTGTGCCCGTCGACCGTCGCTTGAACGCCTAGCCCGGTTAGGGATTTAAACGCGGATATTGCGGGCAGATCGTCCGGACCCGCGCGGGTGATTGCGGTGGCAATGGGGTGTTCTGACTGCGCCTCTACCGCTGCGGCCAACCGCAGAACGGTGTCGCGACCAAAGCCGTTCGTGGTGGTGACGCTTTCCAGTTCGGGCCGCCCCAGCGTCAGGGTTCCGGTCTTGTCCAGCGCGATGACCTTAGCCTGCTGCAATTGCTGCAGCGCATCGCCTTTGCGGAACAAAACCCCCAGTTCAGCTGCGCGCCCGGTTCCGACCATGATCGAGGTCGGCGTCGCCAGACCCATCGCGCAGGGGCAGGCAATGATCAGGACCGAGACCCCGGTAACCAGTGCCATCGGGAGCGCAGGCGCGGGTCCAAAGATCAGCCAGATGACAATCGTAAACAGCGCGATGGCGATAACCACCGGCACGAACCATGCGGTGATCCGGTCGACCAACCCCTGAATCGGCAGCTTGGCCCCTTGCGCCTGTTCGACCATCCGAATGACCTGCGCCAGAACCGTATCAGCCCCGACCCGCGTGGCGCGCAGACGCAGCGCGCCGGTGCCGTTGACCGTTCCGCCAACAACCTGATCGGTTGGGGATTTGCCCACAGGAACGGGCTCGCCCGTGATCATGCTTTCATCCACGTAGGAGGTGCCTTCAAGCACCTCTGCGTCCACAGGAACCCGCTCACCTGGGCGGATTTGCAGGATGTCCCCAACAGTAATGTCGGCGATCGGACGGTCGATGAAGCGACCGTCCATTTCGACCCGCGCGGTTTTGGGTTGCAAGCCTACCAGTTTGCGGATTGCGGCCCCGGTGCGGCCCTTAGCGCGGGCTTCCATCACGCGACCCAGCAAGATCAAAACGACGATGACCGAGGCGGCCTCGAAATACACGTTTGCGCTGCCCTGCGGTAGGATTTGCGGCGCAAAGGTGGCCGTGGCCGAGAACAAGTACGCCGCGCCCGTGCCCAAAGCCACAAGCGCATTCATATCCGGCGATCCGCGCAGCAGCGAGGGGATGCCCTTTGCGTAGAAAACCCGCCCGGGCCCCAGCAAAATCACTGAGGTCAGCGCGAATTGGATCAGATGGCTGGTTTGCGTGCCGATGCTTGCCTGCACCCAGTGATGGAAAGCCGGGATCATATGCCCGCCCATCTCTAATACGAACACGGGCAAGGCCAGGATGGCGGCAAACAGGGTGGCGCGGGTCAGCGCATGGGCCTCTTCGGTTTTGCGCCCATCGGTCTGGGGGTCGGCGGCGTCCGCCACGCGCGCCGGATACCCGACCTCTTCGCAGCGTTTCGCCAGCATCTGTGGATCGGTTACACCGTCGACATAGGTGATTTGCGCGCTTTCCGTGGCCAGATTGACCTGAGCGTCCACCACTGCCGGATCAGCTTTCAACGCGCGCTCGATTTTAGAGACGCACGAGGCACAGCTCATACCGGCGATCTTCAGGGTCGTTTGCCGGGTCGCAGCGGGATATCCGGCATGTGACAGTGCGTTGATCAAACCGCCGAACTGACCGTCATAGGTAACCTGCGCGGTTTCCGTCGCAAAGTTGACCGATGCGTCAGACACACCCGGCACATCCAGCAAGGCGCTTTCCACCCGACCGACGCAAGAGGCACATCCCATGCCTGAGATTTTCAACTGAGTTGTCTGCGGCGCAGCCATCCGACTCATCCTATCGTCACTTTTACCCTCCAGATGAGGGTTCCAGTCACGGGAAGGTCAAGGGGTCATGTCAGATTTCCGTAGAATTCCGCAGCGCAGATCAATTGTTCGATAGCTGATCAAGCAAAAGGGAATCGTGCGAAAAGGGAAGAGGGGAACGCACGGATTCAGGCGAGGCAAAAAACGCCAACGCAAGGCCCATAGCCAGCAACAGTGCCCCAATCAGGCCGAGATGAACAGCATTCAAGGCAAAGCGTAGCATGGATGTGGACCCTATTATCTGATTTAGTTTGCGAATTTTGGGTGCAACGGGGTCAGGACCGTTGCGCTAGTTGTTGTCTTAGTTTTTCGTTCTCGGCCTGTAACTGAGCCAGTTGCTGGCCCAGCGCGTTAAGATGCGGGCGCAACTCGGCTTCGGTAAAGCGGGGTGTAATGTTGCTGGGACAGTTCCAGTCCAGCGCCTCGACCCGAATTCGGACGGCGCGTTCGGCGGGGGCTTTTGCATCTTCGGGATAAAGGTCGGCGGCGGCGGCCGCGCCCTCAGTAAACTCCACCCGACCCAAAATCTTGAGGCGCCTCTGGTTGGCATAATCCATCAGGATCAGGGCGATCCGGTCGTTTCCATCCAGGTTCCCGCGCGAAATATACTGTTTATTCCCTGTGAAATCGGCGTATCCGATGGTCTGTGGGTCCAGAACCTTTAGAAACCCAATCGGTCCGCCGCGATATTGAACGTAAGGCCAGCCGGTCTCGGAAACGGTGGACTGATAGAATCCATCGCGCGCTTCGATAAAGGCCTTTTCAACCGGTCCGATCTGATGGCCTTGCTGCGGACCGCCGTCAACAAACTTGGCGTAAGTCTTGGCTGAGCCCATCCTTTCCTGATGCGCACGGACGGCTGGTGTAAATGTCAGTTCGGAAAAGGCACGCGGCATGTTTTTACCCCTTTACAACCCCAGGTCAGACAGCCCGGAGTGATCATCGGGACGGGGCCCTTGTGGCCAATGAAACAGGCGATCGCCCTCGGAAATTGGTAAGTCGTTTAATGAGGTATAGCGTTTGGCCATCCGCCCATCTTGTGCAAATTCCCAGTTCTCGTTGCCATAGGACCGAAACCACTGTCCGCTGTCGTCCCGCCATTCGTATGCATAGCGCACGGCGATACGGTTGCCGGAAAAGGCCCACAGTTCCTTTATTAAACGATAGTCCAGTTCCTTGCTCCACTTTCGGGTCAAAAAGGCGTGGATTTCGGCGTGACCGTTTAGGAATTCTGCCCTGTTTCGCCACTGGCTGTCATCAGTATAGGCCGGAGTGACCACATCCGGGTCGCGGCTGTTCCAAGCGTTTTCCGCCATTCGGACTTTTTGTTTGGCGGTTTCCAAACTGAATGGGGGCAGCGGGGGTCGGCTCATTGCGTGGTCTTTCATGTCAGTATGGCTGCAAGCATCGCCAAGGTTAAAACAACCGGGACGTACTGGGGTGGGAAAAGGCTGGCATGGTGTCTCATCTGAACGCTCCATGGTTTACAGATCGGTACATCTTGTTGGCAATGTGTACCGATCTGTAAACTTTTGCAAGTCTTATTTTGAAATTTCACCGCAGCGCACTCTACGGTTGCCGTGAGGACAGTGCGGTATTATGTACTGATCTGTACATGTAGGAGGTGACACATGCGCCCAAACAAACGCGATGAACTGGTCCGCAAGTCTTTGCAGGTCTTTTATCGTGACGGATTTCACGCCACCGGAATGGACAAGCTGGTGGTGGAAACGGGCGTGTCAAAAACCTCGATGTACAAACACTTTCGCACCAAGGAAGAGCTGATTTTGGCTGCCTTGCAGTTGCGGGATGAGAACTTCCGAAAAGAGTTCTTTTCTCGGATCGAGGAGCTTGCAGATACCCCTGTCGGCCAGTTGCTCGCCAGTTTCGATGCGCTGGGCGAGTGGTTTGATGAGAAAGAATACCGCGGCTGCATGTTCATCAAAGCAGGGGCGGAGTATCAGGAAATTGACCACCCGATCCACAAGCAATCCGCCGAGCACAAGCGCATATTGCTCGATCATTTTATCGATCTGGCTCGGAAGGCCGGTGCCCGTGATCCAGAACATCTGGCCTGCCAGATTGTTCTATTGCAGGAAGGCGCGATTGTGACGGCTGTGTTCTTGAAAACCTGCGACCCGGCGGGGGATGCTAAGGCGGCTGCCCGGGTCTTGCTGGACGCGGCGCTGGCCTGACCGGACCCGAACATTCAAAAGAACGTTACGTTCCAACGCGTTGGGTGGATTGGATTGCAATGCCTCCAAAGCTACCTTGATCAACGGAAGATTTGGGGAGGATACCGCATGCAGCTATTTACCACGACCGCCAGTTGGGTAACCGAAGAACACCGGATGTTTGCCGAAATGGCGGATCGGTTCATGGATGATGAGCTGATCCCCAACATCGAACGCTGGATCGAAAATGGTGTCGTGGATCGCGACATGTGGCGCAAGGCTGGCGACATAGGGCTAATGGCAGGCGCGATCCCCGAAGTTTACGGTGGCGTGGGTGGCGGCATAGGTTTTGACGCGGTTACGATGTACGCGCAGTCCTCGCACGGGGATTCCGGGTGGGGGTATGCGATCCAATCTATCGTTATCCACTATATCAGCGCCTATGGTAGCGAAGATCAAAAGCAAAACTGGTTGCCGAAACTGGCGTCGGGCGAGATGGTCGGCGCGCTTGCCATGACCGAACCCGGGACTGGCTCGGATGTGCAGGCCATTCGCACGACGGCCGACAAGGATGGAAATTCCTACCGTTTGAACGGATCCAAGATATTCATCACCAACGGGCAATCGGCAGACTTGATCCTTGTGGCGTGCAAGACGGACAAGGCGCTGGGCTCAAAAGGGGTTTCACTGATTGGGGTTGAGACCGAGGACGCCGAGGGCTTTCGCAAGGGGCGTAACCTCAAGAAGCTGGGGATGAAGGCCAATGACACGGCTGAGCTGTTCTTTGAAGACGTTAAGGTGCCTATGACCAACCTTCTGGGCGCGGAAGAGGGGCAGGGGTTCTACCAAATGATGAACCAATTGCCCTGGGAACGCCTGACGATTGGCATCGGTGCGCTGGGCGCAATTGATTTCGCCATCGCTGAGACGGTGAAGTACACGCAAGAACGCAAGGCATTTGGTCAACGGGTGATGGATTTCCAGAACACCCGCTTCAAGCTGGCCGAGTGCAAGACCAAGGCTGAGGTTTTGCGCAGCTTCGTCAATGATTGCATCGCGCGGCTTGAAGCTGGCACGCTGGATGCGGCGACCGCTTCGATGGTGAAATACTGGGGGTCGGAAGTTCAAAACGAAATCATGCACGAATGCTTGCAGCTGTTCGGTGGGTATGGGTTCATGATGGAATACCCGATTGCCCGCCTTTACGCGGATGCCCGCGTTCAGATGATCTATGGCGGCACCAATGAGATCATGAAGGAACTCATTGCCCGATCTTTGGATACTTAATCAGACCGGTTACTCCCGCCCGTCATCAATGTTTCTGGCGAAACATCTCCTCCCGTTGGGCCAGGCCGGCGCGGGCTATGCGCGCGCCGGCCTGGCCCCTCCTCCTTCCGCAGGACGCAAGGCCGAAGGCGGCGCAGAGCCGCATTGCACCTCTGGCTTACGTGTTGGGGGCCTGATCAATCTGACCTTGCAGCCACGCTCGGAATGATCTGAGTGGTTCGGATTCCGCCCGCGATTGTGGCCAGACCAGATAGAAATTCCCAAGGCTGACACCCGGACCGTGCCACGCTGGGACAAGCCGCCCCGCTGCCAGATCAGCCTCGATCAAGTAACTTGGAAGCAATGCCACGCCCAGCCCGTGGATAGTGGCCTGTCCCATGGTCGAGAACTGATCGAATAGCATTCCCTGTATCCCAGAAACCTCGCGGCCTTGTGCGGCGAACCATTCCTCCCAGGCTTCGGGGCGTGTTTCCAAATGCAACAGAGGCGCTTTGATCAACCACTCAATGTCATCGCTGTCGTCGGGCAGCATATCGGGTGCGCAAACGGGCACCACATCTTCGCGCATAATGGGCAGGTAATTCACGCCGGCCCAGTCGCGTTGACCAAAGTGGATCGCGGCGTCGAATTGTTCCGTGTCGAAATCAAAGGGCCGCAGCCGCGTATTCAGATTTACCGTGACTTCTGGATGGCGGCGGGCGAAATCCTGCAGGCGTGGCGCCAGCCAGTGCATGCCGAATGCAGGCAGGATCGACAGGTTTAGCGACCCTCCGGTCGGGTTGGCCTTGAGCTTCAGCGACGCCTGCGCCAGTTGGTTCAGCGCTTTGCGGGCGACCTGGACATATTCCTTTGCCGCAGGCGTCAGATGCAACCGCATTTGGCTGCGCTGGATAAGGGCGACGCCAAGCTGTTCCTCCATCGTCTTGAGCTGACGGCTGATTGCGCTTTGCGTCAGTGACAGCTCTTCGGCGGCGGCAGAGGCGCTGCCAAGGCGATCAACGGCCTCAAGCGCCAGCAAAGAGGGGATCGAGGGCAAAAAGCGGCGCGGGGCGATCATATGACAAATCCTCATACCTTTCGAAAGGAATATCACTGGCTTTTGCCGCGCGCCAGCCCGATACAAATGCAGGTATTTCTTCAGGGTATGTGCGTGTAAGCCTGTGCATCGGATCGGAGGTTTATTTCCCGGGTGCTTGCGACTTTCTTTTGCCTCTGCCCTCGAATGCCTGCAAGAAAGGGGGGGTGCTGCTGCGGCAACACTCCGGATTAAGTCACACAGGATCAGGGAACTGGCCATGGATCGCGCTCAGATCGTTCACGAGAATTTCCTGACCCGAGTCGCACAGCGCGATTTACCCGACGGGGCCGCCCCCAGACCGGGTCTGAGCAACCCCGATGCGGTGTCATTGTTTCGGTCGCAAGTCCTCAGCCGTGCGCTGGACCGCACCAGCCGTGCGATGCAAAAGGCGGGGCAGGGCTTCTATACGATAGGCTCTTCGGGGCACGAGGGGATGGCAGCCGTCGCCCACGCGCTGCGCCCGACCGACATTGCCTTTCTGCATTATCGCGATGCGGCGTTTCAGATTGCCCGGGCCGAACAGGTGCCGGGCCAGCAGATCGCCTGGGACATGTTGCTTAGCTTTGCATGTTCCAAGGATGACCCGACCTCGGGCGGGCGACACAAGGTGCTGGGTTCAAATGCGCTGACGATACCGCCGCAGACCTCGACCATTGCCAGCCACCTGCCCAAAGCGGTGGGCGCGGCCTATAGCCTGGGCGCGGCGCGGCGGCATGATCCGGAACACCGCGAGTTGCCCTTGGACGGGATTGCTGTTTGTTCTTTTGGGGATGCTTCGGCCAACCATTCGACCGCGCAGGGGGCGTTCAACACGGCCGGTTGGACCAGCGTGCAATCGACGCCGTTACCGTTGTTGTTCGTGTGCGAGGATAACGGGATCGGAATCTCGGTAAAGACACCGAAGGGCTGGATTCAATCGTCGATGGAGCATCGGCCGGGCGTCAAGTATTTCCAAGCCAATGGGTTAGACATATTCGAGACTTACGCCGTGGCCAAGGAAGCCGCCGATTACGTGCGAACCCGCCGAAAACCCGCCTTTCTGCACCTGAAAACAGTGCGCCTCTACGGTCACGCCGGGGCGGATGTGCCGACCACCTACCTGCCTAAAGCCGAGGTCGAAGCTGATGAGGCCAACGACCCGCTGCTGCATACTGTGCGTTTGTTGGATCAAGCGGGCGCGTTGCAGCCGGATCAGGCGTTGAAGATTTACAATGACACCTGCGCCCGCACGGATCGCATCGCCGCCGAGGCCGCCACCCGCCCTCACTTGTCAGATGCCGCCGAGGTGGTGGCCAGTCTGGTTCCACCGAAACGTATCTGCAAACCCACCAACGGCCCGGATGCCGAGGCGCGCGCCAAAGCCTTTGGCGGCGATTTGCGGGCGATGAATGACCCCCAGCCCATGAGCCGCCTGATCAACTGGGCGCTGACCGATCTGATGCTGGAACACGGTGAAGTCGTCTGTATGGGTGAAGACGTGGGCCGTAAGGGAGGCGTCTATGGTGTGACGCAGAAATTGCAACAACGCTTTGGTCCGGATCGGGTGATCGACACGCTGTTGGACGAGCAATCCATACTTGGGCTGGCGATAGGAATGGGGCACAACGGCTTTATTCCGATCCCCGAAATTCAGTTCCTGGCCTATCTGCACAATGCCGAAGATCAGATCAGGGGCGAGGCCGCGACGCTGCCGTTCTTCTCGAACGGGCAGTTCACGAACCCGATGGTGCTGCGGATTGCGGGGCTGGGGTATCAGAAAGGGTTCGGCGGGCATTTCCACAACGATAACTCCCTGGCGGTGCTGCGCGACATTCCCGGCGTGATCATTGCCTGTCCGTCCTCTGGTGCAGATGCGGCACAGATGCTGCGTGAATGCGTGCGGTTGGCGCGGGAAGAGCAAAGGGTGGTGGTGTTTCTAGAGCCCATCGCGCTCTATCCGATGCGCGATTTGCACGGGGCGCAAGATGGCGGATGGATGACCACCTACCCTTCGCCGGATCAACGTATTTCGTTGGGTGAGGTTGGCGTGCATGGGGATGGCACCGATCTGGCCATCGTGACCTATGGCAACGGGCATTATCTGTCGCAACAGGCGCTGCCCAAGCTGGACGCAGCCGGGATAAAGACGCGCATCATCGACATGCGCTGGCTGGCGCCTTTGCCAGTCGAGGCCCTGCGCGAGGCCACCAAACCCTGCGCACATGTTCTGGTCGTAGATGAATGCCGCCGCACCGGCAGCCAGTCCGAGGCGCTGATGACGTTCTTCGCCGAAGAAAATCCCGCAACGCCAACCGCACGCGTTGTGGCCGAGGATTGCTTTATCGCCACGGGTCCGGCCTATGCCGCACCGCTGCCATCCAAGGGCGGTATCGTTGCCGCCGCGCTGAAACTGGCCGGAGGCCGCCAATGACCCGCACAGCCGTCGTCATCTGCCCCGGTCGGGGCACCTATAACAAGCCCGAGCTGGGTTATCTGCACCGCCATCACGCGCAGCGGATGGACCTGTTCCACAGCTTCGACGCCATCCGTGCCGAGACGGGGCAGGACGCCGTGACCGCCCTGGATGGTGCAGGCCGGTATACGATGTCCAAGTATTCGCGGGGCGATGTGGCCTCGCCCTTGATCTATGCGGCCTCGTTTGCCGATGCGCAGGCTTTGGCGGACGATATCGAGGTTGTCGCAGTCACCGGTAATTCGATGGGCTGGTATATTGCCCTGGCTGCTGGTGGTGCGCTGTCGCCGCAGGATGGTTTTCGGGTGGTGAACACGATGGGCACGCTGATGCAGGAACAGCTAATTGGCGGGCAGCTTGTCTATCCATATGCGGGCGACGATTGGCGGGATGCTCCGGCGCGCAAGGCCGAGTTGCTGGCGGATGTGGCGCGGATCAACGCAACCGACGGGTGTGATTTGGCGCTGTCCATTGATCTGGGTGGGATGTTGGTGCTGGCCGGGAACGAAGCGGGGTTGAACGCGTTCGAAGCTTCTCAGCCTGTTGTACAGGAACGCTTTCCGATGCGGTTGGCGAACCACGCGGCGTTTCATACGTCCTTGCAGACTCCGGTCGCTGCGGAAGGGCGCGCGCGACTGGCACCGGATCTGTTTGCGCAGCCTGATCGCCCCTTGATCGATGGGCGCGGCAAAATCTGGTGGCCGGGCGCGACAGATACGCAGGCGCTGTGGGATTACACTCTGGGCCATCAGGTTACCGAGACCTATGATTTTACCCGCGCCATCCAGACCGCTGCGCGCGAGTTCGCCCCGGACCTGTTCATCGTCACCGGCCCGGGCGCGACCCTGGGGGGTGCCGTGGCGCAGTCACTGGTTCTGGCCGATTGGAAGGGCATGTCGGATAAGGAGGCGTTTCAGGCACAACAACAAGCCGAGCCTTTTCTGATCGCCATGGGCCGCGATGATCAAAGGGCACTTGCAACCGGCTGAATCAGCCCCGATGATCCGCGCAAAATTCTGGAGCCCAGCGTGAGTGACCACGACCAATCCCTGTGGTTGAAAACCTGCCGCGAGCATGTGGAAGACCGCCCCCTAAGCGGTGATCTAACGGTTGATCTGGCCGTAATCGGCGGCGGCTATACTGGCTGTTCCGCAGCATTGACGGCAGCGCAGGCCGGGGCGTCGGTCTGCCTGTTGGAGGCGCAAGGCATTGGCCACGGCGGTTCAGGCCGAAACGTCGGTCTGGCGAATGCGGGGCTGTGGTTGCCGCCCGAGGATATCCGCGCGCATCTGGGCAAGCGGGCCGGGGATCGGTTGATCGATCTTTTGGCCGCGGCACCTGCGGATGTGTTTGACCTGATCGAGCGGCATGGCATCGACTGTGATCCTGTTCGCAATGGGACGTTACACTGCGCGCATTCCGCCTCGGGCCTGCAGGATTTGCAGAGGCGTCACGCCCAGTTGAGCGCCACGGGAGCCCCAGTTAAATTGCTGCCCGCCGATCAGGCCACGCAACGGACTGGCAGCGCGGCATTCCATGGCGCGCTGTTTGATCCGCGTGCGGGGACGATTCACCCATTGGGCTATGTGCGTGGTCTGGCTCGTGCCGCTGCCGAGGCCGGGGCGCGGATTGTCACCCAATGCCCGGTGCAGTCGATGAAGTACGACAATGGTCAATGGGTGCTGAAAACCCCGCATGGCTCGGTGCGGGCGAAATCGGTAATTCAGGCCACCAATGCCTATCATCAGGGTCTTCAAGATACCGCCCCGGACTATGTTCCGGTCTACTACTTCCAGTTCTTTACGGCTCCGCTGTCGGACAATCTGCGGGCCAGTATTCTGCCGGGGGGTGAGGGGTGCTGGGACACCGGGTTGGTCATGACCTCTTTCCGTATGGATGCCGAAGGGCGGCTGATCATCGGGGGCATGGGCGATCTGGGGCAGGCGGGCCGGGCGGTTCACGCGGCATGGTGCAGGCGCAAACTGGCCGAGTTGTTTCCTCAACTTGCAGATCAGCCGTTGACCGAGGGGTGGCATGGGCGCATCGCCATGACCTCGGACCACATCCCCAAGATCACGCAGATCGGTCCCAATGCCCTTTCAGCACACGGATATTCTGGACGGGGCATCGGTCCGGGTACGGTTTTTGGCCGCTTAATGGCAGAAAGCCTGCTGCAGGACGACCCGAGCCTGCTGCCTGTGCCTGCGGTTCCTGAATACCGCGAAAGCTGGACCGCCCTGCGACGTGCTTATTTCGAGACGGGCGCGACGTTGATGCATCTGATCAAGGCACGGTTCTGATCCGCGACCGCCCCGGTGATCAATTCTGCAGCGTCGTGGCAATGGCCTCGATCCGTGCGCGCAACCAGCGATGGGCCGGGTCATTGGCCGAGCGTTGATGCCAGACCATGTAGATCGAGACCGGCTCGCACTCGAACGGCAGTGGCGCGCAGTCCAGTGCCGCCAACGGCCCGTGTTTCATCAGCACAGTGTCCGTCGATATCAGGTCGCTGCCCTTCACAAAGGACGGAATCGCGTGGAAATGCGGCAGGGTGACGGTTGGTGGCCGGATCTGGCTTTGGTCCACACCACGCATCACAGCGCGGGAACTGCGTCCGTCGGTAAATCGCACTTCAATATGCTCAGACTGGCAATAGGCCTGCCAACTGTCTGGCGGATTGCGCTGATCGGCATCGTAGAAAATCATTAGCGGGCTGATCAGTACGCGTTTTTGAAAAATATCCGGCCCATCGGGCGGCAGCGGGGTCAGCATCAACTGACACCGGTCGCTGCGCAGCAGGTCGGGGTCGGGGACGCCGGACGGGATGAACCCCAGCCGCAGGCGCACGCCTTCGGCCCGAAGCGCGTGCAGCAATGGCGGAAAGATCAGGTCGCGCGGCATGTCGTTGGTGGCGATCTGGATGCTGATCTCATCGGCCAGCGGATCAAACGGACGCTCGTCAGTCAGCGCCCGCATGCCGTCCAGCACCTGTTGTACCGGCTCTTTCAGCGATAAGGCGCGCTCGGTCGGGGTCAGGCCCTGACCCGAGCGCACGAACAACGGATCCCCCAGAACCTGCCGCAGTTTGGCCAGCGTGTGGCTGATTGCCGATTGCGTCACACCCAACCGGTCGGCAGCCTTTGAGACCGAGCTTTCCTCGAGGATCGTCAGAAAGGTGCGCAAGACTTTGCCGTCCAGATCGGTGAAATCAGTTTTGCTCATATCATCTATGACTATTCATGAATGGATTTGCTGTCTACGGCGCATTAGGTGACAGTCAGCAACAGGAGGCGCGCAATGGGAATCCGCTTTTTCTCGGATAAGAACAGACCTGTCCATATGGGCCGGTATCCGCTGGAGCGGTTGGAGCGGCAGATCGAGATGCCGGATCTGTCTGTGGTGCCCCCGATGCCAAAGCTGAGATTTCGCCAACCGGACCAGCCCGAAAGCATCGTCAACGCGATGGGTGAGTTTCAGGCGATGATGGACGCCATCCGCGACGGGTTCGTGAATCCGGTGAGATCAGAGATTCCGGCGGACCCGTCCGAGCGCGCCAACCACCTTAAGGCATTTGGCTATTTCAATGATGCCTCGATGATGGGCTGCGGCCCGTTGCCGTCTGAGGCGTTGTTGTCTGAGCCACGTCGCAACCCGGATATCGACCGGTTGTCCCATGCGCTGAAGACGCGACAGACCAAGACGTTGGCTTCGGGAATCGACCTGATCATGGCGGACCTGAAGGAAAGCATGGAGGCCGCGCCCAAACCGATGGAAACGCATCGCCACGCCATCGTTTTTCTGTACGAACACAATCGTGATCCAGACCCGACCGAGCCAGGGGCCGAGTGGATCATCGACGCGCAGGATCATCGCGCCTGTCTGCTGGCGACCGAGAATGCGGTGGTGATTGCCAATTACATCCGCCTGCTGGGCTATGACGCGCGGGCGCATACCGCGATGTCGTCCGAGGTTGATCTGGGCCGGCTGGCAGTAGCGGCGGGTCTAGCCACGGTTGAGGGTGGCGACATAGTGGCCCCGTGGTTGGGCAAACGGTTCGGTCTGGCCGCCGTAACGACCGAGTTAGAGATCACGCATGACCAGCCTCTGATGCCCATGGCGCAACAGCCGTGGTTTCACACACAGGGTCCGGCCTGGTGGTTGGGCACCGGGTTTGCCAAGAACGCCTTGAACCGCGACGTTTACGCCAAACGGCGCTATGTGGACGGCGCACATCCGTTCGAAAAGCTTAAACGCGTTGAGAGCCCTACCACTTATATCGACGAAGAAAATGTCGCCCGCGTCCCCAAGCGTGCTGACATGTTCGCCCGTGCGTTGTTTGGCGATATGGGCAAACCGCTGCAGGACGCGGCAAAGGGTGGGCATTATGTCCGCAAATCTGCCCCCAGCTTTGCGCAGCGCCGGGCGCTTGGGGCCTTCGTGCTTTTGCAGGATGGTGAAAGTGCTGAGGTGTCGCAGCCTACCGATGCCGCGCGCAATGCCGCGAATATTAAGGCCGCAAGCTATTTTCTAAGTGCCGATGCCGTTGGCCTCAGCCGGTGCCCTGAATGGAGCTGGTATTCCCACGACGCTGCTGGAGAGGAAATCAACCCCCCGCATGATCAGGCGATCAGTATGATCATCGACCAGGGGCGTGAAACCATGGAAGGGTCCAGTGGTGACGACTGGATCGCGGTCAGCCAGTCCATGCGGGCTTACTTGCGGTTTTCCCTTCTTGGCGGCGTGATTGCGCAGCAAATCCGTAACCTCGGATACAAGGCCAAGGCGCATACCGTCATGGACGGCGAAGTGCTGCAACCGCCGCTGTTGCTTCTGTCTGGTCTGGGTGAGGTCAGTCGGATCGGAGAGGTGATCCTGAACCCCTATCTGGGTCCGCGCCTGAAGTCCGGTGTGGTGACAACGGATATGCCGATTAGCCACGACAAGCCCATCGATTTCGGTCTGCAGAGCTTTTGCGAGGCATGCAACAAATGCGCGCGTGAATGTCCTTCGGGGGCGATCACGGCCGGGCCGAAGCTGATGTTCAACGGCTATGAAATCTGGAAATCCGACAGCCAGAAATGTGCCACGTACCGGATCGGCACGTCCGGTGGGGCCATGTGCGGACGGTGCATGAAAACCTGTCCATGGAACCTTGAGGGTATTTTCCAGGAGCGCCCCTTTCGCTGGGCCGCGATCAACCTGCCTCAGGCCGCAGCTGTTTTGGCAAAGCTGGATGATGCGGTCGGAAATGGCGGTTTGAACGACGTCAAGAAGTGGTGGTGGAATATCGAACTGCAGACTGATGGTGCCTATCGCCCCACCGCTCACCCGCTGAACCGGCGTGGTCTGCAAACAGACCTTGACTTGAAATACGAAGATCAGACGTTGGCCGTCTACCCCGCCTATCTGGCGCCGCACCCGTGGCCCTATCCCTTTGCTATGGATCGCGAAGCCGGGATTGCCGCCTATCAGGCGATGGTCACGGCTGAGGAATACAAGGCCCGCAAAGCGGCCGGTGATATGTCGGTAATCCACCGCTACACTATTGCGGGCGACGCGCCAGTGATGCGGGTTGAGCTGACCAAAGTCGACAAGATGACGGCGGATGTGACCAAGTACGAATTTGCGGCCATCGACGGCGCGCCCTTGCCCGACTGGACCGCAGGGGCGCATTTGGACGTGCTGGTCGCGCCGGAATTCCTGCGGCAGTATTCTATGTCTGGCGATCCGTCTGACCGGTCCTCCTATCAAATCGGAGTGCTGCGCGAGGATGACGGGCGCGGCGGCTCAGCCCTTTTGCACCGCATCTTTAACGAAGGGCGCAAGGTGTTCATCTCAAAACCGATCAACCATTTCGAATTGGATGAGACGGCCACCAAGACCTTTTTGATGGGCGGCGGGATTGGCATTACCCCCATGATCGCCTTTGCCCACCGCCTGCACGCGCTGGGCAAGCCGTTCGCGCTGCATTATTCAGCCAGAACCCGCGCCAGTGCGGGGTTTCTGGACGATTTGGCGGCGATGCCCTGGGCGGAACATGTACATTTTCATTTCTCGGACGAAGGCACCCGCGCCGATCTGGATGCGGTTCTGTCAGGCTACCAACCGGGTTGGCACGTTTATACCTGTGGGCCGGACCGCTACATGGACAGTGTGATACAAGCGGCCGAGGCGCAGGGCTTCCCTGAGGACGCGCGGCATCTGGAGTATTTCTCGGTCCCTGAACAGCCTGAATATGAAAACCATCCGTTCACCTTACGGCTGGCAAAATCGGGTCGGGAATTGATCGTACCTGTGGAAAAGGACGCCGCACAGGTGTTGACCGAGGCGGGGATTCACGTGGACGTCAAATGCTCAGACGGCATATGTGGGGTCTGCAAATGCGGTGTGATTTCGGGAGACATTGAACATCGCGATTTCGTTCTGTCGAACCAGCAACGCGCGGATGCGATGATCCTGTGCCAAAGTCGCGCGGCGCAGCCAGACGGTGTGATCGAGATCGACCTCTGACCTCAGGTCTGGAAACGACATCGGGTAACATGAAATTTGGTCGCTCCTGCCATGGACGCGGCCATGCTGCTGCACTAACGTCCCCTCTGAACCCAGTGAATCCTGATCAACAGGTGCGAGGTATTTCATGGATTATCACAGCCCCGCCAGCTTTGCCGAAGCTTCGGCACTGGCCGCAAACGCGACGGGCATCACACGGTTTCTGGCAGGTGGCACCGATGTTCTGGTGCAACTGCGATCAGAACTTGTGACGCCCGATACGCTGATCGACATAAAGAAGATCGACGGCGTGCGCGATATCAACAGCAACGCCGACGGCAGTTGGACGCTGGGCGTCGCTGCCACTGGCGCCGAGATGAGCGAACATCTGGAACTGGGTCGCGACTGGCCCGGCGTGGTCGAGGCGATGGATCTGATCGGCTCGACCCAGGTTCAGGGGCGCGCGACGCTGACCGGCAACCTGTGCAACGGCTCTCCGGCGGCGGATTCGGTGCCTGCCATGGTTGCGGCGGGTGTCACGGTCACGGTGACCGGCCCGGATGGCGACCGTGAGGTAGCGGTCGAAGACATCCCAACCGGACCCGGTAGAACGTCGCTGGGCAAGGGCGAGTTGATCTCGGCCGTCCACATCCCCGCACGGGGCGACAATGGCGGCGACGCATACCTGCGCTTTATCCCGCGCACTGAGATGGACATTGCCGTGGTTGGCGTTGGCGTCAGCCTGCGTCTGGACGGGGACACCGTCACCGAGGCGCGCGTATCATTGGGCGCTGTCGCGCCGACCGTGCTGCTGGTTGAGGACTGTGCCAAGGCCATCATCGGCAGCGCGCTGGACGACGCTTCATTGGACGCACTGGCCGCTGCGGCATCCGCCGCCTGCAACCCGATTGACGACAAACGCGGCACTATCGAATTCCGTACCGAGGTCGTCGGCGTTCTGGCCAAGCGCGCCGCGAAAATCGCCTATGCCCGCGCCAAGGGAGAGGAAGCATGAGCAAGTTCCACGTATCCACCACCGTGAATGGTGACGCGGTCGATTACCTTTGCGATCCGCGCGAAACCCTGCTGGATTGTCTGCGCGACAAGCTGAACCTGACTGGTGCGAAAGAAGGCTGTGGTACGGGCGATTGCGGCGCATGCTCGGTCACGGTTGATGGCCGTTTGGTCTGTTCCTGTCTGATGTTAGGGGTCGAGGCCGATGGCAAGCAGATCGAAACCGTCGAAGGCATCGCGGAAGGTGACGTTCTGCATCCGCTGCAGAAGAAATTCATCGAACATGCCGCCCTGCAATGTGGTATCTGCACGCCGGGCATTTTGGTCGCGGCCAAATCGCTGCTGGAGAAGAACCCCAACCCGACCGAGGAAGAGGCCCGGTACTGGCTGGCAGGCAACCTGTGCCGCTGCACTGGGTATGACAAGATCATTCGCGCCGTGATGGAAACGGCCGAAGAACTGCGGGAGGCTTCATAATGGCACTCGACGATCGTAAAACGCAATTCACCTTCGTCGGCACGCGCCCGGATCGGCCCGATGGCCTGGACAAGGTCACTGGTCGCGCCAAGTTCGGGGCGGATGTTTCTGCGCCAGGCATGCTGCACGGCGCGATCCTGCGTTCGCCCCACGCCCACGCACGGATTGTGAAGATCGACACCTCGCAGGCCGAAGCGCACAAGGATGTCAAAGCCGTCGTCACCCGCGCGGATTTTGCCGAAGTGCCGTTCAAACCCGGCCTTGAGGGTGAATTCTGGAATGTTCTGGAAAACGTCATGGCGGGTGAAAAGGCGCTCTATGACGGGCACGCAGTTGCGGCTGTGGCGGCGACCTCGGCTTTGGCGGCGCGCGATGCGCTCAAGCTGATCGAGGTTGAATACGAGGTGCTGCCGCACGTCACCGACGTAGACAAAGCGATGGAGCCGGATGCGCCGGTCTTACGCGAGGGTGCTGCGGATTATTCCGTACCCGAGGGGATGCACCCAAACGTCGTGCGGTACCACGAAAGCGGGCACGGCGATGTAGAAGCTGGCTTTGCCGAAGCTGACTTGATCATCGAAGACAGCTTTGTCACCGAGGCGACCCATCAGGGGTACATCGAGCCGCATGCCTGTTTGGGCATGTTGGGCAACGACGGCAAGGGTGAGCTGTGGTGTACCACTCAAGGCCACTGGATCGCGCAAAAGACCTGCGCGGCGCTATTGGGTATCGAAACCTCGCAACTGCGCGTGACTGCGTCCGAGATTGGTGGTGGTTTTGGCGGTAAAACCACAGTCTTCATCGAACCTGTCGCGCTGGCACTGAGCCGCAAGGCGAACCGCCCGGTTAAGCTGGTGATGACCCGGTCCGAGGTGTTCCGGGCCACTGGCCCGACATCCTCGGCGTCGATGGATATCAAGATCGGGATGAAGAAGGATGGCACCATCTCGGCAGCCCAAGGCGTGTTCCGCCTGCAGGGCGGGGCGTTTCCGGGCGCCCCGGGTGACATGACCGCCATGTGTGCCTTTGCACCCTATAACCTGACCAATGTCAGCCAGATTGGGTATGACGTGATGGCCAACCGCCCGAAACAGGCCGCTTACCGCGCGCCGGGTGCGCCGATGGGGGCTTTTGCGGTTGAATCGGTGATTGACGAGCTGTGTAAGAAGCTGGGCCTCGATCCGATCGAAGTTCGTCTAAAAAACGCCGCCCATGAAGGCACCAAAGCCAGCTATGGCCCGACGTATGAGCGGATCGGTTTGGTGGAAACGCTTGAGGCCGCGAAGGCCCACCCGCATTACTCAGCCCCGCTGAAGCCGGGGCAGGGTCGTGGGATTTCCTGCGGGTTCTGGTTCAACCACGGGGGTGAAACGTCGGTTTCGCTGGCGCTGTCCGAGGATGGCTCGGCACAGTTGATGGTGGGCACGCCCGATATCGGCGGCTCACGCGCGTCAATGGCGCTGATGGCGGCCGAGGTTCTGGGCATTCCGTATGAGAACATCCGTGTGACCGTCGCCGATACTGCGACGCTGGGGTATAACGACGTTTCGCATGGTTCGCGCGTGACCTATGCAAGCGGCTTGGCAACCATCAAGGCAGCAAAACACGCGGTTGAAAAGCTGTGCGAACGAGCTGCCGCCAGCTGGGGAATTCCGGCGGATGCGGTGAAATGGGAAAACGGCTGCGCTGTACCTTCGGGTCCAAACGCGGGTGATTTCGACCCGCGCCCACTGGCCGATATCACCGCCCACATGGGTCAAACCGGCGGGCCTATCTCGGGCCATTTCGAGGCCACGCCAGAAGGCGCAGGCGTATCCTTTGGCACCCATATCGTTGATGCTGAGGTCGATCCGGAAACAGGCAAGACTGCGATTACCCGCTATACGGTCATTCAGGACGCGGGTAAGGCGATCCATCCTACCTATGTGGAAGGCCAGTATCAGGGCGGTGCCGCGCAAGGCATCGGCTGGGCACTGAACGAGGAATATATCTATGGCGAGGATGGCCGCCTGCAGAACTCGATCTTCCTGGATTACCGTATTCCTGTCGCCAGTGACTTGCCGATGATCGACACGGTGATTGTCGAAGTGCCCAACCCTGGCCATCCGTTTGGCGTGCGTGGTGTGGGTGAGACGGGCATCGTGCCACCTTTGGCCGCCATCGCAAATGCGGTGTCGCATGCGGCGGGCGTTCGGATGAAGCAACTGCCGATGTCACCGCCCCGCATTCTGGCGGCGCTAAAGGACAATGGTTGAGGTTCACCTCTGGTCCAGCCTCCGGTCACTGACCGGGGGCCAGCAGGTGGTGGAGGTTGAGGCCAAGACCACAGGCGAGTTGCTGCGAGAATTGGTGAAGATCCATCCGCAATTGCAGGCCCCGATTGATGCGGGGGTGTCCATCGCCATCGACGGGCGGGTTATCGCCAGCGGGTTAACCGAACCGATCCCCGAAGGCAGCGAAATCTATCTGATGCAACGGCTGAGGGGCGGCTAACCCTTAGGCGACCACGGTTCGCGCCCGACCATGCGGTCGGCTTCGGCGGTGATGTCGTTCATGTGCTGCTCAAGGCTTTGGCGCAGGGTTTCGATCTGTTCTTCGGACGCTTTCCGCGGCACGGTTTCAGTCCATTCCCGGCACAGAAAGACACCCTTATTCCGCCAGGGGCGCGGCATCAAAAGGCGATCCCATGTCCCCGCCTCGCGGCCATGTTCTGCCGAAAAGGTGATGCCGAACACCCGCTTGCCCGAGGTGCGCGCCCAGACCAGAGGCACAGTGGACAGTACCCGTTCGGGACCGCGCGGACCGTCCGCGGCGATGCCTATGGAAATGCCCTGCTTAATCTTGCCGATCACTTGGCGCGATATCGCAATGTTATTTGCGTTTTTGCTGGTCATGGCGATGGTATCCATGCCGAACAGTTTCTGCACTCGGCCCACCATACTACCCGCTCTTGCGGATGAGGTGATCGAACAGATCGGCCCTTTTTCCAAAGGAAAGAAATAAGGGGATTGCGCCAGCCTTTGGTGCCACAGCACCACGATCACCGGCTCACCCTGTTCGACCAGATGGTCCAGTTCGTCGTACCCGATGCGTTGCCATTTGGTGTTGCGATTGACCATCCGGATATAGCTTGCGATGCGGCGCGCAGCCCAGTTCAGAACGGCTTCGCTGTCGGCGATCTTTTTGCGGATACTCACGGATGGGGTCCCTCGTACTGACCAAACCGTGTCTTATAGAACTCAACGCTGCACGCAACTTGTTTGTCGAATGCAATTGTCGCGCGGAATCTGAAAAAGCCTCTTGAGTCCGTCGCGCGGCTGGCATATCTGAGGCCCACCTTAGGGGTATAGCTCAGTTGGTAGAGCGACGGTCTCCAAAACCGTAGGTCGCGGGTTCGAACCCTGCTGCCCCTGCCATTCCACTCAAATCGCTGTTTCAATGGATGCGCAAAAGTCGTGCGACCTGCATATGGGCTGTTGTGAGAAGTGACAGCCTGCAGAAGTTTTACGCGCACTCTTGCACGCCGATGCTTATCAGATATTCACCGGACACATACAGAAACTCATCCGGGCCCACAAACCTTGCCTTGGACATGAACCAGTTTCTTATCGGTCGCGGGTAGTACGTGGCAAGCGAAGTGCTTTTCTGGTCGAATTCCTTTTCGGTCATCTTTGTCCGGTTTACACGGTACGGGCCGTGAAACCCGAAAAGCGTTTCGGAGGATACACACACATCGTCTGCCCCCAACAGCATGGTGCAGCTGGAGTTACAGTAATCCCCGACAATGTGTATGCGCGCGTTGGTCCTATTGGCGATTTCGATCTGAACCTTGCGGTCCAGAATCCGCCCGCCTGGATCATTGCCAACCTGTATTTCTTTCGATGCCAATGGCGTGCTCATAGTCAAGAGCACTGCCAACGCTGCGGTTAGACCTCTCATCTGCTCGTCTGCTCAAGGATGTTTTTTTGTTTTGTTTTCGTTTAGCAGGAATTCGAAGAGGTAGATACACAACGCCGAGATACAGCGGGATGGGCGGGTAAGGAGGACACACCTTGATCCGAATATAATAGTTTACAGAGGCATAGTCCGCTTGAATCGGCCACGCCACAGTCTTGGGTTCAGCAAGCCAGGCCATTGCCGCGCTTTTCGTGGTGGTGACAATTGGCCAATCCCGGTTTCCTACAGCGACGGAATGACATAATGTCCGACCACCACGAACACACGTAAGAGGACCCATGTCGCGCTTTGATGGATATTTCCTGCGGCAATTGCTGATTCTGTTCGGCTTTTTCACCTTGGTTCTGGTCGGTGTGTTCTGGATCACCCGATCGGTTAGCCTGTTTGACCGAGTCATCAGCGGTGGCCAATCGGCCATGGTGTTTCTGGAATTCTCGGCGCTGACATTGCCAACGCTGATCCGCACGGTGATGCCGATGGCGGTGTTTGCCGCCGCTGTTTATGCCACCAACCGGCTGAGCCGCGAAAGCGAGATGACGGTGATGCTGGCCACCGGTTCCAGCCCATGGCGGCTGGCCCGTGCGGTATTCCTGTTTGGGTTGGTGACCGGGCTGATGATGGCAGTCATCAGCGTCTTTTTGCGCCCCGCATCGGTCGAACAGCTTGAACAGCGCCAGGCCGAAGTAGCAGGGGACGTCACCGCGCAATTGCTGAACGAGGGCGAATTCCTGCATCCCGCCTTTGGCGTTACTGTCTATATCGGCAAGATTGACCTGGACGGCACGCTGTCTGAGGTCTTCGTATCAGATCGGCGAGATGCGCTGAACCCGGTCAGCTATTCCTCAAAAACGGCCTATTTGGTCAACAATGAATCTGGGATCCACTTGGTGATGTTGGACGGGATCGCGTTGCGTTTGGATCAGGAGGGCAGAACCTTGTCCTCGACGCTGTTCGAGGACGCCTCATATGACATTTCCGCACTGACGAATTCGAATGTCATGGCCGAGCGCAGTCTCGAAGCCATCCCCACCATTGAACTTTTGCGAGACCGCGCTGCCATCAGTACGGCCGAAGGCTTTCCCGTCGGGGAATTGGTTGACGAATTGCATCAGCGGTTTTCGTGGGTTGCCATTTGTATCGCCGTGGCAATGGCCGGGTATGCCACGTTGATGTTGGGTAGCTTTTCGCGATTTGGTCTGTGGCCGCAGATCCTGGGGGCGTTTTCGATTCTGGTCGTGCTGGAAGGCGTGCGGGGCTTTGTTTCACCCGTTGTAATCGAAGAACCGAAATTGTGGATACTGTTGTATCTGCCGGCGGTCATCGGCATCGCGGTCGCCTGTCTGTTTTTGCTGGTTGCCGGGCGGCCGTTGCTGCGCAGGCGCCACAGAGATGCCTCGAGCGCGATCTCTCAGGCCTAGGCTGCGCGCAGCTCGGTCAGGCAGGTCAGGACATCGTCGCTGGTTGTGCTGTCACGGCGGGTCACCAGATGCAGCGGCAGCAGCAGGTCAATGGCCCCGGCCACAGGGGTCAGTTGACCCGCGGACAGATGATCTCGGATGACGTATTCCGGGAAATACCCGGTTCCGCCCCGCCGCAGGACATAGCGCAGGGCCATCAGGCAATTGCCCAGAAACACCGTTTGCCCCGTGGCCTGCCGCGCAGCCGAACGGACGTGGTCCTGATAGACCTCGCCCAGTTCCAGATTGACGAAAACTGGATTGTCCGTTTCCGGAGTTTTGACAAGCAACAGGCGTTCGGGGTTTAACTCGTGCGATTGCACGCGCGGATCGTTGGGTGTTTCGTGGGTCAATGCGGCGTCCAGAACATGGGTGGCGACCGCGTCGACCATGCTCAGATCGTGGTCATAGTTCAACGTCAGCAAAAGTTGCCCGAGGCGCTGTTCGAACTGAACGGCCAGATCGACAAGCAGCGGGTCCCAGATGCTCAGTTGCGCACCAAGACGCAGCGCGATCCGGTTCTGCGTTTGGGCTGGCAGCTCGCGCGATGCAAATGACCAAAGCGACAGCATCTGTTCGGCATATGGTCGGAACTGTTGCCCGAATTCAGTCAGGCTGGTGCCGCCTGCACCGCGGGTGAACAACGCCTTGCCGGTTTCTTCTTCGATCAGCCGGATACGGGCGCTGACAGCGGTTTGTGTCACGTTCAGTTTACGCGCGGCGGCATGGAAGCCCCCGGTCTCGGCCACGCATAGAAAGGTCTCGATTGCTTTGAATTGCATGGCGATACTATTTTTTCATCGGATTGATAAAATCAATTCATTTTTTTGAGTAGGAGGGATGCGTTACTCTGAATTCCAACAGATCAGCCAAAGGACCGCGCCATGCTGGACAAAAGCCACAAACCCACCTGGACCAGTTTCGAAGAGGCCACCAAGGCCGACTGGGACGCCGTCATGGAGTATGAAGAGGCATACAATGCCGCTTTGCCTGACCGGATTCTGGACGCGATCCGGTCGCTGGACGAAGACTGGACGCCCTATCCCGTGAACCGCTATCAGCACAGCCTGCAGGCCGCGACGCGCGCTTTTGAAGACGGCGCGGACGAGGAAATCGTGGTCGCAGCACTGATCCACGACACCGGCGATATTCTGTCACCCTATAACCATGGTGAGCTGTCAGCGGCGATGATGAAGCCCTATGTCAGTGAGAAAACTTATTGGATTCTCAAACATCACTGTGTGTTTCAGGGGTATTATTACAACCATCATCTAGGAGGCGACCGCAACGCCCGCGACAAGTATCGCGACAGCCCTTATTGGGAGGACTGCCGCTATTTCTGCCATGAATACGACCAAAAGGCGTTCGACCCGGATTACCCGACCAAACCGCTGGAGTTCTTCGAACCCATGTTGCGTCGTGTCCTGAACAAGGGTGAGGGGCACATGGAGTTGAACGAGACCGCCGAGGGTTAACAGGCAGCCATCAGGCGATAGACGATCTGCGCTGCGGTAAAGTCCCAGGCGGCATTGCCATTGGGGGCCAGTTCGACCACGTCGAAGCCCACGCATTTGCGGCCTTTCATGGTATGTTCGACCAACCGCAGCGCTTGATAGTAGCCCAGCCCGCCGGGCACCGGTGTCCCGGTGGCGGGCATGATGGCGGGATCCAGCCCGTCCACGTCAAAACTGACGTAGACCAGCTCAGGAAAACCCTCGGGCAGGTCGACGGCGTGGATATTACCGGTGACCAATTCCTCAGCATCCACGTGGAAAACGTGATTTTTCAGGCGGCTTTGCACTTCTTCGGTCGAAAGGGCGCGCACGCCAAACTGGGCCAATCGGATACCTTCTTCAGCGAGCAGATGCATGACCGATGCGTGGGAGTGTTTTTCCCCCTGATAGGCATTGCGCAGGTCGGCATGGGCATCGATCTGGACAATGCCTATGGGTTGACCCAAGGCGCGAGCCACACCCATCACAGCGCCGTAACTCAGCGAATGTTCGCCCCCCAAAGTGACCGGCACCTTGCCCGCGCGGATGGCGGCCTCGGTGCGCTGGGCAAGGCGCTCCATGATCTCGGACAGGGACGCATCGCAATCTACGGGCTCTTCGGTGAAAATCCCCTCGACGCAGGGCTCGGCGTGGCCGGTGGTACGTTCCAGCTCATTGCTGGCCTCAATGATGGCCTCGGGGCCTTTGGCCGTTCCCGAACCGTAAGATACCGTGCGCTCCAGCGGTACCGGGATCACGCGGAACCGGGCATCTTCGGTGCGCTCAGTTGCGGTCAGTTCACTGTCGAGGAAAATGCTCAT
Organism: Ruegeria sp. BC5; assembly: GCF_056539205.1. Taxonomy (NCBI): domain Bacteria; kingdom Pseudomonadati; phylum Pseudomonadota; class Alphaproteobacteria; order Rhodobacterales; family Roseobacteraceae; genus Ruegeria; species Ruegeria sp. BC5. Next base: position 109,524 of record NZ_JBQFUN010000007.1, read on the forward strand.
GAGAGTCGGTCCTTAAAGTCGTCATAGCCGAACTGTTTGATGATCTTCAACTCGCCCGTTTCGCTGTTCCACAGGGCGATGGTGGGCAGGGGTACGCCATTGAACGTGTTGGTTTTCACCATTGAGTAATGCGCCTGATCAAGGAAGGCAAAACGCTGGCCGATCTCCAGCGGTTTGTCCCATGTGTAGTCTCCGATCACGTCACCGGCCAAACAGGACGGGCCGCCCAGACGGTAGGTGTGACCTGCCTCGGCCTCGTCCATCAGCGCGGGGCGATAAGGGGCTTCGATCACGTCAGGCATGTGACAGGTGGCCGAGATATCGGTGATGGCAAGGTTCATTCCGTTGGTGGGCAGGTCGAGGATTTCGCCGACCAGAATACCTGCATCCAGAGCGACAGCCTCGCCGGGTTCAAGGTAAACGTCGATGCCATAGGTTTCGCGGATGCTCTTGATGAAGCCCACCAGTCCCTCACGGTCATAGTCGTCGCGCGTTATGTGGTGGCCACCACCAAAGTTCAGCCATTTGAGTTGATTGATATAGGGCGCAATTTTTGGTTCTACGGCGGCCCATGTCCGCTGCAAGGGATCGAACCCCTGTTCGCAGAGTGTGTGCATATGTAGGCCATCGATGCCGTTCATGGTCTCGGCGGTCAACTGGCTAATCGGGGTACCCAGACGTGAACAGGGCGCGCAGGGGTCGTATTTGGCAATCTCGCCTTCGGAATGCTCGGGGTTGATGCGCAACCCAACCTGCACGTTTGCGGCCTGTGCTTTGGCCAAAAACCGGTCCTTTTGTGCCGGGCTGTTAAAGATGATGTGGTCGGACAGCGACAGGATTTCGTCCATGTCGGCATCTTTGTACCCGGCGCAGAAAGTGGCGACTTCGCCGCCATATTCTTCGCGGCCTAACCGGGCCTCGTAAATGCCGCTGGCGCAGGTGCCACCGAGGTGCTGGCGCACCAGTGGGGCCAACGAGAACATGGAAAACGCTTTGAGCGCCGAAAGGACATGCGCGCCGGACAGGGTGCCGATAACGGAGAGGATGGTCAGGTTTCGCTCGACCGCTTTTTCATCGACCACAAAGCAGGGGGTTGGCACACGGTTCAGGTCGAAATTGCGGAAGGCTCCGGCGTCGCCAGCCTGTGTGGTCATCATGTCGGACATGTCCGGCGTTTCCTTGTGGTGGAGAGGCCGGGGGTTCCGCCCCCGGACCCCCGGAGTATTTGGCAAAAGATGAAATGAGTGGACTTAGAACTCGACCGGGCCGTCGAGTTCGTGGACTTGCCAAGGCAGGCCATGCTCATTCAGCATGTCCATGAAGTTGTCGGGGTCAAGCTGTTCCATGTTCCACACGCCGGGCTCGGACCAGTTGCCTTTGATCACCTGCGCCGCGCCGATCATGGCAGGGACGCCGGTGGTGTAGCTGACAGCCTGGCTGCCGACCTCAGCATAGCATTCCTCGTGATCGCAGATGTTGTAGATGTAATAGGTCTTCTCACCCGAGCCGTCCTTGGCCTGACCGGTAGCGATGTCGCCGATGCAGGCCTTGCCTTTGGTTTCGGCACCCAGATCGCCGGGATCGGGCAGCAGAGTTTTCAGGAATTGGATCGGGATGATTTCCTTGCCGTCATGCATGACCGGATCGATGCGTGTCATGCCGACGTTCTGCAGTACGGTCGCGTGTTTGATATAGGCGTCGCCAAACGTCATCCAGAATCGGGCGCGCTCGATCTCGGGGAAATGGGTTGAGAGCGATTCCAGTTCCTCATGGTACATCTGGTACATGTTTTTCCGCCCGATGGCAGGAAAGTCGTATTCGACTTTGTTGGTCAGCGCCGGGCTATGGTGCCATTCGCCGTTTTCCCAATGGCGCACTTCGGCCAGCACTTCACGCAGGTTGATCTCGGGGTTGAAGTTGGTGGCGAACTCCTGATCGTTCGAGCCGCCATTGGCATCCAGAACGTCGATCTGGCGGATGGTGTCCAGCTTGTGTTTCTTAAGCCATTTGGCAAAGACGCTGGTCACGCCCGGATCGAAGCCCGATCCAAGAATGGCGGTCAGCCCAGCCTCTTTGAACCGCTCCTGATAGGCCCATTGCCAGTGGTATTCGAACTTGGCCTCATCCTCGGGCTCATAGTTCGCTGTGTCGAGGTAGTGGATCCCGGCCTCAAGGCAGGCGTCCATCAGCACCAGATCCTGATAGGGCAGGGCGAGGTTCACGAGTAGTTCGGCCCCGGTTTCCTTGATCAGCTTGACGGTGTCTTCGACTTTGTAGGCATCCAACTCGGCCGTGGCGATATCAACACCCACGCGGTCTTTCACCGCTTTGGCGATGGCGTCGCATTTCGATTTGGTCCGGCTGGCCAGAGTGATTTCGGTGAAGATGTCCGAATTCATTGCCATCTTGTGCACGGCGGCGTGGGATACGCCGCCCGCGCCGACAACCAGTGTTTTGCCACTCAAAGTTCCCATGGGGGTAATCTCCTCTCTGGGGTTATTCGTAATAGGTGTAGCCGTTGATCGAGTCGCGATAGGCGCTCATCAGGGTTTTGCGGTCCTTGGCCATCAGAGTACCGGTCGAGATCGCCTCGTCCACCATTTTGCGGAAGGCGGCGACGCAATCATTGGGGTCGAACTCGACATAGGACAGGACCTGGCTGATGGTGTCGCCCTCTTGTTCGTGCAGCAGGTCAAAGCCACCGTCAGCGCGCAGGTCGATGGTTACGACATTGGTGTCCCCGAACAAGTTGTGCAGATCGCCCAGTGTTTCCTGATATGCCCCGACAAAGAAGACGCCCATCAGGTATTCCTGATCTTCAGGCAGAGAATGCACTGGCAAGCTGGGTGAGACGCCGTCAGCCAGAATAAACCGGTCGATCTTGCCATCACTGTCGCAAGTGATGTCGGATAGGACCGCGCGGCGATCGGGTGTCTGGTTCAGTCCCTGCAGCGGGACGATCGGGTGCAGCTGGTCAATGGCCCAGACATCGGGCAGCGACTGGAACAGCGAGAAGTTGCAGTGGTAGATATCGGCCACTTTTTCCAGTTGGTCGTCCACATCCGTTTCCAAATCATCGCTTGCTGCCAGCGCCTTGAGGCGGGCCATCAGCGATAAATAGATGCGTTCGGCGCGGGCCATCTGGCGCAGGTCGACATAGCCGCGGCGGAACAACGCGCGCAGCTCGTTGCGGTAAAAATTTGCGTCGTTCCAGCATTCTTGCAAACGCTCGGTACTGAGGTACCCGTTGATCGCGGCAAGGTCTGAGACCAGATGGTGATCGTCCGCTTCGACCTCGGGGCCGTTCGGTGCGTCATACAAGGTGCTTTCCAGCACATTGAACACCAGCATCGACGACGTCGCCACCACGGCGCGCCCGCTCTCGGTCACCAGCGTTGGATGTTCGACCTCGGCCTCGTCCATCGCGTAGGCCACGGTTTCAACCACGTTGGCGCAGTATTCTTCGACCGTGTAGTTGATCGAGTTCTCGGCAGCCTTTTTCTCACCGGTATAATCCACGCCCATGCCGCCACCGAGGTCCAGATGGGTCAACGGCACGCCCTCGCGCGTCAGTTCGGTGTAGTACCGGCAGGCCTCGCCAACGGCGCGGCGCACGTCGTTGACGTCCTGCACCTGAGAGCCCAGGTGTGAATGTTGCAGCTTCAAACAATGCAGCAAACCTGCCGCTTTCAGCTTGTCCACCGTGGCGACCAGTTGGTCAGTGTTCATGCCAAAAGCAGACCGGTCGCCCGAGCTTTCTTCCCACTTGCCGCTGATCTGATTGGTCAGTTTGACCCGCACACCAATCAGGGGTTCGATGCCCAGTTCGTTATAGACCTCGATCACCGTGTCCGCCTCCTTCGGGCTTTCCAGAACGATGACCGTGTTGAAGCCGATCTTACGACTGAGAATGGCCAGTTGGATGAACTCGGCATCCTTGACGCCATTGCAGACAATCAGCGCCTCGCGGGCCAGACGGTGCGCCAGTGCGACAACCAGTTCGGGCTTGGAGCCAGCCTCGAGCCCATAGTTATACTTTTTACCGAACTCGACGATCCGGTCGACCACCTGGGCCTGCTGGTTCACTTTGATCGGGAATACGCCGCGATAGCTGCCTTTGTAGCCGACACGTGCAATCGCATCGCGAAAACTTTCGTTGATATGCGCGATCTCGTTTTCCAGATACGAACTGATGCGCAGCAACATCGGTGCCTTAATACCGCGTTCGTCCAGATCATGCAGGATACCTGGCAGGCTGATTGCCGCCGCCTCGGGCATCAGGGGATTGCGCAGACCGATCTCGCCCTGTTCCGTCACCTCAATGAGGCCTTTGCCCCATTTCTCTACCCCGTAGATGGAATGCGGTGCGTCGGGCGTCTGTTTCAATCAGGTCAGTCCTTGCGGTTAAAGTGCCGGTTTAGCGCCCGCCAATACGGCAGCATTTTGATTCTTCCAAGTGTAATCTATGTGGGGGGATTTGCCGAGTTTATGCAGGCTTGCGAATTGGGATCAGGTGATTGTCCCAATGACAGTCCGGCCGGGCTGAAATGCGGGGGGTGGATGTCAGTTCTCCGACTATCCCGGTGCCGGTGGTGAAAACGAACCCTTTGGGGCCGGAGCCAAGGCCACAGACGTCTTCCAACGGGAAATCCCCGTTCAGTTGGCCATTCGCGACGTCGAACCGGTGCAAGGCGTTGCCGCGTGGGCAGGTGATGGCAACCGTGGTTTCATCCCCGGCAAAGGCGACACTGCCCGCGTAGCCTTGCAACGTGCTTTGCGCGGCATCAGGCGCTGAAAGCAAACGCGGTGCTTCGCCCCGACGATGTAGGCCCAGCAGAGGGGGGTGATGCACCTTGTCCCCCTGCCACTGCATCGCAAATGCCACCAAACCGTCGTGCCGTACAGCCAAATGGCGGATCGAATTCTTATGCAGCGCGCGTGGCAGTTCCATCTGTTCCAAAACCGTGCCGGACAAATCCAGATAGGTCAGCTGCGGCTGCATGGTTGGCAGGTTCAGCTTGGTGCGCCCTGTCTCGGGGTGGGTTTCGATGCCGCCATTGGCGATGACCAGCGTCTGACCATCGGGCATCAATCGCATGTCATGCGGACCGATCCCGCCCGAAGTGAACTCGCCTATGCGGGTGTAGCTGTCTGTGTTCCAGACGCCAATCATGCCGTCTCCGGAATCGTAGTCGTTTTCAGTTGTGAACAGACGAGTGCCGTCGGGGGAAAAGACGCCATGGCCATAGAAATGGCGACCGTGTGGGGCGTTAAGTCGGGTGACTTCGGTGCCTGTGGCGCAATCGATGACCACCGCAAAGGTGCCGGGACGACGGGCAAAAGCCACGGCCTGTGCGCGGTGCGGATGGGCTGCTGCCGCGTGGCCGCGCGCAGGTAGAGGTATGGAAAACAGGATGTTTCCACCCGTATCCAGCCCGGCTAGTCGATAGCTGCCATCCGGGAACAGGGCAGCGGCGAGATAGTCGGGCGAACCAATTGCGGCCCAGCCTTGTAACGGCGAAAGGCTGGTCGCGGCCAGACCGGCCAGAAAATGACGACGGCTGGGCAACAGGTCAGTCCCCGTCCAGTGAATTGAACCCGGCGCTGATGCCTAGCGTCGGACCCAGCTCGGCCGAGGCAATCGCACGGATATCGTTGATGGCTTGCTGCAACGCCTCGACCCTAAGGCGGCCCTGCGGAGTGGCGACCCCGGCCAGCACCGGGTCGTCCAGCGATTGCGCGCGGATGATGGCCTTGTCAAAGGCGCTGTCCAGATCGGCGGCAATCTTGGGGTGGTCCGTTGACAGGTGCGCAGCCAGATCGCGCAGGGCGATCAGGGACAGTTCCACATGACGAAGCGCGCGTTCCGAACGGCGTGCCTCGGCCCGGTTGGGGCGCGGGCGGTCGAAGGTGCCCATCGGACGACCAAGGCGGGTGTCGCCAGTGAATTCAAGTCCGGTCACCAACGCCTTGTAAAGCTCTTGCATGGCCTCATCGTCGGACCGATAGGGGCTGTCGTCGCCCGGTTGGGTTAGGGCGGTTGCATAGCCGCCCCAATCTGCGTTTATCGCGCGGGCATTGCTGACGATATCGGTGGTGATGGCCCATATCAACGCGCAGCGATATGTGGCGCTGCCCTGATCAGCAAAATTGGGCTCATAAAGCATCTGCTCTAACGCAAAAAAGCCACGCCCGGCGACGGATGTCTCGGCAAAACCTTCGGGGTTTTCCACAGCCGCATCCTCGGTCGCGATCAGGCTGGACAGTGCTTTGGGGGTGAACCCTTTGGTGTCGGGCCAGAAGGCCAGCGCAAAGGCGCGGTCGTTCACCTCGGACGGGCCAAAGCGCAGATGGCTGACCGAAATCCAGTCGTCAAAGGCCGCGTGATAGGCGCCCCGCAATTCGGGCGAGGTTTGGGTGCAATCGGTTTGTGCTGTTTGGGCCAACACCCCGGTCGTTTCAGCCAGTGCGGCAAAGCCGGGAAGGATGTGCCCTTCGACCGCATCCGACAAGATCGGCTCACGGTCCTGCGCCAGCGCAGTTAGGGGCAGCGTCAATGCGACAGCAGCAACAAGGATACGCATGTGTCAGAGGCTTTCCAGAAAATGGATCAGGGCATCGCGGTCGGGTTTGGGCATGGCCACGACCGTATCGCGGGCTGCCTGTGCCTCACCCCCATGCCAGAGGATGGCTTCCAGCAAGGATTGCGCGCGACCATCATGCAGGAACTGGGTGTGGCCCGAAACCTGTTCAGTCAGCCCAACGCCCCAAAGCGGTGGCGTGCGCCATTCGCGCCCTGTGGCGCGACCCTCGGGGCGGTTATCAGCCAGCTCTTCGCCCATATCGTGCAGCAACAGGTCGGAGTAAGGCCAGATCAGCTGAAAACTCTGTTCGGGCCGGTCTGACATGCGATGGGTGACAAAGGCAGGCGTGTGGCAGGACGCGCAGCCAGTGTCGTAAAACACCTGCTTACCGTGCAGCACCTGAGGGTCGTCCATGTCCCGCCGGGCGGGAACGCCCAGGTTGCGGCTGTAAAAGGCAACAAGGTCCATTCCGATCTGGTCGATCTCGAACTCGCGCACGTCACCGTCCCCGTGCGGGGCGGTCGCACAACCAATCTGAGCATCGGTGCAATCGCCTTGGCTGGCGGGGTAAAGTGGGCTTGATATGCCGATATCACCGGCAAAGGCCGCCGCCGATTGTTCCATGATCGTGGGCATCCCGGCCTTGTGCCCGAACCGACCCATCATCGGGGCGCCATATTCCATCGCCCAGACGATATTGGGACGCCCGGAAATCCCATCCCCATCGGCATCGTCGGGATCAGCGTTGGCCAGCAGATCCGCGACCGGGATCGCTTCGAGCAATCCAAGGCCGATCATTTGCGGCGCCACACGTGGACTGAGCATCGCCTCTGGATGCAGCGGCCCGTATCCAAGGTCAGCCGCCGCGTAGGTCGGTTTGCGTAAAGTGACGGTTTCGCCATCTGACAAAGTGACCGGGACGTCTTTGTAAGTGATATCCAGACGATATTCAGCCGGATGACCGGGCAGTGCCAAATCCTGCATCTGGCCCCCGTAATTTGGTTCGGGCTGGGTGGCGATGTAATCCTCGATCTCGTCATACCCACCGCCACCGGGGATCGAGACCCGCAGGAACATCGAAATTGCATTGTCATCCGGACCGTTGGGCGTGTGCCCGCGCCCGTCCTTGATATGGCAGCGCTGGCACGAGCGGGCGTTGTACAGCGGTCCCAGCCCATCCGAGGCCAGAGTTGAGGCCGGAGAAGACACCCAGATTTTCTTGAACAGTCCGTTTCCAACCTTAAAGTCCAGCTCTTGCTCAAAGCTCAGGTTGCCCGAGGGCTGCGAAAATGCATCAGCGTCGGCGCGGGCGCGAACGGTGGCGGCACCGGCGGGCAAGTCCTCGAACCTTTGGGGCGTGCTGAAATCGGTGGGCGCAGCGGTGACACGGGCGATGCGCGCACGCTCATCCTCGGTTCTAGTTTCGAAATTCAGGTGATAGTCCCGCAGCTCGGCGGCTGGGGTTTGGGTGGCCGCAAGGGCGACCACCGACAGGATGAAAAGGCTACTCGCCCTCGTCCATTTTCGATGCGTTGAGTTGCGCATAATTGGCGTCGCCAATCCTTTCGTACAGGTCGAGCTGCGTTTCCAAAAAGTCGATATGACTTTCTTCATCGCGGATCAATTCTTCGAACAGCGACATAGAGGCATAGTCTTGTGCTTCTCTACAGTAATCCCGCGCTTCTACGTACAACGCGCGCGCGTCCTGCTCGGCTGCCAGGTCGCATTCCAGTGTTTCCTTGGGGTTCTGACCAATTCTCAGCGGGTCCAGTTTCTGCAGGTTGGGATGGCCTTCCAGAAAGATGATCCGTTCGATCAGCTTGTCGGCATGCCCCATCTCTTCGATGGATTCTTCACGGCTTTTCTTGGCCATGTGGCCAAGGCCCCAATCTTCCTGCAGTCGGTAATGGAGCCAGTATTGGCTGACGGCTGTCAGCTCATGCCGCAGAGATTTGTTGAGGTATTCTATTACCTTGGGGTTGCCCTTCATCTGCTTTCTCCTGAGTTGCTCTGGTGCGTAGGGCACGGAGCTGCATGGGGACTTCCAGATTATCGTTCGATCGCATTGTGTCCAGAAAAAGCGGCATGCAGCCGCCACAATCCGCCGATTTTCCAAGGGCGTGGTAGACCTTGCCGGGGGTGATGATCGTGTGTGCATCTGCTGTCCGCATCCAATCGATCGCGGCGCGGATATCATGGTCAGTTATATTTGTGCAGTGACATACGATCATAGCGAATCTGTGCTCGATAGATTTCTTACTTAATTAGTAAGTTATTTGTTTCGGGTCCAGCTGCAAGTCACAATTTTGCGTGACAGGAAAGCCGGGGGCGTGAATTTGCGCACGCCCCAGATCCGGGGTTTGCTTAGTGGAAAACCGCGTCAGGGTTATCTAGGCTGTCGGAGCCTTCGAACTCGATCTGATCCAGTTCCAGAGCGGTCACGATACGCTCGATCGTTTTGGTCTGATCGACCAGACCGTTGACGCCGCCCATGATCAGTTGCTCGCCGCCCTCATTGCCGCGTTCCAGCATCTGGTCATAGGCGAAACCGGCCTCGGCGGTCGACTTCAGACGGCCCAGGGCCTGCATGGTATTGGCCAGCTTGACCTTCATCTCGGCGTCCAGCGACGGATCGGACGAGATCACCAAGTCCGACAGCGAAGCGCCCGAAACCGGGGTGCCGTCGATGCGGGTATAGCTGCCCAGATACACGTTCTGAATGCCCAAGCCGTCGTAATAGTGGCTGTTGTGGGTGTTGTCCGAGAAGCAATCATGCTCTTCCTCGGGGTCGTTCAGCATCAAGCCAAGGCGCATACGTTCACCTGCTTGCTCGCCATAGGACAGCGAGCCCATGCCGGTTAGGATCGCGCTGACGCCAGCGGTTTCATTCGCGTTCAGTGCAGCGCGCGCCTCACCACCTTCGGCCCATTGTGCGGCCATCCATTCCAGGTCGCTGACCAGCAGGGCGGTCGCGGCGCTCAGATACTGGGCGCGGCGATCACAGTTGCCGCCGGTGCAGGCGTTACCTTGAACATAATCGGTATACGGGCGATTGCCCGCGCCCGCGCCGTGACCGTTCAGGTCCTGACCCCAAAGCAGGAATTCGATGGCGTGGTAACCGGTGGCGACGTTTGCCTCGATCCCGTCAGCCTCGTGCAGGGTTTCGCCCAGCAGATTGGGGGTGATTTCGCTGGCGTCGATGGCCTCGCCCGACAACTCAAAGCTTGGATTGGCGATCACATTCAGCGCGGCAAACTCGTTTTCATCAGTGGGTCCGCTATAGGAGGCATCGACATAATCAATCAGGCCTTCGTCCAGCGGCCAGGCGTTCACTTTGCCTTCCCAGTCATCAACGATAGCGTTTCCAAAACGGTAAACCTCGGTCTGTTGATAGGGCACACGGGCGGCGACCCAGGCGGCGCGGGCCGCGTTCAGGGTGGCATCGGATGGGTCGGCCATCAGCGCGTTTACGGCCTCTTGCAGCACTTTGGCAGCGATCAAGCTATCGTCATATTTGGCTTCGGCGATGTTTGCGTAGGTATTCAGAACTTCGGCTTTCGAGGGTGCGTCAGCTGCAAAAGCTGCGGAGGCAGCACCAATTGTAAGGATGCTGGTGGCGGTGAAAAATCGGGTCATGGGGGTGACACTTTCCAGTCAGAAAAAGGTTTTCATACGCCGGTTATGTGGCGCGTATGATGTATTAACTGAGTGAATTAGTCACCTATGTCAACCTGAGTTTTATAGTCGGATAATATTGGTCACCCCGATACTCCCCAATATTGGTGGGGCGCGATGCGTGGGGCCAAGATTGCACGGGATTTGAAACATATTAGAATAATCCGGGTGATTCTTTGTTTAGTGGTGCCTGTTTATGAAAAGCGCAGCTTTCGCCCTGATCCTGATCTCTGCGGTTTTTGTGTCGCAGGCTCATACCGCTGTCGCGCAGGATCATGCCGCGGGTGATCTGGACATTGTGGTTTCCGGGGCCGAGTTCACCTTGTCACTGGCAGTCCCCGCCGCCGGCATTCTTGGCACCGAGAAGCCTGCACAAAACGATGAAGGGCGGGACTCTATTGCCGTCGCCATTTCCGACCTGTCCAAACCTCTGGAGTTGTTTGTTGTGCCCGAAGAGGCCGAGTGTTTTGCCGCGATGGCCAATGTCACACTTTCGGCCATAGGTTTGGGGCAAGACACAGACACCACGCGGACGGATGGTGATGACACAAACGAATTTCAAGCTGAATACCTGATAAGGTGCAAGAATATCGACGTGATTGAGGCCATCCACTTTGCATATTTCGAACGATTCCCGACGGCCGAAAAGCTGGCCGTGCGGGTTGATCAAGCTGGTAAAAGCCGCACACAAAACGTCACGCGCGGCGCACCTGATCTGACGTTCAAGTAAGGTGGGTTATGTCAAAACGCCCTGACATAACCTAATCTTCGAACCGCAGGGACAGCTCCTTTTGTGTTGCGACGCTTTGACAACACAGGATCAACCCCTTCTCGACGTCACGATCCTCCAGAGCCATCCGATTGCGCATATGAACGGCGCCGTCCTCAAGCTGGGCAACGCAGGCACCACACACACCGGATTGGCAGCTGAACGGTGGGTTCAGACCGGCTGCAATCGCCGCGTCAAGGAGGGTTTGCCCAGCAGCAACAGGCACCTCCGAGACCTTGCCGTCAAGCCTGATCCGGGCGGTTGCGGCCATGCCGGGTTCGCTCAGGTCGTCTTGGGCGTCTCCGCCGAAGCTTTCCATGTGGATGCGATCGTCTGGCACATCCAGATTCCGCAGCGCCGCCCGGATATCCGTATTCATACTGCCGGGGCCGCAGATCCAATAGTGAGTGTCTTGCGCCACCGGAGGCGTTTCAGTGATTGCCGCCTGAATGACATCTGCGTCCAACCGCCCTGTGCGCCACGGTGAAAACCAGCTGAGCATGGAGGGGTGCGACAGGACATGGCGTAGGGTGAACTGGTTCGGATGTTGTTCCAGCAACTGCTCAAGCTCATCCTGGAAAATGATGCTGTTCGCATTGGCATTGCCAAAGACCAGATGGGCCGAAGAATGGGGTTCATCGGTCAGAACGGAATTGATCATCGCGTAAAGCGGCGTGATACCGCTGCCGGCTCCAAAGAAATAGTGGGTGCGGCGTTTCAGGGCCCCGGTCTGTAATGTGAAATGCCCGAATGGGGGCATAACTTCGACCGTGTCACCGGGCGACAGGGTGTCGCCTATGTGGTTGGAAACGATCCCATCCTTTACGCGCTTGACCGTGATGCGTAGCGCAGATCCCGGCGGGTTGGAGATGGTATAGCTGCGCCTTTGCTCCGCACCGGCAATCTGAAACCTGAGCGTCAGATGTTGCCCGGCCGTCCATTGAAACAGATCGGTCAGATCGGGCGGGACGTCGAAAGTTACACTGGTGGCCGCGCCGCCGATCTCTCGGCGAGTGTCGGACACGGTCAGGGTATGAAAGTCACGTTGCATAACAAGGTCCCGTCATCGGTAATCATAGGTCGTGGTCAAGGACTGGATCACCGTCCCGCCAAGATAAGGCGCAAAGACAAAGTTGTCTGTCTGACGCATTCTGCCGCTGTATCCCTGCCAATCATAATCGACATCGGTCACGGCGGTGACGTGCGACACGCCATCCTCGGTGTGCGATGAAATCACGGGCGCTGATCGGGCTGTTTCTGAGTAACCTTCCAACGCCTTCGCGATCTCGGGGTCTTCCGCGTCGGTGTCATCCCCGACACGGTACGAGAACACGTCGTCCGGCTGCCCCATCCCGTATTTGAGGATGATCTGATGCGTGGCATCGGGGTGCCAATCGCTCCAGGTGGCAAGCAGGCTTTGTTCATCCTGCGCTTGTAGGATACGCGCGGCAATGTCTTCCGGTGCGTCAGCTTGCGCCGTCAGCACCAGAGCCGATGCAAGCGCAACTCCGATCAGGGTGGCTTGGATTGGTTTCATGATCAATCTCCAGGGCATTCAGCTGTCTTGCATGAAATCCAGCACCACTTTCTGGTGCTGCGTGATCGGGCTTTCGCCAATCCCAGCGGGGCCGATTTCCAGATACGGACTTTTCAGCGATTTCTGTTGCTGTTCGCAGGCATAGATATCTTCGGTCGTGAAATCGCCCGATGCCATCGGATCATCTGCGCCTGCTGCATCGTCGCCTTGATATTTTGGGCCGCCAAAATCCCTCCAAAAGCCCGCGCTTTTCCACTGTTGCTTCTGGAACTCCCAGTTCGAAGCGTTGGCAACCTTTGTGCGGTTCTCGATCCGTGTCAGATCGGGGGCCAACGGTGTGATGATGAACAGATTCCAGCTTTCTTCGCTGGCCCCGATACCAATGCCGGGAAACAGCATAGGAACCCACGCACCGGTATGAAGTTCAGCGATCACACGCGGCATCGGAAGTTTGGCTTCGTGGTCCTTCGCGTAGGCCTCGGACGGGGGTTCCCAAAAGTGGTAATGCGGCCCCTTCCATCCGTATTCCGCCTTGGCATGGTCATACATATGCAGCGTATTCGAATGCAGATGGCTCAAGTGGTAGACGTCGATGTAATTCTCGACAACGATCTTCCAATTGGCCTTGATTTCATAGCTGTTGCGCCCGTCGGTATACTCGACCAGTTCCTCGGGCTTGTGCGGGCCCAACAGGGGATCGACCTCTCCGAACCATTCGGCAAGGGTGGGGGCGTCAGGGTCCGGATGCACGAACAGCATCCCGCGCCAGACATCCACGCTGGCCGGTTTGAGGCCAAGGCAGGATTTGTCGACGCCGCCGGGAAATTCAGAGGCCTCATCCGGGACCGAGATCAAGTTGCCCTCAAGATCATAGGTCCAGTCGTGATAAGGGCAGGTCAGCGCTTTTTGTGTCTTGCCGACCGCGCGGATCAACTGGGTACCCCGATGCCGGCAGATGTTGTGAAAGGCGCGCAGCCGGTGATCGCGCCCCATGACGATGAACAGATTGTTCAGCCCGGCCTGAACCGACAGGTAATGGCCCGGTCCTTCGATATCTTCGACCAGCCCGGCAAAACGCCAAGTGCGCGAGAAGATCTGGCGCTGTTCGCGGTCGAACCAGTCCTGCGAGGTGTAAGCTTCAACCGGTAGATGGTGATACATTTTGGTCATCAGAGTACCTCAGGCAAGAAGATGGGCATATTGGGGAAACAGGCTGGCGGCGATCATCATCAGACCCAGCACAGCCCAGAGGCAGACGATGGCCCAGTACAGAACCGGGTCATCGTCGCGGTTAATTTCGAACACCAGAAAGGCTTGTCCGTTCATGATGGTTGGGACGATCCACCAGACAAAGAGCAGCCCCCAAACCCAGTAGAGACCAAGCACAGTGGCCACCAGCAGGATGGGCAGGGCAATGTAGTTCACCGTTCGCGTCGGGGTCATACTTTAGCCTCCAGTGTCGATGCCAGTAGAGAGGCGGCCAGTTTCAATTCGGCGCGCCATGCTTCGGGCGGGTCCAGCGGGGACAGGGCGTCCATACTGACAAAGATTGCCGAAATGCCCTGTGTTGCTGCGCGTATGCTTGCGTCTGGTGCCATTGGTGCCGCGCGCCGCAGGATTGCTTCGACCACGTCGAAGAAATCTGTGAGGCTGTCCATCAGACCTTGGCGCAGATCGGGGCGATCGGGCACTGTGGTGACCAGTGCCTGATAGGCCAGCATCAGCCGTGGATCGGTTCCGCTATCTTCGGAAAACAAGGTGTCCACCAGGTCCGAAGGTGTCGCCGTGTCTGGCAAAGCCTGACGCAAACCGTCCAATGACGCGGTAAATCCGGCAATCACGTATTCGGCCAGCGCGGTTATCATTTCGTCCTTGTTTCCAAGGTAATGGCGTAAGAGCGGTCGCTTGACGCCGGCTTCATCGGCGATCCGCGCCTGGGTCGCGCCTTCCAGCCCGAACCGCGCCACGCAGGTTAGATAGGCGTCGAGTATTTCGTGCGATCTTTGGTCTTTTAGAGAAGGTCTGGGCATCAGGATCTCGTTTATTGTCACGAATGACAAATAATCGAGAAATATACTTTGTCAACCATGACAATTTATTTTTCGAACTGAGAGCGGTGAAAACCCGATCTCGGTTAGTAATGATGGAAAGCGGAAAGGATCGTTAGTTGCGCCGGGCCGCACCGGGCTGCACCGGCAGTTCGGTGAAATGCTTGGCCGTTAACCGGTCACGGAACGGCCAAACACAGGTCAGTTATCATTTACGCGGGATCGAACACAAAGTTGGTTTCGGAGGTTTGGCCGGTCACAGACTTGCTGGGCGTACCTGATACATAGACCTCTTCAACAGCGCGATCGTCTCCCATCATCTGCAGGACGAACAATTCTTCTGCAAGACTGCCAACGCGATCCATACGCAGGGCCATGGCGGGGGTGCTGCGGGCGTTCAGAACAACGACATCCGCCTCGGTTCCGGGGTCGAGGTTTCCGATTTTGTCTTCCAGACCCAGAACGCAGGCATTACCGCGCGTAGCCCAGTGGAAGGCCTGCAGGGGATGCAGAGCCAGCCCTTGCAATTGCAGAATCTTGTACCCTTCGTTCAAGGTTTGCAGCATCGAGTAGCTGGTGCCAGCACCGACATCCGTTGCGATCCCGTTCGAGATACCGCGCGCGCTCAGCCCGCCATGATCAAAGAGGCCGCTGCCCAGGAACAGGTTCGAGGTCGGGCAAAACACGGGATGTGCACCGGTTTCTGCAAGCGCGTCGATCTCGCGTGCCTCCAGATGGATCGAGTGCCCCAACAGAGTCTTTTGCCCCAGCAGACCAAAGGATTGGTAGACATCCAGATAATCGCGCGCCTGCGGATAAAGCTGCTTGGTAAAGGCAATCTCATCTTTGTTTTCCGACAGATGCGTCTGGATGTGACAATCCGGATGCTCCTGCGCCAAGGACTGCGCCATGGCCATCTGTTCCGGCGTCGATGTGATCGCGAACCGAGGTGTGATGACATAGCCGTTGCGGCCCTTGCCATGCCAGTCCGCAATCAGCGCCTTGGTGTCATCGTACCCGGTTTGCGGCGTGTCCTGCAGACCTTCTGGCGCATTGCGGTCCATCAGGACCTTACCGCCAAGCATGCGCATGTTTCGTCTGGTCGCTTCAGTAAAAAACGCATCCGCCGAGGTTTTGTGGACCGAGCAATAGGCCACCGCGGTCGTGGTGCCATGCGTGACGAGCTGATCGTAGAATGCCCGGGCCATGTTCGCGCTGTGTGCATCCGAGGCAAAACGGGTTTCTTCCGGGAAGGTGTAATTGTTGAGCCAGTCCAAAAGCTGTGCGCCCCATGAGGCGATCACCTGCACTTGGGGGAAGTGAATATGCGTGTCGATAAACCCGGCCATCATAAGGTGTGGGCGATGGTCTGTCACAGGCACATCCCCGGCTTTCTCGCTGATCTCGGCGAAGGGTCCGGTATCCTGAATGATTCCGTCCTGGATCAGCAGGGCGCCGTCCTCAAGATAGGTATACGCGCCGGAATCTTCGCCGCTTAGGGGTTCGCGATGAAAGGTCAGCAGACGACCGCGAAGCAATCTCTGTGTCATGAAAGGTCTCGTTTGTAGGATAGGGAAAGAGTAGGGGGCAGCCCTGTGACTGCCCCGCTATGGATTAGGCCTGTTGTGCAGGTGAGTCGTCGTCGATCAGATCAGGCTCATCCGGTACGATCACACGATGCTCAAGATCCTCTTTGGGTGCGAACATCGGATAGACGTAAAGGAACGCGCCGATGATCAAGTAACCAATGGTGATCCCGTCGAACTGAGGCACCTGCAACGTGTAGGAATGGATGATCCCGACAGAGGACATCAGCCCACCAGCGACAGCAAACGCGCCCGCCATCCGGAACCGACCGTCGATTACGTCGGCCACAATGGCACCCCAGACCAGACCCGTGATGATCGCACCTTGGCTCAGGGCAAGGTGTCCTTCGTAATGGGCCCCTTCCATCAGTAGTGCTGCGGTCAGGCCTTCGTCACCCAGCGAGGGCAGTCCCTCGACACCGGTGCTGCGCAGAGCGTTCATCAGAGACCCCCACTTGACCATCAGGAAGGCCGAGATGTGAGGCAGGATCGCAAAGGACACGGCAGCCATGTGCATCGGCTTTACAGCCCAGGCCGTGTTGGTGATCAGGCTGACCGAAACAAAGACCAGGACCGGAGCCGCGGCGGCAATCGGGATCAGGCCCGCAAGGAAGGACAAGAAGCCCAGGAAAGCGGCGGCAGCGATCACAACAGCCACACCAACGATGTAACCGGCATGTGCATCAAGCCGCTTGTAGGCAGGGTGCCCGATGTAAACGGTTGTCGGGAAGGGCGAACCAAAAAGCGCACCCAACATTGTGCCTGCGCCGTCCGTTACTTGGCACAGTCCAACCGGGTAGTGGTCGCCTGCAGCCTCGGCCGATTCCACGTTGTTCATGGTTTCGATGAAGTTGTAGATCTGTACCGGGATCAGCACCAGGAACAGCTCGGGGTTGGCAAACAGGTATTGCACACCGGCGATGAGGTCACCGAAATAGGGGACCGGCGGGTAAAAGCCGATGCCGCTGACGTCGATTTTGGATTCACCAAGGATGATAGCAATCACCGTACCGGCAGCAATCGCCACCAGACCGGCCGGAACATTGCCCGGCAGGCGAAAACGCCCGATCAGACCCCATAGGATAAACAGCAGCGACGTGAAGCCGATGATGGGGTTTTCGAACACCTCGGCCAACGGAACGGAACCGATAAAGACCAGCGCAATACCGCACAGCGTGCCCAGCATCCCGGCGCGCGGCGTGATCCGCTTCAGATAAGGCCCGACAATGGCACCCAAGGCCGCAACGATGCCGCCCATGAACCCGGCGCCGATGCCCACTTGCCATGCCAGCATGGGATCATTGGTTGCCCAGTAGATGGGTCCGATCACACCGAACAAGTAGACGAACATAACCGGCGTCGAGATGCCGTAGGGCAAGGCGGTGACGTCTTCACCCCGTTTGTTTGCGGCCCATTTGGCGAGGTACGTATAAACGGCAACACCGGCCAAAATCGCGACGGCGGCACCGGGAACAATGCGGCCAAACACGATTTCGGCGGGCATCTGAAACACGAACTGGCAGACCCCGGAAAGGATAAGCAGATTCACGAGGTTGTCAGTAAACAGCGCCCAGAAAGCGCTGAAGTCGCTGCGGGTAAACAGCTTGTATTCGTAGGTCCTCCCGTCCATGACGGTCTCCTCCTCTGATGTGACCGGAATGGCCCGACAGATGTCAGGCCGATCTCCCTTTCCGGTCGTGATGGTGGCCCCGCAGGGGCGCCTGGTTTGCCCCGGTCGGGGCGGTCGCGGCAGTTTCAGAGGTCAATTCAGCCATCACCTCGGCCACCACGAAGGTGGCGATGACGCTGGGCCGCTTGTCGCGGCTACCGCTTGCCCCGATAGGGCATTTCAAGTGTTCGATAGACTGTCCGTCACAGTGTTTGTGCGCCCAGTTCCTGAGCTTTACCCGCTTGGTGGCGGACCCGATCATCCCCACATAAGCGGCGTCCTGACGTTCCAGTGCGGCGGATGTCAGCAGGAAATCCAATCCATGATCGTGAGTCAGAACGATAAAGGCGCTGCCCGCAGGCGCACCCCAGATATCCGTCTCGGGGATCGCGCTGACGCGGGTTTCGACATTGGCTGTGCAAAGCTCGACCTCTTCGGGTCGGGTGTCGACGAGGATGCAGCGCACCGGCAGATGCTGAAACTGATTGGCCAAAGCGCGCCCCACGTGACCTGCGCCCATGACATAGACGTGTGGCAAAGCCTCGTCGCGCTGGGTCGCGCGTTCTGCGGCGGCCCATTTGTCGGACGCACGCATGCGGGTCAGTTTCATCTCGACCCGCCCACCGCAGCACTGGCCGATTTCCGGGCCAAGCGGCACATCCAGATCCTGATGCAACACCCCGTCGCGCAGCATGTCGCGGGCGGCGTTGATGGCCATGAACTCCAATTGGCCACCACCGATGGTTCCCCACAGTGCCCCGGGTGCCACGAACATCTCGGTCCCTTCGTTGCGCGGCGACGACCCGCGCACGCGTGTCAGCGCTACGCGGATCACGCTGTGCTGCGTGGACAGGAATTCGCTAAGGGAACCGGGGGCAGTCATGGCTCAGGGCCCCGCTTGCAGCCGCGCAACTGCCATTAGCACACGTTCGGGGGTGGCTGGCGCGTCAAGGCGCGGGCATTCGCGGTAATCAGCGACAGAGGCCACGGCCATCGACAGCGCCTCGAACACCGAAATGCCCAGCATGAACGGCGGTTCTCCGACAGCTTTGGAGCGTTTGATGGTCAGCTCGCGGTTTTCCGACCAGTCGGCGAGGTTCACATTGAAGATGCGCGGACGGTCGGACGCGAGCGGAATTTTGTAGGTAGACGGCGCATGGGTGCGCAGACGGCCCGCGTCGTCCCACCAAAGCTCTTCGGTGGTCAGCCACCCCATGCCCTGAATAAACGCGCCTTCGACCTGGCCCTTGTCCAGCACAGGGTTCAACGAGCGTCCAACGTCGTGCAAAAGATCAGTACGCTCTACCCGGTACTCACCAGTCAGGGTGTCAATTGTCACTTCCGAACAGGACGCGCCATAGGAGTAATAGTAGAACGGGCGGCCTTGTCCTTTGGCCCGATCCCAGTGGATTTTCGGCGTCTTGTAGAACCCGGCCGCCGAAAGTTGCACACGTGCTAGATAGGCCTGTTTGATGAACGTGTCGAAAGGCAGAACTTCGTCGCCGATATGCACTTGATTGGCGTGGAAGGCCACGTTCTCGGGTGTAACATCCCAGTTCTCAGCGGCGAATTTCACCAGGCGCGCTTTGATCTGCTCGACCGCGTTCAACGCAGCCATGCCGTTCAGATCAGTCCCGCTCGAGGCAGCCGTGGCTGAGGTGTTGGGAACCTTCTCGGTGGTCGTTTTGGTGATCTTGATCCGGCTGAAATCGACCTGAAAGGCTTCGGCCACGACCTGCGCGACCTTGGTGTTCAGGCCTTGCCCCATTTCGGTGCCACCGTGGTTTAGGTGGATCGAACCGTCATTGTAGACATGCACCAGTGCGCCAGCCTGATTGTACCAAGTCGCTGTAAAGGAAATGCCGAATTTGACTGGTGTCAGCGCGATGCCTTTTTTCAGGATCGGCGACGTCTTGTTGAATTCGATGATCTCCTGACGGCGCTTGCGATAATCCGATGTCTCTTCCAGCTCTCCGATTAACCGGTCGAGAATGCTGTCTTCGACCTCTTGGTGGTAGGGGGTGATGTTGCGGTCCGTGGTGCCGTAGAAATTAACCTTGCGCACATCCAGCGGGTCTTGCCCGGTGGCATAGGCAATCTCTTCGATCATCCGCTCGGCAGCGATCACGCCTTGGGGGCCGCCAAACCCACGGAATGCGGTATTCGAAACCGTGTTGGTTTTCATCGGATGGCTGTTCAGGCGCACGTTCGGATAGAAATAGGCGTTGTCCGCGTGAAATAGCGCCCGGTCGGTCACGGGCCCCGAAAGGTCTGCTGAAAACCCGCAGCGCGCGGCAAAGCTGCCTTCGACAGCCTGAATGCGGCCATCATTGTCAAAGGCGACGTCATAATCGATCACAAAGTCATGGCGTTTGCCGGTCGCCGTCATGTCCTGATCCCGGTCGGGGCGGATTTTCACGGCGCGGTTCCACTTTTTGGCAGCCATGGCAGCAACCGCGCAGAACAGGTTCATCTGGCTTTCCTTGCCGCCAAAGCCACCGCCCATACGGCGCACGTTGACCACAACGGCGTTGGACGGCACGCCCAGGACATGCGCCACCATATGCTGCGCCTCGGACGGGTGTTGGGTTGAGCAATGCACGACCACATCGTCGTCTTCGCCCGGAATGGCAAAGGCGATGTGACCCTCGAGGTACATGTGATCC
This sequence comes from Ruegeria sp. BC5, assembly GCF_056539205.1. Lineage (NCBI taxonomy): Bacteria > Pseudomonadati > Pseudomonadota > Alphaproteobacteria > Rhodobacterales > Roseobacteraceae > Ruegeria > Ruegeria sp. BC5. Next base: position 130,058 of record NZ_JBQFUN010000007.1, read on the forward strand.
TGGCCGCCAACGCTCATGCGGCCCTTGATCCGGTTGGGGGCGGTAGCCTGCGCCGGGGCGACATCTCCGCGCTCCAGCTTGAGTGGTGCCGTGACATGCGGGTAACCGGCCTCCTGCGCGGCAATCGGGTCCAGCGCATGGGGCAGAGTTTCGTAGTTGATTTTTGCCAGTTCTGCGGCCCGGCGCGCGATGTCGCGGGTTTCGGCAACAACGGCAAACAAAGGCTGCCCATGAAACTGAATGGCATCGGTCGGGAAAACCGGTTCATCGTTCAGATGGGTCGGGCTGATATCATTGGCCCCCGGCACATCATCCGCGGTCAACACTCCGACAACGCCGGGCGTGGCCAGAACGTCGGTGAAGTCGATGCCCAATAGCTTGGCGTGCGCTACGTCCGAGACGCCGAGATACGCGTGCAGCGTGCCTTCGGGCTGGGCAATATCGTCGGTGTAATCGGCCCGTCCGGTGACATGCTTGATCGCGCTGTCATGTTTGACATTGGTGTGGGCCGCCCCGGTGATGGAAACGTTATCTTTCATTTTTTGTCTCCTTATCAGGCGCAAGCCAGTTGAACGGGGGCGTCGGTTTGGGCGTCGTTTTCAAGGTAGAAGCGACGCAGCAGGTTTTGGGCGGATAGCATTCTGTAGTCAGACGATGCGCGCCAATCGGTGAGAGGGCTGAAATCTTCAGCCAGCGCCTCGGCGGCGGCCTCAAAGCTTTCCCGCGACCAGGATTGACCGTTCAGCGCCGCTTCGGCAGCAGCGGCTCGCTTGGGCGTGGCAGCCATACCGCCGAATGCGATGCGCGCATTGCTGATGGTGCCGTCCGTGACCGTCATGTGAATGCCAGCAGCGACCGAGGAGATGTCCTCGTCACGACGTTTGGAAATCTTGTAGGCTGCATTCAGATCATCGGGTCCGGGCAGGGGCACATGGATGCTTGCGACGAACTCATCGGGTTGGCGGTCTTGCTTTCCGTAGTCGATGAAGAATTCAGCGAGAGGCAGCGTCCGGCTTTCAGAACCGCGCCGCAGCGTGATTTCCGCTCCAAGCGCGATAAGAACCGGCGGCGTATCCCCGATGGGCGAGCCATTGGCGATATTTCCGCCGACGGTTCCCATATTCCGCACCTGCCACCCTGCGATGCGATCCCAGTAGGAGGACAGGTGTGGCAGGTGTTCAGACAGAAGTTCCTGGCAATCGGTGTAGCTGGCGCCAGCACCGATCAGGAGGAGGGAACCCTGTCTTTCGACTGTTTTCAGGTCTTCGAGATGACCGGTGAAGATGGCAGGCCCGATGTTACGCAGGAATTTGGTGACCCAAAGACCCACATCCGTGGCACCGGCCACGATCGTGGCCTTGTGATAGGTCTGCAGGCAATCGGCAAGGTCATCAACGCTGGAGGGGATAATGCTCAGGTTGTCTTCCGGCCCGGATACAACGCGCCGATCGTCCTTGAGCGCGGCTAGACGTGCGGTCATGGTTTCACGTTCGGTATTCAGGTGGTCCGATGCCGGGGTGCCATAGCGGCTGACGGCAACGGCGGCACGGATGATTGGCTCATACCCGGTGCAGCGACACAGGTTGCCCTGCAGCGCGGTTTCAACCTGCGCTTTGGTCGGCTCGGGCGTTTGCATCCACAGTGCATATAGCGCCATGACGAAGCCCGGCGTACAGAACCCGCACTGGCTGCCGTGGTGATCAATCATCGCCTGTTGTACCGGGTGCAGACGACCGTCCGGGCCGGACAGGTGTTCAACCGTCACGACATGGCAGCCATCGACCGAGGCAAGAAACCGGATGCAGGCATTCACGGGAACATAGGCCAGACCTTCACCGCCAAGCCGTCCAACAAGAACGGTGCACGCGCCACAGTCGCCCTCGGCGCAGCCTTCTTTTGTGCCTGTCAGCCGACGCTCCAACCGCAGGAAATCCAGAAGCGTCTGGTCTGCTGATACGTTTGGAACGGACACATCCTTGCCATTCAGGACAAATTGGATGTCGGTGCGATGCGTCATGGTATTCTCCCTATGCCCCTGCCTTTCAGGTGGGTGATCGGGGGGACCATAGGCGCAACGATTGAGTCTTAAAATCGCCGGAAACGGCAAATACTTTCAACAGATCGTTGAAAAAGAAAACGCCATGGCGCAGTCTTTCCGCAAGGAGAGCATCGAATGTCGTACATCGAAAGCCTGCGTGTTTTTGTCAGAGTGATGGAGCTGGGCAGCATTACATCCGGCGGGCGCGACCTGCGGTTAACCCCGGCGGTGGCCAGCAAACGATTGAAAGAGCTTGAGAACCATTTGGGTGTGCGGCTGTTCAACAGAACGACCCGGTCGATGACCCCAACCGAAGTCGGATCAGTTTTCTACGATGAGGCCAAAGCCGTTCTGCTGGCGATCGATCACGCCGAAGCGCGCGTTGCGAGCTTTTCCGATGCCCCGCGAGGTGCCATTCGCATCACCGCGCCGCTGGGTGTCGGGCGTAGAATCGTCGCGCCTCTGGTGCCGGAATTCTCGGAACTCTACCCCGAAACAGAGATTCGCATGCGTCTTTCGGACCGCAAGGTGGACATGATGGCCGACGGATTGGACATCGCGTTCTTTATCGGTGAGCCCGGCGATTCCACCATGAAACTGCGGAAGTTTGCGGATTGCGATCGCGTGCTGTGTGCGTCTCCGGAATATCTGTCGAACTTTGGCGTGCCCAATACGCCGGATGACCTTCTGCATACGCCCCATAACTGCCTTTTGCTGCGGTATCCCAGATCGCCCGAATACTTCTGGACCCTCAACACCGACATGGGACCGCGAAAGCTGGAAGTTCACGGTAAATACGATGCGGATGATGGGGACGTGCTGACGGACTGGGCGCTGGCGGGCAAAGGGATCGTTAACAAACCACGCTTTGACGTGCGGGACTATCTTGAGGGCGGTCGACTGGTCGAGGTCCTACCGAAGACACCCCCAGTTTCGACGATTTTCGGGTGCCTTTATCCGCATAAAAAGCTTCAGGACCCCAAGGTGCGCCTGTTCGTCGAACATATCGCGCAGCACAGCAAACGCTTTTTCGCGCCGGGCTGAAAAACAAAAAACTGGGTATGAAAACCCAGTTTGCCTGTCACCAATTTCTCTGTTGGTGCTATTGATCTCTGACTTCGTTGATCCACGCAACAATGGTCTGGCGTGCTTCTTCATCCATCTGAACCGCCGATGGTGGCGGCATCGCGTGGCTGATCCCGGCCTGCAGATAAATCTGGTCGGCCTGCCGGGCCACGTCACCGGGGGTTTCAAGGTAAACCTTCTTGGGGGCCCATTTCATTGTGCCATAGACCGGCTCGCGCGCATGACACATGGAGCAATTGCCCAGCACCGTGTCATACGCGGCCTCAAAACCGGCGGCTGACGCATATTTCTGTTCATATGGCGTCAGCTCGCGGGCTTCGGCGTCTTCCCATGTTTCTGTTGGCCTGACCGAAGACAGCCAAGCGATAATGACCATGAGAATGACCGTGACAGCCCAGGTCCAGTGCGGGCCCGTACCGGTTGAGTGCATCGTGTTGAAGTAATGCCGGATGGTCACGCCTGTCAGGAAGATCAGGCTGGCAATGATCCACGAATACTCGGTTCCGAAAGCCAGCGGGTAGTGGTTCGACAGCATCAGGAAAACGACCGGCAAGGTCAGATAGTTGTTGTGCGTCGAACGCACCTTGGCGATCTTGCCGTATTTCGCGTCGGGCGTCCGACCGGCCTTGAGGTCTTCGACCACGATCCGCTGGTTCGGCATGATCTGAAAAAACACGTTGGCCGTCATGATCGTTGCCGTGAACGCACCAAGGTGCAAAAGCGCAGCGCGGCCAGTGAAGATCTGGTTATAACCCCAAGACATGATCACCAGGATCACGAACAGCAACAGCATCAACACGGTCGGGTGGTCGCTGAGCTTGGACTTGCACATCTGATCGTACAGCAACCATCCGATAGTCAGCGAACCGCCAGAGATCAGGATGCCTTGCCACAGCGCCAAATCCACCTTGGTTGGATCAAGCAGGAACAGCTCACCGCCGACCCAGTAGATGATCATCAGAAGGGCCGCTCCAGATAGCCAGGTCGTATAGCTCTGCCATTTGTGCCAGGTCAGATGTTCGGGCATCCGGGCAGGCGCCACAAGGTATTTGACGGTGTGATAGAACCCGCCGCCATGTACTTCCCATTCCTCGCCATAAGCCCCGTCCGGTAGGGCAGGGTTTGGCTTAAGCATGAGGTCCAGCGCGATAAAATAGAATGACGCGCCAATCCACGCCATCGCGGTGATCACATGCAGCCAGCGGACAGAAAAGGCGATCCACTCCCACATTACGGCCAAGTCGTACATGGCATTGCTCCTAAAGTTCAAAGTTCCTGTGCACTCTATGCGATAGAGGTTTGTTCTGGTATTGCTGCGAAAGACCAAGCAGTATCAAAAAATGCAAAAAAATGTCCTACTTCGATAACATCCGCACTTTTGTCCGTGTCTATGAATTGGGCAGCATGTCTGCCGCGGGCCGCGATTTGCGGGTTTCACCGGCTGTAACCTCGGCTAGGATTTCCCAGCTTGAAGAACATCTTGGTGTACGTCTGTTTCAACGTACAACGCGCAGCCTGACGCCGACAGAACAGGGAAAATCGTTTTATCGGGGGGCGACGGAAATTCTTGAAGCCGTCCAGAACGCCGAAGCGCAAATCGTCAATATCACAGAGAACCTCAAGGGATCGCTGTATATCGCCGCCCCCTTGGGGGTTGGTCGGCGTCTGATAGCTCCGCAGGTGCCAAAATTTCTGGCAGAATACCCTGAGGTGAATGTTCGGCTAAGGCTGACTGATCGAAATGTGGATATCACGACCGAAGGCCTGGATTTGGCTTTCTTCCTTGGTCAGCCCGAAGACAGCAATTTGCGCATTCGAAAGATTGCTGACGTGGAACGGGTTCTGTGTGCTTCCCCGAAATACATCAAGAAACATGGGATGCCAGAAAGTGGCGACGATATTGTCGCCAACGGGCATGAATGCCTCAGCCTGCGGTTTCCCGGTGCAACTGAATTCCAGTGGCTTTTGAGAACCGAAACCGGACCAAAGCGATTCCGTGTTTCAGGGCGGTACGAGTCAGACGATGGCGACGTGTTGACGGATTGGGCCCTGGCCGGGCACGGCATCGCGTTGAAGCCGGTATTTGAGATTTCAAAGTACCTCAACGCCGGCACCTTGGTTCCGGTCGCGGTTAAAACACCACCGGAACCGATTCAAATGGCGTGTTTGTTTACCCACCGTCGTATGCAGGACCCCAAGACACGCCTGTTCATGGAGTTCATAATCGAGCGTATTGGTTCAACGATTGCTGAGACAAACACGCCCTAAAAGTCGGCTCAACTGCCGCGATAGGTTGAGTACCCGAAGGGCGAAAGAAGCAGCGGCACATGGTAATGCGACTGTTCGGACATCCCGAAGCGGATTGGGATTATGTTCAGAAAACGTGGATCCTCGGGCGGAGTGCCAGATGCGTCCAGGTATTCCCCGGCGTAGAAAATCAATTCGTACTCGCCCAATGAAAACTCGGCTTCGGGCAGGATTTGTTCATCCGTGCGGCCGTCGTCATTGGTGACCAGGGTTTTCAGCAATGTACGGCCAGTCCCCTCAATTCGAAAAAGTTCGATTTTCAGACCCTCGGCAGGGCACCCCCGCGCCGTGTCCAGAACATGTGTAGTTAGGTAACCTGACATTTGCGCCTCTCTCTAAAACTTGGAAATTACTAATCCGAATACTCCCCTAGAGGCAAAGGCTGACTGGCCGAAACTCTTTGTTGTATTTTTTGAAAAACATCGTCGATTATCTGGGGTATTCATCATTTCAAGAAGAAGGAAATTGATGTGACGCGTTATCCACGAGATATGACCGGCTATGGTGGGCAAGTGCCCACAGCCAATTGGCCCAATGATGCCAAAATCGCGGTTCAGATTGTGCTGAACTACGAAGAGGGCGGTGAAAACAACATCTTACATGGTGATGCCGCGTCCGAGGCATTTTTGTCCGAGGTCACCGGTGCCGCCCCTTGGCCCGGCCAAAGACACTGGAACATGGAGACGATCTATGAATACGGCAGCCGTGCCGGATTCTGGCGCGTTCACCAGCTTCTCCAAGACCTCCCCATCACTGTTTATGGCGTGGCCACTGCGTTGGCCCGCGCACCGGCACAAGTTGCGGCAATGCAGCACGCAGGGTGGGAAATCGCCAGCCATGGCTTGAAGTGGATCGAACACAAAGACATGAGCCCAGACGAAGAACGCGCGCAAATCCGCGAAGCGGTCCGTCTGCATACCGAGGTCACGGGCCAGCCGCCGCGCGGTTGGTACACGGGCCGTTGCTCGATGAATACAGTCGATCTGGCCGCCGAGGAAGGCGACTTTGCCTATATCGCAGACAGCTATGCCGACGATTTGCCCTATTGGACAAAGGCCGGTGGCAAAGATCAGTTGATCATGCCCTATACGCTGGACTGCAACGACATGCGCTTTGCGATTCAGGCGGGGTTCACCACTGGCGACCAGTTCGAAAGTTATCTGAAAGACAGCTTCGACATGCTGTATGCCGAAGGCGAAGCCGGTGCGCCCAAGATGCTCTCAATTGGTCTGCATTGTCGGTTGATTGGCCGGCCGGGCCGCGCCATGGCGCTGAAACGCGCGTTGGAGCATTTCATGAAACATGACGGTGTCTGGTTCGCGACGCGCGAACAGATTGCCGATCACTGGGCAAAGGAGCACCCCCCGATGCAACGCTTGACCCCTTCCGAAATGGACCAGCCCACCTTTGTTGCCGAATTCGGCGACATATTCGAACACAGCCCATGGATTGCCGAAGGCGCGTATGATCTGGAGCTTGGGCCGACCCATGACAATGCTGCCGGAGTTCACAACGTGCTGGCGCGGGTGTTCCGCACGGCCTCTGCCGAAAAACGTCTGGGTGTTCTGACTGCCCACCCGGATCTGGCGGGCAAGCTTGCCGCAGCAGGTCGTCTGACCAAGGAAAGCACGGCTGAACAGGCCGGGGCCGGTCTGGATATGCTGACGGACGAAGAACGCGCGAATTTCACAGCGCTGAACGAGGCATACACAACCAAGTTCGGCTTTCCCTTCATCATCGCGGTCAAGGACAACACGAAAGCCAGCATTCTAGACGCCTTCAACCGCCGTATCGACAGCGACCGCGACACCGAATTTGCCGAAGCCTGCCGCCAGGTCGAACGGATCGCGGAACTGCGCCTGATCGAGAAGTTCGCGGGATGACGACTGTCCTGAATCTTCTGCCCCTGACGTCCGAGGCCTTTGCGCCATTCGGCGATGTCATCGAAGTGGCTGGTGATGTGGACAAATACATCAATCAGGGCAAGTGCGCGCGGTATCATGACCGCGCCGCGCTGGATTTCCGTGACGGGCGCGCCGGGATCAGCGTGTTTCAGTCCGAGGCGTTCAGCCTGCCGATCAAACTGGACATGGTCGAACGTCACCCGGATGGAAGTCAGGCCTTCCTGCCCTTGTCGGACAAACCCTTTGTTGTGGTCGTGGCGCCCGACGAAGATGGAGTCCCCGGACAGCCTATCGCATTCAAAACAGCACCGGGGCAGGGCGTGAATTATCACCGCAACACGTGGCATGGGGTTCTGACCCCGCTCCACGCGCCCGGGCTTTTTGCAGTGGTCGACCGAATTGGAACCGGGCCCAACCTTCAGGAGCATTGGTTCGAGGAGCCCTTCACAATCACAGAATGAGAAACCTAGCCGGAAGAGGAGCCGGTTAACGTCTCTCAAGGGAGGAAAGACAAAATGTCAGATGCAACCATCGGAACGCCGGAGCAGCTCCGCGATCCGAATTACTCACCACCACTTATCAAAGCGGTCCCACTGGGCATTCAGCATGTGCTGGCGATGTTCGTCTCGAACGTTACGCCAGCCATTATCGTTTGCGGCGCGGCCGGATTTGGGTTCGGCTCGAACAGTCCTGATTTTCCGCAGATGATCTATATGATCCAGATGTCGATGTTCTTTGCGGGCGTCGCCACGTTGTTCCAGTCCATTGGTGTGGGTCCTGTCGGTGCCCGTTTGCCCATCGTGCAGGGGACATCGTTCGCCTTTATCCCGATCATGATCCCGCTGGTGGTTGGAAAGGGCGTTGATGCCATTGCTGTCCTGATGGGCGGCGTTGTTGTTGGTGGGCTGTTCCATGCGTTCTTAGGGCTGTTTATCGGACGTCTTCGATTTGCGCTGCCGCCACTGGTGACAGGTCTAGTGGTGACCATGATTGGTTTGGCGCTTGTGAAGGTCGGCGTTCAATACGCCGCTGGCGGTGTGCCCGCCATCGGTACCGAAGAATACGGCTCGGGCCTTAACTGGTTCATGGCAAGCACCGTGATCGTGGTCACGCTTGGTCTGAAATTCTTTGCGCGGGGTATGTTGTCTGTGTCGGCGGTGCTGATCGGCCTGTTGGTCGGGTACGCGGTGGCATTTGCACTTGGTCAGGTGAATCTGGGCAATGTTGGCAACGCCGCTTCCTTCGCACTGCCGAACCCGCTGCATTTCGGCATTGAATTTTCGGTCGCGGCGATCATTGGCTTCTGCGCGATGTCCTTTGTATCAGCGGTCGAAACGGTGGGCGACGTGTCCGGTATCACCAAGGGCGGCGCTGGACGAGAAGCGACCGACAAGGAAATTCAGGGCGCGACCTATGCCGATGGTGTCGGCACCGCAATCTCGGGCCTTTTTGGCGCGTTGCCAAATACGTCGTTCAGCCAGAACGTCGGTCTGATCGCCATGACCGGTGTCATGAGCCGCATGGTTGTCACCATCGGTGCGCTTTTCTTGATCATTTGTGGCCTGATCCCGAAAATTGGTGCGATTATCTCATCCATCCCGATCGAAGTGCTTGGCGGTGGCGTAATCGTTATGTTCGGCATGGTGGTCGCGGCGGGTGTCTCGATGTTGTCGGACGTGAACTGGAACCGTCGCAACATGGTGATCTTTGCGATTGCGCTGAGCCTTGGCCTTGGATTGCAGCTTGAGCCCGGTGCTTTGCAGTATCTGCCCGGCACATTAAAGGTTCTGGCCACCTCGGGCATCCTTCCCGCCGCTGTCATCGCGATTGTTTTGAACCTGGTTCTGCCCGAGGAACTTTCGGACGAGGCAACCGAAGAGGTTTCAGGTGGTATGGCGGGTCACGGTCAGGGGTCGATTGGACATGACGATCACGTCTAATGATGCCTGAATTGGCATTCCACATGACACAGTAAAAAAAGCGGCGTGCCGAGGTACGCCGCTTTTGTTTGTTCCTAAATCCTACTGTCAGGATCAGATTTGAGGAACCAGAGGCTGAACGACCAAGCCGCCCCGAAATCGAGGCGGCCCATCGTATGTTCCTGGCTATATAGTTGCTATTTAGCCGCCGTACTGAGGCGCTTTTGCTGAGGGTAGGCAACCGATCCCGGTCTCAGTGCCATGTGTCGATTTACATCCTTGTAAAGAAGATACCGGAACTTGCCCGGACCACCTGCGTAACAGGCCTGGGGGCAAAACGCGCGCAACCACATGTAATCGCCGGCCTCAACCTCGACCCAGTCATTGTTCAACCGGTAAACAGCTTTTCCTTCGAGGACATAGAGCCCGTGCTCCATTACATGCGTCTCGAGGAATGGGATGACTGCACCCGGCTCAAACGTGACAATCGTGACATGCATGTCGTGACGCAGGTCACTTGGGTCGACAAACCGTGTTGTGGCCCATTTGCCGTCTGTGCCGGGCATGGTTGTCGGCTCAATATCGTTTTCGTTGAGGATCAGAACATCGGGCTTATCCAGCCCTTCGACCGCCTCATAGGCTTTTCTGATCCAGTGGAACCGCAGCGTTTCTTCAGCGTGGTTGTGCAGCGTCCATTCACTTGCACAAGGCAAATAGGCATAGCCACCAGGGGTCAATTCGTAGGTTTCGCCTTCGACGTTCAACGTCGCTGTTCCTTCGACAACGAACAAAACGCCTTCGGCCTCGGGGTCGACCTCAGGCCGGTCAGAACCCCCGCCCGGCTGCACCTCCATTATGTATTGCGAGAATGTTTCGGCAAAGCCGCTCAGCGGGCGCGAGATTACCCACAAGCGCGTGTCGTCCCAAAACGGCAAAAAGCTGGTCACGATGTCCCGCATTGTGCCTTTGGGAATGACGGCATAAGCGTCCGTAAAAACAGCGCGGTCAGTCAACAGTTGGTCCTGCGCGGGATGGCCCCCGTGCGGCGCGAAATACTTGGCGTTCATGTATGCTCCTGAAGAATAACCGTTTGCTCTAAAATATGCGCCGGTGACATCCATCGACCACCCACAAAGAGGCGACAGCTCTATTCGAAAAGATTTGAAAGTGCCCGTTGATGCACTGCCAGGACCAAGCAGTATTGCTGAGCGACCCTGAAGGGTTGGCTATTCTGGCGGCCATGACAATTGATCTTCCGGTTGGGGTAGGTCCAACCCGCAACCGTTTCATGGTTATCATCACGGTTGTTATCTTTCTAAACAAAATGGACAAAGTTATGCCAGAAGCCTTCATGCAAAGAATTCAGACGTCACAGCCATTCGATTTGCAAAAAAGCGAAACTAACCTACGATAATGTCGTATTAAGGAATTTGTCGCGCGAAGCTCTTGATGGGCGGCGTGCTGGCATGTTTGAATTTTCGGGCAATCCCGGAGTAGCAAGTTGTTTACCTAAGAAGACAGGTAATTCGGCTTTCCGGCATTTGTTCGAAAGGTGCGTCTCGGTCAGACCGGGGACAACAATAAGCACTAAAGACGACCAACATGGAGATATCAGATGAAAAAATTTGCAACGCTACTGGGAGGCGCATCAATGGCGATCGCCGGGCCTGCTATGGCGGCGGACATCGTGATCGGTGTGCCGAACTGGCCATCGGTGAATGCGACAGCGCATATCCTGAAGGTAGCGATTGAACAGAACCTCGGGCTTGAGGTCGAACTGCAGAACGGTACCAACCCAATCGTTTTTGAGGCGATGGATTCGGGCGCGATGCATGTTCACCCCGAAGTTTGGATGCCGAACCAGCAGAACCTGCACGACACCTATGTGACCGACAAAGGCACCGTTGCGTTCAACCCCAATGGTGTTGAAGCGTTCCAGGGCATGTGTGTCGACAAGGCGACAGCGGATGCCAACGACATCCGTTCGATCGACGATCTGACCAACCCCGACATTGCCGCGCTGTTCGACAGCAATGGTGACGGCCAGGGTGAAGTATGGATCGGTGCGCCGGGTTGGGCCTCGACCAATGTCGAAAAAATCCGGGCCAAGTCCTACGGCTACGATCAGGTTATGGAGCTGACCGAGATTGACGAGACCGTCGCCTATGCGAACCTCGACAATGCGATCAAGGCAGGCGACCCATGGGTCGGGTTCTGCTACACGCCGCACTACGTGTTTGCCCTGCACGATATGCAGATTCTGGAAGAGCCGGCCTATGACGCGTCCAAGTGGAATGTGCTTCAGCCCACCGACGATCCGGATTGGCTTGAAAAGTCCGAGGCCGGTGTAGCCTGGGATCTGGCCTATCTGCACCTGCACTATGCAAAGGCGCTTGAGGATGAATATCCCGAAGTTGCCCAATTGCTGGCCAACATGAAGCTGGATACCGATTCGGTTTCCGCCATGACCTATGCGCTGGTGATCGAAGGCAAAGAGCCTGCTGCCTATGCGGAAGAGTGGGTGGCAGCCAACGAAGATGCCGTTTTGGACTGGATGTCACAGTGAGTGACGCCAATCAGGGCTGAAACTCGAACAGGCCGCCGGAGTTGACCGGCGGCCTGTTCTGCATCGAAGGGACAAAAATGACAGAAACAGTCGTAAAACTGACGGATGTCTGGAAGATCTTTGGCGCACGGGCCGAAGAAGCCATGACCGCAGTGCGGAACGAGGGCATAGGAAAGCCCGAAGTTCTGGAAAGATTTAATTGTGTCGTGGGTGTGCAGGGTGCCACCTTCGAAGTGCCTCGGGGAGAGATTTTCTGCATCATGGGCCTATCGGGCTCGGGCAAGTCGACGCTGGTGCGGCACGTGAACCGCCTGATCGAGCCGACCGCAGGCAAGATCGAAATTCTGGGGCACGACGTGTCCAAGATTTCCGAAAATGAACTGCGGCGCATTCGGGCACAGCAGATCGGGATGGTGTTCCAACATATGGCGCTGATGCCGCACCGTTCGGTGCGCGATAACGTGGCCTATCCGCTGGAAATTCGAAAGGTTTCCAAATCGAAACGCTGGGCGGTTTCCGATCACGCGCTGGGTCTGGTGGACCTGACTGGATATGAGGATCGCCTGCCCAAAGAACTGTCGGGCGGTATGCAGCAGCGGGTGGGGATTGCCCGCGCGTTGGCTTCGGACCCGGAAATTCTGCTGATGGACGAACCGTTTTCGGCCCTTGACCCGCTGATCCGCTTGCAATTGCAGGATCAGTTCAAGGCGTTGGTGGCGCAGTTGCAGAAGACGACATTGTTTATCACTCACGATCTGGATGAGGCCATTCGCATCGGTCACCGGATTGCGATCATGAAAGACGGCGTGATCGTTCAGATCGGCACGCCGGAAGACATCGTCATGAACCCGGCGGACGACTATGTGCGCGAGTTTGTACAGGGCATCTCCAAGCTCAAACTGGTCAAGGCGCATTCGATCATGGAACCCATGGAAAGCTATTCCGGCCCGACCGAGGGCGCGCCACGTGCAGACGAAGGGGCGGATCTGGATCAGTTGATCGACCTGGCCGTCAATACGGATATGCCAGTGATCATCACTGACGCGGGTGCCGATGTGGGCGTTGTGACCAAACCGCGCCTGCTGCGCGGAATTCAGGGGGGCAAAAATGACTGATGCAACCACAGAGGTCAAAGTAACGGCGGCCTCAGATATCGAGGTCGACCGCGAGGCGCTGGACCAGTCCATTCACGATTTCGTCGGGCCGAGCGGTGATTACTATATCAACGCGTTCCACAAAATCCATGACGCAACCAGCCCGGTTCCGAACACGTTCAACCTGTGGGCAGCGGTGCTTGGGCCTTTCTGGTCGGCGTCGCGCGCAATCTGGGGCATGTTCTGGACCTTCCTGATCCTGGAAATCATCGCGTGGGTTCAGATCGGTAGAGGTGCCTGGGGTAACCCCGGGGCCGACCTGGCCGAGCGTGCCGAGCGCCAGCAGGCCCGCGCGAACGAGTTGCTGGAACGGGCTGGGGAAGCCACGGAAAAGGCCGACATAGACCGATTCACCAAACTGGCTGAAAACATCCAAAAGGCCGCCGATTCCAGCTTTGAAAAGGCTGCTGCTGCACAGTCCGAGGCTGTGGGTATTATGGTCACTGGCCTGCTGATGCTGCTGGTGTTCAAACTGGTGCAGGGGTTTTACGCGGATCGGGTCTATGAAAAGCAGTATTCGAAATGGCGGACGGATCCGGCCAGTACGGAAAGCGGCCGTTCCACGCGCAACACAGTGATGGGTGCCATTCTGGTGGCCGCGATTGCGCCATTGATCGTCTATAAGTTCACGGTGAACGCTTCGTTGCCCCTGTTGGATGCCTTCCCCGAGGAACAGGTGTCCGAGATCATTTTGGGCCCGGGCGAGGGAACGCTGTTTTCTAACCTGGCCAGTTGGATGGAGGCGAGGATTGACGCTGCTGCCGCTGCTGGGGGAGACGTCTTTGACGGGATTGTCGCCGGTGTCCGTTCGGTTCTGGATGCGTTGACGGTGGCGTTGATCGGGTCGCCGTGGCCGGTTGTGATGCTGGTCATCTGCGTGACCGCATGGCGTGCGGCGGGTCCGCGCGTGGCGATCTTCACCGCGTCTTCGCTGGCCTATATCGCCTTGCTGGGCTACTGGGATGTGGCGATGGAGACAGTGGCCCTGGTTGGGGCTGCGGTTCTGCTGTGTGTTGTGTTCGGCATCCCGCTGGGCATCTGGTTTGGCAAGTCCAAACGCGCCTATCGCGCAGCGGAACCTGTGCTGGACTTGATGCAGACGCTTCCGGCCTTCGTCTATCTGATCCCGATCATTGCCTTCTTTGGCACGGGTAACCCGCCGGGCATTCTGGCCACGATCATCTTTGGCATGCCACCGGTGATCCGTCTGACTGCGCTGGGTATGCGCGGGGTTCCGGAAAGCATCAAGGAAGCGGCCGTCGCCTTTGGCGCGTCCAAATGGCAGTTGCTGAAAGATGTGGAAATCCCGCTGGCCTTGCCGTCCATCATGACCGGGGTGAACCAGACCATCCTGATGTGTCTGTCGATGGTGGTGATCATCTCGCTGATCGGCGGTGGTGGTTTGGGCAAGGAAATCCTTGAGGCGCTGCAATACGCCGCCAAGGGTCCGGGCCTGCTGGGCGGCTTTGCAATCCTGTTCCTGGCCATGGTCATGGACCGGATCGTGCAAGGGGCCTTCCGGCGAGAAGACGAGAAACTCTGAACATACTCGCCCCCGGTTTCCGCCGGGGGCGTTTTTCTTTTACCGGGGACAACAATGACAGACCGTTATGAACAATCCATGATGGAAAACCTTTACTGGTGGGGGGTGCCCACCCTGTTCCGCTGCCCGAATGTCGGGCCTGAAGGGCAGGATATCGCGCTGGCTGGCGTGCCCCATTCCACCGGCAATGGCACGACCGAGCGGGATCAGCATCTCGGTCCGCGCGCCTTGCGCCATGTCTCGGCCGTGCAGCGCCGTGTTCATTCGCTGTTTGGGATCGATCCCTGGAACACTGCGCGGATTGCCGATGTGGGCGACGTGCCGTTCCCCAGGGCCAATGACAACGAGGACTGCATCGAGCGCATCACGCAGTTTTACAAAGATATCGATGCAGCTGGTGCGCGGCCTGTTTCGGTGGGTGGCGATCACTCCATAACGGGCGGAATCGTGCAAGCGTTGGGCCGGGGCAAGCTGGCGGGCGGTGAGCCGATTAGCTTTCTGCATCTGGACGCCCACACGGATGTGTTCACCAAGGTCGATCACTTTCTGGGTGCCAAGAAATCTGCGGCGCATTGGGGGGCTTATCTGGCCGATCAGGGGCAGG
This sequence comes from Ruegeria sp. BC5, assembly GCF_056539205.1. NCBI lineage: Bacteria > Pseudomonadati > Pseudomonadota > Alphaproteobacteria > Rhodobacterales > Roseobacteraceae > Ruegeria > Ruegeria sp. BC5. Next base: position 145,179 of record NZ_JBQFUN010000007.1, read on the forward strand.
TCGACCCGACACGATCCATGCAGATCGGTCTTCGTGGCCATCCGCGCAGTCTGGACTGGCTGCAACCCTCATACGACTATGGCTATAACATCGTCACCATGCGCGAATTCCGCCAGCGCGGGCTTGCAGATGTGGTGGCGCAGACTAAAGAGGTTCTGGGTGATCGTCCGGTCTATATCACCTTTGATCTAGATTGCCTCGACCCGACGGTTGCGCCTGCGGTGTCCAATCTGGAGCCCGGTGAGAAGGGCTTCGACATAGACGAAGCCGTCGGCATTCTGCACGCCGCGCGCGGGTTGAACATTGTGGGCGGCGACGTCGTCTGCATGATGCCCACCAAGGACAGCCCCAACAACATCACCGCCCTGACAGCAGCGGCGGTGATGTTCGAGATGATCTCGATGATCGCTGAGAACGTCAGCGCGGCCTAAGACCGCCGCGCATCCACTGCCTGTGCCAGCACGCAGAGCAGTTCGAACATCAGCGAAATACCAAGCCAGGCTGTGCCGCCCTCGGGATCGAAAGGCGGCGCGACCTCGACCAGATCGGCCCCGACCAAATTGACGCCAGCCATCTTGCGAATGACCTGCTGCGCCTGAAAACTGTTCGGCCCGCCGATTTCGGGCGTGCCGGTGCCGGGCGCATAGGTCGGGTCGACGAAGTCGATGTCATAGGTGCAATAGGTCGGTGCCGTTCCGACAATACTACGCACTTCGGTCATGACGTCGTCGATGCCGCGATCGAACAGTTCCTCGATGCGGATGATGCGGATGCCCTGCGCCTCGCCCCATTCGATGTCTTCCGTGTTATAGGCGGTACCGCGAATGCCGACCTGAACAAAACGTTTCGGGTCGACCAGTCCTTCTTCGACCGCGCGGCGGAACGGGGTGCCGTGGGTGAACTTATGACCACCGAAATAGGTGTCGAACAGGTCGGTATGGCTGTCGAACTGGATCAGGCCAAGCGGGCCGGATTTGGCCATCGCGCGCAGGACGGGCAGGGTGGTCAGGTGATCCCCTCCAGCGGTCAGGGGGGTGATGCCGCGATCCTGCAAATCCGAGTAGAACGCGGTCACCCGCTCCAGCGTATCCCCGATATCCACCGGGTTCGGCGCGACGTCGCCGAGATCGGCGCAATTGACCATTGAGAATGGCGCGACCCCGGTCACCGGGTTCATCGCGCGGATCATTGTCGAAAAATCCCGCAGCTGACGCGGACCATGCCGCGCGCCTGGGCGGTTGGTGGTGCCGCCATCCCAAGGAATGCCAACAAGACCCAGTTCAACCTCGGCAATGCGGTCGTGATCCAGTGTCATGCTGGGCAGCCGCATGAAGGTGGGAATGCCGGCGAACCGGGCAAGCTCCATCGCCGAGACCGGCTGAAAAAACGAATTGGTCATGAGGTCCCCATTCTCTGTCGGTTGCGGGTGAGCCTAGCGGCAGAATTGTCGATTGAAAATGGTTTGGCGCGTTCAGATCAGAATGCGAAAGCGTTTGCGGATTTCGGCATCCTGAGCGTCGGTCAGATACTTCGGATGATGCTTGGCCAACACCTCTTTGGCCTTTTCGCGTGCCGCCGACCAAGCGTCTGGTGCGCCTTCTTCCTGCCACGTGCGCGGCTCGTTCCTATCGGCCAGGTCCGGGTAGAAGTAATCCCGCTCCATCGCCGCGTACGTATGCGAACTGCCCAGAAAATGACCGTCTCCCAGAACCGAATGGCAGATCGCGTCGAAGCCCAGGTTTTCCTCAGTCACTTCGATCCCACGCAACGCCCGGTAGGTGTGCGAGTGCATTTCGTTATCCAACACAAAAGCCTCGAAACTGACACCCAATAGCGAGGCAGTCATGCCCGAGCTTTCATAGATCAGGTTGCCCCCGGCCAGTGCGGCAGCCAGCGATGTCATCCCCTTTTCCGCGCCGTATTGCGCGTCGATGGCCTTTGCGTCGGCCATCGACGCCGCCACACCCGAGGGCAGACCCAGCCAGTTGGTGATCTGCGCCGAAGCGGCGTTCAGGATGGCGGTTTCACCGCTGCCCCCGGCAAACGAGCCGGTGCGCAGGTCCACGATGAAGGGCCAGTTGGAAAACACCATCGGAAAGCCGGGCTGGATCGCGTTGACCATGACCAAACTGGCCAGTGTCTCGGCCAGCGATTGCGCCAGAAACCCCGCGAGTGTTGCAGGGGCGGTTGCACCTGCTTGCGCTGCGGTGATGCAGGACATGGGTATGTTGTTTGCGATACATTCATAGACCACGTCCACAGCATCTTCGCCGTAACGCAGCGGAGATATTACCGGGCTGATATGGGCCTTCAGAAAGGGGCGTTTTGCGAACTCACCCGGCCCGCCGGCCACGATATCCAGCATCTCGACAATCGGGGCGACATTCTCGGCCAGCGTGAATGAAGTTGCCACTGGTTTGGTCGTGTTGCGCACCAGCGCATAGACCGTGTTGACATCCAGATCACGTACATCCGGCAGGTCGGTTGCCACACAACAGCGAGTGAACCAGCTGACATTGGCCAACGTGTCCTGCAACCGCGCGAAATCATGCAGATCAGCCAATGTCGAAGGCCGGTACAGACCGGTATCCATGTCCAGGGTCTGTACGGCGGCCCCTCCGGTGCCAAAGAACACGCGGTCGCCGCCAACCTGAATGGATCGGGTTTCGTCCCGACCGTGGAAGGTGAATGTCTTGGCGGCGCCCTGGATTACGCGCTCTACCATTTCACGTGGAAACACCAACCGACCCTGTTCACCCGGCTGCGCGCCAGCCGCCCGCAGATCTGTGGCCAGCCGATCCGGCACCTCGCCCATGCCCAATGTTTCCAGCAGGCGCAGAGCGGTGTCGTAGATTTGTGTGATCTCGGGCTGCGTCAATGGCTTGAACGCGCCGCCCTTTTGACCGGGCGGACAGGGATCGATCACAGGCTTGGCCGCGCGCTGCGCATGCCGGGCTCGCCGACCGCTTCGTTTGGCACCTTCCGAGGACATCCCTTTCCTTTCCCGCACGTCTTTCGGAAACCCTAATCGGCAAATCCAGTCTACGGCAAAGGGGATTTGCGAATTTCAAAATCCTCAATCGCAGTTTCGATTTTTCAATACAGTCGATGCCTCTGTTGTCGGCTCAGCCCTTTTTTCCGCAAGACTTGTCGGGGACAAGAGGGAGCAGAGCTATGAAGTCGCGCACCAAGGTCGTTGTCATCGGTGGCGGGATCGCCGGATGTTCAACGCTATACCACCTGACGCAAGAAGGGTGGACGGACGTGGTTTTGGTCGAGCGGAACGAACTGACCTCGGGCACGACATGGCATTCGGCGGCACAGGTGACGAATTTCGGCATGAACCAGACAATGGTTGGTCTGAAATCTCATTCGATCCGGTTGTACAAGGAACTGGCCGAGGACCCGGATTATCCGATCAACTATCATCATGGCGATGGTGGTATCCGTCTGGCCAACACGCAGGCGCAGATGCAAGGCTATCGCCATTTCGCATCGATGGCACGCGGGATGGATGTGGAATTCGAAGTGATCGACGCCGAGGAATGCGCCCGTCGCCACCCGCTGATCTCGACCGAGAATCTGATTGGCGGGCTGTGGGATCCCATGGATGGAGACATCGACCCGGCCCAGCTGTGTCAGGCGCTGGCGCGCAGGGCGCGCAAAGCCGGGGCCGAGGTCTATCGCAACACCCCCGTTACGGCCTTGACACAACACAGCGACGACACTTGGACCGTGCATACCGAACATGGCGACATCGACTGCGATGTTGTGGTGAATGCCTGCGGCTACAGGGTTAACGAGGTTGGCGCGATGATGGGGGTTCACCATCCGGTCGCGTCGATGGAGCATCAGTATTTCCTGACCGAAGAAATCCCCGCCATCCGGGACGCAGGACACCGGATGCCGCTGCTGCGCTGTCCGATCAGCGACTATTACTGCCGCCAGGAAAAGAACGGGCTGCTGCTGGGGTTTTATGAGCAGGATTGCAAGACCTGGGGGATGGACGGGATCGACCCAAACTTTGTCAACGCCTTGTGCCCTGATGATCTGGATCGGGTGACTGACGTGCTCGAAGGCGCGTTTGCCCGAATGCCCGCACTGATGGAGGTCGGGGTCCACACGATTGTCAACGGGCCGATTACTTATACGATTGACGGCGCGCCTTTGGTCGGGCCGATCCCCGGCAAGCGCAATGCCTTCTGTATCATTGGGCTGCGTGCGGGGTTGGGTGAAGGGGGCGGCCATGGCTGGTTGCTGGCCCAGCAGATCGTGCATGGCGAGGCCTGTTATGACACTTGGTGTCTGGACCCGCGCCGGTTCACGGGTCATGCGAATGTGGAACTCACGGCGCTGAAAGCAATTGAAGACTATCAGAACGAATTCCGGTTTCACTTCCCCCATGAACATCGCCCTGCCGGACGACCGGCCAAGACGACGCCGTTAACGCCGGTGTTGGCGGCAGAAGGGGCGGAATTCACCGTGGTCAACGGGTGGGAAAGGGTGGAGTACATCAAGCCTTCCCCCAGCTTTTCTCCGACGCTTAGTTTCGATTTTGACGAAACCTTTGATCTGGTCGCGGCTGAGGTGGCAAGTGTGCAAACCGGCGTCGGGCTGGCCGAGGTGAATGGTTTCAACCGGATCGAAATCACGGGTGCGGATCGGCACGCATTTCTGGATCGGATGTTCTGCGGCACCGTCACCCGGCGCGAGGGCCGGGTGGGGCTGGGGTATTTGTTGAACCATCACGGCATGGTCAAGGCCGAGGCGACCGTTGCCAACCTGCCGGCCAGCGATCGGGGGTCTGCCCGTCTGTGGTATGGCTCGGCCGCCGCCAGTGAATTTCACGACATGGATTGGCTGGGACAGCATGTTAGGGCCAGTGAAGATGTGCAACTGCGCAGCTTGACCAGCGATCAGACCATTCTGGTGCTTGCTGGCCCGAAAGCCCGCGAAGTATTGTCCGTCTGCGCACGTGGCGATTGGTCCGCCGCGGCTTTTCCATGGCTCAGCGTGCGGGAATGTTTTGTCGGGTTCGCCCCGGCGACGGTAATGGGTGTCAGTTTCTCGGGCGAGCTAGCTTATGAAATACATGTGCCCAACGCCTCGCTTTATGCAGCCTATCTGGCATTGCGTCAGGCCGGGGGCGCGTACGGGTTGAAACTGTTCGGCGCGCGGGCAGTGGAATCCATGCGCATGGAGAAGAGCTTTCTACATTGGAAGGCCGATCTGATCACCGAATTTGATCCGTTTGAGACGGGGCTGGATCGCTTTGTGAAGCTGAACAAGGGTGAATTTATCGGACGCGACGCATTACTGAAACGGCAGGCAGAGGGCGCGCGCAAAAAACTGGTTGCTCTGCAGGTCCACGCAACACAACAGCCTGCGCATCCCGGCGCGTCATTGATGCAAGGTGAGCGTGTTGTGGGCACAATTACCTCGGGCGATTGGGGGCACCGCACCGGGCTCAATCTGGCACATGGGTTTGTCGATCCCGAACTGGCCGATTTCGGGGCTGAAATGGAGCTGGATTCCTGCGGTCATCGCGTGCGCGCTACGGTCATACCGCCGTCACCTTACGATCCGGGATTCGAGCGGATGCGAGAGTAATTCCAGCCCGTCAGTCGACTTCACCATTGCCGCCAGCGCAAAACTTTGCTTGGGTTCGTTTCGAAGAAATCGAAACAATGGGTGTTTGCGGTGTCGAAATCTCTGAGCCTTCGTTGGCTGGAAGTCTTCCGGCTGGTGGCCAAATCAGGGTCGATCCAACAGGTCGCATCCGAGACGGGGCTGTCGATCAGCACCGTCTCGAACCACCTGCGTAGCCTTGAGGGCGCGCTGGGCGTCGATCTGGTCGATCACGGGCGTCGCCCAATGGGTCTGACTCCTGCGGGTGAGGTTTTTGCGCGATATGTTCGCGATGGGCTGACTGTGCTGAAACGGGGCGAGGCTGAAATCCGATCCGGCAACTGGCAGCATGCAACAGACCTGCGGCTGGCCCTGATCGACGATTTCGACAATCAGATCGCGCCTGATTTATTCCGCTTTCTGGCTCAGGCCCTGCCGCGATGCAGTTTCCGCCATTATACGCGCCCTAGTCACGAGATCATCGCCAACCTGCAAGAGCATAAACTGGACGCTGGCGTCGCGACGCGGCCTTCGGAACGGACGGAAGGGCTGATCGAATACCCGCTGATGCGCGATCCGTTTATTGTGATCCTGCCCATTGGATATCAGGGTACACCCGAAGATCTGCTTACGCCTGATGCAGAGTTGCCTCTGCTGCGCTATTCACGCGACCTTATGATCGGCAAACAGATCGAGATTCAGCTGACCCGCAGCAAATACAACCTGCCCAACCGGTTCGAATTGGAATGCAATCACTCGATCATCGGGCTGGTTGCCGAGGGTAGCGGCTGGGCAATTACGACCGCCGCCTGTTTCCATCGCGCTCAGAGGTTCCACGACAGTCTTAGGGCGATCCCGTTTCCGGGGCGGAACTTTGTGCGCACCGTGTCGCTGTTCACAACCGAGGTGTATCCCGAAACAACCTCGAAACTTATCCAAAAGGTAATGGCTACGCTGATACGGCAGCATTTCACCGACCCCATGAGTGCGAGCCATGCCTGGCTAAAAGACGATTTCCGCACCATGGAGGCCGAAGCCGCCTAGCTGTCAGCAGGCGGCCCGAGGGATTGGCCCTCTACGATATGTGTGTCTAGCCGCTTACCGCTGCCACCTGCCTGGTTTTCAAGCATTCCGATCAGCTCTGATGCGGCCCTGCGGCCCATTTCCCGGTGCGGGACGTGTACGGTTGTCAGGCGGGGCGTGACAATCCGGGCCAGCTCGATATCGTCAAATCCGGTGATGGAGACATCCCCGGGCACATTCAATCCCATTTCCTGCGCCCGATGCAGGGCGCCCACGGCTAAAACATCGTTGCCGCACAGGATCGCGGTGGGCGGCATATCCTTCGTCATCAAGCCCGAGAAGGCCGCGGCCCCGTTTTCAATCTCATAAGGGGTTTCGATGATAGTCAGGTCTGACAAGGTCAGATCATTCTGTCTGACCGCATCCTGTACACCTTCGATCCGCAGGCGGGCGCGATCATTGCCTGCGCTGATGCCTGAAATCACGCCGATCCTTCTGTGGCCCAAACCGATCACACGGTTTGCCAGTTCGGCCATTGCCGCACGGTTGTCAAAGCCGATACAGGGAAGCTGCCCATCGGGCAGGTATGACCAAGCGACCAAAGTTGGAATTTTCCATCGCTCAAGGTTTTCGTAAATCTGCGGTTTGCGATCATGTCCGATCAACAGCAAGCCGTCCGCGCCACGCGCGACCAGCGTTCGGATCTGCTCTTCCTCGATCTCCGGCTTGTAGGCCGAACTTGAGACCAGCAGCGTATATCCGTGCTGGTGCAATTCTTCCTGAAACGCCTGCAGGCCACGGGCGAAGATGGCGTTCTCCATCGTCGGAATAATCGCACCAATCGTCGAGGACCGCTTGGCTGCCATCACGCGCGCAGCAAAGTTTGGCACGTAACCCAGCGCGTCTACAGCTGACTGAACACGCTGGCGCGTCGCCTTGACCACCTGATCTGGGTTGTTGAGGCAACGTGATACGGTTGCGGTCGAAACGCCAGCCAGTTTGGCCACATCATCCAATGTTGGCGCCGATCCAAGTTTCGACATTTTCAAATCCGCCATTCACTTTTGCCAATAAGTCTAAACTTAACCGGGTCGCAAGGAAAGCCGTTATGTAAGCGCTTGCATTTTTCATGTAAGCGCTTACAAATGAGGCCGGACCGATTCCAAAGGGAGTCCTGAGAAATGTTTCTGACCGCATCCATCATCGTGTTCGTCATCTATTTTGCGAACGTTGCCATGGGGGCATTTGCGGGCAGCGCGTTTCTTGGGGACGTAGGAGAGATGTTGGTCCTGTTCGCGGCGTCGATCCTGTTCGTTGTCGCAATTCTGAAAAGGGAAGCTGACCGCGACGCAGAAAGCGACGGCTGACTTTTTTTGCTTGGGAGGGCAATTAATGAACAACGACAAAAAAGAACTGGCCTCTGCAGAGCGCCGCAATTTCCTGAAGCTCAGCGCTAGCGGTGCATTCACTGCTGCACTCGTGGCCGGAGCAGGCGGCGTGTTGTGGTCATCCGAAGCGGCAGCGCAAACCGCAAAAGAGGAAAAAGAGCGTGAAAACGCTGCGGATCATGTGATGACGATCGCCACGGCCTATGTGCTGGGCGCGTCGCGCAGCTATCCGATCATGCAGCTGGATCTGAAGGAAAACATCCAGAATGCCACCAACGGCAAAGTTTATGTGAAACTGGCGCCGGGTGGTCAGTTGGGTGCAGGCGGTTCGCTGGTGCAGAAAGTGCAAGGTGGCACCATTCAGGCCGCGCAACATTCGCTGTCGAACTTTGCGCCTTTCGCGTCCACCGTTGACCTGATTAACATGCCGTATCTGTGCGGCTCGAACCAGCGTTTCACCAACCTGGTGCATTCCGAAACTTGGAAGAATGAGGTCCATCCCAAGGTCGAGGCCGCCGGGTTCAAGGCGCTGTTCTATGTGGTGATCGACCCGCGTGTCGTTGCGGTGCGTCAGGGCGGGAACCCCATTGTCACACCAGCAGATATGAGCGGCGTGAAGTTCCGCGTGCCGGGCTCAAAAATGCTGCAACAATACTACCGGATGGTTGGCGCGAACCCGACGCCGGTGGCCTGGGGTGAAACACCTTCGGCAATCAAACAAGGCGTGGCCGATGCGCTCGATCCGTCGGTCGGCGCGCTTTATGTCTTTGGGTTTAAAGACATTCTCAGCAACGTGACCTTCACGCAGGCGGTGCCGGACAGTCAGGTTTATTCCTGTAACCTGGAATGGTTCAACTCGATGCCTGCGGATGTGCAGGAAGGCATCATGTGGGGGGCGGAAATGACCAGCCACCAGAACCTGTCCAAAGTACCCTCGGCCCGCGCCTTTGCCATGGCTGAACTGAACAAGGCCGGTGTGCAATTCCAGTCGCTGACAGATGATCAGTTGGCCGAGTGGAAAGATGTCGGTGGCTATCAGCGGTCGGAATGGGATCCGTTCAAGACCGAGTTGGCCGGATCAATGGACAATTTTGAAAAGCTGGTCGAAGCGGCCGGAACGCAGGGCAAATACTACGTCCACGACGCGTAATACCAAGCCGACGGGCGCAGCCAACGTGCCCGCTATCATCCTTAGCAGTCAGGCCGAAACCGGCCCGTAACAGAAGGCCAACGCCTGACTGCTCTTTTGTCGAGGGATACGATGACCGTTCTTCAAAACATAGACCGCAACGCCGAACGCTGGCTGCTGCTGGTGTTCTACGTGATGCTGGTGATTACGATGGCCATCGAGGTTCTGCGACGAGAGATTTTCGCGTTTTCCTCGATCTGGGGTGAGGAAATCGTTCGCTATTCCTTCATTTATCTTGCGTGGATCGGGGCTGCGGCTGCGGTCCGGGAACGCGCCCATATCCGCATCGACGTAATCATGCATTACTTGCCGCAACGACCCAAAGCGCTGTTGTATATATTCGGCGACCTGGTGATGTTCGTCGTGGCGATCATTGCACTTTACTGGTCGTTCGAGGCGGTCCACGTTTCGGCCAAGTTTGGCTCGGTGACGGACGGGCTGCGAGTGTCCAAGGTGTGGTTCCTGATGGCGGTGCCCACCGGATTCGCGCTGATGATCTGGCGTCTGATCCAATCCTTCCTGCGTGATTTGAAATCCCTTCGTGACGGCACGCCCGTTTTCGAAGGCGACAAGCTGTTTGACTGAGGAGAAACAGAATGCTCTGGAATTCCCTCAATCAAACCGTTGAGCTGGGCTGGGATTTTTATCTGCCTGTAATCTTGTTCGTGGGCCTGATCGCGCTTGCGGTTCCGGTATGGGCCGCAATTGGTACGGCTGCGATTGTCATGCTGATTATGTCGGGCGACCTGCCGCTCAGCCTTGTTGGCGAAAGCCTGTTCACCGGCATCGACGCTTTTGCGCTGACCGCCGTGCCGCTGTTTATCCTGACCGGCGACGTGCTGGTGCGCACTGGGCTATCGCGCAAGTTTCTGGATGTAGCCGAGGCGCTGACCTGTTTCGCCAAGGGCGGTTTCGGATCCGCCACCGTTTTGGTCTGCGGCATGTTCGCGGCCATTTCCGGCTCGGACGCGGCGGGGGCTGCCGCAGTGGGCCGCATGACCATCAACCGGCTGGTCGAAAGTGGTTATCCGCGCCCCTATGCCTGCGCGCTGGTGGCCGCCGGTGCCTGTACTGGTATACTGATCCCGCCGTCCATCGCCTATATCATCATCGGCCTTGTGTTGGGAATTTCCGCCTCGACCCTGTTCTTGGCGGCGTTGATCCCCGGTTTGGCCATTCTGGTGTCGATTCTGGTCACCAACATCATCATGAATCGCCTCTATGCCTATGAGGGCGGCGGCATGATGACCATGGGCGAATGGCTGGCCAATCTAGGCAAAGCGCTGAAATCCGGCTGGTACGCCTTTATCGTGCCAGGCATTATCTTTTACGGTATCTTCTCGGGGCGTCTGACTCCGACGGAGGCCGGCGCCACCGCCGTTGTTGTCACTATCATCATGGGCTTTATCCTGCGTACGCTGACGCTGGCCGATTTCCCCTCAATGCTGGTCAGTTCCGCCAAGGTGAACGGCGTTATCCTGCCCATCATCGCTTTCTCTGCCCCCTTAGCCGAGGCGCTGGCGATCATGGGTGTGCCGCAGGGTTTCGTGGCCTCGATCACATCGTTGACCGATGACCCCTATCTGTTGATCCTGCTGATGATCGGCATCCTGATCGCCGCTGGCTGCGTCATGGAAACGACACCGAATATCGTCATCCTTGCCCCCATCCTCAAGCCGTTGGCGGACAATATCGGCATGAACGAAATTCAGTTCTGTATCATGATGATCACCGCGTTGGGTGTGGGTTTCATTACCCCGCCTCTGGGCCTGAACCTGTTTGTCGTATCTGGCATTACAGGCGAGTCCATTCTGAAGATTGCCGCGCGTGCTGTGCCTTTCGTATTAACGATGCTGATCGTGGTACTGCTGATTGCGTATGTCCCGGCGGTGTCGACCACTTTGCTACCTGAAATCTACCAATAGGACTTGCTGACTATGCCTCGTGACTATCTGAAAAAGGCGACGCTGACCCCTGAATCTCATGCGTCCGAAGTGCATGAAACGGTCAAGACCATCCTTGCCGATATCGAGGCAGGTGGCGACGCCAAGGCCATGGAATATGCCGCCAAGTTCGACAAATTCGACGGCAATGTCCTGATGACTCAGGACGAGATTGACGCCGCCATCGCGCTGGTGCCGGAAAAACTGAAGGCTGACATCCGATTTGCCCATGATAACGTGCGCCGCTTTGCGGAAACGCAAAAGGCAACCGTGTCCGATGTTCAGATGGAGATCGTGCCGGGTTTCGTCGCTGGCCAAAAGGCGATCCCGGTGGATGCGGCGGGATGCTATGTGCCTGGTGGCCGGTACAGCCATATCGCCAGCGCGATCATGACGGTCACGACGGCCAAGGTTGCCGGGTGCCGCCATATCACGGCCTGTTCCCCTCCACGCCCTGGTGCAGGGGTGGCCCCGGCGATAGTTTATGCGGCGCATATCTGTGGTGCTGACAGCATTCTGGCCATGGGCGGCGTGCAGGGTGTGGCCGCGATGACCTATGGCCTGTTCGGATTGCCGCGCGCCAATATCCTTGTTGGCCCTGGCAATCAGTTTGTCGCCGAAGCGAAACGTATCCTTTACGGCAAGGTCGGCATCGACATGATCGCAGGGCCTACTGACAGCCTGATCCTTGCCGACAGTTCATCCGATGCGCATGTGGTTGCGACCGATTTGGTCTCTCAGGCTGAACACGGCTACAACTCGCCGGTTTGGCTGGTCACTGATGATCGTGCCCTGGCCGAAAAAGTGATGGAGTTGGTGCCAACGCTTATTGAAGACTTGCCGGAACTGAACCGAGAAAACGCCTCGGCCGCGTGGCGTGACTATGCCGAGGTGATCGTTTGTTCGGATCGTGAAGAAATGGCGGCCTGTTCTGACGAATACGCGCCCGAGCATTTGACCGTTCAGGCCGAAGATCTGGATTGGTGGCTGAATCGGCTGACCTGCTATGGCTCGTTGTTTCTGGGTGAGGAAACGACGGTTTCTTACGGCGATAAGGCGACCGGAACCAACCATGTGCTGCCGACATCGGGTGCCGCCAGTTATACCGGCGGTCTGAGTGTTCACAAGTACATGAAAATCGTCACCTGGCAGAGGGCCACGCGCGAAGGTTCAAAGCCCATTGCTGTGGCAACTGCCCGGATTTCCCGCCTGGAAGGGATGGAGGGGCACGCCCGGGCGGCAGATGTTCGTCTGGCCAAGTATTTTCCTGATGAACAGTTTGACCTGACGTCAGATGGATGACCCCCGATCTCTCTTTGATCTGACGGGGCAGGTGGCCTGCGTGACCGGGGCCAGTTCGGGGCTTGGTCGCCGGGTGGCGGTTGTTCTGGCTGCTGCCGGTGCTCAGGTGGTTGGCGTGGCCCGCCGGGCCGAGGCATTGTCAGATTTGAAACGCGAAATCGGTGAGCGTGCCGAAACCGTGGTTGCCGATGTGGCCGATCGGTCGGTGACAGGGGCGTTGGTGGAACAGATAGGCTCGAAATTCGGATCGCCGGACATTGTTATTCACGCGGCCGGGGTAAACACGCGTGAAGCAGCGGATGATGTCACCGCTGAAGGTTGGGATGCCACGCTCGCGCTGAACCTCAGCGCGCCGTTTTTCCTGAGCCAGGCGATGGTGCCTGCCATGAAGAAACGCGGTTGGGGACGGATTGTGAATTTCGCCTCGCTGCAAACCACACGGGCTTTTCCGGGGGGTATTGCTTATGGTGCAACCAAGGCCGGGATCGGGCAACTAACGCGCGCCATGGCCGAGGCTTGGTCGCCGCACGGGATCACCGCCAACGCCATCGGGCCGGGGTTCTTCCCGACCGAACTGACCCAAGCCGTGTTCGATGATCCCGAACGTGCCGCTCGCAACGCGGCTCAGACTTGTACCCAGCGCAACGGGCGGGTTGAGGATATCGACGGGCCGATCCTGTTTTTGTGCTCGAAAGCCTCGGATTACGTCACCGGGCAGGTGCTGATGGTTGACGGAGGGTTTACGGCGAAATGAAAGCTCTAGTCTATGAAGGTGTAGAACAAGTGGCCTTTCGGGATGTCCCGGATGCTGCGCCGCGGGAAGCCGAACATCTTATCCGGATCGAGGCCGCTGGCATCTGCGGATCGGACATGCACGCCTATCTGGGCCACGATGCACGCCGCCCGGCACCCTTGATCCTTGGGCACGAGGCCGCAGGCACGATTGTAGGCGGCCCACGCGATGGCGCGCGCGTCACCATCAACCCGCTGGTGAGTTGTAGCAAGTGCAGCGCGTGCAAGTCGGGGCGCGAGAACCTGTGCGCCGACCGTCAGATCATTTCAATGCCACCGCGTGAAGGGGCCTTTGCCCAATATGTCGCCATGCCCGCCAGCAATCTGGTCGAAGTACCGGCACATGTGAGCTTTGCAATGGCTGCGCTGGCCGAGCCTCTGGCGGTCAGTTGGCACGCGGTCCGGCTGGGCCTAGAGGCGCTGCATCCCACGATGGATCGCAAAGCGTTGGTGATTGGCGGCGGCGCCATCGGTGTGGCCGCAGCGCTGGCATTGTCTGCGATGGATGTTGATGATGTGGTTATCGTCGAACCCAGCGACGGACGGCGCGCATATTTGCAGAGCACTGGTGCGTTCAACGTGGTCAAAGAGACGATGCAAGACTTCCCCCTTGTGATCGACGCGGTCGGCTTTGCTGCCACTAGGTCCATGGCCTCAACGATGGTTCAGCCGGGCGGGGTAATTGCCCATGTCGGGTTGGGCGAAGACGCCGGTGGGCTGGATATACGCCGCATGACCTTGCAGGAAATCACTTTTATCGGCACCTATACATATACGGCCGAGGATTTCCGGCAAACCGCGCAGGCCATTTTTGATGGCCGATTGGGTGGTTTGGATTGGGTTGAAGAACGGGCCCTGTCTGAAGGCGCCGAGGCGTTTCGTGACTTGCGCAATGGGGTCGTTGCGGCACCGAAAATCATCCTCATGCCGTGGGCATAGGCCCGGAAGAAACGGAGGGATTCATGTACAAGAAAATTCTGGTTCCAATGGCGTTGGATCACGATATTTCGCAACACACGCTAGAGGTCGCCCGCGCGCTGACCGCCGAGGGTGGCGAGATCGTCGCGCTGCACGTCTATGAGATGCCACAGGGTTCGGTCAGTGCCTATCTGGACAAAGAGATGGTCGCGGAAGGCTTTCGGGCCGCTGCCAGAGTATTGAAAGAAAAGACTGAGGATCTTGAGGGCATCCAGCCCGAGATCGTCAAGGGCCACACCGCCCGGAGCATCATTGACTACGCCAACAGCAATAATTTTGACTGCATCGTCATCGGTTCGCACAAGCCGGGCCTCAGCGACTATTTTCTGGGATCGACCGCGTCGCGCGTTGTCCGTCATGCCGGATGTGCGGTGCATGTGCATCGTGGCATCTGAACCATCAATCGCGCCCCGGGCGCCCCAAACAGGACTGACAGACCGGAAATGAACATAGACAAGAAGATCACTGACGATCTGGTGGCGAACGATATTTCGTTTGTAACCACCGTCCCGTGTAAGCAGCTTGCTGGCGTGATCGAGGAGATCGACGCGCGGGAAGAGATTTTCCACATCCCGTCAAACAAGGAAGACGAAGGGATGGGCCTGTGCGCAGGCGCGTGGATGGGCGGTAAGCGCCCGGCCATCATCATGCAGAACACGGCGATTGGAGTGACCATCAACACGCTGGCAACGCTGATCCAGTATTATCGCATGCCGCTGCCTATGCTAATATCGTATCGTGGAGAGCTGCGCGAGCCCGTGGCCTGCCAGGTCGAGATGGCTGTGCACACCAAAGCCTTGCTGGCGCAGATGAACATCCCGACCTACCACTTTCACCATCAGGCGGATGTCGAGGAACTGGATGCAATCCTGAAATACACCTTCATGTGCAACAAGCCGGTCGCAATCCTGACCGATGCCAATTTCTGGGGAGGCTACGGCGACCAATGATCCGTTCTGAGATTCTGAAAGAAATCGCCCCGATCCTGCGTGATCAACTGGTTGTCTGCAACATCGGTATCCCCAGCCAGGAACTGCACGCAATCGATGATCAGCCGACCAATTTTTATATGCTGGGCACGATGGGGCTGGCCTCATCCATCGGTCTTGGGCTGTCGCTGTCGCAGCCGAAGCCGGTGATCGTGATTGACGGGGATGGTTCGATCCTGACCAATCTCGGCACGCTGCCGACCATCGCCAACAACGTGGCCGATAACTATATCCTGCTGATCGTCGACAATGGCTCTTATGGCTCAACCGGGGATCAACCGACCTATGCGGGGCAAAAAACATCTCTGGCGAAAATGGCCGAGGCCGCCGGGTGCGAACGTGTGATCGAATGCCAGGCCGAAGATACAGGCCGTGTGCTGCAAGAGGCGCTGGATGCCAAACAGATGACCATCATTGTCAGCAAATGCGAAAGCGGGAATGCCAAGATGCCTGTCATCACAATGGATCCGGTAGTCATCCGTGACCGCTTTATGAAGGCCGTTCAGGCTTGATCCCAAGCAACGCGATCCACAGCGCAGAAGACGCTCGCCGCATTTCGCGGCGGCGTCTGCCGTGGATGGTATTCGACTACATTGACGGCGCGGCGGGGCTTGGAACCGGCGCGGCCCGCAACCGTGCCGCCCTGGACGCTATGACAATACGCCCGCGGGTGTTGCGGGACGTCAGCGAACGGTCTCTGGCGACCGAAGTCTTCGGCCAGCCCACACAACGCCCCTTCGGCATCGCGCCAATGGGCATGTGTAACCTGTCCGCACCCGGGGCTGATCTGATGCTGGCCCGTCTGGCCGCGCGGTATTCCGTGCCGTTGGGTGTGTCCACGGTCGCTTCGACGTCGATGGAGGAGATTGTTGTCGAAGCCGAAGGCAACGCCTGGTTCCAGCTTTATTTCAGCGGCGACGGCTCGGGCACGTTCAAGCTGGTCGATCGCGCCCGCGCTGCAGGTTACGAGACGCTGGTGCTGACCGTGGATGTTCCCGAGGTCGGGCGGCGCCCACGTGAGCTGCGCCATGGGTTCAAGATGCCCTTTCGGATCGGCCCACGCCAATTCGTGGACTTTGCCCTGCATCCGAAGTGGTCCCTTTCAACCCTGA
Source organism: Ruegeria sp. BC5 (assembly GCF_056539205.1). NCBI lineage: Bacteria > Pseudomonadati > Pseudomonadota > Alphaproteobacteria > Rhodobacterales > Roseobacteraceae > Ruegeria > Ruegeria sp. BC5. The sequence continues at coordinate 161,523 of NZ_JBQFUN010000007.1, forward strand.
TGGCAGGTAAACCTCAGATGGCGAACTTTCTGACTGAGGGTTACGAGTTCGACCGCACCGAAAGCCGCGCAAAGGCAACATGGGAGACGCTGGCCCGTCTGCGCGATCAATGGGAGGGCAAGCTGGTCGTCAAAGGGGTGCTGGACCCCGAGGACGCGCTGGCCGTGAAAGCAGCGGGCGCTGATGCCCTTCAGGTCTCAAGCCATGGCGCGCGGCAGCTGGACAGCGCCCCGGCAGCGATTGAAGCGCTGCGAGAGATACGCTCCGCTGTGGGCGACGAATACCCGTTGTTCTATGACAGCGGGTTGCAGTCCGGTGAGGACGCCATAAAGGCCATATCCGCGGGTGCGGATTATGTGTTCTTTGGCCGCATCCTGCAATTTGCCATGGCCGCCGCAGGCGAGGCGGGCCTGCAGCAGCTTTGGGATGTGTTGAGCGAAGAATTCAGCATCACCATGGCCCAAATCGGAGTGACATCCGTTGGTGAACTGAAGGATTGACCGCTCGGATCACCTTTCGCGTTCCAATAGCTGTCCGTACCCGGGGATGGGTTCATCGATATTCAACAGTTGCAACGCCTGAAACAGCATCGCCTGGTTCGAGCTGATCACCGGTTTCCCAACCGCGTCTTCCAGCCGGGCTATGACCTCGACGCTGCGCATGTCGGTGCAGGACAGAACCAGCGCGTCGGCCTCGGGGTGATCAGCCCCGCGGCCCAGTTCGAATACGGCATCCGGCTCTAACGCCCCCTGGCCTTCATTGCCAAGCGGTTCAGACACTTCCGAGCGTTGGATCGAGTCCACCCCCAGCTTGCCCAGAAAAGCAATCGCCATGTCGTTGATCGCCGGAACATAGGGCGAGGCGAAACCGATACGCTTGGCCCCCAAGGTGGACAACGCATGCACCAACGCCCCCGCTGCGGTCACCGTCTTGGCCCCGCTATCGGCGCTGATCCGGTTGGCCAGATCTCGGTCGAACTCGGGGCCATGAGTCAGCGTGGCCGAGGTGCATCCATAAAAGACAACGTCCGGCTTGGTTCCCATCAACAGGCGCAAAGGCTCATCCAAGTCGGCGGCCCCTAGATCGTGCATCTGGGATTCGTCGGGAATTTCGTCCTCGTCATACCCACCCAATCGGGCTACGTGTAGTGAAACGCCTGCAGGGGACATCAGGGCCAGGTCAGGCTCAAAATTGGTGTTGGTGAAGGGCACCAGCAGGCCGAACCGGGCCCGCCCTCTGGACGCTGTCATATCTGTCCCTCCTGTTTCCATTGCGTCAGGGTTTCTATCGCTTTGACCATCGCCGCCTGCGGACCGACGGTCATGCGCAGGGTATGAGGCAGGCCCGCGCCGCCTTGCGGGCGCAGGAATACGCCCTCGGACCGCAACCTTTGATCCGCGCTTGCTGCGGCTTCGGTGCTGCCCATGTTGAGCAGCACAAAGTTGGTGAAACTGGGATAAGGCGCGAACCCGGCCTGTTTCAACTGGGCCGTTGCCTGATCCCGCAAGCTTGCGGTGATCGCGCAGGTTTCGCGCATATAGGCATCGTCCCGCACGGCTGCCGCGGCAGCTATTTGGGCGCTGGCCGGGACGTTGTTCGGGTTCATCACTTTACGCAACTCGCTGGCGATGGCAGGTGGGAACAGACCCCACCCGACGCGAAACCCCGCCATGCCGTATGCTTTTGAAAACGTGCGTAAAACGACCGTATTGCCGCCCTGAACCAGATCGAAAAACCGCTCGCCTAGGTGATCAGAAAATTCGCCATACGCTTCATCGATCACCAACAGGATGTCAGGCCGCAGGCCCTGACGCAGGCGGACAAGTTCGGCTTTCGGAATGCGCGTGCCGGTCGGGTTGCCGGGGTTTGCGACAAAGACGATCCCGGTATCCGGTTGGACCGCGGCAAGCATGGCGTCGACACTGACGACGGCATCTACTTCGGCGGCAGGGTCGAACCGCGCGTTTGTCACCTGCGCCGCCGTTTGAAAGAACGGATAGGCATGGGCGGGCGCCAGCACCGCCCGGTCTGGCCCTGCGAACACGCGCGCAAGGCAACCGATCAGGTCGAGCGATCCGTTGCCGCACAAAATACCATCGGGATCTATTCCGTGCAGTTCGGCCAGTGCGTGCCGCAGGTCCGTCCAGTCCGGATCGGGATAGAGCATCGAGCTGCCCAACGCCTGCGCTGCCGCCTCGGTCGCCTTGGGGCTGGGCGGGCGCAGGCTTTCATTTTGCGACAGCGAGATCAGGGTTTTGCCCTCGGGCGCGTCAAGGTTGGCCAGCGCATAGGGGGACATGCACGCAATATGCGGGTGCGGTTGGGTCATGTTTGCCTCCGATACTGGGTTTGGGCCATCGCCTCGCTGACAAGACCCGCGCGGACGTCGCTTTGCACCGCCTCCTCCGGGCGTTCCTCGGGCAGGCCAAAGCCACCCCCACCCGGAGTTTCAAAGATCAGCGTTTCACCGGCCTTGATCCGAACCTCACCTTTGCCCGGCAGTTGGCGGTTTTCCGGCATCACGGTGATGCGACCGGGCGCGCCGTCCAACCCACCTTCTCGGCCGTTGGCAGGGTTCTTGATCCGCTCGACCGACAGGAACAGCATCAAATCCTGATCCTTGGACGCGCTGAGTTCGATATGCTGCCCCAGACCGCCGCGCAGACGCCCGGCGCCACCGGAATCGGGCCGCAGTTCACGACGGTGAAACAGCACAGGGGCAACCGCCTCGGTGGTTTCGACCTGACTGCCCCAAACGCCGCTGGGAAAGGCCGTGGCCGACAGACCGTCCAGCCCGGGGCGTGCGCCTGTGCCGCCATTGAACACTAATTCCAACGCGAACTGGTTATCGCCCCGGTCGATCGCTTCAGGCGCGTGGCGCAGGGGCAGATCGTACATGCATGATGCCCCCTCGGCCGGAACCTTTTCAGGCAGGGCCTGCGACAGGCAGCCATAGACCAGGTCGGGGGTCATCTGCCCCAACGTATGCCGCATCGCCACCGGTGCCGGAGGTTGCGCGTTCAGGATACAACCCTCGGGGCCCGTCACCCGAAACGGATCGAGCGAACCCGCATTGTTCGGGATATCCGCCCCGATGATGCAACGCAGGGCAAAGACGGAATAGGCGGTTGCATAGTTCAGTGGCACGTTGATCCCTTTACCCACACAGGCCGCTGTGCCATCGAAGTCCAGCAACAGGTGATCATCGGCGATGGTCAGCGCTGCGTGCAGTTCAATCTCTTCGTCGTAACCATCTACTTTCAGCACGTGTTGCCATGTGCCCTTGGGCAGGCCGGCGATAGCATCTAGCGTGCCGCGACGTGACGTTTCGATGATGTAATCGGACAGCGCGCTCAGTTCGGTGATGCCAAATTCCTGCATCATCTGAACCAGCCTTGTTGACCCGGCCTCGCAACAGGCGATCAGGGCATAAATGTCGCCCTCGTTGGCTATGGGCTCGCGAGAGTTGGCTTTGACGATCTCAAGCACCAGCGCGTTGACCTCGCCTTGGCTGACCAGTTTGCAGGGGGGGATCAGCAGCCCTTCGTCATAGATATCCGACCCTTCCGGCCCCATGCCCAACCCGCCGAGATCGACCAGATGCGAGGTGCAGGCTGTATAGCCGATAACAGTGTCGCCGAAGAACACGGGCATCATCAGCAAAAAGTCGTTCAGGTGACCCGAGGCAATCCAAGGATCGTTGGTCATATAGATGTCGCCGGGTTTCATATCGGTCTGGGCAAATCTGGCGCGCAGGGTTTTGACCGCCTCGGCCATGGTGTTGATATGTCCGGGCGTGCCGGTGACAGCTTGTGCCAGCATCCGGCCCTGCATGTCGAATATCCCGGCCGAGATATCGCCGCATTCGCGCACAATGGGGCTGAAGGCCGCGCGGATCAGCGCCTGACCCTGTTCCTCGACCACGGCCAGAAGTCGGTTCCACATCACTTGCAGGCGTGTATTTGATTGGATCATCCCTGTGCCTCCTCTTGCCGCGTCAACCAGATATTGCCCTGGCCATCCACGGTTGCGCTGAAATCTGCGCTAACAAATGTGGTCGTTTGTGCCTCGACAATCAGCGCCGGACCGCTGAGCGCGGCTCCGGACGTCAGGTCGGTGCGGTTGTAGACGTCTGCAGAGCGCCATTCTCCGTTGATGTCGCACAGGATCTGGCGCTGTTCGGTGGTTTCAGCCTGTTGATGGACCGGGTTATCGGGATAAGGTTCATGCGCAGGTGCGGGCGATGAAACAGACAGCCCCCAGTTCAGAATCTCGATGGTCATGCCGGGCACGATCCGGCTGAATTGTCGGCTGTATTCCGTCTCAAACGCTTGCCTCAGCGCGTCGAGGTCCGAGGCGGCCATAGCCCGATCCGGCAGGCGGATTTCGATCTCATGCCCTTGCCCGTGATATCGCATATAGGCGATCCGGCGTTGCAGCAATTCGCCGTCGGGCGCACCGGTGCGGACAACCTGTTCCGCTTCGGCCTGCATACCATCGAAGAACCGGTTCAATCCGTCGATATCCAAGCTGTCCAACCGGGCATAGCGTGACCGGATGACCTCGTACGAAACCGGCGCGAACAGAAACCCAACAGCCGAGCCGACGCCGGGATCACGTGGGATCAGAACGCGCCGCATCTGGGCGCGACGGGCCACACGGGTGGCGTGCAGTGGACCGTTGCCGCCAAACGCGATCATAAGCCGATTGCCAAGGTCCTTGCCGGATTCGACCGCATGCATACGACCTGCGCTGGCCATGCTTTCGTCGACAATCTCACTGACCGCAAAGGCGGCCTGATCGGGGCTCAAACCCAACGGCTCGCCGACATCCTTCGCCATCGCCTGTTGTGCTGCGGTCTGATCGATCTGCAGACGTCCTTCGGCAAAATGCCCAGGCTCGATCAAGCCCAGCGTCAGATCGGAATCGGTGACCGTGGGGTTTTCCCCACCCTTTCCAAAGGCTGCCGGGCCGGGGTCTGATCCCGCGCTATGGGGGCCAACCTGAATGCGGCCCAGGCGGTCTACACTGGCGATAGAACCGCCCCCGGCACCGATCTCGATCATCTCGATCACCGGTATCCGGACCGGCATACCCGACCCCTTGATAAAGCGTTCAGCCCGCGAGATTTCGAATTTGCGCGCGGTCTGAGGGCGGTACTCGTCGATCAGGCACAGCTTGGCCGTGGTGCCGCCCATGTCAAAGGACAGCACGTCCGCCTCTCCAGTGGCCTCGGCGATGCGGGCGGCGAGAACGGCGCCACCGGCGGGGCCGGATTCGACCAGACGGATCGGTAGCCGGGCAGCGGTGTCGAGCGTGGTCATGCCGCCGCCTGCCGTCATCATCAGGATCGGGCAGGTTAACCCCATCTGCCGAAAGCGCGCCTCAAAATCCTGCAGATATCCGGCCATGAGCGGCTGCACGTAGGCATTGGCAATGGTGGTACACAGCCGGTCGAACTCGCGCGCTTCGGGGCTGACCTCGTGGCTGAGTGAGATGACCAAATCGGGCATATGCAGCGCCAGCAGATCGCGCAGGGCCAGTTCGTGTGCAGGGTTGGCATAGGCGTGCAGCAGGCAGATGGCGACGGCCTCGACCTCAAGCGCCGTCAGTTCGTCCACCAAAGGCGCGATGGCCGCAGCGTCCAACGGTTCCAGTTCCTGCCCGTTGACGTCCATGCGCCCACCGATGGTCAGCGAATGGGTACGCGGCACGATCAGGTCGGGTTTGACCAGATCAATCGCATATTGGCTGTAGCGCCGTTCATAAGCGATTTCGAGGATATCCCGGAACCCTCGCGTGGTTATGGTGGCGGTCGCGGCCCCGCGCCGTTCGATCAACGCATTGGTGGCCAGCGTGGTGCCATGAATGAAACCGGTTACCCGATGCCAATCGGCACCAGCGGCTTCAAGCACATGCGTGGCACCCGCAACGGCACCAAGGGCAGGGCGATGTGGAGTGGTGGGAGTTTTGGTGGTTGCCACCACCTGCGATGCGCTGTTCAGCAGGACGGTATCAGTAAACGTACCGCCGATATCGATTGCCATGCGCAATCCATCTGGTTGGATCATTTGGGTATCAGCCTGAAAAGGTGGAACAAACCCGAAGCCGGGTCAGATGATAACGGTCTGTCCCCGCGGGTTAGACGACCAGATCGCACCCGGTGTCGCGACGCATCATCGGTTGTCGAAGGGTGGCTGTCACAGCTTCGGTTCCTTATCCTCTGATGCCTAGAACATTGAGTGAGGAATGCCCCATCCGTCAACAAATCTTTCGGCCCCCATGAATTTGGTTCCATTCCAATATTGTGATATGACGTAGGGTAAGGTGCATCTTATTCTCAAGTATTCCTAAATTTCATCTCAGGGGGGGAAGTTATGAAATTCAGCCATACTACACGCAGTGTTCTGATCGGTGCGGGCCTGATACTGGCAGGTCTGTCGCCTGCATTGTCGCAGGACCGCGAGGAAAGCCAGGGCATGGTGCTGCTGCGCGGGCTGCCGACGCTGGATACGAGTCACAGTATCGCAATCATTGAGCTGGACCCGGAGTCGGATCGGTTCGGAGAAATCCTCAGCGAGGTTGAACAGCCTGAGATGGAGCATCCCTTGCACCATCTGTATTACAGCCCGAATGGCAGGCTCTATGCCACGGGGCTTGATCCCTCGTGCAGCCTGGCCGAGGTCGGGTTGGCCCGCGATGCGGGCGGTGCGCCGGTAATTTCGGGCTTTACCTGTCTGGATACGCAGGGACAGATGGTGGGTGAAGACATCATGTGGGCCAATTCGAACGGTCAGGAATACATGTTCGTGACCTTCATGGGCGGAACCGGCGGCGATGATGGCGGTTCGGTGGGCGTTTTTGATCCACAGACGAATGAGGTCGTAAAAGTGATCGAAGCCCGCAAAAGCCAGGTGGGCGAAGGCGCGCCCTATATCATGTATCCGCATGGTATCTCGGCTTTTGAGGACCGCATGGTCGTGACCTCGACCGTGCATCCGGATCTGGCCACCGGTGTTGGCAACATGTTGACGATCATTGATCTGAACGCGCTGGAGCCCATTGAAAACATCGTGGTTGAGAAAGAAAAGCCGCTGGACTTTCCGTCCTCTCCGGTCGAGGTGCTGTTTGCCCGCCCGGGCATCCATCCAGATATCGAACCGGCCATTCTGGCCAATACGATGTTCGGGTTCGAGACGTGGAAAGTACCTTATGACGCCAGTTCCAAGAGTTTTGGTGAGGCCGAAGTGATCTATAGCGGTGTTGCCAATGAAACGGCTGTACCTCTGGAATTCTACGGCACCGAGGATGAGCTGTTCATCTCGCATGCCCTGCCGGGTGTGGTGAAACGCTATGAATTGGCCGCGTTGCCCGAGCTGGTGCCCAGCGGGCCGGATATCGTCGCCGATCCGGGGGCGCATCATATGATCTTTTTCACCTCGGCTTCGGGGCGCGATTTGATTGCCGTTCAGAACAATCTGCTGAATCTGGGCAACGGGGCTGAAGATGATCCGACCGATGTGGATTTCATCGCCGATCTGGCCAGCCATACGATCTCGGTTCATGATCTGGAGACCGGAGAGCGTCTGGCCACGATTGATTTCAAAGAGCGTTACAACAAGGGAGTGGATAACCTCGAAGGACTGTTCGGCTCGGGGTTTGTTCACCACCACTGACGGCCGTTGGGGGACGGAATGCGTTGGGTTGTGTTGATCCTGGCCGCCGCAGGGATTGCGGTGGCTGGTTGGATGGTCTGGGATCGGATGCGCGGCCCGACGGCAACGCCCATTGCCGATTTCTCAGCCCCTTTTGTGTTCGGGCGGTTTGCCGTTCCGCCCGACAACCCGCTGACGCAAGAGGCGTTCACGTTGGGCCGGCACCTGTTCTATGACCCCATCCTGTCGGGCAACAATGAGGTGTCCTGCGCAACCTGTCACGTGCAGGAATTGGCGTTTACCGATGGGCTGGCAAAGTCGCCGACATTGTCCGGGGGTGAGCTGGACTTTAGTTCGATGAGCCTCGCCAATTTGCTTTGGGGGCAGGAGAGGTTTTTCTGGAACGGCCGTGCGACCTCGTTGGAAGAGCAGGCTTTGATGCCGATCCAACATCCGGATGAGATGGGGCAGGATATCGATGCGCTGATGGAAGAGCTTCAGGCCTCAGGGTCTTATCGCAAGATGTTTCGTCAGGCCTATGGTGCGGTCACGCCCGAAAATACGGCCAAGGCGCTGGCGACTTTCATGCGGCTTTTGATCTCGTCAAACTCGAAATACGATCAATACCTACGGGGTGAGGTCCGGCTGACCGCGCAGGAAGAACATGGGCGCAAGCTGTTCATGGCGCATCCCGATACCAAGGTGTCCCTGAGGGGCGGCAATTGCATCGATTGCCACAGTCAGTTCCTGACCTCGGGCTTTCGCGATGCGCTGGACGGGTTTTCCAACAACGGGCTGGATCCGGATGAGACCTTGCCCGACGGTCTGATGGCGGTGACGGGCAACCCGGCGCATAAGGGGTTTTTCAAGGTTCCGACCCTGCGCAACATCGCCGTCACAGCTCCCTACATGCATGACGGTCGGTTCGACACGCTGGAGGATGTAATGGACCATTACAACGATGGTATCGTGGTCAGCGATACACTCAGCCCGTTGATCCTTGAGGCCGACAACGCGCCCGAGGCGGGGCAGGAAACGGTGGGCCTGCGCATGACGCCCGATGAAATCCAGGCCATCATCGCCTTTTTGCACACTCTGACGGATGAGGCGTTTCTGACCAACCCGCAGTTTTCCAACCCGTTCGAGGGAGGGTCGTGATGCGTCCGATCATTGTAGTTTCAGCCTTGGTGGTCCTGATCGCGGGGTGGTTCGTGCTGAACCCGGGGCAAAACAAAGCCACGCCGATCACGCTGACATTCCACGCCCAGATGGGGGATGAGCCTCTGATCTATGATCAATTCATCTATGATAATCCGGGCGGGCAGGGTCTTTTCAGGGTGCGCGACTTCAGGTTCTACCTAAGCAACCTGTCTTTCGGGCACGGGGATGAAACCTATCCCGAACCCGAAAGTTATCATTTGCTGCGCTTTGACAATGCGGACAGCGCGCATTCGATCACCTTGCCTGCCGTGCCATTGCCATCGATTGAAACTGTGCGGTTTCTGATCGGTGTCGATCCGGCTGCGAACAGCTCGATTGAGGTGCGCGGGGACCTGGACCCCAACAGTCAGATGGCCTGGAATTGGGAGGTCGGGTATAAGTTCGTTGTATTCGAAGGGGCGCTGCAAGTGGGTGGGGACGTGTCCCCCCTAGTCTATCACGTGGGGTTTTCCGAGAACGCGCGCGAGGTCGAATTTTCAGTTCCGGCAGAGGTTTTGGCAGACGGAAAGCAAGAGGTTCGTCTGATCGTCGATCTGGCGAAACTATTCGACAATGCGGCACAGATCGACATGCAGGCGCTGCCCTCGGTCAAGTTCAACCGCGCTGATGCCGAGGTGCTGGCCAACAACTATGCCAACATGATCGCGCCGAGTTTCTGAGGGTGTTCAATCCAACTATGGGTGGTGTTTCAGGAACATCGGGCCGCCGCGCCAGCGTGGAAAGCCATAACCGTTGACCATGACCACGTCGATATCCTCGGGGCGCCGCGCTATGCCTTCCGTCAAAAGGGCCTGCGCCTCGGTCTGCATAGTGGTCAGAATGCGCTGGACGATCTCGGTGTCGGATATCGGAGTGCGCGCGATCTTTTTGCGCGCGGATTCCGCGAGAACAAGGTTTTCCACCCATTGCGATGGGGTCGCTTTGTCGTCCGCGTAATCGTACCAACCTTGGCTAGCCTTGCGCCCGAAACGTCCCGCCTCACACAGCTTGTCGGCAATGTGAACATAGCGCTGGGCGGGGTCGCGGGTCGCGGCTTGGCTTTTGCGCTTGGCCCATCTGATGTCGAGGCCCGCAAGGTCCTGCATCTCAAACACGCCCATGGGAAAACCAAAATCGCGCATCGCCTGATCAACGTCCCATGGGAGGGCACCGTCTTCGAGCATGTATTCGCATTCACGTCGATAGGCAGACATGATGCGGTTGCCGATAAATCCGTCACATACTCCGGCGGGTACGGCGATCTTTCCAAGCCTGCGGGCCAGCGCAAAGCCAGTGGCCACAACGGATGAGGCGGCATTGTCTGGGATGATGACCTCAACCAGTTTCATGATGTGGGCGGGTGAGAAAAAGTGCAGGCCGATCACACGTTCGGGGTGTCTGGTTTGGGCGGCCATGGCGCTGATATTCAGATACGACGTGTTGCTGGCTAGAATGGCGTCGCGCCGGATATGCTTATCAAGCTCCTGAAAGACCTGCGTTTTCAGCTCCATGTCCTCGAATACAGCCTCGATGATCAGATCGGTTTCGGTCAGAGCTTCGAATGTGGTCGTGGTTGATAAAGCGGCGGTCAGAGCCTCCTGCTTGTCTTGGTCAATCAGGCCGCGCTTTCTGCTGTTGTCTAGGATGGCTGTGATGCGACCTTGCCCGGCTGCACGGGCAGCTTCGTCCCGTTCAGCCAAGGTCACTGGCAGCCCTGCCAACAAACAGGCGGCGGCGATTCCGGCCCCCATGGTGCCCCCACCAATCACGCCGATGCTTGTGAGCGGATGGGGTTCCATGTCCTTCAGTTCGGACAGTTTAGACGCTGATCTTTCAGCAAAGAAGATGTATCGCAAGGCCGCGCTTTGCGGGTCGGATTTCAGGGCCAAAAACGTCTCACGCTCTTGACACAGAGCTTGATCCGCGGGCAGGTCGAGCGCGGTTTGCACTGCCCTGGCCGCTGCGACAGGCGCATGTGCGCCGCGCGCTTTTGAGATGACGCGGGCCCTTGCTGCTTCCCAGGCTGTTGGATCCATAACTGGTTTGGCGTTCCGGTGCCGCAATGTAGTTCTAGGCTGAGCGTTTGCGGCCGACCTGGCCAGCGCACTGGCACAGGCCATCAGGTCACCGTCGGCGATATCGTCAATCAGACCTAGGTTCAGCGCCGTCGTAGCTGAGATCGGCTTACCGCTGGTCACCATGTTCAGCGCCTCAAGCGGGTCGATCAGGCGCGGTAGTCGAACGGTGCCGCCCGCGCCAGGGATCAGGCCCAGCGTTACCTCGGGCAGGCCAAACCTGGTGCTGCGCAGCGCCACGCGGTGACTGCACCCAAGCGCGATCTCAAGTCCACCGCCAAGGACAGAACCGTGCAGTGCCGCGACCCAGGGCTTTATTGTGTCTTCAATCGCCTGGATGACGTCCGGCAGGTGGGGTTCCAATGGCGGCTTGTCAAACTCGCGTACATCCGCACCAGCAGTGAATGTCCGACCTTCAGCGCACAGTATGACGGCCTTGGCAGAGGTGTTCGCTTCGGTCTCGGCAATGGCTGCCAACAGCCCCGCGCGCACTGCCTGACTGGCCGCGTTCACAGGCGGGTTGTCGATCGTCACAACCGCCAAATCGTCCTTTGTTTCGACACGCACCACCATCCGGCCACCCGACGTTTTGGAGAATAACTGAAAGCGTAACTTCTCGCAAAAAAACTTCAAGCATAAAATATTTTAACTTGAAGGGATCAGCGACTCGGTCTAGCGTTTAAGGTATTCAGACGGATGAAGGGAAGTTTAGCGATGCGCATTGCTTGCCTTGGCGGCGGACCGGCGGGTCTTTATTTCGGGATTTCGATGAAACTTCGAAATCCGGCGGCCGAGATTGAGGTGATCGAGCGCAACCGACCCGATGACACCTTTGGCTGGGGTGTCGTTCTGTCCGATGAAACGTTGGACAATCTGGCGGTCAACGATCCGATCAGCGCTGAGAGAATTCGGGAACAGTTTGCCTATTGGGATGATGTCGCGCTGGTTCACAAAGGCCAGCGCACTGTGTCTGGCGGTCATGGGTTCTGTGGCATCGGGCGCAAGCAGCTGTTGCTGATCCTGCAGGCCCGCGCCCGCGAATTGGATGTGAAGATGCGGTTCGAAACCGAGGCTGCATCCGCCTTGGACTATATGGCCAACTATGACGTCGTCATTGCGTCGGACGGGTTGAATTCGAAAACCCGCGCCGAGTTTTCAGATGTGTTCAAACCGGATATCGACCAGCGCCTGTGTCAGTTTGTGTGGCTGGGAACGCACCAGAAATTCGACGACGCATTTACCTTTATCTTCGAGAAGACCGATAAGGGCTGGGTTTGGGCCCATGCCTATCAATTCGATCCAGACACCGCGACTTTCATTGTCGAATGCACACAAGAGACATTTGATGCCTATGGCTTTGACAAGATGAGCCAGCAGGACTCGATTGCCGTTTGCCAAGACATCTTCAAGGATCATCTGGGCGGGCATGCTCTGATGACCAATGCCAACCATATCCGTGGCTCAGCCTGGCTGCGGTTTCCGCGCGTGCTGTGTGAGAAATGGAGCCACGACAACGTCGTTTTGCTGGGGGATGCTGCGGCTACGGCGCATTTCTCGATCGGGTCGGGAACCAAATTGGCGTTGGAAAGCGCGATTGCGCTGGCCGAGTATATCCACAGCGAAGATACGCTTGAGGCTGCCTTTGCCCGTTATGAAGACGAACGGCGGCTCGAAGTACTGCGACTGCAATCGGCGGCGCGGAACTCGGTTGAGTGGTTCGAGGATGTTGAACGCTATCTGGATCTGGATTCCGTGCAGCTGAACTATTCCATGCTGACCCGGTCGCAACGGATCAGCCATGAAAACCTGCGCGAACGCGATGCTGGGTGGCTGGGCCGGGCCGAGGCCTGGTTCATGGCGCAAGCCGGGGTCGGGATCAACGCTCCCGCCCGCGCGCCCATGTTTGCGCCATTCCGTCTGCGTGGGATGGAGTTGAAGAACCGGATCGTGGTCTCACCCATGGCACAGTACAAGGCCGTGGATGGCTGCCCGACCGACTGGCATCTGATCCACTATGGCGAGCGCGCCAAGGGCGGGGCAGGGCTGGTCTATACCGAGATGACTTGTGTCAGTGCCGATGGTCGCATCTCGCCAGGTTGTCCCGGTCTGTATGCGCCCGAGCATGAGGCGGCATGGCGCCGCCTGACCGATTTCGTCCACACCGAGACCGACGCCAAGATTTGCTGCCAAATCGGTCATGCCGGGCGCAAAGGATCGACGCGCATCGGGTGGGAGGGCATGGATCAGCCGTTGGAGGAAGGCAACTGGCCCCTGATCTCCGCCTCGGCCATTGCGTGGTCAGACGACAACGCCATACCCAAAGCGATGGATCGGTCGGATATGGATCGCGTCATGGCTGAGTTCGCAGCAGCCGCCCAAATGGCTGATCGCGCCGGGTTCGACATGATAGAATTGCACGCGGCTCATGGGTATCTGATCTCGTCCTTCATCTCTCCGCTTTCAAACACACGAGACGACGACTATGGCGGCAGCCTGAAAAACCGCATGCGTTACCCGCTTGAGGTGTTCGCGGCCATGCGCGCGGTCTGGCCCGAGGCCAAGCCGATGGCAGTGCGTATATCGGCCAGTGACTGGGCGGGTGAAAACGGCATCACACCGGAAGAGGCCGTTGAGATCGCGGCGATGTTCGATGCGGCGGGGGCGGATATCGTGGATGTGTCCGCAGGCCAGACCTCGACACAGGCGCAGCCGGTTTATGGGCGGATGTTCCAGACCCCATTCTCGGACCGTATCCGCAATGAACGTGGCATCAAGACAATGGCAGTTGGCAATATCTACGAGGCCGACCATGTCAATTCGATCTTGATGGCCGGGCGCGCTGATCTGGTCTGTCTGGCCAGACCGCATCTGAACGACCCCTATTGGACCTTGCACGCAGCCACGGCGCTGGGCGACCGGCAGGAGATCTGGCCAAAACCCTATGAGGCTGGGCGCGATCAGGCCTGGCGTCTGGCCGACCGCGACGCGGAAATGGCAGGTAAGGTATGAGTCATGTGGTCATATCAGGCGGTGGCACCGGGGTTGGTGCAGCGATTGCGAAGACGTTTGCAGAGGATGGCGTGGCGATCACTCTTTTGGGTCGGACCGAGGCCACCTTGCAACAGCAGAGGCTACCTTTCGAAGTCTGCGATGTGACCGACACGGTGCAAGTACAGGCCGCTTTTGAAGCCGCCCGCGCCCAACGCGGCCCGGTCACGGCGGTCATCGCCAATGCAGGCGCGGCGCATTCGGTGCCGTTTGCCAAAATGACGGCGGATGACCTGCGCGGCATGACCGAGGTCAACTTGATCGGTGTATTCAACGTCTGGCAGGCCGGGCAGGCAGACATGCAGACGGCGGGCGCTGGGCGTCTGGTCGCCATCGCCTCAACAGCGGGATTGAAAGGCTATCCTTACGTCTCTGGCTATTGCGCCGCGAAACACGGGGTTATCGGCCTGACCCGCGCGCTGGCAGTTGAACTGGCCCCGACCGGGATCACCGTCAACGCCGTGTGCCCCGGTTTTGTAGACACGCCGATGCTGGAACGTTCGATCGAAACCATCGTCGAAAAAACGGGGATGAGCGCAGAGGACGCCGCCGCCTCGCTTCACCGGGGCAACCCCCAACGCCGGTTTATCGAAACGGATGAGGTCGCCAGCGCAGTGAAATGGCTGTGCTCGGACGCTGCGAAATCCGTGAACGGACACACGCTCAGCCTTTCGGGAGGTGAAATATGACCCCGACCCTTGCACACCCCCCGCTTGAGGATGCCTCGAAAGAACGGCTACGCCTGTGGTTGCGTCTGTTGAAAACCACCCGAGGTATCGAGGCCAAACTGCGTGAGAATTTCCGGGCCGAGTTCGACACGACCTTGCCCCGGTTCGACGTGATGGCAGCGCTCTCGCGCTTTGAGGGCGGCCTGAAAATGAGCGAGATTTCCGGCGTGCTGCGCGTCTCCAATGGCAACGTGACCGGGATCGTGGACCGGCTGGCTGACGATGGCCTGCTGGTGCGGGTGCCGGTGCCCGGAGACCGCCGCGCCCATCGTGTGTGTATGACTCAAAAGGGCCGCGCGGAATTCGCCCGCCAGGCTGCTGCGCATGAGGCATGGATCGCCGATATGCTGGGCCAATTCTCGGCCGAGGATGCAAGGACGCTCACCACCGAATTCAGCCTGCCGGAGGAGCCTAATGATCCGTGACGTCAAACATTTCCAGTGTGAGGTGCAGGACCGCGTTGCCACGGTCAGCTTGGACCGGCCTGAGCGGAAAAACCCGCTGACCTTCGACAGCTATGCCGAGCTGCGCGACTGGTTTCGCGATCTGGTCTATGTCGATGATGTGGACGCCGTGGTCTTTGCGTCGAATAGTGGCAATTTCAGCTCGGGTGGCGATGTGCATGACATCATCGGCCCGCTGACCCGCATGAATATGAAAGAGTTGTTGGCCTTTACCCGCATGACCGGCGATCTGGTCAAGGCGATGGTGAATTGCGGTAAGCCGGTGATTGCGGCGGTGGACGGTATCTGCGTTGGGGCTGGAGCGATCATCGCCATGGCATCCGATCTGCGTATCGCCACACCACAGGCGAAATGCGCCTTTCTGTTCACACGGGTTGGGCTGGCTGGTTGTGACATGGGAGCCTGTGCCATCTTGCCCCGTATCATCGGGCAGGGGCGGGCGGCAGAGCTGCTCTATACCGGGCGGTCTATGAGCGCCGAGGAGGGGCTTGGCTGGGGGTTCTACAACAGCGTGGTCGAGGCGGATCAGCTTGAGGGCGCGGCGCAGAACATGGCCCGGCGTATCTCTGCGGGACCGAATTTCGCGCATATGATGACCAAAACCATGTTGGCGCAGGAATGGTCCATGTCGATCGAACAGGCCATCGAAGCCGAGGCACAAGCGCAGGCCATCTGCATGCAGTCCGGCGATTTTGAGCGTGCCTACAACGCCTTTGTCGCCAAAGAAAAACCAGAGTTCGAGGGGGATTGATGGCAGATCGCAGCTTCCTGTCATGGCCATTTTTCGAGCCACGCCACCGCAACTGGGCCGCGCGAGTCGAAGAGGTCGTGCAGGAGCTAAAGGTCGACCATGCGGACACGGATGCCGCCTGCCGCGCGCTGGTGCGTGACTTGGGCGCGGCGGGGCTGCTGCAGCCAACTGCGGATGAAGACGGCCAGTTGGATGTGCGGACTTTGTGTCTGACCCGGGAAATCCTTGCCCGGCATGATGGGTTGGCTGATTTTTCCTTTGCCATGCAGGGTCTTGGCACCGGTGCGATTTCCCTGTTCGGCTCACCCCAGCAAAAGGCCGAATGGTTGTCAAAAACGCGCAGCGGGCAGGCGATTTCGGCCTTTGCGCTGACCGAGCCGCAGTCAGGATCCGATGTGGCGAATTCTGCCATGACCGCGACATGTGATGGCGATCACTATGTTCTGAACGGCGAAAAGACGTGGATATCGAACGGGGGCATTGCCGATGTCTACACCCTGTTCGCCCGCACGGGCGAGGCGCCGGGTGCTAAGGGATTGTCCGCCTTTGTGGTAACACCCGACTTGCCGGGGTTTGAGGTTGCCGAACAGCTGCACACCATCGCTCCGCATCCGCTGGCGACACTGCGGTTTTCTGATACGCGCATCCCAGCGTCGGCGATGATCGGCGCGCCCGGTGCCGGGTTTAAGATCGCCATGTCGGTGCTGGATGTGTTTCGCTCGACTGTGGCGGCCGCGGCGTTGGGGTTCGCCCGGCGCGCGTTGGATGAAGCGTTGACGCGGGTCAGTACCCGGCATGTGCAAGGCGCGCCGCTGTTCGATCTGCAGATGGTGCAAGGTCACATCGCCGATATGGCGCTGGACGTCGATGCGGCGGCGCTGCTGGTCTACCGCGCCGCCTGGACCAAAGACAGTGGGGCACCACGGATCACACGTGAGGCCGCAATGGCCAAGCTTTTTGCCACCGACCACGCGCAGCAGGTCATCGACAAGGCGGTACAGCTGTTCGGCGGTGATGGTGTCCGATCGGGCATGCCGGTCGAGGCGCTGTACCGTGAAATCCGGGCGTTGCGCATCTACGAGGGTGCCTCGGACGTTCAGAAAGTGGTCATCGCCCGTCAGGCAATGGCCGCGCATAGGGAGGGGAAGTGATGTTGGGACCGTCCGCACATATCGATACGTTCAGCCGCGATAGCTTGCCGTCCGAGGAGCAGTGGCCAGATTTTCTGTTGGACGGGTTCGACTATCCCGACCTTCTGAATGCTGCGTATGAGCTGACCGATGCGATGGTGGACAAGGGGTTTGGCGACAATATCGCGCTGATCGGAAACGGGCGGCAGAGGACCTACAAAGAGCTTACCGACTGGACCAACCGTCTGGCGCATGTGCTGGTCGAAGATATAAGAGTACAGCCCGGTAACCGTGTGTTGATCCGTTCGGCAAATAACCCGGCCATGGTGGCCTGCTGGCTGGCCGCGACCAAAGTTGGGGCCGTGGTCGTCAACACTATGCCCATGCTGCGGGCGGGAGAGTTGACCAAACATGTGGACAAGGCCGAGATCCAGTTCGCCCTCTGCGATACGCGTTTGATGGAGGAAATGGAAACCTGCGCACAGGGTAGCCGGTTCCTAGAGCGCGTCGTGGGGTTCGACGGCACCTCAAACCACGATGCCGAACTTGATCGTCTGGCGCTGGAAAAACCGGTTCAGTTCGAATGCGTGCAAACGGGTCGCGATGACGTTGCCCTTCTGGGATTCACCTCAGGTTCGACCGGAGAGCCCAAGGCCACGATGCACTTTCACCGCGATCTGATGATCATCGCCGATGGTTATGCGCGCGAGGTTCTGAACGTGCAGCCTGAGGACGTCTTTGTCGGGTCCCCTCCATTGGCATTCACTTTCGGGCTGGGTGGACTGGCGGTGTTTCCACTGCGATTTGGGGCAACGGCGACCTTGCTGGAACAAGCCTCTCCCTCCGGTATGATCGAGATCATCGAGAAGTATAAAGCCACCGTCTGTTTCACAGCTCCAACCGCCTATCGGGTCATGTTGCAAGCGATGGAGGACGGGGCCGATCTGTCCAGCCTGCGCGCTGCCGTTTCGGCGGGCGAGACGTTGCCCAAACCCGTCTATGACGACTGGATTGCACGTACAGGCAAGCCGATGCTCGATGGCATCGGGGCCACGGAATTGCTGCATATCTTCATCTCAAACCGGTTCGATGATCACCGGCCCGCTTGCACCGGAAGGCCGGTCAAAGGGTACGAAGCGAAGGTTTTGAACCGCGACGGGACCGAGGCCAAAACGGGTGACATCGGCCGGTTGGCGGTGCGAGGCCCGACCGGCTGCCGATATCTGAATGATGATCGTCAAAAGGATTATGTTCACGACGGCTGGAACATCACCGGCGACAGTTTCTATCAGGACGAGGGTGGCTATTTCCATTTCGCGGCACGCAATGATGATATGATCGTCTCGGCCGGGTACAACATCGCAGGCCCCGAGGTCGAAGCCGCGCTGCTGGCGCATGAGGCTGTTCTGGAATGCGCTGTGATCGGTGCCCCAGACCCGGATCGGGGCGAAATTGTCGAGGCGCATGTCGTGCTGACCGAAGGTGCTGTGGCAGAAGATACCCTGCGCGAGGCGCTGCAAACTCATGTCAAATCCGTAATCGCGCCCTACAAGTACCCACGCTCGATCCGGTTCTGCGACGCGTTGCCAAAGACTGCGACGGGAAAAATTCAGCGCTTCAGGTTGAAATCCCCCTCGACGAACGGGGCGTGATCGGTGTGAATAGCGGCATAACAAAAAAGAACGCCCTGTCAGGGGCATAGGCTGAACGCGGGGAAGATTGGCAAAAGGCGCGTTCGAAAGACCAACGAAGGGAGATGAAGATGAAAAAGTTTCTAGCGGCCGCTGCGGTTTCCGCGCTGTGCGCCACCGGTGCGGTGGCCGAGGTCAAGGTCGGGATGATCACCACGCTGTCCGGCGGCGGGGCCGGGTTGGGCATCGATGTGCGGGACGGGTTCATGCTGGCCATCGCGCAATCGGGCCGCGACGATATTGAGGTTGTAATCGAAGACGACCAGCGCAAGCCCGACATCGCCGTGCAGTTGTCGGACAAGATGATCCAATCCGAACGGGTCGATGTGATGACCGGTATCATCTGGTCCAACCTTGCCATGGCGGTTGTGCCTGCGGCGGTGAACCAGAACGTATTCTATCTGTCGCCCAATGCGGGCCCGTCTCCCTTGGCCGGGAAAGGTTGCCATCAGAACTATTTCAACGTCGCCTGGCAGAACGACAACCTGCACGAGGCTGCGGGGGCCTATGCCAACGGTGCGGGCTATAAGAACAGTTTCATTCTGGCCCCGAACTATCCGGCTGGCGTGGATGCCTTGACCGGCTATAAGCGGTTCTTCGAGGGTGACTTGGCCGGTGAAATTTATACCGAACTGGGACAGACCGACTATGCTGCTGAAATCGCCCAAATCCGGGCTAGCGATGCAGACAGTGTGTTCTTCTTCCTGCCGGGCGGTATGGGGATTTCCTTCCTCAAGCAATATGCCGACAGTGGGATCGACCTGCCCGTGGTCGGTCCGGCCTTCAGCTTTGATCAGGGCATCCTGCAGGCAGTTGGTGATGCGGCAATGGGTGTGGTGAACACCTCCCAGTGGAACAAGGATATCGACAACCCGACCAATGCGGCGTTTGTAGAAAGCTTTCAGGCGGAATACGGACGTCTGCCTTCGCTCTACGCAAGTCAAGGGTTTGACACCGCCAATCTGCTGCTGTCGGCGCTGGACAAGGCCGACCCGTCAGATGCCGATGCTTTCCGTGAGGCGCTGCGAGCGGCCGAGTTCGACAGCACCCGCGGCGATTTCAGCTTTGGCCCAAACCATCACCCGGTTCAGACCATCTATGCGCGTGAAGTGATCAAGGAAGGTGACGTATTCACCAACAAGATCCTCGGCGTTGCGCTGGAAAACCACTCTGACGCATATGCGGCCGAGTGCAAAATGTAACTGACCCTCTGCCTGCCCCCGATTGCGGGGCGGGCAGACCACCGGAGTTCCCATGTCCTCGATCCTGATTATCGAGCAGATCCTTAACGGGCTGCAGTTCGGTGTGATGCTGTTCCTGATGGCGGCTGGCCTGACGCTGATTTTCGGCGTGATGGGTCTTATCAATCTGGCCCATGGCTCGCTGTATATGGTGGGGGCTTTTGCAGCGGCAGCTGTGGCGGGCGCAACTGGGTCTTTCCTGCTGGCGCTGGTTGCGGCCCTGGCTGCCGCAGCGCTGGCCGGAGCGATTGTCGAGATGGTGGTGATCCGGCGATTGTACAACGCGCCGCATCTGGATCAGGTGCTGGCCACCTTTGCGCTGATCCTGATCTTTTCTGAAGGAACACGCTGGGTCTTTGGCTCTTTTCCGCTGTTTCTGGACATTCCCGACGCGCTGTCCGGACCTGTCATTTTGCCGGGCGGGATCGAATACCCCCTATATCGCCTGACCCTGATTGGCATCGGGCTAGCCGTGGCTGTGGGTCTTTGGGCGCTGATTGAACGCACCCGTCTAGGCATTCAAATACGAGCGGGAGAGAATGATCGTGAGATGATCGCGGCACTGGGCGTCGATATCTCGAAACTCTACACGCTGGTTTTTGCGTTGGGCGCGGCGCTGGCCGGATTGGCTGGCGCTTTGGTCGGGGCGATTCAATCGGTTCAGGTCGGGATGGGAGAACCGGTGCTGATCCTGGCCTTTGTGGTCATTGTCATCGGCGGGATCGGTTCAGTTCGTGGTGCCTTTATCGGCGCGCTGCTGGTCGGGCTGACCGACACGCTGGGCGGGGTGTTCCTGCCCGAATTGTTCAAGCTGTTCATGGACAATGGCGCGGCACAGAAAAGCGGCTCAGCGCTGGCCTCTATGGGGATTTACGTGCTGATGGGGCTGGTGCTGATCTGGCGACCCACCGGGTTGTTCGGAGCACGCACATGAGGTTGAATGAAAAATACCTCAATGCCGCGATGATCTTGGGCCTGCTGGTGTTGCCGCTTTGGGCCGTTGTGGCTGATCAACCCTTTACGATCACATTGGTGACGCGGGCGGTGATCCTTGCGCTGGCGGCTGTGGGGTTGAACATCATCCTTGGGATCGGCGGCATGGTCAGCTTTGGTCATGCAGTGTTCTTTGGGATCGGAGGGTACGCGATGGGCATCCTTGCCTATCACGCGCAGACCTACACGGCGCTTGATCTGGGACTATTCACCACCGATGGCACCAAAGCTATGCCGGTGATCTGGCTGGTGGCGATGATCCTTTCAGGGATTGTCGCGTTCTTTATCGGGCTGCTGTCGCTGCGCACGTCCGGGGTGTATTTCATCATGATCACGCTCGCCTTTGGGCAGATGTTTTTCTACTTCGCGATCTCCTGGGCGCAGTACGGGGGTGAGGATGGGCTGTCGATCTATGTCCGCAACGACTTTCCTGGTCTGAACACACTAGCACCGATCCAGTTCTATGGCATCTGTTTCACGCTGCTTTGTGTGGTGCTATTTCTGTTCGCCCGCCTTCAGGGCTCACCCTTCGGATTGGCGCTGAACGCGGCGCGTCAGACGCCCACTCGGGTTGAGACCGTGGGCCTGAACCCGATGCGGTTGAAGCTGTTGGCCTTTGTCCTTTCGGGGGCAATCACCGGGTTGGCAGGCGCGCTGTTTGCAGACCTGAACCGCTTTGTCTCCCCCACGATGTTCAGTTGGCAATTGTCGGGTGAATTGATCGTGCTGATCATCATCGGAGGGGTGGGGCGCTTGATGGGGCCGGTCATCGGGGCCTGCGTCTTTGTCGCGTTGGAACATTTTTTGGGCGAGCTAACTGACTTCTGGCACGTCTACCTGGGCGTGGTCCTGCTGTGCATTGTGTTGTTCGGGCGTGGGGGGCTGATCGGTCTGCTGACCGGGAAAGAGGGGGCACATGTCTGATCCCGTCCTTTCCACGCTGAACCTGAACAAAAGCTTTGGCGCACTCAAGGCCACGGACGACGTGTCGATTGACCTGATACCCGGCGAAATCCATGCGATCATCGGCCCAAACGGGGCGGGCAAATCGACGCTGATCCAACAGATTTGCGGTGGGTTGCAGCCAGATTCCGGGCGGGTCCTGCTGAATGGTCAAGATGTCTCGGGGCATAGCACGCAGGCGCGGGCGCGGGCCGGGCTGGGGCGCACCTTTCAGATTTCCCAATTGTGCATGGAAGATACTGTTCTGGAAAACGCCGTGCTGGGCGCGATGGGGGCCGAGCATATGGCTTGGCGGTTCTGGCGACCTGCCTTGAAACGACCCGCGCTGCGCGAGCGGGCCGAGGCAGCGTTGGAGCGCGTGGGCCTCAGCGATGACCGCGATACGCGCTGTGCCAACCTCAGCCATGGTCAGCGGCGGCAATTGGAGGTTGCAGTTGCTTTGACCTTGTCCCCCAAAGCCTTTGTGATGGACGAGCCAATGGCCGGGCTTGGTGCCGGAGGGTCGAAACGACTGACGGGTTTTCTTGACGGGTTGAGGCAGGAAGCGCCCATTTTGCTGGTCGAGCATGACATGGACGCGGTTTTTGCGTTGGCCGACCGGATCAGCGTGCTGGTCTATGGCAAGGTCATCGCCACGGGCACGGCGGACGAAATCCGCACCAGCCGCGAGGTGCGCGACGCCTATCTGGGGGACGAGGCATGAGTCTGCTGCGGATAGAAAACCTCAGCGCCTCTTATGGTGTCAGTCAGGCCCTGTTTGGTGTGGGTCTTGAGATTGCGCAGGGTGAGGTCACTGCCCTGATGGGGCGGAACGGGATGGGTAAGACCACCACGGTGAAGGCCATTTGCCGGATGATCCGGTCAGACGGCACGCTGACGCTGGACGGTCAGGACCTGCATGCGCTGCCCAGTTACAAGGTCGCGCGCAAAGGCGTGGGGCTGGTGCCCGAAGGGCGCCGCTGTTTTGCCGACCTGACTGTGCGTGAAAACTTGATTGCGGCGGCATGTCCAGGGGATTGGACCCTGCGTGGTGTGACCGAGTTGTTTCCCCGGTTGGGTGAACGGCAGGGGCAACGGGCGGTTTCCCTGTCGGGAGGAGAGCAGCAGATGCTGGCGATAGGTCGCGCGCTGATGACCAACCCCCGACTGCTGATCCTGGATGAGGCCACTGAGGGGCTTGCCCCGATCGTCCGGCAGGAAATCTGGGCAGCGCTGCACCGCCTGCGGCAAGAGACCAACGTGGCGATCCTGCTGATCGACAAATCACTAAAGGAACTTGCGGCTGTTTCTGACAAAGCGGTCATTCTGGAGAGGGGCCGCACCGTCTGGACCGGTGCCATCACTGACCTGACCCCTGAAATTTCCGAAAAGTATGTGGGGGTCTGATGGCGTTTGAGTTTCATCAAAAAGTCTTGTTCAAACATTGCGACCCTGCCGGGATCGTGTTCTTTCCGCGTTACTTCGAGATGATCAATGATTGCGTCGAGGCGTTCTTTGATCAGGGCTTGAACGCGCCGTTCCACGATCTGCATCGCGCAGGTGCCGTACCAACTGTTCAGATCCAGACCCAGTTTCCCGCACCCAGCCGCCATGGAGACCAATTGGTTTTCCAACTTGAAATCTCACAGATCGGCAACAGCTCGGCGGGGTACACGATGACCGCCCGTTGTGGGGACGAGGTGCGGCTGACGACCTCGGCGACATTGGTCCACGTCAACACCGATGGCCGCCCCGAGGCGTGGCCAGATACCATCCGCAGCAAGCTGGAAACATTCAGAAAGGACGCGACATGAGCCATAAGATCATTCAGCCCGACGGCTGGCTTCCGGCCAAAGGCTATGCGAACGGCGTTCTGACCAAGGATGGAACCTTGCATATTGGCGGCCAGATCGGATGGGACGCGAACAAGGAATTCGTCAACGGCGGCTTTATTGGCCAGATGAAACAGGCCCTGCAAAATATCGTGGACATTGTCGAAGCCGCAGGTGGTGAGATAACCGACGTGACCCGCTTGACCTGGTTTGTCATCGACAAAAGCGAATACCTGGCAAAACAGGCCGAAGTCGGCGCAGCCTACCGAGAGGTGTTTGGCAGGCACTTCCCCGCCATGTCGATGATCATCGTTGCCGGTTTGGTCGAAGACGAAGCCATGGTTGAGATTGAGGCCACAGCGCATCTGTCGTAACCTAGGTTGTTAAAGATTGCGCACTCAGAACCGGTAAGTAGCACCTATCAGCGGGCCGGATTGATCGAATTCGTAATCATTGCCGTCAATATCGTGGTCGAAAGATATGTAACGGTATCCACCCCGCAGCATCCACCTGTCGTTGATGATGTAGTCTGCAGTCAGCAGAACCGACCAGGTCTGGCTGCCGCTGCGAAATCCTCCGTAATCCACATAAGCGGTGCTAGTCCATGAATCGGATAGCGTAAACCGTGCCCGGACCCCAACCACTGGGTCGACCCAACTTTCGTCGGCAGTAGAGGTAAAGGCGGGACCTCCTACAGGTGTCAGCGAGAAATCAGTGTCGGTACTGTACCACCTGAAGCCGCCCGCAAGGTCCACCTTGACGGTTGGATCATTACGCACTCGGTAACCCAATAAGGCCGTCAGGAACTGTGTCTTGACCGAAGTTTCAAGGTCGCCGCCGCCAGGCCCGGTATCGCCAAAGGACAAGTTGGTATAGTTATAGTCGGCCAGCACGCTCCATTGCCCGTTTGTTGCCGCCAGCGCGCCCATGAACGCAAAGTCGAGGTTTTCCAGCGCGTCTGTAAAGCTAAGTGTCGCGTCAAGCGTACCCCTAGGGGTTTCAATGCTGGTCTCGGTCTCGGGCATGAACAGATAGATAGTGGCCTCGTAAGACCAATCGGACTGCTGCGCCGAGGTGGGTGCTGCCACGGATATCAGTAAGGCCGCTGCGACGGTGCCGAGCCTTGTTTTTTTGGTTTGTACCATTCTGTCCCTCACTATTTCTGTCTTAAATTATGTGTTTCCGAAATGGGTCCTATGCCGCTACGTCCTTAGAGTCCGTTGCGCCCGAGCCGACGCGATTTATGTCAGTGTCCGGGAAAAACTCGGACCAGACGTGCCAGAATACTCCGGCCCGCAGAGTTTCTACCCGTTGCAACTGACCCTGGTCCGACACACCCCAGAAATCGCAATGTGAAACGGGCTGACCACTGTCATTATACCACACGCCCAAGCTTTCGTATTTCGGGTCCAAACTGACTACGACATCGCGGCCACCGACGGTGGCGTTGACGATCCAGTTGTTGTCGGTGACGAAATCATCCGTCCAGCAGGCGGCATCCTTGCCGATTGTGATCCCCCAGACATAGGTCTTGTTGGGCAGCCGGTCATCGGAACGATCCATATTGTCCATTACGGGTGCTTCTTCCTGATGCTGGCGGCCGATGCCCCAGCCAAAGGTGATCTCGGTCACCATGTCCAGCAGCCGCAGCAGAGGATTGGACGAGGGTTTGTTCAGAAAGACTTCGCCGTCGGGAAAGGCCTTATGGAATCCTCGGAACGTCATCCGGTAGGTCGGCCAGGGCTTCATCTGCGCCTCGGGGCGCAGGGGGCAGGCGAGCCCATCTGCGTTCGGGTCGCGGTCGGCCTCGCGGAAGCCATAGATATGCTGGATCGGTTCGCCGGATTCATTGTCGCGCAGGATCAGGTTGTTGCCGTGCTGGGCCAGCACCTCAAGGTCCAGCCGCTTGCCCTCGATCCGTGGGGTGTATCCCTGGCCGAGGTTGGCCATTGCGCAATAGGTCATCACCACATCTTCACCGCCCAACCCATCGACGTCACCGGCCAGATGAGGTCGCATGATCTGTGCATCCGGGTGCGCGCGGGCATGGCCGTTGTGATCCATCACGATGACCGGCGCGGTTGGGCCAACATATTTGCGGGCCTCGCTGATCGGAAAGAAGGCCGCGTCGTTCAACTGGTTACGCAGGCCCAGATGCACCCAGACAAAAGGGAAGCCGTAAAAGAACAGCACCAGCAACGCAGACAAAGCCCACAACCAGAACGACCCGCCACCCAAAAAGAGAAAGGTCAGCGTGGAGACAGCAAATGCACCCAACCCGATACCGATCAGGCGGTATTCATGCCGGATGAACCGCACCATATTCTCGCGCTTCACCTTCAACAGCATTTGCGAGATGTCGCCCAGATCGCGGAAATAGACAAAGCCAATGCCAAGCGTCACCACTATGCCAAGTGCGAAGATTATGTTTCCAGCCATCGCCTTACCTGCTGTCAGTTGAAAAGGCCGCCCGCGGAAATACTGCGGGCAGTCTAAGCTTATTGTTGTGACGATTGGCGTTTGACCAGGAACGCTTCAACCGCTTGCTGTGTCTCGGGGCGGATGTTGTCGATGCCCTCGTACGGAACACCCGTGGCCGGAGGAGTATCCGGGAATTTTTCCTTTCGCGCATTGTGGCGCCCGAGAATCCGAACGAACTCCTGTCCACCCCAGGCACCAACTTCGGTCGACACCGAATACTCCTCACGCGTGTCGCGATATAGGTCGAAAAACTTGGCAACAATCGGGCTTTCACCGGGTCCCGGCAGCTTGAGCTTGAGCTGATCTTTGACGATAGCTTCGGGCTTGGCGACCGAGTAGATGATCACGTGATCCCGGCGTGCTTTGGATTCATCGGCAAAAAGAAGTGCGGCTGATTGGTCCACACCATCGACAAGCCGGTCGCGAGGGATGAACTCTTCCGCACCAGCAAACCGCGCAAACGTTGTGTACATATCAGAGACATGAACAATGCTGTTCAACAATGCGTCTTCTTCAATCATTCCCGGCCAGCGAATAAAGGCATCAACACGAACACCACCTTCCGTCGTGTCAGCTTTTCCACCGCGGAAGATCATTGGGGTAAACCCTGATTGCGGAGAATACTTGGTGAAATGGCCATTGTCGCCCATTACGACAATGATGGTGTTCTCGGTTAGCCCAAGCTCGTCCACTTTGGCGAATAGGTCACCAAGCCATTGATCCAGCAACTGCATTTTGTCGACATACAGCCCGCCGTTGGCGCTTTCGGGTCCGTCACGACCAGCACGCGTGTTATCCAGGGGAATCATTGGCCAATATTGGAGAAAGAAAGGTTCTTCATCGCCGGCCAAACGCTCAAGTTCAGATAGGGTTTTGTCCTGAAAGGCTTGGTTCATCTCGTCGTATTTGGCGGCATTCCAACGTTCGCCTGTTTCCATGCGGATTTCGCGGATCGGACCGTCGGCCTCGCCTTCGATTACTGTCATCATCGCGGATGCATCAGGTCTGAACCAATTGTCCAAAGTGTATTTGTCGTCATAATCGCGGATCGCGACAGATACCTGTTCCTTTATGGCATCATCGTTGAAAATGGTCAGTTGTCCTTGCTGATGTACGGCCATTTGGGCGTAGTCAAAGCCTTGGTTCATGGCCCAGCTTTCAGCGATGTCCCCCATGTGCCATTTTCCCACATGGCTTGTGGCATAGCCCGCCTGTTTCAAAACTTCCGGTAGGGTGACCTCATCGCCAGGCAAGCCAAACCCTGCTATATCCACGGCGGTGTCGCCCATCCCCATCCTTACCGGCAAACGCCCAGTCATCTGTGCCACACGGGTCGGCGTGCATGATGGCTCAGTGTACATACGCACCATTCGCATGGCCTGATCCGAGAAATCGTTGATGTTTGGCGTCTCATAGCCCCGCACTGCGTTCAATTCGGGGATGCCCATGTCGCCAAAGCCCAAATCATCGATCAACACGCTGATGATGTTCGGAGGATTGCCACCGTTGCCGTCCCTAAACGCGGCCAATGCTTCGTTTACAGCAGCATCATCCTGTGCCCATTGGTCGGCGTGCTGGGCCTGCAGAACGTAAAATTCGGCGTCGTGCTGAATGGGGTTTTCCTGCGCCAATGCCGATGTGGCCACAAGACCTGATGATAAGGTGATTAACCATCCCAGTTTCATTCCGTACTCCCCTTGTATGCAAGATGTTCTCTTGGCCTATGGCTGCCGAGGTATTCTCACATTGAAACATTATGATGTTTATTTCTAAAATTCTACGGTTTACCTCATTGCCAGCTCATGAAGGTTTCGCGCGCCAGTTCCGATTCCGGACGCAGGTTTTCGATCCCTTCATAGGGCAGGCCAGTGCCAATCTCAGAATGCGGGTATTTGGCGATCATTTTCTGATGGCGTTTGACCATGTCCTGAAACGAGGCCCCGGCCCAAAGGGAATACCCCACCAGCGGGTGTTCTTCGCGCGGGTCGCGATAGATGTTGTAGGTCGGTGCGCCAGCGCCGGGTTGTCCGGGGGCGGGCAGGTGCATCTTGAACTCTTGCTTGACCACAGACCGGAGGACCGGCCCCTCGTAAACATAGACATAATCGCGCCGTCCGTGGCCTTCGCCGTTCAGCAAAAGGGCGGTCTGGTCGATGCCGTCAATTACGCGGTCGCGCGGTATATAGTCAGTCGCCCCCGCGATCCGGGCCATTGTGGTGTAGATATCAGAGACGTGAAAGATATCGCCCGCCGCACTATTGGCTTCGATCACATTGGGCCAGCGGATAAAGGCATCGGTGCGTACGCCGCCCTCAAGATGCTGGGTCTTGCCGCCGCGATAGATCAGTTGGTTCAGGCCTGAGGTGCCCTCGTAGTGATACATCAGGCCATTGTCGGCCATCAGGACGACGATTGTGTTGTCGGCTTCGCCGGTTTCTTCCAGCGCGGCCAGCAGATCACCGATCCAGCTGTCCAGCAATTGTAGCTTGTCCGCGTGAAAGCCCCCGTTGCGTGAAATCGCTTGATCGGGATAGACGAAATTCAGCGGGTATAGCGGCCAGTATTGCAGGAAGAATGGCGCATCTTCAGCCGCAACGCGCTGAAGTTGTTCCAGAGCTTGCTGCTGATAGCGCAGGTTCATGTCTTCGTATTTCACCTGCGTCCAAACCTCGCCCGCCGCCATGTCGACTTCGCGGGCCACGCCCCCCGCCTCGGCCTCGACACCTGTGACCAGACCGTAGGGTTTGAACCGCGCGTCCAGAAGGAACTGATTGTTCTGTCCTTCGGGTACATAGCCGAGCATGGCATTGGACCGCATCGCCTCGGGGGTCATGAGGCTCAGCTGTACTTGTTGGTGCAGGGGGAAGGCGGCCCAGTCGAACCCCTGATTGTGGGGGTAGGATTGTTCGATATCGCCCTGATGCCATTTGCCGACATGGGCGGTGTTATAGCCCGCTTGTTTCAGGATTTCAGGGAGAGTGACTTCTGAGGCCGGAAGACCCTCGCCCACCAGCGCCACCTTGACCTCTTCCACCCCGGCTCGCACCGGATGGCGGCCCGTTAGCATTGCCGTGCGTGTGGGTGTGCAGGAGGGTTCTGTATACATTCGCATCAGCGACAGACCCTCGGTTGCCAGCTGGTTGATGTTCGGTGTCTCGATCCCCATGACGTAGTTCATCTTGCGGTCGCCCATCTGACCAAAGCTCACGTCATCAATCAGGATGTAAAGGAAATTGGGTGGTTGGCCGCCATTCGCATCGCGGATTTCGGCAAGCTTGGCGTCAATTTCAACATCCTGTGCGTCCCAGGCCGTGCCGAACTGCGCGCGCAGGTATTCGAACTCACCATCGTGAATGATTGGGGTGTCCTGAGCAATGGCCGGGCTGGCGGTCAGGATCAGCAGGGGCAGAAGGGTACAGAGTTTCATAGTCAACCTTTCACTCATTTGTGCGGTCAGGGGCGTGCAGCCGTTTTTCAATACTGCTTCGCAGGTCCGAGACACTTTCGGCCAGATCCGCGAGGTAACGGGTCTGCGTTCCACCTGCGGATCGCGGGGCAAGCGCCAACTCGCGGAGTACCTCGTGGTAATCGGCGCAGATTTGGTCAAACTCCTTGTCCCGCGCGCGCAATGCCTGCAATTGATGTGCCGCGCCGGGAAACTGTGCTGCAAAGAAGTCATCATCTGTCATTGTAACGGCATCCGCTGGATTCGCCATTCAAACATGCCTGTCCAAGAATATGTCTTGAACGTATTAAACCGCATGCTACCGTAGCAGCATGCCGCCAAGTCCTTACCTTGAAAGGATAGTTCTTGACTGCCGCAACCGACGATACCACGCAGAGGGATGCAGGATCGTTCCCAAAGGAACAGATCCAGTCGGCGCTTGATCGGGTTCTTGCGTCGAAGGATTTCAAGGGTTCGGCGCGGATGCAGTCCTTTCTGACCTATGTCGTGACCGAGGCGCTTGCCGGACGCACGGATGAAATCCGCGCCAAGACGATTGCCATGGATGTCTACGGTTACAGCACCGATGACCTGTCCCGGCGTGAGGGGGTGGTGCGTGTCGACGCGGGTCGCGTTCGGCGCAAACTTAAGGCGTATTACGGGGGGCAAGGCGCGTCGGACCCGGTGGTCATCACCTTGCCCGTCGGCAGCTACGCGCCAGAGTTTCAGTCGGGTGCGGCCGAGGTTGGAGGTAAGCGCAACCTGCTGCTGGTCGGAGCGATGACTGGAGCGGTTCTGCTGGGCCTTGGCGGTTATGTGGCAACCACGCATCTGAGCGGCCGCAATGGGCCACCGATCACCGGCGATCAATCCACGATCTACGATGTTTCTCCGACACGGGTCGAGGCGATGAACCTGTGTAGCGCTGGTCAGGACCTGATTTTTCCGGTTGTGGATTTACAACGACTCCGCCCGGCTCTGATGGTGTTTGAAACGGCTATACAGCGAGACCCGCTGTATTACTGCGGCTATGCAGGGGCTGCGCAGGTGGAAACCATGCTTGCCATTTTGCAGTTCTACGATCCTGTCGCAGAGGAGTTGCTTGCAGCCGCCGATAAGAACAGCGCCCATGCACTTGAACTGGCCCCGGATGCGCCCTGGGCTTTGTCTGCCAGAGCATGGTCTGAGTTCGCTGCTGGCAATTTCGATCAGGCCGTCAGTCTGACTCACAGGGCAACCAAGCTGGCCCCCAATGATCCACATATTGCGGAATTTGACGCCCTGATATCGCTTTATACTTCTGACTTTGAACGCGTACTTTCACAGGCACAGCATTATCAGGCGCTGGCTGAAGATGGTGGTGGGTCGGTGGCCGGAAACGCGCTGGGTGCGGCGCAGTTTCACACCGGCGACTATGCGGGCTCAATCCGAACCTATGAGAATACGATCGCGCGCGGCGGCCCATTCGGGCCAATTTCAACTGCCTATCTGATGGCCGCGCATTGGAGAAACGGTGATCGGGGTGAGGCACGCAGACTGGCCGAATTATACGCCAGGACCTGGCCAAACTTTCCGTTGGGGGCGTTGAAAACCAGGGTATTTGCCGATCCAGGTCCTGTACGGGATTTGACTTCGGCAATGCGCGCCGCCGGGTGGGGTAGTGCAGACCCCACAACCGCCGAGTAAAACCTGACGGTTGTGGGGGGGTCAGGGCCGCTTAGGCGGCGACTTGCTCCATCGGCAGTTTGCGGGGATAGGGATCGCCTTGCTTGTACGATCCTGCCGCGGTGAACAGCACATCGGTGGACGAGTTCAGACCGGTTTCCGCCGAGTCCTGAAGAACACCGATAATGAATCCGATGCTGACCACCTGCATGGCCGTTGCGTTGTCGATACCGAACAGGCTGGCGGCCATTGGGATCAGCAACAGGGACCCGCCCGCGACGCCCGACGCGCCGGTGGCTGCAACCGAAGCGATAATGCTTAGGAACAGAGCCGAGAAGAAATCGACCTGAATTCCCATGGTGTGCACGGTCGCCAGTGTCATCACCGTGATGGTGATGGCGGCACCGGCCATGTTAATTGTGGCGCCGATGGGGATGGTGACCGAATAGGTCTCTTCATCCAGATTCATGCGGCGGCACAGCTCCATGTTGACCGGAATATTGGCGGCCGAGCTGCGCATGAAGAACGCGGTGATCCCGGATTCCTTCAAGCAGGTGAAGACCAGCGGATAGGGGTTCTTACGAATGCGCAGGAACACGATTAGCGGGTTCACAACCAGCGCCATAAACGCCATGCAGCCAATCAGCAGCAACAGCAGCTGGCCGTAGCTGGCAACCGTTTCAAAGCCGGTTTCAGCAATGGTCGAGGCCACGATGCCAAAGATACCAATGGGTGCAACCCGGATGATGGCAGCCACGATCTTGGTGATCGCGCCATCCAGATCAGACATCAGGGTCTTGGTCGAGTCGCTGGCGTGGCGGAAAACCAGCCCAAGGCCGATGGCCCAGGCGAGAATGCCGATATAGTTGGCCTGCGCCAGCGCGTTCACCGGATTGTCCACGATCTTCAGCAGGATGTTCTTGACCACCTCTGCCAGCCCGTCCGGGGCGTCCAAAAGCTCGGGCGTGCCAGTCAGGTGCAAAGAGACGGGGAACAGGAAACTGGCGCCCACTGCAACCAGTGCAGCGGCAAACGTGCCGAGAATGTATAACATCACCACCGGCCCCATGCGGGCCTGGCTGTCTTTCTTGTGGTTGGTGATTGCGGCGCAGACAAGGATCAGCACCAGAACGGGGGCGACGGCTTTTAGCGCGTCGACAAAGAAATCACCCAGCAGACCGACGGCTGAACCAGCAGCGGGCCAGAGGGTGGCGAGAAGGGCACCGGCTACCAGACCGATGATGATTTGCGTAACCAGGCTGCCGCGTAGAATAAAATTCATCGGGACCATCCAGTTTGATTGGGGGCCTGACAGGGGTATTGTCGCTGTTCAAGCACGGTTAATTTATAAGATTGCGGCTATATGGGTCTTTTGGATCCAATTTAAACATCTGGACTTAAGAAATAGGTCCAGATTGAAAATTTCCTTATTGAGCTGCCGTCTCGCACGGCCTGACTGTGGGTGTTTCCGTGGACACGCGCTGCAGGCTCCAGGTGCAGGTTTGAACAGTTAGACCTGGCAGGTTTGGCACCTGATCCGAAGCCCAAACACTGGTCACCGAAAAACTGAATGGCGTGTTTGCAGCAGCGGGAAAAAACCGCGCAAGTTCTTTCGACGGGAAAGTGCCGCCGCAGGCTTCGAAATAGCCGCTGACCAAGGTGCCCTCGGGGTTCAGAACAACTGATCCGGTATAAAGCGAGTATTCAGCCCCAAGCTCTTGTTTGTCCGTGTATCGCAGGTCGATGGATATGCGGTCTCCGTCCTGAACGATCCCGGCGCTCATGGGGTCGGACCAGCTTGAGGGCACGCCACCCGTGGTGCTGTCACAGGCATAGCGCCCTTCGTATTGGCCGGTCAGTGAAAAGCCTTCTGCATATGCTGCACAAGGGATGGCCACAAAAATGGCAAAGGCTGTTTTTCTTAAAATGGGGTTCGAGGTCACAATAGCTCTCCTCTCCGATGCGGACAGGGATTGCGACGTCACAAAATATCCGAGTGCTTATCAATCACCTGGCCAAAATGATGCTGCCACAGGTCCACGCCCAGCTTACCGCTGCGATCCAGCGAAGACCCAACAACCGTATCGGCAATTATGGTCGGTTGCAGGCCCGCGTCAAATAGGGCGAACCCTGCGGCAAGAACGCAGGTGTCGGCCTGGATGCCACAGACCAGCACACGGTCGACTTTCCAGCTTTGAAATTGTGCGATGACTTCCGGGGGCGGGCTGTAGCCGTATTTCAGGACAATATGATCTGCCTGAACAAGGCTTTCGTCGACAGAACGTGGCTTCCACCCAATTTGCCGAAAAAAGGGAACTTTGTCCTCGTCATGGCGTTCAACGGTAGCGACCGAGGGGAATTTGGTCGCCAACAGACGGCTGCGCTCGACCAGCCAATCAGGCGGGTCAAAGCTGGGTTGGACGTCGACAACCAATACGGCCTGTTTCAATCAATACCTCCGATGCTGGCTAAACCGCTTGATGAACCTCGATGATATTGCCCTCGGGGTCGTAGAAGAACAGTTGGTGCCACTCTTTCGCGAATGCGGTGCCATAGTCCGAATACGGAATGCCGTTGTCGTCGAGCAGCTTTTTGAACGCCTCGATATCATCGGTGCGAAACGCGATGTGGCCGCGTTCGACAGGGTTGATAGTCTCACCATGTTTGAACGCGACGTCGAGGTTCTTTTCGGCCAGATGCATCTGCATGGCCCCGTCGGTGGCAAAGCGGATCTTGCCGCTATAGCCCTTGTCGTCGGTCTCATCGGGCCGAGGGAAATTCTCGATCGGGATATCGGCTAACCCCAGAACCTGAGTGTAGAAACGGTGCAACCGCTCAACATCGTCCGAGACAAAGTTGATGTGATGGAATTCAAGTTTCATGAAGGCCCGGCCTTTTGATTGGTGGTTGGCGTCAGAAAATCCCAAGAATCAGCGACAGGCAAGTCCTGTATCAAAGGGATTGATATAGCAGGGAAATGCGTGCGCCGTGACTGTCAGAAAACCGTTGCACCGTTTGGGGGATGCAGGGATAGTGAAGGGATCACAAACTACCGGGGGTCCTTGATGAACCCTACCAAGCTGTTTGTTTGCGCATTGATCCCCCTGTTTCTGCCGGGCCCGGCAGCGGCCCAGTCCGACGCGCCGCCGCCAAGTGTGACCGTCGCGCCGGTGACGTTGGAGGATTTGCAGAAAAAGGCCCAGTTTGTTGGCCGGGTCGTGGCGGATCAAAGCGTCGATCTGCAGGCCCGTGTCGAAGGGTTTCTGGAAGAGGTCAATTTTACCGAAGGCGGAACAGTTGCCAAAGGGGATGTGCTGTTTCGCATCGAAAAGAAGAAATACGCGGCCAGTGTGGACAGCGCACAGGCGGCGCTGAAAAGCGCGCTGGCCAGCGCGCAGACCGACAAGGCGGCGCTGGATCGCCAGCAGGCTCTGTTCGATAAGGGCGATGTCCCACAGGCTGTTTTGGACACGGCATTGGCAACCTATGCCGCAGGGCAGGCTGCGGTGGATGAGGCGAAGGCCGATCTGAAAATCGCGCAGATTGATTTGGATTACACGGAAATCCTCAGTCCCATTGATGGGCGCATCGGGTTGTCAGCGGTGGATGCGGGCAATTTGGTAAGCTCCGATACCGGAGTTTTGGCAACGGTTAACAGCGTTGATCCGATGATGGTGAGTTTTTACATCAGCGAGCCGGTCTTGCTGCAAGAACGCCGCAAAGGGCGCATCACGCCGGGCAACATCAAACTGACCACAAACATCAAACTGGCGGATGGGGAAACCTATGCCTCCACGGGCAAAGTCATATTCGTGGGCGACAGCGTCAGCCAGAACACCGACACGATTGAGCTACGCGCCAGTTTCGCCAACCCTGACGGCGTGCTGATCCCCGGTCAATTCGTGACCGTGGGTTTGGCCGGTTCAGAGGAGCCCAAAGTGCTGACCGTTCCGCGCAACGCTGTGCAGTTCGACAAGCAGGGTTATTTCGTGTTTTCGGTCGACGGTGACGGCAAAACCCACCGGCAGAATATCGAGATCGGCACTCAGACAGCGACCCGCACTCAGGTGTTATCCGGGCTGAAAGAAGGCGACCGTGTGGTGGTACAGGGACTTCAGAAGATACATGACGGGCTGGTCGTGCAAGCGGTCGACAGTCAGGGTTAGGGGCCGGTTTGATCGCACGCTACTTCATCGACAGGCCGCATTTTGCAGCCGTGATTGCGATCCTGATGGTTCTGTTCGGCGCGGTCTGTGTACGCCTGATCCCGATTACCGAATACCCGCATATCACGCCGCCGCAGATCTATGTGGATACGTCTTACCCGGGGGCGGACGCGCAGGTCATTCTTGAATCCGTCGCCACCCCCATCGAAGAGCGTGTGAACGGCATTCCGGGCATGTTATCGCTGTCGTCCAAAAGCTCGAATGACGGCACCTATATGCTGAACGTGTCCTTTGAGCTAGGCACTGACCCCGACGTGGCGGCTGTTGAGGTGCAAAACCGCGTGGCGCTGGCCAGTTCCGAACTGCCCTCGGCCGTATTGCAGCAAGGGGTCGAGGTTACCAAGCGGTCAGGCAACATGATTGTGGTGATCAACCTGACCTCGCCCGATGGATCGCGGGATGAGCTGTTTCTCAGCAATTTCGGTGCTGATTTCCTGCACGACCCGTTGCAGCGATTGCCGGGGGTAGGGACGGTGTCGCAATTCGGTCAGCTGGAATACAGCATGCGGGTCTGGATCAATCCGGTGCGTATGGCCGCGTTGAATATCACCGCGTCCGAGGTTGCCGACGCCATCGAGGATCAGAACGTCATCGCTGCCGCCGGACAGGTCGGGGCTCCGCCATTTGCCGAGGGACGAACCGATTTCCAGTTTAAGCTGCGGGCTGAGGGGCTGCTGCGCGATGCCGAGGAATTTGGGCGGATCATTGTCGTCTCGAACCCCGACGGGTCAGTCACGCGGCTTGAGGACATCGCTCGAATCGAGCTGGGCGCGGCTACATATTCCGGGTCGACCAAGCTGAACGGCAACGACTCGGCCACAATCGCCGTCTATCAGGAAAGCGCCGCCAACGCGCTTGAGATTTCAGACTCGCTGCGCGCCTTGATGAAGGATCTGTCGGCGAAATTTCCCAAGGGCGTGTCGTATGAGATCACCTATGACGTTACTGACGCGGTGCGTGTTTCGATCCGCGATATCATGACGACGCTGGCCCTGACGGCGGGGCTGGTGATTGCGGTGACCTTTCTGTTTCTGGCCAGCCTGCGTGCAACCATCGTACCGGCCATCGCAATCCCGGTGTCGCTGCTGGGTGCTGTGGCGCTGATTTATGCCATCGGGTTCAGCGCCAACATGATCACGCTGTTCGCTTTGGTTCTGGCCATTACCCTAGTGGTGGATGACGCGATCATCATCATCGAGAACGCCGAACGTATCCTGCGGGATGAGGGGCTGGACCCGCGTGCGGCGACCCTGAAGGCGATGTCTCAGGTCAACCGGCCGATCGTGGCGACGACCTTTGTTCTGGCAGCCGTGTTCGTGCCGGTGTGCTTCTTTCCGGGCGTGACGGGGACGATCTATTTCCAGTTCGCGCTGACGATCATCTTTGCCTTTGTCCTGTCTGCGGTGAACGCCCTGACGTTGGCACCGGTCTTGTGCGCGATGATGCTGAAAACTGACAGCAGGCCCATCGGTCCGCTGGCGATTGTTCCGGCAGTGATTGTCTGGTTACGGCGCCAATACCTGCGCCTTGTGGCGCTGATGCTGCGTTATATGGCGGTGTCGCTGCTGGTGTTTGCCGGGGCCGTCGGCGTGACGGTGTATCTGTTCAAAACTGTGCCCACCGGCCTGATTCCGCAGGAAGACAACGGCGTTCTGATGGCGTCGATGGAACTGCCGGACGGGGCCTCGTTACAGCGCACCCAGGCCTTCATGGCGCAGGTGGGTAAGCTGATCGAACAGACGCCAGGGGTTGCAGCGGTCACAACGGTCTCGGGTCATTCCATGCTGGCCGGGGGGCGTTCGAATGTGGGCATGGCCATTGTTACGCTCACCCCATGGGATCAACGCACCAGTCCGGATTTGCAGTGGTACGCCATCATGCATGGGCTTGAACGACAGCTGGCGACATTGTCAGAGGGGGTCTCATACGTGTTTCCCTTTCCAACCATTCACGGGTTGGGCTCGACGGGGGGTATCTCGGTCCAACTGCTGGATCTGGGCAAAGGCGACGGGGCACAATTGGATGCGGTAATGAACGGCTTTGTAACCGCCCTGAATGCCGCGCCCGAGTTTTCGCGTGCACATGGCGATTTCTCGGCCCAAAGCCCGCAATACAAGCTGTCCATCGACCGAGACCGTGCCGAGACGCTAGGCGTCAGCGTGGCGGATATCTTTACCGCGTTGCAGGCCAATCTTAGCTCGTACTTCGTGGACAACTTCATACTGGACGAGCGCGTCTATTGGGTGGTGATTTCAGCCGATGCCGAATTCCGTCAGACGCTGGATGACGTGGATAACATCTATGTCAAAAACAGCGCCGGAGACTCGCTGCCCGTGCGCAATTTCGTCAGCAGCGAACCGGTCCTCGCACCGGACACGATCCCGCGCTACAACCTGTTCACGGCGGCCTCGGTCAGTGCGCAATTGGCCGAAGGGGTCAGTTCGGGCGACGGAATCATCGCGATGCAGGCGATTGCCGACAAGACGCTGCCTGACGGGTTTCGGATCGACTGGTCGGGTGTCACCCAGCAAGAGGTGAAGGCACAGGGGCTTGTGCCCTTCATCATGCTGTCGGCGCTGGTCTTGGCTTATCTGTTTCTTGTGGTGCTGTATGAAAGCTGGATTCTGCCGCTGTCGATCATCACGTCGGCGGTCTTTGCCCTGTTGGGCGCGTTGATCCCATTGGTGGTATTACCGTTCCTGACCAGCAATATCTTTGCGCAGGTGGGGATGGTGCTGCTAATCGGGTTGGCCGCGAAAAAGGCGATCATGGTGGTCGAATTTGCCAATCAGCAACGTGAAAGCGGGGCCAGCATTAAGGACGCGGCCTTAAAGGCGGCTGAAATCCGGTTCCGGCCGGTGACGATGACGGGCCTGTGTTTCATCGTGGGGGTTATGCCTCTGGTTCTGTCCAGCGGGGCAGGGGCGGCGGCGCGGGTCTCGGTGGGGTATCCGGTACTGTTTGGCATGATCCTGGACAGCACGCTGGGTCTGCTTATGATCCCGGTGCTGTATGCGGCATTTCAGACCGTTCGGGAATGGCTGTCTGGGTTGCGAACTGCCAACGAGTAGTTCCCGCAAGACCTGAAAATTGTTGCAGTCTTCCGGGGTTTCTCGGATGCTGAACGGCACGGAAACCGAGGTGGGCCCACGCAAAATGTCGCTGCAAGACCCCTTTACGGATCTTAAAATCGAACGGCAGGACAGCGGGTTTTACAAGGGCTACAACCTGCCGATTGCGCTGGTCAGCAAGATCACGGTCTCGTTGCTGGTGCTATGGGCGTTGGTCTGGCCGCTGAATGCGAATGACACGCTGAGATCGTGGAAATCCGGGCTGCTGAGCGAGTTTAACGTCTTCTACAACCTCTCGGTCGCGTTGTTTGCCTTCTTTCTGTTTGTGGTTGCTCTCCTTCCTGCCACCGGGCGTATGCGGTTGGGGGGTGATGATGAGCGGCCCGAATTCACCAACTTCTCATGGTTTTCGATGATGTTCGGGGCCGGGCTGGGCGTTGGGTTGATGGTGTATGCTACGGCCGAACCGTTGGGCCTGTGGGAATCAAATCCGCTTACCATGTCTGGTGAGGTCGCCCCGAAAAGCGCCGAGGCGATTCAGGGTGCCTATCGCTATACCTTTCTGCATACAGGTTTCCACGCTTGGGCCATCTACGTGGTGACAGGGTTGAGCTTAGCCTATTACGCCTATACTCGCGACATGCCTCTGACGATCAGAACGGCGCTGACGCCGCTGTTGGGCGAGTATTCCAACGGGGTTGCGGGCCACGTGATCGACATATTGGGCGTGGTGGCGACCATCCTCGGGGTGGCGGTGACCATCGGGTACGGAGTGTCGCAGCTTGTCGACGGCGCCTTCCTGATCACCAGTGCGCAGTGGTTGATGGAAGGGGTCATGAAACCCTCGACCGCGGGTCTGATTGCGGCGCTGGCGTTGGTCATGATGATGTCGACCCTTTCGGCAGTGTCCGGCGTGGGGCGAGGGGTGAAATACCTTTCGAACCTTAATCTGATCCTGTCACTGATTCTTCTGGCGGTGTTCGTTTTCTTTGGCTCGTTTTCTTTTGCGATCAGGATCTATGGGCAGGCATTGGTGGACTATATCGTCAATTTTTTACCGCTCAGCCTGCAGGCCCATTCCCCGATGTCCCAATCCGAGTATGCCGCAGCCCTGCCACCTGATGCCGCCCCCTTCGTGGCCGAGCTGTTTCCCGGCGCAACTGATGCCTGGGACACGCGTGACAGCTTTTTGGCAGGGTTAAGCGGGGACGTGGCCGACCTGCCTGATACGACAAAGCAGGCCGCCTATGATGCAGGAACACCGGGGCGGCTGTTCGGCTGGCAATCGGGCTGGACGACCTTCTATTGGGCGTGGTGGATTGCCTTTTCCCCTTTTGTCGGTCTGTTTCTGGCCCGCATCTCGCGTGGGCGCACAGTGCGCGAATTCATCCTTGGTGCAGTGGTTGCACCGTCTTTGGTTTGTTTTGCCTGGATGACCATTCTGGGCGGCTCGGCCATTGATCTGGAACTGAACGGAGACGCCGATGGCGCCATTCTCGCGGCCTCGACCACGGCGACGCTGTTTGTGACGCTCAGCGAGATGATCTCGGGACATCTGCTGGTAATCATCAGTTTTATGTGCGTGGTGCTGACCATGACCTTTCTGGTCACGTCAGCGGATTCCGGCATTCTGGTGATGAACACGATTATGTCCGGCGGGGCCGAAAAAACCGGGGTCATGCACCGTGTTTTGTGGGGCGGATTGCTGACGCTGGTGATTGGAACCCTGCTGATGGCCGGGGGCGGCGGGCTTGAGGCATTGACCAATTCCATGATCATTGGTGCGCTGCCTTTTAGCGTGGTCTTGTTGCTGATGTGTGTCTCGCTGGCCAAGGCGATGATCAATGATCTGCGGCGTGCGCGCCACGAAGAAAACGAGACTGAAACCTAATCTTGTCTGAGCGTGACCTTCAGGGGCGCATTAGATTGGATCGACTAGCACCGTCGAGAACACTGACTGATCCTGGGAATGATCTGCGCCTATTTGGTCGAGAAACAGATCGAAAAAGCAGCGCCGTCATGTGTCGGTAGTAACGAGATATCCGCACCATGTGCCCGCAGTGTATTGCGCACGATGGACAGCCCCATACCAGTCCCGCCCTGATCGCGTTTAGTGGTAAAGAACGGATCAAATACCCGCGCTTTATTGCCGGAGGAAATTCCTGGCCCATCATCGCCAAGCCGCAGGATCACTTCGGTATCGTCTTCTGTTGCCGACAGGGTCACAACCTGCGCGCCATGTTCTTGCGCGTTGCCGAGCAATTGGCGCAACACGACCAGCAAGCCATTGGAACCAATCGGGATAATTAGATCGCCGCCGTCAAAACGCATTTCGAGAGTGGGAAAATCGCGGCACAATGCGTCTTGCACCGCGTTCAGACAGGTCACCCCCTCATGACGCGACTCGCGCGCGCGGGCTACCTGACGCATGGCGTCGATCTGCTGTTCCATCTGCACGCCCGCGCCGGCAATCTGGTCCACTAGCCTCAGGTTTTCAGCCGATAGCGTGTCATCATCGCGCAGTAATTCCGTCGCTACCC
This sequence comes from Ruegeria sp. BC5, assembly GCF_056539205.1. Taxonomy (NCBI): domain Bacteria; kingdom Pseudomonadati; phylum Pseudomonadota; class Alphaproteobacteria; order Rhodobacterales; family Roseobacteraceae; genus Ruegeria; species Ruegeria sp. BC5. The sequence continues at coordinate 202,701 of NZ_JBQFUN010000007.1, forward strand.
TAAGTGTTGCAACAGGCGTCTTCAGCTCATGCGTGACATGGTCCGAGAAACTGCGGATTGTGGTTTCACGGTTGCGCAGGGTTTCGGCCATGTCGATGACGCGCTGGGCGGTGGTGCCAAGCTCCTGAGTGCCAAAACGTGAGGGCGGCGAGAGGGGATCGGCGGGGTGCCGAACAACCTGCGTGGCAAAACGTTCCAGCGCAAAGATCGGTCGCAGCAATAGCCGCACCAACAACCAGCCTAGAACAGCCGTGGCCGCCGTGATGATCACCGCCAGCAAAACGGCGGCATTGCGATAGCCCAGTTCCGGTCCCAGATACCGAAACGCAACCAGCCCGGTCAGGGACAACAGCAATGTGCCGCATAGGGCGCCGCCCAGCACGAAGGCAAGGCTGGGGCGCCACTTGCGCCTCATGCCGCGGTGTCCTGAATGCGGATGCCGACACCATGCACAGTTTCGATCACCCCAGTGCAACCGGCCTGCGCCAGCTTACCCCGCAAGTTGCGTAGATGGCTGTCCAGAGTACGGTCCGAGACTTGCGACAACGCCCCCCAGACCGCCTGTATCAGCTGCGCGCGGGTGTGTACCTGACTGGGACGTTCGACCAGCGTGGCCAGCAAAGTGAACTCGGTCGCGGTCAGCGATATGGCGTTTCCGTCCAACCTGCAGACATGCGCGCCTGGGTCCAGCGTGATCCGCCCATGGGTCAAGGTCGGACTGGATCGCGACCCGGATGCACGTTTCAGGATCGCGCGCACCCGCGCCACCAGCTCACGCGGGCTGAAGGGTTTGGTGACATAGTCATCCGCGCCCATTTCCAGGCCCAGTATCCGGTCAATCTCATCATCGCGCGCGGTCAGGAACAGGATCGGAACCTCGGATCGGGCGCGGATGCGGCGGCAGACCTCGAACCCGTCCATCTCGGGCAGGCCAATATCCAGGACGATCAGATCCGGTGCTTCGCGGGCGGCGTGGGTCACGGCCATCTGGCCATCGCTGCCGGTGATCACCTGAAAGCCGGCGCGTTCCAACGCCAGACCAGCCAGATCGCGCAGGCGGGGATCATCATCAACCAACAGGATTTTCATTGCGCCTCGCCTTTGGGGTTCGCCGTAAGATAGCCATTCACGCGTGCAGTGCGAAAGTCCCATTCGCGCCAGTTCGGATGGGTTGGGGCAGGATGCACACAGCTTTGCGCCCAGTCGGGAATGTGCATGATCGGCTGTTTGGTGATCTGGGTAGAAATTGCCTTGGAGGCCGAGTGCCCCAAGCCACACAGATAGATCCAGTCGGTCCGGGGCGCAGTATCCGAATCTGCAGCACGCGACAATGTATCCGCCGCAATCAGCGCAGCGAAATTTATGAACGCACAGATGTAGAGGGTTCCCACGCTCAACATAGTGACCCGCAGCATCAACCAGACAGACGAACGCCCCCTTTGCACCTGCCAGGCCACCATGGCCAACCCAATTGCCACCAACCCCATCCAGATCAGCGCGTAGATCCGAAGGTAAGTCAGGCCAAACGCGTCGATATACAAGTCCAACCGGAACGCTGCGGACAAGGTCAGCAAAACGTTCTGTGCCAGCCATACAAGCAACAAGGGTTTCAACGCTGGGCTTTGCCCAAGAAAGGGGCGCGCCGCCAGTGCGAAGGCCCCGGCCAGCAAGGCCGTCATCAGCAGGGGGTAAGCGCCGCGATGCGCATATGTGGCGTGGCTCATACCTTCGGGCAGGGCGGCGGCGCCGAACAGGATCGAGATGTCCATGATGCTCTGCGCCGCCAGCATGAGGTTGAACAGGACCAAAGCCCTGAAAACCGACCCGGCATTCAACAGGCGTGACATGTTCCAGCTTAGGGTGGGGGCTGCCATAGGCGCATCCGGCGCGGGGGCTGTCAGGAACGGCCAGATCAACAAGGCCAGCCCGCCCCAGAACGCGATCCGGCGGATCAGCACAAACAGGTCGAAATCGACCTTAAGCACTCGGACTAAAGCATGTTCCAACACCGGATTAGCACTGATCAGCAACGCCCCAAGCACGAAGAAGCCACCCAACGGAAAGGCCCAGTTGCGGATGAGTACATGAACTATTGAACGGCCGGTTTCGCCATGTGCTACCGGTTTACGGCGCCATCCCCGAACGTGCGTTGCGCATTCCTTCAGCCCGGCAGTCGGAACCCTTTTGATAAGGCGCAATACTCCACCGGCCAGCCAGGGAAGGAGCTTGCGGTATTTGACCTCTGGTGGGATTTGCAACAACACGATCGCGCTGAGCAGCCCCGCGATCAGGAAGGTCACCGACAAAAGCTGGACATGTTCTACCAAGGGCAGAGTGGCCAGCATCAACACAGCTGAGGGCACCAGTAGTTTTGAGCGGGTGGGCTTGTTCACCCAGACGGCAGCAAAGATGCACCAAGCGAAGAGGGCCAGTGAGAGCCCGGGTTTGTGGCCCCAGAACAGTAGATCGCCCAGCAGAACAAGCAGGATCAGTGCAGTAATCCGCGGAAACCTTCGGACGCCGTCCAGCACGTTTCCCGGGGTCGCAGGCGGGGGCGTTGGGTCAACCGACGTGCCACTTTCAATGGCCAGCCACCAGCCATCATGGGCAAGTGAGCGGGGCACCCCCCGGATTATTAGTTCATTGGGCATATCAGCCTCCTGCTTGAGTTTCCTCAAGATTGCAGGGGCAGATCGCAGAACCTTTGCAGCAGTTGTGCAGAATTCGTGCAGATTGGCCCGGACCTACGGGCCCGGCAAGGGGTGTCTGGCAGGTTAGTGCAGCGCGCCGTGATCCCTAAGTTCTCCGGCAAATCGGCAGCTGCGAACGGCCTCGGGCGTGGTGGAATACTGCGCCCTGAAAGCCCGCCCCAGGGCAGAAGCTGATGAAAACCCGGTTGCTGTTGAAATCTCAAGCTGTGGCATGTCGGTATAGCGCAGCAAGCTGTAGGCGCGCTCAAGCCGCAGCTCGCGATAGGTGGTTAACAATTTGACACCCGTCTTGTTTAGAAAACGTCGCTGCAATTGACGGGTCGAGGCCCCAAGCGCCTGCGACAGGTCCGAAATTTTCAGCGGGTCTTCGACATTGTTCAGCATCTTTTCGATCACCTGCCGGACCATCGGATCAGCCCCGGACCGTTGGATCAGGCGGTTGGCCAACTGGCTTGCACAGCCGCGTTTTGGTTCGGTCAGGCCAATGTAGCCGCGTAGACTTTCGGCTAGATGTTCACCGTGGTCCAATGCTACGAATTCCGCCAGCAGGCGCAGGGCGCTCAGTTTGGTCGCGGCACTGTGTACCCGCCCATCGGGTGATTTGTGCGTGGGTTTGTGACAGTCGGCAAGCCCGATCTCCTGTGCTGCGGCCGAGAAGTTCGGATGGATGGCGGCGAGGGGCTCATCAGCCTTCGCGCTGTGCGCCAGCAGCAGAGCAGCCCCCCCGACCAGAATGGAGCGTGACGCCAGATTCAGTATCTGCGCAACGCGGGTCTTGTCCTGTCTGGCGCAGTGCCAGGGTTTGTGAATGTCGCCCCAGAAAATCGCAGTGCGACCCGCCCAATACAGGGGGTCGCCAGTAAAGGCTTCGGATGTTTTCCGAATGGTGACGGCATAGGTGTGGTCTTCGACAAGATCATTCAGAGCATGAAAAAACTCGGTAACCATTTCGGCCGAACCTTCGGCCTCGGGATCGTTTAGAAAAACGTCGATACTTCGCAGCCGTTCAGAGGCCGTTCGGGCCAACTGTACGTGGTTGTTGCCGAGGACATAGTGTTTCATTTCTCCTCCCCCTGCCTGATTTGGCTGCGTTGTTTTGGTCGGTGTACCCCCCGCCTTTTGGCGGGGGGTGTGATTTACTCAGCTGCGTCGAGGTATGCGTCCATTGGTGGGCATGTGCAGACGAGGTTTCGGTCGCCATATGCGTTGTCGACGCGGTTGACGGGGGACCAGTATTTGTCGACG
>NZ_JBQFUN010000008.1:0-190256 GCF_056539205.1 Ruegeria sp. BC5
CTGCGGTCAGCGTGGTTTTACCGTGGTCAACGTGCCCAATCGTGCCGATGTTGACGTGCGGTTTTGTACGCTCAAACTTTTCCTTTGCCATGATGGCCTCCTTTTTCGGTAATGAAGGGAGCGCGTTAGCCGCGCTCCCTCAAATCTTTGCTTATGCGTATTTCGCCTGAATCTCGTCCGAGATGTTCTGCGGAACAGGATCGTAGTGGTCGAACTGCATGGTGAACTGGGCACGACCCGACGACATCGAACGCAGAGTGTTGATGTAGCCGAACATGTTGGCCAGCGGAACAAACGCATCGATTGCGATCGCGTTGCCGCGCGGCTCTTGTCCAGACACCTGGCCCCGACGCGAGGTCAGGTCGCCGATGATACCGCCGGTGTACTCTTCCGGGGTGATCACTTCGACCTTCATGATCGGTTCCAGCAGTTTCGCACCAGCTTTGCGCATGCCTTCACGCATACACATCCGCGATGCGATTTCGAACGCCAGAACGCTCGAGTCAACGTCGTGGAACTTACCGTCCAGCAGGGCAACCTTGAAGTCGATCACGGGGAAGCCAGCCAGCGGGCCGCTATCCATGACCGAATTGATGCCTTTTTCAACACCCGGGATGTATTCCTTCGGAACGGCACCACCAACGATGCGGCTTTCGAACGAATAGCCTTCGCCCGGCTCGGTCGGCTGGATCTCCAGCTTGACTTCGGCGAACTGACCCGAACCACCCGATTGTTTCTTGTGGGTGTAAGTGTGTTCGACCGGCATCGAGATGGTCTCACGGTAGGCCACCTGCGGCGCACCAATGTTCGCCTCGACCTTGAATTCGCGCTTCAGACGGTCCACCAGGATGTCCAGGTGAAGTTCGCCCATGCCCTTCATGATGGTCTGACCAGATTCCAGGTCGGTTTCCACACGGAAGGACGGGTCTTCGGCGGCCAGACGGGCCAGACCCTGGGACATCTTCTCTTGGTCGCCCTTGGTTTTGGGCTCGACTGCGATCTCGATCACCGGATCGGGGAAGGTCATGGTTTCCAGAACCACCGGATCCTTCGCGTCACACAGGGTGTCACCGGTAGTGGTGTCTTTCAGACCCGCCAGCGCGATGATGTCGCCTGCAAACGCTTCTTCGATCTCTTCCCGGTTGTTCGAGTGCATCATCATCATACGACCGATGCGCTCTTTCTTACCTTTGGTCGAGTTCAGGATCGAGTCACCCTTGTTCATGGTGCCCGAGTAGATCCGAGTGAAGGTCAGCGAGCCAACGAAGGGGTCGTTCATGATTTTGAACGCCAGGCCCGAAAAGGCCATGTCGTCGTCTGCACGACGGGCGATGTCACGAACTTCTTCCTCGTCGCCGGGCTTAAAGCCCATGTAATCAACAACGTCCAGCGGGCTGGGCAGATAGTCGATCACAGCGTTGAGCAGCGGCTGAACGCCTTTATTTTTGAACGCCGAACCACCCAGAACCGGAACGAACGCGATTTCCAGTGTCCCTTTGCGCAGCAGGGCGCGCAGGGTCGGAACGTCGGGCTCATTGCCTTCCAGGTATTCCATCATCGCGTCGTCGTCCATTTCGACGGCCGCTTCGATCATCTTGCCGCGCCATTCGTCAGCCATGTCTTTCAGGCTGTCGCGGATCGGAGCTTTGATCCAGCTTGCGCCCAGATCTTCGCCCTGCCACAGCCACTCTTCCATGGTGACCAGGTCGATCAGGCCTTCCAGCTCGGACTCTGCGCCGATCGGAATACCAACCGGAACAGCACGTGCGCCGGTGCGGTCTTCGATCATGTTGACGCAGTTGAAGAAGTCAGCGCCGATCTTGTCCATCTTGTTGACGAAAACCATACGCGGAACCTTGTAGCGGTCAGCCTGACGCCACACGGTTTCGGTCTGGGGTTCAACACCGGCGTTTGCGTCCAGAACGCAGACGGCACCGTCGAGAACTGCCAGCGAACGTTCAACTTCGATGGTGAAGTCAACGTGGCCGGGAGTGTCGATGATGTTCAGGCGGTGCTTAGGCGTTTCTGCGGTCTGACCGTCCTCGGTGCGTTCCCAGAAAGTGGTGGTCGCAGCCGAAGTGATGGTGATGCCGCGTTCCTGCTCCTGCTCCATCCAGTCCATGGTGGCTGCACCATCGTGCACCTCACCGATGTTGTGGGATTTACCAGTGTAATACAGGATACGCTCCGAGCAGGTGGTCTTACCTGCGTCGATGTGCGCCATGATACCGAAGTTACGGTACAGTTCGAGCGGATATTCGCGTGCCATTGGTTAAAGCCTCTTGGATTACCAACGATAATGGCTGAAGGCTTTGTTCGCCTCGGCCATCTTGTGGGTGTCTTCACGCTTTTTCACGGCAGTACCGCGGGACTGTACAGCGTCCAGCAGTTCACCGGCAAGGCGTTCTTCCATGGTGTTTTCGTTGCGGGCGCGTGCAGCCGAGATCAGCCAACGGATGGCCAGGGCTTCGCGGCGCTCGGGGCGTACTTCGACCGGAACCTGGTAGGTTGCACCACCAACGCGGCGCGAGCGAACCTCGACCGACGGTTTGATGTTGTCGAGCGCTTCGTGGAACACTTCGACCGGTGCGCGCTTGATCTTGCCTTCAACGCGATCAAACGCGTTGTAGACGATGCGCTCTGCGACCGACTTCTTGCCGTCGATCATCAGGTTGTTCATGAATTTGGTCAGTACCTTGTCGCCAAATTTGGCGTCAGGCAGGACTTCGCGTTTTTCGGCGGCGTGACGACGTGACATATCAGCCTCTCCTTCTTACTTGGGACGCTTCGCGCCGTATTTCGAACGACGCTGCTTACGGTCTTTGACGCCCTGAGTATCCAGAACACCGCGCAGGATGTGGTAACGCACACCGGGAAGGTCTTTTACACGGCCGCCACGGATCAGAACAACCGAGTGTTCCTGCAGGTTGTGGCTTTCACCGGGGATGTACGAGATGACCTCGAACCCGTTGGTCAGGCGCACCTTGGCAACCTTACGCATAGCCGAGTTAGGCTTTTTAGGTGTGGTGGTGTACACGCGGGTGCAGACGCCGCGTTTCTGCGGGCACTGCTCCAGGTGCATGGACTTCGAGCGTTTTACTTTGGGCTGCCGCGGTTTGCGGATCAGCTGTTGAATAGTTGGCATTCCGGTTTCTTCCCCGTTTTGCAACACACATGACATGCACGCGCGTTGCGTGCGGTTAAACTTGCTGCACTTATGCGTCCACAAGCGCAAAACCCGCGAGCGTTCCCATTCCGAGGTGAACGTCGCGGTTGGTTATCAGAGGGCGCGAACTGCAAAATTGTTCAGGCCTTGACCAGTCCATTACTGAAATCGGTTATGGGGCGGCCCCCGGTACCGAGATAGCGCGCGTAATAGGGGGAGTCGGAGCAAGTGTCAACAGTGCACCCGTATGGGTGTCTCACCGGTCTGTTTATGCGGGAATATCAGGCCCCTTCCGGAATTTCCAGCACCGCAGCCGTTGCGACACCCTTTTCGGGCAGGCATAGTCTGTGCAACACGCTGCCCCACGGATCAAATATGCAAATCATCGGCCTGTGCCGCTTTTCCTATCCTGCCTATGGCGGCTTTCAGGTCGAACATGAAACGATCGAAGAACGTCGGCGGTACCTTTACAACCCCGCCCGCCTAGAAGAACGCTTTCGCCTGTTCGAAACCACTACACTGCCCTGCATTCGAGAACAGACCAACGAGGATTTTCAGTTTCTCATCGTGATCGGTGATTGCCTTCCCAAACCCGCTCTGGATCGATTGCGCGATCTAACCGCCGGCATGCCCCAGGTTCAGATCATCGCCCGCGCTCCGGGTCGACATCGCAAGGTGATGAAAGAGATTCTGAATGCCGCCCGCAACGACCCCAGCGACCCTTGCGTTCAATTCCGCCATGACGACGATGATGCCGTGTCAGTGGATTTTGTCGAACGTCTGCGCCTTGCCGTCGACGAGAGCAATGGTCTGATGGAGAACAACCGAACGGTCGCCATCGACTATAACAAGGGCTTTCTGGCCGAATTCGGGACAGATGGCATTCAGGCTGCCCAGGTTATGCGCCCCCTGTTGGGGATAGGCTTTGCGATGCATGTGCGTGGAAATTGCGAGCAGACAATTATGAATTTCGCCCATCACCGGATCGGGAATTTCATGCCGGTCATCAGTTATCCTGACGCGCCGATGTGGGTTCGCACGCTCAACCAGTTTAACGATTCACGCAATTCGCGTGACACTAAGACTGAGCTGTTGCCTCTGACACCCGAACAAGAAGGTGAATTCATCGCCCGCTTTGCGATAGATCAGAACTTTGTGCGTCAAGTTCACTCGGCGGGCTGCGTCTGACGTTCGCGGAATAATGTGAACAGCCCTGCCCCAACGACCAGCGTTGCCCCCAACATAGTAATCGTGTCCGGCCATTCCCCGAAAATCAGCCACCCCAGCCCCAGCGCCCAGATCAGGCTGGAGTATCGGAAGGGCGCGACGAACCCGACCTCGCCTACGCGCATAACCATGACGCTGAACAGATAACCCCCAAGTACGAACACCGCTGCCGATGCCACCATCAAACCAGCCCCGACCGGCACCGGTTCCCACCCCGTCGCAACCGTGGCAATCCCCGCTGACGCGGTAATCGTCAGGGACGTCGCCAAGGTAACCGCCAGCGAAGGCACATGCACCGACATCCGCCGCGTAATCAAATCCCGTGCCGTGACCGATGCCACCGCAATCAAGGCATAGATCGCGTATATGCTGAACCCATCGGGGCCGGGCCGCACAATCAACAGCATCCCGGCAAAGCCCAACACAATCGCCAGAACTCGTCGCCACCCGATCTGTTCGCGGAAAAACAGTACTGCGCCCAGCGTGACCGTCAGCGGCAGGGCCTGCAGCACTGCGGTCACGTTGGCTAGCGGCATATGCAGCAACGCGGTTAGAAAAAAGAACGTGGCCGACAGCTCGGCCAGACACCGGATCACCACCAGCCATTTGTCGTGACGCGGGAAATTCAGATGCAACGCCCCCAGATGACGCGCCAGCAGAAACACCAAAACCGTCGCCAAAAATCCGCGCATTGCTACCATCTGAAACAACGGCATTTCGGCGCCTGCCGCCTTGATCAGAGCATCATTGATGGTAAAGGCGGCCATGCTGCCCATCATCAGCAGCGCGCCTTGCACGTTTGGAGACATGGCTAAAGAATCCGGTCGAAAGTCGATTGCTGCATTGGCTCAATCGATCGACTTATTGTCAACGCAACTTAGTAGGCGAACAGGAAAATTACGTCTCAATTTGCCGGACACAATCTAATCGCCATCAAAATCCAAAGACGCGCCCACCGCCGATACCTTCGACGGTCACCCCAGCACTTAGGTTATGCGTCGCGATCAGCCCTCCGGACATGTTTAAAACCCCAAGCCGGTTGCCGTTTTGAAGTGCAACGTAAAGCTCACGGCGTTCAGCGTTGATCCCGAGGCCAAAGCGCTCAATCTGCAATGCCGCACCAACCGAGGGGTTGGTTGGGCGAATGACCCTTTTGGTGGTGCCGTTCAGATCAATCTCGGCAATCAGACGATTCCGAATAAACAACACGTAAAGGGTGCCGGTATTTTTGTCGAAGGCCAGCCCTCCTATCGGTCCTTGCGGTTGCGCAAGCCTGATATGGCGTACGAACTGCCCGTCGCGCGTCAATTCTGAAATCATCAGACCGTTTGGATGATCCAGGAAAAGATGGCCGTCTGCACCCCGAATAGCGAGCCCGCATTCCTTGATCGGGAAGTCGTCAGGAGTAACCCCTCCGCAACCGGCCGGTACGCGCTGCGCCGAAAAGGTGCGTAGAACGCGGCCATTTCGATCAAGTTCCTGCAACTGTGTACCGGGGAGATTGCGCAGGAAAATCCGCCGCCGCGGCTGGTCATAGGCAAGACCCACTATCGAAGCGGAAACTGGAATAAGCCGTGTGGTACCATCGGGAATTTTTACTTCCCGAGACGGCTGCCCCTGCGGCATCCCGACATAGGCGTAGTCACTGCATGCCGCCAGCAGGCCAATCCCCAAAACCGATAATGCACGAGACAATTTCAATACAGCTCTCATAATTCAAATCTCCGGTGGATTTGTGCGCGAGACGTAAAAAACCATACCATGAAAAGGGTTTTTCTAGAATAAAACTGCTCATATTAATTTGCGCCGAACCGAGCCGCACAGTCTGCGACCCATCCCTTGCCGTTGTCAGCGCTTCAATCCAGGCAAAGGGCACAGGCGGCCACCCAAAGAAAAAGGCCCCGCGAAATCGCGGGGCCTGATCTTTGGATTATCGTAGTCGCTTACTCGCGGCTTTCCGGGGTTTCCACCAGAACGTCCAGCTCGTCTCCAACCATGTCGTCTTCGACAATCGGGGCAGCCAAGGCAGCGGCCGCTTCGGCCTCTTCCCGGCGGGCTTCGATCACGACGTTGTCGCGCGACTGGGCAACCTGACGCACAGCCTGGGTTGCACCACCTGTACCGGCAGGGATCAGGCGACCGACGATGACGTTCTCTTTCAGGCCAACCAGCTTGTCCTTTTTGCCCTGTACTGACGCTTCGGTCAGCACGCGGGTGGTTTCCTGGAACGACGCCGCCGAGATGAACGAACGCGTCTGCAGCGAGGCTTTGGTGATCCCCAAGAGGATCGGTTCGCCCTGAGCCGGACGGCCACCGCGCGAGAGGGTCTTCTCGTTGGCTGCGTCAAACTCCTGCTTGTCGACATGTTCGCCTTTCAACAGGGTGGTGTCGCCTGAATCCAGGATCTCCCACTTCTGCAGCATCTGGCGCACGATGACCTCGATGTGCTTGTCGTTGATCTTCACGCCCTGCAGACGATAGACGTCCTGCACCTCGTCGATCATGTAATCCGCCAGCGCTTCGACACCCATGATGGACAGGATGTCATGCGGGGCCGGGTTACCATCCATCAGGTATTCACCCTTTTGGATAAAGTCACCTTCCGCGACCGGGATATGTTTGCCCTTGGGAACCATATACTCGATCGTTTCCATCGACTCATCCGCCGGTTCAATGCTGATGCGGCGCTTGTTCTTGTAGTCGCGGCCAAAGCGCACGTAACCATCGGCTTCTGCGATGATCGCGTGATCTTTCGGACGTCGGGCTTCGAACAGTTCGGCCACACGCGGCAGACCACCGGTGATGTCCTTGGTCTTGGCACCTTCGCGCGGGATACGCGCGACAACGTCACCGGCTTCGATCTGCTGGCCATCTTCGACCGACAGGATCGCATCCACCGACATCGGATAGTGAACCGGGTTGCCCGCATCGTTGCGGACCGGTTCGCCATCTTCACCGACCAGAATGATCTCGGGCTTCAGATCGCTGCCTTTGGGGGCCGCACGCCAGTCGATCACGATCTTCTGAGTCATGCCGGTTGCGTCGTCGGTCTCATCGCGGACAGCGATGCCCGAAACGAGGTCAACGTATTTCGCAGTACCGGCTTTCTCGGCGATGATCGGCAGGGTGTAGGGATCCCACTCGAACAGCTTGTCGCCACGGGCCACTTTGGTGCCATCCTTGACGAACAGCTTGGAACCATAGCCCAGCTTGTGGCTGGCACGCTCTTCGCCGTGTTCGTCCTTGATCACCAGCTTCATGTTCCGGCCCATGACCAGACTTTCGCCTGCGGCATTGACCAGAATCTGCGGGTTCTCGAAGGAAACGACACCGTCCTGGCTGGCTTCTTGGAACGACTGCTGACCACCTTGCGCAACACCACCAATGTGGAAGGTCCGCATCGTCAGCTGTGTACCGGGCTCACCGATGGACTGGGCGGCGATGATGCCGACAGCCTCACCTGTGTTCACCATGGTACCGCGCGCAAGGTCACGACCGTAGCAGGTCGCACAGACGCCTTCCTCAGACTCACAGGTCAGAGGCGAGCGGATGCGCATGGACGCAACACCGGCTTCGTCAATGGTGTCGGCCATACGTTCGTCGATCAACTGACCAGCGGCCACGATCACCTCATCCGTACCCGGACGCAGAACGTCATCGGCAGAGACTCGGCCCAGCACACGTTCGGCCAGCGAGGCAACAACCTCACCGTCGTTCACCGCAGCTTCGGCGGTGATCGCGCGCTCAGTGCCACAGTCGATCTCACGAACGATGCAATCCTGCGCCACGTCTACCAGACGACGGGTCAGATAACCTGAGTTCGCCGTCTTCAGAGCGGTATCCGACAGACCCTTACGGGCGCCGTGGGTCGAGTTGAAGTATTCAAGAACGGTCAGGCCTTCCTTGAAGTTCGAGATGATCGGCGTCTCGATGATGTCACCGTTCGGTTTGGCCATCAGGCCGCGCATACCGCCCAGCTGTTTCATCTGAGTGACCGAGCCACGCGCACCGGAGTGGGCCATCATATAGACTGAGTTCGGTTCCTGCTCGGATCCGTCCTCTGCCCGATCCGAGGATGAGATCGTGCTCATCATCGCTTCGGTCACGCGGTCGTTACACTTCGACCAGGCATCGACAACCTTGTTGTACTTTTCGCCCTGAGTGATCAGGCCATCCATGTACTGCTGTTCAAAGTCCTTCACCTGACCGCGGGTGTCATCAACGATGCCCCATTTGTCATCCGGAATAACCATGTCGTCCTTGCCGAACGAGATGCCCGCCTTGAACGCTTCTTTGAAGCCCATCGACATGATCTGGTCACAGAAGATAACCGACTCTTTCTGACCGCAGTAGCGATAGACGGTGTCGATGACCTGCTGCACTTCTTTCTTCCGCAGCAGGCGGTTTACCAGTTCGAACGGCGCTTTGTTGTTCATCGGCAGCAAGGCACCCAGACGCAGACGGCCCGGAGTGGTCTCGTAACGCTTCTGAACTTCGTTGCCTTCGTCGTCGATCTGCGTGATCCGCGCGGTGATTTTCGAGTGCAGATGCACCTCACCCGCGTCCAGCGCGTGCTGGACTTCTTCGATCGAACCAAAGACTTTGCCTTCTCCCGGCATGCCTTCGCGTTCCAGGGTCACATAGTACAGACCCAGGATCATATCCTGCGACGGAACGATGATCGGCGCACCGTTTGCAGGCGACAGAACGTTATTCGTCGACATCATCAGAACACGGGCTTCCAGCTGTGCCTCAAGGCTCAGCGGAACGTGAACGGCCATCTGGTCACCGTCGAAGTCGGCGTTAAAGGCCGAACAGACCAGCGGGTGCAGCTGGATGGCTTTACCTTCGATCAGGACCGGCTCGAACGCCTGAATACCAAGACGGTGCAGCGTCGGCGCACGGTTCAGCATGACAGGGTGTTCGCGGATCACCTCGTCGAGGATATCCCACACTTCGGGACGCTCTTTCTCGACCAGTTTTTTTGCCTGTTTCACGGTCGAAGACAGACCCTTGGCTTCAAGGCGCGAGTAGATGAACGGCTTGAACAGCTCCAGCGCCATCTTCTTGGGCAGACCACACTGGTGCAGCTTGAGTTCCGGACCGGTCACAATGACCGAACGGCCCGAGAAGTCGACGCGCTTACCCAGAAGGTTCTGACGGAAGCGACCCTGCTTACCCTTCAGCATGTCCGACAGCGATTTCAGCGGACGCTTGTTGGCGCCGGTGATCACGCGGCCACGACGGCCGTTGTCGAACAGAGCGTCAACGGATTCCTGCAGCATCCGCTTTTCGTTGCGGACGATGATGTCAGGTGCACGCAGTTCGATCAGACGCTTCAGACGGTTGTTCCGGTTGATGACTCGGCGATACAGATCGTTCAGATCCGAGGTCGCGAAGCGGCCACCATCCAGCGGAACCAGCGGACGCAGTTCCGGCGGGATGACCGGGATCACGGTCATCACCATCCACTCGGGCCGGTTGCCCGACTCGAGGAAGGATTCAACAACCTTCAGACGCTTGATGATCTTCTTGGGCTTCAGCTCACCGGTGGCTTCGGCCAGATCAGCGCGCAGCTGCTCGGCTTCGGCTTCCAGATCGATCTGGGCCAGCATCTCACGAATGGCTTCAGCACCGATGTTGGCGGTGAACGCGTCCATGCCATAGGCATCCTGCGCATCCATGTACTCTTCTTCGGTCAGCATCTGGCCATAGGTCAGGTCAGTCAGACCGGGCTCGATGACGACATAGTTTTCAAAGTACAGAACGCGTTCCAGATCGCGCAGCGTCATGTCCAGCATCAGACCGATGCGGGACGGCAGCGATTTCAGGAACCAGATATGTGCGACGGGCGCGGCCAGTTCGATGTGGCCCATACGCTCGCGGCGGACTTTCTGCAGGGTGACTTCCACACCGCATTTCTCGCAGACAACGCCGCGATACTTCATCCGCTTATATTTGCCGCACAGACATTCGTAATCTTTGATCGGGCCAAAGATACGTGCGCAGAACAGACCGTCACGCTCGGGCTTGAACGTCCGGTAGTTGATGGTTTCGGGTTTCTTGATCTCACCATAGGACCAAGACAGGATCCGTTCAGGGCTGGCCAGCGAGACCTTGATCTCGTCGAAAACCTTCGGCGGCGTCAGCGGGTTGAACGGGTTATTGGTGATTTCCTGGTTCATTTTGATACCTCAAATTTTGCGGAAGGGGGGACGGGAGGAAGAGCCGAGGCCCTTACTCCTCAACCTCCGCATCCAGGAGTTCCATATTCAGGCCGAGGCCACGGACTTCTTTAACCAGAACGTTGAACGATTCCGGTACGCCCGCTTCAAAGTTATCCTCGCCCTTGACGATCGACTCATAGACCTTGGTCCGGCCGGCGACATCATCCGATTTCACGGTGAGCATCTCCTGCAAGGTGTAGGCGGCGCCGTAAGCTTCCAGAGCCCAGACTTCCATCTCACCAAAGCGCTGACCACCGAACTGCGCCTTACCACCCAGCGGCTGCTGGGTAACCAGGCTGTACGGCCCGGTCGAACGCGCGTGGATCTTGTCGTCCACCAGGTGGTGCAGTTTCAGCAGGTACTTGATGCCCACGGTCACCGGACGTGCGAATTGCTCACCGGTGCGACCGTCGAACAGGATCGACTGACCGCTTTCCGAGAAGCCCGCACGCACCAGCGCATCGTTGACGTCAGCCTCTTTGGCACCATCAAAGACCGGGGTCGCGATCGGAACACCGCGGGTCACGTTGCCCGCCGCCTCGATCAGGTGACCCTCGTCCATGTTGGCAATGCCTTCTTCATAGACATTCTCGCCATAGGCCAGCTTCATCGCTTCGCGCACCGGGGTCAGGTCGCCGGAACGGCGGTATTCACCCAGAGCTTCGTCGATGTTCAGACCCAGACCGCGCGCGGCCCAACCCATGTGGGTTTCAAGGATCTGACCAACGTTCATACGCGACGGCACGCCCAGCGGGTTCAGACAGAAGTCAACCGGAGTACCATCGGCCAGGAACGGCATGTCTTCCATCGGGACAACCTTGGAGATCACACCTTTGTTCCCGTGACGACCGGCCATCTTGTCGCCCGGCTGCAGCTTACGCTTCACGGCGATAAAGACTTTGACCATCTTCATCACACCCGGCGGCAGGTCGTCGCCACGGCGGACCTTCTCGACCTTGTCTTCGAAACGGGCGTCCAGAGCACGCTTGAGCACTTCGTACTGCTCGTTCAGCGCTTCGACGATCTGTGCGTCCTTCTCGTCTTCCAGCGCCAGTTGCCACCACTGACCACGGGTCAGGGTTTCCAGCAGATCCTCGGTGATTGCCGAGCCTGCCTTGACGCCTTTCGGGCCTTTGACAGCGGTTTTACCCAGGATCAGGCCTTGCAGACGCGCATAGATGTTGCGGTCCAGGATCGCCAGCTCGTCGTCCCGGTCACGGGCCAGACGCTCGACTTCTTCACGCTCGATCTGCAGCGCACGCTCGTCCTTCTCGACGCCGTGACGGTTGAAGACGCGAACTTCGACCACTGTACCGTAATCGCCCGGCTTCACGCGCAGCGAGGTGTCGCGCACGTCAGATGCTTTTTCACCAAAGATGGCGCGCAGCAGCTTTTCTTCCGGGGTCATCGGGCTTTCGCCCTTCGGAGTGATCTTGCCGACCAGAATATCGCCCGGCTCAACATCCGCACCGATGTAAACGATGCCCGCCTCGTCGAGGTTACGCAGCGCTTCTTCACCGACGTTCGGAATGTCGCGGGTGATCTCTTCCGGGCCCAGCTTTGTATCACGGGCGGCGACTTCGAATTCCTCGATATGAACCGAGGTAAAGACGTCATCACGCGCGATACGTTCACTGATCAGGATCGAGTCTTCGTAGTTGTAGCCGTTCCACGGCATGAACGCGACGACCACGTTTTTACCAAGCGCCAGTTCACCGATATCGGTGGACGGACCATCGGCAACAACCTCGCCTTTCATGACGGTGTCGCCCACTTTCACCAGCGGACGCTGGTTGATGCAGGTGTTCTGGTTCGATCGCTGGAATTTGCGCAGACGATAGATGTCAACGCCAGCGTCGCCCAGCTCCAGATCTTCGGTGGCACGGATAACGATACGCTGGGCATCGACCTGGTCGATGATACCGGCGCGTTTCGCCTGGATCGCAGCGCCCGAGTCGATCGCAACCTTTTCCTCGATCCCGGTACCGACCAACGGCGCCTCGGCCCGCAGCAGCGGAACCGCTTGACGTTGCATGTTCGAGCCCATCAGAGCGCGGTTGGCGTCGTCATTTTCAAGGAACGGGATCAGCGATGCGGCAACCGAAACCAACTGTTTCGGCGACACGTCGATCAGGTCCACATTCTCGCGCGGAGCGAGGGTGTAGTCACCGGCCTGACGGGTCGAGACCAGATCGTTGATGAACTTGCCGTTCTGATCCAGCGTCGCGTTCGCCTGCGCCACGGTGTGACGCATTTCCTCGGTCGCGGACATGTAGTGAACCTCATCGGTCACCTCGGCGTCTTTGACAACGCGGTAGGGTGTTTCGATGAAGCCATACTTGTTCACGCGGGCAAAGGTGGCCAGCGAGTTGATCAGACCGATGTTCGGACCTTCCGGCGTTTCAATCGGGCACATCCGACCATAGTGGGTCGGGTGAACGTCACGCACCTCAAAGCCCGCACGTTCGCGCGTCAGACCACCGGGGCCAAGCGCCGAGAGACGGCGTTTGTGGGTGACTTCCGACAGCGGGTTGGTCTGGTCCATGAACTGCGACAGCTGCGACGAGCCGAAGAATTCGCGGACAGCAGCAGCAGCCGGTTTCGCGTTGATCAGGTCCTGCGGCATGACGGTGTCGATCTCGACTGACGACATACGCTCTTTGATCGCGCGCTCCATGCGCAGCAAGCCGACGCGGTACTGGTTTTCCATCAACTCGCCGACCGAACGGACACGGCGGTTGCCGAGGTGGTCGATGTCGTCGATGTCGCCTTTACCGTCGCGCAGCTCCACCAGCGCCTTGATGCAGGCCACAATGTCTTCGCGGCGCAGGGTGCGCAGGGTGTCCGGCGCGTCGAGAGCCAGACGCATGTTCATCTTCACACGGCCAACGGCGGACAGGTCATAACGCTCGCTGTCGAAGAACAGCGTGTCGAACAGGGCCGAGGCCGCTTCGACGGTGGGCGGCTCGCCCGGGCGCATGACACGATAGATGTCCATCAGCGCGCTTTCGCGGCCCATGTTCTTGTCCTGCGCCATGGTATTGCGCATGTAGGGGCCAACATTGACGTTGTCGATGTCCAGAACCGGGATGTCGGTGATACCTGCGTCGATCAGCTCTTTCACTGTGCCGCCGATCAGCTCGCCGTCCTTGTCGTATTCCAGGGTCAGCTCATCACCGGCTTCGACATAGATCGCGCCGTTTTCTTCGTTGATGATGTCCTTGGCGACGAACTTGCCGACGATGTGATCAAAAGGAACCAACAGGTTGGTGACGACGCCTTCTTCGATCAGCTTCTTGACCGCGCGCGGAGTGACTTTCTTACCTGCTTCAGCAATCACTTCACCGGATTTGGCGTCAACCAGATCATAGGTCGGGCGGGTGCCGCGCACTCGCTCGGGGAAGAACGGCGCGATCCAGCCCTTTTTCTTGTCCAGCTTGTAGGACACGGTGTTGTAATACGCGTCCATGATCGCTTCTTGATCCAGACCCAGCGCATACAGCAGGGTTGTCACAGGCAGTTTGCGGCGGCGGTCGATACGGGCGAAAACGATGTCCTTGGCGTCGAACTCAAAGTCCAGCCAGCTGCCGCGATACGGGATGATGCGGCAGGCAAACAGCAGCTTGCCCGAGGAATGGGTTTTGCCCTTGTCGTGGTCAAAGAACACACCGGGCGAGCGGTGCATCTGGGACACGATCACACGCTCGGTACCATTCACGATGAAGGTCCCGTTCGGCGTCATCAGGGGCATATCGCCCATGAACACGTCCTGTTCCTTGATGTCTTTTACCGACTTGGCGCCGGTATCTTCGTCGACATCAAACACGATCAGACGCAGAGTGACCTTCAGCGGCGCGCTGTAGGTCATGTCGCGCTGCATGCACTCTTCGACGTCGTATTTGGGTTTTTCCAGATCGTATTTCACGAACTCCAGAACGGAGGTTTCGTTGAAATCCTTGATCGGGAAAACCGACTGGAACACACCTTTGATGCCTTCGCCGTCAGTGGGCTGCTCTGCATCGCCGGAGCGCAGGAAAAGATCATAAGAAGATTTCTGGACCTCAATGAGGTTCGGCATCTCCAGCACTTCGCGGATTTTGCCGTAATATTTCCGAAGACGTTTCTGGCCAAGGAACGTTTGAGCCATGTCAGATGTCACCTTTCGATGTTCTCAGCGGGCAAAGACACCGTCGGGCCCCGGCGCCTTGCACATTCGAGACGACACGTCCGGATCAATTCGTGGCCACCGTCCCGAAGGCAGCCTCCCGATCCGAAAACCGCGTCTTAGAAAACGCCCCCGTTCATGAGGCCCTTTCTAAGACAGGTTCGGCTGGACCCGGATTTCTCCGGGCCCAGCCAAATATTGCGGCGCATCAGCGATGCGCCAGACAACGGGCTTAGGCCAGTTCGACCTCGGCGCCAGCTGCTTCCAGCTTGCCTTTGATCTCTTCGGCTTCGTCTTTCGACACAGCTTCTTTGATCTTGCCGCCAGCTTCGACCAGCTCTTTGGCTTCTTTCAGGCCCAGACCGGTGATGCCGCGAACTTCTTTGATCACGTTGATTTTCGAAGCGCCGGCGTTCTTCAGAACGACGTCGAATTCGGTTTTTTCTTCCTCAGCTGCGCCACCGGCGTCGCCACCAGCTGCAACCATTACGGCGCCGCCAGCTGCGGGCTCGATGCCGTATTCGTCTTTGAGGATGGTTTTCAGTTCTTGTGCTTCCAGCAGGGTCAGACCCACGATGCTTTCTGCGAGTGCTTTCAGATCAGCCATTTTATCAGCTCTTTCCGTTTACAGTGTGTGTTCCAACGTCAGGGTGTTCACCCTACGCAGATCATTCAGTGCCAACCGCTTACGCAGCTTCCGCCTTCTCTTCGATGGTGGAAAGGATGCTTGCGATGTTGCTTGCAGGTGCGCCAATCGCGCCGGCGATGTTCGAAGCAGGTGCGCCAATGCAGCCCACGATCGAAGCAATAAGCTCCTCGCGAGACGGCATTTTCGAAACTGTTTCGACGCCTTTGCGGTCCAGAGCGTTCTCACCCATTGCACCACCAAGAATCTCAAAATTCTTGTTATCCTTGGCGAAGTCCTCGGCCACCTTGGCTGCCGCCACGGGGTCCTCGGAATAGGTCAGAACGGTCATCCCTGTCAGCAGGTCGGCCATGCTTTCACACGGCTTACCCTCAAGGGCGATTTTGGCGAGCCTGTTCTTGGCAACACGCACGGCACCACCCGCGTCACGAGCACGTGCGCGAAGGTCCTGCATCTCGGCAACTGTCAGACCGGCGTAGTGCGAAACCACTACGACGCCAGAGCTTTCGAAGATTTGGCCGAGTTCCTCGACCACTTTCTCTTTCTGGGCTCTATCCACAGTTCTCTCCAAGTTAGGGGTGATACCTCACCCCGGCTCATATTTGCCGAAGGGTTAACCCCGGCGTTCAGGTCCGTTGTTACGGGATTGGCCAAAACTCGCCCGAGGATCGTGACCCTCAGAATTCTTTGGTCTTACCCGTCTCAGGCAGGGAATTAAGGGGCCGAATGGACCCACCCACCGTCTTGGACGAAACAAAATAAAGCGCACGACGAATCGCACGCTTTATTCCGCAGCTCTATTTAGGCCAGATGGCAGGGGTTTCCAAGGGGTAAATTGACCGTTCCAACCGGATTGCTTCACCGCCCAGATCCGTCGTGCAAAACCCAAAGCCAGCCATCACAGCATTGACATGACACCAGCCCTGAGGTCCATTCGATCCGCACAGTGAAAAGCCACATAGAACGACGCATTTGAATGCTGGATCTTTCCGATACTGAACAGACATTCGCTTCAGAGTGTGTGGCCGAGTTTTCACGGCGCAATCCTGTCGGGCCTGTGAAGAAAGTCGAATGCGTCTATCGCTCGCACGCGTTTCCGGATTCGCGTCTGGTCTTGAAAATCACAACCGGAATTGAAAGCTTTGCACTGAAAATCGACAGCAACTCTCCCACCACCGGAAGGCTGCGGGATGAGTTCAGCCTGCTATCTGATCTTTACCAGCATTTTGAAAACAACCCGTCATCGCAGGTTATCCGCCCGATTTACCTGTCGCCATCTGAAACCTTCTTTGTCACCGAATTTATCAACCGGCCAACCGCGGTCGACCTGATCTATAACAGCAAGAACGAAGATCAGGTTGCTCAGGTCTTTCGTCGTGCCGGGTCGTGGCTGAATGATCTTCACGACCGCCACCCCCCGGCGAGCTATGCATTTCGGCCAAAATGGATGACAGACGGCATTCGCGACCTTTCAACCACGGTGCCCTATGATATCGCGGGCACAAGTCGGAAAATGGTAAACGTCATGCTGGCCGAAGCTGCTCGCCTGAAGGGCATTCAGGATATCCGGGTCTTTTCGCATGGAGATTTTCACGGGCAGAACCTGATTGTCGGGCAGGGAAAAACGATTGGCCTGGATTTTACTGAATCCCGCGAAAAGCTGGCCGTGTACGATATCGTCGACTTTCTAAAGGCAGATATTTTTCGCGACGGGGCCGGACCCGATGTGGATCGCAGCGGTATTCTCAGAAAAAACAAGGATATGTTCTTTCGCCGTTATCGACATCCCATCAACATGGAAATTCTGGATTACTGCATCCGGGGCCGGTTGTTGAAGGACTGGCTGGCGTTGTGGCAACCCAACCACGACTGTAGCCCGTTTGAGGAAGACAAACGACAGCGGTTGGGCAATCGTTTGAAAGTTGTGTTTCAAGGATAATGAGACTGTTGCGGTAACCGTCCCAGTTGACAATTATTTGTGCGGTATTTTGAAGAACCCGGTTGACGCACCCACCCAACCAATTTCTTATCTTTCAGCATAATTTCGCGTGGCCTTCGTCGCCTTTGGCCCAACATAACAAGTACAAAAGAGGAATAATCGCGCAGATGGTTCTCCGCAGTTTTTTCGCTCAGGACAGTGCCAGTCTCATCGCCACATTTGTTCCGGCCGGAGGCGATGCCAATGACATTGTCGTCGGTGGATCTATTATCAACAACTCAGACACACCTGACGGCACCATTTTTGCCTATTCGGGTGGATTTGGCACTACTGTCACGCTGGACGACACCAGCGGCAGCCCGGATGTATTCGACGACGATCAGGAAACGGGCCATGTAATTACCGATGGCGGTGGCATCGTCACAAATGGCACACAGGTTGAATCTGAGTCCGTGATCACCGTGCGGGCTCTGGACATTAACGGAAACCCAACCGGACCCGCGATTGACATCTACGTGTTTTCCCAGAACGGGGTCACGCAGGACGTTTGGGGCTATAGCACGTCGGCCCCCTTGGTGCCGGGAACCTCTTATGTCAAAATCAGCGGCTCAAACGCGGGGTCGTCGCTCTATACGGATTTCATTACCTGCTTTGGCCTAGGAACCTTGATCGAAACCGAAGATGGTGACGTCGAAGTGCAGACCCTGAAAAAGGGTCAGCGCGTCTGGACCCGGGATGGCGGGCTGCAACCGATCCTGTGGATCGGAACGACCGAGGTTCATGGCCACGGCGCGTTCGCTCCGGTCGTGATCGAAGCTGGCGCCATCGGAAACACGCATGAGCTTGTGGTCTCGCAACAGCACAGGGTCCTGATACAGTCACCCGCAACCGACATGCTGTTTGGCTCGTCCGAAGTGTTCGTGGCCGCCAAGCACCTGTGCGGCCTTCCCGGCGTTTCGATCCGTGAGACGGACCGCATCACCTATACGCATTTCATGTTCGACCGGCACCACATTGTGCGATCAAACGGCGCGCTGACGGAAAGCTACTATTACGGCGATACTGCCAAATATTCCCTATCATCCCCGCAAAGGGCGGAAATCCTCGCGCTTTTCCCATCGGTTGAAGAGATCGGAAATGCGTTCCAGCACACGGCCGTCAAGACAATCGGGGCGCATGAAGCCCGCGTATTGCGCACATACCTCTGATCACGCGGACCGCAAAAATGAAAAACCCGGGTCGCATATGCAACCCGGGTTCTTTTTCTAAGCGCTTGGCTGGGGCTTATTCGCCGGCCGCAGCCGCCACATCCAGAGTCACGCCGGGGCCCATGGTCGAGCTCAGCGCGATTTTCTTCATGTAGGTGCCTTTGGCGCCCGACGGCTTGGCCTTGGCCACGGCCGAGATGAAGGCACGGACGTTTTCGACCAGCTTGGCTTCGTCGAACGACGCTTTGCCAACGCCGGCGTGTACAACGCCGCCTTTTTCCGCCTTGAACTGAACTTCACCACCCTTGGCTGCTTCAACGGCCGCTTTCACGTCCATGGTAACAGTGCCGACCTTGGGGTTCGGCATCAGGTTGCGGGGGCCCAGAACTTTACCCAGACGGCCAACGATCGGCATCATGTCCGGGGTGGCAATGCAGCGATCGAATTCGATGGTGCCGCCCTGAATGGTTTCCATCAGGTCCTCTGCGCCGATGATGTCCGCGCCTGCTTCTTTCGCTTCGTCAGCCTTGGGGCCACGTGCGAACACAGCAACGCGCATCGCTTTGCCGGTGCCGTTCGGCAGGCCGACAACGCCACGAACCATTTGGTCCGCGTGACGGGTGTCAACGCCCAGGTTCAGAGCGATTTCGATGGTCTCGTCGAACTTCGAAGTGGCGTTGCCTTTGACCAGGGAAACAGCTTCTTCGACCGACAGGTTTTCCTTGCCAGCGACAGCTTCGCGCGCAGCGCGGGTACGTTTACCGAGTTTTGCCATCTTACTTCACCTCGATGCCCATAGAGCGGGCCGAGCCCAGGATGATCTGCATTGCGCCTTCGACGTCGTTGGCGTTCAGATCTTTCATTTTGGCTTCGGCGATTTCACGAACCTGCTTCGAAGTCACGGTTGCCACGGTCTCACGACCAGGGTTTTCCGCGCCACGAGGGCGGTTACGCTTGCCAACCGGCTTCAGACCAGCTGCTTTTTTCAGGTAATAAGACGCGGGCGGCGTCTTGATGTCCATGGTGAAGGACTTGTCCTGATAATAGGTGATCACGGTCGGGCAAGGTGCGCCTTGCTCCATGTCTGCGGTCTTGGCGTTGAACGCCTTGCAGAATTCCATGATGTTGATGCCGCGCTGACCCAGCGCCGGACCAACTGGCGGCGACGGGTTCGCCTGACCTGCAGGAACCTGCAGTTTCATTGTACCAGCAAGCTTCTTGGCCATTTGGTTTTCCTTTCAACTAAGTCAGGGCGCGCCCCGACCAGATTATGTTGCGTGGTCCGATCCGGGATCGCGATCCCAGCAACCTCCCACGAGAGAATCTCGCCCGAAGACGATAGAGCGGGCATGTATAGAGGATTGGTGGGGTTGGCAAGAGGTTGGCGTTACAGTTTGGCATCACTGCTTTGGGCCCGAAACACGCGTACTCATCTCTGCCTGTCTCCTCAACTGCAAGACCGATTAGCGCCACAAATTCTTCCTCGGACTGGCGTTCTGTGGCAGACTGGCACTTTCAAGGCGCAGGAGGGATCGGAAAATGAACGGGTTTGGGTCGCCGAAGAAAACACGGGAGTTTCACAACCACCACTTTGACTCCTCCATGTGGAACGATTTCGAATTTCGTAATGACGATATCATCATCGCGACCTATGCAAAGTCTGGAACGACTTGGGTTCAGCAAATCGTCGCTCAGCTGATATTCAACGGCGCTGAAGACCTCGACGTCGCCGAGATGTCGCCGTGGCTTGACCTTCGGGTCCCGCCCAAAGAGGTCAAGTTACCAGCAGTCGCGTCGCAAACGCACCGACGCTTCTTGAAAACGCATTTACCGGTGGATGCGCTCGTTTTCTCAGAACAAGCCAAATACATATACATTGGGCGCGATGGGCGTGACGTAGTATGGAGCTTTCACAACCATCATTCGAACGCGAATGACACTTGGTATGAAACTCTGAATGATACGCCCGGCCGGGTAGGCCCACCGATCGAACGACCAACACGAGATACCGTTCAATACTTCAGGGAATGGCTGGAGAATGATGGTTACCCGATGTGGCCTTTCTGGGAAAATATTCGAACCTGGTGGGAGATTCGCGATCAGCCCAACGTGCAACTTATCCATTTCGAAGCGCTCAAACGCGACATGCCGGGGGAAATTCGCCGCATCGCAAATTTCCTGGACATCGAGATTGACGAAAGTCGTTGGGATGCGATCCTCACGCACTGTTCCTTTGACTACATGAAAGCACATGCAAGTAAATCCGTCCCTGGAGGCGGTATTTTTTGGGATGGCGGCGCAGAGACATTCATCCACCGCGGCGTGAACGGTCGTTGGCGTGAGATTCTCCCTGAAGAGGACAAAGCCCGCTATGAGGCTAGAGCCTTGGCGGAGCTCGGGCCGGAATGCAGCAGTTGGCTAGCCTTCGGAAAATAAGAGCATCACTGGCACCACCTCGTCGAAACCCACGAAAGGGCCATCATTGACGGAGGTCCAGAGAAGACAAACGATTGCCTCTATGTTCCCAATTACCTGATTGAGGCCCAATAACGCCTCAGCGAAGGTCGAGATTTGCGGAACAAATCAATTAATCCTAATACTTGAGTTGCTTAAGAAACGAAGGCGGGTATCTTGGTGCAACTTGGACACAAATGAGGTGGTCAGGGATGGGGTCATCTCGACTTAACAAAGGACTGCTGATCTGTGTACTGGTCGCTATGCTGCCGGGTTGTGGCAGCAAGGCCGAAGACCAAAAAGCTCTGGATGCCGAAACCAACGCGGTCACAAAATCCAATTCGTCCGTAACGACAGGGATTGATCCAGCCACCTATGCCGGTCGCTTTCAAATCAAGCTAACAAAAGAAGTACCCCTGCGCGACATTCCGGTTCCCTTTACCGTTTACGGCGGTCTAGAAGAATCCAGCCCAACCCGATTGCGGTTGAAGGCCTTCATGGATCTGCGTGGGCTACAGGAAAAAGCCCCTCAAATCCTGACTGGCCCTTTGGAAGAAACCTGCAAACGTCAGATTTACCTTGAGATCCGAGACGTTACCGCCATAGGTGACACCGTAAAGGTCGAAGGTTCCGCCCGCGCGCAGTTTACAAGGTGCAACCGGCGTGAAGAACCGGGCTTTCGTTTTTTTGGAGCAACCGTGGACGCGGTCGCTGTCGCCAAGGCTGAGGTGAAAGGCCAATGCCTAACATTCAGCATTGAAAGCGCCGACCTCAGCCCGCGCGGGTTCATCGGCGCTGTTTCCAACCTCTTTGGTTTGACCAACCGCATCAACGACGCAGTTCTGGAAAAGGGTGGTGAGTTTCTGGCAGCCCATCCGGTTTGCCCGCCACTGCCCGACGAATTCTCTGTTCTCGAACCGGTCTACGAATCAGGAGGCACCCGCGAAATCGCTCCGGGCGGGATGGGGGCGGCTGTTGTCGGATCTGCCGATGTCAGCGCCGGGACAATCGTCAAAGTCCTGGGTGGGCTGAAGGAACTTGGCGTATTGGAGTTTGCTGAATGAGACACTGGTTGATTTTCCCGGTCTTAATGGCAGCCGTTCTGGACGCCCGGGCACCAAGCGCGCAACAAGTGGACTTTGTCGTCGACGCAACATTGCCAGTTCGTGATACAGAGCTGCCCTATACGCTTGATCTGAACCTCGCCGCTGTTGCGCCGACACGGATCGGGGTGGGCGCGCTTCTTGATCTGCGTGAAATACAGAAGACTGTGCCTGAGCGACTGGCTGACAACGCAATAGTCGACAATTGCGGCCTGCAAGTCCGGCTGGATGACTTGAGTTTTGGGGCCCAAGGCGATGCGATTGATCTGGATGGGGATGTAACCATCACGATCTTTGAATGCAGCCGAACCAGTGAGCGCAATTTTCAACGGGGTGAGCAAAAAAAGGCTATCCTGGCGAACATGTCCACCGAAGCGACAGTCGAACTGCGTGACAATTGTGCCTATTTCAAACTCATTGATCTTACACTGACGGCCCCCGAAGAACAGCGAGAGCAACTTCTGGATGATGATACGCTGGACTCTGTAAAGGAACTGATGCTGGCCGCTGTAGATCTTGTATTGAACGATACCCCTTTGTGTCCGAAGTTACCGGCAGAACTCGCGTCACTTGACCCGGTTTATGACAATGGCGGACCCAAAGAGATCGGAGAAGGTGGGCTTGGTGTCTTCCTTGAAGGATCGGTGGATGTCAGCCCTTCGACCATTCTCGATATTCTGACGGTCCTTCAACGGCAAGAACTGATCCCCGGCCCGCCGTAACTGCAAGGTGATCCTTGTCGTTGAGAAAACCACCTTGGACTTCTGAACTGACAACTGGTTCGCCAAAACAAAACGCCGCAGTGCTCGTGGCATCGCGGCGCTAAAATCTTGCTGAAGTAGCTATCAGCTCTGCTTTGTAACCTGCGTGAAGTCCAGCTCGACCGGGGTTTCCCGACCGAAGATCGAGACCGAAACCTTCAGCTTCTGAGCTTCGTCGTCGACACCTTCGACCATACCGTCGAAATCCTCGAACGGGCCGTCGTTGACCTTGACCTTCTCGCCCACTTCGAAGGTGATCATCAGCTTGGGCGCTTCTTCACCTTCCTGAACGCGGTTGAGGATCTGGTTCACTTCGGCATCGCGCATCGGCATCGGGCGGCCTTGCGGGCCCAGAAAGCCGGTGACGCGGTTGATCGAGTTCACAAGGTGATAGCCCTGATCGGACATTTCCATGTGCACCAGCACATAACCGGGCATAAAGCGGCGTTCGGTCGTGACCTTCTTGCCCCGGCGCACTTCGATCACCTCTTCGGTGGGCACCAGAACTTCGTCGATATCGTCCTCAAGGCCCTGCTCGGCCACCGACGTGCGGATCTGCTCTGCGATCTTCTTTTCGAAATTCGAAAGAACGCTGACCGAGTACCACCGTTTCGCCATGAACCTGTCGTCCTTGTTTGCCTTCGGTGCGCTGGCAATGCCGCAAGCACCGTCATTGAAATTCTGTCACGTCACCCGGAATAAAAAGCGGCGCGCAGCCCGAATCGCCGCACGCCCATTCCGAATAGTACCGCGTCAACTACTCTGACATTGCGCGCTGTGCAAGGGGGCAGTGGCGTTTCAGCCCGCCCAAACCGGTTTAACTGAATGCACCCAGGATCAGTTGCAATCCGCCGCGAATGCCCAGATCAACCAACGCAAAGAACACGGCAGTCAGCGCCGCCATGATGAACACCATGACCGTGGTCAGCAGCACCTCACGCCGGGTCGGCCAGACGACCTTTGCAACTTCGGCGCGGACCTGCTGAATGAACTGGATCGGATTCATAGTTGCCATTTGGCTTGGTTCTCTCTGCTAGCGGATGAGCCGGACATAACCGGGCATTGCGGCAATTTCAAGAGCGCTTGATTGCCATGTGTCAGGGCTTGGGCTTGTCGTCCCATTCATCACTCAGGATGCGCCGAGAGTCACCCTCGGGGTCGTCATATTGGTTCGAGCGGACGGTATACACAAAGGCCACAAGTCCAACCCCGCCCAAAAACAGGGAAATCGGAATCAGATAGGCCAAAACTTCCATAGCAGCTACCTCAGACGCAGGGCGTTCAGGGACACGGTGATGGACGAGGTCGACATCGCCAGCGCCGCAATCAACGGCGTGGCCAGACCGGCCACCGCCAGCGGCACAGCGATGATATTGTAAACGGTGGCAATACGAAAGTTCTCGCGAATCCGTTTGGTCGCCTTCACGGCCGTATCACAGGCATCGGCAATTGGGGCCAGATCATTACCCAACAGCACGATATCCGAGGCCACCCGCGCCGCGTCCAGCGCCGATGCGGGCGAGATCGACACATGCGCCGCTGCCAGCGCGGCGGTATCGTTCAGACCGTCGCCGACCATTAGAACATGTCGGCCCTGATCGCTCAGCTCCTGCACACGGGCGGCTTTTTCTTGCGGCAAAGCCTGCGCGACCCAGTGTTCGATCCCCAACTTTTCAGCCAACGCCTGAACCGCGCCTTCTGTGTCACCCGAAATCAGGATGACCTCTTTGCCTGCGTCGCGGAAGGCTTGAACCGCCTCGGCCGCGCCGGGGCGCAGACTGTCCGAATACTGGAAGCACACAGGCGCCTGCCCTGCGACGGACAACCATGCTGCGGTCTGATCACCCTCTTGCGCACCGGTCCACGCTGCCCGGCCCAGACGCACGCGCTGATCTCGATAGGTGCCTTCGGTGCCGTAACCCGGAACTTCGGTGATATCTTTCAGACGGGCCGGTTTGACCCCCGCATCGCGTGCCGCGGTGGTCAATGCAACGGACAGCGGGTGCGAGGAGGCCTCGGACAGCGCCAAGGCCACTTCAAGGTTAGTGCGGGCATGATCGCCCAGGTTGATCAGTTCGGGCGTGCCCGAGGTCAGCGTACCGGTTTTGTCGAACACCACCGTATCCACCTCGGCCAGACGTTCCAGGGCAGTGGAATGTTTGATCAGCATCCCCTTGCGGAACAACCGCCCCGAGGCTGCCGTTGTCACCGCAGGCACCGCCAGTCCCAGCGCACAGGGGCAGGTGATGATCAACACCGCAGCTGCAATGTTCAGCGCGGTGCGGATATCGCCGGAATAGATGTACCAACCGAGAAAGCTGAGTGCCGCTAGGATGTGTACACCCGGCGCATAAAGCTTGGCTGCCTTGTCCGCCAACGAGGTATAGCGCGACCGGCCCGATTCAGCGATGGCGACCAGATCGGCCATACGGTGCAGCGACGTATCCTCACCCACCGCTGTCGCCCGAATGGTCAGGGGGCCAGTCAGATTAACCTCACCAGCGCTGACTGCCATACCCACTTGCGCAAAAACAGGCAGGGTTTCCCCGGTCAACAGGGACCGATCAAGCTCTGACTGCCCCGACACAATTTCGCCGTCCACCGGCATACGCCCACCGGGCCGGACAAGGAATAGATCGCCAACTGCAAGGGTGGCCACGGCCACTTCTTCTTCGGCACCCTCGACCAGGCGGATGGCGCGCGGTACTTCTAGTGCGGTCAGTTCTTCGGCCGCGGATCGGGCAGCATCGCGGGTGCGGTAATCCAGATACCGCCCCGCCAGCAGGAAGAAGGTCAGCGTCAGCGCGGCATCGAAATAAGCGTGTTTGCCGCTGAGCGCGGTTTCCCAAAGCGATGTGATCAACGCCAACAAGATGGCCAAAACAATCGGAACATCCATGTTCAGGCGTTTGACCCGCAGGGCGCTCCAGGCGTTGGCAAAAAAGGGCTGCGCGGAAAAGGCAATGGCCGGCAGAGCAATGGCCGCGGAAATCCAGTGGAACATATCGCGCGTGGCATCCGATGCGCCCGACCAGACCGACACCGACAGCAGCATCACGTTCATCGAAGCGAAACCAGCCACCGCCAGCCGCATCAACAGATCGCGACCAGCCTTATTGGCCTGCGTCGCTGACAACGAACCGGGGTCCAGCTCGTGCGCCTCATAGCCCGCCCGTTCCAATACAGGAATAAGATCGGCTGCACGCAGATCAGGCGACGCTTTGACCATCGCCCGCTTGAGTGTCAGATTCACCCGCGCGTCCTCGACCCCCGGATAGGCGTTCAGTTCCCGTTCGACCGTGGCAATACAAGCCGAGCAATGAATGCCCGGCAACGATAACGCAATCTGAGCATCCTGTGGGATGGGCCGCGCCGGTTCCGCCGGGCTGGCGATACAACCGGGGCAGGCCGCAGTGCCGGATGTGAACTGCGTCGTCATCCCATCACCCTTTTACGTACAACGGCACACGCTGGGCAAACTCTGCACCCGCGCTATCCTTGGCAACCAGCCGTATGTTCCAGTTGCCTTTGCCCAACGATACCGGCGTTGCATAGGCCTGACCGTCAAAGATAAATTCGGGCGAGAAATCATCCTCGACATGGGTGGCGCGACCCACAACAGCCTGCAACTCGGCCACTTCGACCGGAGCTCCGGTTTTGTCGGTGATATGTAGGATCAATAAGCCGCCAGACATTTCGGCACGAATGGTCCAACCCAGCGCCTGATGTTCCTTCAGACGGTCGTTGAACTCCTGACTGGCGACATAAGAGTTTTTGACCTCAAGCCCCGGAAAGGTTTTGACCGCGCTATAGGCCAGTACGAGGTTTACGGCGATAATCACACCAAACGCGGCGACGAAAATGGCCAGAGCGTGCTTACCGGTAAATTGACGCTCGGCCATACTAGTTCCCTCGTCCGTTGAAAGTGGTGTCTTTATAGGCGCGTTCACCGCTTTCCAGATCCTCGACCCAGATGCGCACCGAAGTTGCATCCGCAGCCGCCGGCCCGGTGTCGCCCGCAGAAACGATGTAGACGCGGGTTAATTGTGCCGTATCTGCCGTGACATTGACAATCTCACCTTCGACGCCCTCGATCTGGATCTGCAAGGCCGGATCACCCGCGAGGGACAATTGGAACGCCCGGTCCTCGCCATGCTTGTTACGCAGGCGCACATCATAGGTATTGCGGATTGTTCCGTCGGACAAAGTGACAAAGGTCGGGTTGCGCACGGGCGCCACGGTCAGATCAATATCGGACCGGATAAACAGCGCAAACAACAGCGCAAGGCCAACCAGGGCCCACAAAGCCGTATACAGGATCGTCCGCGGACGCAGGATGTGTTTCCAGACGTTGATGGGTTGCTCGCCTGCACGTTCATGAGCTTCGTCGCTCAGCGCCATATAGTCGATCAGGCCACGCGGCTTGCCGATCTTGGCCATCATGTCATCGCAAGCGTCGATGCACAGCGCGCAGGTGATGCATTCCATCTGCTGCCCGTCGCGAATGTCGATCCCAACCGGGCAAACATTCACGCAAGCCATGCAGTCGATGCAGTCGCCCAGCTCGGAATCGGTAGTACGCTTACCCTTGCCGCGCGGTTCGCCCCGCCATTCGCGGTACCCGACGACCAGAGTGTCCTCATCCATCATTGCGGCCTGAATACGCGGCCACGGGCAAGCATAAATGCAAATCTGCTCGCGGGCGAAACCGCCGAAAAAGAACGTCGTACCTGTTAAGATCAGGACCGTTGTATAGGCAACCGGATGAGCGTTTCCAGTGACCAGATCCCGCATCAGCGTAGGGGCATCGGCAAAATAGAACACCCAGGCCCCGCCGGTTGCCAGACCGATCAGAAACCACGCCGTCCATTTCGTGATACGCAGGCGCGCCTTGCGGAAATCCAGCTTTTCCTGCCGGTGCAGTCGCAATCGGGCGTTGCGATCGCCTTCGATCCAGCGCTCAACCAGAATGAACAGGTCCGTCCACACCGTCTGCGGGCAAGCATAGCCGCACCACACGCGCCCCAGCGCTGAGGTAAACAGAAACAGGCCCAGACCGGCCATGATCAACAGGCCTGCCACGAAATAAAATTCATGCGGCCAGATTTCGATCCAGAAAAAGTAAAAACGCCGGTTCGCCAGGTCCAGCAGCACCGCCTGATCCGGCAGGCTGGGGCCGCGGTCCCATCTGATCCAGGGCGTTACATAATAGATGCCAAGCGTAACCGCGAGGATGATCCATTTCAGGTTTCGAAATGGCCCGGACACACGCCGGGGAAAGATCGGCTCCCTTGCAGCGTAAAGGCTGGGGGCAGGGTCGGAATCGCTCACAAGCAGGCTCCAGATGTGGCTGTCTTTTAGGCGTCTTTTTCCAGATCACAAAAGCAGTCACTTTGACATGGGTCAAAAGCGCATCACGCAGACACCTTTTGTCACACCATACCAGCTTGCCGCCTGAGCCAGCTAACAAAAATTTTGACAGCCGGGCGCAGTGGCGCATCCCCTGTCACAATGTGGTATCCACGCGCGCCTGGTTCGCGAAACAACTCGATGATGCGACCCGCCTGAATATCAGCTTCGACAAAATGTCGCGCCGTGAATGTCACACCCTGACCAGCGCGCAGCCCCTCAAGCACCAGATTGCCGGGCAACAAGATTCGCCCAGCCCGCGGGCCGTGTTCAACCCCGCGGCGGGCCAGCCACGATGTTGCCTCTGTAGTTCCAAGCTCTTCCAACCAAGGCAGTTGGCTAAGCTCATCCGGCGTAATGGTTTCCCGGCCTCCCAGTAGCGACGGCGCAGCAACTATCACGATCGGACTTTGCAACAGAGGTTCGGCATTCACCCCCTGCCAGTATCCATCCCCGTATCGGATCGCCACATCCACACCACCCGGACGCAGACTGGCAAGGTCAGGCGAAGGGTCCAGTGCCAGGGGTATATCAGGATACTCGGCCTGAAACGCCGGCAATCGGGGCATCAGCCAGGACGCGGCAAAAGATGCCGTCAAGGATACATGAACCGGGCGATCTTCGGCGATATGCGTCAGATCCGCTACGGCTGCCCCGATCGCACCAAAACCCAGATGTAAGGCGCGGGCCAGCTTTTCACCCTCGACCGTCAACGTCATGGACTTACCGCTGCGGTCCAGCAGGGTCACCCCAAGGTGTTTTTCCAACGCGCGCAATTGCTGGCTGATGGCAGCGTGGCTGACATTTAACAGGACCCCGGCCTGCACCACATTTCCTGCTTCTGCAAAGGCATGAAAAGCCTTCAGCGATGCAAGGGGTGGCATTGTCATCCAATTCATATGTAAGCCTAGATTACATTACCCAATGGCAATTGAGTCGCATATTCCTCGCAAAACATCAATCCTGAGTGCAATCAGACCCAACTTAAGGAGAGATCAGATGCTATCGATTCTTGCACGTACATTCATGGTCGCCACCCACACGGATGGGCTAACGACACCGCAAAACCGCGAACACCGCCCCGAGGGCAATTGGTGGAAGAGAACCACGCGCGTCACACGTTCCCGTGCGAAATGACGGGCCCTCTGGACCCGATCAAAACAGAGAACTAATCTGAACTTGTAGCACCGGCTGTTCAGGAAACGCGCGAACAGATGGAACAGCCGGTGCCTAACCTTCGGGCGGCGAACCGTCCGAAGGTATTCTTTTGCCGTTACTGACCGCCACCCAATTGGTGGACATAAGCTGTGACCGCGCGAATCTGCGCGTCGGTCAGACGGTTTTCCCAGGATGGCATCACGCCAAAGCGGCTGTTGGTGACCGTTTCGGTCAAAGCCTCTTCGCTGCCGCCATAAAGCCAGATTGC
Organism: Ruegeria sp. BC5; assembly: GCF_056539205.1. Lineage (NCBI taxonomy): Bacteria > Pseudomonadati > Pseudomonadota > Alphaproteobacteria > Rhodobacterales > Roseobacteraceae > Ruegeria > Ruegeria sp. BC5. The sequence continues at coordinate 29,732 of NZ_JBQFUN010000008.1, forward strand.
ATCGGTCAGGTTCGGTGCGCCCTGAGTGATATCACCGGTGCCGTCTTCGCCATGACATGCTGCGCAGTTGTCCTCGAAAACAACTTTGCCCGCCTGCGCCGCCGCATCATCAGTCTGAGCGTTGGTCAGCGACATGACATACTGCACCACCTGAGTGATTTCGTCCTGTTCCAGAATCTCGCCAAAGGCCGGCATCTCAGAATAGCGCGCATCGTCGCTTTCTTCGTTGCGAATACCATAGGCAACGGTCATCTCGATATCCTCGAGCGACCCTCCCCACAGCCAGGCATCGTCCAGCAAGTTCGGGAAACCCGGCGCACCCTGCGCGCCCGAGCCGTGACACTGCGCACACCAGGTACGGAACACCGCACCGCCTGCGTTCACAGCGTATTGCTGCAACTCGGCATCTTTCGAGATATCTTCCAGCGGCGTTTCAATCAGCTTGGTGTTCCACGGCGCATTGGCCTCCTCGAACGAGATCATCTCTTCCTGCACAAGTGCTCGGGAAGACCATCCCATGACACCAGCCGTTGCAGACCGAACCAACGGCCAAGCCGGATACATGATCGTATAGATCACGCCCCAAACAATGGTTGCGTACAAGACCCACAGCCACCAGCGGGGCATCGGATTGTCAAATTCCTCAATTCCGTCCCAGCTGTGGCCGGTGGTATTCGGATCACCCGGCTGTTTTTCAGGTGTTTTGCTCATTTCCTCGCCTCCTTGACTTCGGCGGGTTTATCTTGATGCCGGAAAGGGATGTTGGCGGTATCCTTGTATTCTTTGCTGGCACCGGGGCGGAAAACCCAGATCACGATGCCTACAAAGAAGGCAAACAGCACAAGTAACATCCAGCTATCCGCGAACTGCCGTAAGAGAGTATATTCTTCCATCACACTCTCCTGTTATCGGCTTGCGTCCGGGGTGAAGGTCGAGAAATCAACCAACGTGCCCAGCATCTGAAGGTAAGCAACGAGCGCATCCATCTCGGTCAACTCAGATTGACCATCGAAATTGCGGACATTGACCTTGTCGCCATAGCGTTCCAGCAATCCGTCATAGTCGCTGTCCGGATCCGCCTGCGCCCGGAAATCCGCCTGTGCCTGCTCGAGCATCTCGTCTGTGTACGGCGTGCCGACCACAGAATTGGCAGCCATGACATCACCGATATACTTACCGTCGATCTTCCGATGCTCGAGGAAGCCATATTTCGGCATCACCGATTCAGGCACCACCGATTGCGGATCACGCAGGTGGTCCACCTGCCACTGGTCCGAATAACGGCCACCGACACGAGCGATATCTGGCCCGGTACGCTTGGAGCCCCACTGGAATGGGTGATCATACATCGATTCAGCCGCCAGCGAGTAGTGACCATAGCGTTCAACTTCGTCCCGCATCGGGCGGATCATCTGACTGTGGCAGACATAGCACCCTTCGCGGATGTAGATGTCACGCCCGGCCAATTCGAGGGGGGTGTATGGGCGCATGCCCTCTACCTTCTCGATGGTGTTCTCAAGATAGAACAGCGGGGTGATTTGTACGATGCCACCGATGGTAACGACCAGAAAGCTGAAGATCAGCAGGAGGGTCGCGTTGGTCTCGAGGATCTTATGTTTGTCGAGAATTGCCATTGCTCCGGCCCTCCTTATTCAGCCGGGACCGCGACGGACAGGCTGGCCTCTTTGGCCGGCGCTTTCCGTACAGTCATCCACAGGTTGTAGCACATGATCAGCGAGCCAGCGACGAACATCACGCCACCCAAAGCACGCACCACATACATCGGGAACTTGGCAGCCACGGTGTCGGCGAACGAGTTCACCAGGAAGCCGTTGGCATCCACTTCGCGCCACATCAGACCTTCCATGATGCCGGTGACCCACATCGACGCGGCGTAAAGCACGATGCCGATGGTAGCGAGCCAGAAGTGCCAGCTGACCATCTGCAGCGAATACAGACGCTCACGCTTCCACAGGACAGGCACCAAGAAGTACAGCGCACCAAAAGTGATCATGCCGTTCCAGCCCAGCGCGCCCGAATGCACGTGACCGATGGTCCAGTCGGTGTAGTGCGACAGCGAGTTCACTGCACGGATCGACATCATCGGGCCTTCAAAGGTGGACATTCCATAGAAGCCGACCGAGATCACCATCATCCGAATAACCGGATCAGTGCGCAGCTTGTCCCATGCACCCGACAGGGTCATCAGACCGTTGATCATTCCACCCCATGACGGCATCCACAGCACGATTGAGAACACCATGCCCAGCGTCGAAGCCCAGTCAGGCAACGCGGTATAATGCAGGTGGTGCGGACCGGCCCAGATATACAGGAAGATCAGAGCCCAGAAGTGGATGATCGACAGCTTATAGCTGAATACCGGACGCTCGGCCTGTTTCGGGATGAAGTAATACATCATTCCCAGGAAACCCGCGGTCAGGAAGAAGCCCACAGCATTGTGGCCGTACCACCACTGGATCATGGCATCCTGCACACCAGACCAGACGATAACCGATTTCGAACCCCAGATGCTGACCGGGATGGTCATGTTGTTGACCAGATGCAGCATGGCGACAGTCACGATGAACGCCAGATAGAACCAGTTCGCCACGTAAATGTGGGGTTCTTTCCGCCTGACGATCGTTCCAAGGAAAACGGCCAGATAAGCAACCCATACGACGGTCAGCCAAAGGTCAACATACCATTCAGGCTCGGCATATTCTTTGGACTGAGTACCACCCAGTACGTAACCGGTCGCTGCCAGTACAATGAACAGCTGATAGCCCCAGAACACGAACCACGCCAGATTGCCGCCCCAAAGGCGCGCGGCGCTGGTGCGCTGTACCACATAGAACGAGGTTGCGATCAAGGCGTTACCGCCAAAGGCAAAGATCACCGCCGATGTGTGCAGCGGACGCAAACGACCAAAGTTCAGATAGCCCTGCGCCCATTCGAAGTTCAGCGCCGGAAAGGCCAGCTGAAACGCGATGAAAGTCCCTGCAAGGAACCCGACCACGCCCCAAAAGGCAGTTGCGATCACGCCATAGCGGATGACGCCATCCATGTATTCACCCGAACGGTCTACAAGAATATCTGGCTCGTCAGTGTTTCTAAGCGTCCAGATGAACAAACCACCGGCGATCAGCATCACCAGAATCGAATGCACCTGATACGCCAAATCGCGTGCATAGTTGGACCCGATCGCAGTGAACACCACAACCAGACCAAGCACGATCAGCTTGATGTAATTTGACATATTGCGTCCCTTTGCCATGCCCCACGTGATTCTTGTATATCGCAGGACCCTTTTGACTGGTTGCCGTTTTGTCGAACGGCGGCCAGAATTACTTTGATCTGTGTCAAGACAATACACTGATTTCTGTGACAATCGTAAACTGACAACTGGGCCATAGGGCCGCAGGTACATGAGCCTGAAAGACAAGAGGTCAAAATGGCATACAAATCTCTTCTCACGGTGATGACAGACACGAACCACAGTGACGCGCCTCTGGCCCAGATGGCCGCTCTGACTGCTTCGCAAGACGCGCATGCCGAGGCTTTGTGTCTGGGCGTCGACCGCAGCCAGACGGGATATTACTACGCCGGCGCAAACGCCCTGATACTTCAGGAAACACTGAGCCGCGCGAATGCCGAAGCCGAAGAGGTACTGGCCTATGCCAAAGACTATCTGGGCAAGACTGGAATTCGCTGGTCCGCCGAAAGCGGTGTTGCTCAGATCTCGGATATCGGGCGCCACGTGGCGCACCGCGCGCGGTTTTCCGATCTTGTCATTCTCCCGCAACCTTACGGACCTGACCGCGACGCCGAGGCCGAACCCATTGTCGAAGCTGCCATGTTCGAAGGTCACGCGCCTGTTCTAGTCGTTCCTGACGATGCAACCCCGTTCGCACGACCGGGCAACATCCTGATCGGCTGGAACGAGAGCGTCGAGGCCATGCGAGCCATCCGCCGCGCCCTGCCGTTTCTGACGCAAGCCGATCTGGTGCGCATCGTCGTGATTGATCCGCCGCGCCACGGCCCCGACCGCTCGGACCCTGGTGGGATGCTGTCGCAGATGCTGGCCCGCCATGGCGTGAAATGCGAAATCGACGTGCTGAGCAAGACCATGACGCGGGTATCCGATATCCTGAACCGCCACGCCGCAGATACCGAGGCGGACATGATCGTGATGGGGGCCTATGGGCACTCGCGGTTCCGCGAAGCCATTTTGGGCGGCGCGACACGGAACATGTTGGAACAAGCCACAGTACCGGTGTTCCTGGCGCACTAATATAGACCGTTACAGAAAACCGCCTGCGGGGGCGGTTTTTACTTTTTCACCAATCCGATCAGGAACAGTAGGATGATCGCGCCGATGGTGGCGAAGAAAATAGATGAAAAGACACCACCGCCCACAGCAAAGCCCAGCGCGGGAAAGATCAGACCGGCCAGAAACGCGCCGACGATGCCGACGATGATATTGCCCATCAGGCCAAAGCCGCGGCCTTCCATGATCTTGCCCGACAGCCACCCGGCGATCGCGCCGATGAACAGCATCGCCAGAATGCTACTGAATCCCATGACTTACTCCTGAGGTCTGCTTCAAATGACCCCAGTTAAACATGGCCAGCCGATCCAGTCACGCTGCAAGCGTGTCAGACCAGAAAACCTCCATCCGAGTCGTCGCCTGCCTCTTCCATCAGGCGGCCCATATCCGGAATCGTCACGTGGCGTTTGCCTTCCAACGTGATGACCTGATCCTTTTTCAGGGCCGAGATCTGCCGACTGACTGTTTCCAGCGTCAGCCCAAGGTAGTCCGCCATCGCCTCGCGGGTTAGCGGAAGGTCAAACACGATCGGCCCCGTGTTTCCCTTTTGATTGATCGACGCATCGCGCCGGGCGATAATCGACAGCAGGCTGGCAATCTTTTCTCGCGCAGTCTTGCGCCCCAGCACCAACATCCACTCGCGCGCGGCGTCCAGCTCGTCCAGCGTCATTTGCAACAGCCGGTGTGCAATATGCGGGGTATTGCTCATCAAGTCTTCGAACGGCTTCTTGCGAAAACAACACATGACCAGATCGGTTGTTGCCAGCACATCGTATGGCGCAGAATCGCGGCCTGGCCGCCCGACGAAATCACTGGGCAGCAAAAGGCCGACCATCTGGGTGCGACCATCTTCCATTGTCTGGGTCAGCGAGGCGATGCCTGACACGACCGAGCCCACAAAATTCATCTGATCCCCCGACCAGATGATCGTCTGACCCGCCTCAAAACTGCGATAGTATTTGATGCCTTCAAGCTCTACCAGCTCGTTCGCATCACAGTGGGCGCATACTGCACGATGCCGGATGGGGCAATCTCCGCAGTTTGTATGGTCGAATTTGAGTATCGGTGTCATGCACGTTTCCACTTGATCTCGGTCAAAGCATCTAGACGGTCCGTCCCTTAAAGCTATCGCCATGATAGTGAAACCACAATTGGCCAAGCTTGGACTATTTGACGCGAAAGTCCCGCGTTATACAAGCTATCCCACCGCCCCCCACTTCAGCAATGACGTGGGGTCAAGCCTTTATTCCGACTGGATTTCCGGCCTGAAGCCGGGCAGCGAGGTGTCGTTGTACATCCATGTCCCGTTCTGCCGCAGGCTGTGCTGGTTCTGCGCCTGCCGCACGCAAGGCACCCAAACCGACAACCCGGTGATTGCCTATGTGGACGTTCTGAAAGCCGAGCTTGACCTGCTGGCTGAACGCCTGCCTGAGGGCATTACCCTGTCGCGCCTGCATTGGGGTGGCGGCACGCCAACCCTATTGAACCCCGATCTGATGCGGGATCTGGCCGCGCGGATTCTGGATGTCGTACCGCTGGGCCCGAATGCCGAGTTCTCGGTCGAGATCGACCCGAACGAGATTGATGAGGCCCGTCTGGACGCATTGGCCGAGGCCGGGATGAACCGCGCCTCAATCGGGGTGCAGGATTTCGACGACGAAATTCAGAAGACCATCGGGCGTATCCAAAGCTATGACGTCACACGCAAAGCCGTGGACATGATCCGCGCCCGTGGGATCAGCAGCCTGAATGCGGATATCCTGTATGGCCTGCCGCACCAGACCAAATTGCGGATGACGGAAAGCGTGCAGAAACTTCTGTCGCTCAGCCCGGATCGTGTCGCGCTATACGGTTATGCCCATGTGCCATGGATGGCCAAGCGGCAGCAACTGATCCCCTCAGATGCCCTGCCGACCCCCGAAGAACGTCTTGATCTGTTCGACACCGCCCGCCGCCTGTTCATGTGGGATGACTATGCCGAGATCGGCATTGACCATTTCGCCACGCAGGATGACGGCCTGACCCATGCGCTGAAGGCCGGGCGGTTAAAGCGGAACTTCCAGGGCTATACCGACGATCAGGCCGAGGTTCTGATCGGGGTTGGTGCCAGCTCTATCTCGCGCTTTCCGCAAGGCTATGCCCAGAATGCGCCCGCAACATCTGCCCATACCAAGGCGATTCGCGAAGGGCGGTTCTCGACCTCACGCGGGCACTTGTTCAAAGGGCAGGACGTTCTGCGCGCCCGGCTGATCGAAGCGCTGATGTGCGATTTCCAGATCAATACAGCCGAGGTTCTGGGCAATCACGACATCACCGGGCCAGAGTTGCAGGCTATGTATCAGGCTGCCAATACAGCCTTTGACGGCCTGCTGCGGATCACCGAAGATGGCTTGTTCATCCCGCCCGAGGCCCGGCCGCTGACCCGCATGATTGCCCGCAGCTTTGACGCCTATGACCTGAGCTTGGCCGGCCACAGTTCGGCAATCTGACATCAAGGCAGGTCAGGGCTTGACGCGGCGGGTCGGTTTTTTCCACACTTGCAGGGCGGGCGGAACCCGCCCGCACCCGAGGCAGGCCCAATACCAGACAGTTCGCGCCAACGCATTTGCGTAAGGCTATCCCTTTCGTGCAGCCGATCTGCAATTTGAAAGAGGGACAGCACCCATGCGCGTTTTCACCGTCCTCGGCCCCAGCCAATCGGGCAAAAGCACTCTGGTCGAGGCCATCAGCCGCCTCGATGGCCGGTCCACCACATTCGACGTATCTGGAACCGTGCATTTGCACGGTTTTTCTTATTTAGACGAACCCTGGTGCGCCATTGATGTCGATGGCGGCGGCGATAATCTGGCCTATGTCGGCCCTGCCATGGCAATCTCGGACGCCGCCGTGGTGGTCGTGCCACCCGACCCACTGGCTGCCGTTCTGTGCGCCCCATATCTGCGACTGGTCGAAGAGGCTGGCATTCCCTGCTTCCTGTTCATCAACCGTATGGACAACCCCAATGGCCGGATTCGCGACATCATTGCGGCGTTGCAGACCTATTGCACCCACCACATCGCTCTGCGTCAGGTGCCGATCCGCGAGGGCGACACGATCGTCGGTGCGGTTGATCTGATCTCGGAGCGGGCCTGGAAATATCAGGAAGGCCAGCCCTCAGCCCTGATCGAATTGCCGCAATCGGTCGAGGACCGCGAACAGGAGGCCCGCACGGAATTGTTGGAAACCTTGTCAGATTTCGACGACAACTTGCTTGAGCAACTGATCGAAGACAAGCAACCGCCCAGCGCCGAGGTTTACGATCTGGCCGCACAAGTGCTGCAGAACCACCAGCTGATACCCGCCTGTTTGGGCGCGGCCAGCCATGGAAACGGGCTGACTCGTTTGATGAAAGCCCTGCGGCACGAGGCCCCGGAGTTTGACATAGCCGCCGGGCGAGACGAAGCGGCAGAAAACGCCCGCGCGATCGCTGGCTTCGCGGATGTAAAAAAACATATCGGCAAGATCGTCGTTCTGCGCGGGCTGGGCGCAGGTGTGAAAGCGCATGAGAATCTGGGCGGCGAAACCGTCGGCAACCTGACTACGCTGGACGCCAAGACACAGATTGCCGAGCTACCAGCTGGGCAAATTGGGCTCGCCGTGAAATCCGATCACCTAAATCCCGGCAATCTCTATGACAGTTCTTCGGCGACCCCTCTGCCCGAATGGGCCGGCTCCCACCCGGCAGCGCATCGTCAGATCGTGTCGCCCACCCATGAGCGAGACGACGTGCGCCTGTCTAACGCACTAACCCGTCTGGTCGAGATCGACCCCGGCCTGCATTTGGAACAGGACGAACTTAGCGGTCATGCAATTCTGGGTTCACAAGGTCCGCAACACATGCGTCGTGTCACCGCCAAACTAGATGAGGATTTCGGGATCGAGATTACTGCCGACGCGGTCGAGACCGCTTATCGCGAAACCATTCGCGCACCCGTCGAACACCGTCACCGCCACCGCAAACAATCTGGTGGGGCTGGACAGTTCGCAGACGTAGTAATCTCGGTTGCGCCAATGCCGCGGGGTTCGGGGTTCCAGTTCGAGGAAATCGTAAAGGGGGGCGCGGTGCCCAAGAACTATATTCCATCGGTCGAACACGGCGCCAAGGATGCGTTGGTGCAGGGGCCCGAGGGCTTTCCAGTGGTGGATGTGAAAGTCACGCTTAGCGATGGCAAGCACCACAACGTGGACAGCTCGGACTATGCCTTCCGTACCGCAGGCAAGAATGCTGTGCGTGAAGCCCTGCCACAGGCCAAACCAGTGGTCCTGCAGCCGATCCTGAGTGCCGAAATCCACCTGCCGTCGGATTTTGTAGGCGATCTGGTTCCGACCATAAGTTCGCTGCAAGGCCAGGTTCTGGGCTTTGAAGGTAATCCCAACGCCTCAGGCTGGGAGATCTTCAACGCCCAATTGCCCGCCGTGGCCGAGGACGAGTTGCACCGAACCCTCGCCAGTGCCACACGTGGCACCGGTTGGGTCAAGCTGAACTTTGATCACTATGAAGAGCTGCGCGGACCACTTCCGAAAAGTGCAGCGCGCGAGGCCGCCAACGCACAGTGAAATTCTCAAAAAACCTCTGACCGGCACCCCGGTCAGAGAATACGCAGGAGGGCCGCCCCGCATTTCAGGTTTGTTATTTAAAGAGGAGCCGCAGTTATGGCGTATTCAACAACCGTCCTGACGACATTTGTAGTCGCGGCCATTTTTCTGGCTGCCGGGGAAAGCCTTGCCAAGGGGAAACCCAAAGGCGCAAAACGCACTGACCCACAAACGATAGCTCAGCTCTATTCCGGCAAGACAACAAATTGGAGACTTGGAGGGTCGTTCTATTGGGCTCCTAACGGCACCTTACAGGGGATAGGGCAAAAAGAAGGCGCCGTTGGCATTGGGCGATGGTACGTCACAAACAGAGGTAAACTGTGTAACGAGACTGACTGGTACTGGTTCGAAAACGGGGCGAGGCAATACAAACGTTTCGAAGAATGTTGGGAGTTTGTGACAGCCCCGGACGGAACAATCTGGGAGAGGTTTATCCCTGAGAAGTCAAACTGGTATCGCCACAGTATCCGATCGCAAGTCAGAGGCAACCCGCACCAGAGAAAGTTCAACAAATTGAAGAAAGATCTGGGTCTATAACCCTTTGCCGCGCGGGTAGGAACTCACCCTACCCCGCTGCCGCAATCAGTTCACGGGTATAATCTGTCTGAGCATTTTCGAACAAATCTTCAGCCGCACCCATTTCGATGACATCTCCGTTCCGCATGACAATCACCTTGTGAGACATCGCCCGGACCACCTTCAGGTCGTGGCTGATGAACAGATAGGCCAGCCCGTATTTCCGCTGAAGATTGCGCAAAAGATCAACGATCTGCACCTGCACCGTCATGTCCAGCGCGCTGGTCGGTTCGTCCAGTACCAGTAGCTTGGGCCGCAACACCATGGCGCGCGCTATCGCGATACGCTGACGCTGTCCGCCCGAGAATTCATGCGGGTATCGGTCCATTGCCGCCGGGTCCAACCCCACTTCGGTCATCACCTCGGCCACCAATTCGCGCGGGGCACGGTGGGGGTCGACCTTATGGATCGCCAAGCCCTCGGCAATGATCTGCATGCAGGTCATCCGCGGGCTAAGGCTGCCAAACGGGTCCTGGAACACGATCTGCATGTCTTTGCGCAACCGCCGCAACTCTCGCGTGGACCAGCGGCGCACGTCCTGTTCGCGGAAAGTGATGGCGCCTTCGGACGCAATCAGGCGCATGATCGCCAGCGCCAGCGTCGTCTTACCAGACCCGCTTTCACCGACAATGCCTACCGTCTCGCCCGCGCGCACGCTAAGCGTGGCGTCGTTCACTGCCTTCACATGGCCCACGGTCCGTTTCAAAAACCCGCGCTGGATCGGGAACCAGACCTTCAGGTGATCGGTACGGGCGACCTCTTCGGCCTCGGGGGCGACGGGGTCGGGATGACCCGAGGGCTCGGCCCCCAGCAGTTTCTGCGTATAGGGGTGCTGCGGGTTGTTGAAGATCTCGGCAGTGGCGCCGGTCTCGACGATCTCACCATCCTTCATCACGCAAACCCGGTCGGCGATGCGCCGCACAATTCCCAGATCATGGGTGATGAACAGCATCCCCATATTCTCTGACTTTTGCAGCTCGGCCAACAACTCCAGAATCTGAGCCTGAATGGTCACGTCCAGGGCAGTTGTCGGTTCATCCGCGATCAGAATGTCGGGCTTGTTGGCCAGCGCCATTGCGATCATGACCCGCTGCCGCTGCCCGCCGGACAACTGGTGTGGATAGCTGTCCAACCGATCCTGCGGATCACGAATCCCCACCTTGGTCAGCAGTTCGACAATACGTGTGCGTGCCGCATCTCCGCTCAGACCCTGGTGCAGGGCCAGCGATTCTGCCATCTGCTTTTGGATTGTGTGCAGCGGGTTCAACGAGGTCATCGGCTCTTGAAAAATAAAGCTGATATCATTGCCGCGCACGTCCATCAGCTTGTCTTGCGAGGCGCCGATCATCTCATCACCGTCATAGGTGACCGAACCTTCGACGATAGCACTGTCCCCCAGCAACGACACGGTGGACAATGCCGTAACCGACTTGCCTGATCCGGATTCCCCCACAAGTGCGACGGTTTCCCCCCGGTCCACGGTGAACGAAACACCTTTGACCGCCGCGCTCACCTGCCCGTCCTGCTTGAACGAGACCTTGAGATTTTTCACATCCAAAAGGCTCATGAGAAGGTCTTTCTGGGGTCAAACGCATCGCGAACGCCTTCAAAGATGAAGACCAGCAGCGACAACATGATGGCAAAGGTGAAGAACGCAGTGAAGGCCAGCCAAGGTGCCTGCAGGTTCTGTTTCGCCTGCAAGGTCAATTCCCCTAGCGACGGCGCCGAAGACGGCAAGCCAAAGCCCAAGAAATCCAGCGAGGCCAATCCGCCAATGGTGCCAGTGACGATGAAGGGCATGAATGTCAGCGTCGCAACCATCGCGTTGGGCAGCATGTGGCGGAACATGATCGTCATGTTGCCCACGCCCAACGCCCGTGCCGCGCGGACATATTCCAGATTGCGCGCGCGCAGGAATTCGGCCCGGACAACGCCGACTAATCCGGTCCAACTGAACAGGATCATCAACGCCACCAGCAGCCAGAAACTTCGACCCAGAATGGCGAACATGATGATGATCACGTACAGCGAAGGGGTGGCCGACCAGATCTCGATGATGCGCTGAAAGACCAAATCCAACCAGCCGCCGAAAAAGCCCTGAATTGCACCGGCGAAAATGCCAATCAGGCTGGCGGCCCCTGTGACCATCAATGTGAACAGGATCGACAAGCGGAAGCCATAGATGACCCGAGCCAACACATCGCGCTTGGTGTCATCGGTTCCCAACAGGTTCTGCCCATTGGGCGGCAGCGGTGCGGCCCCCGGACGATCCACACTGGTGTTGAAGGAATATGGAATCAGCGGCCAGATCGCCCAACCGCGTTCAAACCCCTCGGCCTGAAAGGTCCCGTCTTTGATTTCGTCAATGATCCCTTCTGGATCGTCGAAACACTCCTCAAGCCCGCCGCTGTCGATCAGACACTGCACCTCGGGATCGCGATAGATTGCTTCGGTTTGGAAATCCCCGCCGAATTCAGTTTCCGGGTAAAAATTGAAGATCGGCGTGTAAAACTCACCCCGGTATTTCACCAGGATCGGCTTGTCGTTCGCGATGAACTCGGCAAACAGCGAGATACCGAACAGTACCAAGAAGATGATCAGCGACCAAAAAGCCCGGCCATTGCGCCGGAAATTACGCCACCGGCGCTGATTGAGGGGGGAAAGCGCCATTTACCCCTCCCGCTTTTCGAAATCGATGCGCGGGTCAACCAGCACATACATCAGATCGCTGACGATACCGACGACAAGACCCATCAGGCCAAAGATGAACAGCGTGCCAAAGATCACCGGGTAGTCGCGTGCGACTGCTGCCTCGAACCCCAGACGGCCCAGACCATCGAGTGAGAAGATCGTCTCGATAATGATCGAGCTTCCGAAGAAGACGCCAATGAACACCGCCGGAAAGCCTGCGATCACGATCAGCATGGCATTGCGGAACACGTGGCCATACAGCACCCTGCCCTCGCTCAAACCTTTTGCGCGAGCGGTCATGACATATTGCTTTTTGATCTCATCCAGAAACGAGTTCTTGGTCAGCAGCGTCAGCGTCGCAAAGGCAGAAATCGTCAGGGCAATGACCGGCAGTGTGATGTGCCAGAAATAGTCCGCGATCTTGCCAATCAGGCTGAGGCTGTCCCAATTGTCAGATGTCAGCCCCCGCAGCGGGAAGATTTGCCAGTAGGACCCACCGGCAAACAGCACCAGCAGCAGGATCGCAAACAGGAAGCCGGGAATGGCATAGGCCACAATGATGGTGCCACTGGTCCAGGTATCGAACTTTGAACCATCCTTGACCGCCTTGCGAATACCCAGCGGGATCGACACCAGATAGGCAATCAATGTGGACCACAGGCCCAGCGAGATTGAAACGGGCATTTTTTCCAGCACTAGATCAATCACGCTGATCGAGCGAAAATAACTCTCGCCGAAGTCCAACGTCATGTAGTTGCCCAACATGTCAAGGAACCGTTCGACCGGAGGTTTGTCGAATCCAAATTCCTTTTCCAACTCTTCGATAAATTCGGGCGGCAATCCGCGCGCGCCGATATAGCGGTCATTCACGCTGCTGGTTTGCTGCTCGATATCGCTGCCGCCGCCTGCGATGCCTTCGAACACGTCACCGCCCCCTTGCATCTGGGCGATCATCTGTTCAATCGGACCACCGGGGACAAACTGAACCAGCGTGAAATTGACGATCATGATCCCAAGCAATGTGGGGATGACCAGCAACAGGCGTCTTAGAATATATGCTCCCATGGGGGCGGATTACCTCAACGCGCCCGAGGATTTCAACTCGGCTTCTTTCTCGGCGTTGATCCACCACAGGTCTTCCACGCCCAACGCATAGGGTGGCAGGTTTTCCGGGTATTCGTACATGTCCCAATACGCTACCCAATATTTGCCCAGATACCATGTCGGAACCATGATCCGCTTGGCCCTCAGAACACGGTCCAACGCGCGGACATTGGCGAAAAGCTCCTCGCTTTCGGTGGCGGCAACGATGTTGTCGATCAATGGTTCAATATCGGGACCATGCGCACCCGACGGATTGAATACGGAATACGAGGCCGCCTCGGTCCCGAATTGCTGATACAGGCCAGTCGAAGGCTGCAGTGATTTCGGATACCCGCCGACGATCATGTCAAAATCCCGATCCCGGCGGCGCAGCGTGAACTGGGCATTGTCCACCCGGTTATACAGCGCGTCGATACCCATTGCCCGCAGGTTGTCGACAAAGGGCTGAACAATGCGGTCCAGCGTCGGCTGGTCCGACAAAAACTCGATCGACAACACTTCGCCCTTGTCGTTCCGGCGAATGCCGTCATCACCAACCAACCAACCGGCCTCGTCCAACAGCTTCATCGCCGCGCGCAGGTTGCGACGGTCGTTCTGACGCGCCGGGCGCGATTCATGGGCGCTGACCGGTTCCTCGGTCAGAACGTCCGGGTCCAACGCATCGCCGAGGCTTTGCAGCACCTCCAATTCACGCCCTTCGGGCAGGCCAGTCGCCTCAAGGTGCGTGCCTTCCCAGAACGAACTGCGCTGTTGGAACAACCCGTACTGCAGGCTTTCGTTGGTCCATTCGAAATTATAACCAAGCTGGATGGCTTCGCGAACACGCGGATCCTGCAACTGTGGGCGATCAAGATTCATGATGAAGCCCGACGCAGATGGCACGTTTCCATTCGCCAACTCGTCCCGAATGACCCAGCCGTTCGCAATGGCCGGAAAATCATAGGCGGTCGCCCAGCTTTTCGAGTTGTTTTCCTGCCGCAACGTGAACGTACCTGCCTTGAATCCCTCCATCGCGGCAATCGAGTCACTGAAATACTCGATCCTGATGGTGTCATAGTTGTTGCGACCCACGTTTACGTTGACGTGATCGCCCCAATAATCGGGGTTGCGCTTGTAAATGATGCGCCGGTTGATGTCATAGCTGTCCAGAACATAGGGGGCCGATCCAACCCCCTGAACCAAACGCGGTTCATCCAGACGCCGGTTTTCCGGGTCTGCTTCGAACCAGGCTTTAGAAAACACCGGCGTTCCGCCCACCTGCGAGATCAGTGCCCGGCGCGAGATATCCGGTGCGAAATAGAATTTGACCCTATGTTCATCCAGTGCTTCGGCGCGTGGGATACGCTTGCGCACCGCATCTGCATAAGACTTCAGCCCCTGATCCAGCAGCAGATTGTGGGAAAACACAACATCCTCGGCGGTCACGGGGCTGCCATCGGAAAACCGGGCCTCGGGCCGCATGTTGAAAATAACCCAATCCTGACTTTCCGGGTATTCCAAGCTTTCGGCCAGCAACCCGTAATAGGCTGCGGGCTCATCATAGGATGGAATCAGCAGGGTTTCATATTGGTCAGCAGACCGCGCGCCTGCGCGCCCTTTCCGCGTAAACGGGTTCAAGCTAGAAAACGTGCCCTGCGCCGCATAAGATAGCTCTCCCCCGCGCGGAGCGTCGGGGTTCACATAGTCGAAATGAGCGAAACCTTCGGGGTATTTCAGATCGCCGAATTCCGAGAATCCGTGGCTTTTGATTATCTTTTCTTCCGCAAAAAGCTGCGCCGAGGTCAGCATGACCACAATCAACCCGAACATCAAAGCGTGCGACCAACCCTTAATATCCACCGAGCGCGCCTGTGCAGTAAGTCGATTGGATATCATTTGGCTCATCCTCTGGGTCGTTGTGTCTTTTATCTTGTTCGCGCCAGCTAAATGACCAGCACTGTCAGTTTCAAGTTTAGAATGCGTGAACACTTTGTGAAGTTTTTCTTAGGCAAAAAAAAGCCGCTGCGCGAGGCAGCGGCTTTGAAAATCATGCTTTGATCAAAGGATCAGTTGCCGATGGTCTGCAGATACGCGATCAGATCGGCGCGCTCTTGCGGTTTCTTCAGACCGGCAAAGCTCATCGAAGTACCCGAGATGTAAGCACTTGGGCGCTCGAGGAACGCATCCAGCGCTTCGGGAGTCCAATTGCCGCCATGGGCCTGCATCGAGGCTGAATAGCCGGTGAAGCCGTTGGCTGATGCAACCGGGCGATCTACGACACCGTACAAGTAGGGGCCGGTACCGTTTGCGCCGTCCTCCAGCTTGTGGCAGGCGGTGCATTTACGGAAGACACGGGCGCCTTTTTCCGGATCGGCGGCGGCCAGCATATCTTCGAAGACCACTTCTTCACCGTCGGCGCTTTCACCAGCGCTTTCGGTTTCGATAATGTAAGAGGCTGTCTCGCCATGCCCATCCGCATGGTAAAGAACTTCGGCACCCCATTTGGCCAGAAGAAGCACCAGGAAGGTGCCAAACAGGCCTGCGGCGGCCTTGGTAACTGTCATCGTGTCGAACATTGATCGCGAGTCCATTTCAGCTGTCTGCGGGGTGTCTAAGGCTTCCCCTTGCAAGAGGCAAGGTATAGACACCGCGACTAAACGCCCAATTGTAGAACTTGTTGCACGGAATCGACCAAATGAGCAATCGTATCGCATTTCAGGGAGAACCAGGCGCCTATAGCCACGAGGCCTGCCGCAATGCACGCCCCGATATGGAGGCCCTGCCCTGCCGTACTTTCGAAGATGTGATCGAATCGGTTCGGTCAGGCGAAGCTGATCTGGCGATGCTGCCGGTCGAAAACACCACCTATGGCCGGGTGGCCGATATTCACCGCCTGCTGCCCCATAGTGGGCTGCACATCATTGATGAGGCCTTCGTACGCGTGCACATCAATCTGCTAGCTGTCCCCGGGGCAACGCTTGAAGATATCACCGAGGCGCATTCGCATTTGGTTCTACTGCCGCAATGCGCAGGCTTTCTGAAAGAACATGACATTCGCGGCCGCGTCAGCCCCGACAACGCGCGCGCCGCGCGTGAGGTCTCGGAGCAAGGTGATTTGCATTCTGCGGCACTGGCCAGTGAGCTGGCGGGCGAAATCTATGGGCTGAACGTGCTGGCCCGTCACATCGAAGATCAGGACAACAACACCACGCGGTTCCTGGTTATGTCGCGGCAGGCGGACATGTCCCGACGCGGCCCGCATGGCATGATCACCAGCTTCGTGTTTCAGGTGCGCAACATTCCGGCTGCGCTGTACAAAGCGATGGGCGGCTTTGCCACCAACGGTATCAACATGACAAAGCTGGAAAGCTATATGGTCGACGGGTCATTCACCGCGACCCAGTTTTATGCCGATATCGTCGGGCACCCCGAAGACCGCAACGTGCAGCTGGCCATGGAAGAGTTGGAGCATTTCACCACCAATGTCGAAGTACTGGGCGTCTACCCCGCAGCGCATTCGCGCGGGTAAGCGCCTAGTTTCATCCAACTGTGTAGGCTTTGCACACAGCCCCTTCGTGTGATCTGTAATCGATAAACCCCATTGCGGCGTAATAGGCCAAACCTTCGGCGTTACTTGCCGCAATGGTGGCGTCGATGGCGGGAATGCCCTGCTCTTTGGCAACCTTCAATGTCGCCTGAAACAAGGCCCGCCCCACCCCGCAACGCGCGGCCGAGGGTCGAATGTGGGTACCGATGATTCCCCAGCCGACTTGTACTCCGTAAGGATTGGCTGCGACCGCCCGTTTCATGGACTGGAACCCCAAAATTCGGGTTTCGCTGAGTGCCAAGACACATGTCAACTGATCCGGGTGCCCGACATAGTTCGTTAGTACAAAGCCCGGGTCACTCGGTCTTGTGCGTTTTCCGGCAGCAGTGATTTCATGCAACACGTCTGAAATGCCTTGGACGTCGTCCAAACCGGCCTGTCGGATGATCAGATTGTCCATTTGCCTCCTGTCAGGAACCGTGCAGATGGCGTTCTTCCATCTCGCGCGCGAACTCGCTGAGCCGCAGTTGGAATTGTCGTCGGAACCGCGATTGGCCCAGTCTCAGTGACTGCAGTAACAACCGGGCCGGCAGAGTTTTCGCCGCCAGCGCCATCTCGACACTCAAGCGGGTGCGGCGCTGCGACAAGGCCAGAAACTCGACAGTTGTTGTCCCGTTCATGCCCTTGCTTGCTGCCTGAAACCGCATCAAGGCAGGCGGGTCGCATTCAGCCATCTCAATCGCAACATGGCGGGGCTTGCCACGCAGGTTGAACTCGGTTTCCCACTGCGTACCGGGCACAACACCCATATGACCCGACATGCGCCTTACTTCGATCCCCCGGCGCATGGCCATGCGTTCGAACCGCTCAAAGTCAGCGACCATTTCGAACACCGCATTGATCGGGGCTTCGATATCTTCGCGTGCTGTAAACTGCATGATGGTTCGTGGGTCTCTTGTCTATTGGCCTAGTATTTTGTCAGTCCAGCGTATCCGCAAGCCAGTTTTGCAGCAGGAAATGCGCAATGGCCCCCTTGCGAGCTGGCAGCAGGACCGGGTGTTCCCCGGCAAAGGCCTGCATCATCTCGGGCTTGCTGACCCACATTGCATCTTCGATTTCCACCGGATCAATGGTGATCTCGCGCGACAACGCCTCACCCGCGCAACCAAACATCAGCGAGGCCGGGAATGGCCAGGGTTGGCTGGATAGATAGCTGACCGGGCCAACCGGCACGCCTGCCTCTTCCATCACCTCACGTCGAACCGCTGCCTCAAGCGTTTCTCCGGGTTCGACAAATCCAGCCAGCAGGGAATACATCCCTTCGGGCCAGCCCGGTGATCGCCCCATCAAAACCGAATCCCCATGGGTGATCAGCATAATGACCACCGGATCGGTGCGCGGAAAATGCTGCCCACCGCATTCGGCGCAACTGCGCTGCCATCCAGCTTGGGATACTTCGCTGGGTGCGCCACAACGGGCACAGAACCGATGCGTTTCGTGCCAGCCAATAACGGCCTTGGCGGCCGCAGCCAATTCCGCATCGCGGGCAGACAGTCGGGTCATGATCCGGCGCAACTCAGCAAAGACATGGGCTGTTGGCAGGTCCGGGTGCTGCTGTTCCGACGGGTCGATAAAGGCACCGACCTGCGACATGTCCAGCCCCTCGGGGGACCAGCCCGAGATATCCAGCGCAAAAACCGGATCACCGTCTGAAAGTCCCAGAAATACAGGTTCTTCAATACTACCGCCCGGGCCGTTTTGTACCAGTCCGTGGGTCATGGGAATCAACCCCAGGCGGTCCAGTGCTTCCCCCTGAACCAGCGGCTTGCCACGCCACAGCAACAGGCAGGTCGCTTGCGGATGCGCGCGCACCTGCGCCAAATGGTCTGCATTCCCTCGAATATGCGCCGCGCGATCAAGGCCCGAGCTGCCAAATGTCACCAGTTCCGCGTGTTTCATAGGATTTCCCTTGGGTCGTCGGCACAGGGCTGCCACGGCTGCCCTTTTGTTGCAATGCCAATGTTGCAATGCCAATTCGCACCACCCGAAAACTTGAAGCCGTCAATTGACGAAAAGCACGCTATGCAAGTTGCATTTACTATACTTTTTGGAGAAAATGATTAACATATAACCGCCAGAAGTAGAAATTTGACACATCCCCTTCTCCCGTCCCGCGCACCACTGAAGATACGGGTTCTGGCAACATCCGATCTGCATATGAATCTATGCGGCTTCGATTATTATTCGGACACCCCCGACCCCTCAATCGGATTTACCCGCACCGCCAGCCTGATCCGCGCAGCCAAGTCCGAGGCCGAAGCGCAGGGTGCTCTGGTGGTTCTGTGCGACAACGGAGATTCACTGCAAGGCACGCCACTGGGGGAATGGGCGGTTCAATCCGAAAATGCACCGCACATCCTGATGCAAGCATTTTCCGAGCTGGGTTATGACGCAATCGGCCTCGGAAATCATGATTTCGGCTTTGGGCTGGAAACGCTGGACCGTGTGATTGCAGATGCTGCGTGCCCGGTGATTTGCAGCAATGCACACCGACAAGACGCCCCCTCCTGCTGGCAAGATCATGCGATTTTGAATCGAGAAATAAAATTTGATGGTCAACATGTTACGCTGAAAATTGGTGCGTTCTCAGTCCTGCCACCGCAGACAGCCAAATGGGAAGCACACCTGCTACAAGGCAAGGTCGTCATCGAAGATATCCTGACCTGCGCCGCACAAAAAGTGACGAATCTGAAAGCGCAGGGTTGCGATTTGATCCTTGCGTTGGCGCATACAGGGATAGGGTCGGCCGAACCGGAAACGGGTTTGGAAAATGCCGTCATCCCGCTGGCCGGCATCGAAGGAATTGATGCGCTGATTGCCGGGCATTCACATCTGACACTGCCCGGAAACGCACATGACGGGATTGAGCACGTCGATGCAAATCGGGGTCTGGTTCACGGAAAGCCGGTGGTCATGCCCGGTGCGTCCGGGTCATTTCTGGGGGTGATCGACCTGACATTGGACAGGGCGGGAAATGGCCATTGGACCGTTCAGGATCATCGCGTCAGTCTGCGTTCGATATGCCCAACCAAACCCGACGGCTCACCCAAGCCTACCCAGGAAGACCCTGTTTTGGCGCGCCTTTTCGCCCGGGGCCATTCGGAAACCCGGCGGCGCACGGCGCAACCTGTTGGCCAGACCGATCAGCATTTGCACAGCTATTTCAGTTTTTGCGCCCCGGACAGAGGTTTGGTTCTGACCGCCGCGGCCCAGGCAGCAGCCCTGCGGCCCTATCTGCAGGACACGTCATTTGCGGATTTTCCTGTTCTGTCCGCAATCGCGCCTTCAAAGTTCGGGGGGCGTGCCGGCCCCCGGTTTTTCACCGACGTCCCGCCCGGCCAGATATGCCTGCGCCATGTCAACGACATGTATGCGTTTCCCAATGAGCTGCAGGCGGTAGTTGTCACCGGAGAGCAGATCAGCGACTGGCTTGAGATGTCTGCAGGCGTGTTCAACCAGATTACGCCGGGACATCAGACCACATTGGTCGACATCAACAGGGCGGGGCATAATTTTGATACTATACAGGGGCTTACTTATCAATTTGATCTCTCTCAACCGGCTCGGTTCGACGCTGGCGGTCACTTGATCGACCCCGTCAACCGGCGCATTCGCAACATTCGCTTTGACGGCCAACCGATGGCCGCCGATCAACGGTTCGTCGTCGCACTGAACAATTACCGTGCCAATGGCGGGGGTCACTTTCCCTTTGTTGATCAGGCCGAGCCCATCGCGCTGCCGAACCTTCCTGTTCAGCGCGTCTTGCAGGACTATCTGTCCGGCGCACTGCCGCAAGATCCCTTGCAATATGCGCCCTATCCTTTTGGCTTTGCCCCGATGCAGGGCGCGACTGCGCTGTTAAGAACTGGTCCGAAGGCACAAACCCACATTGCCGAGCTTGAAGAATATGACCCTCACGTCGTCGGAGAAGACGATGAGGGCTTTTTGCTGATCCGTTTGACGCTCTGACGGGTTGTGTTTCCTGCGCCCGTTGCCTATATCAGACCCCGAGAGGTTGGCGCGGGCGAGCGCCTCGCCAACCTGGTCAGGTCCGGAAGGAAGCAGCCACAACGAGCCCCGCTTGGGTCGATGTCCAACCTCTCACTTAAGCTCCCGACATGGAATTGTTGCGAACAGGCCTAGGCAATCAACCGTGGCCAGACAGCCGAATTGCGCCGGGCAAAGGCACCGATATGGCCAACCTCGGACAGTCCGAACTCGGCCGGAGACAACAAATGGCGGCGTGCGTTGGGCCCGTACAGATCAGCCAGCCGCCAGACCGCGTTCTTTGGCACCAGATCGTCATCCTCAAAGCTGAACAGATCCACTGGTGTGTCTGACTGTGCCCAGCGGGCCTCGGGCAAGGACACGCCGATTTCGGGCAGGTAGTTGCGCGGCCCAGTGCACCAGCGGCGCCACTGCCAATAGACGCTGGCAGGCAGGTTCGATCCGAATCCCAGTGCCTTGCCCGGCAGGTAACCCAGCGCTTTTACGGCCAGGGGCGCGTGTCCGTACCAAAACAGCAAAGCCAACGCCCGATAAGGCCAGGGATGGTCCGACACAGTCACCGGCCCGGCGCAGACGCAGATCATGCGGTCGATCTGATCAATATCGGGCTGAATCGGCCCCAGCATACCGCCGACGGAATGGCCGATGCTCCAGTGCTGCGCGTCGGGGTATCGCCTGCGCATCTCGGCCCGAGCCGCAGGCATGTCGATCAGCGCCCAATCCGCCATCGTGGCCTGAGCTGACTTCAATGGCCTGCTCTGCGAATGACCGAAATCGCTGTAATCATAGGTCAGACAGGCAATGCCATGTTCCGCAGCCAACCAGCGTGCGAAGTGCTGATAATAGTCGCGCGGCACTCCGGTGGCGCTGTGGATCACCACTGCGATCCCAGGTTCGGCTACCGGCAGGTACAGCCGAGCCGACAGTTGGGTCGAACCAGAAGGAAACTGAAAATCCTCGGTTAAAACAGCTTGTGCGGTATCCAGCATGGCGCCCTCAATCTGAACCGATTAGTTCACCACCCCAAACGGCATCTTTTGCCACCCTAAGTCAATCCTGTTTCCGCATGACCACGCGTCCACTTTGCCCCACCAAAAGGCGGCTTGACTCAGGTCACCCCTACCCGCTAGCGATTGGATGATGGTTCTCGTCCCCGGTCTCCGGGGCGGGATGAAAAGGGAACACGGTGCGGTTCTGCCCGGAATACCGGAACGAACCAAGGCCGCGACTGCCCCCGCAACTGTAAGCGGTGAGCAATGCCGAAACACCACTGGCCGCAAGGCTGGGAAGGTCGGCAACGCAACGACCCGCAAGTCAGGAGACCTGCCATCGAACAAGAAACCGAAACTCGGGCGGGGTGTCCGGGCAGGTCGTCAGCACGCTGTCACACCTGATCCACACCCCCGTTCCACGCGCGGAGGGCGCAATATGATCTGGAAGACAAAGACACACCAATTTACCGCAACCGTTTGCCAACGCACAGGAAAAACCTGTCCGGCGCTGGCACAGATGGCGCGCGCGATCGTGCAGGCGATGGATGCTGCCGTTCCGGCGACGACGCCTGATTTTGAGTTCGACGGCAGCTCTGAGCTGGCCTATTGCACGCAAGGATGCAGCGCACGGTTTCGCGCTCAAAAAGACCTGATCCGGGTCTTTTGTGGAACAAGCGAGGATGCGCCCCTCGAGTCGCTGGATGTTTTCGCAGATATGATGTTCGGCCCGGATGTGACCATGCGCCCCGCAGGCATGCTAACCACCCCACCCTGCGCCATGCTTGAGGTCACAGCGATCCCGCCCAACCCGGTGGCACAGGCAGAACGACAGGTGGCGCTCTGATCTAGTCGCGCGTCCGCCCAAGGGCTGCCCATTTCATCTGGCCGTCGGTCTCGACGGCGCAGGACCGCACCGCACGCAAACGGGTCAACGCTGTCTCGGGGTCTTCGCCATGCTCGACCATAAGGCGCAGCACGATCATCCCGGACCGGCCACAGCCGCCCCGGCAATGCACCAGCACCCGCCCCCCGCGGGACAGGATATCAGTCGCCGCAGGGCTGACACTGCCCCACGCCGCGTCAACCTCAGGAGGCGGCGTACCGAAATCCGCAACCGGCAGATGCACCCATTTGATATTGAGTGCGTGCAGGTCTTCGCCAAGCCCACTTGCGCCCTCTTGCAGTATTTCGACCTCGGTGGTCATCGAGATCACAAGATCCGGCTGCCAGTCGCGGATCGTTCCCAAGTCCCGCGTATACCCGCCACCGCGCCCCGGAAGGGGCGACAAGGCAACGGTGCCGTTTCCAATCTGAACTGAATGAAGTGCGAACTGGCTCACTACGGGCCCTCCCTGATACTCGCTTCTAAGGCGTGCAAATTGTGCTGCAAACCGAAATTCACCCAAGCCTGCTGTGGACGCGGGCGGCAGGGGTCTCTACGCTGCATCGGAACCCGAATCCGACAGAGCAGATATGAACGACACGCCCAGCCCCGCCTATCAGGTTCTTGCCCGAAAATACCGCCCGGAAACTTTTGCCGATCTCGTCGGTCAGGATGCAATGGTACGTACGCTGAAAAATGCGTTCGAGGCCGACCGGATCGCGCAGGCTTTCATCATGACCGGCATTCGCGGCACCGGCAAAACCACCACGGCACGGATCATCGCCAAGGGCATGAACTGCATCGGCCCCGATGGTGACGGCAAACCAACGACCGAGCCCTGTGGCCAATGCGAACATTGCGTGGCCATTATGGAAGGCCGCCACGTTGACGTGATGGAGATGGATGCCGCCAGCCGCACCGGTGTGAACGATATCCGCGAGATCATCGACAGTGTCCGCTATCGCGCCGCCAGCGCGCGCTACAAAATCTATATCATCGACGAGGTCCACATGCTGTCGACCAGCGCGTTCAACGCGCTGCTCAAGACGCTTGAAGAACCGCCCGAGCATGTGAAGTTCATCTTCGCCACCACCGAGATTCGTAAAGTGCCAGTGACGGTTCTGTCGCGCTGCCAACGGTTCGACCTGCGTCGGATCGAACCCGAGGACATGATCAGCCTGCTCGGCAAGATTGCGGCGGCGGAAAACGCTCAGATCGCGGATGACGCGCTGGCGCTGATCACCCGTGCAGCCGAGGGTTCGGCGCGGGACGCGACCTCGCTGCTGGATCAGGCGATCTCGCACGGTGCTGGTGAAACCAGCGCCGATCAGGTCCGCGCGATGCTGGGCCTGGCTGATCGCGGTCGGGTACTGGACCTGATGGACATGATCCTGCGCGGGGACGCTGCAGGCGCACTGACCGAGTTGGGTGGGCAATATGCCGAAGGAGCCGATCCGCTGGCCGTGCTACGCGATCTGGCCGAGATCACCCATTGGGTCTCTGTGGTTAAAATCACGCCAGACGCAGCCAATGATCCCACCGTTTCGCCGGACGAGCGCGCGCGTGGTCAACAAATGGCCAAGGCCCTGCCGATGCGCGTCCTGACCCGGATGTGGCAGATGTTGCTTAAAGCGCTCGAAGAGGTCTCGGCGGCCCCAAATGCCATGATGGCAGCTGAAATGGCAGTGATCCGGCTGACCCATGTGGCAGACCTGCCCAGCCCGGAAGAGTTGATCAAACGTCTGCAAGACACGCCCCCACCGCCAAATGGCGGACCCGGTGGCGGGATACCGGCGCCATCGCATGCCGCGGTTCAGACGCAAGTGCCGGTGTCATCTTCTTATTCAGCTCCCGCCCATGGTGGGGGCAGCGGCGCTCCCAGCGCGGCGTTGGCGCAGGATGTACAGGCCGCCCTGGCACGTTATCCGACCTTCGATCATGTGGTCGAACTGATCCGCGCAAACCGGGACGGCGTGCTTCTGGATGAGGTCAAGCGGTCTTTGCGGCTTGCAGCCTATCAACCCGGGCGTATCGAATTCCAACCGACCCAGCGTGCCTCGGCCCAGTTGGCGCAACGTCTGGGAACCGCCCTGCAGCGATGGACCGGTAACCGCTGGGCCGTCACTGTCGTCAACGAAGGCGGTGGCGAGACGATCTATGAAAAGGAAAACGCGGCTGAGGAAGCATTGAAGGCAGAAGCCCGCGAACACCCGCTGGTGCAGGCGGTTCTGGCCCAGTTCCCGAAGGCGCGGATCAAAAGCATCGAAACGCCAGAGCAACGCGCAGCCAAGGTCGAAACCGAAGCCCTGCCCGAGGTCGAAGACGAATGGGACCCGTTCGAGGAAGACTGAGCCACTTCAACACACACCCCCGAAATCCTCCCGCACCCGCCACGGGCCCAACGGGAGGAAAGGTCTTTCAAAGACCTTGACGACGGGCGGGAGCAACCCCACCCCCTTGTGCCACACGGGTACCGCCCGTATTTAGGCGACAAAGCGATACACAGGAGAATACCGATGCTCAAAGGACTCGGCGGTCTGGGCGACATGGCCAAGATGATGAAATCCGCGCAGGACTTGCAGGCCAAGATGACCGACATGCAGGAAGAGCTGAACAACATGATGGTCGTTGGCGAATCCGGTGCAGGACTGGTGAAGGCCACCGCCACCGCAAAAGGTGAGCTGAAAGGTCTGGACATCGACCCATCGATCTTTAACGGCGACGACAAGGAAGTGGTCGAGGACCTGATCCTGGCCGCCATCAAGGACGCACAAACCAAAGCGACTGAACGCGCACAGGCCGAAATGGCGAAGCTGACCGAAAGCATGGGCCTGCCCGCAGACATCAAGCTGCCGTTCTGATACCCCCTCCTGACGGATCATCGGCCGGGCGCCCCTGCCCGGCCCCTTTGCAGGAGCACCCTCGGTGAGTTCGAACAGCGATATCGACAACCTGATTGATCTGATGGCCAAGCTGCCGGGCCTCGGCCCCCGCTCGGCCCGCCGCGCGGTGTTGCATCTGATCCGCAAGCGCGCCCTGCTGCTGACACCCCTGTCGGACGCCATGCAGCAGGTTGCCATCACCGCCCGCGAATGCCTGAACTGCGGCAACGTCGGCACCACCGATATCTGTGACATCTGCGACAGCGAGGACCGCGCGACCGGAGAGCTATGCGTGGTCGAAGACGTGGCCGACCTGTGGGCAATGGAACGCGCCGGGGTCTTCAAAGGCCGCTATCACGTTCTGGGCGGCACATTGTCGGCGCTGGACGGGGTCGGCCCGGACGAACTTCGCATTCCTCGCCTCAAGGACCGCGTGACAGCCGAAGGGATCACCGAGATCATCCTCGCCCTGAACGCCACCGTCGACGGTCAGACTACCGCGCATTATATTGCCGATCAGTTGGAAGGACAGGTCCGCCTGACCTCGCTGGCGCAAGGCGTGCCGATTGGCGGAGAGCTGGATTATCTGGATGACGGGACGATCACGGCTGCGTTGAGGGCGCGGAAAGAGCTTTGATCTTGTCAGGTGTTCCGTTTGACAAGTGCTCAAGCTTATTTCTGGTGATATTGCATTGCACCAACCATTCATACGGCAGAACATTGACCGCGACGTTGTTCGGCAGTTGGTAAAATGACATGCTCCGATAACTCCAAGCATATGGAACGCAGTCTTTTAGGGCTGCTGCATGTAAATAGAACTGAAACTCTCTTGGCGCATTTCGAAGCGTTTGAAAGAACGAATTCCTAAACTCTACGTCCGTACCGAAGGCATTGATTTCTCGGGCACGTAGAAAGCTTGTATACGACCCGACAAACACGCCTGAAAGGCTCATAGCCATGACAATAAACACCGGCAGGGTCACTTGGGACTTGAAACCAAGCTTACTTAAGAACGCACCAACAAAAAAACCAAAAAAACCGCCGAGAAACACAAAAGCCAACCAAAATGGGGCACCCAATCGACCGTTCCAAATCGTAATAAATGCTATTGGCTGAAAAACACCTCCGAACAGGAATAGAGAAGTCATAGAGTATGCGAAAACGCTGAATAGCGCGGTGAGCAACAGCTTCATCGGCTCCAAGTCACTGTAATTTCTTACAAAGAAGTTATACCTTTGTAATTCAATAAAAAATTAATAACGTCAATAGAACCCTATTAGTTTGAGAGTTGTTTGATGACCCGCCTTCTCGCCCTCACAATCGCCGCCTTCACCGCAACTGCAGCTTGGTCGCAGGAACTCATCGACAAAGGCTTTGTCGAAGGCTGGAACATCATGATGGACCCCGCGCTGGGCAATGGGTGTCTGATCCAGACGATCTATCAAGACCTCTCGGTGGTGCGTATCGGCTATGACGCGTTGGACAATCGCGGGTATTTCGCCGTCTACAACAAGGCCTGGGGCGATATTGAGCAGGGTAAGAGTTACCCAATCCGCTTCGAACTCGATGGTAAAAGCTTTGATGCCACTGCCATCGGCTTCAATCAGCGTGACGTGCCGGGCGCGACAGTGTTCTTCACCGACCGCAGTTTCGTTAACGCCATCGCGCAGAACAAAACCATGACCGTCTATAACCCGGCAGGCGAAGTGGTGATGGCAATTGATCTCAAGGGCACCGCCAAAGCGCTGGACTATGCCCGCGACTGCCAGAACCGGAAGCTCTAACGAATCGGATCGAACAGCGCGTCTTTGGCTGTGCAATCGCGGATAACGTCGCGTCCACAAGGCACCGGATTAAGGTCGCGCGACAGGCACAGACGGACCTCTTCAATATAGCCCTGCTTGCAGGTGATTGTGATCATGTCCCGCTCTAAACCGGGATTGGCCTTCAAAAACGCCTCTTCGACCACCGAGGCGGGTAATTTGACCGATGTCTCCAATTGACGGAACACTTGCGGACGCACGACTCTGTCATAAGCCTCCCGAGACAGCGCGAAATAGTCGGGCGCGGACAGCCCCGAACAGGTTCCGTGCTTTTTCCACTGGTGCCACGCTAAACCCGAAGAGCCCTGAATATCCGTCATTTCGCGTGTCATGCGGCGTGTTGGCGGCGCCTCAGCCGTGCGACAGAATGCCGGCCAGCCCTGGTGATATTGCGGCCACAACCCATGCAATATCCAACCGTGATCATGGCGCGCATCGCATTGGTCTGACCCGCGCGCATCGCCTTCGCGGGCGCACCAGTTGGGCGACCAGCTTAGCGACAGAACGTAGTAGTCGAACTCGCCAGCCTTCTCTCCGTCTGCCAGTGCGGCGACCGCGCTCAAGACCCACAAAATCACCCAGCGCATTCGCCTCTTCCCTTCTTGCCTTGCCGCGACTATATAGGCCCCAAGTTCCCCGACAACGGAAACCTGCCCCAAAACCACGGGGCCGCCGAATTCCGGCGACGGGACAGATGTATTTATAGGAGACGGGCTGATGGCAAAACCGCTTATGGCCAAGGCAACAGCCGTATGGCTGGTGGACAACACCACGATCAGCTTCAAGCAGATCGCGGATTTCGTGGGCATGCACGAGCTGGAAGTGCAAGGCATCGCTGATGGCGACGTGGCCGCGGGCGTGAAAGGGTTCGATCCCATCGCAAACAACCAGCTGACCCAGGATGAGATCGACTCGGCGCAGGGTAACCCGCTGCATAAGCTGAAGCTCAAGTTCAACCCCGCTGCCAGCGGTGAAGAAAAACGTCGTGGTCCGCGCTATACCCCGCTGTCCAAACGGCAGGACCGTCCGAACTCGATCCTGTGGCTGGTCAAATTCCACCCCGAGCTTAGCGACGGTCAGATCGCCAAGCTGGTTGGCACCACCAAGCCGACCATACAATCGATCCGCGAGCGCACCCACTGGAACATTTCGAACATGCAACCGATCGACCCGGTTGCGCTGGGCTTGTGCAAGCAATCCGAGCTGGACGCCATCGTTCAGAAAGCCGCGGCCAAGAAGGCAGCCGAAGGTGGCGTCATGAGCGATGACGAACGTCGCAAGCTGGTTTCGACCGAACAGTCGCTGGAAATGGACGCAGCACCCAAGATCCCGACCGCCATCGAAGGTCTGGAAACCTTCTCACTGTCTGACGAGCCTGTGGAAGAGAAAGAAGAAGAGCCGGTCATCGACGCCGACAGCTTCTTCAACCTGCCCAAAGGCGGGACCGAGGACGAAGACGAAGACGATCTGCGCCCCTAAGGCACAGATGGCCCCGGTCCGAACAGGCCGGGGCTTTTTTCCGCAGGGATTCCATGCTGACCATCCTGTCCAAAATCTTTGGCCCTCACCGCGCCGTATCAATCTATGCTTTTTTGAAGACATGGGGTTTGTTGGCGGTTGCAATCGTCGGCACCGTCTCGATTGCTACCGCATTGCTGGTTTTCAATGACAACGGCGCGCACGAACATGACTCGTACCTGACCGTTTCGGTTCTGTCGGCAACACCCGTGAACGGTGACTTGAAGAACGGTGTCATAGCCTCGATTCAATTGCCGGATGGGTCGGCCACCTCCATCAACGAACCCAAAGAGCATGTCGCACGAACAGTAGGCACCACAGCCTGTGTCGAAAAACGTGTCTACGTAAACAGCGGAGAGGCACGGTACAGGTTCAAATTGCCGAGCCTGTGCGAGGCCAACCAATAAGCAAAACCGCCCGGAGGTATCTCCGGGCGTTTTTTCCTTTAGATCATCTGAAACAGAATACCAGCAATGATCGCCCCGGTAATCCCAAGACCCAGATAGGTGGCAAAGACCCGTGGTTTGACCAGTGACCACACCGCTGCCATCGCAGGGATCGAGCTGACCGCACCCGCGATCATGAACGACATCGCGGCCCCCGCACTCATCCCCTGTTCTGTCAGCCCCGCTAGCAGTGGCGGCGCGACGTAGGAATTCAGATAGGCAG
Organism: Ruegeria sp. BC5; assembly: GCF_056539205.1. Taxonomy (NCBI): domain Bacteria; kingdom Pseudomonadati; phylum Pseudomonadota; class Alphaproteobacteria; order Rhodobacterales; family Roseobacteraceae; genus Ruegeria; species Ruegeria sp. BC5. The sequence continues at coordinate 59,426 of NZ_JBQFUN010000008.1, forward strand.
GCATCCCAACCAACGCCGCGATCACGATGGGTACGATACCTTCGCCCCCCACCACGCGAGCGATCAGATCGGCCGGAACATAGCTGACCAACAGCGCCTCAAGTACATAAGCCAGGGCCAGCCATTTCAGCAGGAATAGCCCGTTGTGAACAAATTCCGACCGGAACCGCTGACGACGTTCAGGCTCTTGCCAGAACCGCCAAACCGGATTGTCATCCTGTTTTGGACCACCACAGGCACCGCATCCGGCCGGTTTGTATTCCCGCAGCGGCTGGGCAAAGGCGCCCGAGCGCATAAGGCCGCGCACAACGAAACCGCCGAACAGACCCAGCGCCACCGCAGCAACCGCCTTGCCTATCGCAAACGGCCATCCCAACGCACCGGCGGTGATCAATAGGGTTGGCGGGTCAATCAACGGAGAGCTGAGCCAGAACGCCATCACAGCAGACAGGGGCGCACCCAGCGCCAGCAATCCGGCAATGAACGGGATGACCTCACAGGAACAGAACGGTGCCAATCCACCAAACACCGCAGCAAGGAATATCATTCGCGTCTCGCGCCCTTCAAAGGCGCGCGCGACCATCACCTCGGCCCCGGTCGCCTTGAGGTAGGACAGCAACAAAACGGCAAACAGGATATACTGGCCGGTATGGATCAGCGCCTGACCAGCAAAAGTCACGACTTCAACCCAATTACGAGGGTCCAGAACAGCCACGGCGGCCAGGATTGCAACGATCAATGCCCAAGGGGTTTTGATCAGATCAAGCGCCTTCACGGGCACTTTGGGATTTTGCGTCAGTTCAGCCATCGTTCGCAGCCTTTCCCACTTCATCCGCGCAGCATTCGGCAAGGATGAACTGCGCCAGATTTCTCAACTCGTCATAGCAGGCACGGTTTATCGTGCTGCGCCCGACTTTCTCTTGTTCCACGACACCGCCCGCGGCCAAAAACCGAAGGTGATGCGCCAAGGTTGACGGTGCTATTCCCGTCCGCTCTTGAATTTCACCAACCGTCAGGCCCGCCTGCCCGGCGCGGACCAAAGTTCTCAGAACCTTCAACCGGGCCTCGGACCCCATGGCCGAAAATCCTGCTGCAGCAGTTTCCCACATATTCGATTCTCCATTGAACTAGATTTCTAGTTATTTAGGTGAATTCAAACCCACCGTCAACCACGGCAACGCGGGAATTTTTGCAAAAGTCATAAGTCCAGATTGCTCATCTTTTAGGTCCACCCTATAAGACCTCATGGCAATATCGGTCGACACATTCTTTCTTGAGCTGAACGGGCAAGGTACGCTGCAGGCGCAGATCCAGCAGATGATTGCCGAAGGCATACTGTCCGGCAGGTTTCATGTCGGGGAAAAGCTGCCCTCATCACGCAAACTGGCCGCCCATCTGGGTGTCAGCCGAATTACGGTGACGCTGGCCTATACCGAACTGCTGGCCAATGATTATCTGACGGCAAAGGGACGTTCGGGCTATTTCGTCTCGCAAAACGCACCGGTGCCGCCGAAATACACCCCCCTTCAGCGTGGTGCCGAAACCGTGGATTGGGATGCTGCGCTGGCCCGCCGATTCTCGGGCGGGGACATGCTGTCGAAACCACGGGACTGGCGCAGCTATCGCTATCCATTCATTTACGGGCAGGCGGATCGCAATCTTTTTGACCACGCCAACTGGCGCCTGTGTGCCGTACGCGCCCTTGGGCACAAGGATTTCGAATCCCTCACCACCGATTACGTGGATCAGGATGATCCGCTGCTGGTCGAATTCATTGCCCGTCACACCCTGCCCCGCCGCGGCATCGCCGCCCGCCCCGAAGAGATTCTGATCACCATGGGCGCGCAGAACGCACTGTGGCTGGCCTCACGCATTTTGCTGACACACAATCGCACCGCGGTGATCGAAGACCCATGCTATTACTCTCTGCGCAGCCTGCTAGAGCATTGGGATTGCGACGTGACTCCGATACCCGTCGACCGCGACGGGCTGCCCCCTGAGACATTGCCTGACACCGCCGACGTTATCTTTACGACGCCCAGTCACCAAAGCCCAACCACTGCAACTATGCCCGTTGAGCGTAGGCACAAATTGCTGGAACGCGCGCATGACCTAGACGCGATGGTGGTCGAAGACGATTATGAATTCGAAATGGCCTTTCTGGGCGCGCCCTCTCCGGCGTTGAAGTCGATGGACCGCGATGGCCGCGTGATCTATGTTGGCAGCTTTTCAAAATCGCTGTTTCCGGGATTGCGCCTGGGATACATGGTCGGCTCGGAACCTTTCATCCGCGAGGCGCGGGCGCTGCGTTCGTTGGTGTTGCGCCACCCGCCGGGGCACATCCAGCGCACCGCCGCCTATTTCCTGTCATTGGGCCATTACGACGCGCAGATCCGACGCATGTCCAAGGCATTGGCGCGCAGGCGCGAGGCCTTGGACCAAGCGATCGACAAACACGGGCTGACAGTGGCCGGGCGTGGCATCATGGGCGGATCATCCCTGTGGATGTCTGCCCCTGAACACGTCGACACAACGCAACTGGCCCACACGCTGCAGGGCCAGAGCGTTCATATCGAGCCCGGCGCGCCGTTCTTTTCGGGGCCGGATCAGCCGAAGAATTTCTACCGTATCGGCTATTCCTCGATCCGGCAGGACCGAATTGAACCGGGTGTGAAATTGATCGCCGACGCCATCCGCGCCTGTTAGCGCCACACTGGACCTATTCCGCGAAGCGTTCTGGCCCTAACGCAGCCCTGCCCCATGGGTCAAAACCGTATCCAAGGGCGGGGCACCGGGCCCGGCCATTCCACACATGCGCGGAGATCACACACATGAAAATGACGACTGAAGAGGCTTTTGTTAAAGTCCTGCAAATGCACGGTATCGAACATGCATTCGGTATCATTGGCTCGGCGATGATGCCGATCTCGGATTTGTTCCCGAAAGCCGGGATCATGTTCTGGGACTGCGCCCACGAAGGTTCGGGCGGCATGATGGCCGACGGTTACACTCGCGCCACCGGCAAAATGTCGATGATGATTGCGCAGAACGGCCCCGGCATCACCAACTTTGTCACTGCTGTAAAAACCGCCTATTGGAACCACACGCCGGTTCTGCTGGTCACCCCGCAGGCGGCCAACAAGACCATCGGTCAGGGCGGCTTCCAAGAGATGGAGCAGATGCGCATGTTCGCAGACTGCGTTGCCTATCAGGAAGAAGTACGTGATCCGTCGCGTGTTGCCGAAGTTCTGAACCGCGTGATCATGAACGCCAAGCGCGCCAGCGCTCCGGCTCAGCTGAACATCCCGCGTGACATGTGGACCCAGGTGGTCGACATCGAACTGCCCAAAATTGTTGATTTCGAACGTCCCTCGGGCGGCGAAGATGCGGTTGCCGCAGCTGCCGAAATGCTGTCGAACGCCAAAAACCCTGTCATCCTGAACGGCGCGGGCGTTGTTCTGGCCGAAGGCGGCATCGAAGCATCGAAAGCCCTGGCCGAGCGTCTGGACGCCCCGGTCTGCGTTGGCTACCAGCACAATGACGCGTTCCCCGGTTCGCACCCGCTGTTTGCTGGCCCTCTGGGCTATAACGGTTCGAAAGCCGGTATGGAGCTGATCTCGGAGGCCGACGTTGTTCTGGCCCTCGGCACCCGTCTGAACCCGTTCTCGACCCTGCCCGGTTACGGCATCAACTACTGGCCTGCGGATGCAAAGATCATTCAGGTCGACATCAACCCTGACCGCATCGGCCTGACCAAGGACGTCAGCGTCGGCATCATCGGCGACGCCGCCAAAGTGGCCAATGGCATCCTGTCTCGTTTGAGCGACACCGCCGGCGACGAAGGCCGTCAGGCGCGTAAGGACCGCATCGCCCAGAAGAAATCGGCATGGGCACAGGAACTGACCTCGATGACTCACGAGGACGACGATCCGGGCACCTCCTGGAACGAGCGTGCGCGTGCAGCCAAGCCCGACTGGATGAGCCCCCGCATGGCATGGCGCGCAATCCAGGCCGCGCTGCCGAAAGAGGCGATCATCTCGTCCGACATCGGCAACAACTGCGCCATCGGTAACGCCTATCCGGCGTTCGAAGAAGGCCGCAAGTACCTGGCACCTGGCCTGTTCGGCCCCTGTGGTTACGGCCTGCCCGCCATCGTTGGTGCGAAAATCGGTCAGCCTGACGTTCCGGTTGTCGGCTTTGCCGGTGACGGTGCATTCGGTATCGCCGTGAACGAACTGACAGCGATCGGCCGCGAAGAATGGCCCGCCGTAACTCAAATCGTTTTCCGCAACTACCAGTGGGGCGCGGAAAAGCGTAACTCGACCCTGTGGTTCGACGACAACTTCGTCGGCACCGAGCTGGACACCAAAGTGTCCTATGCCGGTATCGCGACTGCATGCGGCCTGAAGGGCGTCGTTGCACGCACCCAGGAAGAGCTGACCGCAGCGCTGAACCAGGCGATTGAGGACCAGAAGAACGGCATCACCACCCTGATCGAAGCTCTGATCAACCAGGAACTGGGTGAGCCTTTCCGCCGCGACGCCATGAAAAAGCCGGTCGCTGTTGCAGGCGTCGAAGCTGGCGACATGACACCGCAAGCCGGGGCCTGATCACTGTGAAGCCCCTGCGCCAAATACTTGGGGCTGCGACCAGTTCCAAAAAGATCATCGCCCTTGCTGAGGGCGATGATCCACGTGTGGTGGAAGGTGCGCTGAAAGCGCGTGCCGAAAATGCCGCCGATATCATCCTTGTGGGCGATCACGCCAAGATCACCGCCTTGCTGGCGGAAAAAGGCGGATCCGATGTGGACGGGATTACCATCCATGACCCCGCGACATCCCCCCATACAGATCGGTTCGCCACGACCTATTATGAGCTGCGCAAGCACAAGGGCATGACGCCAGAGAACGCGCAGAAACTGATCAGAAGCCGCCTGAACTATGCCGCCATGCTGGTCCACCTGGGACTGGCTGATGGCACCGTCGGAGGGGCGGTTGAAACCACCTCGGACACTGTGCGCGCCGCTTTGCAGATCATTGGCAAAGCGCCCGACGCCCATATGGTGTCCAGCTTCTTTCTGATGATTTATGACCGCGACCACCACGCGGTTCAGGGTGTTCACATCTTTGCCGATTGCGGTCTGGTTGTTGATCCCGACGAACGGGAACTGGCCGAAATCGCGCAGGCATCGGCGGCGTCGTACCACGCACTGACCGGCCAAGAACCCCGTGTTGCCATGCTGTCCTTTTCCACAGGCGGCAGCGCCAACCATCCCAAAGTTTCCAAGGTGGTCGAAGCCACCCGGATCGCCAAAGCCGCAAGCCCGCATCTGCTGATCGACGGAGAGCTGCAGTTCGACGCCGCCTACGTGCCCGAAGTTGCCAGCAAAAAGGCCAAGGATTCGCCGTTGAAGGGGCAAGCCAACGTGTTTGTCTTCCCGAATCTCGATGCCGGGAACCTCGGCTACAAGATCGCACAGCGTATTGGCGGGGCCGAGGCCATCGGGCCGGTTCTGCAAGGACTGGCGAAACCAGCAAACGACCTGTCACGCGGCTGTTCGGCAGATGATGTTCTGCACATGATTGCAGTGACCGCTGTTCAGGCCCAGCACGACGATGCCGAGCCCGAGACATGCTGATCCGGAACCAGCATAACTTCGGCGGCATACTCGCCGATGACGCCGCTGCGTCAGGAAGGACCGTCGAATAAATGCTGGCCATGACCCAGATTTCAAATCTTGTCGGTGTAAACGCCACCCAAAAGGCCCGCACCCTTTTCCCGGGCATTCTGGTGGCGATCATCGTTGCCGTATCTGCCAAATTCCTGTCTGAGCATTACGCGACGCCAGCCATGCTGATGGCTCTACTTTTGGGCATTGCGCTTAGCTTTTTGGGGGAAGAGGGTAAAACCGTCCCTGGTATCGGCTTTGCCGCAAAATCGCTGCTACGCCTGGGCGTGGCGCTGTTGGGTGTTCGGGTTTCAATGACGCTGATGATGGGGCTGGGCTGGGACCTGATCGCTCTGGTCGTGGGCGGGGTTCTAGCAACAATTGGCTTTGGCCTTCTGGTTGCCCGATTCTTTGGCCACAAATGGCGCTTTGCCTTTCTGACCGCCGGTTCTGTCGCGATTTGCGGGGCCTCTGCCGCGATGGCCATCAGCGCCATTCTACCCAAAGATGAACGATCCGAAGAGCGCCTGATTTTTACCGTTCTGGGTGTCACCGTTCTATCGACCATTGCGATGATCGCCTATCCAATCTTAGTGCGCATTCTGGGCATGAGCGATGTCGCAGGGGGCGTGTTTCTGGGCGGTACGATCCACGACGTGGCGCAAGTGGTCGGCGCAGGCTTTTCGATCTCGGAACAGACCGGCGATACCGCAACGCTGGTGAAACTGATCCGTGTGGCGATGCTGGCCCCGGTGGTTCTGGTCGCGTCGCTTATCATCCGCGGCGTTGCTGAAATGGATGAAACCGGCAAACGGCCCCCGATCCTTCCGGGCTTTGTCCTTGGTTTTCTTATTCTGGCTGCCGCCAGCTCATTCGGCCTGATCCCGCCTTTCATCACTGAACTGCTTAGCCAGGCATCACGGTGGCTGCTGCTGATCGCCATCGCGGCGGTCGGCATGAAGACCAACCTGAAACAAATCTTGTCGGTCGGCGGCGCAGCCATTGCCCTGATCGTCTTAGAAACTCTTTTCATTGCAGGAACTATCCTAGCCGGAATAACTTTCCTGACCTGATCCGCCCCGACAGAAGGACGCCAGATGACCATCCAGCAACCGAAGATAGACACCAGCCCTAAAGTCTCGGACGAGGTTCGGCGCACCACCTGTTACATGTGTGCCTGCCGCTGTGGCATCAACGTTCACATGAAAGACGGCAAGGTCGCCTATATCGAAGGCAACCGCGACCATCCGGTGAACAAGGGCGTTTTGTGCGCCAAGGGCTCGGCCGGGATCATGCAGGTCAACGCGCCGTCGCGGTTGCGCAAGCCGCTGCGCCGGGTTGGCCCGCGCGGCTCGGGTGAGTTTCGCGAGATCGAATGGGACGAAGCGATCAGCACTGCCGTTGGCTGGCTGAACGAGCTGCACGAAACTGCGCCGCAGAAACTGGCCTTCTTTACCGGTCGCGACCAAAGCCAAAGCTTCACCAGCTTCTGGGCGCAGAATTTCGGCACCCCCAACTATGCGGCCCATGGCGGGTTCTGTTCCGTCAACATGGCGGCGGGTGGCATCTACACCATGGGTGGCGCATTCTGGGAATTCGGTCAGCCCGACTGGGATCACACCAAGCTGTTCATGCTGTTCGGCGTGGCCGAGGACCATGACAGCAACCCGATCAAGATGGGCATCGGCAAGATCAAAAAGCGCGGCGCGCGGGTGATCGGGGTGAACCCGATCCGTTCGGGATATAACGCTGTGGCCGATGATTGGGTCGGGATCACGCCGGGCACCGACGGGCTGTTCATCCTGTCGCTGATCCACGTGCTGATGAAGGCGGGCAAGATCGACCTTGATTACCTCAGCCGCTACACCAATGCGCCGGTTCTGGTGAATGCCGCCGAAGGCCCCGAGAAAGGCCTGTTCCTGCGCGACGCCGATGGAAAACCGCTGGTGATCGACCGCACCACAGGCGAGCTGACCGCCTTTGACAAGCCGGGTGTGCGCCCTGACCTGTCGGCGACTTACGAAAAAGATGGCGTCACCCACCGCCCGGTCTTCCACCTGATGGCGGACAAATACCTCAGCGACGACAACGCGCCCGAGGCCGTGGCCGAACGCTGTGGCATCCCGGCGCAACGCATCCGCGCCATCGCGGCCGAAATCGCCCGTGTTGCCTTTGACGAAGCGATCGAACTGGACCACGAATGGACCGATTTCCGGGGTGAGAAGCACTCCAAGATGATCGGTCGTCCGGTCAGCTTCCATTCGATGCGCGGGGTATCGGCCCATGCAAATGGGTTCCAGACCTGCCGCGCGCTGCACGTGCTTCAAATCCTGCTGGGCACTGTCGAAGTGCCCGGAGGTTTCCGTTTCAAACCGCCCTATCCCAAACCGGTCGAGGCGCACCCGACACCGCATGGCGACCGCCGTCCGGGCCGACCGCTGAACGGGCCGCATCTGGGCTTTCCACGCGGTCCCGACGATCTGCTGCTGGACGATGACGGCAGCCCCATTCGCATCGACAAGGCGTTCACCTGGGAAAACCCGATGTCGGCCCACGGGCTGATGCATATGGTGATTTCAAACGCTGCTGCGGGTGATCCCTACAAGATCGACACGCTGTTTATGTACATGGCAAACATGTCGTGGAACTCGTCCATGAACACCAAAGGCGTGATGGAAATGCTGACCGCCAAAGATGATGACGGAAATTACGTCATTCCGAACATCATCTATTCCGATGCCTATTCCTCGGAAATGGTGGCCTATGCCGATCTGGTCTTGCCCGACACTACTTATCTGGAACGGCACGACTGTATTTCGCTCCTGGACCGCCCGATCTGCGAGGCTGATGCCGCCGCCGATGCGATCCGCTGGCCGGTGATCGAACCCGACCGCGACGTGCGGGGGTTCCAGTCGGTGCTGATCGAACTGGCCAACCGCATGAACCTGCCCGGCTTCACCAACGAAGATGGCAGCGCCAAGTGGAAGGACTATGCCGACTACATCGTCAACCACGAACGCCGCCCGGGCATTGGCCCGCTGGCCGGATTCCGTGGCCCCGATGGCGACAAGGAAGGCCGTGGCGAGGTCAACCCGGAACAGCTGAACCGCTATATCGACAACGGCGGATTCTACGTCGCGCATATTCCCGAGGGCGCGGATTATTACAAACCGTGGAACGCATCCTATCAGGACTGGGCCGTGGGCATGGGTATCTATGACAGCCCGCAACCATACCTGTTCCAGCTTTACTCGGAACCGATGCGCAAATTCCAACTGGCGGCCGAGGGACATGGCGAGCGGCAACCGCCCGAGCACCTGCGCCAGCGCATCAAGGATGTGATGGACCCGCTGCCGATCTGGTACGAGACCGATCAACAAGGCAACGAAGGTTTCACGGTCAACGCCCTGACCCAACGCCCGATGGCAATGTACCATAGCTGGGGCACCCAGAACGCCTGGCTGCGCCAGTTGCATGGGCGCAACCCGCTTTATGTCCCAACCAAACTGATGCGCGAGCACGGGCTGCAGGATGGTGACTGGGCCAAGGTCAGCTCGCCGCATGGGGCAATCACGGTGCCGGTCATGGAAATGGCGGCGCTGAATGAAAACACCGTCTGGACCTGGAACGCCATCGGCAAGCGCAAAGGCGCCTGGGCCCTGCAAGAGGACGCGCCCGAGGCCACCAAGGGCTTCCTGCTGAACCATCTGATTCACGAGCTGATGCCGCCGAAAGGCGATGGCATGCGGTGGGCCAACTCCGACCCCATTACCGGTCAGGCCGCCTGGTTCGACCTGAAGGTCAAAATCGAAAAAGCCGAAGCCCCGGGTGACGCCGAAAGCCAACCGGAATTCGATCCTATAAAATCGCCGGTGGGAACCGGCCCGAAAGATCTGGCGTGGAAGGTAGGCAAATGACCCAACTCCCCCAATCCACCGAACGTAAGATGGGTCTGGTTATCGACCTGGACACCTGCGTTGGCTGCCATGCCTGCGTGATTTCCTGCAAAGGCTGGAACACCGAAAACTATGGCGCGCCGCTGTCGGATCAGGATGCCTATGGCGCCAATCCGTCGGGCACCTTCCTGAACCGTGTGCATTCCTACGAGGTGACACCGGATGAGGGTCACGCACAGCTGATCCATTTCCCCAAATCCTGCCTGCATTGCGAAGACGCGCCCTGCGTCACCGTGTGCCCCACCGGGGCCAGCTATAAGCGGGTCGAGGATGGCATCGTTCTGGTCAATGAAAGCGACTGCATCGGCTGCGGCCTATGCGCGTGGTCCTGCCCTTATGGCGCGCGCGAGCTGGATCAGGCGGAAGGTGTGATGAAGAAATGCACCCTGTGCGTTGATCGCATCTACAACGAGAACCTGCCCGAGGTGGATCGTGTCCCCTCTTGCGTGCGCACTTGCCCCGCCGGGGCCCGGCATTTCGGTGATCTTGGCGATCCTGACAGCGACGTCAGCAAACTGGTGGCTGAGCGTGAGGGCATGGACCTGATGCCGGAAATGGACACCAAACCCGTCAACAAATACCTGCCACCCCGGCCCAAGGATCAGATCGAGGATCAGATCGACATTCTGGCCCCACTGCTGGCCCCGGTCGCCGAAGAACCCAAAGGATTCCTTGGCTGGCTCGACAAAACTCTGGAGAAGCTCTGATGCATCCCGCACCTTCCGTCATCGTCTTCACCACCCTCTCGGGCCTGGGTTTTGGCCTGCTGTTTTTCCTCGGCCTCGGCTTGCCCGTCGTCACCGGCTGGGTCGCCTTTGCGCTTTTTGCCATCGGCTTTGGTCTTTCCGTCGGCGGCTTGCTGGCCTCGACCTTCCACCTGGGCCACCCGGAACGCGCAATGAAGGCCTTCACGCAATGGCGGTCAAGCTGGCTCAGCCGTGAAGGCTGGTGCGCAGTCATCGCCCTGATCCTGATGGGGCTTTACGCCATCGGCGCGGTGTTTTTTGGGCAGCGCTGGGGCGCTCTGGGCGTTCTCGGTTCCTTGTTCTCACTGGCAACAGTGTTCACGACATCGATGATCTATACCCAGCTCAAGACCATCCCGCGCTGGAACATGAAGCTGACACCCGCCATGTTCCTCAGCTTCAGCCTTGCGGGCGGGGCGCTTCTGTCCGGGCAACTTGCTTGGGCGATGCCGTTGTTGTTGATCGCCGGCGCGGTGCAACTGATGTACTGGCGGCAAGGGGACAAGGCCTTTGTCCAATCCGGCACTGATCTAGGCACCGCTACAGGCCTGGGCGGGCGCGGTTCGGTTCGGGCGTTTGAACCACCCCATACCGGCACCAACTATCTGCTGCGCGAGTTCGTCCACGTGGTCGGGCGCAAACACGCCGAAAAGCTGCGGATCATCTCGTTCACGTTGGCCATTTTCGTACCGCTGATCCTGTTGATGCTGCCATTCCATCACATACTGGCATTGCTCGCCGTCCTATCCCATCTGACCGGCGTTGCAATTTCCCGATGGCTATTCTTTGCACAGGCCGAACACGTCGTTGGACTGTACTACGGAAAACGATAATAAAAGGGGGCTCTAAGCCCCCTTCTTTTTTGACCTGACAGGCCAATCCATCTTTTCCAAGGGATTGCCAACCGGGTGAAAACATCCGGTCAGGCCGGGCTCAAATCAGACCGGCATGGGCCATTGCGGCATCAATGGCGGCCTTGGTGCTGTTTTCCAGCGGTGTTAGAGGCGAGCGGACCTCGTCACTGCACAGACCCAGTTTGCTAAGCGCGTATTTTGCCCCGACCAGACCCGGCTCGAGGAAAATCGCCTCGTGCAGGGGCATCAGGCGATCCTGATATTCCAGCGCCTTGGCAAAATCGCCTGCCAACGTCGCCTGCTGGAACTCGGCGCAAAGCTTCGGTGCGACATTCGCGGTCACCGAGATGCAGCCAACACCGCCATGCGCGTTAAAGCCCAGCGCGGTCGCGTCTTCGCCGGACAGCTGGCAGAACGCGGGCCCACAGGCCGCACGCTGCTGGCTGACGCGCGCCAGATCACCAGTGGCGTCCTTGACGCCCACGATGCGCGGCAGTTCAGCCAGTTCACCCATGGTTGCCGGGGTCATGTCGACGACCGACCGACCGGGGATGTTGTAGATGATGATCGGAATATCGGCGCAATCATGCAGCGCACGGAAATGTGCCACCAGACCCTTTTGGGTCGGCTTGTTGTAATACGGCGTCACCACCAGTGCTGCATCGGCGCCGATCCGTTCTGCGAATCGCACAAAGCGGATTGCCTCAACCGTGTTATTCGACCCCGCCCCGGCGATAACCGGAACACGACCGGCGGCCGCTTTGACCACCTCTTCCACCACGGTTTCATGCTCTTCATGACTAAGGGTCGGGCTTTCACCGGTGGTGCCCACAGGAACCAGCCCGGTCGAGCCTTCCTGAATCTGCCATTCCACCAAGTGTTTGAGCGTCTTCAGGTCCAACTCGCCGTTTGAAAACGGTGTGACGAGGGCTGGCATTGAGCCTTTGAACATGACACGCTCCTTAGTGTGCAGTTTGTGTTTTTTGTGCCCAAGGATCGTCACAATCATGGCGATGTGAGTTGATACCGTCGGCACAAGGTTTATCCTGAATGGCTCTATCCTTGGTTGGTTGGGAAATGCAAGGCATGACACGCGTTCTAGCGCTTTTGATAGCAATGATTCTTGGGTCAATTGGGCAAGCGCAGGCCGACTCGGTCGGTGATCTGCGGGCCGGGATGAACGAAATGCGTAAGGGCGACTGGAATGCCGCCCTGCGGGTTTCGGGCAATCGGGGGTCGGTCAGCCGCGATATCATTGTCTGGCACTGGCTGCGCGAAGGCTATGGCAGCTCTGGCGATGTGCTGGTGTTTCTGGAACGCCGACCGGATTGGCCGGGTCTGGCCTGGCTGCGGCGCAAAAGCGAGCCGGTCTTTAGCGGGGCTGATCCCGATCGGGTCTTGAAATTCTACGCCGACGTACCGCCGCAAACCGCCGAAGGGGCGCTGAACTATGCTGTCGCCTTGATGGCCAAAGGGCGCGAAGGTGATGCCGAGGCTGACATTGTGGCTGCATGGCGCACCATGCCGATGGGTAAGGGTCTGCAAAAGAATTACCTTGAGAATTTCAGCAAGCTGCTGAGACCCCACCACGCGGCGCGGCTGGATCGGATGCTTTGGGACAACCATCTGGTCAGCGCGGGGCAGATGCTGCCCTTGGTCAGTGCCGATCAGCGCAAGCTGGCCGAAGCGCGGATTGCCCTGCAAAAACGCCTGCCCGGCGTCGATGGCAAGGTTGCAGCCGTTCCAAAATCCCTGGCCGACGCGCCTGGATTGGCCTTTGACCGTTTTGTCTGGCGCGACCGGAAAGAGCTGGACGACAGCGCAATTGACCTGATGTTGGCACGCTCGACCGGGCCTGAGGCGCTGGGTGAACCTGACAAATGGGCCGAGGGCCGCCGCCGTCTGGCCCGGCTTGAGATGCGCAATGGCGACGTGAATCGCGCCTATCAGATCGCTGCGAACCATCACATGACGCCGGAAATGGGCTATGCCTATGCCGATCTGGAATGGCTGGCGGGGTTCTTGGCCCTGCGCAAGCTGAACGATCCGGCCACGGCCGTGCGGCATTTCCAGAACTTTTCAGGCGCGGTGCAGTCTCCGATCTCAAAAGGGCGCGGCGGATACTGGCTAGGTCGGGCCTATAGCGCGCAAGGCGATGCCGACAAAGCCTATGAAGCTTATGCGATGGGTGCGGATTACCAGACGTCGTTCTATGGCCTGTTGGCGGCTGAACGCATTGGACGACCGTTTGACAGCGAATTGGCCAACCCTCGCCGCGCGCCGCATTGGAAACAGGCCGAGTTTGCCGACTCCAGCGTGTTGGAAGCCGGGCTGCTGCTGTTGCGTGCGGGCGAAGACAACCTGTCCGAACGCTTCCTAACCCATCTGGTAGAAGAACTGGATCAGGTGCAGGCGACGCAATTGGGCGATCTGGTGATCGAACTCAAGGAGCCGCATCTGGCGGTGATGATCGCCAAACGGGCGGCGAAAACAGGCGTTGTTCTGCCCGCCGCCTATTACCCGGTGCATCCGGTGGCCGATATGGGCTTGCCCATGGCGAAAGAGATGACCTTGGCCATCGCCCGCCGCGAAAGCGAGTTCGACCCGGTGGTGATCAGCGGCGCGGGCGCGCGCGGGCTGATGCAGGTGATGCCGGCCACGGCGCAACTGGTAGCTAAGGAGCTGGGAATTCTCAGCGGTCACAAGACAATCAAGCTGACCTCGGACTGGCAATACAACGCCAAGCTGGGCGCCAATTACCTGTCCGGGCTGGCAGAGGATTTCAACGGCAATGTGGTGATGATGGCCGCAGGCTATAATGCCGGGCCGCGCCGTCCGATATCGTGGATGGATCGATATGGCGATCCCCGCGCCGGTGAGACTGACGTGGTCGATTGGATCGAGACGATCCCGTTCAGCGAGACGCGCAACTACGTGATGCGTGTGGCCGAAAGCCTGCCAGTCTATCGTGCGCGCCTGGGTCAGCCCGCTCTGCCGATTCCCTTCTCGCAGGAATTGGTTGGCTCAACCTTGGCGGCGTTCGCGCCATAGCGTGAAAAGACCAGCTGCCACGACCAAAGCTGCGCCCAGAACGACCTCTGGCCGCAGCGCCTCGCCAAAGACCGTGATGCCCAAAATCGTACCCCAGACCAGGTGGAAATAGGCAAAGGGCTGCACCGCGCTGGCCTCGGCCATCTCATAGCATTTGATCAGCAACCAGTGGCCTAACACGCCGCTGACACACAACACCGCCATCCAGACCCAGTCCGGGCGGGCCATCGGCTCCCAGAACCACATTCCCACCGAAGTCATCGCAACAGCACCCGCAATTCCGGTCCAGAAAAAGCTGGTGGCCGCGTTGTCCTTACGGGCAGCGAACCGGGTCAGTAGACCATAGAGTGCAAACATCAGCGCGGATATGAGCGGAACGATGGCCCACGGGTTGAACACCCCGACCCCGGGTTGCAGGATAATCAGCACTCCGATGCAACCGACACCAATAGCGGACCAGCGTCTCCAACCTACTTTCTCACCAAGCACCGGTCCGCTTAAGGCTGCGACCAGCAATGGATAACAGATAAACACAGCCATCGTGTCGATCAGGCCAAGAACGGTGAACGCAAACACGGCCACGCAAATCTCTGCCGCCAGCAAGACGCCACGAAACACCTGTAGCCCAAGCTGGCTCGTCTGCGCTGCGGCCCGTAACCCGCCCGGCGCGCGCGCTGCCAGCGCAATGACAAACGCGGCGAAGAACCAGTAGCGGATCATCACAACCATGTAGGTGTTGTAGGTCCCGGCCAGATGGCGCGAGATACCATCCTGCAAGGCAAACACGATGGTGGCCGCGATCATCAGGCCAATTCCGGCCCGCACGTTATTCTGCTGCGTCATGGCTTGCGCGCCCGGGTCATATGGCGCTTGCGGCCATAGCCGGGGGTTCGGGCGACGGTAAAGCCCGCCTCTTCCAGCCCGCGCCGCACAAATCCGGCGGCAGTGTAGGTGGCTGCCGTGCCCTCGGCTGCCGTATGATCCGCCACCTGCTGCATCAGATCAGCCCCCCACAATTCAGGGTTCTTTGCCGGGGAAAACCCGTCCAGAAACCATGCATCTGCCCGACCAGCCCAGTCAGGCAATGTCTGACGAGCGTCGCCCTCGATCACTTCAAGGCGCAGGGTCCCCAGATCGCACCCGCCACTCTGCCACTGCGCCAGAAAACGGTCGCTCCACGGTGTCAATTCGGGGAACGATGCCATTGCGCGGGACATGTCCTCGGGCGTCATCGGAAAGGCTTCGAAACTGGTGAAGGTCAGGGGCGTGGTTTGGCCAGATTTCTCCCATTCGGACCACACAGTCAGCATGTTTAGACCCGTGCCAAAACCCAGCTCGGCGATACGAAACCCCGGCGCAAATCGCGCGGGCAGATCATTACCCGCCAGAAAGACATGCCGCGTTTCCTCCAACCCGTTCTGCAACGAATAATAAGGATCGTCGAAACGGTCCGAGACCGGGATCTGATCCTCGGTCCATGTCAGTTCGGCGCGCTGGTCTGCCATCGGGGAATCCTGTAGCTAAGCGGCGCGACACTGAACAAGGATAAGGGGAATGGCAATGGTCGATGTAACGGTGCGCGGCGCGGGCATCTTTGGCCTGTCCATTGCCTGGACCTGCGCCCGGCGCGGCGCCAAGGTGCAGGTTGTCGATCCGTTCGGACCCGGATCAGGCTCCAGCGGTGGTTTGGTCGGCGCGTTGGCCCCGCATGTGCCTGAAAACTGGAACGCCAAGAAGGCCTTTCAATTCGACAGCCTGATCCTGGCCGAACCCTTCTGGAAACAGGTCGAAGCCACCGGCGGGGTTTCCGCCGGGTATGCGCGTCTGGGCCGGTTGCAGCCCGTCACTGACGCCCGCACATTGGAGCTTGCCCATGCCCGCGCGGTTACGGCGGACAAGCTGTGGCAGGGTCAAGCCGAATGGCGTGTTGTTGCGACTGATACGCTTGGGTCATGGTGCCCACCCAGCCCAACCGGTTTCGTGATCCACGATACGCTAAGTGCCCGGATGCACCCCCGCCGCGCCTGCGCTGCGCTGGTTTCTGCGCTTGCGGTGATGGGTGTCGAGGTGGTGACAGACGCGCCGAACAAGGGGCAGGTTGTCCATGCCACTGGTCTGGCCGGATTACTGGAACTTAGCCAAGCCTTCGGCAAAACAGTCGGCAATGGCGTCAAGGGACAGGCTGCGCTGTTGCGGTTCGATGCTGGGGAAGTGCCACAGCTGTTTGCGGATGCGATCCATATCGTCCCCCATGCGGATGGCACACTGGCGATCGGCTCGACCTCGGAACGCGAATATGATGACCCGGCCAGTACGGATGCCGCGCTGGATGATGTGCTGGATCGCGCCACCCGCGCGGTGCCTGTATTGCATGGGGCAGAGGTCATCGACCGCTGGGCCGGTGTGCGCCCCCGCAGCAAAAGTCGTGCACCTTTGCTGGGGGAACACCCGCTACATCAGGGGCAGTTCATTGCCAATGGAGGCTTCAAGATCGGCTTTGGCATGGCACCCAAAGTGGCCGAGGCCATGGCCGATCTGGTTCTGGACGGACGCGATAACATCCCCGACGATTTCCTGCCCGAAGCCTCACTCTGACCGGGCAACAGCTTCGGCGATCATACATTGCCGCCCATCGGGGCCGCTCACCCACAGGGTTTGCCCTTCCCGGCACAAGGTCGCGGTTTCAAAATGCATCAACGGCGCGGTTGCACGGAATGAGAACCGCGCCAAAGGCCCCATCAATTCTTCGGCAAACAACATCAGCAGCTGCGCCAGCAGCGGGCCATGCACGACCAGCCCGGCATAACCTTCGACATTGCGGGCATAATCCAGATCGTAATGGATGCGGTGGCCATTGAAGGTCAGCGCCGAATAGCGAAACAGCAAGGTGGAATCGAACGTGACCTCGTGCCGGTCGGTTTCATCGGTGCGCGCCGTGGGTGGGGCGGGCTTGACCTGACCTGGCGAAGGGTCCTGACGGTACACCAGATTCTGCCATTCGGTCAGACAATGGGTATCCCCCTGCCAGATTTCATGCCGCAAAGTGACAAAACCGAGCGGCCCGCTGCGCCCGTTTTTCGAGGTTGCACTGTCGCAGGTCGACCGACGTTTGGCACTACGGCCCGCGATCAAGGGCGAGTTGAATTCCAAGCGTCCCCCAGCCCACATCCGGCGCGGCAACCCCATATCGGGGATCAGCCCGCCAACCTTGGGGTGACCATCACGACCCAATTCGGACGGCGGGCGAGGCGACCAGAAATAGAGCTGATGGAAAAACGGCGGCAGCGGCGTTCCGTCGGTCACCCTTCCCTCCTGCCCCAGCGCCACCTGCAACGCGGCGGCGCGGGCCGGGTCAATCACATCGGTCTGAATTTCCTCTGCCATGGCCGTAGATTAGGCAGCCCGACCTGTGTGAACAAGCGTTAGAACCCCGCCTCGGCCCGCAGCTTCTCCATCAGGGTTCGCAAGCTGCTTTCATAGCGGTCGCTGGTCAGTTTTCCATGTTCATCAAACTCGTTAGAGCTGTTGGCCAGATGGATCTCGGGCCCTTGCAGGATGCGCGGCTGGAACGGCACCATATAGCCACGCAACACCATCTGCGCGCGCTCACCCCCGGCACGACCCGCCGCCGCCGACATCACAGCGACCGGCTTGTCAGCCCAGGGGCGGCCCTTGGTTCGGCTGACCCAGTCCAACGCGTTTTTCAGCACGCCTGACGGGCCTTTGTTGTATTCGGGTGTGGAAATGATCACCGCATGCGCCTGCGCGATCTGATCGGCCAGAGTTTGAACAGGCGCGGGAATGCCTTCACCATCCTCCAGATCGCCATCATAGAGCGGCAGGTTCAGGTCGGCTTCGATATGGGTGCCGGGGTCGAACAGCCGCGCCGCCTCGCGTAGAAGTTTGCGGTTGGTGGCGCTTTGACGCAGCGAACCGGACAGGCTCAGAAGGATTGGTGCGGACATTGGGGAACTCCGGTTTGGGTTTCCCAATAGCTAGCCCAAAGCACGCGCGCACCAAAGCCCATGTGACGCGCAGTCAATGTGCGAAAAAGGGGCACCCGCAGGTGCCCCGTTTCGTCAGGTTTGGCCGCTGGGGACAATCTCGATATCAACCCGGCGGTTGCGGGCCTTGCCTTCGGGCGTCAGGTTCGACGCAGCGGGGCGGTTTTCCCCCAGCCCGATAGTCGTGAGACGGGCGCTGCTCACCCCATTGGCCTGCAGAATATCTGCCACGGACCGTGCACGGCGTTCGGACAGGGCCTGATTATAGGACGCCTCGCCATCGCTGTCGGTATGGCCGATGACCTGAATGTTCGAGTTCGGATACCGCGTCAGGTTCTGCCCTACCCGCACCAGATCGGCGCGCAGCGCCGGGCGCACGGTCGCGCTGTCAGTGTCAAAGCTGATATCATTCGGCACGGTGACGATCAGGCGATCTCCGGCATTGGTGACGGTGATGCCCTGATTGGCCAGCTGCTGACGCAGTTCCGCCGCCTGCTTGTCCAGTTGGTTGCCGACCAGACCACCACCTGCAGCACCGATGGCACCACCTGCCAGCGCGCCCAACAGCGGATCCGAGTCGTTTGCAATGGCGCCAACTCCGGCCCCGACCAGACCACCAAGAATCGCACCTTGTCTGGTGTTCTGATTGGGGTCGGATGGCAGGTTCAGCGTGCCAGGGTCCGTACAGGCCGCCAAGACCAGAGCCGAGGATAGCCCGGCAGACAAAACAAATTTGGAAATCGTCATGATATCACCTTCTGCTCCGGCGCCCGTTCTTCGGGCGCGTATTGTTTGGCGCAGTATATCGCGTTGCCCGCAGGTGGGCTCAAGCAACAATCAAGTGAAATCGGCAAATACCTGCCAATTACGACGTACCTGTGGGGACATCCCAGTGATTCTGTTCCTGCCAGATCGCGCGCAACGGCTCACCCTGCCCGCAAAAGTGATCGTCAATCAACTCGCAGGCCCAGATACGGTCGGTACGGAAGTGGCGGAACCCGTTCCGCAACTCGCACCACGCGGCCAGCATGGTGCACTCGATATGATAGATCAGCGCAACGGGCCGGACGATCCGTTCGGTCCGATCTTCGTTGGCGTTGACATAAGTGATGCGGATTTTGCGCTCGTTCCGTATGGCCTCGCGATAGTTCACAACCGGTACGCAACCCTTTTCAGGATCGTCCATCGGCGCGCCCCATGGGGCAACCTGCAACCAGTCTGTCGGCACGCGCAACGCCTCGATCTTGCGGCACACACGGTCGGCGGCCTGCTGCAGCGTGCTATCCCCGGTCCGCGCCAGCATCGACAGGCCGACCCACAGGGCCTCGACCTCTTCGGCATCGAAATTCAGCGGTGGCAGGTCATAGCCGCGCCGCATCAGATAGCCGACACCAGCCTCTCCCTCGATCGGTGTACGTTGCGCCTGAAGGGCCGCAATGTCGCGATAGACGGTGCGCGCGGACACCTCCAGCTTTTCTGCCAACATCTCGGCCGTCACCGGCGTTTCGGCTGAACGCAAAATCTGGATGATTTCAAACAGGCGTGTCGAACGGCGCATGGGGGTCTCCGATTGATCTGCTGACACACTAGCACACCCCCCTGACAGGGTGGTGTCAGGAGTGATGGGCCAGACTTGGGATCAGTTGAAAGGAGAATTCCCATGCCAAGCCGCGACAATCACGTGATGATGACCCTGAAATTGGACCGCTGGGCGCAGGATCACACCCTACGTGCCTTTGAAATCGAACGCGAAATCATGGCCGCTCGCCGACCTTGCGTCCCTAAGAAACGAGCGAAGCGGTTTTCACTGGGCAATCTGAAACTGTTCTGGACCAGCACGGCTTAAGATCAGAAATCCGCCTTGGCGCGAAACTTCATTGCAACCCCGCCTTCGGGGCTTTTCAGGCGTAGCTCTTCGGAATGCAGCATCAGGCGCGGGAATTGCCGCGCCGCATCTTCGGCATAGAACGGGTCACCCAGGATCGGGTGACCCAGCGCCTGCATATGTACCCGAAGTTGGTGCGACCGGCCGGTCTTTGGAAACAGCCGCATGCGGGTTGTTTCGCCTTCATGCTTGACCACGCGCCAGTCGGTGACGGCCGCTTTGCCGGTCTCATGACACACCATCTGAAGCGGGCGGTTGGGCCAGTCCACGATCAGCGGCAGATCGACGGTTCCAGTCTTGTCCTCGACCCGCCCCCAGACGCGCGCCACATAGGTCTTGCGGGTCTGACGATTTTCGAACTGCATGCTCAGATGCCGCTGAGCGTGGGGTGTCTGAGCAAAGACCATGACGCCAGAAGTGTCCCGATCCAGCCGATGCACCAACAGCGCTTGCGGAAACGTCGCCTGAACCCGCGTCAGCAAGCAATCGGCCAGATGCTCGCCCCGCCCCGGCACGGACAATAAGCCCGAGGGCTTGTTCACCACAATTAGCTGCGCATCCTCGTGCAACACGTCCAAGGGGGTCATCGGGGGATCATAGGTCTCGCTCATGCGCGCCTGCCTATCGCAGCGCGCGACCTCCCGCAACGTCGCGCTTGCCTGAACGGAACGGTTCAGCAACTCTCGCTCCAATACGGAAGGAGAGACCATGCATCCTACGATCAAACACATGCAAGAAGTGGTGGCCAAGGGCGATGAAAGCCTGATCCACGAGTTGCTGGCCGAGGATGTGCGGTTTTCACCGCCCACCTATTACAGTACCTGGACAGGGCGCGCACCGGTGGCGGCGGTACTGGGGCACGTGGGGCAAGTGTTCTCGGACTTCCGCTATCGCCGTGTGCTGGGTGCGGGCAAGGACTGGGCGTTGGAGTTTCAGTGCAAGGTCGGTGACCTGGATGCGGTGGGTGTCGATCTGATCACCCTGAACGATGATGGACTGATCCAGGAATTCGAGGTCGTCATGCGCCCCCACAAAACCATCGGTGCCCTGCGCGAGGCGATGATGGCGCGGATTATGACCGATGCGCGGTTCCTAGAATTCAAGGACGCGCTCAACTGACCATGCCTTTTGCCCCGGATCAGCTGTTGCGCGTGCCCTTACTGCCGGTTCTGGCGATGCAGGGCCTGTCGGTGCGCCGCAACGCCCAATTGCTGCCGGAACCAATTGGCCCGCGCGAAGGGCGCGAAGGGCGTGGACCCCGGTTGCGGTTGCTTATCACGGGCGACAGCTCGGCCGCCGGGGTCGGTGCGGGGACACAGGCGCAAGCGCTGTCCGGGCATCTCGTGTCCCGACTGGCCAGTCACTACACGGTCGAATGGCGGCTTGAGGCCACCACTGGACACACAACTCAGGATACGATTGACCGATTGCGCGGCCTGAGCGGCCAGTTCGACATGGCAGTGACAGCGCTCGGTGTAAATGACGTGACGCGCGGCGTGACGTACAAGCGCTTCGTGGACCGCCAGACCCAATTGTTGAAGCATTTGACCGGCCCTCTGGGCGTAAAACGATTGGCCGTCACAGCGGTACCGCAGATGAACCGGTTCCCGGCCCTGCCGCAGCCGCTGGCCTGGGTCTTAGGCCATCAGGCAAGACGGTTGGATCAGGGCCTACGGCATGTTGCGGCCAGCTTCGCGCAGGCGCGGTATCTGGCGATGGATCTGGCCGACGATCCGGCACTGGTCGCGCTGGACGGATATCACCCAAGTCCAAAAACCTATGCGATCTGGGCCGAAGAGGCGGCCCGTCTTCTACGTCAAGCCTGAGCCCGCATCTGCCGGATCATCGGAATCGAATACACAACCAGAGCCGTCCAGATCAGAGGAAATGCAATCAGGCGTCCTCGGTCAATCTGTTCACCAAACACGGTAATGGCGGTGATGAAAATCATGGTCGGAGCGATGTATTGCAGAATACCCATGGTCGACAACCGTACCAGCTTGGCCCCATTGGCATAAACCAGCAGGGGCACCGCCGTCACCACCCCTGCCGCAGCCAGCAGCAAGGTGTCCGATGCACCCACCCCAAAATTGCCAGTACCTTTCACACCCAACCACGTGACGTACATCAACGCCGGGATCAGCAGGATCAGGACCTCAAGCAAAAAGCCTTGGTTGGGGCCAATGGGCAGTGACCGCTTGAAAAAGGCATAAAATCCCCACGTTACCATCAACCCCAGTGCTGGCCACGGCAGGCTACCAGCCTCGATGATCAAAGTCAGCACTCCAAGGGCCGCAATCGCCACTGCCATCAGCTGCGTTTTCGTCAACGGCTCGCGCAGCAGAACCGCGCCCAGCGCAATGCTGAACAACGGGTTGATGTAATATCCCAGCGCTGCATCCAAAGCCCGGTCATTGGCAATCGACCAGACATAGATTGCCCAATTCACCGAGATCAGCGCTGCCGTCAGGCAAGCCATCCCTAACATCTTTGGGTTTACCAGCGCCGCCTTCAGATCCCGCGTACGCCCCAGCGCCACAAGCAACAACCCGGCCACAGGCACCGACCAGATGACGCGATGCGCAACAATCTCAACCGGGCCAACGTGCGACAGTGCCTTCATATACAGGGGCAAAAATCCCCACAGGACATAGGCCGTCACAGCCAGCGCAAGCCCTTTGGGCGTGTCTGCATTGTTCGATGGTAGGGGGGCGTCTGCCACGGCGGGTCTCCGGCTGATACCGTGTTTCTCTACGGCAATTCAGACAGGCTTGGAAACCGCCAAATCTGTGAAGACGGTCATAAGGATATTTGATACGTCACACCGCCAATTGTGTTACTCGCAAATAAGAGCCGGGGCGCTACAGCGCCCCGACACTTTGATTACACTTTAACGCGTTCGGATTTCGGGTCATACATCGGCTTTAGCGATGCCTCTGCCTGGACCTTCACGCCGCACACGTCGATCTCATAAGTCGAAGCCAGCACATCTGCTGCCTTCTCACCCTCACACGGGACATAGCCCAGACCAATTGCACCGCCCAGCGTGTGGCCATAGTTGCCTGAACTCAGATAGCCCACATATTCGCCATCCCGGATAATCGGTTCGTTGTGGAACAGCAGCGGTTCGGCGTCGGTCAGTTTGAACTGCACCAGGCGATTTTTGGGCCCGTTTTCCTTGCGCGCAATCACCGCCTCGCGGCCGATAAAGTCGCTGCCCTTGTCGACCTTCACGGCAAAGCCCAGGCCCGCATCGACCACGTGATCCTCACAGGTGATGTCATGGCCGAAATGGCGGAAGCCCTTCTCGATCCGGCAACTGTCCATCATATGCATGCCACACAGTTTCAGACCCATGTCCTGCCCGGCCTCATGCAGGGTTTCAAACACGTGCCCTGCCATGTCGGATGAAACATAGATTTCCCAACCAAGCTCACCCACATAGGTCACGCGATGCGCGCGGGCCAGACCCATCCCGATCTCAATCTCTTGCGCGGTGCCAAACGGGTTGATTGCGTTCGAGAAGTCGCTTGGCGAGACCTTTTCAAGCAGCGCGCGCGCATTCGGGCCCATAACGGCCAGAACGCCCTCGCCCGCGGTGACATCGGTGATGACTACGTTGAAGTTGCCTGTGTGACGCATCATCCAGGTCTGGTCCGCCAGACGGGTCGCCGCCGGAGTGACCACCAGATAGGAAGTTTCCGTCAACCGGGTGACGGTCACGTCCGCCTCAATCCCGCCGGTGCGGTTCAAAAACTGAGTATAGACGATCTTGCCATTCGGCACCGAATAGTCGCCGCCGCCGACATAGTTCATGAATTTCTCAGCATCCGGTCCTTCGACGCGGATTTTACCGAACGAGGACATATCGTACATGCCCACATTCTCACGCACGGCGTGGTGTTCGGTGGCCGAGTTCTCGAACCAGTTCTGGCGCTTCCAGCTGTAATGGTATTCTCGCTCTTGCCCTTCATTGGCAAACCAGTTGGCGCGCTCCCAACCAGCCAATTCGCCCATCACGGCGCCCTTTTCCAGCAGATGATGGTGGAACGGGGTCCGCCGCACACCCCTCGCGGAGGCTTTCTGGCGATAGGGATAGTGGTCGGCATAAAGCAGGCCCAGCGTTTCCTTAGAGCGTTCAAACAGATACTGCTTATTGCCCTGGAAAGGTTGCATCCGGCTGATGTCCACATCGCCCAGATCAAACGGCTTCTCGCCCGTATCCATCCATTCAGCCAGCGCCATACCCGCGCCACCGGCGGACTGGATACCGATCGAGTTGAACCCCGCGGCAACCCAGACATTGTCCATCTCGGGCGCGAGGCCCAGATGGTATGCATCATCGGGTGTAAAAGACTCCGGTCCGTTAAAGAAGGTATGGATACCGGCCTCGGCCAACATCGGCATCCGTTCACAGGCAGCTTCGAGGATCGGTTCGAAGTGATCGAAATCTTCAGGCAGCTGGTCAAACTCGAACGTGTCAGGGATGCCGTTCATCGCCCATGGCTTGGCGTTGGGCTCAAAGGCCCCTAGCAGGATTTTTCCTGCGTCTTCCTTGTAATAGGCGCATTCATCCGGCACCCGCAGCACCGGCAACTGGGTCAACCCGTCAATACTCTCGGTGACGATATAGAAGTGTTCGCACGCGTGCAGCGGGACATTGACGCCCGCCATGCGACCGACCTCATGCCCCCACATTCCCGCACAGTTCACCACCATGTCACATTCGATATGACCCGAGGCACTGCCGTCATCCGCAACCCAATCGACACCGGTCACCTTGCGTCCCTGTTTGACGATATCGGCAACCTTCACCCGCTCTTTGACAACCGCACCGCGTTGGCGTGCGCCCTTGGCCAAAGCCAGCGCAATGTTCGCCGGATCGCCCTGCCCGTCCAGCGGCAGGTAAACCGCGCCCGTCACACCTTCGAGGTTGATATGCGGATAAAGTTCCTGAACGCGTTCGTTGGAAATCTCTTCGACTTCCACCCCAAAAGCGCGAGCCATGGCGGCCTGGCGATAGATTTCTTCCTTGCGCTCTTCGGTCAACGCCACAGTGATCGACCCGCAGCGTTTGAAACCGGTGGCCACACCGGTCTCTTCCTCAAGCGAGCCGTAAAGCTCCTGACTGTATTTCGCCAACTTGGTCATGTTCGCCGTGGCGCGCAGCTGCGCGATCAGACCGGCGGCATGCCATGTGGTGCCGCTGGTCAGTTGCTTGCGCTCCAGCAGCACAACGTCATTCCAGCCCTTCTTGGTCAAATGATATGCGACAGAGCATCCGATGACGCCGCCGCCGATGATGACCACTTTGGCCTTGCTGGGAAGATCAACCATCCTGAGAATCTCCGATGTGTCAGGTTTGCGCCAAAATGCCACGGAAGATCGACAATAAATGCGCCAAAACCGTCACTGTATTGGCGATTTTCACCGTTGTATCGCGGCCCGTTTTTCCCGCCTTACAACAAAGGGCGTAACCCCAAAGAAGCTTTTGTAGACCGAGGAAAAACCGTTGGGAAATCCGCAGGCAAGCCCGATTTCACGAACGCTCATTGTGGTGTTCAGCAGCAGGTTATTGGCCTTGGCCAGTCGCATTTCACGATAGAATCCATTGGGCGTGGTACCGAAAAAGGTTTTGAACTTCCGCTCTAGCGACCGGTTCGACAGGTGCAGCGACTCGACGATCTGATGGATTGGCATCGGGTCTTCAATGTTGGCCTGCATCAGCTTGATGCACTGATCCAGTCTGGCGTCGCCCGTCGCGGTCAGTTTCGCCCCGGAAAACGGCTGCATTGATGAAAAATCGCGGATGTTTTCATGCAGCATGATATCGGCCACCGTCATCTTGGCAGGTCCCGAGATATGGCGACCGATCACCGCCAGCGCCACATCTGTTGTCGCCTCCATCCCGGCACAGGTCACCACCGCGCCCTGTTCGGTGGCAATGGACAGCTTGGCCTCGAACCGGGCGCCGCGCTCACGCAGGAACGAGGCGTTCTCCCAATGGGTCGCCATGTCGCCCGTGCCGTGTTCGTTGATATAGCGGCTGGCGGCCTCGGCCAGAAGGAACACCTTGGCCCCGCGGAACGTATAACTCGACACGACGCGCCCCAGTGAAAGGTCAGGGTGATCCGGGTCAGAATTGCCGATCACGAACAGGTAATCCGCCTTGGGCTGCGCCGGAACGGGATCGGTCTGAACCATCGCTTCACTGCTGCTGGATATCGGGCCCCCTTTCAGTGACCGGTAGGCATAGGAGAACGGAGGCGTTGGGCACACGCGGTTGGCCAGTCGCAGAACTTCAACCAGCGAGGCCAGTTCCAACAACACATAGCCGGGTGCCACCAGGATATCGAAGTGCTGCTGTGTCTGCGGTAAGTTGTCCGAACGTGTCCGCATCGCCTTTTCCTCAGACAATCCGGTGGCCGGCTGCGCGCAGCCGGCCGGCCAGCGTTTCGATGTGATCCGGGCCAACTTCGCAACAGCCACCCACAATCGTCGCCCCCTGCGCCACCCAGGCCATGGCGTGATCGGCATAGGCATCAGGTCCAAGATCCTGACGTTGTTCCAATGCATCGACTGTGGGTGCGTCTTTCAGAAATCCTTCTGATATTCCGGTGAACCCATTGGCATAGGCCCCGAACGGGCGGCCAATCTGCGCAATGATCGGCAGCGCCGCGGGAATCGCCTCGGGACGCGAACAGTTGATCAAGATGGCGTCGGGCGCAAAGCGTGCCACAACCGGTTCGATATCCCTCAACAGCTCGCCCGAGCGTAGGCGGGTTCCGTCCTCATCCATCACCGACAGCCCCAGCCAGACAGGTTTGCCGCAGCCCTCTGTCCCGCGCAAAGCGCCTTGGGCTTCCCGCACCGAACACACCGTTTCAATCAGGAAAAGATCGACGCGCGTGGTCATCAGCGACACTAGCTCCCGAAACTTATTCGCTGCATCTGTCGGGTCAGGGTTCAGGTCGGGTCGGTACGAAGCCAATAGCGGCCCTAGCGATCCGGCAATCCGCCCTCTGGTTCCTGCACATGCTCGTTCTGCCTGGGTCAGGGCAGTGTCGATCAGGTTTGCGACCTGATCCTCCATCCCCACCCGCACCAGACGCGAGCGGTGGACGGCATAGGTGTTTGTGGTGGCGACAGTCGCACCACGACGAAAGTAGTCGTCATGTACGTCACCCACCAGTTCGGGATAGTCGATCATCACCCGCGTCGACCACAGTGGCGTGGCCCGGTCCCCGCTGCGCTTGACCAGTTCCTGTCCGATTGAGCCATCCAGAAGAGTGATATCCGCCATATCTCATCCTATTCAGGGAATCAGCACAAGTTTGCCCGCAAACGCCTTGGATTGAAAATCAGCCTGCGCGGTTGCGATGTCCTTTAGCGGATAAGTCTTTGCGATCAAGGGCATGATGCGCCCGCCATTGATCATCTCAACCAGCCGTCCGAACACCTCGAACGCCTGATGCGTACAGCCGTGAATGGTGATGTCGCGCAAATAGATATCTCGCAGGTCGGCCTTTACGATCGGGCCGGCGATGGCACCTGAAACCGCGTAGTGGCCACCCGGTTTCAACGCCAGGATCAGGCCGGGCCATGCCGGGCCGCCCACAACGTCGATCACCACGTCGAACATATCGGCTGGCAGTGCCGCATCACGGTCGAACGTATCTGCGGCGCCCTGCAATTTGACCACTTCGGCCTTGGACGGGCTGGTCACGCCCCAGACGGTTGCCCCCCGCAACACCGCCAGCTGTACGGCCGCCAGACCGACGCCACCTGACGCGCCGGTGATCAGCACTTTTTGCCCCGAGGTCACACCTGCGCGGGCCAGCAGGTTCTCGGCCGTGCCAAAAGCGCAGGGGATGGCGGCGATTTCCACGTCAGACAGGGGCGAGGCGCTGACGTCATACAGATCATCCGCCTCAACCAGACAGTATTGCGCAAATGCGCCGTCCAACTCCGAGCCCAGCGCAACGAAACCGGTCGGGTGACCGGGTCTGGGGCGTGGCAGGTTGATCGGGCATGTCACGCGTTGGCCCGGTTGGAACGCCACCCCTGAACCCACTTGTTCAACGACACCACACAGATCACCACCCTGAATGCGTGGAAACTGCAGCGCACCGCCCCAACCTCCGGCATCGACGTCCTGATCAACAGAATCCGTCGCGCCTGTCACATCCGAGGAATACCAGCCGACCCGCGTATTGATATCCGTGTTGTTCACTCCTGCGGCCAACACCCGAACCAGCGCCTGCCCCGGACCCGGTTGCGGTACCGGAAGGTCGTCGCGCCATTCCAACGCCTCGGGTCCGCCGTGTTGGGTCAGATAAACGCCGGACATGACTGTGGGTGTCGTCATCAGATACTGCCTTTATGCCTGATCGTCTGGATGCGACGGAACGGGACCCATCGGGATGATGTCATAGCGGGCGTTTAGTGCTGCCATCTTAGCCTCATCAGCGAAATCGGCGTTGGTCATAGTCGAAAGTTCTGCAAGGAAACCGTCAAACCCCGAAGGCTGAAAAATCATCAGCATCCGCGCCGGTGCCCCATCGGCCACGCGACAAGCATGCGGAACCCCTGGCGGGACATGCATCGTGGTACCCGGACCGCATCGATGCCAGTCACCGTCGACATAGAAATCCACTGCACCTTCCAAGAAATAGAAGGACTCGGCATGGGTATCGTGGCGATGAAGGCCAAGCGCGAAGCTGGCCTTCAGATTGTCTTCCATGAGCGTATAGGCGCCATTCGTATCCCGGGCCGAAACCTTTACGAACGTATGGTCGTTTTCCCAGTCATAGTTGGGACCCTCACCGGGCCCCAATTTGGAATATCGCTTGCTCATGGCTCCTCCGACAGGGGTTAGGCGCGCAGCCGCTCGTTCTGAGGATCCCACAGCGGTTGATCCTCTTCTACCACGGCGCGGCATTTCCGGCCGTAAATTTCGACCTCAAGTTCGGTGCCGGGGTTGGCAAGCTCGGCCTTGATCATGCCCAGCGCAATGGATTTGCCAACACGGTAGCCCCATGCGCCCGAGGTGGTTTCGCCAACGATCTCACCATTCTGCCAAATGCAAGACATGTAGGGTGCGTCGCAATCGCCTGCGTCCACAGTCAGGGTGACAAAGGATTTCTTCACGCCCTGCTGTTTTTCGTTCTGGATCGCGGCCTTGCCGGGGAAGTCCTGCGGCTTGTCCAGCTTGACGAACCGCCCCAGTCCACCTTCCAGCAGCGAATAGTCGGTCGACAGGTCGCCTTTCCAGGCGCGATATCCCTTTTCGATCCGCAGCGAATTCAAGGCATACATACCAAACGGCTTGGCCCCGGCATCAATGATCGCGTCATAGATCGCAGGCATATGCTCGTTCAGGGCATGCACTTCCCAGCCCAGCTCGCCGGCAAAGGACACGCGGATCAAATAGGCAGGTTGCCCGGCGACGGTGGCCGCTTGGTGGGTCAGCCAACCTGTGGTCAGATCGGCATCCGTCAAACCCGACAGGATATCCCGCGATTTCGGTCCGGTGACGATCAGTGTATCGCGTGTGGTGGTGACATCCTCGACCGAAACACCAGCAGGCATCGCATTCACCAGAATATCGCGGTCATGCCATTGCGCCGTCGCGGCCGTTATCATGACGAACTCATCCTCGCCCAAACGCAGGCAGGACATCTCGGTCAGAATCCGGCCCCGATCGTCCGAGATATAAACCAGATTGATGCGGCCGACCTTGGGCAAACCACCCGCGACCAGCCCGCGCAACGCCTCGGCCGCGCCCTCGCCTTTGACCATAAAGCGCGAAAAGCCCGGCAGATCCAACACACCGCAATGGTCGCGTACAGCCTCGCATTCTTCTTTGACGCGCTGCTCCCACGGGCCCGAGCGGCCCCAGGTATGGGTGGCTTCAAGCGAGGTGTCATCGCCGGGTTGTGCGAACCAGTTGGCCCGTTCCCAACCGTTATATACTCCCATGACGCCGCCCAGTTCCTTCACCTTGGCGTGGACCGGCGACAGTTTCTTGTCGCGTGCGGCCGGCCATTCGTGTTGGGGATAGTGCATGGCGTATTCGTTGCCATAGACCTCAAGCCCTTTCTGGTTGCAGTAATCCTGATCGGTGTAATCGGTATAGCGGCGCGGATCGACGGCCCACATATCCCACTCGGTGTGACCATCGACAATCCATTCGGCCAGCACTTTGCCTGCACCACCGCCTTGCGCGATGCCGAAGGTAAAGGTGTGCGCCTCGAACGCGTTTTTGACGCCCGGCATTGGGCCAATCAGTGGCAGACCGTCCGGCGCGTAAGGAAT
Organism: Ruegeria sp. BC5; assembly: GCF_056539205.1. Lineage (NCBI taxonomy): Bacteria > Pseudomonadati > Pseudomonadota > Alphaproteobacteria > Rhodobacterales > Roseobacteraceae > Ruegeria > Ruegeria sp. BC5. The sequence continues at coordinate 89,907 of NZ_JBQFUN010000008.1, forward strand.
CGGGCCGTTGATCACGCGACCAACGCCCGAGGTTGCCATCAGCGGCACCCGCTCCATCGCGTCGGTGACGATGTCCTCAATCCGATCCAGATCGTCATTCCAAAGCTGGAACGAGAAATCCTCGGGCATCGGGTCGTCTTCGCTCATCCAGTGGCCCTTGCAGTTGGGCTCATACGGGCCAAGGTTGAAGCCGTGCTTCTCTTGCCGCAGGTAGTACGAGATATCTACGTCGCGCAGCAGCGGCAGCTTCTTGCCGCCGTTTTCCTTGGACCATTCTTCAACCTCGGGGATTTCGTCGGTCAGCAGGTACTGGTGGCTCATGACCATCGCGGGCACAGTGCGGCCACCGTAAGGCTTGAACCACTCACCCACGCGCTGCGCGTAATACCCAGCAGCGTTGACCACATAGTCACAGGCGATATCGCCCTTGTCAGTGTGTACGGTCCAAGTGCCGTCGTCGTGCTGGGTCACGCCGGTTGCCGGGCAGAACCGGATGATCTTTTGTCCCATGTCACGGGCACCCTTGGCCAACGCCTGTGTCAACTGCGCCGGGTCAATGTCACCATCGGTCGGATCATACAGCACGCCCTCAAGATCATGCGTTTCAAGGAAGGGATAGCGTTCCTTGGCCTCTTCTGGGGTCCACATCTCCATCGGGATGCCCTGGTACAGGCCCATCGACATGGCACGCTCAAACTCCTGCATCCGCTCTTTGCTGTGCGCCAAACGGATCGAGCCGGACTGATGATAGTTCATCGGATAGTCGACTTCTTCACCCAGCCGCGCATACAGCTCGGTCGAGTACCGCTGCATGTTCATGATCGCCCATGAGGTCGAGAAGGTCGGTACGTTACCCGCCGCGTGCCAGGTCGAGCCTGCGGTCAGCTCGTTCTTTTCCAGCAGAACGCAGTCGGTCCAGCCTTTCTTGGCCAGATGGTACAGCGAGGAGGCCCCCACCACACCGCCACCGATAACAACCACGCGGGCTTTTGTCGGAAAATCGCTCATTGGTCTTGATCCTTGTTACTGTGCCCGTTGGGGCAGATCGTCTGTGATGTTGTAGTAATCGCCCTTGTCATCGACAAAGATATGCCGGGCGAGGTGCAGTCCTGTGGGCTCATCCAGTGCGCCCATGGAAATCGAAATCGTGTCTTCGTCATTGTGCTGCCAAAACAGGAACGAACCGCAGGCGTTGCAAAAGCCACGCCGAGCAATGTCCGAGGCACGGAACCAGTTCAGCGTGTCGCTGGCAGCGAAGCTGAGGTTGTCCTGATGGGTCGAGGTCGAAGACCAATAATGCCCTGATTGCTTGCGGCACTGACCGCAATGGCAGGCCGAGGGCGGCGACAACTCTCCGTCAATCGTGAACGCGACCGCACCGCACAGGCAGGAACCGGCTTGCATGTCATTACCCCCTTGTTGCGGGCGTGGAGCTGGCCCCCAGCAACACGCCATAGATGATGAAACAGGTCGCCATGACCCGGCGCACCCAGATGTTGAACACCGCCCCCAGTGCCGCCTTGCCCATAAGCGCACCTAGCAAGGTGAACCCGGTATAGCTGAGCGTGGTGATGACCAGCGCGGTGGGCATGATAACCCCCATCTGCTGCCAGATCGGCACCTCGGGCTGCACGAATTGCGAAAAGGCCGCCAGATATCCCGCCACGCTTTTGGGGTTGATCGTCGCCACGGCCAGCGCGTGCAGATAGACATGACGTGCAGGCCGTTCCGAAGCTGGCGCAGGTTTCGTAGCATTCATCCAGCCACGAATACCCACCCAGATCAGGAAACCCGCGCCCACCAGCTTTGCGATGAAGAACCCGGTTGGAGAGGCCGCGATCAGCGCGGTCACACCCAGCGCTGACAGGATCAGAAACGCGCTGGCCTGCGTCAGGATTGCCAGAACGCTAAGCATCGCCTTTGGAAACGGCAGGCTCATCCCATTCGAAATACAATTGACCGCATTCGGCCCCGGGGTAGTTACGAACACTACCCAAAACAGCGCGAATATGGTCCAGGCCTCGAAACTCATCAGTACACCGGCGGGGCGATGACCCAGATGGCCACGGCGGGCTCATCATAGGGGTTGGCCCATTGATAGGATTCATGCCTGATGCGGAAACTGTCACCCGGCCCCACCGTGAACTGGTTGGAGCCTATGGTCAGATCCAATCGGCCAGAGATCATGTAACCAACCTCTTGCGTCGGCCGATTGGCCGGTTTCTGCATGCTGGAGCGGGGCTCGAATGTGGAATGTACCATCTCGAAATCATCAGTCAGATCGGGCGAAAGCAATTCTTCGATCAACCCTTCCTCACCCGAGCCCATCGGACGGCGCGATCCGGCGCGCACCACATAACCCTGTTCGGCCACCGGCACCGAGGAATGCGCAAACAGCATCGACATCGGCACACCCAGACACTCAGCAATCTGGCGCAGGTCCGAGATCGAGGGATCGGACATGTCGCGCTCAACCTGGCTGAGCCATCCGACCGACCGGTTCAGCCGCGCTGCAATCTCGGTCAAGGTCAACCCTCGCGCCTTGCGCAGGGCGCGGATATCCGCACCAAGTGTCGCGCTGTGGGGGGCTTGGGTATTCACCAGGGCCGCTCCGATTCTTGTGAAAATTTCCTCTCCTTTTTCACGATGGCTGAGAATCATGAAATTTCCAAGGGTTTTTTCATTTCACTTGATCAGTTTGCTTGGTATGCCTTTCGCATGTGGATTGCAGTGATCTATTTATGGGGGATCAACACCCTGACACTATTGGCCTTTGGCTGGGACAAGGCCCGCGCGCGACGGCGCAAAAACCGGGTGCCGGAACGCCGCCTATTATGGCTGGCCGCGCTTGGTGGCAGCCCCGGCGCAGTGGTCGGGCGATGGATTTTCAGGCACAAAACCCGCAAACGCGGGTTCTCAGTCTGGCTGTTCGCGATAACTGGAGTTCAAATGATTCTAGTATTCTTGGTGATGACCGAAGCCTCGGAAAAACTACTGTAAAAATATTATATTCACCTAAAACAATATCTAACCATATCGCCAACTGTCTGTTACAAATAGGTGTCTCTGTGCGCAGAGATTTCTATTTTTTATGCAAAGGGTTGGATGAATATGGAAAATGGGATCGGTTTCTTCGATATAGTCTGGTCAATCTTCTGGTTGTTCCTGATGGTTGCCTGGTTCTGGGTGATGATTTCGGTCGTTGCCGATGTCTTCCGCTCAAAGGACCTGAGCGGCGGAGGCAAAGCGTTGTGGATCGCCTTTGTGATCCTGATCCCCTGGTTGGGCGTGCTGTGCTATCTCATCGTGCGCGGGGATAAGATGCACCAGCACAATGTCGAGACCATGAATCAGATAGAAGAGGCGCAGAAGGATTACATCCGCTCGGTCGCGAGCGTATCCGCCGCGGATGAATTGGAACGGCTAGCCAAGCTCAAGGAGAGCGGCCATCTGACGGAAGAGGAATTCGCCACGCAAAAGGCCAAGATCCTGGCAAGCTGAATAATCGCGACCCTTTTTGAACATCAATCAGCCGGGACATGTCCCGGCTGAATTTATCTTGCAAAGACATCGGTCAGAATGGCGCCAAGCGCTGTGGCGTCCTGATCGGTAAATGCGTCCGGCTGATTGCTGTCGATGTCGAACACCGCTACCACCTTTCCCGATGCGTCCCGCACTGGCAGCACCAATTCTGACCGGGTGGACGTCGCACAGGCGATGTGACCCGGAAAGGCTTCGACATCCGGCACAAGCTGCACTTCGCCAGTCCGCGCGGCAGCACCACAGACGCCCCGGTCGAACGGGATGACCAAACAGCCGTGCCCACCCTGATAGGGACCGATCTTTAACAAACCGGGCTGGGTCACGCGGTAAAAGCCAGTCCAGTCGAACCGGTCATCGGCGTGATGCACCTCGCAGGTAATTGTCGCCATTAGGGCAACCTGATCCGTTTCACCTTCGGTCAGGGCGGCGATGGTTTTAGCAAGCGTGTCGTAATCGGCGGTCATGATTGAGCTCTTTGGAAAAGGTTCATCCAGCAGTATGTGGAATAAACCCAAGCGTCAAACGCGTTCGATGGCGATGGCCGTGCCTTCGCCGCCACCGATGCAGATGGCAGCCACGCCGCGTTTGAGGTTCCGCTTTTCCAGCGCGTTGAGCAGAGTGACCATGATCCGCGCGCCCGAGGCGCCGATTGGATGCCCCAAAGCGCAGGCCCCGCCATTTACGTTCACCTTGTCGCGCGACAGGCCCATTTCGTGCATAAAGGCCATGGGTACAACGGCAAAGGCCTCGTTCACCTCCCACAGGTCGACGTCATCTTTGGACCAGCCGATATTCGACAGTAGTTTCTGTGCGGCCGGAACCGGCGCGGTCGTGAACAAACCCGGGGCCTGCGCGTGGCTGGCATGACCAATGATCCGGGCACGCACAGTCAGGCCCTGCGCTTCGGCCGCCTCAGCCGAAGCCAGTAGCAACGCGGCTGCCCCGTCAGAAATCGATGACGAATTGGCTGCCGTGACCGTCCCATCCTTACGAAAGGCAGGTTTCAGCGTCGGGATTTTATCTGGCCGGGCGGATTGCGGCTGTTCATCTTGGGCAAAAGTGACTTCGCCCTTGCGGGTCTTGGAGGTAACAGGTGTGATCTCACCCTCGAAGGCACCACTTTCCTGTGCAGACAGGGCGTTGGAAAGCGACTGCAGCGCATATTCGTCCTGCGATTCTCGCGTGAATTGATAGGCTTCGGCGCAATCCTCGGCGAAGGTGCCCATCAGGCGGCCTTTGTCATAGGCGTCCTCGAGGCCGTCCAGAAACATATGGTCAACCACCTGACCATGCCCGATGCGCGCACCGCCGCGCATTTTCGGCAACAGGTAAGGGGCGTTGGTCATACTCTCCATGCCACCTGCGATCATCGTATCAGCGTGACCCAGAGCAATCTGGTCAAAGGCAATCATGGCAGCCTTCATTCCCGACCCGCACATCTTGTTCAGGGTTGTTGCGGGCACCTCTTCACCCAATCCCGCCGCAAATCCGGCCTGTCGTGCCGGGGCCTGGCCCTGACCGGCGGGCAGAACACAGCCCATCAGCACTTCGTCGACCGTTTCAGCGCCCGCGCCGTGCAGCGCAGCACGAATGGCGCTCCCGCCCAATTCAGCAGCGGCAATACCGTCGAACATACCCTGAAACCCGCCCATGGGCGTCCGCGCCGCCCCCGCGATAACAACCTGTTTCATCGCGATGATCCTCCTCTTTCAGCTTTGATGGATACCGAATGGTAAGAATTGTCGTCTAGCGTATTTCTACTAGCGAGTTTCATATTAGAGGACCGTCGCGCATGGCCTTGACCAGCACAACGACCGACGCAACCCAAATTATCAAAGTGCATTCCGACCGGATTGATGCGGCCATGGCCATCCAGTTCAAGGAAGATATGCGCAATCAGGCCGAAGGCGGGGCCACGCGCGTAGTGCTGGACCTGACCAGTGTCGAGTTCATAGATTCAAGTGGCTTGGGTGCTATCGTCGCCTCGATGAAACAGCTTGGAAATGAGCGCAGGCTGGACCTGGCTGGGCTGCACCCTTTTGTTGAAAAGGTATTCCGCCTGACCCGTATGGACACGGTGTTCAAACTGTATCCAACCCTGGATGATGCCCTGTCGATCTCCGCGGATTGACCTAATTGACTATCTGAATAGGCGCGATGCCCATGTACAACGGCAAGTGTTTAGATCTGAGCTTCGCAGCAACTGAGACTGAGGCCAGCGCCGGGATCGTGCAACTCAGCCGGGGGTTGGCGGTGCATGGGCTTCCCGCGCACAAGGCGGGTGATGTGAAAATCGCGCTGGCCGAAGCAATCAATAATGTGGTCGAACATGCCTATGCCGACATAACTCCGGCCAAGGTGAAAGTTCGGTGCCGCCTGCATCAGAACTGGCTTGAGATTCTGATCTCGGACACCGGCAACCCGTTACCCGGATTTCGGGTACCTGACGGCATCCCGGCATCACTGGGATCGACGGTCGAAGACCTGCCCGAAGGTGGGTTCGGTTGGTTTCTAATCCATGAACTGACCAGCGATATCCGCTATGAACGAAGCAATGGTTGTAACCGGTTGTCGCTGCGCTTTGACTTTCCAGAGCCCGCCTGACGGCAAGAAAACGTCACAATAAGGCCCAGATCGAACCATTGTAACGCCGCAAACAAAGGGCAAAAGAGTAATTGTAGCTCAGATAGCTTCCCTCGGCGCCACGTGTCACAGCCCCCACCCAGTGAACGGCGCCGAGGAACTTCCCTTTGATTTGACTGGACAACCCCTGACTGCGCGATACCTTCGGCGCGTTCAATCGGGGAATAATGTCATGCGGGATTTTCACTCACCGGGCCGATCCGAAGTTCTGGCAGCCGAAGGGATGTGCGCCACGTCGCATCCCTTGGCCGCAAAGGTCGCTGTGGACATTCTTACCCGGGGTGGCAACGCAATGGATGCCGCCATCGCCGGGGCGGTGCTGCTGGGTATTTGTGAACCTCAGATGACCGGGCTGGGCGGCGATTGTTTCGTGCTGTACAACCGGGCGGGTGAGGATCAGATACGCGCCCTGAATGGTTCGGGCCGCGCGCCTGCAGCAGCTAGCGCAGAAAAACTGCGGTCACAGGGGCTGACAAAAGTGCCTTTGAACACAGCAGACGCTGTAACCGTTCCCGGCGCCGTCGATGCGTTCTGTCATCTGGCGCAAACCGAGGGCAAGCTGGGGCTTGAGGCCATTCTGCAACCCGCCATTCACTATGCCGAAGCTGGGGTGCCGGTTGCCCCAAGGGTGGCGTTTGATTGGGAAACGGGGGCAGCCATTCTACAGGGGGCCGCGCGGACGCAATACCTGATCAATGACAGTGCTCCTAAGACTGGGCATGTGTTTCGCTCTCGAGGGCAAGCCGAAGTCTTGCGCCAGATTGCTCGCACCGGGCGGGATGCGTTTTACTCCGGCGACATCGCCGAGGACATGGTCGCTGCACTCACTCAACTGGGCGGCGTTCACACGATTGAGGATTTTCTGGCCACCGCATGCACTGAAACACAGCCTGTCAGCGGTGACTACAATGGGTTGGAGTTGGTTGAACATCCACCAAATGGCCAGGGCGCCACGGCCATTCTTTTGCTGAATATCCTCAAGAACTTCGACCTTGCCAGCATGGACCCGTTCGGGGCGCAGCGTCTGCATATCGAGGCAGAAGCCTCGAAACTCGCCTATGACGCGCGCAACCGCTTTATCGCCGATTCCGATCATACAACACACGCGGATCGGTTCACGGATCAGGATGTGGCCGACAAGTTGGCCGCGCTGATCGACCTGAAACGCGCCATGCCCGCCGCCGCCCCGCTGACCGAGGCGATTCACAAGGACACCGTCTATATCACCGTTGTGGATCGGGACAGAATGGCGGTTTCGCTGATCTATTCCATCTTTCACAGCTTCGGTTCGGGGATCGCATCCGAAAAATACGGCATTCTGCTACAAAACCGAGGCGCAGGCTTTACCCTGCAATCGGGTCATCCGAATGAACTGGGCGGCGGCAAACGCCCCATGCACACAATCATTCCGGGGATGTTGACGCAAAATGGTCGTGTGCTGATGCCGTTCGGCGTGATGGGTGGCGCCTATCAACCCACCGGCCACGCCCGGTTTGTGTCAAATTTGACGGACCACGGGTTGGGCCTTCAGGTCAGCATCGAGGCACCGCGCGCCTTTGCCGACAATGGCGTATTAAAGCTGGAACGCGGAATTTCGCCCAGCACCGCCCAACAATTGCGTGATTTGGGACACACTGTAGAGATTCCAGAAACGCCATTGGGTGGCGCACAAGCTATTCGAATCTGTGAGGATGGCGTTTTGCAAGGCGCAAGCGATCCGCGAAAAGACGGGTGCGCCCTTGGATACTGACGGGCCGACGCCCGGCCAAGCACCTTCAGTTCAGATGGAAATGGAGCGGATAGGCGCCGTTTTCGAACGGGCCGAACATATCGGGGATATCGGGGTGTTCGACCGGTTCGCCCGACTGGTCAGCGATCAGATTTTGTTCAGAAACATAAGCCACATAGAAGGATTGGTCGTTTTCCGCCAACAAGTGGTAAAACGGCTGATCTTTGACCGGGCGGCTGTCTTCGGGGATGGCCTGATACCATTCTTCCGTGTTCGCAAACTCGGGGTCCACGTCAAAAATCACCCCTCGGAAGGGATGTTTTTTATGACGGACGATCTGTCCCAGGCCGTACTTGGCGTGTGTCTTCAGCATAGTTTATGCCCCCATTGAACTTACTACCTCTTTCCAGGCCGAAATGCCAATCATTGATCCGTAAATAAGGGAAACAGTCTGTGAACCTCTTGCTGACAGTATTCGAAATCGTGGCCCCGGTGTTTATTCTGGCGGGCATCGGTTTTGCTTGGGTCAAGCTGGGATTCGAGTATCGCCTGCAATTCGTCACACGCTTTGCCATGACCCTTGCTGTGCCCAGCCTGATCTTTGTGGCGCTGATGCAAACCGACATTCCGGGCGGCGATCTTTCCCGTTTTACCGTTGCGACAATCGTTGCCAATCTGGTGATGGCAGCGGTCTTCTGGCTGATCGTCCGGGGGCTGAAACTTGAACAGCGCACCTATCTTTCGCCGCTGATATTCGGAAATACCGGAAATTTGGGTCTTCCTTTGTGCATTTTCGCCTTTGGCCAGGCCGGGTTGGGCTATGCGGTCATTTTCCTGTCAGTAACAGCGTTGTTTTCGTTTACTTACGGCATCTACCTTGTGGCCGGAAAAGGCGCGTTCGGCAAAGTCGTGCGCGAACCGATGGTCTGGGCCACCCTATTGGGGGCGGTGTTTTTGTGGCGCGGATGGCAGACGCCCCTGTTTCTGACTAACACATTGGAATTGTTGGGCCAGATGGCAGTGCCCCTGATGCTGATAACGCTGGGCGTGGCGGTTGCGCGGCTGACAACGCACCGGCTGAGTCAGGCGGTCTGGCTGTCATTTCTTAAACTGGCTGTCTGTTTCGCCCTGGGCTGGTCTGTTGCGCTGATCTTCAAACTCGAAGCCGTGGCCTTTGGCGTTCTGGTGCTGCAGATGTGTACTCCGGTGGCAGTAACCTCTTACTTGCTGGCCGAGCGGTTCGATGCCGATTCCGACGCGGTTGCCGGGATGGTCATGGTCTCAACAGCGTTGTCCGTGGGCGCATTACCTATAATTCTCGCGATTATTCTGTAGCGATTGTGATTCCCTAAACGCTCAATCTGCGCTAGAATAAAGAAAAAAGGCACGAGGCACATGAGCAGAATTCTAATCGTACTCTTCGGGGTGCTGCTTTTGGCATCCTGTGGTGGTGGGTCCAAGCAACCACCCAGCAAATTGAATGACGCGTGCAGCATTGCGCGCGAACGGCCCGATTATATGAAGGCCTTTAAGAGCACCGAGCGCAAATGGGGCGTCCCGGTTCATGTACAAATGGCGACGATCTATCAGGAAAGCCGCTATAAGCATGACGCACGCACGCCGCATAATTACGTTCTGGGTGTGATTCCGATGGGCCGGCAGAGCAGCGCATATGGCTTCAGCCAAGCGTTGGATGGCACCTGGGATGAATACCAGCGCGAGACCGGCAAGCGCCGGGCCAAGCGTGACCGTATCCGCGATGCGTCTGACTTTATCGGCTGGTATATGAACAAAAGTTATCAGCGGAACGGCATTCACCCCAGCGACACCCGCAACCAGTATCTAGCCTATCACGAAGGCCACACCGGCTATGCCCGGGGCAGCCACTATAGCAAGACCTGGTTGCTGAATGTCGCCAATGATGTGGATGCGCGCGCCAAACTTTACCAAGCGCAACTGTCCGGTTGCCGCTATTGACCAGAACGCGGGTCAGCGATTGCCTGACCCGCTTCTTTTCGCTTTGGTAAACAGATCTCGGCTCAGGCTGCTGTCTGTATCCAGTTGACCCAACAGCACAGTTGTTTTCGTACCCGCATTGTCATGGATCACCCATTTGCGCAGCTCAACCGGGTTGTCGGTGAACATCAGCTCGATCCGTCCGCTATCGGGGTTTTTCGGGTCTTGGGCGGTGACAACTGTGGCGGTGCCGTCGAAGTCATGAGCCACAACCATATTTGCCTGCCCCAAGTTCACGTTACGCGCCAGCACCAGTGACAGCGGTGTTCGATTCAGCGGGTATTGCTCGGGCGGCTGGTTCGACTTGGGGTCAAAGATTTGCACCGTGCCCGTATTGGCCAGAACAACGGCACTGTTGGGCGGATCATATTCGAACCGCATCTTGCCCGGCCGCTGCATCCACAGCTTGCCGGTACTCAACGAGCCGTCATCATTGACCTGAGTGAATGTCGTCTCAACGGTATTCAGACCGTTCAGATAATTGGATATCTGCGACAATGGCAGTTTGTCGGCCGCCCAGGCGGCAGGTGCGGCCAGGGTCAGAGCAAGGGCAAAAGCAATCTGTTTCATAAAACCCAGATAAGCGCTTTGCCCGTGTTATTAAATATCCTACTGCTCGGGGACGAGGATTTCCCGCTTACCGACGTGATTTGCAGAAGAAACAACGCCTTCGTCCTCCATCTGCTCAACCAACCGCGCGGCCTTGTTGTAGCCAATGGCAAGTTTCCGCTGGATGTATGAGGTCGAACATTTGCGATCTTTGATCACAATCGCCACGGCCTGATCATAGAGAGCATCTTCGCCGTTCGTATTGCCACCCGTGTTCAGACCCAGAACGGCATCGATATTGTCAGCCTTCTCATCTGCCGGTCCATCGACAACGCCGCTCATGTAATCCGGCGGGCCGAACTGTTTCAGGTGGTTGACGATTTCTTCGACCTCTTCGTCCGAGACAAATGGCCCGTGGCAGCGGGTGATCTTGGCCCCACCGGCCATATACAGCATATCGCCCTGCCCCAGCAGTTGCTCGGCGCCCATTTCACCCAGAATGGTGCGGCTGTCGACTTTCGAGGTTACCTGGAACGAAATCCGGGTCGGGAAGTTCGCCTTGATCGTACCGGTGATCACATCGACCGAGGGACGCTGCGTAGCCATGATCAAGTGAATGCCCGAGGCCCGCGCCATTTGCGCCAGACGCTGAATGCAAGCTTCGATCTCTTTGCCCGCGACCATCATCAGGTCGGCCATCTCGTCGACGATGACAACGATATAGGGCATCGACTCGGGAGCGAATTCTTCGGTCTCGAACATCGGTTCGCCGGTTTCGTCATCGAACCCGGTCTGGACCGTGCGGCTGAACAACTCGCCCTTGGCCAACGCGTCCTTCACACGGCCGTTGTAGCCCGCGATATTACGCACGCCCATCTTGGACATCTTGCGATAGCGGTCCTCCATCTCGCCCACGACCCATTTCAGGGCCACAACCGCCTTTTTCGGGTCGGTTACAACGGGCGACAGCAGATGCGGGATGCCGTCATAAACTGACAGTTCCAACATCTTCGGATCGATCATGATCAGGCGGCATTCGTCCGGTGACAACTTGTACAACAGCGACAGGATCATGGTGTTGATCGCTACCGACTTACCGGACCCGGTGGTCCCCGCGATCAGCAAGTGAGGCATCTTGGCCAGGTTCGCCACAACGGACTCGCCACCGATATCTTTGCCCAATGCCAGAGGCAGCGCATGGTTACCGTCACCAAAATCTCGGCTGGCCAGAATTTCGCGCAGAACCACCATCTCACGGTTTTCATTCGGCAGTTCGATACCGATCACCGAGCGGCCCGGCAGAGTCGAAACCCGAGCCGACAACGCCGACATCGAACGGGCAATGTCGTCGGCCAGACCGATCACACGGCTGGCTTTCAGGCCCGGCGCCGGTTCCAGTTCGTACATGGTGACAACCGGGCCGGGGCGGACGCTGGTGATCTCACCCTTGACGCCATAGTCATCCAGCACGTTTTCAAGCATCCGCGCGTTTTCTTCCAACGCCTCGTCGCTAAGGTGATGGCGCTGAATGCTGGCGGGGTTGGACAACAGGCTCAGCGGCGGCAATTCAAAATCGGAATGCCGTTCCTCGAAGGACAAGGTCGGCTGTGCCTCGGCCTGAGCGCGGCGCGAGGGCGGCGGGGTCCGGCGCACGGGCTGTGCCACCACCGGTTTGCGCGGCTCGGCCACCGGGATTTTCATCGCAGGGCGCTGCTGCGACGCGGGTTCAGACTGTGGCGCATCCTCGAACACGGCTTCGTCTTCGAAATCCGGCTCGGACGCAAAATCCTGATGCAGCGGTTCTTGCTGCCATTCGGGCGCAGGTTCCGCTGTCAGCATCGGTTCCGGCGGCAGTCCAGCCGAGGTCATCGGCGGTTCGGGCGGCAGCTCGTCGCCACCTCTGGGGTTCAGGATCAGCGGATCGGGCCCCCGGCCCCGCCCCTTGGTCAGCGGCAGGTTCGGATCAGGCTCGGGGGTCATTTCGCCGATCGCGACCTTGCGGTTGCGCACAGCGGCAGAGATCTTGGATCGGATACGATCCTCACCCGGCATTTCGTCAAACCCAGCAACGGGTTCAGGATCGACCAGCTCGGGCTCGATCATCGGATCGGGACGGCGGATCAGGTTGGGCATCCGCGCCAACAAGCCCGGCTTTGCGGGCTCGGGTTCGTCATAGTCCGGCTCTTCGAACACCGGATCGGCATAGGCCAGATCATCGTCAAACACGGCTTCCGCCGCTTCCGTACGGGCGGCCTTGCGTTCCTCCCACTGCGTGCGACGGTCGCGAGCGGCCTGCGCGGTGGCAGTGGCCCCACGGCCCAGCAGGTTCATCAGCATGTCATAGGACATGACCAAGCCCAGCAAGAAGGCGCGGAAGCCCTTGCGCACATCCGCTTTGGTGAAACCCAGCACAAAAACACCCAGCGCCAACATCCCAGCAGCCATGGCCAGTGACATCAGCTTGACCATGAAATGCGAGGAAATCGGCAGCAGCGTCAGAAGCGCGCCCATTACGGTATCGCCAAACAGGCCACCCAGACCAAAGCTGTGGGTCGCACGCCACGCCTCCCCCGGCACCAGCGTCGCGGCATAGACCGAGACTATAGCAATCCAGATCGGCGCAAAGATCAGGCGGCCAACCGCGCGCTCCTCGCCGAAATGCCCAGCAAAGCGCACGCCCCAGCCGATCAGCACCAGCGCGATACTCCAGCTGCCCCAACCTACGATCATGAACAACGGTGCGGCGATTGAGGCACCAATCCGCCCCATCCAGTTTTGCACCGGCGCGTCCGTTGAAACCATCCAATTCGGATCATCCGGCGTGTAGGACCAGATCATCGCGGCGGCGGCCAGCCCCAGCAGGATCAGGGCGATCCCGATCAGCTCTTTGCTGCGCCGCTCAATCGCGGCCTGAGTCGTGCTGTCCAGCAATGGATCGCGGTTGCGCGCGTTATAAGATGCCATTTTGCCCTCGTACCTCACGAATAGATGCAGTCGCGGAGCGTGATCAGCCCGCGCTTCATCTCTGTTTTTGGGGCCACCATGGCGACCCGGATAAATTGTTCGCCCGGGTTTTGCCCCGGATCGCCTTGAGAAAGATATGCGCCCGGCAGCACCCGTACCCCGGTCTGCTGCCAAAGCTTCAATGCGGTTTCTTCGCCGTTTTCGACAGGTAGCCACAGGAAAAACCCCGCCTCTGGCGGCATGTAACCCTGAACATTGGCAAATACCTCATCGGCAATCGCGTATTTTTCCTGATACAGCGCGCGGTTCTCAGCGACATGCGCCTCATCCGCCCAAACCCGTGCCGCTGCGGCCTGCAAGGGGGCTGGTAAGGGCGCGCCCGCGTAACTGCGCAACTGCTTGACCCGTTTGATCGTCTCAGGCCCGCCCGCAATCAGGCCGGACCGCAGCCCTGCCAGATTGGACCGTTTTGACAGCGAGTTGAACAGGGTGACCCGTTCGGGATCAGCCCCCAGTTCCTGCGCTACGGTCAAGGCCCCGGCTGGGGCATCATTGCGGTAAATCTCGGAATAACACTCATCCGCGAAGATGCGGAAATCGTATTTCTCGGCCAATTGGATCAGCTCGGCCCAATAATCGCGCGAGGCCACGGCCCCCTGCGGGTTGGCGGGTGAGCAGATATAGGCCACAGCGGTGCGGTTCAGCACGTCCTCGGGCAATCCAGCGTAATCGGGCAGATGACCGGTCGCGGCGGTCGCAGGCACAAAGACCGGCTCGGCCGCAACCGAGATCGAGGCGACCATATAGACCTGATAAAACGGGTTCGGGCACAGGACGACCGGTCTTTGGCCGTTCTTCTGTTCCGGGCACAGCGCCATGGCGGCGTTATACAACCCCTCACGCGTGCCGTTCAGCGCCATCACGTTGGTTTCGGGGTCCATCGCCACACCATAGCGGCGCTTGATCCAGTCGGTGATCGCGCCACGCAGCTCGGGCGAGCCTTCGTTTGGCGGATAGCCCTGAAACCCAGCAGCGTTTTCCATGATCACATCCGTCACCCAAGCCGGGAAGTCATGCATCGGGGCGCCGATGGTCATGTGAATCACGTCTCCGCCCGGCTGATGGTGGTCCAACAGGGTGCGTAAACGCGGAAATGCGTATTCCGGTAGGTTCGAAAACCGCTCGGGGAAATTCATAACTGCTGCCTCAATATCGGGATCATTTTCGCCCCGTTTTTTTAGCAGATTACAGGCCGCACCCCGCTTCGTCCAGACAAAGAGGTGCCGAATCAGGGGATTGTGGCATTCAGGCCAATGCTGCTTCGGCTGCTGATCCAAGTCGCAAAAGCACTTCTTCCGAGCCCGGATAACCTAACATCATCAGCCCACAACCGGGGGTGCCGGTGGGCAGGGTCAGGGCTGCAAGCCCCATCAGGTTGCCAATCCGCGTATTGCGCAGCGCCAGCAGATTTTCAGTGACGTAATAGTCGTGATCCGTCATCAACCGCTCCAGATTCGGTGGCAGAATCGGGGCTGTCGGGGCCAGAACGGCGTCAAAGCCAGTGGTTGCCGCGTCCCAAGCGGCACGGCAGGCTTTCAGTTTGGACCACGCGGCGATGTAATCGGGCCCCGAGTTATCCTTACCTGCGCGGAACCGCGCCAGAATCTCAGGGTACATGGCGTCTGGGTTGGCCTCGATCACGTCGCGCCACAAACCATAGGCTTCGGTGGTGTAGAGAATGCCCGAAAGCCCCATCGCCTCATCCAGTTCGGGCACTTCCAATGGCACGATTTCCGCGCCAGCATCGCGCAACCGGTCAACAGCGTCGTCAAAAGCTTTGCGGGGCGCATCGCGCAGGTCGTCCTTGGCGACGTTCTGCAGATCAGCAAAGCGCCGACCTTTCAGGCTGGCCCCCCGCAGGTCCGCCGGTGTACCTCCTTCCAACAGCGCCAGCATATGCGCGGCATCCTCAACCGACCGGGTCAGCGGACCGGCGGTGTCGAATCGCAGGCACAAGGGCACTACACCTTCCAGGCTGATCCGTCCGGCGGTGGTTTTAAGCCCCACCAAGTTGTTCCAGGCCGCGGGGATGCGGACCGATCCGCCGGTGTCCGAGCCGATCCCGCCAGCCGCCAATCCCCAGGCCACCGATGCCCCGGCACCAGACGAGGATCCACCCGGCACCGCCTCTACATCATCGACGCAGGGCGGCGTGCCAGTAATTGGGTTCAGGCCGAGGCCGGAAAAGGCCAGCTCGCTCATATGGGTTTTGCCCAGACAGACCGCCCCCAACGCGGTGGCGTTGCGCACCACGACCGCGTCAGCTTCCGGCACCCGACCTTTCAGCAGGGCCGACCCGGACTCGGTTCCGATATCGGCAGTGTCGAACAGGTCTTTCCAACTGATCGGCACCCCATCCAAAAGCGACAGGCGCTGCCCCTGCTTGGCGCGGGCTTGCGCCGCTGCCGCCTCAGACCGGGCGCGATCATGGGTGACACGGGCATAGATTCGGTCACTGTGGGGATGTTCGTCGATGGCCGACAGGTATGTTTCGGTCAATTCCACCGGGTCAATCCGCTCCATACCGATGCCCCGACCCAGATCACACGCCGTCATGGTCAGCCAATCCTGCATCACCGCCCCCTTGAAAAAATTGCGCTTTGACGGACGGTAGCGACAGGACCGCACATGGACAATCCCGAATGGGCGCGCATATTGCGGGGCATGGAACAAACCTCGGATATCCTGATCGTGGGCGGCGGCCTGAACGGCCCGGCATTGGCTTTGGCGCTGGCGCAGACCGGCCATTCGGTCACCGTGATTGACGCGCTGGCGGAAAAAGTGCGCAAGAACGCAGCCTTTGATGGGCGTGCCTATGCGCTGGCGCTGGCCTCTCAAAGGTTGCTGGATGCGATCGGGGTCTGGGATCGCGTGGCCGAACACACCCAGCCGATGTTGGAAATCAAGGTGACCGATGGGCATGCAGGCGTTGGGCCATCCCCGTTCTTCATGCATTTCGACCATGCCGAGATCGAAGAAGGTCCG
Organism: Ruegeria sp. BC5; assembly: GCF_056539205.1. Classification (NCBI taxonomy): domain Bacteria; kingdom Pseudomonadati; phylum Pseudomonadota; class Alphaproteobacteria; order Rhodobacterales; family Roseobacteraceae; genus Ruegeria; species Ruegeria sp. BC5. The sequence continues at coordinate 106,396 of NZ_JBQFUN010000008.1, forward strand.
ATGGGCTACATGGTCGAAGACCGTCACCTGCGCCGCGCCTTTATGAGCGCCATGGCCGAGGAAAAAGGCATCACAGAAATCAGCGGCAGAACCGTTGTCGCGCAGGATTGCGATGCGACCGGCGTGACGCTGACCTTGGACGACGGCACCACACTGACCGGTTCAATGCTGGTCGGTTGCGACGGTCGCCGCAGCGGGACCGCCACTCGGGCGGGCATCAAGCGTACTGGCTGGGATTACGGCCAGACCGCACTGGTCTGCGCCATCGAACATGACCTGCCCCACCACGGCGTTGCCCACCAGTTCTTCATGCCACCCGGCCCGCTAGCCATTCTGCCCCTGACCGGCAACCGCAGTTCGATCGTCTGGAGCGAACGGACCGAGACGGCCCAGCACATCAACACCCTGCCCAAAGACGAGTACCTGCAGGTCCTGCGCCCCCGGTTCGGAGATTTTCTGGGCGATATCCGCCTGCAGGGCGACCGGTTCACCTATCCGCTGAACCTGACCATCGCCAATTCCTTCATTGGCGACCGAATGGCCCTGGTCGGAGACGCCGCCCACGGCATGCACCCTATCGCGGGGCAAGGCCTGAACGCGGGTCTGCGCGATGTCGGGGCTCTGGCCGAGGTGCTAACACTGGCCGGACGGCGCGGCGAGGATATCGGATCTATCCTGGTGCTGGAACGCTATCAGGAATGGCGGCGGTTCGACACGGCGGCGCTGGCTATGGCGACAGACGTGTTCAACAAGCTGTTTTCCAACGACAACCCACTGCTGCGGATCGGACGCGACATTGGAATGGGAATTGTGGGTTCGCTGCCCGGCCTGCGCCGCGGCTTCGTGCGTGAGGCCGCCGGGCTGACCGGAGACCTGCCAAAACTGCTGCAGGGTCGCGCGATTTAGTCTAGTTCTCGCGCCTCATCGACCAACATCACCGGAATCCCATTTCGGATCGGAAAGGCCAGATTGGCCGCCTTGGACACCAGTTCCTGCTTGTCGGCATCGTAGTGCAAAGTCGTGTGTGTCTGCGGACAAATCAGAGCCTCAAGCATATGCCGGTCGAAAGGGTGTTGGGGTTCGGTCATTGCAGTTTTTCCTCATTCGTGCCGCCGCGCATGGCGAATTCTATCAGTGTCGTTAGTGTCTCGCGCCGGGTGCGCAGACAGGGGGCCTCAAGCAGCGCTTGTTTTTCCTCGGGATCGAAATCCAGCAGCATCGACAGTGAATTCACCAGCAACTCATCATCTGCGTCTTTCAACGTATCCCAATCGGTCGAAAGCTGGCGCGAGGCGAAAAACCGTTCCAACAAACCCAAAAATGCGCTGCGGTCGAAACTATCGTCCATCTCGGCCCGGCCCAAATCCCGATCAAACCCACCCCACGACACGGCACAGCGCCGGTAAGGCGTAAAGGCGTCCAACTCAGATTGGACGCGGAACCGAGAAATCCCGGTCAGGGTAATCAGGTAACGGCCATCTTCGGTTTCCGAAAATTGCGTCACACGCCCAGCACAGCCGATCTGGTGCAGCTTATCTTCGTCGCTGTGACATGGGTTCGGCTGCACCATGCCGATCAGCCGCTCCTGCGTTTTCAGTGCGTCGTCCAGCATCTGCAGATAGCGCGGCTCGAAAATATGCAGCGGCAGGCGCGAGCGGGGCAACAACAGCGCCCCCGGCAATGGAAAAACGGATACCGTTTCCGGCAGATCAGCGGGATGCATCATGTATCCGAGTGTAGCTCTGATCCCGAATTAGGCAAATATCATCGAGCTGAGCTTGCGCCTCCCGTTCAGAACGATCGGATCATTGGGTTTTAGCGCGTCGAAGATGGTGAACAGCTGCGCCTTGGCGGCACCTTCATTCCATTCGCGATCACGGCGGAACAGGTCCAGCAACTGCGCCACGGCCTCCTCCACATTGCCATTGGCGTGCAGTGCCTGCGCCAGATCGAACCGGGCCTGAAGGTTGTCGGGATCAGCCTCGACCGCAGCGGTCAGTTCGGCCACCGGACCGGCATCAGCGGCCTGCTTGGCCAGTTCCAGCTGCGCATGCGCCGCCTCCACCTCGGCCGAGGTAGAAATCTCGGCAGGTGCGCCGTTCAGAATGGCTTCGGCCTGTTCCAAATCGCCTGACGCGATGTGTGCGCGAACCAGCCCGCCGTAAGCCCCGGCATGGTTCGGATCTTCGCCCAAAATCGCAGCAAAGGTTTGGGCCGCATCAACAGCGGCGCCATCGGCCAGCATATCTTCGGCAGCTTCGACCGCATCATCCAGCTGCCCACCGGGGCTTTCGCCGCCCGCGGCTTCGATCACACGATCAACAAAAGCTTTGATTTCCGAACCCGGCTGCGCGCCCTGAAACCCGTCGATGGGCTGACCTTTGAAAAAGGCATAAACGGTCGGGATCGACTGAATGCGCATTTGCGACGCGATCATCTGCGCCTCATCCACGTTGATCTTGACCATCTTCACCGCACCCTTGGCAGCGGTTACAGCTTCTTCCAAGGCGGGCCCCAGCGTCTTGCATGGCCCGCACCAAGGCGCCCAGAAATCAACGATGACAGGCGTTTCCTGAGAGGCCTCGACCACGTCGACCATAAAGGTCGCCTCGGACCCGTCCTTGATCAGATCGGTGGCCTCGGGGCTGGCTGCGGCGTTCAGAAGATCCATGGTTTTCACTCTCCGGTTCGAACTTGCGCCCTATATGCAACCGCTGGCAGCGGAAACCAAGGGCAGAGTTGCGTAATTACAGGTCAAAACTGGCAAAAACGGGTGCGTGGTCGCTGGGTTTTTCCCATCCGCGCGCGTCGCGCAGGACGCGGCTGGAGTGGCCCGCGTTCGAGATATCGGGCGTGGCCCAGACGTGATCCAGCCGCCGCCCCTTGTCAGCGGCGTCCCAATCGCGCGAGCGATAGGACCACCAACTGTACAATTGCCCCTCGGGAATATCCTGGCGGGTGATATCAACCCAACCGCCTGCATCCTGGGTTTCAGCCAGCGCTTCGACCTCGATCGGTGTGTGCGAAACAACCTTGAGCAGTTGTTTGTGCGACCAGACGTCATCCTCGCGCGGGGCGATGTTCAGATCCCCCACCAGAATGGATTTTTCCGGCTTTTCCGTATGGAACCAATCGCGCATGTCGCTGAGGTAGTCGAGCTTTTGCCCGAACTTCTCATTCTTTTCACGATCCGGCACGTCGCCACCAGCCGGGACATAGAAATTGTGGATTGTGACCCCGTTTTCCAACCGTCCGGCAATGTGTCGCGCGTGACCGAGACCCGCGAAATCCTTGTCGCCGACCTCTTCCATTGGTAGCCGAGACAGGATGGCGACGCCGTTATACCCCTTTTGCCCACGTGCGATCATGTGGGTGTAACCCAGCTCGGCAAACCCCTCGGTCGGGATCTTTTCAACCGGCGACTTGCACTCCTGCAGACACAGAACATCCGGCGCTTCCTCCTGCAGCAATTTCAGCACGATAGGCTCGCGCAGGCGGACCGAGTTGATGTTCCAGGTGGCAAGGGTAAAGGGCATGGGGGATTCCTCTGTCGCAATTGGCGCAGGTTAGCGTGGCGTTTCCGCCGGTGCCACGAGAAAAAATTGTCCTGAGCCAGTTTTTGGTTTTGAGGGCAAACGGGCTCAATCCACCACACCGTTCGCAACATAAAGCGCAGGTTAAATCCTGTTTATGTTTCGTCGCCAGCATGGAAATCAGAACAGCGGTTCCCAACATTTAAGACTAGAAAACGGAGGAAACCATGACCAGATTCAAGACACTTGGCGCCGCCGCGCTGGCCAGCACCCTTGCCTTTGCAACCCATGCAGTTGCGGAAAACACACCTGATTTGCGCGGCGTCTGGAGCGGCACCCACACCGTTGCGGCCCTGCCCAACGAACACAGCGACGGAGCCCCGCGTTTTAATCAATCTGAGTGGGTTCTTGAGATCAAAGAACAGCAGGACAATGCGTTCTGGGGAACCAGCAAATGGAGCCGGATCGGCTCGGACCGGTGGAACGAAGGTCAGGTTACCGGAACAATCAGCCGCGATGGCACTGGTTCAATCGCCATGGTTGAAACCCGGGTCGGAGAAGACCGCCAGGTCAACGGGTTGATCGATGCCACATTTGAAGATGGCAAGATTTATGCTGATTTTCGTAGCCTGCGCAGCGGCATAACCTACGGTACCGTTCTGGAAAACGACGGCACCAGCTAAACTGTGTTTGAGGGAACAAATCTGGCCATCGGATTTGTATCTTCGACCCAGCTTGTTTCAAAAAAAAGGCCGGGCCATCAGGCCCGGCAGTCCAACAGGGAGGTGCATGTCATTACCCGGACATGCGCGGGTTGGGAGTAATCTAATTTCGTATCCAGAGTATCACTTTGATCCACGTCAATCCACAACGAGTTATGAGACCAAGCGATATCCACCCGATTCTGTGACCAAAAGGCGCGCATTTGACGGATCGGGTTCGATTTTCTGGCGCAGACGATAGATATGCGTCTCTAACGTGTGGGTGGTGACACCGGCGTTATAACCCCAGACCTCATGCAGCAGAACGTCGCGGGCAACCACGCCATCGGTCGAACGGTACAGGAACTTAAGAATATTGGTTTCTTTTTCGGTCAGCCGGATTTTGCGATCTTCTTCGGTGATCAGCATCTTCATCGCAGGCTTGAACGTGTACGGCCCCAGAACAAACACCGCATCCTCGGATTGCTCATGCTGGCGCAGCTGGGCACGGATACGGGCCAGCAGCACGGGAAACTTGAACGGTTTCGAGACATAGTCGTTGGCACCTGCATCCAGGCCCAAGATGGTATCTGCGTCGCTGTCATGGCCGGTCAGCATCAGAATCGGGCTTTTTACACCTTGTTTGCGCATCAGGCGGCACAGCTCGCGCCCATCGGTATCCGGCAGACCAACGTCCAGAATGACCAGATCGTAAATCGCTTCACGCGCCCGTTCCATCGCGGACTGACCGTCATGGGCTTCGAACACGTCGAAATCCTCGGTCATCACAAGTTGCTCGCTAAGCGCCTCGCGCAGGTCTTCGTCATCATCCACCAGCAGAATTTTCTTGAGCTGAGCCATGTGCGGTCCTCCTAAGCCTTTTCCACCACTTGCGCGCGGAAGATGCAATCAACAAGGTTTGCTGCAATTGTCTCACGCCCTCGTGTCCAAGGTAGAGGAAATGTTTCACATTTCTGCCGTATCAGGCTACAGGAAGGCTTGAACGTTACAGGGTAACATAAATGAGTCTGATCCCGGATATTTCAGAATTGCTGGCGCGGGCCCGCGCCGATCTGCGCATGGGGGTTCCCGTCGCATTGACCGACGACAGCGGGTTCAGCGTGCTGGCCATCGCGGCTGAGACCCTGAGCGCGCAACGGCTCGCGGATCTGCGCGGGCTTGGTGGCGACCCGGTGGTTGCTGTCACTGTGCGGCGGGCGGAAACGCTGAAGGCCCGGTCTTATGATGGCGATCTGGCGCGTGTGATTATCCCTGCCGATGCCGATATGACCTGGGTGCAGGCGGTGGCCGATCCGTCAGACGACCTGAACGCTCCGATGAAGGGCCCCCTGATGACCGAACGTCAGGGCAACGCCAACCTGCACCGCATCGCAATTGCCCTCACCAAGTCGGCGCGATTGCTACCCGCAGCCGTTGTGATGCCCATTGAGGATGGGCGTGGCTTTGCAGCGGCACATGGCCTGACATGCATTGACCACACCCGCGCTGCGCCACATCTGGCCGATCGCAGTGAGCTTCATGCTGTGGTTGCCGCCCGCCTGCCGATGGAAGTATCCGAGGCCGGTCGATTGCACGTCTTTCGCCCCGAAGACGGTGGCGAGGAACATTACGCAGTCGAGATCGGCCGCCCTGATCGGGATAAACCGGTTTTGGCCCGTTTGCATTCGGCCTGTTTTACAGGAGACCTTATGGGCAGTCTGAAATGCGACTGCGGTCCGCAATTGCGGGGTGCGCTGGCGCAGATGGGCTCGGAAGGGGCTGGGGTGCTTCTGTATCTGAACCAGGAAGGGCGCGGTATTGGCCTTGCCAACAAGATGCGCGCCTATTTCCTGCAGGATCAGGGGTTCGACACGGTCGAAGCTAATCATCGTTTGGGTTTCGAGGATGATGAGCGGGATTTCAGGCTGGGTTCGGACATTCTCAAATCTCTGGGGTTCAACTCGGTCCGGTTGCTGACCAACAACCCGGCAAAGATCGCGATGATGGAGAAGACCGGTATCGCCGTGACCGAGCGCGTGCCGCTGAAGGTTGGCGAAACCGCCCATAACCGCGGATATCTTGCGACCAAAGCGGCCAAGTCCGGGCATCTGCTGTGACGCCGAATGATCTGGTCCTGACACCGCGCGGAGTACGATTTGCCGGGCGGGTCTTTCCCTGCACAATCGGCAAAGGTGGGTTGAGCCACGCAAAACGCGAAGGGGATGGCGCCACGCCCACGGGTGTACATCACATCGTGGGGATGCTGTACCGGCCAGATCGCATGGCCAAACCGGCCCCTTGGGCGATTCCCATCGGTCCGCGCGATCTTTGGTCGGATGACGGGCGGGACGACCAGTACAATAATCTGGTCAGCGCGCCCTATGACTTTAGCCATGAAAAGCTGCGCCGCGCAGATCCGCTGTATGATCTGGTGTTGATCACCGATTGGAACTGGCCCAATGCGATACCGGGTCTCGGATCGGCGATCTTTGTTCACCAATGGCGCCGCCCCGGATACCCGACCGAGGGCTGCGTAGCCTTCCGCCGGGACCACCTGCATTGGATCGCGCGCCAGATTTCGCCGGGCACGCGTGTGATTATTCCTGCGGCCTGACCCGCTCACCAAAAATGGCCGAGCCCACGCGCACATGGGTTGCCCCCAGCGCAATGGCTTGTTCGAAATCACCGCTCATACCCATCGATAGACCAGTCAGGCCGTTGCGCTCGGCTATTTTCGCCAGCAGTGCGAAATGAAGTGAGGGTTCCTCATCGACGGGTGGGATACACATCAATCCCTGGATCGGCAGGTCCAGCCCCCGGCATTCTGCAATGAACGTATCCGCCTCGGCAGGCAGGATACCGGCCTTTTGATCCTCTTCCCCGGTATTGACCTGAATGAACAGATCCGGGCAGGTGCCGACCTCTTGTGCCAGCCGCGCCAGCGTTTTGGCCAGCTTGGGCCGGTCCACCGAGTGGATAGAGTTGACCAGCTCAATCGCTTGACGGGCCTTGTTGGTTTGAAGCGGGCCAATCAGATGCAGATCAATGTCGGCGAACTGCTCCATGAAACCCGGCCATTTACCTACGGCCTCTTGAACCCGATTTTCACCAAAACACCGATGGCCCTGCTCCAAAACAGCCTGCACACGTTCGTTCGGCTGCACTTTTGATACGGCGATCAATTTGACAGAACCGGCAGGCCGCCCGGCGGCAGTTTCGGCTTTGGAAATACGGGCAGTGATATCTTGCAGCGACATAAGCTTCCTCAATCTGCTTTCAGCGCAGGAAAACACCATGTCGGCAAAAAAGAAAAGGGCAGGTCCGAAGACCTGCCCTTAAACCTTGCGGTTCAACCCAACTTAGAAGTTGAAGATTGCACCAAAGTCAGCCTGGATGGAGTCTTCGCAAACCGAGCAATCGTTGCGGCCGATACCACCGACCAGCGACGCGCCGCCGCCCAGGTCATAGCTTGCGCCGATAGCAATCTGCTGAAGGTCAGCGTCCGCGCTACCGTCACCGTAGGTGAACAGCAGGGTGGTTGCTGCGCCCAGGTTATAGGCACCCGACACACCCCAAGCGGTGCCGTCGGTTTCATAGAAGCGAGTACCGATCAGAGCAGGAGCGGTATTGTCTTCGTCAGCCACGAACAGGGTACCCGAGAAGTCGCCGAATTCAGCACCCAGGGTGAAAACCAGCAGTTCTGGATCCGAAACACCCGAAACACCAGCGTCAGTTTGACCATAAGCAATAGCTGCGGTGATGTTGTTGAAGGTGTAGGTCGCGCTCACGTCCCAACGGTCGGCGTCGATGGTGCCGCCCAGGCCGTCGTTCAGGAAGATGGTGCGCTGGTCATACGATGCGCCGAAAGCGAAGTCGCCAACTGCGTACTGGAAGAACACTGCGTTCGCGCCCGAACCGGTCGAGGTGTACGACAGGAAGCTGTAGTCAACACCCGAATACTGACCTGCGAACAGTTCCAGACCAACTTCGTTACCGTAGTAGTTTGCCAGGTTGTCGAACGAACCGGCAACGTTGCCGGCGTCAACACGCAGACCACCGTAGATAACCGAGAAGCGCGCGCCGTTCAGGCCAGCGGAGTTGGCTTCGCCGGTCGACGAGTTTTCGTCGGCTTGCAGACGAACACGGCCTTCAAAGCGAACGCCACCGTCGGTTTCAGTGAAACCGTCGATGTTCAGACGGAAGCGCGATACCAGGATCGCGTCGTCGGAATCAGCAAAGGTCGGGATGACACCTGCTGTTGTTCCGCCGTTCACGGTGGTCAGAGTGGCAGCAGTTACGCCGGTCGCATTGGCGCGATCTTCAACGTAGCCAATACCGAAACGGCCATAACCGCTCAAGTTTACACCGGAATCAGCCGCTGCAACACCTGCGGTTGCAATCAGAGCTGTCGATGCGAAGAGAACTTTTTTCATCTTGTTTCCCTCGGTTTCAAAAGTTTTTCTACTCGACACATGCCTCAGCACATGTCTCAGCACGGGAACCGTTTCGCTCTTTTTGCCCCCAACACGCAAGCTTGGCATAAATAACTCGGCTGCATTGAGGGAAAATTGGTGCAAGGATGCCACAGTCTGTTTTTGGGCATCGGTAAGCCCTGCGACCACTGATATGTGACAATAATAGGGTTGTTGCTGAACGGGTCCTTGTCTAGGAGTAACAATTGACAACGTTGACCAAAGTGAACAGGACCAGTCGATAATGCGCCTGCAGACGATTTTCGGTTTGATCATAATGACTGCTGCCGTGTCCGCCTGCGGACAGAATCGGGCCGCACCAACCGAGTACACTACGAATCTCGATGCGGGTAAAACCGATGAGCGCCAGCTCAACGATCCGAATCGCGAGACCATCTGGGATGTGTTCAACACGGCCAATGCTGAACAGATCACAAATGTGAATCGCTATCTTTGGACGGCGTCGCTGGATGTATTGAATTTCCTGCCGGTTCAGGAAGTTGATCCCTTTACCGGGGTAATCGTGACCGGGTACGGCACACCTCCGGGTGGAGGGCGGCAGTATCGCGCGACAGTTCACATCAGTGACCCGGCCCTGGCGGCGCGGTCTCTGTCGGTCTCGCTGCAGACCAGCGGTGGCGCCCCGGTCAGTGCGGCCACGACCCGCGCAGTCGAAGATGCAATCCTGTCCCGCGCCCGTCAGTTGCGCATTGCGGACAACAAGTTCTAGCAACTCGTCGAAAATCACACTAATACCACGCCGGGTTCCTACCCGGCGTTTTCATTCACGAAGGACCGTACGATGTCTCGCTACTCGGCCAACGAAATCGAAGCAAAATGGCAAGAGGCCTGGGACAAGGCCGGAATCTTCACCGCCAACCACAAGGCGGACAAGCCGAAATACTATGTGCTTGAGATGTTCCCCTACCCGTCGGGCCGAATCCATATGGGACATGTGCGCAACTATACGATGGGCGACGTGATCGCACGACACAAACTGGCGACCGGCCACAACGTATTGCACCCGATGGGCTGGGACGCCTTCGGAATGCCTGCGGAAAATGCGGCGATGGCCATTGGGGGCCACCCCAAGGACTGGACCTACGGGAACATCGCCGACATGCGTGGGCAAATGAAGCCATTGGGCCTGTCGATCGATTGGTCGCGTGAGTTTGCAACCTGTGACCCAGAATATTACGGCCAGCAACAGGCGTTGTTTCTGGATATGCTCGATGCTGGGCTTGTTTACCGCAAGAACGCCGTTGTGAATTGGGACCCGGTCGACATGACCGTTCTGGCCAACGAACAGGTGGAACAAGGGCGCGGCTGGCGCTCGGGCGCGTTGGTTGAACGCCGCGAGTTGACCCAATGGTTCTTCAAGATCTCGGACTATTCCGAGGAACTGCTCGACGCACTGGACACGCTGGAAAACTGGCCCGCAAAGGTCCGCTTGATGCAGGAAAACTGGATCGGCAAGTCACGCGGCCTGCAATTCGGGTTCGAGCGCACGGACGGAGGCGAACCGATCACCGTCTATACGACGCGCCCCGACACGCTGCTGGGCGCGTCGTTTGTGGGCATCTCGCCGGATCACCCGATTGCCAAGCAATTGGAAGCCGAGAACCCCGAAGTTGCTGAATTCGTAGCTGAATGTCGCAAAGGTGGCACCACCGAAGAAGCCATCGAAACGGCTGAAAAGCTAGGTTACGATACCGGGATCCGCGTCAAGCACCCGCTGGACCCAAGCTGGGAACTGCCAGTTTGGATCGCCAACTTCATCCTGATGGACTATGGCACGGGCGCGATCTTTGCCTGCCCCGCGCATGACCAGCGCGACTTGGATTTCTGCCGCAAATACGGCCTGCCCGTGGTCGATACGTTTTTTGCGCTGGATGACGCCACTCCGGTCGACAAGATCGCCTTTGTCCCGCCGAAAACCGAGAAAGTCCGTTGGGTGAACCATTTCGCGGGCCTGACCGAGGCGACAGGCGACGAGGCTATCAACGCCACCGTGGATTTTGCCGAAAAGGCAGGCTGGGGCGAAGGCGTCACCAAATACCGCCTGCGAGACTGGGGCCTTTCCCGCCAGCGCTATTGGGGTTGCCCGATTCCCGTTGTCCATTGCGACAGCTGCGGTGTGGTGCCCGAGAAGAAAGAGAACCTGCCGGTCCGCCTGCCCGATGATGTCACCTTTGACAAACCAGGCAACCCGCTGGACCGTCATCCGACCTGGCGCGACTGCTCCTGCCCGAACTGCGGCACCCCGGCCAAGCGAGAAACCGACACGATGGATACGTTTGTCGATTCGTCGTGGTATTTCGCCCGCTTCACCGCCCCGCGCGCCGAAACGCCCACTGATCTGGCCGAAGCCGAATACTGGATGAATGTGGACCAGTATATCGGCGGCATCGAGCACGCGATTCTCCACCTGCTCTATTCCCGCTTCTTCGCGCGGGCGATGAACATCACGGGCCATCTGCCCAAAAAGGCCATCGAACCCTTCGATGCGCTGTTCACCCAAGGCATGGTGACCCACGAGATTTACCAGACCCGCGACGAAAACGGCCGCCCGGTCTATCACCTGCCCGAGGATGTGACCGACGGCAAACTGGCAGACGGCACCGAGGTCGAGATCATCCCTTCGGCCAAGATGTCGAAATCCAAGAAGAACGTGGTCGACCCTGTCAGCATTATCTCGGCGTTCGGTGCCGACACCGCGCGCTGGTTCGTGCTGTCCGATTCGCCGCCCGAGCGCGATGTGGAATGGACCGCGTCCGGGGCCGAGGCCGCCTATAAGCACCTCAGCCGGGTATGGAACCTCTGCGACAAGATCGGGGCCATGAACCCAGCAGCCGAAGGGGAAGGCGATCAAGAGCTCTTGCGCGAGATGCACAAGACCATCCACGACGTAACCCTTGGCGTTGAGAGCTTTGGCTTCAACGCAGCGATCGCGAAACTCTACGCCTTCACCAATACGCTGGCAAAATCCAAAGCTGGTGCTGCGGCGCAAAAGCAGGCAATAAAAACGCTGGCGCAGCTGATGTCGCCGATGACGCCGCACCTTGCAGAAGACATCTGGGCACATCAAGGCGGCGAAGGCTTGGTGGCGGTAGCCCCATGGCCCGTTGCGGATCAGGCGATGCTGGTCGACGACACGGTGACCCTGCCGATTCAGATCAACGGCAAGCGCCGCGCGGAAATCAGCGTGGCCAAAGATATGGCGAAGGACGAGGTTGAAAAAATCGCGCTCAGCACCGAAGCTGTGCAAAAGGCGCTGGATGGCAATGCGCCTAAGAAGGTTATTGTTGTCCCGGGCCGGATCGTAAATGTCGTTGTTTAACCGCAGAATCCTGTTGATGATACCGCTGGTTTTGGCTGCCTGCGGCTTTGAACCGGTCTACGCGCCCGGTGGTTCGGGTGCGGCCCTGAACGGCAAGGTCGCCGTTTCAGCGCCAAACTCGGTCGACACCTATTTGCTGGTCCAAAATCTGGAACAGCGGCTGGGGCGCAGCGCGACCTCGGGCAGCGAATACAATCTGAATGTAAACGTCTCGATTGCTTTCCAGCGGTCAGCGATCACTTCGACGAACGAAACCAACCGCTATACCATCGAAGGCAGGTCTAGCTACACGCTCAAATCAAACGAGACCGGTCAGGTCATTGCCTCGGGCACGGTCGAGAATTTCGTCAGCTATTCAGCCGCCGGATCGACAGTGTCCACGCTGGCGGACGAACGCGACGCCCGCAAACGGCTGATGGCGATCCTATCGGATCAGATCGTAAACGAACTCTATGCTGCGCCAGGCCTTGGTTCATGAAGCTCAGCCCGCGCGAGGCTGAAGGGTATTTCGCCCGGCCCGACGCCGATAAGGCCGGGCTCTTGATTTATGGTGCGGATACGATGCGCGTGGCACTGAAACGCCAGCAGGTTCTGTCGGCACTTCTGGGCGCCAATGCCGAAGAGGAAATGCGCCTGACCCGCATTCCGTGTACGGATTTGCGCGGCGATCCCGCACTTTTGTTGGATGCGGTCAAGGCCGTTGGGTTTTTCCCAGGCCCCCGCGCCGTATTCGTCGAAGACACCACCGACACCGCCGCCCCCGCAATTATCGCCGCGTTCGAAGACTGGGCCCCTGGTGATGCCCAGATCATCGTCACAGCCGGGCAGTTGAAACCCAGCTCGAAAATCCGCAAAGCGTTCGAGGCGCATCCCGCTGCCTATGCTGTCGGCATTTATGACGATCCGCCCTCACGGGCCGAGATCGAACGGATTCTGACTCAGGCCGGGTTGCAGAACATCCCTCGCGATTCGATGTCTGCCCTTGCTGAACTGGCCACCGGCATCAGCCCCGGAGACTTCACGCAAACCATTGAAAAACTGTCGCTCTATAAACGTGGAGACAGTTCCGAACTGGCCATCGAGGATATCGAAGCTTGCGCGCCCCGCTCGACCGAGGCCGCGTTGGATGATGTTTTAAACGTGGTCGCTGAAGGCCGCGCCGGAGAGATCGGTCCGCTGATCCGACGGCTGCAATCACAGGGCACCAATGCGGTCAGCCTGTGTATCGGCGCAACCCGGCACTTTCGTACATTGTATTCCTGTGCCTCGGACCCCGGCGGGGCGGCACAGGGCATCGGCAAGCTGCGGCCACCGGTCTATGGCAAACGCCGTGACCGGATTTTACGGCAGGCCCAGGGCTGGGGAGCACCGAAGTTGCAAACGGCTCTGACAGTTCTGACTGATACTGACCTGTCACTGCGCTCAGCTGGGCAGACTGCGCCTGCCATGGCGCTGGTGGAACGGGCAATGATCCGTCTGGCTATGCTGGCCCGATCCCGCTAGCCGGTGCGCAACCAATCCACAGCCGAACGCCCGGCCCATCGCCCAGTCGCCATGCAAGCGGTCAGCAGATAGCCCCCGGTCGGAGCTTCCCAATCCAGCATCTCTCCGGCACAGAACACGCCGGGCATTGCGGTCAGCATTAGCCCCTCGTCCAGCGCTGTACATCTGACCCCACCCGACGTTGAAATGGCTTCATCCATCGGGCGCAGGGCAGCCCCGGAAACAGGAAGTTGTTTGAGTGCAGTGGCCTCAGAGGATTGCGGCAATCCACAACGTTTCGACATCTCATGGAACAACGCAATCTTTTGCCGCGGCAGCTTCAATGACTTCTTCAGCCATTGTGACAGTGTGGTCTTGGAATTCTTTGCAGCCAACCGCGACTGTAGCGCCGCTGCGTCCAGATCGGGCACAAGATCGACTAACAGGTCCGCACCGGCGCGCAAAGCCGGGGTCAAAGAATACAACCCGCCGCCCTCAAGCCCCGTTGCCGATATCGTGGCTTCTCCGCGGCTGTCCAGCTCTCCGGCCATCCAACGCACCGATTTCAGCGCCGCGCCAAAATGCGGGGTCATGTGGGGGCTCCAGTCAACGGACAAGGCGGAATTCGCCGGGGCGAAGGGTGTCAGCGAGACGCCTTTCTGTTGCAAGATATCCGCCCATTGACCGTCTGACCCTAACCGCGCCCAGCTGGCCCCGCCCAGCGCCAGAATGGTCACATCCGGCTTCAGGCTCTGTGTACCCTCAGACGTATCGAAAATCAGCGCATCGCCGTCCCATCCCAACCAACGCCAGCGGGTTTGTATCCGAACGCCCGCGCCCTCAAGCCTCCTCAGCCATGCGCGCAACAGCGGCGAGGCTTTCATCACTGTCGGGAAAACCCGCCCGGTCGAGCCGGTAAACAGCTCTTGCCCCAAACCCCGCGCCCAGTCCTGCACCTCGGCGGCGTCGAACTCAGCAATCATCGGACGCAACCACTCCGCCGCCTCTCCGTAGGATTGCAGCAAAGTTTCGAACGGTTCGTCCTTGGTCAGGTTCAGACCCGACTTGCCCGCCATCAGAAACTTGCGTGCGACTGATGGCTTGGCCTCGGCCACCATCACGTCATGGCCAGCAGCGGCCAGTTCCCCTGCCGCCATCAGGCCTGCGGGTCCGGCCCCGATCACCACTGCCTGCGCCATGTCCGTCCCCTTGCCTTTCACGCTATCCAGCGCAAATCTGTACCTGCCATGTCAGACAGCGATCCGATCTGCCCGCTCTGTGACCGCCCCATCCCGGATGGGGGCGGCAGCCTGCACCATCTGATCCCAAAACTCAAAGGGGGCAAGGGCGGACCCACGGTTTTGCTGCATGTGATTTGCCACAAAGAGATCCACGCCACCCTGACCGAGGGCGAATTGGCCCGCGCGTTCAATACGGTCGAGGCTCTGCGCACCCATCCGCGTCTGGAGAAATTCCTGATCTGGGTGCGCAAACGACCACCCGGATTTTGGTCGAAAGTTCCGGGCAAGCGACGTGGGCGCTGATCAGCCAGGCCGCACCGGATCACCAAAAGCATCCCTCAGGGACGTCGACAGCCCCTGAACCTCTAACCCCCTGTAATCCGGCGCCGGCGCAAACTGCGCCCCGGCGATATGTTGGAATTCCAGCGTGGTATAGGGACGTTTCCAAAGCCATTCGCGGTTCTCAACGGACCAAAGGTCCGGATTAGGCGGCACATCATCGGTGAAGGCATAGAAATGCAGGTCGAACCCGTATTGGGCCACATCCTGCACTGAAAGCAGTCGCATGCCTTGCGCCCGACAGAACGCATCCTCGGCGGCTATGTCCCCTGTCCGCAAGGTGATCTGGCCGATGCAGGCTTTGGCGAATGGTGCGGCAGGGTCGGCTGCGTTGTCAGGACGGTTGCCCTGAAAGTCGTGTTGCAGCAGCTCGATCACAAACCCTTCGGGGTCTTTCAGGTGGCACATATAGCCGATGTCGCGGAACTGTTTCGGCTCCGAGACCTCGACGCCTTTTTCACGCAGACGAGAAACAGCCAGGTCAACATCGGGCACGGTAATACCGATCTTCCAATACCGCTGTCCTCCATCGTGGGCATATCCGCCCCCACCCGGCATCAGCAGCAGGTCCGCGTCCTGCCCACCATAGCCAATGCGATAATTCGCCCCCTGCGCACGCGCCGTCATACCCAGAACATCCGTATAAAAATCAGTCAGTTGCTTGGGGTCGGCAACACGCAGCAGCACGGCGGACAGTTTCATTGGCACGTCCTTGCGATTCCAGCGGCAATTCGGGGATCTGCGGCCAGGCTGTCTGCCACCAGTTCATGCACCGTTGGCATCAGTTGATCAGGGTCGACAACCCGGTCGACCAGACCGAAACCGTACGCTTCCTCTGCCGTGATCTTTTGACCGGCCATCAGAATCATCTTGGTGCGTGATGGCCCGATTAGGGCAGCCATACGCACCGGGTCCGAGGGTTGCGGCAGAAACCCCAGCTTCATCACCGGATAAAAGAACTTGGCTTGCGGCACCGCGATTCGGAGGTCACAGGCCAGCACCATCCCGTTGGCACCGCCCGCCAGCGTCCCGTTCAAAGCAGCCACCGTCAGACACGGCAATGCCGCGATGGCGCCTGACAACCTCTCCCAAAGATCCGAGGTCGCCAGCCCCGCACGGACCTCATCCAGATCGGCCCCGGCGCTGAACACCTTACCCTCACCTGTCAGGATCAGGGCCCGCGCCTCATTGGCAGCTTCGGCGATCTCAACCAGTTCACTCAGCATCGCCTCGGTCAGTGCATTGGCCTTTTGCGGGTTGTTGAGTGTGACCGTCCACAACCCGTCCTTCTTGGTTAGTTTGATCACGTCAGCCCTACCCTTTGCCGGATATCTTCGCGTCGCAGCGAGATTTCTGAGCCCAGAAACTCATCTGCATCCGTCGAACACATCCACAGCAATGCCCGTGCAGGCCAATCGGCGGGAATGTGATCATCCCAATCCAGCTGGCTAACGGCATTGATGCCGCTCGCCTTGATCACCCGCTGCATATCCGTGGCCACGGTGCCCGGCGACAGGCCCATAGCACGAATGCCGTGCATTGAATTTTCAAGATGCAGGCATTCGGTCAGCATTTTGGCCCCGGCTTTTGAGGCGCAGTAGTGGCTCCACGCCTCGATCGGGTTTGTCGCCGCGCCCGAAGAAACCGTGATCACCGTGCCCCCGCCCGCCGCGCGCATAACCGGTAACGCGGCGCGCATTCCGTAGAAGACACCTTTGAGGTTGATGTCGATTGCCTGGCTCCACGCGGCGACATCGGCATTGGACAAGTGAAAGATCGGATCAATGACACCCGCGTTGCCGATCAAAACGTCCAACCCGCCAAAACGGTCGATACAATCCGCGACGGCCTGTTCGACCTGCGCAAAATCGCTGACATCGCATTGCAGCGCGATAGCATTGTCACCCAATGCAGCAGCCAGCGCATCAATCTGGTCGAGGTTACGGGCCACTAGCGCGACATTTGCCCCCGCTGCGGCAAATACGCGCCCCGCCTCGGCCCCGATGCCACGACTGGCCCCTGTTATCAGTACGGTTTTACCCTGCATATGGACCCTGTACCTCCGTTGTTTTTAGATTGTGTGAATCTTTACCGTGCCAACGGGGAAAGGGTCCAGCCCTTGCCCCTTGACGCCTGCGGCCTCAGGCACGACGATGCCGGCAAATTTGATCAAGAAGGGTTCTCAAATGTCCGCTTTCCTCCGCCGCAGCAGCGGCGCAGTTCTGGCCTATGCCGTTGTCACTCAGGGCGCGTTCGCCGATGTCACCGCCCAGCAGGTTTGGGATGATTGGCAGGCCTACTTGTCCCAGATGGGCTATACGGTGTCGGCGGAACAATCCATCTCGGGCGGGGTGACCACGATCACCGATATGAATGTTGCCTTGTCTTCGCCGGACACGGACGGATCGTTCAAGATGACCGTCCCGCAGATGACCCTGACTGAAAATGGTGACGGCACAGTCAGCATCGGTTTTCCAGAAAGCTTTCCCATGACCCTGTCCGGCGAGGAAGAGGGCGAGGCGTTTTCCGTTGATATCGAGTACTACCATACCGGGCTTGAGATGGTCGTTTCGGGCCAACCGGACGATATGACTTATGATTATTCCGCGCCCACACTTGGTCTGAAACTGGGTGGCGTACAGGTCGAGGATGAGACCCTGCCCAACGACATGCTGGCCATGGATTTCAAACTGACCGACTTGTCCGGAGATTCGCGGATGAAAATCGGCGAAACCCGCACTGTGGACCAGAAAATGACCGCAGCCGGGCTGACCTATGATCTGGCATTCACCGATCCCGAAGGATCAGATGATGGCAAGATCAACGGGTCGATGAACCAATTGACCTTCGAAGGCACCAACGTGATCCCCGAAGATTTCGACGGCACCGACCCGCAATCCTTCTTCAACGGCGGGGTCTCATTCTCGGGTCTGTTCACCTATGCCTCGGGTCAGGCCGCGATTGAAGGGACGAGCGAAGGTCAGGCATTTTCGATGGCCACCCAATCCGAAGGTGGCCGGTTCGGCGCCAGCTTGGATGATCAGCGTCTGGCTTATGATGTCGAACAAAACAGCGCAAACCTCGCCGTGACTACCGCCGAGCTGCCCTTCCCAATCGAGATGGCAATGGCCAAGACAGGGTTAGGGTTCGAATTCCCGGTGCAACAATCGGAAGAAGAGCAGCCCTTTGGACTATCGGTCAACGTAACCGATTTCACCATGTCGGACGTGTTGTGGAGCATCTTCGACCCGGCAGGTGCCCTGCCGCGCGACCCGGCAACGATCGCGCTGGACGCCACCGGAACCGCAAAAATCCTGACGAACTTCTTCGATCCGGCCGCCATCGAGGCTCTGGAAACATCTGGCGAAGCACCGGGTGAGCTGAACTCGCTGAAGATCAACGAATTGCTGGTCTCAATGGTCGGAGCTAAATTGACGGGTGACGCGGACTTTACTTTCGACAATTCCAGCACCGAGGAGTTCGACGGGCTGCCGACCCCGGCCGGCGTGGCGAACCTTCAGTTGGCGGGCGCCAACGCATTGATCGACACGCTGATCACCATGGGCGTGATCGGCGAAAGCGACGCGATGGGTGCGCGGATGATGATGGGCCTGATGGCCGTACCCGGCGACGAACCGGATACGCTGAACTCGAAAATCGAGTTCACGGAAGATGGCCAGATACTGGCCAACGGTCAGCGCATCAAGTGATGTTGGGGGGCGAAGCTCAATATTACCAGAGCTTCGCCCGTTAACTGACTCAGGTCTGCAAATCCAACTCGTGGACTAGAGCTCGTGCGATACGCCGTCCGGCGGTTCGACCATTAAAATACGCGGGTGTCGGCAGATCCTTAGCAATGCTCTGCATGTGGAACCGGTACATCCCCTCATAAAATTTGAAGTTGGTCTCACACAGAAAAAATTTCCCGGTTTCTGCGCATGGAAGAATGTCATGCGCGTAAAGCCCGACGCCCACAGCATTCTTGACGCTTTTCGCGATGTCGCGGATTTGGTCAATACTGGGTTTGATAAGTAGGTCGTGAAAATGTGTTAGCATTTCAGCATCAACTGGCGTCCCCCGAGTTCGGACATTGAGTCCTTTTCCGGCTCTTATCCACGAAAACAGGACCTGTTCGCCTACCGCCATGGCACGAATGGATACATGCCAGGGCTTACCTTTGTATTCGTATTTGCAATTGATGTAATCGGTGTTGTACCGCGTGGAATCCAATTCCCTTTCGTCACTCACGAGTTGGACCGGAACATGCGCGTTTGACACTTCGTTCGAAAAAACAGTGCCGAAACTGTCACCCGCCTCAATCAACCTAGGCATGGGAACGCCCGCGGCCGTCAAAACCTTGTTCTGGCGGACTTTGTGGCCAATGACGCGCCCATGTTCAACGGAATGCAGTACCTTGTGACCCAGAGCAGCAAGCTCTGTTTCACGTGCACGCAGCCAGTCTACTTTTTGATGCTGAACGACGAAAAGCTCGTTGTAATGCAGCAAAACATAGCTTTTCGGATCTGTTGTCGGGCCGCGCTCAATCAGTTCCCGGAAAGGTAAAACTTCAGCGGGGACTTGCAGCTTGGTAAGAACCCTTGTGAAATGGCTGATGATATTGCTCGACCCTTTGCCCGCGGCAACGACATGCGGCTCGTCAAAATCAACTACGAAAAACTGAGCCAAGCCAAGCTCTCCTATTTGCCTTCACTTGCCCGGGTGAAAGTTTCAATCTGTTGTGATCGTCACCCGGAAATCTGTAATGCGTCCCAACTAATGAAAGTTTATACGGAAATGTAAACCCTTCGGCTGCCCCATCTGAATTTGGGCCAAACTAAGGGGGCTGACCTGTGATCTATCTGCCCAGAGGTCTTGCGGGACGGGCGGTCCAAGGCTAGGTCCAATGCAATACAACCGGAGGCCGCATGACCCTTACACCTGAAGACATCAGCCAATCCTTGATTGACGCGGCCCGCAATACCGGGGCCGACGCGGCGGATGCTATTGTGATCGATGGCTCTTCGGTTTCAGTCGAAGTGCGGAGCGGGGCGCTGGAACATGCCGAAAGGTCCGAGGGTACTGACCTTGGTCTGCGGGTGTTCCTGGGGCAGCGGCAGGCGATCGTGTCCAGCTCTGACAGCCGCCCGGAAACCTTGACCGCGATGGCCGAGCGCGCTGTGGCCATGGCCCGCGAAGCCCCCGAAGATCCGTTCACCGGGCTGGCCGATGCGGCGCAGTTGGCCACGGATTGGGATCTGCCCGCATTGGAATTGTTCGACCCCACCCCGGAACCAGCGGCCGAAGACCTGCTGCATGACGCGCTGGCAGCCGAAGCTACGGCACTGGCGGTTCACGGCGTATCGCAAGTATCCGATGCAGCGGCGGCTTATGGCACGCACCGTGTACATCTGGCAGCAACCAACGGTTTTTCCGGTGGCTATGCCCGCAGCAGCCGCTCGACCTCATGCGTGGCGATCTCGGGCGAAGGTACCGGGATGGAGCGCGACTATGACGGCGACAGCCGCACCTTTCAAAGCGACCTGCGCAGCCCCGAGGAAATTGGCCGCACCGCAGGTGAACGTGCTGTGGCGCTGGTCGGGGCTCAGAAACCCGCCACCGGCACATTTCCGGTGCTGTTTGACGAACGCATCTCATCCTCGCTGATCGGTCACCTGCTGGGGGCCAGCAATGGTGCGGCTATCGCGCGGGGCGCGTCTTGGCTTAAGGACTGTCTGGGCGAACAGGTGTTACCTGACCACCTGTCGCTAATCGAAGACCCGCACCGCCCACGCATCGCGGGCTCGCGCCCCTTCGACGCCGAAGGACTGCCAACGCAGCGGCGCGCCATTGTCGAAAACGGCGTGCTGACCGGCTGGACGCTTGATCTGTCCAGCGCGCGCAAGCTGGACATGACCTCTACCGGTAACGCCACGCGCGGCGTGTCGGGGCCACCTTCGCCCAGCAACTGGAACCTGAGCCTGACCCAAGGCACACACAGCCGCCAGGACCTGCTGCGTGACATGGGCACCGGGCTGCTGGTGACATCTATGATCGGCTCGACCATCAACCCAAACACGGGTGACTATTCACGCGGTGCATCAGGGTTCTGGGTCGAGAACGGAGAGATCACGCATCCGGTCAACGAATGCACCATCGCGGGCAACCTGCGCGATATGTTGAAACGGATCATCCCGGCAAACGACGCACGCCCGTATCTGTCGCGGGTGGTTCCGTCGGTGCTGATCGAAGGAATGACACTTGCCGGCAGCTGACCTGCAACTTTTGATCGACGCCGCTTTAGAGGCCGGAAAGATCGCCACCCGATACTCGGGCACAACGGCGCAGCGCTGGGATAAACCCGACGGCGCCGGACCGGTGACCGAGGCCGATCTGGCCGTCAACGCCATGCTGGAACAGCGCCTGCCCGCCGCCCGGCCATGCTATGGCTGGCTGAGCGAAGAAACCGAGGATTCCACTGACCGGCTGACGAAGGACCGGGTGTTCATCATCGATCCGATCGACGGCACTCGCAGCTTTGCCGAAGGATCGCGCACCTGGGCACACTCACTGGCCATTGCAGAACAGGGCGAAGTGATTGCGGCTGTAATTTACCTGCCCCTGCGCGATCTGCTGTATACTGCGGCCAAAGGACAAGGCGCGTTTCTGAATGGGGCGGCGATCCACGTCTCGGGCGTCACGACGCTGGACACGGCGCAAATATTGGCGGCCAAACCCAATATGAAGCCACACCATTGGCGGCATGGTCAGGTACCTGACTTTGAACGGGTCTATCGCCCGTCACTGGCCTATCGAATGGCGCTGGTCGGACAAGGGCGTTTCGACGGGATGCTGACGCTGCGGCCCAGTTGGGAATGGGATATCGCCGCGGGCGACCTGCTTATCCGCGAGGCTGGCGGCCGCTGTTCCGACCGGTTGGCGCAACCGTTGCGGTTCAACAACGCCCATCCGCGCCTGAACGGCGTGATCGCGGCCGGCACGCCCATTCATGACACCCTGCACGCACAGCTTGACCCGGGCAGCACCGGAATCCGCCCATGAGCCGACCGCGATCCCTCAGCCTGGCAGCCTATCGGGTTCTGTCCTGGGGCGTGTCCAACCCGAGCAGCCAACCCGAGATCCAGCGCCCTGAGGGCGAGTTGCTATGGGTCCATATCAACGCACAGGATCGCCAGCGCGCGGTCGTAGATTTCTGCCATAGGCTGCAGCAGGTCCGACCCACTTTGCATGTGCTGCTGACAGTGCCCGCCGAAGCCGACCTGAGCCTTTGGGAGCAAGGAGACTACCCGCTGGTGAACCTGCCCTCGGAACAAGCGGGGGCAGCACGCGCGTTTCTGGACCATTGGCACCCCGAAATCGGCCTGTGGGTCGGGGGCGGGCTGATGCCCAATGTTATCACGCGCGCCGAAGAGCGCGGTATTCCCCTGATCCTGATCGAAGCACGGGTCGATATAAAGATCGCGCGCGGCGCCCGGTGGCTGCCGGACATCACCCGTTTTACTTTAGACTGTTTTAAAACCATCCTGACCACGAATTCGGAAACCACCCGGACAATCCGTCGCCTTGGCATAACGTCGGGCAAAGTCACCGACTCTCCACCATTGTATGTCAGCCCGAACCCGCAGCCCTGGCCCGAGGATGAACTGATCGAAACCAATCACGCACTGGCGGGGCGTCCGGTCTGGTTGGCAGCTTGTGTGCGGGACAAAGAGTTCATCTCGATCCTTAGTGCCCATCGCCAGGCGTTGCGGATGTTGCCCCGGCTGACACTGGTGCTGCATGTGGCAGACACCGCCGAGGCAGAACCACTGCAAAACCGCCTTGAGACGATGGATCTGCGTTGTACCAATTGGGACACCAGCGGTCAGATCGAAGACAACACGCAGGTTATCCTGTCCGCCCACTCCGAAGATCTGGGCCTGTGGCACCGGGTCTCGCCAGTCACATTCATGGGCAGTTCGCTAGAGCGCGACGCGGGTGGGCGCGATCCACTTGTTGCCGTTGCCCTTGGGTCGTCCGTCATCCACGGCCCGTTTGTGCATCGTCATCAGCAGATGTACGATCAACTGGATCGGGCCGGGGCTGCCCGCATGGTCAGATCCGCAACCGAACTGGGGGACGCCGTGGTCGAGCTGCTATCGCCTGACCGAGCTGCAGATATGGCGCTGGCCGGATGGCAGATCGTATCCGAAGGCGCACCACAAGCGGATCAATTGATCGATATGGTGCAGGATTGCCTGGATCAGCGGAGTGCGGATTGATGAGAGCACCTGGTTTTTGGAACACCGCCCCCAACCGGCTGGATATGCGTGCCAGACTACTGGCACCGCTTGGCCGTATTTATGCCGCCGCAACCGCCCGGCGGGTTGCGTCGGAACCGGGGGTTAAACCTGGCGTCCCGGTCATCTGCATCGGCAACCTGAACGCGGGTGGCACCGGCAAGACCCCAACCGTGATCTGGATGATCGAGCAATTGCGCGACGCCTGGCACGAAACGCATGTGGTGACGCGTGGCCATGGAGGTTCGTTAGAAGGGCCCGTGCAGGTTGACCCATCCAAACACACCGCCGCGCAAGTCGGGGATGAACCCCTGTTGCTGGCCGCATTTGCTGAGGTTTGGGTGGCCAAGGACCGCGCCGCCGGCGCGCGCGCGGCGGCCGAAGCCGGGGCCAGTGTGATCCTGCTGGACGACGGGTTTCAGAACCCCTCGGTCGCCAAGGATTTCTCGGTCATCGTGGTCGATGCGGCGCGCGGATTCGGCAATGGGCTGTGTCTGCCTGCCGGGCCTTTACGTGAACCTGTTGAAACCGGATTGCAACGCGCCGATCTGGTACTGTCGCTGGGTGATACCGACGCGCAATCGCAATTTACCGATCGCTGGGGGGCGAAATTGACCGCTCCCCACGCCACCGGCGCGGTTGAGCCCCTGCAAACCGGTATGGATTGGGCAGATACGCCGGTTCTGGCCTTTGCAGGGATCGGTCATCCTGAAAAGTTCTTTGCCACCTTGCGCCAACAGGGCGCGACACTCTTGCGGGCCGAGGCACTGGACGATCACCAACCGCTGACCCCTGCCCTTATGACCCGGTTAGAGAACGAGGCCCGCCTGCTGGGCGCGCAAATGGTGACAACAGAAAAAGACGCCGTGCGCCTGCCACCGGCGTTTCGCAGCAAGGTCATCACCCTGCCTGTGCGTTTGCAAGTGAATGAGGCCGACAAGGTGCGGCAGATGCTGCTGCAAATCGCCCCGTCGCCGTAAAGTGCGACCGGTCCATGCAGAACCGGTCGCAACAGGCAATCAGCTGCCCAGTTCTTCTTCGATCAGCTTCTTGAAATCGGCATAAGATTGGTTGTCGACCTTCTTGCCATTCACAACGAACGAAGGCGTGGATTGAACACCGTCACGTTCGGCGTTTTCCTGATACCAGGCCACCAGTGTCTGCGCGCGGGTGCCGTCCTGCAGGCAGGATTCAAGCTGGTCATTGTCAATACCAGCCAGACGCCCGATCTTGCGCAACTCGTCCACGATTTCAGCTGGACCACCTGCGCGGGTCCATTCGGACTGACCTTCATAGATCAGGTCGGAAATGCCAAAGAACTTATCGGGGCCGTCACAACGCGCGACCATCGAAGCCCACAAGCCATATTTGTCGAAATACACCTCGCGATAGATGAACTTGACCTTGCCGGTGTCGATGAAATCCTTCTTCAGCTGCTTATACGCCCCCGTATGGAAATTGGCGCAATGCGGGCAGGTATAGGATGCATATTCGATGATCTCGACCGGCGCATCTTCGGCCCCCTGCACCATCTCGACGATGGTCGAGGTGTCAATATCGGCCTCTTGCGCCTCGGCACTGCCAATCATCGGATACGAAGTAGAGGAATTCGACAGCCAATAGCCGCCAGCGGCAATAGCGACAGCCGCGCAGATTCCGGTTGCAATACGGCTCATTTCTCAGCCCTTTCTCAGCGTTTTTGCTTGGATAATACGTTGCGGCCCAGACGTTCAAGGGCCGCGCGCAGATCACCGTCATTGACGTCGCGCGCAGTCCGGTCCGCCTCGGCCACGATTTCGGGATCGATTTTGGGTTTCGCCGCTTTCGGTTTGTGATCGAAGCTAGCCTGCCCCTCGGCAAATCCTGTCGGCGCGGTCTGGGTGATACGCACCCGGCTGATGGCGTTATAGCCATAAACAGCATTCACTTTGCCGCGCAGCTGTTCCTTTTGCATCTCTAACATCGGAGCCTGCGGGCCAGTGGTCAGCACCGTCAGCGTCGCGCCGATCCCGCCCTTGCCATAGCCCACATTCACCGGTCGCGCGATGGCGGCCATATCCTGGCCCACGATCTCGGCCCAATGGGTCAGCAGACGCGAAACGGCAAAGCCCCGGCTTTCCCCGGCGCGCCTGATCTGGCCGTTCAGCAATGTCGCGGTGCGTTTGAACCCGCGGGTCGAAGAACGTCTGCGCTGCATCTGGTTTCCAACTCCTGCGCCGCTATTGTAAAGGGCATGATATCGGACGCCAGCGAAACCCGACAGAGAGATAGATAAAACTTGCGTGACACTATTCAATATGACCTGAGCGGTGCGTTACTGGCCTGGTACGACCGCCACGCTCGCACGATGCCGTGGCGTGTTAGTCCAGCCGACCGGGCGGCGGGCATGATACCCGACCCCTACCGGGTCTGGTTGTCCGAAGTGATGTTGCAACAGACCACCGTGGCCGCTGTCCGAGATTATTTTACGCGATTCACCGCGCGCTGGCCTACGGTTCAGACGCTGGCGGCCGCACCGGACGATCAGGTCATGGGCGAATGGGCCGGGCTGGGCTATTATGCCCGTGCCCGCAACCTCTTGAAATGCGCGCGCGCGGTGGCCGATGAACATGGCGGCGTTTTTCCCGATACCTATGACGCCCTGCTGAAACTGCCCGGCATCGGCCCCTATACGGCCGCCGCCATCTCGGCCATCGCTTTTGACCGGCCCGAGACGGTTCTGGATGGCAATGTCGAACGGGTCATGGCGCGTCTGTATGACATTCACGACCCTCTGCCAGGCTCGAAACCCCTGTTGAAAGAAAAAGCCGCTGCGCTAACGCCCGACCTGCGACCCGGAGATTATGCACAGGCCGTGATGGATCTGGGGGCCACGATCTGTACCCCGAAATCTCCGGCCTGTGGCATCTGCCCCCTGCGCGACCCTTGTCAGGCTCGTGCGGCCGGAACCCAGCCCGACCTGCCGCGCAAGACACCGAAAAAGCAGAAACCCACGCGGTATGGCCATGTCTATATCGCTCAGCGTACGGATGGAGCCCTGCTGCTGGAGCGGCGCCCCGACAAAGGGTTGCTGGGCGGCATGCTGGGCTGGCCGGGGTCAGTTTGGTCAGATGCGCCAGCAGACTCCCCTCCCTTTGCCGCTGACTGGCAAGCTTTAGCAGGTGAGGTGCGCCACACCTTCACCCATTTTCACCTGATCCTGTGTGTCTGGACGGCTACGTTGCCGACGGAAACGACCCTCGATGATCTGATCGTTTTGGAAAAACACACTTTCCGCCCCAGCGACCTGCCGACCGTGATGCGCAAAGCATATGACCTCTGGCGCAACCGGTAACCCATTGTCTGTCCTGCCGGACTGTGGCTAATGTGCGCGCAGTCATCCGGAGCCACCCAATGACCGCAACAGATACCTTACCCCGTTGGCAATCGGCCCTGCCGTTCTGGATCTCATTCCTGCTGATCCCGCTGATCTGGTTCACCGCAATGGCTGGCGGTTGGTGGGTCTTGCTGGTGCCACTTTCCACATGGTGGGCCTTTGCGTTGCTCGACCGGCTCACCGGGCTGGATCTGACCAATGCCAGCCCCGATACCCCCGACTCGGTGTTGCACTGGTACATCCTGCTGACAAAAGCCTGGGTTCCGGTGCAATTCCTGACCCTTTACGGGCTGATCTGGTACGCCACGCATACCGACCACCTGTCAACCTTGGCTAAGGTTGGGCTGTTCTTCGGAATGGGAGTAATCTCGGGCACGATCGGCATCAACTACAGCCACGAGTTGATGCACCAAAAAGGCCGAGTCGAACGCTGGTTGGGCGATATCCTTCTGGCGATGGTGCTGTATTCACATTTCCGCTCTGAACATCTGCTGGTGCATCACCGCTATGTCGGTACGCCCCGCGACCCGGTGACTGCCCGCTATAACGAGGGGTTTCATCGGTTTTATCCGCGGGTGCTGAAACAATGCCTGTTCTCGGCCTTGCGGGCTGAACGCGAAAAACTGGCCCGTAAAGACCGCCCGTGGAGCGACCTCTCCAACCCGTTCTGGCGCTATTGGGCATTACAAGGTGCAATGCTGGTATTGGCCTTCGTGATCGGAGGTCTCTCGGGGCTCGCACTGTTCCTGATCCAGGCGGGCGTCGCCATCTGGCAGCTAGAATTGGTTAATTACGTCGAACACTATGGCCTGACGCGCAAACATCTGGGCGCAGGCAAGTATGAGCATGTCCAACCACGCCACTCATGGAATGCGTCACAGAAAGCGTCGAACTGGCTGCTCATCAATTTGCAGCGCCACTCGGACCACCACTATAAACCCAACCGCCGCTTTCCACTGTTGCAACACCACTCCGAGGACGCCGCCCCGCAATTGCCCTATGGCTATCCGGTGATGACGGTCGCCGCGATGATCCCGCCGCTGTGGCGTCGCATCATGAACCCGCGCGTCCGCGCTTGGCGGCGCCAATACTATCCCGAAGTTACGGACTGGACGCCCTATAACAAATCGCAAAACCCGCTGCCACGTGCCTGACCGCAGCACGCGTCAGCGTGCTGCCCGGCCCAACGATCCGCCTTGCATCTTCGATGCATGGTTGTTCGGCGGGAGCCCTCACCCGGTCATCACCCATACATCCATCGGGGCCTCCACCCCCCGGACCGCACGATTTTCGTGTTTCGCAAACCCCGCCATCAGCTCGGATACGTTGCGGCCTTCTTCCTCCAAACGGCTCCGAACTGCGTCGCTCATGATGACTTTTGCCTGAAATTCGCGGGTCTGCGCCTCAAGCTTCGCGGCCACATTCACCGCATCCCCTATCACCGCAAATTCCAAACGGTTGGCGCCGATATCCCCCAGAACGACCGCGCCGAAATGGACCCCGATCCCCACACGTATCTCAGGCTCGCCCGTACGGCGGCGTTCCACGTTCCAACGGTCAATCACATCGATCATCCCGCGCGCGCAGGCCACTGCATTACTCGCATCCTGCGGTGTCGGCACCGGCGTCCCAAACGTGGCCATCAACCCGTCACCCAGGTATTTGTCCAGCGTTCCGTGATGGCGGAACACTTCGGCCTCCATTCGAGCGTGAAAGCCGCGCAGAACCTCGATCACTTCGTAAGGGTCGCGCCCGGCGGCATATCTGGTGAATCCGACGATATCGATAAACAGGACGGCAATTTCCTCTTTGCGCACCTGCTTCAGCGGCTCATCATTCTGGCTCAGCTCATCCACCACGTTCGGTGAGAAATACCGCGACAGGTTTGCCCTTTCACGCTCCAACCCCGCATTTGACATCAGCAACCGATTGAGCCGCCGCATCGACACGCCCAATGTCACCGCCACCATCATGAATACGATCACCTGTTGAATACGCTGCGCTGGCATAAAGCTGTTGGGGTCCAGCAATTCTGCCACATCGGGATAGACAGCCAATGCCTCAGCCACACGCTCGCTGAGACCGGGCATCGGGGTTGCGACCCACCAGGCGATGATCCATCCAGCCGTCCAGACCCCTGCCGTCCATGATCCGATCGCAATCACCGTGCGCCAGGAATAGGCCAACGTACCGGCCGCCAGAATGATGAAGAAATACTGGAAATTGTCGAACCGGTACTGCATCGCCAACGGTCGGACATCGTCGCTGAACGGGTTGGGCACAATCATCCCCAGTGTCATGATCAGCAGGTCCACAAAGATCAAAAGCAGCTCGGTCCGCGATTGCCCCACACGCCCCGCGCGCCTGATAAACCAGCCGTTGGCGCAGATCAGCAGCAAGATGAAGTGATACCACAGCACTTCCCATTGCGGATTCAGGTAGATCAGCAGCACACCAGTCAGCGCCATCGCGATCCAGCGAGCGCGGACCGCAAGTTCAAGCCCCTCGCGCTTGTGTCGTTCCATCGCGGCTTCGGTATATTTGTTTTCCAGATCGAAATTGTCCGGGCGGGTCACAAAGAACCGGTCAAAGCGGGACTCGCTGGCTGTGGTATCCGACATTGCACAAGCTCCTTCACTTCACCGCAGGATACAGAAGGCCCGTTTCGAAACCAGATGTTGAAAAACAAAAGACCCCGCCGAGATCGGCGGGGCAAGGCTTAGTGCCTTGTGTCAGGCCACAGGCACCGGCGGTGTTGGTAAATTCAGTTCATCTCGGCCCGGATCTGCTGACGCAACACGTCAATCGGCACCGTTTTGCCGTCGCGTTTAAAGCACCAGTAGGTCCAGCCGTTACAGGACGGCGCGTTTTCCAGCTGCGCCCCCACTTGGTGGATCGAGCCCTTGACGTTGTTGCCCACCAGCGTGCCGTCGGCACGGACCTTGGCCTTGTGGCGCTGGTTCATGGAATACAGTTCTTCACCCGGGCGCAGCATCCCACGTTCGACCAGTTGGCCGAAGGGCACGCGCGGCTCGGCACGTTTGCTGGCGCTGACCTCCAGCGCCTCACGGTCGAACTTACGGACCTTCGAGATGCGCTTTTCAGCGACCTTGCGATAGCTTTCCTCGCGCTCGATGCCGATGAATTCGCGGCCCAGCATCTTGGCAACTGCACCTGTGGTTCCGGTACCGAAGAACGGATCAAGGATCACATCGCCCGGATTGGTCGAGCCGATCAGCACACGGTGCAACAGCGATTCCGGTTTCTGCGTCGGATGCGCCTTGTCGCCGTTTTCATCCTTCAGGCGCTCGTGCCCGGTGCAGATCGGCAGCACCCAGTCACTGCGCATCTGAACGCCCTCGTTCAGCGCCTTTAGGGCTTCATAGTTGAACGTGTACTTTGCCCCTTCGCATTTCGACGCCCAGATCATCGTCTCATGCGCGTTGGTAAAGCGTTTGCCGCGGAAGTTCGGCATCGGATTGGATTTGCGCCACACGACGTCGTTTAAAATCCAATAGCCCGCGTCCTGCAGGGCCGAACCCACACGGAAGATATTGTGGTAAGACCCAATCACCCAGATCGCGCCATTTGGCTTAAGCAGACGACGCGCTGCCTTCAGCCATTCGCGGGTGAATTGGTCATAAACGGCAAAGCTGGAGAATTGATCCCAATGATCGTCAACCGCATCTACCTGGCTGTTATCGGGGCGGTGCAATTGACCCTTCAACTGAAGATTATAGGGCGGATCCGCAAAAATCAGGTCCACCGACGCCTCGGGCAGACTGTTCATCACATCGATGCAGTCCCCGGATAGAATCGTGTTTAAAGGGAGCGCTTTTGCGCCCTTTTTAGTGGTTGTTGTCATTTGTACTGCCTCAAGTATCCACGGCGCTTTTGCGCTCATTTGGTTGAGACAAGGATGAGTCAAAGTCGATTCGCCGTCAATTTCTTTTTTGAATCAGCGACTTACAATTTACTCTTGATACAAGATATTGTGTACTGGCTTGAAGGAACGTCTATGGTGTGGGGTCACACCAAGATTTTGCAGCGCGTCCTTGTGTTGTTTCGACGGATAACCGGCGTTTGTCTCCCATCCGTAGCCCGGATGCTGTTGCGCCAAATCCACCATCAGTTGATCGCGCCAGTTTTTGGCGACGATCGAAGCCGCCGCAATCGACACAGAATGCGCATCGCCTTTGACCACCGCCCTCGCGGGGATCGTCAGGCCTCGTGGAATCATGTTCCCATCGATCAGCAGGTAATCAGGCGGCGGGTCCAGCGCTGCCACCGCGCGCTCCATCGCCAGATGCGAAGCCCGCAAGATATTGTGTTCGTCAATCTCGGCCACTGACGCCTCGGCAATTGCGATCTCGGCCTTCTCACGCAGGGCTGCCTCTAACGCGGCGCGCCGTTTCGCCGTCAGCTTTTTGGAATCGTTCAGCCCGTCGGGAATATCACTGGGGTTCAGAATCACGGCTGCGGCAACCACCGGTCCGGCCAGCGGTCCGCGCCCAACCTCGTCGACACCTGCGATCCGCAGAAATCCACGCGCCGCTGCGGCCTTCTCAATTTCATAATCCGGAGTCGTCATACCCCCGGAAAACCGCGTTTTGCCACCCACCGCAAGAAAAAAGGAGAGGGCAGCTTGCGCCGCCCTCTCCCGCACAGCGCTTCTGTGGCGCCGCTCCTGCTCGAAAACCGTTACTTGTAACTAACGCGGTATCCTTTCTGGCGCAGACAGCCGGGGTGGTATGCCCGCTTGACCTTTTTGCCATTCCAGAACCTGACCTTGCACTGGTTAGGCAGGCTATTGCTGTATTTGTAATGCTTGCCCAGACAGGTCTTCCCCAACAGTCGTTGATTGGGCGAATACCCTTTGAACGTGCGCAAGCATCGTTGCGGCAGGCTGTAACGCGCAACACGCGGGGGCAGCGGGCGTACGTGATGTGGCCGGTGCTTTGGCCGGGTGTGTACGTGTTTCTGGGGCGCCTTATATATGTGATTGTAGTTGTGCGTCACGTTGTTCTTTTTGCTCTTGTCGTCGAAATGCTTCACAGCGGCGCCAATCAGCGCAATGGCTGCAAGCCCGCCAAGAATATCCTCGACATCCGCGGCCCGCGCCTGAGACGCGGAAATACCGGTGATGGCAACTGCCGAGGCCACGATCAGGGCAATGAATTTCTTATGCATGGTGCTTGTCCTTCAGTAGTCTTGAGGTGACCCGGTGGCGGGCCGTGTGCTGATGACCCGACACTGGCCGCGCCTCGTTCAGACAGGCAATAACGGGCCGGTGTTATCCGATATCAGGCCCGCGAAACCCCTTAGGTTATTGAATATCGTGCCAACACATGCGCAGGATGCGGCCTATGAAACAGATCCTCTCTTCTCTGGCCCTGTTGGCCCTGATATCGCTTGGCACCACCGCTTCGGCGGCCGATTGCTATGCCGACTACAAGGCCAAGCAGGACAATCCGCTGCGCCTGCACTACGGCGTCATGCAGGTATCGGCTTGCGGCAAAGGGCAGGCTAAAAAAGAAGTCGCCCAGCGCCTCAAGGGGTCGGGCTGGACCCTGCTGAACGTCATGTCCGTGTTCGGGCCGGAAGGGTTGGATAAAAGGAAGGTCAATGCCGGAAAATTCTATCTCCGTTACTGAGGCCCGCCGATCTGGTGTCAGACTGGTCGGCGCGGGCATCGCGGCGATCGTGGTGATTCTGGTAACAGCGGCCATCTTTTTATTCTGGACCCTGCCCGATGCGAACGCATTCAACGCCCGGGTCGAACGATTGTTCATCGAAAGCGATCTAACCTCGCAAACTGAAATCCGCTTGCTTGAGATATTGGCGCAATCGGGCACCGCTTTTGCCGATACACTGTCCAGCTACCGAATGGTGATTTTCGTGTTGCTGGTTTTTGCCACTGCTATGCTGGTAACGGCGCTGGTGTTTCTGGTAATGCTGGTGTTGTTGAACCGGCGAATGGCACAGATCGAACGCACCGGCATTCAGGTCACCTCGCTGTTAATCAGCCGCGAGGAAAATACCGTCTATCTGAACAACATGGATTTCAAACTGACACCCGCGGCAATGGAGACCTTGTCGGTGCTGGCCGAATCCCGGCTGGACGACGAGGTCCTGTCCGGCGTCCAGATCGAGTCGATGATCTCGGGCAAAGACACCGCCGATTGTGACGAGGCCGCAGGTGCCACACGGATCAAACGGCTGCGCGATGCCTTGGGCAATCAGATGGTCAGTGAGTTGCTGGTCAAGAATATCGCCAAAAAAGGCTATATGTTGTCGATCGAAAAAGATGTGATTCAGATGGTCTGACTTTGCCGCATCGCACAAGGTATGTGTGATAAAATGCCGGTTATCCCCCTTGGAATGCTTGCCCCAAAGGCCCATCCTAATACCAAGCGGGTCAGGGAAACTGATGATGAACGTCCATACCACACCGCCGACTAAAGGCTACGGGATATCGGTCGAATCGCTGAAAGGTCGGATCGCGATCTATCGGGATGACACCCTGTTGGCCGAAAGCACCGACGCGAAAGTCATGTATGAAACGCGGCTGCCGGCCACAATTTACGTCCCGCGCACGGATATCTGTGTCGATCTTGGTGTAGAAACCGAGTTGCAGACGTTTTGCCCATTCAAGGGAACGGCGACCTATCACGATGTCATCCTGGATGGGCAACGGCTGGCCAACTCAGTCTGGGCCTATGAAGAAGCGCTGCCTGAAAGCGCCGCCATTCAGGGCTATGTCGGGTTTATGCCCTCGGCCTATACACGGGTCGACTTGGGCGAAAACCAACTGCGAGATACCGAGGATGGCAATATAAGCGGGCCTCTGATTGATTGGCTGATGCGTGGTGCATCAAACCTCAGCACGCCGGAAGCCTTCACCAAGGCATTGGCCGAAAAGATGTTGGAACACGGCATCGCGATTCAACGGCTCAGCATTCTGGCCTGGTCTCTGCATCCGCTGATCGCGGGCAAGCATTATATCTGGGAAAAGGGTGAGGCCGAGATTTCGACCAACGTGCCCACGTATGAAATCCACGATCACCCGGCCTATATCAACAGCCCCCTGCGTCACGTCTCGAACGGGCTGGGCGGCGTGCGCCAGCGGTTGAACGACGAAAACCCCCAAAACAGCTTCCCGATTATGGAGGACCTGCGGGCCAAGGGTGCCACCGATTACGTCGCCATGCCATTGCCGTTCTCGGACGGGCGGACAAATGTTCTGACCCTGACCTGCGATCATCCTGACGGGTTTACAACAGAAAACCTCGGGTTGGTGTTCGAGTGCTCATCTGTCATTGCCCGCTTTTACGAAGTTTTCATGCAGCGCGAGAACGCACAGGTGTTGCTTGAGACTTATGTCGGCAAACGCTCGGGCGCGCGGGTGCTGGGCGGTGAAATCCGGCGCGGCGACGGGGATGAGATTGATGCGGCCATTATGTTCTGCGACCTGCGCAATTCGACCAGCCTGGAAGAGCAGCTTGGCCGTACCGCCTATATCAACGTGCTGAACGACTTTTTCGAAACCGTGTCCGATATCGTGCATAACAATGGCGGCGAAGTATTGAAGTTCATCGGTGACGCTGTTCTGGCAGTCTTTCCCGAGGGTGAAGATTCCATGGTCGCGCGCCGAAACGCGCAACGCTCAGCCGTTGAAATTGTCGAAAAACTTGGTGAGTTGCGCCAATCTGGCTCAGACGTTCATTGCGATTGCTCGATCGGGGTTGCCTATGGTCGGGTCACATATGGCAATGTCGGATCGCGCGAACGGCTGGATTTCACAGTCATCGGACAGGCCGCAAATGTCGCGGCCCGGTTGGGGGAATACAGCAAAACGATCGGTCAGCGCATTGTCGTCTCGGCCGATATTCAGCCTGCATGCGCGGATGCTTTGTCATTGGGCGAGGTCAAGCTGCACAATGTGTCCCAGCCAGTGACCGCATTTGCACTCAGAACTTCGGCGGATGACGTGTTGAACGCCTGAGTTTTCGGATAGTTATCTGTGTCGCGCCTAGGTTACGCCCCCAGCAAAATCAGCGCCGTTTGAGCAGGGGAAATCGTGTTTTGCAGCTGTGCAATCTGGCTGCGTGCAAGATATTGGTCTGTCAGCCGGGCCACCGACGCCTCGTCGGTAAATTGGGCCAGATCGTCTGATCCAGTCAGGCCCGACAATCTATCCTTGAAAACCTCAAGCTGCCTGTCGATGTCCAACTGCGCGAAACTTGATGGCAGCCCCAGCGCCGTCTCCATCATGCTTCTCAGCGGCGGTTGCCCCATCAGATCGAACCACTTAGTGTCCGAACTGCTGTCCTGCGCGGCCAGATCCGCCAAGGTATGTTGCGTATAAAGCGATATGCGCATCGTCTCATCGCTCTCACCAACAGCGATTTCGAACCGAGACACGGCATTGTCCTGCGCAATTGCTTCCATAAAGGTGGTCAAACCCGTTCTGCGCACCTCGCCCGGACCCAGGCCGAAGGCTTCGGAAAACTCCCGATACCGCTTATCGGCCAGACGGTTGGACAATGCATCCTCGGCGCTTGTCCCATCGGACAGAATTTTCTGGACGAAATAGCGATTGTTGATGTCATCCTCTAGCCCGAAGGCGCCCAGCGCCACTTGCAGCAACCGCCTATCCGAAACCAATTCCTCAGCCGTCTGTACCTTGCCGATATTGCTCAGAAAGTACTTTGTCTCTCGTTCATTGACTGGCGAGGCCGAAAAGCTTTCGAGCTGCGTATCATAGGTACGCTGCAAAAAACGCCAGCCGACAATACCATCAGAAGGGATGACAGGCCGGAATGTCATTGCTGATACGCCATCAACCGTTCTTCACGCGGCAACAGCGCCCGCAGGGATTTCAGGCTTTTGTAATACTGTTCGGCCAGTAAAGCCTCAGTAGCTTCGGACAGAACACGACGACTGTCGGCATCGGTGAAGACCTGGCTCAACTCTTCAACCCGCCGCAAAAGCTGTTGCCGCGCCCGCTCAGGCTCCATATCGCCGGACAAGACAAGCTGGGCGGCATAACACACCCGCCGCACCGGGGTAGTCACCTCATCCGGATGAATGGCATCGCGCAGGCGCAGGACATTTGCGTCCGGCGTCATGATTGAAAAGCGGCTGCGGCGATCTCCGTTTTCGACAACCACGCCGTTGATCAGCACCCTCTCTTTCGGTGCCAGTTTCAGAACCAGCCCCCCCATCAGGTAGCACCCATCTGACGCAGGCCGCGCAGGACGGCCATATTGATCTCAAGCAGCGGCTCAACGGTCGCCTTATTGCCCAGAATCTGACTGCTGTGTTGCTCGGTGAATTCTGCCAGATAGAAGATTCGCGCGCGCAATTCATTGGGCAGCGCGTTGTCCGAGTCGGACACGCCAGTTGCCAGAACGGTCCACAAGCGACGATTTTCGTGTAGCGCGTGAACGAACCCTCCGAAATCGGTTTTGCGTCGGGCCGCCGCAACCTTGAGCCGATGCGTGATCTTCGAAATCGCCTCGTACTCGGTATCGCGCGGGGTGCGGGTCGGGGCGGCGGTCTGCGCGTAGGCACGTTGTGCAAGAGTTTGCGGTGTCACTTGAAATCCTTCCAATAGGCCGTCTTTTGGCGGTCAGAGTCGGGGCGCGTCTGGGCGCCCCGACCAGGTTCCGAAAATTAACGGAACAGCGACAGGATCGACTGCGGCGCCTGATTGGCAATCGACAGCGATTGAGTGGCCAGCTGCTGCTGAACCTGAAGAGCTTGCAGACGAGCCGAGGTCTCTTCCATATCGGCGTCAACCATCGAACCGATGCCGGACTTGAACGAGTCGGTCAGTTTGGAAACGAAATCCTGCTGTGTTTCGATACGGCCCTGCGCCGAACCAAAGGCTGCCGCTGCATCAATCGACGTGTCGATCAGTGTTTCGATGGTGCCCAGTGCGGCTGCCGCGCCTGCATCTGTCGAAACGTCAATCGAGCTGAGTGCGCCAAGCCCACCGGAACCAGCATTAGTGAATTGAGCCGACACGGTAATGTCCTGATCCGCATCCGCACCAGCCGTTGCCGTACCTGTAGTAAAGGACAGGGTGTTCGGCGATCCCGAGTCATAGTCGACTGCAACACCTGTGATGCCCAGCGCATCAACCTGGTTCTTGAGGCCAACAGCAACAAGAGCATCTGTATAGGCATCGTCATAGGTTCCAGAGGGATCCAGATCGCTGGCTTGAATGGTGTACGACACATCCTGATCACCGACTCGGATCGAGACACTATCACCGACTTCAAAGTTGTCAGTCGAGCTGTCGATCACAATGTCACCTGACCCGCCGGCTTTATCCATGGTAAAGCCTGCAACATCATTGTCGGTGGTCGCGCCTCCCGAACCTGCAAGTACGCCTTTGGCAGTATAACCGCCAATGGACAGGTCCTGACTTGCGACCGAAATCGACGACGAATTCACTGCACCAGTGCTATCCCGATCAAGTGAGGATAAGATCGAAGCAGTACCGGCCGAGCCGTCCACAAGGTTAAGCCCGTTGAACTGTGCCGCACCAACAACCGACGCAATCTGATCCCGCAGAGCGGTCACATCATCGTTGATCTTGCCGCGGTCAACGTTGTCCTCCTGCGCGGCGACGATTTTCTCTTTCATCTGCGTCAACAGATCGGTCACGGTTTCCGACGCGTTCCGCGCCACCGCGACGGTCGATTCACCCAGCGCAAGGCTGTCTTTGATCGCGTTGAAGCCCTTGACGTCCGACTCCATGACTTTGGAGATTGCCCAGACGGCCGAGTTGTCCTTGGCAGTTGCGACGTCCTTACCGGTCGAGATCGCGTTCTGGGTCATCTCCAGATTCTTGTTGACCGATTTCAGGGTTTGCAGCGCCACCATTGCGCCATTGTTTGTCAGAATGCTGGACATAGCTTTCTTCCTTTTCCGTTCGGGCCCTTTGCGCCCATGCTTACCCCGCACCACATGCGGGCTTTGACGTCTTTCTGATCAATGCGATCCGCCGTCGGGCTGTTCGCGCCACCTGTTGTTTCAGATGCCCGGCCACCTTTGCCCCTGATCCCCTAACGGAATGCTAAAGCCCCTCACTCAGAAAATTCGGATTTGAATCAAACCCGCTCCTATGCCCGCTTTTCCAGTTTCGCATTGCGACGCACGGCGTATCCGTTGCGCTGCCCGTCCGCTCCGTAGGTGCTGAGCTCCTGCCGAACGCGCCGCAATTCGGCCATACGGCTGGCAACGGCCCGAATCCCTTCGGCGGCACTGTTCAAAAGCGCCTGATTCCGTTCGACTTTCTGCTGCAGGCGAATCAATTCGGCGCTGTCCAAAACCTGCAATTCATTGATCGCACCGATCAGCTTTTCCTTTTCCGGCGCCATATGGCTCAGCCGGTCCAGATCCCCGTCGACAAGCGCGGATCGCTCAAGATCCAGCACTTCCTCAAGGGATCGGATCAGGTCGGTTTCAGAATTGGTCGGCATCGGTTTTCTCCATCATGGACTGGAACAAAATTTCGGACAGGCCAAGGCCGCCGGATGCGGCCAACGCACGCGCCTGATGTTGCACGAGGAAGGACGAAAACTGATCTTCGCCGGCACCGCCGCCAAAAGATTCGCTGGCCTTGCCCAACCCAGAAGACTTGAGCATTTCCGCCAGAAACGCGGCCTCCAACTCGACCGCCGCAGCCTGCAATTTCTCGGCCGTGGTGGGGGGCTGCGCGGTAGGAAGGGTTGTGGAAATCTTCATCACTTTCTCCGAAATTTGCATCGAACTTTCTTGATCAAAGGCGAAAGCGGTTAAAATAAACGTAACCTCCTGCGGGCAGATTTCCGTTCACACAAACGGAGTCGGAGCAAAATGCCCAACCCACTTTCAGCACTGTTGTCTTCGTCGGGCACCGCCGCGAAACCCGATGCAAAAC
This sequence comes from Ruegeria sp. BC5, assembly GCF_056539205.1. Lineage (NCBI taxonomy): Bacteria > Pseudomonadati > Pseudomonadota > Alphaproteobacteria > Rhodobacterales > Roseobacteraceae > Ruegeria > Ruegeria sp. BC5. Next base: position 145,112 of record NZ_JBQFUN010000008.1, read on the forward strand.
CGCAAGAACCTCGTGCGTCCAAAGGGGCCGCGTCCTTTCAAATGGTCATGGATCAAGAGGCCGATCCGCAGTCAGCCGAGCCCGATCTCACCGACCTTTTGGTTCAGGACCCAGACTCGGTGTCAGAGGTGGACGACATCGCTGCAAACGTTGAAATTCCGGATGTTTCCGATACCCCCGAGGATCAGCCGCCTGCCGAATTGCATGCGGCTGTGCCGGAAGTTGTTCCGGCTCCGGTTGCAAAGACGATGGCTGAAAAACCAACCATGACGTCATCAACTGTTGAGGAGGAGACTGAAACGGTAGACGAAACGCACCCGCCCCCTCAAAAAGCCGACAGGTTGGAACCCGCGGCGGGCTCTGCTCGGCGTGCGGTATCTCCAGCCGTTCAAGCCATGCTTTTCGATACAGTTTCGCCAAGAAGAACGCCCCAGGCGGCCACCAATCCGCCAAGCTTTCCCGCCGGGCTTGTAACACCGAACATGCTCCCAAAAGAGATGTTGGATCATTCGCCCATCATCCGACCCGACCTGGGCGGACCAAGTGTCCCCGCGACGCCACAGGTGGCGCAATCGCAAGCGGTGGTGCCTGATCGGGCGCCAACACTTGCACAAATGCAGCTTTTGGCCACGGATCAAACCAACACGCAGACCGAGCTTCAGACCTTTCCAGAAATCGAAGAAATATCGACCACCAGAGAGACCCCGACATTGTCCTCTGCCCGAGATTCGGCACCATTAACACAGACCATTACATCGACGGCGCGCGCTGAAACGGCACGCGCGGTTGCCAATCAAATGGCAACCGTTGTTTCCGCGCGTGGACAGCAAGGCACAATCGAGGTCGCGTTAAACCCCGAAGAACTGGGACGCGTTTCGATAGTCTTGAATGGTCGCGAGGATGGTCTGCACGTAACAATCTCGGCGGAACGGCCGGAAACACTGGATATGATGCGCCGTCACATCTCGGTGCTGGAGGCCGAATTCCAGAACTTTGGGCTGGGCGACCTGTCCTTTGATCTGGGCACCTCTGCAGACGCACAGCAGGATAGGTCTGACTCGGGCGACGGCACCCGGCTTGCGGAAACGCAGGACGAGCCTGTCACCGAGGCAGGTCCCGCCATTCCGAAACTAGGCCCCGACGGCCGGATCGACATGAGGCTTTGAGCATGATCACCCCAACCCAATCGACGACGCAAGCCAATACCCAGGCCCAATCAGCATCCCAGTCACAGGCAACCTCGATCGCGTCGGATTTCGACACTTTCCTGTTGCTGATGACAACCCAGGCGCAAAATCAGGACCCGTTGGAGCCGATGGATTCGACCGAGTACGCCTCGCAATTGGCGCAATTTTCGATGGTTGAACAACAGGTTCAGAGCAACGAGCTTTTGTCCGAACTGGCGCTGTCTCTGGGCGGTATAAAGCTGGAGGATCTTGCCAATTGGGTCGGTATGGATGTCCAGACCACCGCAGCGTTCCACTTTGATGGCGAGCCTGTGACCCTGTCCGCGCAGGCTGAACCGGCGGCAGACAGTGCGGTGATGGTGATCCGGGACAGTGACGGCACCGAGATCGAAAGGATTTCCGTACCGGTGACCCAGACCGAATTTGACTGGGCCGGGACAACTAGCGATGGCAGCCCTTTGCCGACCGGCAGCTATTCAGCCACATTGGAAAGCTATGACGGGGAAGAGTTGCTTTCAGGCCAGCCTGTCTCAACCTACAGTCAGGTGGTCGAGGCACAGGTTGGCGAGGATGCTGTCGTGCTGACGTTGGAAAGCGGGCAGGTGGTTCCGGCAGGGATGGTGACCGGGGTCCGAACCGGAACTTGATCTGCAGGGCGGGACAGGCCAAACCAGTGCAAACTGCGACTCGTTTTTTTGGTGAACCCACTGCCCGCCCCGACACTCCCCCCTTTGGATCTTGTTGATGACCTGCGTCACCGAAGGCTGATCGCACCTGATGCTCAGTTTCAAACCCTGTATGGCGGTCGGACCAATAAGGTCTGGAAAGTGCTGGAAGAGAACGGCGGCAAGGTTTTGAAACTGTACCGAACAGGGTTGCGCAATCCATTGTTTCGCAACGATGCCGAGTTGGAAGCGCAGTGCCTAACCGCGTTGGAGCCGACCGGGTTTGCCCCGCGTCTGCGCGCGGCGGGTCAACATCAAAACGGTCGATGGGTGTTTTACGATCACGCGCCGGGTACGCCCTGGCGTAAGGACACAACCGACGTTGCCCTATTGCTCGGCAAACTACATGGGCTGGATGTGTCGGTTCCGGCGCCCCGCGGATGCAATGGCAGTGCGGATCTGGCCCGGCACGGCCAGAGCATCCTTAACGGATGCACCTCGGCCATGCGGCACCAATTGGAACAGCTAAAACCTGACGAACAGGTACAGCCGACCCAACAGACTTGCCTGATACACGGCGACCCGGTTGCGGGGAACATTCTGGTTGCGCCATCCGGGCTGACCCTGATCGACTGGCAATGCCCGGCGCAGGGCGATCCGTGCGAAGACATTGCACTGTTTGTGTCGCCCGCCATGCAGCACCTGTACCGGGGGTCAGCTATGACACCTGAGGAAGAAGATCAGTTTCTGTCCTCGTACAGACGCGCAGACATCGTGACCCGGTTCAAATCGCTGCGTCGTTGGTATGCTTGGCGGATGGCGGCCTATTGTTTGTGGCGGATAGAAAACGGGTCACCGGACTATGCCACGGGGTTGGAACTAGAACGCGCGGTGCTAGAGCGGTCATAAGTCCAATAGACCCATCATGGCATAGGCCGGCGGCATCAATGCGCGCCGCCAGCGTCCCAGCGGAAACCGCGCTGGGACACGTGTTATGGGTTCAGGTAGCCCGGTCTCTTGCTGCAAAACCATCCGGGCCAGCGCCCGTCCGCAATAGGTCCCCATCGCCACCCCGTTACCGTGATAGGCAAACCCGGCGAACATCCCCGGTTGATCCGTCACGGGACCCACAAACGGCGTTAACCCTCGCGACAGGCAGACCATACCGGACCACATATGGGTGACATCGACCGACGCCCATTCCGGGAACATCTGCCTGAAATCGTTCAGAGCCTTCCGGCGAATGGCCGCCTCAGCCTGCGGAGACGCGCGCAACCCGCCTCGCATTCCGAACAGAAACCGTCGGTCGGGCATCAGGCGGAAATAATGCAGCAAATGGCGGGTATCGTAAGACATCTGGTCAGATGTCCAACCCTGGGTTTGCAATTCTTCCTGCGTCAGAGGGCGCGTCACCAGAACCGTGGATTGGACAGGCATATACCGGCCAGCCAGCCAGGGCGGCACGTCCTCGCTGGAGTAACCATTGGTGCAGATCAGAACGTTTGCGGCGCTGATCCGACCCGAGGCTGCCTCCAAGTCAAAGCCAGATTGCGTCTTCCGAATTGTCTGCACCGCACTGTTCTGAAACAGCTTGGCGCCCAGTGTCTGGGTCATTTGCGCCAGCCCGAACAGGTATTTTCTGGGGTTCAGTGCAAATCCGACCGGGTTGGTGTACCCGCCATAAAACCGACCACCAAACCCAAGTCCAGGAAGATCATCTGGGGCGTGCAAAGTGCCCGTGGCCTCGGCCCGTTTGCGCAGCCCTTCCATCGCACGGGGGGTGTGGGCCAGTTGGGTTTCACCCTGTGAATGCACATCCGCATCTATGGCATTGGTTTTCAGCAGATCAGCGACAAGGAGAACCGCGTCCATTTCAGCTTGATCACAACTGTGTGCGGCCGCCTCACCGAATTGGCGGACCATTGCGCTGTAGCTCAGTTTTGATCCGCCCAGACAGCAAAAGCCACCATTGCGCCCCGAGGCGCCCCAACCAGGTGTCCGGGCCTCAAGCACCGCAACCGAAACACACGCGTTTGCCAGATGCAGCGCCGCTGACAGCCCGGTGAAACCGCCACCAACAATGGCGACGTCTACCTTCTGTTCACCGTTGAGAACCGGCCAGTCGGGGCTGGCAATCGTTTCGTCCCACCAGCAGTTGGTCCGGGGGCCGGGCCCATAGGTGTAATCCGGGAACAGCCGCTTCATTCGGTACGCGCAGCAGCCATTTCATCCTGCTTTTGCCGCACCATCGCGCGTTTTGTGACCAATGATGCGGTGATAACGCCCACCGTCACAATCGCGATCATGATCGTGGACAATGCGTTGATCTCGGGGCTGACACCCAGGCGCACGGCCGAAAAGATCTTGATCGGCAGGGTTGTCGCCGACGGCCCAGAGGTGAACGACGCAATCACCAGATCATCCAGCGACAGAGTGAAGGCCAGCAACCAACCCGAGATCACCGCAGGCGCGATGATCGGCAAAGTCACCAGCCGGAACGCCTGAGCGGGTGAACAGCCCAAATCCAGCGCAGCCTCTTCCAGAGATTTATCGAAGGTCACTAGGCGTGAAGACACGACGACCGAGACGAAACACATCGAAAAGGTCGTATGCGCCAGAACGATGGTCAGGATACCCCGATCCAACCCGATGCCGATGAACAGCAACAGCAGCGACAGCCCGGTGATAACCTCGGGCATCACCAGCGGCGCGTAGATCATGCCGGAAAAAAGCGTGCGACCAAAGAACCGCCCACCGCGCACCAACACATAGGCCGCGGCGGTACCCAAGATTGTCGCCAATGTGGATGAGAATACCGCGACGCGCACGGTCACCCAGGCTGCATCCAGAAAGGCCTCGTTCTGGATCACTTCGCCATACCATTTGGTCGAGAACCCGGCCCAGACTGTCACCAGCTTGCTCTCATTGAAGCTGAAGATGATCAGGATGATCATCGGGATATACAGGAACGCAAATCCCAGCGTCAGGGACACCGCGTTGAACCAGCTTAGCCTGTTCATTGCTCGGCCTCCGTCTGCTTTTGCTGGTTGCGCTGGAACAGCACAATCGGGACGACAAGGATCAGCAGCAGTACCACCGCCACGGCGCTGGCCACCGGCCAGTCGCGGTTCGAGAAGAACTCTTCCCACAGCACCTTGCCGATCATCAATGTACCCGAGCCGCCTAGCAATGATGGAATCACGAACTCACCAATCACCGGGATCATCACCAGAAAACATCCCGCGATGATGCCAGGACGCGACAGCGGAACAGTCACCAGCCAAAAGGCCTGCAGGCGCGAGCAGCCCAGATCCTCAGCCGCTTCGATCAGGGACCCGTCCATACGCTCCAGTGACGAATAAACCGGCAGGATCATGAACGGCAGATACGTGTAGACGATGCCGATATAGACCGCCCATTGCGTGTTCAGAATGGTCAGCGGGGTCGAGATGATGCCCAGCCACAGCAGAAACTGGTTCAGATAGCCTTCGTTCGACAAAATCCCCATCCACGCGTAAACGCGGATCAGGAACGAGGTCCAGAACGGCAAGATCACCAGCATCATCAGCGACGGCCGCCACTCGACCGGCGCGCGGGCCATGCCGTAGGCAATCGGATAGCCCACCAACAGCGTCAGAAAAGTCGAGATCACCGCGATTTTGACGCTGGACAGGTAGGCTTTCCAATACAGGTCATCCTCGGTCAGCCAGACGAAGTTTTCGAAATCCAGCTGGCTGAAGAACTCTTTGATCCCGGCCCAGCCCTGCGACAGGTCCAGCGTTGGCGTGTAGGGCGGAATGGCCAGTTCGGTATCCGACAACGAGATCTTCAGAACGATGAAGAACGGCACCAGAAACAGCGCCAACAGCCAGACATAGGGAACGGCAATCAGAAATGCACGGCGCATCAGCTGGCCAGCAGAACCGCGGCCGTCGCTGTCCAAGACAGCCAGACCGGGTCTTCCCAGGTGAACGACCGGCGCGAGATTCGACGGGTATTGGCCGTCTGCGCCTTGATGATCGTGCCGTTTGCAAGCTCGACATGATAGGTAGACAGGTTGCCCAGATAGGCGATGTCATGAACCTTGCCCTGCACTGCGTTGATCGCATCTGCCGGGCGATCCGCCGAGATCGTCACTTTTTCGGGCCGGATCGCCAGATGGCAGACCTGACCGCTAGAAAACCCATTTGCTGAGGTTGCCGTCAGCGGTGCCTGCCCCTCGGCCCAGTCGATCTGATAGGAGTCTTCGCCGTTGGCGGACGCCCGGCCCTCGATGATGTTCACATCCCCGATGAAATCCGCAACATAGACCGAGTTCGGGTTTTCATAGATGCGATCCGGCGTTTCCACCTGCATCAACCTGCCCTGGTCCATCACCGCGACGCGGCTGGCGACGGTCATCGCCTCTTCCTGATCGTGGGTCACGATCACAAAGGTGGTGCCGGTCTTTTCCTGAATATCCATCAGTTCAAACTGCGTGTCCTGCCGCAGTTTCTTGTCCAGCGCGCCAAGCGGTTCATCCAGCAACAGCAGCTTTGGTGCCTTGGCCAGTGACCGCGCCAGCGCCACCCGCTGACGTTGCCCACCCGAGATCTGATGCGGCTTGCGGCGGGCAAATTGTTCCAGCCGGGTCAGGCGCAGCATCTCTTCGACACGCTCTTCCAAGTCATGCTTGGGCATGTTGTCCCGGCGCAGGCCGAAGGCAATATTGTCCCAGATACTGAGGTGCGGGAACAGTGCATAGGACTGGAACATCATGTTCACCGCCCGCTTGTTCGGCGGGATCGGGTCGATGTCCTGACCGCCCAACATGATGTGCCCTTCGGTTGGGGTTTCGAACCCCGCCAGCATCCGCATCATGGTGGTCTTGCCGCAGCCCGAAGGCCCCAGCAAAGCAAAGAATTCTTTTTCGAAGATATCCAGAGACAGGTTGTCGATGGCCGTGAATTCACCAAACCGTTTGGTGACATTCCGGAACTGGATCAAAGGTTTCGCCTGTGGATCATTCCACGGCTCAAAGACGTCAGAGTTCAAAACGGCCCCCGTGCATCAATCTGGGAAATGGCACAGGGCGGGCCAATCCGCCCTGTGCAGATAACCGGTCAGGTGCCCGATTTGATCTTGGTCCACAGACGGGTCACCACCCGTTGTGTTTTCGACGGGTATGGCGTCGTGATGTAGAGATTCTGCATGGTAGCATCATCAGGATAGATCGCCGGATCACCGATCACGTCTTCTACAAGAAACTCCTGTGACGCCTTGTTGCCATTGGCATAGTAAACGTAGTTCGATGCAGCGGCCATGTTATTGGCATCCAGAATAAAATCTAGGAACTTGTGTGCACCTTCTGGGTTCGGAGCATCCGCCGGAATTGCCATCTGGTCGAACCACATCAACGAGCCTTCGGCAAATGGGTGGTATTCAATGTTGACACCGTTGTCAGCCTCTGCTGCGCGATCGCGTGCCTGAAGAATATCGCCCGACCAGCCGACGGCTACGCATATGTCTCCATTGGCCAACGCGTTGATATATTCCGAACTATGGAACTTTTGGATGTGAGGGCGGACGCTAGTCAGAACCTCTTCGACTTTCTTGATGACGTCAGGATCGTGGCTATCAGGATCTTCGCCTATGTACTGCAAAGCCATTGGTATCATCTCGGCTGGCGCGTCTAGGAAGTGAACCCCACAAGAGGCCAGCTTTTCCATGTTCTCAGGCTTCAGCACCAGATCCATGCTATTTAGGGCGACGTCATCACCCAGCGCTTCTTTGACTTTGTCGACGTTCACGCCGAGTCCAGTGGTGCCCCACATGTAGTTTATCGAATACGCGTTGCTGGGATCATAACCCGCGGTGCGTTCCTGGATTACGTCCCACAGGTTGCCCGCGTTGGACAGTTTGGACGAATCCAACTCCTGAAATGCACCAGCCTGTATCTGGCGCTGAAGGAATGTTCCGGACGGCACCACAACGTCATACCCCGAACCACCGGCCAACATCTTGGTTTCAAGAACCTCGTTACTGTCGAACACGTCGTAGATCAGCGTCAGGCCGGTTTCTTCTTCGAACTTCGCAAGCAGGTCCTCATCGATATAGTCGGACCAGTTGTAAACACGCACTTCTTCGGCAAAGGCCGCAGAAGTCCCCAGCGCGATGACCGCTGTCATGGTCAGCGTTTTGATTGTCATTTTCTTCTCCCTGCAAGTGTACGGGTATAATCCCGTTTTTTTGGATTTGATCAAGTTTTGCGTTTTCCCTCGATCCCGCGTATGGTTTCACGAGGCCTGAAACCTGGCAAGACATCATCACTGGAAACGGGGCAAACCAATTGGATTTGATCAAAAATAAGGCATCCAGCGCGAAGGTAGAGACCGAAAAACGACCCGCGCACGAACAGGTCTATCAAACCCTAAAAGCGCAGATCATGTTCGGTGACTTGGTGCCGGGACAGCCCGTCACGATACAGGGGCTGACTGATTCGCTGGGGGTGGGAATGACCCCCGTGCGTGAGGCGATTCGCCGCCTGATCTCGGATGGCGCGCTGGTGTTTCAGGGCAACCGCAGGGTCAGCGTACCGCTGTTGTCGGCGGGAGATGTCGAACAGATGATATTCGCCAGAATTTCAATAGAATCAGAGCTTTCATGCCGCGCAGCTGCAAATATGAACAGCGCGGATATCGATAATCTTGAACGGATCGATCAGCGGCTTGACCGCACAATCGCGGACGGCGACGTCAGCGGTTATCTGCATCTGAACCACACGTTTCACGAAACCCTCTATTCCTACGCTGACGCTCCAATTCTGCTTGATCTGACCGAGCGGCTCTGGCTGAGATTCGGGCCGTCTCTGCGTGTGGTCTGTGGCCGTTTCGGCACGCAAAGTCTGCCGGACCGGCATAAGGACATTATCACCGCGCTGCGCGCAAAAGATGCGAAAATGGCAGCAAAAGCCACGGCTCAGGATATCGAACAGGGGATGGAACTGATGGCCGACGCCCTGACCGACGGCTAGAAATTGGCGATTCGATTGACAGGGAAAAATTTGATCATATTGTAAATGCCAACCGCTTTTGCAGGAGACGTCCGGATGTCCACCATAACTAATCACATGCCCACCGCTGAATTGCAGGCGCTGGATGCTGCCCATCACATGCACCCGTTCTCGGCCAATGGTTCGCTTGGCCAGGAAGGCGCCCGCGTCATCACCCGTGCCAATGGCGTCTATCTGACCGACAGCGAGGGCGAAGAGATTCTGGACGCCATGGCCGGTCTGTGGTGCGTCAATATCGGCTATGGTCGCGATGAACTGGCCGAGGTCGCCGCCCGCCAGATGCGCGAGCTGCCGTATTACAACACCTTCTTCAAAACGACCCATGTGCCTGTTATCGCGCTCGCCGCGAAGCTGGCAGAACTGGCGCCGGGCGATCTGAACCACGTCTTCTTCGCCGGTGGCGGATCCGAGGCGAATGATACAAATATCCGCCTGGTGCGCACCTATTGGGCCGAAAAAGGCCAGCCCGACAAGAATATCATCATCAGCCGCCACAATGCCTATCACGGCTCGTCCGTGGGGTCCGCATCGCTGGGTGGTATGGCAGGGATGCACGCGCAGGGCGGCATTCCGATCCCCAACATCCACCACATTAACCAACCGAACTGGTGGGCCGAAGGCGGCACCATGACCCCCGAGGAATTCGGCCTAGCCCGCGCGCGCGAGTTGGAAGACGCCATTCTGGAGCTGGGCGAGGACCGCGTTGCCGCCTTTATCGCCGAACCCGTGCAAGGTGCGGGCGGCGTGATCGTGGCACCCGACAGCTACTGGCCCGAGGTTCAGCGGATCTGCGATAAATACGATATCCTACTGATCGCGGATGAGGTGATTTGCGGATTTGGCCGCACGGGCAACTGGTTCGGCTCAGAAACCGTAGGTATCCGACCGGATATCATGACCATCGCCAAGGGGCTCAGCTCGGGCTATGCGCCCATCGGGGGGTCCATCGTCAGTGATGAGATCGCCAAGGTTATCGGCGGCACCGAGTTCAACCATGGCTACACCTATTCCGGCCACCCGGTTGCGGCGGCCGTTGCGCTGGAAAATCTGCGCATCCTCGAAGAGGAGAAGATCGTCGAACACGTCCGCGACGTGGCCGCGCCCTATTTGAAAGAGAAATGGGAGGCGCTGGCCGATCACCCGCTGGTCGGTGAAGCCAAAATCGTCGGCATGATGGCCTCGATCGCGCTGACGCCAGACAAGGCCAGCCGTGCTAAGTTTGCCTCGGACCCCGGCACCGTGGGCTATATCTGCCGCGACCGCTGCTTTGCCAACAATCTGATCATGCGCCATGTGGGTGACCGGATGATCATCTCACCCCCGCTGATCCTGACCCCTGCGGATATCGACGAGATGTTCGTGCGGATTTACAAGTCGCTGGATGAGGCACATGCCGAAATCATCGCGCAGGGCTTGATGAAGGTGGCGGCATAGGTCGGCGTTCAGAGTAACTACGAAACGCAAGGGGCGGTTGGATTAACAACCGCCCTTAGCTTTGAAGATCCGAGTCTTGCTCTGCCTCATTAGGTTATATGTGACAGAGCTAACTTTCGTCCGGAGAAAAGACACTCCGGCTCCAGCTATCATCGTACTCTCCCAAAACTCGGGACAACCCCAATAGTGACACAAAAAGTCGTGCGTAAAAATCCCGCGACATGAGTGGCTCGTTTTCATCCAGCAACTGAACAAGTTTGGCGACTTCTGTAGCAAAGACATCATAGACCTCTTTGTCCGTGGACGTTGGATCCAACGTCCAGATGTCGTGTTTGTCATAGTACTGCGCTGGTTGTGGTGTGTCTTCGGTCATAGTGCGGCCTCATCATTTGAGGCACACTTGGGATTGATGAAGCTACCGGCAATATACGTGGCGGGTAGTCACAACAAAATGGCGGCCGAGACCATAAGAATCAGACCAAGACACCTCAGTAACGTTAGTGTTTGAAGCCGCCCTTGCATATTCAAGCTGACGAAATCATCCGGCAGTAAATTCGGCACAGTTGGTACGTTCGTACAACGCCGGTCGTGTTTGGCTCGGTTCGCCTGTGTCTATAACCTGTGTATCAGTTCCAGCCTCTGTCAGGCGTGCTAGCAGTTTTCAGCGCTAAGCAAAGCTCAGCACACGAGCATTGCAACTGCATCGCGCGGGAAAATAAAAATTGTCGCGCGATAAAAAACTTGATTTGATGCAACTTAGATTCAAATATGTGAATGCGATCCGGTTTTTTATTACCTCTACTGGCGTCGCGACCCGCTAAACTGCTGGGTCCACCTCCCGTCTATCGTAGTGAGTGCCGGTAGTCGGGAGGTTACTCATCCCATAAAGCCAAAAACTAAGAGAATGTCCGCACCACACACCTAAACACTATACAGGACCCGTTCGCTATCACCGCAACCGCTCTAATAGCTTCAAACTGGCATATCCATCCGGGAGCAGCCCCTGCGCCAACTGATATGCGCGGACGGCGTCGGTCGTGTTTGGTCCGGTGCGCCCGTCGATGCCCTGCGTATCAAAGCCAGCCTCAGTCAGGCGGGATTGAAGTTCCTTTTTCTCGGTGAAACTCAGCACCCGGTCACCGCGCGGCCAGTTGGCTTGAAACGGCGCTTGGCCGGCCAGACGGTCGGACAGATGGCCGATACCGATCACATAGGCGTCGGCACCGTTGTATTTCTCGATCACGCCGAAATTGTCGAAGATCATCAGCGCCACGCCCTGCCCTCCGGCGGGCAATAGAATGGCCGCCTGCCCGTAATCCGGCACCGGCGTACCATTGCGACCCAACACGCCGCGCGCGGCCCAGTCAGAGGGCATCAATGTATGATCCCGCTTGGCCACGGCATAGTCGAACCCTTGCGGCAAACGTACTTCGACACCCCAAGGCTGACCCTTGGTCCAGCCGTGCCGCGCTAGGTAGGCGGCGGCAGAGGCCAACGCGTCGGTCGGGTCCTCGGACCAGATATCGCGCCGCCCGTCGCCATCGAAATCCACCGCGTGATCCAGGTATGAGGTCGGCATGAACTGCGTGTGACCCATCGCGCCCGCCCAGCTGCCGACCATTTTTCCGGCACTGACATCCCCGGCCTGAACGATCCGCAAAGCCGCGATCAATTGAGTTTCAAAGAACTGCGCCCGCCGCGCGTCAAAGGCCAGTGTCGCCAGCGAGCGGATGGTCTGATCACTGCCCCTAAACGTCCCGAACGAGGTCTCGAGCCCCCAGATCGCCGTCACAACCTCTTTCTCGACGCCATATTGCGCCTCGATCCGAGTCAGGGTCGCGTGATGGCGTTCCAGCCCGGCGCGACCGTTGCGGATTCGCGTGTCTGACACAGCGGCATCCAGATACTCCCAGATCGGTTTTGAAAACTCGGCCTGATTGCGATCCCGTTCGATGATTTTCTTGTCATAGGTCAGGCCCGCCAGCGCCCGATCCAGCGTCGCGGCTGAAATGCCCTGTTGTTCTGCCCGTTCGCGGAACGCCCCCAGCCACGCCTGAAACCGCGCGTTTCCTTCGGTCGACACCCGATACTCCTTAGCTGAAGGCCGCACGACCGGTCGGAGGGACACGGTCATATCAGCCGAGGCCAGCTGAAAGGTCTGTGACCTATCCGCTGAATTGTGGGATTCCGCCTGCACAATGGATGCCCATAATGCAGCGGCTATGATGCCACTTACGCATTTACGCATTCCGAAATTCCTGATTACTGCTCAACCTCAGGATAGCGCAAAGTGTGAGATTCACAAAGCACTCAGACCAAAATACCTGACGCGCCCGGCCAAACCGAATAAGCTGCTGAGATGACACCCTTTGACGATCCAAAAGTTGCCACCGCATTTGACGCGCTGCCAATTGATGCTCGTGTCGGGGCGCTTGCCCTGCGTGACCTGATCTTTGACACCGCCGCGTCCTTGCCCGACGCGCAGCCTTTGCAGGAATCGCTGCGCTGGGGTCAGCCCGCCTATCTGGCCCCAATGGGTTCAACAATCCGGATCGGCACGCATAAGTCCGCGCGATTTGCACTGTATGTGCATTGCCAAAGCCGGTTGATGGGTGATTTCACCTCGGCCTTTCCCAGCGAGGATCGGCTGGATGGCAACAGGGCCGTGTTGTTTGACGACCCCGCGCAGATCGACCCGACGCGCCATGGCTGGCTGATTGCGCGGGCGCTGACCTATCACCTCTGACGGCGTTTGCGTTCGACCTTGCGTTTGATCTTGTCTTTCTTGCGCTTGTTGCTAACCGCTTTGCGTCGAGTTGGTCGCCCTTTCGCACCGCGTCCCCGTGGCAGGGCCTGATCGTCAATGGACAACAATTCCAGTTCCAAACCGCCGGTCACAGGCGTCGCCGCGGTAAGACGCACGGTGACACGCTGTCCGATGGCGATGATCAGCCCGGTGTCCGATCCCATCAGCGTCCCTGCCTCACGGTCGAAATGGAAGAATTCGCGCCCCAGCGATCGGACGGGCACCAGACCATCCGCACCGGTTTCGTCCATTTTCACAAAGGCCCCGAACCGGGCGATACCACTGATACGGCCACTGAACTCATTGCCCACCCGTTCGCTGAGATAGGCAGCCAGGTAGCGATCTGTCGTATCCCGTTCGGCCATCATCGAACGCCGCTCGGTGTCCGAAATATGGGTGGCGGTTTCGTCCAGCCGGGCGATTTCATCCTCGGTCAGCCCGTCGTCACCCCAGCCGTGGGCCGTGATCAGCGCCCGATGCACGATCAGGTCGGCATAGCGTCGAATGGGCGAGGTGAAATGCGCATAGTTCCGCAGTGCCAGGCCAAAATGACCGAAGTTTTCTGGGTTGTAATACGCCTGCGCCATCGACCGCAATGTGCTGAGGTTGATCAACTCGGCATCCTCGGTCCCGGCGGCGGCGTTCAACAGCGCATTCAGATGCCGGGTTTGCAGAACCTGGCCCTTGGCCAAATTAAGACCGGCGGCCTGCGCCGTTTCCCGCAGACTTTCCAGTTTCTCAGGCGCGGGCTCTTCATGCACGCGGAACAGCAGCGGGCGGCGCTTGGCAATCAGGGTCTCGGCGGCGGCGACATTGGCGAGGATCATGAACTCCTCGATCAACTTATGCGCGTCCAGCCGGTCGCGGAACGCCACGCTGGTCACCTCGCCCGCGTCGCTGAGGACGATCTTGCGTTCCGGCAGGTCCAGCTCCAGCGGCTGCCGTTCGGCGCGCGCCTTCTTCAGGGCCGCATAAGCGGCGTAGAGCGGTTTCAGAACAGTTTCCAACAAAGGTCCGGTGCGGTCATTCGGGTTACCGTCAATGGCGTCTTGCACCTCGGCATAGTGCAGCGAAGCGGCCGAACGCATAAGGCCCCGCACAAACCGGTGTTCGATCTTGTTGCCGTCTGCGTCGATCTGCATCCGTACGGCGATACAGGCGCGCGGAACGCCTTCGTGCAGCGAACACAGATCGCCAGACAGGCGATCCGGCAACATCGGCACCACACGATCCGGGAAATAGCTGGAATTACCACGCTTTCGCGCCTCGCGATCCAGTGCGGTTCCCGGCTGCACATAAGCAGCAACATCCGCGATGGCGACCCAGATCACATGGCCGCCGGGGTTTTTCGGGTCCTCATCCGCGTGCGCATAACAGGCGTCGTCATGGTCGCGCGCGTCCGAGGGGTCGATGGTCAGCAGCGGCATGTCCCGCAGGTCTTCGCGCCCTTTCAGGCCGACGGGTTTGGCCTTATCGGCCTCGGCAATCACCTTATCAGGGAAATCGTCGGGGATACCGTGCTGGTGGATCGCGATCAGCGACACCGCCTTGGGTGCCGATGGGTCACCCAGCCGCTCGACGATACGGGCGCGCGGCAGACCCATGCGGTTCTTGGGGCCTGCCTGTTCGGCCTCGACCAGTTCGCCATCCTTGGCGCCCAGTACCGCACCGTCATGCACCAGCCATTCGGTCGAGCCGGTCTTGTCGATGGGGACGATCCGTCCACCTTCGGCGCTTTTGCGGAAGATACCGACGATCCTGCGCGGATTGGTTCCGATACGTCGGATCAAGCGCGCTTCGTAATTGTGGTCTTCTTCATGTACCACCGTCAGGCGAGCCAGAATGCGGTCGCCCTCGCCCAGCGCCGGATCGCTGGCGCGTGCAACGATCAGAACGATGGGTTCAACGCCTTCACCATGCCATTCCAGTGGGCGCGCGAACAGGTCACCATCGGCATTCGGAGCCTTTACTTGCAACACGCTGACCGGCGGCAACCGGTCCGGGTCACGATAGCTGCGCTTGCGCTTTTCCAGATGCCCTTCGGCCTCAAGTTCTTTGAGGATACGCTTCAGATCAATTCGATCTGCACCCTTGATGCCAAAGGCTTTGGCGATATCGCGTTTCGAGGTCAGGGTGGGGTTCGCCGAGATCCAATCGAGGACCTCTTGCTTGGTAGGGATGCGAGTCATAAGTCCGGCGTATCACGGGGATGCGACGGCGTCATGACTAAAAAAGATCAGGGTTTCAGATCGGCAACCGTGTCCACGTCACGCAGATGATCCAGAAAAGCCACCCGCGTTCCGGGGATTGAGACCAGAGTATCGGCCAGTGCGTGTTCCGTGGACCAGCGTACATCGCGGAACAGGTTCGTGGGCAAAGCCCCATAGCGTTGCGCGCCAACCAGCCAGTAGCCCCCGTCCGGCGCAGGCCCGAACACCATTTGCGTCGAGCCCAGCGCCTTGAACGCCCGCGCAATATGCCCCCGCGTGATGCCGGGAATATCCGCACCAATTAAACAGATCGGACCTTTTGGCATGTCCCGCAACATCCGGCCCATGCGATCACCCAGATCACCGTTCCCCTGTGGCACTCGCAGCAGATCCACCGGCCAGATACGGCTGTTCAGCCCCTCGCGGTCCGGGGAGACCGCCAGGACAATCTGCCAGCGCGGGTCGCGTAACCGCCGGATCAACGACTGGGTCTGATGCCGAAACCACCAGGCTGCGCCGACCATGCCGATATCGCGACCCAGACGAGTCTTTACCCGCCCCGGGCGTGGTTCCTTGACCATGATGACCAGAGTCCGCTGCATGGATCAGGCGAAATAATCCCGCAGGATGCGCGTGTAGATCGCCTTGAGCTGGTCGATCTGCGCCACCTCGACGCATTCATCCACCTGATGCATCGTGCGGCCAACCAGGCCGAATTCGACCACCGGGCAGTGGTTTTTCACAAACCGCGCGTCCGAAGTACCGCCGGTCGTGGACATCTCGGGTCGCAGGCCCGTTTCCGCCTCGACCGCTTGCGCCACCAGATCCGAGAGCGGGCCGGGCGGGGTCAGAAAGCTTTCACCCGAGATTTTGATCTTGATATCGACCTCGACGTCATATGCCTTAGCCACACGCTGCGCTTCGGCCCGCAACCAGTCGCTTAGGCTTGCACCCGAGTGCAAATCGTTGAACCGTATATTCACTGCCCCACGGCATTGCGCCGGGATCACATTGGTTGCTGTATTTCCGGTATCGATATTCACAACGGCCAGCGTCGAGGCATCGAAATGATCCGTGCCCTGATCCAACTCATGACTGGCCAGGTCGTGCATCAGCCGCGCCATTGCAGGCAGCGGGTTTTTGGCGCGATGCGGATAGGCCGAATGCCCCTGTACACCGGTCACCGTGAACCACGCCGTCATCGAGCCACGACGCCCGATCTTCATCATCTCACCCATCGTGTTCGGGCAGGTCGGTTCGCCGACCAGACAGACCGACATCCGTTCATCGGCGCGGTCCATGTAATCCAGCAACGCGGTTGTGCCGTCCACGGCATCACCTTCTTCATCCCCGGTGATGGCCAGAATGACTGCACCGTCTGGTGGCGTATCTTGCACGAAATCCACCGCCGCTGCCGCAAAGGCCGCCACGCCGGATTTCATGTCGGTCGTCCCCCGCCCGTACATCACGCCGTCGCGGATTTCCGCCCCAAAGGGCAGCATGGTCCAGGCGGCTTCATCCCCGACCGGAACAACATCGGTATGGCCATTGAACCCAAAGCTGCGCGCATGGCCCTTTTTGCCCCAGCGCGCGAACAGGTTGGCGACACCCCCGCGATCGACCCGCGTGCAATCGAACCCCGCATCCGACAATAACTTTTCCAACAACACCAGCGCGCCACCTTCTTCGGGTGTGACCGATGGGCAACGGATTAGGTCCGCTGTCAATTCTACCGGATCTGTCATGGTGAGACCTCTTTGCTTCATTCGGGCGCTGGTTCGCGCACAGATTCAACGAATTGGGCCGATTGCCAACCCCCGCACGCCCGATTCCACGGGCTTTTTTCTGTTTGTATCGCGCCGATACCCCAATAAAACACGGACCTTGACCCCGCGACTACCTTGCCGCACCCGTCAAAATTGCGTTAGAGCCGCGCCAAACAGGTAAACTGACGATGATACGCGCCCTATTCGCACTGATCTGCCTGACCTTCGCCACGCTTGCACAACAAGCCCAGGCGCAGACACTGGACGTCACCACCGTGACCCGCCCTCCGTTTTCCTATGTCGAAGACGGGGCACAGACCGGTTTTTCCATGGATCTGCTGGCGGCGCTGGCCCAGTCGCTGGATTGGGACTATTCGGTCAACCGGGTCGAGGCGTTCAGCGACATGCTGGGTGCAGTGCAGGACGGTACCGCCGATCTGGCCATCGCCAACATCTCGATCACCGCGGCGCGCGAAACGCAGATGGATTTCAGCCAGCCGATCTTTGAGGCCGGTTTGCAGATCATGGTCCCGTCCGAGGCCGCACGCCGGCCCTCGCTGCTGCATGCGTTGCTGTCGACCGAATTGTTCATCGCCATTGGCCTGGCCTTTGCCATCCTGTTGGGCGGTGGCATGCTGATGTGGGGGTTCGAGCGCCGCTCGCAGCCCTATTTCGACCGCAAATTGAATGAGGCATGGTTCCCGTCCTTCTGGTGGGCGCTGAACCTGGTGGTCAATGGCGGGTTCGAAGAACGCATGCCGCGCACCCCGTTTGGCCGTGTGCTGGGCGTGGTTCTGGTGGTGTCATCCCTGTTCATCGTGTCGGTTTTTACCGCGCGCATCACCTCGGTCATGACGGTGGATGCGATCAGCGGCAACGTGAATTCGGTCAACGATCTGTATGGCAAACAGGTGGGCACGATTTCGAACTCGACCGCCGCAAATTTCCTGAACCGGCGCGAGATCGAGTTTACCGGATATTCCGGTCTGGATGAGATGCTGACCGCCTTCAAGGACAAAGAGCTGGACGCGGTTGTTTTTGACGCGCCGATCCTGTCTTACTATGCCTCGCACGAAGGACGACGGATCGCATCGGTGACCGGCGGCGTGTTCTTGCGAGAGAATTACGGGATCGCCTTCCCGACGGGATCACCCTTGGTCGAGGACGTCAATCAGGCGCTGCTGTCGCTGCGTGAAGACGGCACCTATGACGAGATATACCGCAAGTGGTTCGGGGTTCGGAACTAACCCTGCTCCTCATCGCCGAAAAACGGCGTCATCTGCGCGACTATGACCGCGTTTTCATCCAATGCCCGCTGCATCAGCGCGCGCTCGTCGGCGTCAATGTCATGGCCCTGTGCTTCTCGCTCGGCCAATGTACCATAGCCGGTGACGTCCAGCGGCGCGGTGTCTGCCTGTTTCAGGATCGCCACGGTCTCGCGCACGGCTTCGGCCTCATCCACGCCACTGGCGAAACACATCAGCGCCGCGCCGGTCGCGCCGTCGGGCAGGCCATCGCCATCCTTGCGGCCGATCTGCACAAGCAGGGTATAGACTTGCTGACGCGAGGGTTTCTTTTGCTTTTCCATGGCGCCTGCATTACGGGCGCAACAAGGCATGGTCAACTGATAGAACGATCCGGCAGCAAGACCTGATTCGATTTGTGGGCAACCGAAATACGTTGCATCAAAGCCAACAGGCTTCCGCCTTCATGCAAAATTGACACACGTTACTAGCAAAAATTTCCCCACTGGATTGACAGGAATATTATTGAGAATCCGCATGGTTGAAATCGGTACAATTTCGCCGACAGCCCGGGTTTATTTGCGCGGAAATTAGCTTACGGCAGCGCCACATCTTTAGGTCGATACGAGGTATGGCATGCGAAATTTAGAATACCCAACACTATTGGTCGCAATTTTTTAACAAAGGAAAGTTCAATGAGTACTTTGTCTAAACTCCTAACTACCGTGGCAAGTGTGTCCGTTCTAGCTCTGGCTCCCGCAGCTTTTGTTGTGACAATCGCATCCACCAACTCTGTGCAAGCTGAAGCCAGCGGCGGCGGCGAAGAAGGTGGCGGTTCCGGCGGCGGCGATGAAGGCGACAGCTCCGGTGGCGGCGATGAAGGCGACAGCTCCGGCGGCGGCGAAGAAGGCGACAGCTCCGGCGGCGGCGAAGAAGGCGACAGCTCCGGTGGCGGCGATGAAGGCGACAGCTCCGGTGGCGGCGATGAAGGCGACAGCTCCGGTGGCGGCGATGAAGGCGACAGTTCCGGTGGTGGCGATGACGGCGACAGTTCCGGTGGTGGCGATGACGGCAGTGAACCCAATGACGGCGGTGAATCCGGCGGTGACGATGGCAGTGAACCCAACG
The DNA here is from genome assembly GCF_056539205.1 of Ruegeria sp. BC5. Taxonomy (NCBI): domain Bacteria; kingdom Pseudomonadati; phylum Pseudomonadota; class Alphaproteobacteria; order Rhodobacterales; family Roseobacteraceae; genus Ruegeria; species Ruegeria sp. BC5. The sequence continues at coordinate 164,603 of NZ_JBQFUN010000008.1, forward strand.
ATGGCGATGACGGCAGTGAACCCAATGACGGCGATGACGGCAGTGAACCCAATGACGGCGGTGAATCCGGCGGCGGAGACGACGGTGAATCCAACGGCAGTGGCTACACTAGCGGCGAAGAAAATGGCAGCGCAGTCGAACGTCCAGGCGAAGATCGCTAACTAAGCTTATCTGGTGTTGGTCAGATGACGAGAATATAGCTCGCGGACGCCAACAATCAGATCGCTCGATAACCGAGCTTAAACAAATGAAATGCCCGAACGTGGTTCGGGCATTATCTTTTTTCTTACCTGTTAGTCCCGCAACAATTCATTGATCCCGGTTTTCGAGCGGGTCTTTTCATCCACACGTTTCACGATCACCGCGCAGTACAGGCTGATATTGTTCTTTGATGGCATCGATCCGGCAACAACCACCGAATAGGGCGGCACTTCGCCATATGTGACCTCGCCGGTTTCGCGGTCAACGATCTTGGTCGACCTGCCGATGAACACACCCATGCCCAGAACCGAGCCTTCGCGAACGATGCAGCCTTCGACCACCTCAGAGCGCGCGCCGATAAAGCAATTGTCTTCGATGATGGTGGGGCCTGCCTGCATCGGTTCCAACACACCACCGATGCCGACGCCACCCGACAGGTGTACATTCTTGCCGATCTGTGCGCAGGACCCCACGGTGGCCCAGGTGTCGACCATGGTGCCCTCGTCGACATAAGCGCCTAGGTTCACGAAAGACGGCATCAGCACCACGCCGGGCGCGACATAGGCGGATTTGCGAACCACGCAGTTCGGCACGGCGCGGAACCCGGCGGTGCGCCACTGATCCTCGCCCCAACCCGCGAATTTGCTGTCCACTTTGTCCCACCAGCCGCCGGCCTGCGGACCGCCCGACTGAATCTCCATGTCCTTGATGCGGAAGCCCAGCAGAACCGCCTTTTTGGCCCACTGGTTCACATGCCAGTCGCCGCTGTCCATCTTTTCGGCCACACGCAGCGAACCGCTGTCCAGCGCGTTCAGCGTATCTTCGATCGCTTCGCGTTGTTCGCCAGAGGTGGCGGGGGTGATGGTATCGCGTGCCTCCCAGGCGGCTTCGATAGCGGCTTCCAGTTGCGCGTTGGACATTTGGCGGCTCCCTGCAGAATCTGTTCACGTTGGTGTTGCCTATACGCAAGCAGGGGACAGGCCGCAATGCGACGCAGAATGCGCGCTTTGCGGCTGATTGCTGCAGTTTCAGCCGTTCAATGGGTCCGGCGAGAGGTTCCCACCACAAACCAGCACCGCTACACGCTCATTGGGTTCCGGCTGATAGGCACCAGACAGCAGCGCAGCCAATGCGGTCGCGCCCGCTGGCTCTACCAGAATCCGATGCGTGCGCCACAGAACCTGCTGGGCTTCGGCGATGGACTCGTCGCTAACCAGAACCGAAGTCATTCCCTGCGCCAGCCCGAAACAGATCGACCCGATCCGCCGCGCGCCCAGCGCATTGGCGGCAATGCCCGAGACGGTGACATCCACCGGCTCTCCGGCTTGAAGGGATGCGTTCAACGCGCATGATGTCTCGGGTTCAACCGCCACAACCTTGCGCGCGCCCTGCAACCAGCCCAGTGCGCCCGCAATCAATCCGCCGCCGCCGACGGCAATCAAAACCGTGTCGGCCTGCAGACCCTGCGCCTCCCATTCTGCGAAACAGGTGCCCTGCCCGGCAACGGTTGCGGGCGCGTCATAGGCGTGGATTTGCATCGCACCTGTTGCATCCTCATGCGCTTGCGCCCTGGTCAGCGCGTTAGCGTATTCGCCCGGCACCACGCTCAGATCCGCACCGGTCCGTTCGATCAGCGTGATTTTCGACGGCCCCGCCATTTCCGGCACGAAAATCTTGGCAGGATAGCCCAAAGCACGCGCTGCAAAGGCCGCCGCTGCACCATGATTGCCGCCAGACGCTGCAACGATACCCGCCTTGGGCACATCCTGGCTCAGCAATGTATTGAACGCCCCGCGCGCCTTGAAACTGCCGGTATGTTGCAGATGTTCCAGCTTCATCTCAATCGGATAATCCAGACCCAAAGCCCGGCTTTTCATCACCGGCGTCACCTGCGCGTAGCCGTTGATCCGATCGGCGGCCGCCAATATTTCACTCTTCCAATTCATTCTTGTTCGTCCGTGACTGGCACTCTGCCCGCGAACCCTATAGCTGTTTCAAGAACACGCAAGCAGGGAACCATCATTCATGAGAGAAGACCGCCTCAGCCCTTTCCGCGACGCGCAGACCGACCGCTCGACCGCGAGCGAAGTGCCGGACACGCCGCAAACACGCTCGCCCGCGTATCGCCTTGCCTTTGCCGATGACGATTTCCTGTGCCGGGATGAGCTGCGCCCGGTTCGCCTGCAGCTGGAACTGCTGAAACCCGAGATGCTCATGACCGAGCGTGAGATCACCTCGACCATCGTCATGTTCGGCGGTGCGCGTATTCCTGAGCCGTCGCAGAAACACACCGCCCGGACCCAGACGCTGGCCAACCTGTCGGAGTACTATGACGAGGCCCGCGAATTCGCCCGGCTGATGACTGAGAAATCCAATGAAACAGGCTGCCGCGAGAACGTCATCGTCACCGGCGGTGGCCCCGGCGTGATGGAGGCGGGGAATCGCGGCGCGCAGGATGCGGGCGGCTGTTCCATCGGCCTGAACATCGTGTTGCCGCACGAACAAGCGCCGAACGAATACGTGACCCCCGAGCTCAGCTTCAACTTCCACTATTTCGCCATCCGCAAGATGCATTTCCTGATGCGCGCCCGCGCCATCACCATCTTTCCCGGCGGGTTCGGAACCATGGATGAGCTGTTCGAATCCCTGACCCTGATCCAAACCGGTCGGATGGAGCGCGTGCCCTTCCTGCTGTTTGGGCGCGAGTTCTGGGAAAAGGTTATCAACTGGGAGGCGCTTGCGGACGCGGGCACCATCTCGGACGAAGACCTTGATCTGTTCCGGTTTGTCGACACGGCGCAAGAGGCGGTCGAGATCATCGAGAACTGGGAACCCGCCCCGCCCCGCGACGAAATACCGGGGCGCTGAACCATGGCCCCGAAGACCGGAGAGATGCTGCACCTGCGCGGCAATGCCTTGAACGCGGGTGAGCCGGTGACGCTGCCGCTGACTCAAAGCAGTATGTATCATTTGCCGGGCGTGACGGACGGCCTGCCCACATACGGCCGAGTCGACAACCCCACTTGGGAGCATCTGGAACATGTGCTGGCCCATCTTGAAGGTGCGCCCTGCCTGACTTTTCCGTCTGGCATGGGGGCAATTTCAGCCGCATTGTTTGCAACCCTGAAGGCCGGGTCGCACCTGCTGATTCCGTCAGATGGGTACTATGTCACGCGCGTGCTGGCCGATCAGTTCTTGTCCGGGCTGGGTGTAACGGTCACCGAACGCCCAACGGCCACCTTTACCGAGGGCGGGTTTGACGGCTTTGATGTGGTCTTTGTCGAAAGCCCCTCAAACCCCGGGCTGGACATGCTGAACCTGCCAGCTATCGCCACTGCTGTACGTGTAGCGGGCGGGATCACGATTGCTGATAATACGACCCTGACCCCGCTAGGCCAGCGCCCGCTGGATATGGGCATCGACGTGGTTGTGGCCTCGGATACAAAAGCCATGGGTGGGCATTCCGACCTGTTGATGGGCCACGTGGCCAGCCGCAATGCACAGATTATGGAACGGGTAGTAGAATGGCGCCGCGTTTCAGGGGCGATCCCCGGCCCGCATGAGGCTTGGCTGTTGCATCGCGGACTGGAAACGCTGGATGTGCGGTTCGACCGTATGTGTTCCTCGGCGCAGGTGCTGGCCGAACGGTTGGCCGTCCACTCGACGGTCAGGCAAATCCGCTATCCCGGACTGCCTAGCGATCCATCGCATGCGCTGGCCACGGCACAGACGTCGCGGTTTGGGTTCCTGCTGTCGATCACGCTTGAGACCGAGGCTAAGGCCGAGGCCTTTATCAACGCCTGCCCGATGTTGCGTCCCGCAACCTCCTTTGGTGGCGTCCACAGTTCAGCAGAACGCCGCGCGCGCTGGGGCGACGATGTCGACCCCGCCTTCATCCGCCTGTCTGTCGGCTGTGAACCGGTCGAGGAACTGTGGCAGGCGATTGAAATCAGCCTGAACGCGCTATGATTTCTTCTTGGGCTCACGCAATTCTGTAAACACATAGATCGGCAGCACTATGCTGGCGATCAGCGCCCCCAGCCAGACCAGAAGCGTGGCCGCCAACAGGTTCGAGATACCTCCAACCGTCAACCCGGCAGTGACAAGATCGGTTGTCAGCAAGCCCACAAAGGTAACGATCAGCGCGATGCCGCCTTTCAGCGCGGGTGCTTTTTTCTCGCCCAGCTTCAGGATCAGCGGCTCGGCCACCACCTGCACCAGCGTAAAGACGATCACCACGACGATGAAAGAGATCGGCTTGATCGCAAACCCTGACAGCAGCAGCGTGGCCAGTAGCAACCCGATGGCATTGCCGGCCAGCAGGGCCAAGGCGGATTTGATTCTGCGCGTCATGGGGGTCTCCGTCAGAAAACAATTCGAAACGTGCATATGTTAGCAGACTTTCGGGGTTTTGCGAGCGGTTTCAAAAGCCTCTTCCTTTTGGGTCCTTGAAATCGCATGATAAAACCAACCTGTTCAGCCCGACCCGCGAGAGGTGAGATGAGCGACGATCCCTATTCCGCCCTTGGTGTCGCCAAAGACGCCAGCGCCGCCGAAATCAAAAAGGCTTATCGGCGTATCGCCAAGGAATGCCACCCGGATCTAAAGCCCGGCGATGCCGAGGCCGAAGCCAAGTTTAAGGCGGCAGCCGCCGCTTACGACTTGCTCAAAGACCCCGAAAAGCGGGCGCAATTCGACAATGGTGAGATTGACGCCTCGGGTCAGGAACGCCCACAGCAGCATTATTATCGCGACTACGCCGAGGCCGCCGGGAACCCTTATCGGGGACAGGCTGCAGACCCCGATGACATGTCGGACATCTTTGCCGAGTTCATGCGGGGCCGTGGCGGATACGGCCAGCGCACCCATGAATTCCACGCGCCGGGGCACAATCGAGGCTACAGCCTGCAGATCAGTTTTCTGGATGCGGTTTTTGGGGCCAGCCAGAAACTGACCCTGCCCGATGGCGACCGGATCGAAGTCAAGATTCCCGCTGGCATCACCGACGGCCAAACCATCCGCCTACGCGGCAAAGGCGATCCGGGCTTTGGCGACGGGCCGCCGGGTGATGCTCTAGTGACCGTCTCGGTTGCCAAACACCCCGTCTTCGATCGTCAGGGCGACGACATACATATCACTCTGCCGATCACGATTGATGAGGCCATTCTGGGCGGCAAGGTCCCTGCACCCACCATCGACGGTGGCGTTAACGTCAGCGTTCCTGCGGGCACCAGCAGCGGCAAGACACTGCGCCTGCGCGGCAAAGGGGTTAAGAAACGCGGCTCAACCGAGCGCGGCGATCAGCTGATCGAACTGACCATCGCGATGCCCGGACAGATCGACGAAGACCTAAAGCAATTCATGGAGACATGGCGCGAGAGCCACAGTTATGATCCGCGTAAAGGAATGCCGTCATGACCCGCACTCTGACCGAAGAGCAGCTGATCGCAACCGTCACCCGCCTGACCTCGACCCGGTTGACCGAATACTTGGCCGCCGAGATCGTGATCCCCGAACAAACCGATCAGGGCTTGGTCTATCACAGCCTTGACGTCGCCCGTCTGGAACTGGCCTGCGAATTGCATGAGCAATACGAGATGGAACCCGACGCGCTGTCGATGATGATTTCGCTGATCGACCAGATGCACGGCCTGCGCGCAGAACTGCGCGAGGTGCTGAACGCGGTTGAGGCGCAGCCCGAACCCGTGCGTCAGACCCTGATCGAGGTGATCGGAGCCGCCCGCCTCAAGCGCAGTTGATCAATTGCCGACGATGTATTCTTCGGGTACGAAAAAGGTGTAGTCCCGGTCGGCCACTGCCTCGTGGCAATCATGGCAATAGGCGACCGAATTTGCGCGCGCACCCATCGTGTCCCCGAACAGCGATCCGTCTGGCATCACCATGATATAACGCCAGTCACCCGTGTCGGGGCTTTCGCCTTGGGCCAGTTTTTCCATTACGAACAAAGCGCCGGGATGGATATTGCCTTCATCCGTGACGGTCACGCTGTCCTTGGCCAAAACCGAGCCTTTGGGCAGCTTTTCCCCCTCGGCCAGCGTTCCGTAGTTATGAGCCATGCGATTGGCATAGCTGTTCACATACCGCTGACCATGGGTGGCCGAGATATAGGGCGCATCGTTGAACAATGGCCAGTTCTGATAATTCAGGAGCAAATCCAGCTGTGCAGCGCCATAACCCCGCGCCATGCGCCGCTGCAGGGATTCATAGATGCGCAATGCTTCCTCCTTGGACAAATCCGCTGGATTCTCGATGGCAATATGCGCGTCCTCACCAGTTGATTGCGCAAACCCGTCGGTTGCGGACAACCCCGAAACTGACAGCACTGTCAGTGAGATCGAAAACACACGTTTAAATCGTAAAAACATATGGATGGCCTACCTGTTTCTTAAGGTTCGCCTGAAAGCCGCCTATCATGTTTGAAATAAGATAGCGGCCCTGAACAAACGCGCCACGGCCAGACCACGGCTTTCACCGCTTTGTGCGCAAGAGTGACATGCGCCGATCCAGCCCCGACGCTTAAAACATACCAAATTTCGAATGCAAAGAACAGCAAGGCGAGAATTTATTTATTGTCGACCACTTGGCGACAATAACACGCCTCAGCTTTTCACCCCGGCTTCGGCCTCGATCTGTTTGCGCGATTTTCGGGCGCGTTCCGTGGCCGATTTCAATTGACCACAAGCCGCCATGATATCCTCGCCCCGCGTCTTACGGATGGGTGAGGCGTAACCCGCCTGGTAAATGATATTCGCAAAGGCCCGGATGCGATTGTTCGAGCTGCGCTTGTACGGCGCGCCCGGCCATTCATTGAACGGGATCAGGTTGATCTTGGCCGGGATGTTATGACGCTTGATATGGTCGATCAGGCGATGCGCATCCTCGTCTCTGTCGTTCACGCCATCCAGCATCACATATTCAAAGGTGATCCGTTCGGAATTCGATGCGTTCGGGTAACTGGCCAGCGCACCCAGCAGTTCCTCGATATTCCAGCGCTTGTTGATCGGCACCAACACGTCACGGGTTTCATCCGTGGTGGCATGGAACGAGATCGCCAGCAGACAACCGATTTCCTCAGCCGTGCGCGCGATTTCAGGCACAACACCCGAGGTCGACAGGGTGATGCGGCGGCGCGACAGGGAAATCCCCTCGGGATCCATGGCGATCTTCATCGCGTCGCGGACGTTTTCGAAATTATACAGCGGCTCACCCATGCCCATCAGAACGATGTTCGACAGCAGACGGGTTTCGTCCTTGGGCGCGCCGGGAACCGGCCATTCCTCAAGATCGTCGCGCGCCATCATGACCTGACCGACAATCTCGGCCGCGGTCAGGTTGCGCACCAGTTTCTGCGTGCCGGTGTGGCAGAAGGAACAGGTCAGCGTGCAACCCACCTGAGACGAGATGCACAGCGTGCCGCGATCTTCTTCGGGGATGTACACGACCTCAACCTCGTGCCCGCCCGCGATACGGCACAGGTATTTGCGCGTGCCGTCCTCGGACACCTGACGCGTAACAACCTCAGGGATTTCGATCACGAAGTTTTTGGCCAGTTGTGCGCGATAGGCCTTGGCCAGATTGGTCATCTCGGCAAAGTCGCGCACACCCCATTGATAAATCCATTGCCAGATCTGACCGGTGCGCATCTTGGCCTGCTTTTCCGGCGTGCCATGTTCGATCAAAACCTCACGCAGCTGGGCGCGGGTCAGGCCGACAAGGTTAGTCTTCCCCTCGGGCAATTTGCGGGGGATGGTCATGACATCTTGAGTGATCGGCGCTTTGGGCGACATGTGGTTATCTCAACGGATTCTGGCTTGGGATGCGCCTCTATATAGGATCGCTAGCAAAGATCAAAAGGAATCGTATCAATCAATTCGCAAAGCGCAGCAACTCGTCCACACGCGCGCGTCCCAGATCGACCCGGCACGCGGTGATGGCGATGCCAGTACCGGACCCTCCGCCATAGGAAGCGCCCACCGCTTCGCACTGCGCATCGCGGTAGCTTGCCCAGGCTGATTGCGAAGCTTCCAAGGCGGGCTGCGCCACCACCCGCTCGGTGATCTCGTCCAACTCTTTGGCCGATTGCATGGCAAATCCGTAGCTCTCCTCCAGCGCCAGACTGACCCGATCTTCCATCTCGCCAACACACGCCCCAATTTCCACCTGAGAACTTGCGTCTGAACATTCCAACGTTGGGTCTGCCAGTGCCGCAGAGGAAAACAACAATGTGATCAATACATACCGCATAACTCGCTCCTGCCAGAGGTTCCCACTGCCGACGGTAGCACGCGAACTACTGCGCCCCAAATACAGATTGGCCGCACCGTCAACGCCGATGCGGCCGAAATCAATGCTATCAGGTAAGCCGCTTCAGATGCCCGCTGGCAGGATATCGCAATCTGCTGCATCCAAAGTTTTTACCGGATCCTCTGGCCCACATTGCTCACCGGATACGGGGTAGGTTTCAGAATCTTTTTCACACGCGCTCAACAACACGGCGACTGCCATCATCAGCGCAACAATAGGCTTATTCAGCATTCGTAAGCTCCTTCTATTCAGCTGAACTAATTAGTTCAAAAATGTCGGAGGCTCGCTTTGATACGGATCAAACTTGCAGACAGACGTGGCGTAAAGCCGACACTTGGCGCTTCAAAAAAAAAGAAAACCCCGCCAAATGACGGGGTCTCGCGTGTCTTCAGATACGTATCAGTTTGTGCAGCGTTTCTCGGCGTCTTCGATCGCTGCCGTGAAACCCAGCAACGAGAATGTGTCCTTGGTCTGCGTCCCACGCTCGGACCGGGCGGTCAGAACAGCCTCAGTGCCCCGCTTCATCGCTGCAACCACCTTGAGGTCTTCGCCTTCGGTTGCAGGCCAGGCCCATTCGCCTTCGGTGATCAGTTCAAACTCGGTCCCGTCGATTTCAAGATTGACGGTTGAGCCTGCCGCGAACGGATAGCCGCCGGTAAAGGTCACTTGCCCCTTCACCTCGGCGTTGGGACGATAGAACACGAACAGCAGGATATCGCTGCGGCGGACCGAGACCACCCGGCCACCGCGTGTGTTGACGGTTTCCTTGGGTGCAGACACGCTCCAGCATTCGGTGGGATCGTCTTCGACGAACACGCTCCAATCGGTTTTGGCTGCCACACGGTTGGTGCTTGACGCCTGCTGAGCGGTTGCCGTAGTGGCCATCCCTGCCATGCACAGGCCCGCGATTACACGGACGAGTTTCAATCCCATCTGTCCAGCCTCCTAGCTCGACCTATTACCTCATACCCATCGGAAAAGCCTGCGCACCCTGCCGGTTCGTCTGTAAGTTGCGTATTCCGATGATTGTCGACATACACACACTAACGCAGGTTTCGCCACAGGCGAAAGGGCGATTGGCAGAATTTTGCGCATATTACGGAGAGGCCTGATGACGCAGCCGGTACCAATGACAGAACTATGGCGCGGCCCCTTGTTGGAAAGCCTGCATCTGGGCCATGCAGTGATCTGTGATGACAGTGGCCAGATCGTACAAAGCTGGGGTGATCCAAGTGCGATTATCTACCCACGATCTTCGGCCAAGATGATCCAAGGTCTGCCGCTGATCACCTCAGGCGCCGCGGCGAAATATGGGCTGAACAGCGAGCATCTGGCACTGGCTTGCGCCTCACACAGCGGCGCGCATATCCACACTGACCGCGTGACCGCCTGGTTGGACCATTTGAACCTGTCCGAACCTGATCTGCGCTGCGGCCCGCAAGAGCCGCAGGATATGGCCGCGCGCGACGGATTGATTCTGGCCGACGACACGCCTTGCCAGATTCACAATAACTGTTCGGGCAAGCATTGCGGGTTCCTGACCGTGGCCCAGCATATGGGAGCCGGGCCGGAGTATCTGGAAATCGACCACCCAGTTCAGCAGGCCTGTTTGTCAGCCATCGAAGAAACAACCGGGGAGGCCAGCCCCGCCTATGGGATAGACGGATGTTCAGCGCCAAACTTTGCCACCTCGCTGGTGGGGTTGGCGCGATCGATGGCGTGGTTTGCCTCGGCCGCCGACCGGTCGGACCGGGCCAGCGATGCGGCGCAGCAATTGACCGCTGCGATGATCAAGCATCCCGAACTGGTTGCCGGCGAAAGCCGCGCCTGTACCGAACTGATGCGCGCGATGGAGGGCCGCGCCGCGATCAAGACCGGGGCCGAAGCTGTTTTCATCGCCATCATTCCGGAAAAACGCATGGGCGTGGCACTGAAGATCACAGACGGCACCACGCGTGCCGCTGAATGTGCCATCGCATCCATTCTTGTCCATCTGGGTGTGCTGGAGGCCGAAAACCCGGCCACCCGCAAATTCATGAACGCCATTCAGTACAGCCGCCGCGGGCTGGAATGCGGCATCATCAAGCCTGCGCCGGGTTTCCCCGGCTAAGGCGATCACATCTCGATCGGATGAATCTCGGCCACTTCGACCGAGCCTGATCCGTTGACGACCATGGGGCAGCCCTTGGCCATCTCGTTGGCGGCGTCGATGCTGTCGGCCCTGATGACCGTGAACCCCGAGGCCGGGTTGGCACCGCCATTGTCGACGACACCGCTGTTGCTGACGGTATAGGACTGGCCCACCGGGTTGCCGGGGATGTCCAGCGCATCGCCCATATTCTGGAACCATGCGCCCCAGGCGGCCATGGTCGCTTCGATTTCGGCGGGGTCGGTTGGGGTGTGACCGCCGTGATAGACAAACAAGAACTGAGGCATTTCTCTTCCTCCCTAATGAAAATCTTAAAACTGAGCTTCCAGCTTGCGCAGTGACGAAGTCCAACCCTGATTGTGGTTGGCCGCGACCTCGGCATCGGCCAATTCGCGGTGATCAAGAACCAGCTTTGCACCAGCTTCCGTCGCTGTGACCGTCAGCGTCACGTGGCTTTCCGCTCCGCGCTGATCCTGATCGTCATGCCAGGCCCAGGTGAACCCCACTGAATTCGGCGGATCAACATGGGTCACCTGCCCGGATACTTTGTATCGCTGCCCTTCGGCATTCACCATGACCGAGTGCCACGGCCCAAGGCGTGAAAAATCCAAATCATGTTCGGGCACATGCATCCCTTCGGGGCCCCACCACTGCAACAGCTTTGCACCATCGCTGATCCAGGCAAACAGGTTTTCCTGGGATGTGGGAAACGCGCGTTCCAATTTCAGGTCGGCCATGAATTCTCCCTTTCAATCAAATCGTTCAAACGGTCGAGGCTGCTTTCCCAGAATTGCCGTTTCGAGATGGTCCATTCCGCGATGGTCCGCAGCCCCTCGGGCTGGATGGAATACATGCGTTGACTGCCCTGCACTCGCTGCTGCACCAGCCCGGCGGCGCGCAACACCTTCAGATGGCGCGAGATCGCGGCCCCGGACATGCCGCGACCTTCGATCAGGTCACCAGCGGGCAGTTCACCGTCTTGCATCAACTGCTCGACGATCGATAATCGGGTGGCATCGGACAATGCCGAAAATGCGGTCAGAAGCGTGTTCATGACCATTGTTTAACATTTTTGTTAAATAAAGGGAAGCCCCTTGCGATCAGACCTCGGTGAAGGCCACGCGGGAATAGCCCTGCAGGTACAGCAATGCCGTCAGATCTCCGTAATTGATCCGAATATCGCATTTGGCGGCGACCGAAGGTTTGGCATGCAGCGCCACACCGGTTCCGGCCCGGCTCAGCATGCCCAGATCATTGGCGCCATCGCCCACGGCAATCACGTCGGCCTCGGACAGGCCCAGCCGCTTGGTAATCTGCGCCAGCGCATCCACCTTGGCCTGTTTGCCCAGAATCGGGCGCTGTACATCGCCGGTCAGCTTGCCCTTTTCGGCCAGCAATGTATTGGCGCGGTTTTCATCAAAGCCAAGCAGATCAGCCACCCTCGCGGTGAAGGCCGTAAACCCACCCGACACCAGGGCCGCATAGCCCCCGTTCAGGCGCATCGTCGCAACCAGTTCCTTACCGCCCGGCATCAATGTAATGCGTTCGTTCAGAACCTTGTCGATCACCGCCTCATCCAAGCCCTTCAGTAGGCCAACACGTTCAATCAGCGCACCTTCGAAATCAAGCTCACCATTCATGGCCCGCGCGGTAATGTCTTTGACGCGATCGCCCACGCCCGCCTCATCGGCCAGTTCGTCAATACATTCCTGCTGGATCATGGTGCTGTCCATATCGGCCAGCAGCATCAGCTTGCGGCGTTTCCCGAACGGCTGCACGATCAGGTCGACCTCTAACAACTGCAGCTCTGCCCAGACGTCCCACTGATTATCAGGCAGCTCGGGAAACGTGAACTGCGCCGCCTCATCTTCGCTGAGCCAAACCAGATCGCCCCCGCCCCACGCGTTGCACAACGACTCGACCAAAGCCTGCTCGAGCTTCGGCATGTTCGGATTGGTCAACAGAGTGGCTACGTACATCATCGGTCTCCTGCAGGCTCCCCCGCGCATAGCGCAGGGGCCGCCAATTCACCAGAGACAGTTGATATGTTTACCCCAGAATGCCAGGCAACCGCAGCCCATGGGCGCGGGCGCAATCCTTTGCAATGTCATACCCCGCATCCGCATGCCGCCACACGCCCGAGGCCGGATCGTTCCACAGCACCCGTTCCAACCGTCGGGCCGCGTCCTCGGTACCATCGGCACAGATCACCACACCCGCATGTTGAGAGAACCCCATGCCGACCCCACCACCGTGATGCAGCGAGACCCAGGTCGCGCCGCTGGCGGTGTTGATCAGAGCATTCAGCAGCGGCCAATCGCTTACGGCGTCAGACCCGTCCAACATCGCCTCGGTCTCGCGGTTCGGGCTAGCGACGGAACCGCTGTCCAAATGATCCCGGCCGATCACGACCGGCGCTTTCAGCTCACCATTGGCGACCATCTCATTGAACGCCAACCCGGCGCGGTGGCGGTCGCCCAACCCGATCCAGCAAATCCGCGCAGGCAGGCCCTGAAACGCAATCCGTTCCTGCGCCATGTCGAGCCAGCGATGCAGATGTTCGTTCTCGGGGAACAGCTCTTTCATCTTGGCGTCGGTCTTATAGATATCCTCGGGGTCGCCTGACAACGCACACCAGCGGAATGGCCCAATCCCTTTGCAAAACAGCGGACGAATATAGGCGGGAACGAAACCTGGGAAGGCAAAAGCGTTCTCCAACCCCTCATCCTGTGCCACCTGCCGGATGTTGTTACCGTAATCCAGCGTCGGCACGCCCGCGTTCCAAAAATCAACCATCGCGGCGACGTGTTGTTTCATCGACGCCCGAGCAGCCTTTTCCACTGCTTTAGGGTCTGTTTCACGCATTTCACGCCACTGCGCCATGGACCAACCAATTGGCAGGTAGCCGTTGATCGGATCATGGGCGCTGGTCTGATCGGTGACAATATCGGGAAACGGGCGGATGCCCTCGTTTCCTCTTTTGAAGATTTCTGGGAACACCTCAGCCGCGTTACCTAACAGGCCCACGGATTTTGCCTCGCCCGCTTTGGTCCAACGATCGATCATCTCCAGCGCTTCGTCCAGAGTCTCGGCCTTTTCGTCGAGGTATTTGGTGCGCAGGCGGAAATCGATACTGTCTGGGTTACACTCGACCGCCAGACAGCAGGCACCGGCAAAAACGGCGGCCAGCGGTTGCGCGCCCCCCATGCCGCCCAAGCCCCCGGTCAGAATCCACTTGCCGGTCAGGTCGCCGCCATAATGCTGGCGCCCGGCCTCGGCAAAGGTCTCATAGGTGCCCTGAACGATGCCCTGCGTGCCGATGTAAATCCACGAGCCAGCGGTCATCTGGCCGTACATCATCAGACCCTTCTTATCGAGCTCGTTGAAGTGATCCCAAGTTGCCCAATGGGGCACTAGGTTGGAATTGGCGATCAGCACGCGGGGCGCGTCCTTGTGCGTCCGCACAATGGCGACCGGCTTGCCGGATTGAACGATCAGGGTTTCGTCCTCTTCCAGATCCTTCAAACCGTCCACAATAGTGTCGAAATCCTTCCACGTGCGGGCCGCGCGGCCGATTCCGCCATAAACCACCAGTTCATGCGGGTTTTCGGCCACGTCCGGGTGCAGATTGTTCATCAACATCCGCAGCGGGGCCTCAGTCAGCCAGCTTTTGGCGTTCAGCTCGGGGCCTGTCGGCGGATAGATATCGCGCGTGTTCTTGCGAGGGTCGGTCATGGGATCGTCTCCAATGCAGTGTCTTGGATGGCTTCCAGAATATCGCGCAGCCAACGACGTAGGCGGTCGGCCTTGGCAGTGTCATAACTCCACGGGGCGGCCTCGGCTGTCAGGTAAGTGGATTGCGCCAGTTCCATCTGTATGGCGTGCAGACCGTCGGCCGGACGGCCATAGTGGCGGGTCGTCCAGCCACCCCGGAACCGCCCGTTCAGAACGGTGCTGTAGGGCGACGATGCGGCAAATTCATGTGTAATAGACTCTATATCTGGCGCACAGGTCACTCCCCCATCCGTCCCGATATTCATGTCGGACAACATGCCTTCAAACAGAAATGGAATGCGACTGCGGATCGAGTGGCAATCGAACAGAACAGCCACGCCGTGCTTTGCCCGCACGCGCTCCAACTCTTCGGCAAGCGCGGCATGATAGGGTACATGGAAGGTTTCGCGCCTCTGACCGATCTCATCCTCTGACGGTTCCTGCCCGTCGCGCCAGATCGGTTGCCCATCGAAATCGGTCAATGGCACCAGCGTTGTCGTGTTTTGCCCTGGGTAAAGCGAAACACCGTCGGGATCGCGATTGGCGTCGATGACATAGCGATGAACATGCGACTGAACCACCGTCGCACCACTCAAAAGCTTATCATAGAGCCTGTTTATGTGCCAATCCGTGTCCCCCAATGCACGCCCAGTGTCATTGAGACGAGCTGCAATGTCATCCGGCACATAGGTCCCGCCATGCGGTTGTCCCAAGACGATAGGGCCATCCCCGTGATGCACGCTAACCACCTGCATCACACCACCTCGGGCATTGGGGTGCCAACGGCCCGTAGGATCGACGCCCCGGCTACCAGTTGTTTCGCGGTCTCCAAGTCAGGGGCCAAATAACGATCTTCGGTCAGGGCCGGAATGTCAGCCCGCAACCGAGCAATGACCTGCTTCAAAGGCCCGCTGGTGACCAGCGGCGCGCGAAATTCAACCCCTTGAGACGCACACAGTAATTCCACACCCAGAATGTAGTTCAAATTCTCGACCATTCGGATAAGGCGCCGCGCACCATGGGCCGCCATCGAAACATGATCCTCCTGGTTGGCCGAGGTGGGGGTGCTGTCGGTGACACAGGGATTGGCGAGGTGCTTGTTCTCGCTCATCAATGCGGCGGTGGTGACCTCCGCAATCATCAGGCCAGAATTCAACCCCGGATCAGGTGTCAGGAAAGGCGGCAAATCAAAGCTGAGCGTCGGGTCCACCATCAGGGCAATGCGACGCTGCGCGATAGCACCGATCTCGGACACGGCCAGCGCGATCATATCAGCGGCGAACCCTACGGGTTCAGCATGGAAATTCCCGCCCGAGACAATCCCGTCGGCCAGAACCAGCGGATTGTCGGTGGCTGCGTTGGCCTCAACCTCAAGCGTGGCAGCGGCCTGCCGCAATACATCCATCGCCGCACCCGTGACCTGCGGTTGACAGCGGATGCAATAAGGATCCTGAACGCGGGTGTCGCCCTCACGGTGACTTTCCCGAATTTCCGACCCGTCCAGCACCGCGCGCATGGCGCTGGCGGCTTCGGTCTGGCCACGATGACCGCGCAAAGTGTGAATTTCAGGCCGCAGGGGTGCGGTGGACCCCATGATCGCATCGGTCGACAAGGCGGAAACAACCAGCGCACTTTGCGCCGCACGCCAAGCCTCGAACACCCCAGCCAGGGCAAAGGCAGTTGAAAACTGCGTGCCGTTGATAAAGGCCAGTCCTTCCTTGGGACCTAGTTGAATAGGCTCTAAATCAACTGTTTTCAGCGCTTCAGCCCCCGGCAAAACAGTGCCGTTCACCTCCGCCTCTCCCGCGCCAATGATCACCGCCGTCATATGGGCTAGTGGCGCCAGGTCGCCCGATGCCCCAACCGAACCCTGTGCCGGAATCACCGGAGTGACCCCGCGGGCCAGCATCTGCTGCAACAGCTCGATCAGCTCCCACCGCACGCCCGATGCACCGCGACCGAAGGACAACAGCTTGAGTGTCATCATCAGCCGGGTCAGCCTTTGCGGTATGGCGGGACCAACACCGCAACAATGGCTGAGGATCAGGTTTCGCTGCAGGGTCGAGGTGTCCTGCGGCGCGATTTTGAGGCTGGCCAGTTTCCCAAAACCGGTATTGACGCCATAGACGGGGTCATCGCCCCGAGCCGCCGCCTGAATACGTTGCGCCGCCGCATCGACTGCGGGCTTGCAGTCAGAATCCAGTGAAACAGCCGTTTGATCCCAATAGATCTCGGCCAGCTGCGCCAAAGAAACCTGACCGGGCTGCAAAATCAGAGACGTCATTCGATCCCTCCGAAAAGACGTTTGTGCAGTGGGTTGAAGCCGACGCGATAGGCCAGTTCCGCCGGATGAGTGACATTCCAGATCGCCAGATCCGCCCTATGCCCCGGCGCGAGAGTGCCCGCATCGTTGATCCCCAACGCGCGCGCGGCGTTGCGGGTGACACCAGCCAGCGCCTCTTCAGGCGTAAGACGAAACAGTGTGCAGCCCATGTTCATGGTCAGCAGCAGCGAGGTCAGCGGCGAAGAACCGGGATTGCAGTCAGTCGCCAAAGCCATTGGCACTTGATGCTGGCGCAGCAGATCAACGGGTGGCACCTGCGTTTCCCGCAGTGTGTAAAACGCGCCCGGCAACAGCACGGCCGTGGTTCCGGCCTTTGCCATGGCTGATACACCATCGGCATCCAGGTATTCGATGTGATCCGCCGACAAAGCCCCGTAAGAGGCCGCCAGTTGCGCGCCCCCCAGATTGGACAACTGCTCGGCATGCAGTTTCACCGGCAGGCCCAGCTCTTGCGCCACATCAAAAACCAGGGCGATTTGTGCGGGGTTAAAGGCGATTCCTTCGCAGAACCCATCCACCGCGTCCACCAGCCCCTCGGCATGGGTCGCGCGCAGGGTTGGGATGCAGACCTCGCGAATATAGTCGTCGGGGCATTCGGCATATTCCGGCGGCACTGCATGTGCGCCCAGAAAGCTGGATTTGACGCGGATAGGGCGGGATTCACCGATCCGGCGGGCAACGCGCAGCATCTTCAATTCGGTCTCGGTATCCAACCCATAGCCCGACTTGACCTCAAGGGTGCTGACACCCTCGGCAATCAGGGCGTCCACGCGGGTTAGAGCATCTGACAAAAGCATCTCAGCACTGGCGGACCGCGTGGCGTTGACCGTGGAGAGGATACCACCCCCGGCACGGGCGATGTCCTCGTATGAGGCGCCATTCAACCGCATTTCGAACTCAGTTGCGCGGTTTCCGCCAAACACCACGTGGGTATGCGCGTCGATCAGCGCCGGAGTGATCAACCGTTCACCGAAATCCTCGACCGGCCAATCGACATATTCCGGCGGCAAGTCCTGGCGTTCGCCGACCCAGACAATCTTTGCCCCGTTAACGGCGATCGCTGCATCCCGACACAGCCCATAGGGCGTGCCCCCTTCTGACATCGTGGCCATCCTGGCGCTGAGTAAGACCGCTTTTCTGGTCATGGCGATTCTTTTCGGCTCCCCTCTTGTTTGATTTTTATGTATAGGTGTAAAGATATGAAGTCTACACATTATGGAAATCAAAATGCAGATTCATGCCAAGACAGCTTTATTAGGCTCTGATTGGATTCACGATGTGCGAGTAGAAATCGACCATGGGCGTATCAGCCGGGTGCAGTACCAGGCGTCGGCACTGCCTGATGATACACGCGTCGACGTTCTTTTGCCCGCTTTGGCAAACCTGCACAGCCACGCCTTTCAACGGGCCATGGCGGGCATGACGGAAACCCGCATGGCCGGACGCGAGAGTTTCTGGACATGGCGCAACCTGATGTATCGCTTTCTGGATCGGTTGACGCCCGACCAGATCGAAGCCATCGCCGCACTGGTTTTCATGGAGATGCAGGAGGCCGGGTATGCCTCGGTCGGTGAATTCCACTATGTCCATCACCAACCCGGCGGCGCGGCCTACGATCAACTCTCGGAACTAAGCCAGCGTATCTTTTCCGCCGCACACCAGTCAGGGATCGGTCTGACTCATTTACCGGTCCTCTACACCTATGGCGGCGTTGCGCAGGACAAGCTGTCAGGTGGGCAGTTGCGGTTCAGCAATGATGTGTCCCGGTTTTTGAATTTGGTGGATGATTGCCGTAATAAACTGCCAAGCACTGACTCTATATTGGGGGTTGCGCCACATTCCTTGCGCGCAACTTCACCGACAGACCTGCGCGAACTGCTGCAAAACACACCCAAGGGTCCGGTCCATATCCATATCGCCGAACAGGTTCAGGAAGTCGCCGACGTACAATCCGCGTTGGGCCAGCGTCCGGTGGCCTGGCTGCTGGACAATGCAGACGTGAACGCGCGGTGGTGTCTGATCCATGCCACCCATATGACCGATGCCGAAACCCGCACGCTGGCCCAGTCCGGTGCTGTGGCGGGGCTGTGCCCGATCACCGAGGCCAATCTGGGCGATGGTATTTTCAACGGCGCGACCTACGTCGCAGAAAATGGACGATTCGGGGTCGGATCAGACTCTAATATTAGGATTTCCTTGCCCGAAGAACTGCGCACCCTGGAATACTCCCAACGTCTGCGTGATCAACAGCGGGCGGTCCTGGTACCGGGCGAAGGCTCGGTCGGGCACGCTCTTTATACCGGTGCCGCGCAAGGTGGTGCGCAAGCACTTGGACGTAACGCTGGTGAGATTGCCGAGGGCAAGTTAGCTGATCTGCTGGCCATTGACCGGACCCACCCGACGCTCTGCGCATTGACGGACGATCAATTGCTGGATGGACTGTGTTTTGCCGCCCCTGATGGGCTGGTAATTGACTTGTGGTCTGCCGGACGCCACATGGTGAAACAGGGCCGCCACGTCGCACGTGATCAGATCATATCCGCCTATAGATCCGCGATTGCGGGCCTGCTGGCCTCGGTCTAAAGGAACGGTCATCATGCCCCAATCCAGTGACACCACCAGCTACAAAGACATCAAGAAAACCGTTCTGTCCCGCATCCGATCGGGCGAGTGGCAGCCCGACTCTCTGTTGCCCAACGAACAGGATCTTGCGGTCGAGTTTTCCTGCACCCGCACAACAGTGAACCGCGCCCTGCGGGAGTTAGCTGACGAGGGCTATCTGGAACGCCGGCGCAAGGCTGGTACGCGGGTGTTGAGCGCACCGCAGCGACAGGCCCGTTTCACCATCCCCATGGTCCGGGACGAGGTTGAGGCGATGGGCGGCACGTATCGCTATGCGCTGGTTTCTTCTAAGTTAGAGACTGCTCCGGAATGGCTAAGCGCCCGATTGGCTCTGTCTGCGGGGCAAAGCGTGATGCATGTTCGCTGCATGCATTTCAACGGCAACACGCCGTTTCAGTTTGAGGATCGCTGGATCGTCACGGCCTCGGTCCCGCAGGTGGAGCAGGCAGATTTCTCGCAGATCGGACCGAATGAGTGGCTGATCCAGACCCTGCCCTTCACCAATGTCGAACTGAGTTTTCTGGCCAGCCGTGCCGATACAACACTCGCTGGGTTTCTGGACGTCCCCGAAGGAGAACCGGTCTTTACCGGAGAGCGCATCACCTGGTTGCAAGGTCAGCCCGTGACCTTTGCCAAGATGTTCTTTGCCGCCGGGTATCGCATGACCACGCAATTCTAAACCGCGCCCGGATTTCTCTTTACCCTCTGCTCAATCCGATACAGATTCACCCAAGATTAAGCAGGCGCAAAGGAAATACGAAATGGGTAACCCGCTGTACGAACGGCTGTTTGGCATTCACGCGGGCAAACACACACCGTTTCTTCATCTTCCTGATGGTCAGATCCTGACCCATGCCGATTTTCTGGACATGGCCGCGCAGATCGCCAATACCCTAAGCGGATACGAACTTGAGCCCGGTGAACGCGTGGCCGTACAGGTGGAAAAATCGCCCCAGGCGCTGGCGCTCTATGCTGCCTGCGTGCAGACCGGATTGATCTTTCTGCCGCTGAATACCGGATACACCACGGCCGAGTTACAATATTTCATCGAAAACAGCGGTGCGAAACTGGTTGTCTGTGACGCCGCAAAAGAACAGGGGCTGGCCCCTATCGCCGCCGCCCAAAACGCCCGGTTAGAGACGCTCAACGCCGATGGTTCGGGAAGCCTTATGCGGCGGGCGCTGGGGATGTTGCCCGCGTTTGAGCCGGTCCAGCGGTCCGAGGATGATCTGGCCGCATTCCTTTATACTTCGGGCACAACCGGACGATCGAAGGGCGCAATGCTGACGCAGGCCAATCTGCTGTCAAACGCTGAAACGCTAGTGCAGGAGTGGCGGTTCACGGCGGATGACGTGCTGCTGCATGCGCTGCCGATCTTTCACACGCACGGGCTGTTCGTGGCGACAAATGTGGCGCTGTCCGCGGGCGGGTCGATGATCTTTTTGCCGAAATTCGATCTTGAAGACATGTTGCGGCTGATTCCGCAGGCCACGACGATGATGGGGGTTCCGACCTTTTACACCCGCTTACTGGGCGATGAGCGGTTCACCGGCGATCTGACCCGACACATGCGTTTGTTCATCTCGGGCTCGGCGCCGTTACTGGCGGAGACCCATGAGCGGTTCGAGGCGCGCACTGGCCACCGTATCCTTGAGAGGTACGGCATGACCGAGACCAACATGAGCACTTCGAACCCCCATGACGGCGAACGTCGTCCAGGCACGGTAGGCTTTCCCCTGCCCGGCGTCGAACTGAAGGTGACCGACCCCGAAACCGGTGCAGACTTGCCGCAGGGTGAGATCGGCATGCTTGAGGTGCGCGGCCCCAACGTGTTTCAGGGCTATTGGCAAATGCCCGAGAAAACCGCCGCCGAGCTGCGCGAAGACGGGTTTTTCATCACCGGCGATCTGGGGCGTTTGGATGCGGACGGGTATGTCCACATCGTCGGGCGCGGCAAGGACCTGATCATCTCGGGCGGGTACAACATTTACCCCAAAGAGGTTGAGCTGGTTCTGGATGACCAGCCGGGCGTGTTGGAAAGCGCAGTGATCGGCGTACCGCACCCGGATTTCGGCGAGACCGTGCTGGGCATTCTGGTGCCCGAGCCGGGACAGACACTGGACCCCGAGGCCATTCTGGCCAACGTGCAGAACTCGCTGGCCCGGTTCAAACACCCACGCAAACTGATCGTGCTGGAAGAGCTGCCCCGCAACACGATGGGCAAGGTGCAAAAGAATTTCCTGCGTGAGGACTACAAGGACCTGTTCACCAAGGGTTAAGGGATCAGCGGCACACGGCCATCGTTGGTGAGCAGCCAGCAATCCCGGCCCTCAAACACAGCCGGAACCAACTGTCGCCCCATCCCGGCACCTCCGTCCAGATTGATCCGGTTACCGCGATGCTCAGCCTGTTCCGCAGGTGTGTGCCCATGGACCACCAGCCACGGGTGCGGTCGCGGATCATCCAGAAACTCGCCCCGTATCCAGATCAGGTCTTCCTCGGTCTGATCGGCCAGCGATACACCGGGGCGAATCCCGGCATGGACGAACAGAACCTCATCCTGGTGATGGTACGTCACCAGCCGGTTCAAAAAGTCGACATGGTCCGACGGCACTGCTGCCCTTGCACGGTCGAGAATTTTGTAAACGCGTTCTTCTTCGGTGTACGTCACACCGTATGACGCCAACGTCTCGGTCCCGCCCAAACGCGCATGCAGCCAGTGTTCGCCGATCCGCAATTTGGCCTCGGCGGTTGAACCATCGTGCATGAATCTGGCGAACATCCGGTCATGATTGCCCAACAGAAAAACCCAGTTCCACCCTGCCTTTTGCCCAGCGACCAAAAGGTCCAGAACGCCACGACAATCCGGCCCACGATCTACATAGTCACCCAAAAACACGATCCGCGCATCCCGCCCACCGTCCTGTTCGATAAGGTGCAGCGCATTTTCAAGCATCTCTAACTGCCCGTGGATATCGCCGATGGCGTAGATGGCGGATGTCATGAAAATCCCTCGGATAAACGCGTACCCGGCTTTTGGCGCGAAATGCGTGTCAGGAAAAGAAAATACCCGCGCCTTGAGGGGCGCGGGCAAGAATTGTTCCAGAAATTCAACACTGCTTAGGCGACGTCGAACTCCAGCAGTTTGATCTGGGTGAACAGACCGGTTTCCGCCAGCTTGGCGCGCACCTCGGCCGGGACCGGCTCGTCCACGTAAAGCAACGCAATGGCTTCGCCGCCTGCTTCCGCCCGGCCAAGGGTAAAGTTGGCGATGTTGACGTCATTGTCACCCATGGTCTGACCCAGTGCACCGATGATGCCCGGCACGTCCTCGTTGGTGGTGTAGAGCATGTGCGCACCCACCTCGGCCTCGATATTGATACCCTTGATCTGGATGAAACGTGGCTTGCCGTCGCTGAAGACCGTGCCCCCGATCGAGCGTTCGCGCTTTTCGGTCACCACGGTCACTTTGATGTAGCCTTCGAACGCACCGGACTTGTCCTGGTTGGTGGTCGAGATCTGAATGCCACGCTCTTTGGCGACGACCGGAGCCGAGACCATGTTCACCTCGGGGTTGAACTTCTTCATGATCCCCGCCACGACCGAGCAGTTCAGGGCCGCCAGGTTCATCTCGGAGGCGACACCGTCATAGAGGATGTTAATCGCCTTGATCGGCTCATCCGTCATTTGACCGATGAAGCTGCCCAAGTGACCGGCCAGCTTGATCCACGGCCCCATGATCTTGGCTTCTTCGGCGGTGACGCTGGGCATGTTCAGCGCGTTTTCCACCGCTCCTGTCAGCAGATAGTTCGAGATCTGCTCGGCCACCTGCAGCGCCACGTTTTCCTGCGCCTCGGTCGTGGCCGCACCCAGATGCGGCGTGCAGACTACGTTGGGCAGGTTGAACAGGGCGTTTTCCTTGGCCGGTTCCTCGCTGAACACATCAAAGGCGGCGCCAGCAATGTGACCGGATTGCAGCAGTTCGGCCAGCGCCTCTTCGTCGACCAGACCACCACGGGCACAGTTGACGATGCGCACGCCCGCCTTGGTCTTGGCCAGGTTTTCGCGGCTCAGGATATTGCGGGTCTGGTCCGTCAGCGGCACGTGCAGGGTGATGAAATCAGCGCGTGACAGCAGTTCGTCCAGTTCGACTTTCTCTACGCCCATCTTGGCGGCTTTCTCTTC
This sequence comes from Ruegeria sp. BC5, assembly GCF_056539205.1. Taxonomy (NCBI): domain Bacteria; kingdom Pseudomonadati; phylum Pseudomonadota; class Alphaproteobacteria; order Rhodobacterales; family Roseobacteraceae; genus Ruegeria; species Ruegeria sp. BC5. The sequence goes on from NZ_JBQFUN010000008.1 coordinate 188,203, forward strand.
GCCCAGATAGGGATCATAAGCGATGACCTTCATCTTCAGGCCCAAGGCGCGTTCGCAAACGATGCCGCCGATATTGCCCGCGCCGATGACGCCAAGGGTCTTGTTGGTCAGCTCGATTCCCATGAACTTGGACTTTTCCCACTTACCCGCATGGGTCGAGGTACTGGCCTCGGGGATTTGCCGCGCAACGGCGAACATCATGGCAATCGCATGTTCGGCCGTTGTGATCATGTTGCCAAAAGGCGTGTTCATCACGATCACGCCTTTTTTAGAGGCAGCCTCTTTGTCCACATTGTCCGTGCCGATGCCAGCGCGGCCAATAACTTTCAGGTTGTCAGCCTTTTCAAGCAGGGTCGGCGTGACCTTGGTGGCCGAACGGATGGCAAGGCCGTCATACTGACCGATCACCTCGGCCAGCTTGTCTTTGTCCTTGCCAAGATCGGGCATGAAATCCACATCGATGCCGCGATCCCGGAAGATTTGAACGGCGGTTTCGCTGAGCTTGTCAGATACGAGTACTTTGGGGGCCATATCTCTGGTCCTTGAATTGTAGGGAAGGTCCGGGCCTGATGGGGCCCGGTGAAAAAGGTCAGGCGGCTTCGGTTTGCGCCGCGATCTCGGCCTCAAAAGCCCAGGCCAGCCAGGGCAGCATTGCCTCGATATCCGAGGTTTCGACCGTACCACCGCACCAGATGCGCAGGCCCGCAGGCGCGTCGCGATAGGCGCCGATATCCAGCGCGATATTCTCGACCTCCAACCGTTTCGCCACGGCTTTGGCAAAGACTGCGCCATCTTGAATGCGGTCATCGGTGAACTTCAGGCAGACCGAAGTGTTCGACTGCGTCGCAGCATCCTCGGTCAGATTGGCGATCCAGTCGTTCCGGTCACAGAATGCATGCACCGCACCGGCATTGGCATCAGCTCGGGCGATCAGCCCTTGCAGACCACCAACCGAGCGCGCCCAATCCAGCGCGAACAGGTAATCTTCGACCGCCAGCATCGAAGGCGTGTTGATCGTGGCACCGGTAAAGATACCATCGATCAGTTTGCCACCCTTGGTCAGACGAAAAATCTTAGGCAGGGGCCATGCGGGTGTGTAGCTCTCCAGCCGCTCCACCGCGCGGGGTGACAGGATCAGCATGCCATGCGCGGCCTCACCACCCAGCACCTTCTGCCAGCTGAAGGTGGTGACATCCAACTTGTCCCAGGGCAGGTCCATCGCAAAGGCTGCGCTGGTTGCGTCACAGATCGTCAGACCCTGACGGTCATCCGCAATCCAGTTGCCATTGGGAACCCGCACACCCGAGGTGGTGCCGTTCCATGTAAACACAACGTCATTGGCGAAATCGACGGATGCGAGATCAACGATCTGCCCGTACTCGGCCGTTTTCACCTCGGCGTCGATCTTCAGCTGTTTGACAACATCGGTCACCCAACCCGAGCCAAAGCTCTCCCACGCCAGCATCTCGACCTTGCGTTCGCCAAGCAGCGACCACAGCGCCATCTCGACCGCGCCGGTGTCCGAGGCGGGAACGATGCCGATCTTGTAATCCGCCGGAATGCCCAGCACCTCGCGCGTGCCTTCAATGGCCGCCTTCAGCTTGTCCTTGCCAACGGCTGCACGGTGCGACCGACCCAGCGCGGCATCGGCCAGTTTGGACAGATCAAATGTAGGGGGTTTGGCGCAGGGGCCCGAGGAAAAACGCGGATTCGCCGGCCGCGTTGCCGGTTGTTCGATGGTCATGTGTATTACCCTTCCAGATACACGCCCCTCGTTGGGGAGGGGTGTCCCACGGACAGGGGTATGAGGCCTTCGCAGATCCAGCAAGCAAAAAAGACCGATCACCCGCAGAAAACGACATAGGGTGGGTGCGCAATTTGGAACACAGGTTTCCTATTGGCGAAAAACCCCGCCGGTATTCCGGCGGGGTTTTGTGTTTTGTGTTTATTCTGCAGCTTCTTCGTATGCGTCCATTGGTGGGCATGTGCAGACGAGGTTTCGGTCGCCATATGCGTTGTCGACGCGGTTGACGGGGGACCAGTATTTGTCGACG
>NZ_JBQFUN010000009.1:0-161396 GCF_056539205.1 Ruegeria sp. BC5
CCGACTGGATCATCGAAGTGGTCGACGGGCTGGCCGCCAATGGCGAAGACGGCAACAGCGCCGTCGAAGCCAAGGTCAAAGCCGAGGTCGCGGACCTCTGCGCGCGCTTCCCTCTCTATCCGAACCTGTAATCAGGTCGAAAATCAAAGACTTGAACGGCGCCTTTGAGGCGCCGTTTTTTATACGGGTCAGATAAAACCCTGCCACCACAAGAAGATAAGCAATAGAACCGTTAGAGCAATCAGGTTGAACGCCAGCCCCCCCAGCATCCCCAGAAACCAACCCAGCCGTCGGTCGGCGCGATTGATACCGCTGAGATGCGCCTGAACCTCTTCTGACGCACGAGCAAGTTTCGGGGTATCCAGAACCAGCCGCAGCTTTGGATGTGCCGCCATCGGCTCGGCACTGGCCAACAGCAAGGCCTGTTTGTAAATCCGCCGGGGCAGTTGTCGCTTGGCCTTGCGGATCGAAGCCGTCAGCGTCTTGTCCCGCACCCCCAACTTTTTGCGCAGCAACTGAACCGTCTGCGCGATCTGGGTTTGGATATCTGTTTTTTCCGACATGACGAAGCCTCCAAGCCCGCCAATCTAGCCGCCTCTTGCGAAGGCGACAATGGGGCTGGTCGTTTCTGTTGACGGCGGGTATCACGACTTCATGCTGAACACGATCATACATGGTGAACCGACCGCGACCCCCCCTTTGCTGATTGCGCATGGGCTGTACGGCTCGGCCCGGAACTGGGGCGTAATTGCCAGACGGCTGGCCGATGAGCGGCAGGTCGTGGCCGTTGATATGCGCAACCACGCGTACAGCATGTGGACCGAGCAGCACAGCTATGGCGACCTTGCCAATGATCTGGCCGAAGTGATCGCGCATTTTGGCGGCAAAGCCGACGTGGTGGGCCATTCGATGGGCGGCAAGGCAGCGATGACGCTGGCGCTGCAACACGGCGAACTGCTGCGCAAACTGGTGGTCGCCGACATCGCGCCAGTCACCTATTCTCATAGCCAGATCCAGTTCATCGAGGCGATGCGCGCCGTTGACCTGTCAAAAGTCGAGCGACGTTCGGATGCGTCACAGCAATTGGCCGAACTGGGTGTAGAAAAAGCGCTTCAAAGCTTTTTCACGCAGTCGCTGGATGTTCAGGGGCAACGCTGGCTACTGAACCTGGATGTTCTGGCCGCCGAGATGCCCAAAATCATGGGTTTTCCGCAGCTGGACGCAACCTGGGATGGTCCGACCCTGTTTCTTTCGGGCGGCGATTCTGACTATGTCCTGCCTGAACACCGTGGCCTGATCCGCACGCTATTCCCGGCCGCCAGGTTTGCCAAAATCCCCGGTGCAGGCCACTGGCTGCACGCCGAAAAACCGCGCGAATTCGAAGCCGCCGTAAGGGCGTTTCTGAACGCCTGATCCTTTAGGACGACACCTCACCCCCACCATTAATCCAATCGGGCAATCCGCCAAGATTGTAGACCTGCTCATATCCCATGTCTTTCAGCAGCTTACCGGCCAAAGCAGCGCGGCCACCAGCGGCGCAATAAAGAACGATGGGGCGGTCTTTCCGAAGCTCGGGGTCGTGAAATTGCAAGCTTTCATCGGCGCGAAATTCCAACATGCTGCGCGGAATGTGATGAGCGCCATTGGCCCGGCCCGTCTGCTGCAATTCGACGGCATCGCGCACATCCAGAAGCAACCCGCCCTGTTCCATGACCTGTTGGGCAAAATCGGTGTCTACACGTTCGACGACCGCATTTGCGGCCTCCATCATGGCTTTTACTGTCAATGGCATCAGTAATCCTCCGGTGAATATCACCGAAGGCTAACATGCGAAAAATGGAAGGTGTAGACCGCCCCTGTTATTGTTCGCGGAATGCGCGCGACATGCTGTCCGTCACAGGTTTCGCGATATAGGCCGCAAAGGTCCGCTCTTCGGTCTGGATCATGATCTCGGCGGGCATACCCGGTGTTGGGATAAAGCCGCGCACGCGTTCAATCTCTTCTGGTTCCAGTGAAATGCGGGCCAGATAGACCTCTTGCGGGGCTCCGGTTGAATCCTCGATCACCGAGTCCGCAGACAGATAGAACACCTGCCCTTGCAGCACCGGTGTTGTCCTCTGATTCAGGGCGACCAGACGCACGGTGGCGTCCTGCCCTGTCACGACACTGTCGATCTCGGTGCGCGGAATCTGTGCTTCGATGATCAGCGGAGCGTCTGCGGGTAGAATCTCGGCAATGGGTTCACCGGTTTCGATCACACCACCCGGCGTATGATAGTGCAGTCGCACCACTGTGCCGGATACCGGAGCCCGCACAACGGCGCGGTCCAGAACGCTGCGGGCCTGGCGAGCTTTTTCACGGACACTTTCCAGATCGGCTTCGATCACGCCCAACTCATCCAGCGCGGCCTCACGATAGGCAGCACGGGTGCGGGTAATCTGCTCTTCGTATTTCAACAGCATCTGGCTGATCTCAGCCGCTTCGGCCTGCAGCCGTGCTTGTTGCCCTTCCGCTTCGGCCTGAACCCGACGGATCGTGTTCAGCTCACCTTTGCGCACCAGGCCTTTTTCGAACAGCGCCTGCTTGGTTTCGAGTTCTTCCTGCAGGATTTCTGAGCGCCGCACCATGCTGTCCAACTGTGCATTGAACCCGCTGGAGCGAATTCTCAGAGCTTCCATGTTGCGTTCGAGCAGAGCGATGTCGTTCAACAGCGTCTTGCGGGACAGATCAAAAGTGATCTTTTGCCCATCGAGAATGGACAGAACTTCTGTATCTTCTGAATTGGCAATAAGGTCAGGCGAGAACTCCAGCCGCTGCAGTTCATTGTACTCGGCATTCAGACGATCTGACATGGCCTGCAGGCGGATTTTACGGATGAACAATTCACGCTCATTGGCTTCGGCCGAGGTCTGATCCAGCGTCATCATCACTTGCCCGGCTTTGATGGCCTGACCTTCAACAACCTGGATTTCCTCGATGATACCGCCTTCAAGGTGCTGCACGATCTTGTTGCGACCTGTCGCGACAAAACTACCTTGTGCAATCACAGCAGCGGCCAGCGGTGCACTGAACGACCAGACGCCAAAACCACCAAAGCAAACGACAAGCATGGTAAGCCCAATTACAACCAGACGATTGATCGAGCGTGGAACTTCGGCATACCAGACGGTCGGATCATTGGGATCGTTGTTCACGGGTACCAGTTCATTCATGTCGCACCCCCCTTATTTGTTTTGAATGCCGGGCTGATTATTACGCGGCCCATTCAGTTGTTGCAGAACCTGTTCGCGATGACCAAACAGCGCCACACGGCCATCCGTCAGCAGCATGATCTTGTCGACCACGTTCAGCAGCGTTGGTTTCTGCGTGATCACCACGACGGTAATCTTGCTTTCCCGTGCCTGTTCGATGGCCCGGGCAAGGGCCCTGTCACCAGCAACGTCCAGGTTCGAGTTCGGTTCGTCCAGAACCACCATGCGCGGATTGCCAAAGAAGGCCCGCGCCAGTGCGATGCGCTGTTTCTGACCACCTGACAAGGGTGACCCATCCGCAGCCACCACGGTTTCATAGCCTTGCGGCAACGTGGCGATCATGTTGTGTACATCGGCGAGAACGGCGGCGTCGTGGATTTGTTCGTCGGTCGCATCGTCCCGCATCCGGCCGATATTGTCTTTGATCGTACCGGGGAACAATTGCACGTCCTGCGGAAGATAGCCGATGCTTTCGCCAAACTGACGCGGATCCCAGTTGCGGATATCCATCAGGTCCAGCCGGACGCTGCCGGATGTGGGCAGGATTGACCCAACCAGCGTTTTGCCCAGCGTGGTCTTGCCCGCACCCGAGTTGCCGATGATGGCCAGAGTTTCACCCGGGTTCAGCGAGAAACTGATCCCGTTCAGCACAACACGCTTGGTGCCGCCAGGCACATAGAGAAGGCGTTCCACGTCCAGCCGACCCTCGGGGCGCGGCAAGCGCAGCTTTTCGAATTGCAGGGCCGAGTTGGATAGCAATTGATTGATCCGGCCATAGGCTCCGCGTGTCAGAAGGAAGCCGTTCCAGCCTTCGATCGAACCCTCGATCGGCGCGAAAGCGCGGCCCGCGATAATTGAGGCCGCAATGACCATGCCGCCGGTGATCTCACCCTGCAAAGCCAGAAACGCGCCCCAACCCAGAATGCCGATCTGCGTCAGCAAACGCACCGCCCGCGAAATAGCCGCGAAAATCACATTCCGGTCCTGCGCGCGGACCTGCCATGTCAGGGATTGTGCGGTGTCGCGTCCCCAGATGCGCACGGCCTCGGGGATCATTGCCAGAGCGTTGATGATCTGACTATTTCGCGACATCGAATCCAGATGCATGTTAGCCATGGACTGCGCCTTGTTGGCTTCGGCAAAGGGTTTGGCCGTCATACGCTGGTTGATGAATGCAATTGTCATCAGCAAAACCGCCGTAACGATAACGATCATCCCAAGCTGCGGGTGAACCAAAAAGATCATCAGGATGAACAATGGTGCGAAGGGCACGTCCAGGAAGGAAATCAGTGTCCCCGAGACCAAAAAGCTGCGCACTTGCTGCAAATCACCGAGTGTTTGGTATTCCCGCCCAGAGCCATGCAGCGACGCATGCGCCGCAGCGCTGAGAACCGGGGCACCCAGACGGGCTGCCACCTCAACCGCGGTGCGCATCAGCATGAACCGCCGCACCGCGTCGAAGGCGGATTGGAAAATCACTGCCCCGGCGACAATGGCGGTCAACATGATCAGCGTGTCCAACGACCGGCTAGTCAGGACGCGGTCACTGATCTGGAACAGATAGATCGGGATCGCCAATATCAGAACATTCGTTGCACAGGTCAGAACCAGCACAAAAGCCAGATTGCGATAGATCGCGCGTAACGAAGTGCGCAACGTCGCCTGAAAATCTTCAGGCGGCGTTCGCTTGTGAAATGTTTGGGGTGGCCCCTTGCCATCGCCGCCGCCAGAATTACTGCGCAGCATTGGCTCGTTCGCTTTGGCCTCGATAGTGGTGCCCATGCGATCACCGCCACTCGAGCGCGACGCGGGGGGTGTACGGTCGCTCGTTTTATTGACGGGTTCAGGATCGGGGCCCTCGACATCGGCCACCCCATCACCGCTGCCCTGTTGGTCATTGTCTTCGGCAGGCTGCGGCTGCTTGCGCCGGGAGGAAGGTCCGGCGCGCAGGTGCGGTTCCTCTTTCACTTCGTGATGTTCAGGATCAGCTTTCACGGTTTTGCCGGCGCTCGCATCGCTTTTGGCGACTGCCTCCCGTTCACCGTCTGGCGGATTACTAACGCGTAAATCTTCGCTCAAGCGCAATCCGAGAACTTTTTTCCGTTTCAAATCTGATTTGCTCGCACTTGGCGGCTTGGAAACGGCACCAGCGTTACGATCCAACGGACTGGCGTATCGTCTCGGGCGCGACGGAAAAACAATCGACATGTTAAAACTTTCAAAACACTCGTAACAAACAGGGTTACTACGCTAGCATAGATTGCAGGCCGTCGTCGATGGCAGCCGCTTCTGAGGACGTCAGATTGCTCTGGCCTGGGGCGTTTTCCGAATTGCCCGGCCCATCTACATCCTCCAACAACATCGCGATCGCTTCGTTGACAAGCTCGGCATTTTCCTCTTCTGGGCTGTCGATAAGGCTGGCCTGATGCAACATCACATCCGAGTATTCGCCCTCTTGCGCCATCACGACAGAGTCGATTCCCATTTTGGTCACGTTGGCCGAATTCAATAACGCGTTGCCCGCACCTAGCGCGGAAACCCCTTCTCCGCTTGAGTTTTCGACGTAAACATCGTCGTCATCCTGCAACATGGTTACCTGGTCAATGACGTTGATCTGCAGCAGGTCACCTTCGATCTTGAGAACCCGCACCACTTCTGTTCCGGCAAACATCGGATCGTTCAACAACGCGTCTTCCAGTGCATCGGTATCCACCTCTTGCAAAGATACCGTGCTGGCCAGATTGTCGCTTAACTCTTCGTGGGTGTCTTCCCCTTCGGTCGTCAACGATACCTGGTTCATTACAAGATTGTCTTCGGCATCCGTCGGGCTTGCGCCGTGAATCACATCATTGTCCAACAAAACGATGGTCTGGTTCACAACGTCGATCGAGACCATATCGCCGCCAATAATGATCACATCATAATAGCTGCCCAGCTGAATGATGTTGGTCACATTGGCCATATCATTATCGCCCAGCGTATAGGCTGTGGACGAAGCTGAGATTTCCGTATTGATGTGGTCAATATCCGTGGCGTCGATAAGCTGCTCAATGAAATTGGTCACCAGCAGATCACCGGAAATCCAGTCGATCATGACAATCGGGTCCTGATCGGGATTATCCGAGACATTGTGTTCCACCCATGATGCCTCGTTGGCTTCGGTCGCGATGTTTGAAGACTGGACAACATGCGTGTCGCTTTGCGCACCCGGCGCACCTTGGTCGACATCAGAGACGACGGCGACCTGGCTGACAGCGGTCAGGTTGATCGCCTGCCCACCGACCACGATGTTGGGCGCATCGACCCAGCCAACCGATACCGCGACTTCGTTGACGGCATAGTTGCCACCCGCGACCACCGAATGACCGTCTTCAAATTCGGGGTCTTCGGATTGATCCCATTCGGCAGGCAATGCCTCGGCCAACTCGTCCTCGGCATCTTCGTCCTCCAAATCATCCTTGTGATGTTCCGGCAGCAGCTCCAAAAAGTCCGGAATTTCATCGACATACTCGCCATTCACGATAATGCCCGAGGCATCCTCGCCGTGAAACTGATGTACCGTTACGCCTTCAATCTCAAGATTAATGGGCGATTGCATTTGTTCGATAAGTTGTTCGACAGCCTCACCGGACTGATAGTCCTGGATGTGGATCGATGGGGTCGATATGGCATGCAAGGACAGTGCCGCGCTTTGCAGCGCGTCGGCTTGCGCCATCAGGGCCTCGACATCGCGGAAGTCACCTTCGCCCACGACATCGTTGTCGATCAGATGGATTTTCTGCACCGTGTAGGTGACCGCTGATCCAATCAGCTCGGTGATGTATTCGGGCTCCAGAATGATGTTCATCTGCACAAACGAGCTGAATCCCGGCGCATCTTCGGGCAAGATCGCATCCGGGCCGACCGCAGGGCCGGGTGACCCATCAGCACCATCAATCAGACCAGAATTTTCCGTTGGTGGGGGGACATCATCTTGTGCGGGTCCAAACTTGTAAGGCACCGGACCGTAATCGCCCGGATCCATTTTCAGATTGGCTTTGACATTGATGCGGGCCGGATCTTCGAGACCCTCAAGTTCTGCTTTCTTACGCAGAGCAGTAAATTCTTCATAAAAATCACGCCAACGGGCCTGTTCGGTCGTAAGTTCAAAAGTGCCAACAAAATGTGCAATTTGTTCCGTAATACTGTCGAGTGCCATTTTAGTTTCCTTTCCCTGCCCCGGCCTGAAATTTCCGGTTTAGGTTAAGTTGGGCCGAGGCCGCATAATGCGCCCCCGGCAGTTTTTAAGAGGTCAGAGCCCGCCAAAGCGAGCTCTGCTTCCGATTAAACGTCGGTGTCGTCGCTGGAGTAGCTGGACGACATGTTGCCGCCAACCATGGTCGTATCGACCGAGTTACCAAGAACGTTGGCACCCATGACGATCGACTGGTTGAACGCCGAAGTATCGACGACCGCTGCGGCCGATGCGTGCGACTCACCGTTGACGATGCCATCGCCACCGTTGCCCGAACCCCAGTCACCAGCGTTGCCACCGGCACCACCTGCGCCCGAGTTCGCACCCGATGCGTCGCCGCCTTGCTGCATGCCACCTTTGGTGTCACCAATATCGACGAAGCCGTGCGAATTACCGCCTTGGCCACCCATGGCTTGTGCAGCACCGCCGCCGCCACCGATGCCCGACGTGGACGTACCGTCCGATGTACCGTATCCGGTAGCCGTTGCATCGTTGTCGGAGCTGCCTGCGCCGCCATAGCCAGAGATTGCGTCAGCCATCGCGTCAGCGGATCCGTCAGTGTCCGCAACCGCCCAAAGGCTGGAAGCTGCGCCATTACCGGCGTCATTGTCGGCGTCTACCGATCCGGTGCCGCTACCATCAGAGGTCGCATCCAGATCGATTGCGCCGCCGCCGCCACCGACGCCGTCCGCTGTCGCAGTACCGGTTCCGGTACCGTCAGCACTGCCGTCGGAGGTGTTGGTTCCGCCAGCTCCACCAGCAGAGTCCGCATTCTGGTTACCGACGCCTTGAGCATCCGATGTCGCATCAGCGTCAGCATCCGGGTCACCACCGTCACCCGAACCGCCGGTACCCGTACCGCCAGTTCCGCCACCGGTGATGTTCTCATTGCTTCCGTTGCCGCCGGTTCCAGCACCGCCGGCACCGCCGCCGCCTGCTGCTTCTTCAAAGTCAGCAGGGCTGCCAGCACCACCGGCACCACCGGTGCCCGCACCGCCAGTTGCGTCGTTGTTGCTACCGTCGCCGCCGTTGGCATTGCCACCGTCGCCTTTGCCGCCGTCGCCGCTTGCGTCGTTACCAGCCACGCTGCCAGCAAGGCTGCCTGCAAGGCCCAGGCCCAAGTTGCCGGCGCCACTGTTGCCACCGTCTGAACCGTTCGCCGACGAGTCGTTAGCACCAAGACCAGCACCCAGCGCGTGGGCGTCGCTGTCGTTGTTGCCGCCAGTCGAGTCGCCGTCATTGCCAGCGCCTGAAAGACCAACACCCAGACCCAGACCGATTGATCCGGCATTTCCGCCGTCACCACCGTCACTGTCAGCATCCGACGCGTCCGAGTCACCGTCATTGTCAGCCTTCGAATCGGCATTCGCATTGCCGCTATCGCCACCGTCTCCGGAGCCGTCAGAGCTTGCGTAGCCTTTACCAACGTTCAGACCCAAGGTCGTTGCATCACCCGAGTCGCCACCGTTTCCGGCATCTGCGTCGGCGTCAGCATCACCTGCTTCGCCACCACCGGCATAGGCAGATGCGCCCTTGGTGTATGACATTGCGTTGCCGCCGTCGGTTGATCCACCGTCACCGGAGTCACCGCCGTCTGCGTGCGATGCAATACCTTCAGCAGCGTTGGCTTCGCCACCATGGGCATCACCGTGCTGTTCGAAGGTACCACCGTCGTTCGACACACGTGCCGCGCCCAGATGGTCATCGTCATTCAGGTGGGCCACCTGGTTGTTGATGGCCAGCATGTCGTTGCCTTGACCGTCCAACGAGATATCCAGGTTCATGTCGTCGCCCGGATCATAGTTAAAGTCGTTTCCGACCGTGATGATGTCCTCGACCGAGCCACCTTCATACACATCGACATCAACCAGATCATCGTCATTGGGGCGGAGACCTTCCTCACCAAAGTCGATGCTTACAGAGTTGGAGTTGTCGTTGGTGTTGTCACCATTGTACTGATGCTGGTCCTGATCCTGATCTTGCTTCTGTTTCTGATCCTGATCCGCGTCCGCGTCTGCAGACTGTTCCTGACCCTGTTCCTGACCTTGGTCTTGACCCTGTTCCTGGTCTGCTTCAGCAGTCTGTTCCTGACCCTGTTCCTGACCTTGCTCATTATGGTTCGCGTCAATTTCTGCTTCTTCAACGTCCACGTCTGCATCGACATAAACATATGCATCATCGACGTTCACTTCGCCGATGGCAGTAACATCATTGACAGGTTGTTCATGGTTGCGCTTTTTCATTTCAAAATTCCACTTTTTAAGCGCCCGACCGTCATTCATCTACAAAACGGCTACTGGCGCAGTTGAAACAATTTTTAAGCATTCAGGCGCAATACGCGCATGAAGCGGTTTCATTTGGTTGATTCGTTCACCACCTTCCTTTCCCGGCTAAGCCGATGCGCTGTCCGCGATAATCAGGATTCGTGCAAATTCACGAATCGCGGACACGTCAGGAACCAAGCTTCTCAAATTGAAGCAGGGACATGGTTGCAGCGTGAAGGCTGTCTGAATAGCTGCCCTAAAGCATTAGATATGGTAAGATGCTGATTTAATTTAAAATTTTAAAAATTAACCCAAAATTAACGCTCAAATACACGAAAATGCGGCGGAAATTCGACCACTCGGTTAAATCCATAATTTTTCTCTACTTTTACGAGAACGGCCATGGCGAACCTAATCAATAGTTCTAGTCCCAATTGGCAGGGCGATACGAATTATTGAAGAAAATTAGACTTTCAGGTATAGTCGGTCAGGACTGTCGGCTAATTTGCCGTTAATTTGTGTTCCGATTGTTGTTTACGATTTCGTCACCGATTTTGTGGCGTGGGTTTATAGGGGGAAATAATGAGCAATCCGTTACAGGATAATATTGCCCAACTTGATGTTAGTACCGAAGATTTCTCGATCAATTTCATCGGCAAGGAACTCTTCTTTTCCAACCAGACACTGCGAAGCGTTCAATCCGAATTCGGTGTGGCCGCTCATCGGTATGACGACATCGCCGACTTGAAAACTTCCGGCGCCCCGGTTGCCGCGGCTGGCAAGGTGGTTGTTGTCGATCAGATTATGTTAGACGATTTGCTGGCCCGCCCGCAGGTCTATACCGAAGCAACCGGATCAGGTTGTTTGGCCTTTGCGTACCGCAAAGAGGACTCGGCCCGTTTTCTGTTCGAAAACTGGGATCGGGGGCAGTTCGGGGATGTCGGCTATCTTCCCATGAATGTTGCACCGGATGTGTGGCGGTCCATTCTGCGCCTGCTGATGCATGAGGAATTGTATCTGCCGTGCTTTATGGCTGATTGCGTGTCAAATCTGCAAAATCAGAACAAACCCCGCTTGCTGCGTGAAACACCCGCAAAGCCAGAGCAAAATCCAAAGAAACCTAATCCGATCTATTCCCGGCTGACGCGGCGGGAAAAACAGGTTCTGCACCTTGTCTCGAAAGGGCAAAGCAACAAGATCATCGCGTCGAACCTCGGCATCACTGAGCACACGGTAAAGCTGCACATGCACAATGTTGCCGGTAAGATCGGTGTAAGCAACCGGACCGCGGCAGCACAGTTCTATTTCGAAGTGGCGTCCGATGAAGCGCACGGACAAACCATTGACTGAGACGCTGGAAACCCGCTTTGACCGCTTAATCTTGCTGGTCGGCAAACTGAACTACATGTGGACCAACACAGAAAGCCTGTTGATCCACCTGATTGCCGGGCTGACGGGCACCAACAAGGACGTCGCCGTTATCATCTTCTTGACGCTCAACACGACGCGCGCCCGGATCGATCTGGTTGAACGTCTTGCCAAGATGGAAGGCCGCCCTGCCGAAATTCGCGATCCGATCCTGGCCCACACGCAACGGCTGGCCAAACTGTCGTCCATTCGGAACAGGTATAACCATTGCATCTATTCCTTTGATGCCGACAGCGGGAACCCCAAGACCATCCTGATGCGCATTGCGGACCGAAAGACCGATATTAAGCTGGGGCGTGAAGACACGGTTGATGAAAAGGCCATTCAGGAAATCGAAAGCATCGTAGCGCAATTGTCGACGGCAAACCGTGATATCTGGCGCCTGATCAACCAACTTGGTTTCCCGGTCTGATCACACATCATTAGAACCGTACTTAAAAGCCCTCTTCAGCTGCCATCCATCTTACTGAACAGTCGCCGCATTGCCTGCCAAGTCGGCTGTAATCTCGGGCAAAGGCAATCTGGCACCATCTCATTTCAGTAAAAATTGGTGCGGATGGCGGGGATCGAACCCGCAAGCCCTAGGGCGAGGGATTTTAAGTCCCTTGCGTTTACCAGTTTCGCCACATCCGCGCGCCACCAAAGCTGTAAAGCGGGTGACTTCCGAAACTCATACTGCCAACCAAAGTGATTGAAAAGCCGCAAGTTGCTTGCCGCCAAGAGAACCGGCAAACATCCCGGCTGCAAATGCTTGCGTGGGCCAAGAAGCACGCAGCTTGTTGCCGACCCACAAACTTGCTGCGCAACCTCATGTGATTTCCCAAAATGATGCGCAAGCTCTACTCAGAACAGGATCACACGCGCCAGGGTTGCACGCTCATTACGGCTTCGCTACTCCGAGGGGTGTTTGATTGAGATGATTCATCAAGGTCCCTGAGTATTATTATGCAGAAAGAACAAAAGTCCTTTCAGGACCGCGTCACAAGCATCAATCATCGCGCCGAAGTGGCCGCCAGCAAAGCCACTCCTGGCAGAACAGACAGCATCTGGGTACGATTGGCATACCCCGGTTCTTTCATCGGAGCCTTTTTCCTAGGTGCCATTGCAGTTTTTCTGACACGCTATTTTCAGTCTCAGCTGGTTAACGTGCCCGGAAGTGGGCAACCCGGCGCGCAAGACATTGTCGGAATTGGTCTTGCAAGCATGGCTGGTCTGTTTGTTTCGATGCTTTTCAAAGGTAAGCAAAAGGAATTTGCCAGCGCCTGCACGCTAGGTGTTTTGCTGACCACATTTACCTACCACAATGCAGTCTGGGCCTACCCGGAATCTTTCGAGCAGGTTTACGGAGAAGAATGGGTGGAGTTCATACAAAGTATAACGAAACCTTCCAGCATTTATTTTTTCGGCAATACCATCGAGTTGAGCTGAACAGCCCATAGCGCCTGCCCCTATCGAAACGTCACTGGATGCAACAAAAAAGAAACTATTCTGAATATCTTGGCGGCCCGTGCCAGAAGCTGCTGGAAATTGGCTTGGACGACGATGGTCGATCATTTCGGATTAAATATGTCGATGGCAGCTGTTGCACGCAGACATCCAAAAAGAGGTTCACCTCGTTCTCACGACCGTGACCGCTTAGGACTTGGTTAACACCACCCTCTTTCTTCTGCGTTACGTGCTTTGCTAAGATCATGATCGCTCCAAGTTCAGCGATGACTAGAGGCATAACGTCACCTCTTGTGTCACCTTCGAATCTAGCGACTGCGCTTTAACGCTCTGATATTTAAGTACTTTCATGAGTTTCGTGGTGCCCCCCACACGGATTCTGACGCCAATAAAATCAACAACTTACAGGAAAATTTTATGCGCGTTACGTACATCTTACGTCTTTTCACCTGAAAGGTGATGGTCTCCCTATTAGTTGACGTAACGCTCTATTTCCCCAAAAAAGCATCAAGCAATTTTAGAAAACACTCTCCTTTCAATACATCACATCTAGTCCGGACTTCAGCAGAAACACTGGTCTTTCCGCAAGCCTATATCTGGTGCATGTCACGCTCATTTGGAGAACACTTCACGACGAAAGACACCTTTCAATACTCGAATACGCTGACCAATCACCCAGCACACAAGTAAAGCAAAGGCGAAGTATCAAATTGAGCCCAAACCGGCCATCCCGAGGCTATCTGTCTCCTGCAGTCGCAGTCGGCAGGTCGCAGCCCAAAGCTGTCGTTCGTAACCGGCTAAATTGAAAGTAAGTCCAGAAAGTTTTTCCCACGCTCGAATGTCCACCAACTCGCGATAGCTCCGCAGCCGATAGCTATCGAAACTCTGAGCGTAAACTCAGGAGTTGGGCCAAATTTTGAAATCGAATTTAGGAGCGGCCACGTCACCAGAACGATTGCGACTTGACCAACTTCCACGCCGATGTTGAATGCCAATAGGCTCTGCCAAATATTGGGCGAAGTCACTTGCAGGATTTCATGCAGCACGAAACTAAAGCCCAGGCCGTGAAGCAATCCCATCAGGACGGTCACTACGAAAACCTTTCTGTTGGCGTTTGGCCCCGAACCTTCTCGCTTTATGGCCAGAACAGCTGCGTAGATGATTGAGAGCGCAATCCCTGTTTCTACCAAAGGGACAAACCATGCACCGGATGGAACATAGCCAAAGAAGCCAAGCGAAAGTGTTACGCTGTGGCCAACTGTAAACCCGGTGACACGCCAGAGTAGCGCCCGCAATTCAGGCGCGCCGATGACAAGGCAAACAACAAACAATACATGATCGATGCCTTCGAGAATGTGGCGCACACCCTCCCAAATGAAAGTCACGATTCCTGCGAAACTCGACCTTGAAATCTCAACCGGATCTTCCATCAGACCCCGCGTTCGAAAGACAAGTGGGTCGCTGGAGCCGTAGTCTAGGATGAGGTTCGCGGTCATTTCCTGGTCTGGCAATCCGGGGTTCAGAGCGTTTGACAGCGCATAGGTAGACGGGGTGGTTTTCTGGTCATACCGTACGGTGACATCGACGATGACATCGCCAACATATACAGGCAGATCGAGCGACAGAGTTGATCCCTCAAACACCGCATTTTGGGCCTCGTTCAGAGTAGCAAATCCCGGTTCTTCGCCCACCCGATGGATTGCCACAGATTCCACGTTTCCTGCTACGCGCTGACCTTGCACTTCGACAATTGTTCCGGCCTCAGCGATTCGACCGAGCCCGAGCGGGTCAGCATCCAGTTGAGCGGTGTCGGCAAAATGCACGACATTGCCGTCCTCAAGGGCATTTGTCGTAAACGGAGCAGCTAACGGAAGGCCATCTGCCCCAATTGCTCCCGTTTTGTCCGCGACAAGGTAAGGCATGGGCAGTCGAAGATGGATACGCAACCCGTCGCTGGTGTGTTCAACGTGGAATACCCGAACGTTCAGGTTCAGTAGAAAATGCGCGTGGCTCGTAACCGCGAACACTATCAGGCAGGTCGTGACAAAAACCAACAAAGCTCTGCTTATCCGCTTAGACATCCGGTGCACGCGCCTCCAACACAGTGATTGCTCTAAGTTTCCAGCTACCTCGCTCAGGTCGGAACTCGACCCTTGCGCGGTATTCCACCCTTCGACGGTGATCATGACCCCAATGGCCCGCGCGCGCGTCGACCCGCCATTGCGCAACGCCTTCAAACGCTCCGTATCTATTCAATCCACCGTCTACTATGACGACATCCGTGACCTCAGCGATCTGCGCGAGGCCACCACCGGGTACCCGGATCCCCAAGCTTGCTTCCAGTTCTGCAGACACCTCAACAAGGTCAACATTCAGAACGATTGGGGCTAGCGCCTCGCTGCGTTTTTCTGGCGACACTTCGAGGGCTGCAACATAGACGTTGGCTATGAGCTGGGAAAAAGCATCCGCAGCGACATGATCTGCGGCTTGATCAGAAGTCGGGCTTATCAATGAGACGGATCGTGAATTCCAGAATACCGACCCGATAAGAAGACAGCCGATTGTAAGCACGGATAATCCAATCCGCAGGTGCTTCTGGGAAGTTAGTATGGCGATCAGGCCGACCAGAGCTGAAAGGCCAACGGTAAACAGTGTCCACAGAGGCACAAACACAACACCTTGAGCCTTCACCCGAGAAACCTCAGGCTCGGCATATCGTTTCAGGTGATTTTCCCACGTGATCTTGGCATTCTCAGGCGTCGCCCAATCCAGGAACGGACCAGCAACATCCGTCAGCGTCACAGGAACTTCGTGGATCGTATCGCCGAACATGTCCCAGGTGACAGACGCCTCCTTTGGCAAAGTTGGAATAGGATAAGACGATATCACGCCGATGAACGTCGTATCAGCATTAAGCGTTGAGGGGCCATCAACAACCTGAAACCCGCGTTCCCCGAGCGTCAGGAACGAACCGCGCACGTTCGAAGGCATTACCTGCTCGCCCTCGATGGCGACTGGGTTCTTGGTTGCGAATTCGTTCAGTGCATCCGCAAGAATCTGTAACTGTAACGCAGGATCCAGATTTGATCCGGTACCCAGGGTTTGATCGATCCAGGGCGCAAGATCACGAGACCGGATCAGGACCTCGTGGCGGAGTTCGCGTGGAGCGACATACAGATAGGATGTCGTCCCGCTTTGGGCTGAACGGTTGAGGTTTGCGTTAGCAAATGCAGTAAACCAGGGGTCCGACCAGTTGATCGTAAATCGCGATTCTTTGCTGAGAAAACTGAACCGTGTGACCGGAACGGCGCGATCAAAGACCATGAAGCCAATCGATACCGCAGTGTTTTCGTCTTTGGCCAGCGGAGGGCGGATGATCAACTTCTCGGGTTTCAGGCCCTCAAAGTCATAGAATGCTCTAACGTAGATTACTTCAGGATCATTAGGAGGTGCTGGAATTTTGCTGCCGGTGATAGGATCGGTCATTCCGGCAAGAGGAGATGCGCGGTCGATCCTTTTGCGGCGCTCCGCAGTCAGGAATTGCAATGGCAACGGAGTTCCGTCGCCCCGAACTATCAAGAAATCTTCAAGGCCTTTGTCGGATGCAACGTCATATGTGACCAATTCCGGCTGTGGTTCCAACCATTCTCCAGATGACAGAGTCGCAGCGAAGGCCGTTAAGTCCCGAGGGTATATTTCCAGATCCAGGTGAATGCCTTCGTCTTCAATTCGTAAGACGGCAATGTTATCGGCGACTTCCGCACCGCTGTAGGGCGTCACATCTCCTTGCGCCCCAATCGGCAAAACCAATGCCGTTACAAGTGCCAGCATGTATCTGACACGGCCCGGTGGTTTGCTTACTGTGTTCCGTGACAAGTTCATTGGCAGTGCTTTCGTTCCATCACTTGCCTGGGCAATGAGTTCCCCAGCTCTCGACACGCGTCTGTGATGCAGCCGTCATTCTCATGGGAAGACATTTGCCGTTTTGTCCCCCGCGACCTGTGATCTGGCCGCGCGGATGCAGCGAAGATGTCGTTATTGATCCGGCATCGGCGGCGGGGTGTATCCTTCCCACTTGCCAGCAGTCACCTTGTCAGATGGCTCTTTTTCCTTCGAGCGAGGCGCCTTGATATATTCGTCGCTGACTGCCGGTGGCAGGGCATAGTCATCCACGCTGGCCTCCCGGACGACAATCTGATCCTTGGTGACATTGATTACCTGAAGATCGCGCGCTAGCGTCAGCGGCCCGTCATACGTCGAACGAACGCCTTCCAAAATCGCCTGGTAGTTTTCTGGTGAAAGAACAGAATGGTATCCCAGTGCCATGCGAGGCTTGACCGCTGACATGACCTTGCCAAAAGCCGCGGGTTCGGTGTGGACGCGGGTGGCGACATAAGTTGCCTGCTTCATGTCCCAGCCAAAGTAGGGTGCCAACGCATCTGGCGGCAAAAACGCTTCGTGAGATGCTAAGTCTGCGTCTTTGGCATACTCGACATACCATTTATTCGGGTAGGTATCTCCGCCAAAGACGTACTTTAGCCCGTTCCATTCAAGGGAATAACTGACCGAGCCATCGAGGCTGTGGATCGCCGGCCAGGAACGAATGATGACATCGTTTTCTTGGTAAACGATCTCGTTCTCCTGCATGTAATCGAATTCGGTGACATCAAGTTTCGCACCCTCATCCGGCAAAGCACCGGTTCTGGTCGCAAGGTCCCAAGCATAAGCCTTCGACATACCGTCTACATATGCCTTGGTGCCCAGTTCTTCCTCCGATCCGGACGGACCGAAAATACGAAGCGGGGTGTAGCGGCCAGAGAGCCAGCCTCCAACGTGAAGACCCATGAAGTCACCGACATGGTCTACATGCAGATGGCTGAAAAAGACTTTATCGATCTTTGAGAAATCTGGTCGCAATGAAAAAAGGTTGCCAGTAGATCCGGTGCCAACGTCGAAAAGAAAGGTATCCCCGTTGCCCAACTCGACTAGGAACGAAATGGACACGGCCGCTTTTGTTTGGTTTGGCATCCCCGTGCCCAATGCGGTGATCCGCATCTCGCTTTCACCGAGAATTTCAGTGTTTGGGAAATAGGACGCCGGATAGGTTCCGTCTTCGATTGCTGCAGCCGTTCGACCTTTTGGAAGCATATTCTGCGCCAACGCGGATCCACTGACCGCAAGCCCAAGCGCCAAAACTGCACTTGTCGTGGAAATGAGTAATCTATTCATAGTTCCCCCTCCCTTTAGACGTGGCTAAGCATGTCACAAAAGCGTGATTCCCAAGTCAACCATAGACATCTCTACGGTAGTACCATAGACTTCTCTATGTCAATAGAGGCCTCTATGGAAAGCGGAATGGCAGTAATCGAAAAAAAGGAAAAAGCGTCGCGCGAGGATTGGTTGCTTGCGACGCTGGACGTTTTGAGAGAGCGCGGAATAGAAGGCGTAAAGGTCGTCGCTATTGCGCGTAGGTTGGGGTTGACGAGCGGAAGTTTCTACTGGCACTTCAAGAATTTAAAAGATTTACTCGACGCCGTTTTAACCTATTGGGAAGAAGCTTTGACCGGGCACATCATTGAGGATGCAATAAAGTTTGAAGGTCCCGCGAAAGAGCGGATCAGGCTCTTGATGCAACAGGTCATTCGCGAAGACGCTTCCAGACCAGACGGGGCCATTGCGGTCTGGGCGAAGTCTGATGCGGACGCTGCATTGAGCTATAAGCGTGCTATGGACCGGCGGTTTGAGTTTTCAGCCTGGTTGTTCGAACAGGCCGGTTTCGGGCCTCAAGACGCTGAAATTCGCGGTCGTATGATGGTAATGACGCTGATGGGTGAAACAACCAACGGGTTAAAGAACTCTGACGGTTGGGAAGGTATTCTCGACCGACACTGGCGCGTTTTGGTAGCGTAGTCTTCTAAGCAGGTTCCAATAGCCACCTCGTTTGCAAATCCGATTTCATTCTGATCGGTTCATTTGAGCTATTGGAGCATTTACCCCGTCGTTGGTCTCGAAAGCTACCGCCGCCCAAAATTCACCGGTTTTAGATGACAACGAGCTCGCAGCCGACGGGTCTGATAGTTCGGTTGAGAGTGGACCACTCAACTTTGCAAAGTCCGCTTCCTGCGCATTGCTGCCATTGTGGACGTATGACGATGCGGCATCAGCGAATGGCGGCTTCGTGGCCGTTGCTACTGGTGATAGCGCAACACCCGTAGAATCGACACTGCCTATCGTCTCGAAAAACAGATCGCACATTCCTTACCGGGCTTGATCACTAGTTTGAGCCGGAAGTCAAAGTCGATGGAACACCGGCTCGAATCCGAGATACGGCTTCGAGCCATACGTCATCTTACGTACATTGGCATCTCGTAAGCCATTGTTTTTAAATGATTTGTGGTGCCCCCAAACGAACAAACTTCGAACCGGATCTTGGAGGAACTCGCAGACTGGTCAAAGGTAGTAAATCAGATGATCTGCACCCCCTAGAATCCGCGTTCATTGGCTAACTCTGTGTTGTCACTTACCACAAGGAAAGGATAGTGACTCCTTGCATACCTGATTACATGTCAGCCCATTTAACTATGACTTTCCCCTTTCGCTTGGGTATGTCCTTGCGGTCGACAAGTTTGTGAGACAGGTCAAAGTCTTCGTTAATACGAACCACCAGCAGTTTGCTGAAGTTCCCATCCATGTTGACGACGACCTCGTCTCTATTCTTGAATGGTGTAATCGTCTTTACCTCAACGAAATCATTGCCCATGCGGCCGTCTGACCCCTGTGCGTAGTTCCTATGAAGTTCAAGGCCGTAGGTAATGGCGCCATAAAGCTCACCGATGTCACCGTAGACCTGAAGATGGCTGCCGGTGGCATCATAATACGCGGCAGCAGCATCCAATAGTTGCTCGAAAATAGGCACGAGTGAGAGCCGGGCGTTCGGATACCTTGCTCGCCATTCCTTGCACTGAATCTGCCAGTTGATCTCATCCCAGCTAATCCACTCACCGTCGCCGAGCCAAATTGCGTTGTGGGGACCAAGTTCATTTGGTGTAGTCAAGTTGTAGCTTCCGTTCGATCAAGTATTCGTTGTTAGCAATGCCTTGATACTGCTTGGCAATTGCAAGGAAAAGCAATCTCATCAAGCCATTTTTCCAGCAAAGACTGTTGCAGCGGGAACTTGGCTTATCCCTGAAACTGACCCTTTCTGAACTCTCTAAAAAATACAAAGGTTTGAAATGACCGACCAGACAATAAAGGTGGATTCGATGACAAAAACAGCGATTGAACAATATGAACACATCCAGTTCCGGATTCCGAAGGCGAAGCTGGATGTGTTTAATGCGATGGTCTACGAGCGCTATGGCATGAAGCACGGCGGCAAGACTAAGATGTTTCTCGATCTGATTGCGGAACATCAGACGTCGCAGAGGATCGCGCTGTTGAAAGCCGAGATCGCACGGTTGGAACAAGGCAAGCATGGGAAGCATGCGCTCTAGGAGAAAACCCCACGACCGAGCCAAAATTCCCTGAGGTCATGCGCGACGAGAAGCAGTTGCAAATCCGGCACAAAGAAACGCGACTTTCCTGTAGTAATAGATACTACAACTTGCAGTTGACACTCCAAGCAAAGACCATTTTGTCCAGCGAAGTGCTGCCGGAACCCAATCGGAGCTGACCCCCTACCGGCGGAATTCCAGGAGGACGCGGCATGTCCGAAACCGAAGCCACCATCAATGTGGTCGACTACGACGATATTAAAACAAGCGTTGAACACGAATTGGGTGAGACCCCACTGGGTTGGTCAGGGATCGTGACCGAGCTTTTTGAGCAGATCAAAGCACGCAGTGACGAGATTGGGATCGACTATCCAAAGATTCTCCAGATCAAAGAAAAATTCGGCGAGCTCCGGATCTACTTCAGCAAGGCATCTGAGGATGAACGCATCCGCAGCTGGGTCGCAGCTACTATCAATAGGGCAAACCAGAGCTGCGAGCGATGCGGGAACGCGGCACTCCCACAGATTTTAGAGAGCTGGATCATGACGTTATGCTGTTGGTGTGCACATGAAGAAGCTGCCAGACGGTTCAACGAGCACAAACGCCGCTATTTCCGCCGAACGGACGCAGCCGAGCACCTTACCTGTGCTGTTTGCGGTTATGTTGGACATATTGACCGTTCCGATGACAGGCGGAGGTGCCCCTGCTGCGTGAAAAAAGACTGGTGAGATCTGGGCGGGTTCCACGCCGATCATGAAACCCGTCGCACTACGTTCGATAAAACAAGAACCACTCTCCAGCGGTGTCAGTGAAGACGCGAATACATAAACCCCGGTTGCGCCGACCGAGAAACAGAACGTTCGGGCGCTCTTCATTAGATCAGAATCACCGACCGATTCTCACCTTGAGTGGCGAAATATACGTGCCTGATACGGTCGGGAGGCAGCAATTCACACAACCCATGATAGAAAGTTCCCGGAACTACGCGGTAAACCACGATGTATTGCTCACTTCATCTTGACACGACGGCCCGCGCTGGTTCAGCTTCACCGCATGACCAACACACGCATCCACTGCCAGCGAATATCGACCTGAGGTCGATAGCCCACGCGAAACACGCGGGAGGCAGCATTGGTATGCGGGCGGGGCTTATACCCCTGTGATAGCTCCAGATCAGAGTGCACGAGTCGGTTCGATTCCGACGCCTCCTACCATTCTTTGGAGGCATTCCATGTCACAAGACCCCAAAACAAATGAAGATCTGAGAAGACGCCTGAAGCTCTACGCCAACGACGAGCTTCTATCTGAAGTCAAAACGCGCATCGAGACTGGTGAGCTGAAAGAAACGCTTCTGTTCCATGGCGATACAGGTCGCATGTACTCAGACGATGGGAAGGAAGATAAGCGCCTTCTTCCTCCAGATGCCATTCTGCGGTTGGTATTCCCTTTTCACGAATTCGACCCAGACAGTATCAGGCATCAAAACGTCGCTGAATGCCTGTTCGACTTACCGGACGAACACTTCTCCGCTCTCAAATCGACGGTGGCGGCAGAGACAGAAAAAGGCCTGCATCGTCTCATTGCTGCGCTGGAGGAAATCGCTTCAGCGCAAGAGTCCGAGCCCCCTGGAACCGGGGATCTGACGGATGACTGACACCTTCGACTACGATGACATCCGCGGCTCCGTTGAGAAGCATCTGGGAAAAGACAATCTGGGCTGGGTTCGGATTGTCACTGAGTGTTTTGAAGCGATCAAGAAGCACTGCGATCAGCGAGAGGAAAGCTATCTCACGGTCGGACAGATCAAGCAAAAATTCGGCTCGCTTCGGATCTACCTAGACGGCGTGCAGGAAGA
Organism: Ruegeria sp. BC5; assembly: GCF_056539205.1. Taxonomy (NCBI): domain Bacteria; kingdom Pseudomonadati; phylum Pseudomonadota; class Alphaproteobacteria; order Rhodobacterales; family Roseobacteraceae; genus Ruegeria; species Ruegeria sp. BC5. Next base: position 21,972 of record NZ_JBQFUN010000009.1, read on the forward strand.
CACATTCATTCAACTGCGGTTGCAGCAAGCCGTGCAGGAAGCAGAGATGTCTTGCGAGCGGTGCGGCAACGCCTCCACAACTCAAGTCATTGCTGCCTGGCATGTCAACCTGTGCTGCTGGCACGCGCACGAGGCGGCCAGTGAACGGATGGAGACCTTTCCCACAGTGCGTTTGAATACGCGTGCCAAGCGAGATGTGCTTCAATGCCGAAGCTGCGGCTATATCGGCCAAATTGCCTGGGGCGCATCGGGTCACCGCTGCCCTTCCTGTGTCGCGAAAGGTTGGTAGCCCGATGAGTGAAACAACCTGGGAAGAAGATGAAATCTTTGCGCTGGCTGGCTTCTGCCATGACGAGGCAGACATCCTCCGCCTTGTTTTAAGCGCTCTCAACTCCCGTGCATCCTGGGAAATCGTGAAGCAAATGATTTTGGAAAGAGCCAGTTCTGAAGACCTCCTCAAGGTGATCAAACAACGATCAGAAGAAACCGCAAGATTTAGCGATGATCCTGACAACTGGCGGCAGACGGAAATTAACCGTTTGAGGGAAATCGATCCTGCTCTGGCAGTCTTCGCCCAAGACACGGTGGAACAGATGCCGAGCCTGAAGCGCTGGAAAGAGGTCATGGGCCTCATTTCGGAACGTCACACTGCCGATATGAGCATGGAAGCTTCTCGTGCAGAGGGTGAGAAGACCACTGCTGCCCGATATCTTCTGGACAAAGTGGACTTTGAGTAACTGCCGCGCACCCTCCGAAACGAGATGCCGGAACATATCAAGCAACTCACAACCTGGAGCAATCAGTTCGCCCGACTGGCCTCACTTGATGAGTTGAACGAGCTTCGTGCAGTTTCCCAAAGGTTCCCTCATTGCAACTTCGTCATCGAGGGGATGGTCCACGATATCGAGTGTCGATGGAGCATCGGATCTGACATCCTTCATATCCAACCCACCCTACTGGTTGGCGAGCCCGGCGTCGGCAAAACAGCTTTTGCAAAGACAGCCTGTAAAGCTCTCGGCCTTTATGTGCAAAGCGCAAACGTCGGCGGCAAATCGGAGAACCATTTGTTTGGTCTTTCGGTAGGTTGGAGTAGCGCGCATGCAGGGATCGTGACGGAGGCCGTGGCAACGGCACGCCTCCTTAACCCAATGATCATCCTCGACGAAATCGACAAGACGCACGCGAGCCGCAACGGAGATATCACCGGCGAACTTCTTGCGTTGCTCGAGCCCTCTGAGGCCAGGAGATATCGAGAGAAATATCTGGCGGTTGACGTGGATGCCTCACATGTGAGCTGGATTTTGACCGCAAATCACTTGAGTGGCGTACCCGCCCCTCTTCTCAGCCGTTGCACAATCTATGAAATCCCGCCCCCGACCCAAGAACAACTGCCTGCGATCATTCAAAGCCTGGTGAGCGAATTCGCTGCTGAGTTTGGGTTGAGGCCTGAGTTCTTTCGGCTGGATCTCGGCGATGTTGAAGCTTTGGTGAGTACCTATGGACGGCACCGATCAGTGCGGGTTTTGAGACGGCTGGTGCGCGGCCTTCTGCATCAAAAGACCAAAACCCACTCGTGGAACTAGGACGGATCCACGAGGACCCAAGCATGCAGACACCACAAAATAGGAAAGGCGAAAATGCTAAGAGTTGTTGTTTACGTAAATCGTACCCCAATCGCGGAAGCCCGTGCAGGAAACATGTCCGGGCTTGCGGATATCTCCGACTACAAAGTCAGAGTATTCGAAGACGAAGCCCCGCATCTCGATATCCTGGTCAAGAATGTCACCGGCTGGATCAAGGGTCACGCGCGCCGCAGCAGCGTTTGGTATCTGGTTCGAAAAATCGCCGAGTTGGCTGTTCGGGAGAATGGCAACGTCTGAAAATGAGCGGGATGTGTCGCCAGATGACGCCCATCAAAACGAACAATGAGGAGTATCAGAGCCGATCTCCCGCCCTTCAACACCGTTGCAAATCACTTGCGCTGGAGGACGAGGTTGTTTGCAGAATTAGAGCCTCTCCTGAAGAAGCGCTCGCACGCCCGAGAACTGGCTTTCTTAGGGCGACGAAGTATTATGCAAAGTGAGCCAATTACCCGAAAGCGTCAGATACAGAGGGGAATGGGAATGTCAGAAGAAAGGCCCAATGAAACTACCGAAGAATTCGAGAAACGCTGCGAGGTAGACGCCATCACGGTGGCCTTTCTCCTCGTCAAAGCAGCTCAGTTCGCGTCAGAGGATGGGCTAGCGCGAAAAAGCATGAGCGCGGATGAGTGGAACAAACTCGCCCCAAAGCAGGTCTAAAAAGGGTCAGTGCCGGCGATTTCTGAAATGGTGCGATAGACCGCTCGCAGCCGAGGCTGTGTGAAAACTCTGACAGTCTGGCGAAATACGCCGAAAACACCTTCTATGTGCATTCTCTCGCACTTCTGAGAGAGCTTTTGCTCAGGCGCTCAAAACGAGCGCGACGAGAGAGCTCGTGGGCCGGAGTTTTCACACAGCCTCAGCCCAAAGCAGACATTGAACTCAAGACTTTGCAATTCCGGCTTAGCGCAGAAAGCAGACATTGCAAACTTTGGCGGACGAGCCAATTAAGACACTCAACATCTTTGTCGGATATTGCGGTTGCGGCCCGCTCATCCACAACAGCAATCACCTAACTGAATTGGCGGGCACGGGACAGTTGCGTAGGAACAAAAAACACAGCAATCGCCTTCTAACGGTTTCAAGACTGCCTTGCATGACTTGCATTCATAAAACCACTGGCACGATTCAGTTGGCATTTTCTCGGTTTCAACGTGCCCACACCGAGGGCAGGTCAAAATGCTATTCAGCACCACAGTTTGTTTTGTCATTGTCTCACATCTGCATGATTAGATAATCGTTGATTTGAGCCTCATTGAACACGATGACCCATGCCAACGCGGTAGTCGCCGTGCTTCCGACAAGCCACCATTTCAGATTTGCCAACGTCCCGTTTCGATGCGCTACGAACAACGAAACCGCGACCAGCGCTGTTGAGATGGCGAGAACATAGTAGCTTGCTGCCGCTATTTTTCCGAATATCGCCAACCAACTGCCACCCAAGCCGAGCAACATCATGGCCATTGGAAGAACACAGCATGTCGCGACCCCCAGAGCTGAAACCGATCCCAAGTAGCTGAGGCTCAAATATTTCTTCATCTTTTGCTCCCGAGGTACTCTATTTGATTGTGTTGAGGCACCGGCATTCAGAGCGTATAACTCCTGTAGTAACTACAGGATCAAGTGGAGGCACTTCACATGATTGCGATTGGTGAGGCTTCCCGGCAAAGCGGGGTCGGCATAGAAACTATCCGCTACTACGAACGCGAAGGTATCGTACCAGGACCCGCACGAGCTCTGAACAATCGTCGCCTCTATTCAGCAAACGATGTGGGAAGACTTCGATTTTTGAAGAAGTGCCGCGACCTGGGGTTTCCTCTATCTGACGCAAAGGTGCTTTTAGAGCTGTCAGAAGGAAGTGCTGAAGATTGCCGGTCAGTGAAAGAATTGGCCGAGGCACACATTGCCAGCGTTCGAAGCAAGATTGATGAGCTCAGACAACTGGAGCACGCCTTGAGTGAGCTTACGGCCAATTGTGATAGCGGTAACGTTCACTGCCCGATGCTGCAAAGACTGAGAACGATGGATGATATCTGACTCCGGCCACTGGGCAGAAGCTCAGTATCCGAGATTTAGCCAGATCACGTCAGACCAAGGTCCGTGGTGCGATAACAGATTGTAGTTCATAGTCGATTTCACGATGAGAGCCAAAGTAACTGACCTGACGATTGGAAATTGGTCGTTGTCGCGAGTCTTTCTTGCGGCCAGCATTTTCGTGATGGGTACTGCTACCGCAATCGTCGGGGTCTGGGTGTCTAATCGAATCCAGAACGCAGTCGTGCAAAACTCCGCCAACTCCGCGGCGCTGTATATGGAAAGCGTAGTATCCCCGCTCAGCCAGGAATTGGCACATGGCTACCGCCTTTCCGAGCAGGCGAGCCTAGCGCTGGACGAGATTTTCATGAGCCAGCCAATGCGTGACCGCATTGTTTCCTACAAATTCTGGAAGCAAGGCGGCGTGATTGCACATGCCTCGGATACAGACATCATAGGAAACCGTTTCAATCCAACGGATGATCTGAAACGAGCATGGGGTGGAAATATCTCCGGCTCTTTTGAAGAGCTTGATCATGCCGAAAGCGCTGCCGAGGCAGCACTGGGGATACCACTACTTGAAGTTTACAGCCCTATCCGCGAACTCTGGTCCGGCGAAATCATCGCGGTCGCGGAGTTCTACGAAAGAGCTGACCAGCTGGAGTTAGACTTAGCCAAGGCCAGGCGAACGAGTTGGTTGGTCGTCGGTTCCGCATTTCTTGCAAGTACGATTGTCTTGTATTCCATCGTCGCAATTGGCGACAAAACAATTCGACGACAGGGGACTCTTCTTAAACAGCGCTTGACAGAAAGTGAAAGGATGGCTGAGCAGAATGCCCTGCTGCGGTCGCGTGTGGTCGAGGCGTCAGAAAGATATGCCACGCAAACAGATCGGTTCCTCAAGAAACTCGGTGCCGAGCTGCATGATGGTCCTGCACAATACCTGTCGCTCGCTGCCCTTAGACTGGAGGCGGCGTTTTCCAAAGAGTCCGAAAGGCCTAAAGAGGCAGAGGGAATTCAGCAGTCTTTGCAAAAATCTCTGGTTGAAATTCGTGCAATATCGCGAGGGCTGTCCGCCCCGGACATCGACAACCTGGCGCTTGCCGATGTTGTGAAGAGAGCCGTAGAGGATCACGCCGAACACAGCCCGTTGCGACCGGATATTTCATTCCTGGGTAGCCAGGCCCCAAGGTTGTCATTGTCCGACAAGCTGTGCGTTTTTCGTTTCCTTCAGGAGACGCTTTCCAATGCCGCGAGATATGCTCCAGCTTCCAAGTGCACTGTTATTTCTGAGGCGCAGAACGACCGCATAGTTGTAAAGGTCAAAGACGACGGACCTGGATTTGACAGGTCAGAAGAAGCCGCGTTGCGAGACGATGGTGGCCAGGGGCTTATGGGCTTGCGAGATCGGGTCGAGAGTATTGGCGGCAGGTTCGAAGTCGCATCGAGACCGGGTGAGGGCACGACCATTTCTATGACACTCTTTCCCAGAAAGTTAGGCACATCATGACTACATCTGTCGTAATAGCTGATGATCACCCGATATTCAGGGATGGCTTGCAACGCACGCTGGATGAAGCTGATGGTTTTGAAGTTTTGGCTGCTGGGTCCAGCGCGGAAGATGCAGTATCGCTGGTCGTCACGCATCAGCCGGACATAGCCATTCTTGACCTCTCGATGCCCGGTGGCGGGATAAGCGCAACACGTGAAATTGCGGCAATGGCAAATCCGCCCATCATTGCAATCTTAACGGTCTCAGAGAACAGCAGCGATGTCGCGGACGCCTTGGAGGCGGGCGCGATTGGGTACATTGTAAAGGGCGTAACCGCGAGCGAATTGACCGCTTCCTTACACAGCATCGCCGCAGGTGAAGGGTTCGTTTCTCCGGGCTTGGCCTCGCGGGTATTGCTTCAAATCAACGCTGACACTGGCATGTCTATCAACAGCAGCATTCTCGATGATCTTACGCATCGTGAGGAAGAAATACTTCGACGCGTGGCCAAGGGACTGAGCAATCGTGAAATCGCTGATGAGTTAGACCTTCAGGAAAAGACCGTGAAGCACTACATGACGGCAATCCTGTCCAAGCTTCATGCGCGAAATCGGGTAGAGGCCGCGCTCATTGCGCATGATGTTTGGAACAAGGGAGATTAACTGCGGTCCCTTTGAAGACGATGACGGCCCCTCACTCAAAGAAGCCGCCAACGGATTATCGACTGGAGTTGCTGTTCAGTTGGCAACCGACTGCAACCTCCTGCGATCAGAGGCCGTTGCGTTTCTTTCAACAACAGTTCGGTTGTACGGGTCTTTCAACTCGTAGCGCCCAAACTCGATCTCCTCTTTCCAACCATTGGCATAGTTCACTTCGATGTTGTTGCCCTGGCGTTCGATTTTCGTGGGCCGACTTCCAGCAGCGCCGCTTTGCCCTGAAGAGCGCACGTTGCCGATTGAGATGCCATTTGCCAAAGACCGGAGCCTTGAGACGTCAGCACCAGTCGCGGGGCGCTCCTCAACAGTTCGGTTCTGAGCATTCTTTCTTTCATACCGCCCGTTTTCGATCTCCTCCTTGGTTCCGTCGGCGTAACGCACTTCAATGCCGTTAGCGTTTGTTTCGATCTTTGTTATCCCAGCCGAGCCCGACGGCTTGCCCCCTGTTTGAGACCGATCCTTCTTTCCGCTGCCTTTGTTGGAGCGTTTGGAGGCATCATCATCATCATCATCATCGTCATCGTCGTCGCGACCACTTTTTCCTGATCCCGAATTGTCGTCACGATCATCATCTCGGTCGTCGTCGCGATCATCGTCCCTATCGTCATCACGATCATCGTCCCGGTCACCACCACGGCCGCTATTACCTGACCCCGAGTTGTCGTCGCGGTCATCATCTCTGTCGTCGTTACGATCATCATCCCGATCATCGTCGCGACCATCCCCGTCTTTCCCCTTGCCGCTCTTGGCAAAGGCATAGGACGGTTCAAAATGTAGGCGACCATCGGCATCAAACGCTGGCACATAAGGCGTAGCCGCAATCAACGAAGCCAACGCTGCTGTACTAAGAAGTTGACCCAGCTTTCTTTGAATTTTCATGTTCGCCTCCATTTCTAAGCGTCACGCTTCGTGACGTTGGAGACAGGTTACTTCTGGTTCGGCTTTCCCACATCGGGCTTAGGTCTGACGAATTTCAAGCCGAACGTCTTAGTCAGATCAGTCAAACCAATAGAGTTTTTGCTGAGCCATTTGACCAGTTTAGTGGGAATTAACCCCGTCACCCTTCAACTCGTCATCAGGTTCGAGGTGAATGACAAAGACGGAACCCGGATACAAACGATCCAATTCTTCCTCGATGTCATTGCATATATCATGCGCCGCGCTGACTGGCATTGTGCCGTCCACAACAAGATGAAACTCCACGAAGATGACATTCGCGGATCTGCGCCCTTTGAGGTCGTGGTACTCTAAGGCTGCGCCGAGATTTGCTTCGATTGCGTTAGAAATAGCCCGCAAGTCATGGTCTGAAAGGCTCACATCCATCAGGCCATCGATGGATGCCCGAATAACTTTCCATCCCTCCCACAAGATGTTCAGTGCAACAAGAATTGCCAGAATCGGGTCGAGGATCAGCCAGCCGGTGACAAGTGCAAGTATCAGACCTGCTATGACACCAACTGAAGTCATGACATCCGTAAAAATGTGCCGGGCGCTTGCCTCCAATGCAGGCGAACCCTCGCGCCGGCCGATTTTGAGCAATAGGTAGGCCCATGCGCCATTCACACCTGTTGCAATGACATTGACGGCAATTCCAAGCAGCGGCGCATCCTCAAGATGCGGGTTAGGGAGCGCCAGCACAGCTTCTCTGATGATCAGGAAAGCTGCCAGCACAATCAGTACGCCCTCGGCGACGGCGGAAAGATACTCAGCTTTTTTGTGACCAAATGGGTGGTTTTCGTCAGGAGGCTTGTTTGCAACGCGAACTGCGAAATACGCCAGCAGCGCCGCAACGACGTTCACGGTTGATTCCATTGCGTCTGACAACAACGCCACCGAGCCCGTCAGCCACCAGGCCAGCAGTTTCAGAGCCAGTACCGCAATGGAAATCGGAATGGACCAAAGAGCAAATTTTTGTGTCATTCGGTCACGAGCCTCAGTCAATCGTTACAAGAGATCCTAGGAACAGATGAGCTATCGTGCTTAACACGTAAGACAGGATTAGGATAAAGATGAACAGGGCCGTAGGGTCGGTCATGCTCGACCGGCTGTCGTGAATGGCGCTGGCACCACAGCGTCATACATCTGTTACTCGGATGGACCCGATTGTTACATACGGCTAGCATCAGTGATCACACAGCACGAAGAGAGACACACATGTCGAAGTTCACCAAACGAAAAACTGCCCACGGGGTTGTTGCACTCCTAATCTGCTGTATCGCGGCGACCGCACAGGCGCAATCGGCAGGCGAGGAGATGTCGTTCTTCATCACTAGTGTGGGCAAGGGCGACGGTGCCAACTTAGGTGGCCTCGAAGGCGCCGATGCTCATTGCAATGCGCTTGCCTCCGCGACCGGTTCTTCCAAGACTTTCGCGGCCTATCTGAGCACCTCAATGTCCATTGATCGCAGCACCGACCCGATGACAATCACCAATGGCATTTCTGCACGCGACCGGATCGGATCAGGCCCCTGGTACAATGCCAATGGAGAGCTCATCGCCAACAATGTTGAAGAACTGCACCGCGACAGCGTGAACATTAGTCTACAGACAGCGCTCGACGAAAACGGTAACCCCGTCAATGGGCGTGGTAGCCAGCCGAACAAACATGACATTCTGACCGGCTCCGATTCCGCAGGTTACTTCTCTACGGCAGGCGGTGACACAACATGCAGTAACTGGACTTCGAACAGCGAGGATGGATCTGCGATTGTCGGGCATCATGACCGTATCGGTCTCAACGATGCCCGAAACATGGTGTCCTGGAACTCATCGCACGGCTCGCGCGGTTGCGGAGAGGAACATCTGCCACGTTCAGGCGGGGCAGGTCTGTTTTATTGCTTCGCAACGGACTAATCGGGCAGCATTGGTACGCGTGACGCCCGCATTGAACCTGACATTACCAAGTCAGTCTGGGGGATCGCGTTTTGGAAGCGGTTTTTGGGCGGAAATAGTCTAAATGCCGCTTCGTTGCGAGTTTACTAAATTGCAATGCTTGGGTGAGAAGGTTCAGTTTGGGCTGCTTCAAGTCACTTATGTGCAAGTCAGAGAAAGGCGCATCCGAGGAGGATACTGGACATTGCATTGTTTGGCCGGTTCCCGAAAGTCGACATTGCCGTGGGCGACACTGAACCCAAAGGTATTCATGTTGCATTGTGAATTAGCGGCAGCGACAAATCAGAGTGCAGTCGTCAACGTTGTGAGGAGCGCATCGAATTGACCCTGCGACGTGCTGATGTCAAGCGGCGAACGTAGCCATACTGCGATCTTGGAAACTGTTATGTTTATTGGCCGCTTTGTTTGCAATTTCAGGCGGTTCTCACCGTCCAGAATTGGTTTTCGCAAAACTGCAAAGCAGATCGACATGTCGATCCAACCAATCTTCGTCCAGGGCCTCGTGACGTATGAGCTTGCGAAAATAAGGTGCAGCGACTGCTAGTTCTATGAGCTGGTCAACCGGAACGTCGGCGGTGATCTCACCGCGGCCGATTGCGGCTGCAAATACTGCTTCTACACTTGCGAACCTGTCTTTCATGAATTCAGTTATCACTAACCGCGCCTCTTCGTCGGTGGACGCAGCAGCGACCACTTGAGGCGCGATCTGGCCCCATGGTGTGTCATTTAAGGCTCCCATCAGTACTCCGAGTAACCAGCGCAGATCAGATCGTAGCGGGCCATGGGTTTTGGGCGGTATGTTCGGCGGGGTTGCTATGCGCCTGAATGCTGCATCACGCAGACTGCGCGCATCTGGCCAATGCCTGTAAAGTGTGCTGCGCGAAATGCCCGTTGCCTTTGAAACCGCGCCATGAGTTACGTGCAGCACGCCCTCATCCATCAGTATCCTTTGCGCCGCATCAAGTGCGGCCTGTCGTGTGGCGATCAGCCTGGGATCTTCTTTCAATCGCCCCTCCTATAGAACATATTGTTGCATAGCAGAACATTTTGTACTAAAAGTATGGCCGGCTAAAAACTAAAGCTCAATACTCAATTCCGCGAACACGTCTTGTCAAAATGGGAGCGTATCAATGTTCAAAGTGGCAGCAACCCCGCTGGCGGTACTCTTATCGATTGGTGCGACAACCGCGCTGTCCGAGAGTGGCACTTACGAGCTGGATCCTGGACACAGCCAGGTCTTGTTCAGCTACAACCACATCGGGTTCTCAGAAACGTTTGGAATGTTCTCAGGTTTTAGCGGCGAGATAGAGTTCAATGAAGATGATCCGTCTGCGTCATCTGTCACAGTGTCTATGCCTGTAAAATCCATGATCACCGGCTGGGACGCCCGTCTGCAACACTTCATGTCCGATGACTTTTTCAGCGCGAGTGACGATGACGTGGTCACCTTCGCCTCAACCAGCATTGAAGTGACCGGGGACAATACCGCGAATATTTCTGGCGACCTGACCATGAATGGCATCACCAAACCTGTGGTTCTGGAAACAACGCTTAACAAGTCAGCGCCATACCCGTTTGGCCAAAAAGAGGGCACGCCGACCTTGGGTCTGGCAGCCACGGCGACTATCGTGCGGTCTGAGTTCGGACTTGGGGCCTTTGCACCTGCGGTGAGCGACGAAATAGAGCTCTTGATCAATATCGAAGCGCTAAAAGCTGAATGATGTGTGCAGGGGCACCGATACGGCGCTGAGCACTCAATCTTTAATTTTGGCGGATGGTCAAAGCGATGAATGTCTACCTGAGAACATTGGCGGTTGCTGTAACGGTGGTGGCATTGATGTGCCCGATGGTATCCGCACAAGAGCGCTCCTTGCCAGAGCGCACCTCGCCCCGTCCGGAAACGACAAGCGGCGTACCGCATACTCAGATTGGTGTCAAAATTGATGCCGAATTGGCCCAGCTATTGCTGGAGCGTGTTGCGCAATTCCCGGGGGTCACACTAGGCCCCACACGCATATCACTACCTGGCGCGATTGGTTTTCAACTTGATCCCGACATGTTGTTGTCTCACCCGAACTCTATCGTTGGTGGGTTTGAGTTTGCGCACATGCATCCTGATGGCAGCTTGCACGCTTCGCTAGACCCCGCAATGGCGCGACGGGCAGTTGAGGCGGGTTGGGCCGTAGCGCACCCGTGGGCCAATCAACGTCCTGGGTGGAGCGGCTTTGTTATGATCTATACACCGACGACACCCGAAGAGTTGGATGTCGTCATCGATCTGGTTGAAAGCTCGTACACCTTCATCACCGGCAACACCTTGGGCTAAACGCCTACCTGCTGACATTGCCGTTGCCAACTAATGCGCAAGTCAGTCAATAATCAGTCTTACCGGAATTTCAGGTGATCTGTGTTCCACTGTTCCGGACGGGCATGATCCAGAGATGTGGCGCACCCATAATGAGTGCAACTAGGATGTATATGGCGACCCATCCTCGCAACTTGTCAAAACCACATACCCCCAGTAGGTATTTGGTATGTTTCGCCTGGTCCTGTCGATATTTCTAGTTGTTGCATTCTCTGGCGCATCCGCAGCGTCCGCGAAGCATGGCTTGACCCATGGATCGGATCATTCTGGTCATCATGCTCAAATGGCGGGCGACGATCCGTTGGCTGATGCCGAAAAAGCTGCTGCGGATTGTTGCGACACCAGTAGCGGCATGGGTTCAACATCCTGTTTTGGTGATTTTGTCGCCACGGCGGGGATTTCGCCGATTGCTCCATTGGTGATCTCAGTGGGTGGTGTGACGCACGCTGGTTCCGATTATTCGAGCCTCGCACTGGGTGTCCCCACCGGTCCTCCGAAAGCCTGAATGGCTACGGGCGCTCGCCCGCAATCCGTTCAAATTTCACTTCAAAGGACCGACAGACATGATCACACGTCGTTACTTCACAGCACTGTCTGCAACTGCTCTCATCGCGACCGCTCTTCCCGTTCGTGCAGGCACCCCAATGCACGTGCTCAGCTCACCAGGTTGCGGATGTTGTCACGCATGGGCCGACTTGGCTCGCGCACGTGGCTACGCCGTTACCGTTGAGGAACTGACCGACCCCGAGGCACAGAAGTCAGCGCGGGGTATCCCGTTGAACCTCGCATCCTGTCACACCATAGAAGCCGATGGTTATGTCTTTGAAGGCCATGTGCCGTTTGAAGCACTGGAAGCCGTGTTGAAGGATCGGCCTGACATCACAGGGCTTGCTGTTCCCGGCATGCCAGTGGGGTCCCCTGGTATGGGCGACGATCCGTCCGCCCGCTATGATGTCATTGCATTTGGGGGAAAGGCTGGAACCGGAACGGTGTACTACCGCGCGGGCACCGCGCAGCCGTTCGACACCTGATGGCTGGGCGCACAACATTATTGGTCACCGGCGGGCTTACGCTCGCCGGTTTCACCGTAGCATTCGTTCTGGCCCAGCCCACCAAAGCGGTCGGTCTATTGACACCGGATGACGCTGAACTGGTCGCCATTGGCCAAATAATTTACGCGGAACAATGTGCTGCCTGCCACGGAGCACGCCTGGAAGGACAGCCAAACTGGCGGATACGCGGCGAGGATGGTTTGCTACCGGCACCTCCGCATGACGCCACAGGGCATACGTGGCACCACGATGATGAAACGCTTTTCACCCTGACCAAATTTGGCCTGGCCGGGCTGATAGAGAATGCGCCCGCAACTGGTATGCCGGTCTATGAAGGTGTGCTCAGCGATGACGAAATCATTGCGGTGCTATCCTTTATCAAATCAACCTGGCCCGATGACCTTCGTGAGTATCATGACGAACTGAATGCCCAGTCCGAATAGGAAACAACTCAGATGATCAAACAAACTCTTTTCGGTTTGGCCGTTGCAATGGCTCCGATGCTTGCGGCTGCGCATTCAAAGTCTGAAGCAACGACACCGGCTGACGGCGCGACTGTCACGAACGCGCCGGAGATTTCCATGCGGTTCGATGATCCGATGCGCATCATTTCGATTACGCTGACCTCCTCAGATGGCGACGTCGAAATTGAACGCGAGACAGGTATGGACCCCGCCACAGAATTCCGGGCCATGCCGTTGGAAGAGCTTGCACCGGGAAGCTACCGCTTCGACTGGCGAGGTATGGCGTCAGACGGTCACCCGATGCAGGGCAGCTTCTCTTTCACGGTCGCTGAGTGACCGGACTGGCCCCCATTGACGGTGTTGTCGTCTTGGCCATTTTGGCGAAAGCACTTGGCTACGGCGCGGCGCTGCTGGCGATGGGCAGCATCCTGTTCACCGTTCTCTTTGCCACGCGCGCCGAGGCGTCCGTTTTGCGCCTTGCACGTCACCTCTCGGTCGGTGCGGCGCTTCTCGGTCTCGCCGTTCTGGCTCTACGTTTCGGCATCAGAGCGGCGCGGATATCCGGAATGGGCTTTGAGGGCGCGACGGACCCAATGATGCTTGGCATTGTCTGGGACAGCCCGCTTGGCACCGCTGCGATTTGGCGAGGGGTGGGCGAACTCGCGATATTGGCAATCCTGCTCCCCCGCGTAGGGCAGTGGGTCGCTTTGGCGGGCAGCCTTGCCATAGCGATTTCCTTTGCTCAGGTGGGACACTCGCTTGGAGAGCCCAGGGCGCCTCTCGCAGTCTTACTGGTTCTTCATCTTCTGGCAGTCGCCTTTTGGGTTGGCGCTCTTCTGCCCCTGCACAAAGCGGCGCTCACTCCCACTGGGGCCGATCTACTGCACCATTTTGGCAATGTCGCTGCTTACGGAGTTGCCGTCCTGATTGTTGCTGGCGCAGCACTCGCATGGCTGCTTTCGGGCTCTGTGGTCGCCTTGTTCGGAACGGCCTATGGATTGGTACTTTTGGCCAAGGTCGTTATCGTTTCTGCCCTTCTTGGCCTGGCGGCGCTGAACAAGCTGAGATTTGTTCCGGCTCTCAGGGCTGAGAAGCGTGGCGCGGAAATTGCTCTCCGGCGGTCGATTTCAATGGAGATGTTGGCTGTTGTCCTGATCCTGTTTGCAACGGCGATGCTAACCAGTGTGACGACACCTCCTATCAATCTCTGACGGCCTATGGTCCGAAGCAGGAGCTGAAAATACTTGTTACGAATGTCCGCTTGGGGCTGCCTGCGGCTTGTTGCAGTAGCTATATGGCTAGAGGTGGGAGAGTGAGTTTATTGGTTGATGCTCCCTGCGTTTCTTAAGATATGGGCTTCCCAGGCGTGCAGCTCACACGCTCAGCGTAGCCGCGTGGCACCCAATACCTGTGGGGCAACGAACGACACGACAATTTCTGCCATTACACCCATCTTAGCAACACTAGCTTTGTCGAACTCGACGTTTGGCATCGGACAGGCCAGCTGAGGATTTCCCTGCGGCATCTCGTCCATCAGAAACCGCATTTTGGCAGTCTGTCTCGGGTTGATATGCTTGAGCTTCACAGTGCATTCTTCAGCATCGGTTCTTTCGATGTCCCACAGAGACAGATATCCAGGTGGGAGATCAATAAAATGTCCAGGGATCAAGTAAGTGGAGCCTGGGAGTTGCACGACAACTTCTGCGTCCTCGACTGCGCTATGGCCGGAATTTGTAATTTCTAACGTCATCAATGTGGGCTCAGGAAGTTCCTCACCGCGATATTGAGCCTCCCCAACTGAACTGGTCCACCGTTATGTTTAGGAAACGGAGGGCCACGAATGGCAAATAAGAGACCGAAGCCTGAAGAGATTGTCTCGAAGTTACGGCAGGTTGAAGTTCTGATGGGGCAAGGCATGTCCCGTCTTGATGCGATCAGACAGATCGGAGTTGTCGAACAAACCTATTACCGCTGGCGGAGGAAGTACGGTGGAATGGGTGTTGATCAATTGAAGGAACTGAAACGGCTTCAGAAAGAGAACGAGCGGCTGAGACGCGCAGTTTCAGATCTGACGCTGGACAAACTGATCCTGACGGAAGCCACAAAGGGAAACTACTGAGCCCCGCTCGTCGTCGTGCTTGTATTAACCATGTACGCAACCAGCTGAACGTTTCCGAGAGACGCGCCTGCCGCGTGCTGGGGCAACACCGGTCCACGCAACGGCGCGTCCCACAAGGTCGCGCAGACGAAGACCGACTGGTGGCCGACATGATCGAGTTGACCCGACAGTACGGCCGATATGGCTATCGCAGGATCGCAGCGCTGCTGAGAGAGGCTGGATGGTCTGTTAGCGACGGGCGGGTTGAACGCCTGTGGCGACGAGAGGGGCTGAAAGTGCCAGTGAAACAACCGAAGAAAGGACGGCTCTGGCTGAACGATGGGTCGTGTGTTCGGCTGAGGCCGGAGTATCGCAATCATGTATGGAGCTATGACTTCGTTCATTGTCGAACCGACGATGGCAAAGCCTTTCGGACGCTGAACATCCTTGATGAGCACAGCCGGGAGTGCCTGACGATTAGAGTGAAGCGCAAGCTGAACTCAACGGACGTGATTGATGCTCTAACGGATCTGTTCATCCTGCGTGGCGCGCCCGGTTTCATTCGTTCAGACAATGGGCCGGAATTTGTTGCCCTGGCCGTCAGGGATTGGATGGCTGCTGTCGGGGCCAAGACAGCCTACATCGAACCTGGAAGCCCTTGGGAGAACGGATATTGTGAAAGCTTCAATGGCAGGTTCAGAGACGAGCTGCTCAACGGCGAAATCTTCTACAGCCTGCGCGAAGCACAAATCTTGATCGAACAATGGAGGAGACACTACAACACAAAACGTCCCCACAGTGCACTGGGCTACCGCCCGCCAGCGCCCGAAACCATCATCTCAATGGATCACAGGCCAATGATGCACTAACAATCAACTTGGACCAGTCAGATGAGGCTGCTCAGCCAAACCTGCCAACCAGTATCTGTGTTTCTACTTTTCTGCTTGCCTCGCGTTCCAAGTGGAAACAAGAAACGTGGCCATAGTACCTGACAAGTTGACGGCCAACTCTGCGTGTCTAGCCGCTGGTTTGATGCGCTTCGGTCCAATACTATGAGCATCTCCCAGCTTGTTTCTGAGCGCACCGAGTGCCGTCACAACCGATTGTGACCCACTCAAAATCTGTTTGAATACTTGTTCCGTGTAATCATCAGGGGCCAACCTTAGCGTCTTGGAGAGTTTTTTGTATAGAACTGGAAGATCATCTTTTTCTTCCCAGCTTTCACCTGCCTCGTGCAAGATCCACTTGCAAACGTCTTCCATTAGAGTTCGGGCCAATGTGATTGCGCGTTCAGCGTCTTTTGACCTGCTGTCGAGTGCACTTTGCCATCTTTCGCCAATTTGATCCGGGTTAAAGGTGCTCAGGGTCGCCGTGATCTCAATATCAGCCGGATTTCCTTCTGGCAGCGGGTTTACCTCGAAAATCGGTGATCCTGAGATTCTTCCGGCTTCAGACAGCGTGTACCCATCATGGCGCAGCAAATCGTCGACCTTCCCAGATAGTATCCTCTGGCGTTCCTCACTTTGATATTCGGCAGAGGTGAGCTGTTCGATAAAGCTAAACAACAAACGGGTGGAGCAAGTCAGCAGCCCAAGAGCTTCCAAGTACTCCTGTTGAGTCAGATCATCGTTTCGAATTGTGTGTTGGATTAAGTATTCTTCGAGTGTGCGATTATCATTTCGATGGGGTGCGGACATGTTTTCCAGTGGAAAGACAGCCGCCACAAACGTAAAATCATCAACTTCACTCACCAGTGGGCCCACGGTCAGCAGTTTGACTAATCTTCGGCGCGTGATGCTAGTAATCTCGGGCCGTTCCAGATCCGCGATCTTATCAACCAACTCAAGGAGGTTGAAAGCGTCGATCTCTTGAAGAAGCGAACGAGCCATTTTTACGAGTGGTTCGACCTCAACTGCTGCCAACCTGCTGGACGCATACTTGTACTTACTCTGAAACGCTTCTTCTTCGCTTCCTTCGGCCAAACCCAATCGTGCGCAGACACCCGGCACTTCATAGGCCTTATAATCTGATATCGCGGATGCTAACTCATCCCTCAAACTTTGTATCAGTTTTGTCGGAATTGCTCTGCTCATCGTATATCTTTGCTGAAACCAAACTCGCATAAACGTGCTACAATCTGTCACTGATACCCAGCATTAACGCAACGGCTTTCATATGTCTGATTTGACGAAGCAGCACAGCAGAGATGGCCACCAAACTTTGCAAAGTCCGCTTGCTGCGCATCGCAGACCTTTGAGTGCGAAGAAGCATTTTGAACTTAGGGCTCAAGGCTGTCACCTATCGAAGTTTCACGACTGGTCGATGTTCGGATGCAGCGGGTAGCAGGCTGACGAAAGCGCAATCACTCTATAATCGCAA
The DNA here is from genome assembly GCF_056539205.1 of Ruegeria sp. BC5. Taxonomy (NCBI): domain Bacteria; kingdom Pseudomonadati; phylum Pseudomonadota; class Alphaproteobacteria; order Rhodobacterales; family Roseobacteraceae; genus Ruegeria; species Ruegeria sp. BC5. The sequence continues at coordinate 39,104 of NZ_JBQFUN010000009.1, forward strand.
CTTATGTTAAATCCCAATCAGTCTCTGGATCGGGGCAAAATCCGCAATTCTTATACCTGAGATTAATTTCGACCTGCAATGGTTGCCCGGTATTCTAGATGAGGATTTGACATGAAAAAACTTGCAACCATCGACCTGCCCAGGACAAGCGGCAACGCCTTTGAAGTGCTGGCACGCTGCCAGACCGCAGCCGAAAAAGCCGGAGCCGAACAAGCCAGAGTTCGGGCCTTCCTCGAGGACGCCGTCCAGGGTGACTTTGAGCACTTGTTGCGTGTGGTGAATACCCATTTCGAAGTCTCTAGCGCAGGGTCTTGATTACACAGGGCAAAGACGAGCAGACCGCGTGTCGCAGTGTCAGTGATACTGTATGAGAGATTTGGCGGCTTCACTGAGTAGTATGCGTAAAAGGGGTTACTGAGCCCGTTGGACGCGCAACCTCAACCCGACCTTCCCTAAAAATGAAGATTGGTGTCCCGAGTATGTCTCTCGATTTGTTTCTTGGTGCTTGCCAAATATTGGCCATCTACAACGCAACAAGGAAGACGTTATGAGAAAATCAAAACCAATGACTGCAAAAGCTGCTGCGCGAGTACAGAGTGCCTCCGCGAAAAGCAACGGTGGCAAAGTGAGTAAAGGCAGCTTTCCGGCCCGTGCCCAGGCTGCTGCGGCAAAGCAGACAAAAAAATAATATCATCGAGGTGATGAGGCTTTCATCACCTCCCCCCAAATCTCACACATGAAGTACTGTAAAAACAGAGATATAGACAAAATGATCCGTCAAGAAGTAAAAGCAGGAGCACGCTTTGCAATTGGTCGAAAGCACGGCAAATTGCGGTTAGCGAATGGCGGAATTTTGGTCGTAGCAAGATCCCCAAGCTGCCGGAGAGCTTACCTGAACACGCGCATGCAGCTAGAGAATCTAAAACGAATAGCCTCCCAATGAAGCCAATCCCACAACCCGGCGAAATCTTAGAGTTTATACTTCGTAATTTCACGCACGTTGACGGTGAGAACAACTCTGCTCTCGACAAGAAACTTCAACGAATGGCTGATCTACAGGGTTTTCTTTCTGAAGAAATCCGCGAACTCTCACTTAAAAAGCTTTCGAGTTTGTTGAAGTCCTGCCCCGATTCTACTGGGATTCTAGAAACTCTGGTCAACTATAAGGACCACTACTTTTTTGCCGTCCGAGAACTCGAGTGCGGATCTCGTGGTGCTATTGAAGTTAGAAGCGTCTTTGACAGCTACGCTGTTTCTTTGTTTGTCGAACTCCTGACGCCGCTTTCGCAGAAACTCGGTTTCAAGGTTGAAGATGTTATTGGTCATCCTGCGGAAGGTGTCTCCGTTGTATGGAGTGCACGTCTTCAGGGTAAAACCATCCGGGCGCTATCTGCTGACCTACAAAAAAAAATTCCGATAGAGGCGCGCAGTTGGGAAACTGAGATCGGTCGATGGTCGCGTAAGTCCGGCATGAGCGTTTCGAAGATCTTAGCAATCCAGAGCAAATATGACTTTGATCTCGGTTTTGCTTTGGCACTTGCGAATGCATACAGAAACTATTGCTGTCTCGAAATGGTAGATACTTCTCGGCACACTTCGCGTTACGAGAAGTCGGTCGAGACGGTCCTTGAAGAAATAAAACTCCAAAACTCTATTTCGCATGAGCAATTTCGAGAAGCCCGTTGTAAAAACTTATTGGAGCTCTCGGAGCTCACAGCCCCTAGTAGAGAGAAGGTGGCTGGAGATGTAGCAAGGGCCGAAGCTTGTATCGAGCTGCTTAAGGAAGAGCTTTGCGATAGCTTCAGTCTGGCTAACCTTTCTTTGATGGAAGGGATGCACTTGGCACAGCTTGGAGATCGCAAGGCCGCGCTGAAGTGTTTTGATGAAGCGGGCGCAGCGTTCAGCTACCATAGTGCCGCCGGATTTGAATGCGCAATGACCTACTTGTTCGCCACTTCAGCCGCCATCAACGAAAAGCAAATTCGCAACCGCTGGACTGCGCGTTGTGAAACAATCGGACTAGAGGTAATGCCTCAGGAGACGGATACTTCTTTCAAGTCTTTGTTTCCAAATTCTTATCCTGAAGCACTTGGTTGCCTGCCAATAAAGACATCGAAAGTCGGGTTTCCCGCAGCAGCTAAATGGAAAGGCCGGACACCAGATTTATCTAACCCGGGCAGGAGACTTAGGGATTGGGGCGATGGACCCGTGAGCCAGCTTCATATTTACACATTCCTCCTCGACAGGGAAAATATCCAAGCACTTTTGAAGAAGGGAGCTGATCCAGGCGACCTCGATAAGCGGGAAAGGTCACCTTTGTTTTTTGCGATTAAGCGAGGTGACAAAGATGTCTTTTACGAACTAATCGACGCCACAAAGAAGGCTACAATCGATACGAAGGCAAAAAATGGCGAGACATGCTTGCATGAAGCAATAAAGGAGCGCCACTCGGGTTTTGTTGAATCTTTGCTTTCTAAAGGTGCAGATTTCGAAATTGAAGGGCCGCAAGGAGGTTCGCCTTTATTTGCAGCAGCAAATAACTTCCGGTCGCCACAAAGGTTGTTGGAAGACTTCCTTGATCCTCACCAACGTGCTCAAAAGGTGTCCATTTGGGGTGACCGGCATTGGCAGACACCATCTCCATTCAGGCATAGGCATGCAGAAGCGTGGGAGAGTTTTATCAACAAAAACCCTCGGATCGTGCCGCAAATGGATGAGTATTTTCAGAAGCAACAGAGCGAACTTGTAAACTGTAAAGAGATCGTTTTGTCCCTTCTAGACGCAGGGGCAGACATCACCACAAAAGTCTCTTGCGACGGAATGACTCCGTTTCTTTTTGCGGCTGAAATAGGAGATCCCTGGCTTTTTCGCACACTGATAGAATACGGAGCAAACGTGAGAGACAAACTTGACGACGGAACAACTGCACTAACGCAGCTCTACACGCACAATCACAACGAGTTGGCAAAGTGGTTCCTTCTCGAGGTATCCGCCGAAGATCGGCTCTGGTTTCGAGAGGCAACGCGAGTTGTAAGCACTGGAGCGAAGCTGGAGCTTGGTTTGAAACGGCTTACCGAAGAACAATGAGATGTAAAACTTCAGACTTGATCTGACGGACACCTCAGCGAACAGGGCTGAGAATGGGTTGTTGGCCGTCCGATTGATCGGAACCCCTGATTGTCTTGTCCACGGCGATGTGTAGCGTTTCTCGGAAGGTCTGCATAGGTGTTTTGCCGTAGCAGTATCTTCCCGAATGTGGCCGCTGTTCGTTGTATTTGGCCAGCCAAATATCCAGATCGGTCTGCAACTCCTCCACCGAGCGGTAGAGCTTTTTGCGGAAGGCAATGTCGTAGAACTCATCCTTGATGGTCCTGTGGAAGCGCTCGCAGATGCCGTTGGTCTGTGGGCTGTTTGCTTTGGTCCTGGAATGATCCACATCCACGACCGCCAGATAAAGCTGGTAGGCGTGGTTTTCGACCTTGCCGCAATACTCGGTGCCCCGGTCGGTCAGGATGCGCAGCAGGTTGATGCCTTGTTCGGCGAAGAACGGGATCACCCGGTCATTCAGCAGGTCTGCGGCGGAGATCGCCGTCTTCTCGGTATAGAGCTTGCAGATCGCCACGCGGGCAAAGGTATCGACAAAGGTCTGCTGGTAGATGCGCCCCACGCCTTTCATCGTGCCCACATAGTAGGTGTCTTGGCTGCCAAGATAACCGGGATGGTGGCTCTCGATCTCGCCATGCGCCTCCCTCTGCTGCTTGGCCTTCTCCAGCGCCGCCATCTGTTCCTCGGTCAGCAGGATGCCGTCCTGGGCAGCACCGCTTACTATCAAGCGAACCGTTAGGGAGTGGTTTTTCGAGGAATACGAGAAAGCAACCGTCCGCGGCATGGAGATACCCTGCCCTGATTTCTTCGACATCCGGTGGACTGGCAATGATGGACTCATCACGCAGCATGAGGACACGCCCACGGCAGGCATCCTGGCATCGAGGCTGCGAGCGAAGCTCCAAGCCAACGTCATTCAGATCGAGAAGTTCATTGTTCGGTGGCAGTTGTGACTATCGTCAGTGTTGTTTTCTGCGATCTATCTATCATGGCTGAACGAGGCCAGTTTGCCTCCGCTGGCCATCCCTGGAGATGCCTGCGACCGTAGTGTTCAAAACTGATCCCACTTCATGAGCGGCATGGCGCTACCTGTACTTCCATTCGGGAAACCCCAAACTCAGGAATTTTCTCCTAAGTTGAGAAGACTTGGGACTCAAGTCAATTGCTAACAGGTAGGCCCGAAAATCGCGACAGCACTCCTGACTGATTCGCTTTTTTTTCTCGTAGAATTTTGAGTTTGACTGGCTACCATTTTCCCAATGGCAAATGGAATTCCACACCAAAATACTTACCAAGACTTCAAGGCAATATTCGTATTTTTAGATCTAATGGGTGCCAAATTTATTCTTGCCAACATGAATAGATGAGTCCGATAGGAGATTTTGAAAGAATAGACCTCACAGAATTTTAGCACCAGGAATTCAAGGATAAATGAACTGGTCTAGAATTAGTGACGCTACTCCACCGAGCTTGTTTTTTCATTACCCTTGACGAATTGAGTTTCATTTGAGGCAATAGGGAAGTCAGTTAATGTAATAAATGGTTTGTGAAATGATCCGATCAAAAAAGGAAAAGAAAGATAAGCCAAGCATCTCGTGGAAGTCGACCAAGGGAGCCAGCACAGTCGGCGCAATTTCAAATGGTTGGGGCGCGGTATGTTCAGACGTAGACGCGTTGGCTACGCGAACAAGTTCTCTATGTGTGACGGCGAAATTTAATGAGAATTTCGAAAAATATTGCACCGAGCTCAACTGGGTAGCGGGTCAAAGGAGAATTGGAAGATCACATTTATGGGCCTCATGGCAAATCGTGCTCGCTATTGCGAATATTAGTGAATGAAATATCAAAAATAGCGGAATTACATCGAATAAAAAGGGAGAATTAAAAATGAGCAACCTTGACACAAAGATCGCGGCAGTAATTTATGTCAGAGTTTCGAGTTCCAAGCAAATTAAGGAAGGCGATGGGTTAGAATCGCAGCTAACCATATGCCGCGAGTTTGCACTTAAAAACAACTTAGATGTCGAAAAAGAATTTAGAGATATAGCGTCGGGTCGATTGGATAAAAGAAAAGGCATGAGCAGTCTGCTTAGTTATCTAAAACGATCTAAAGGGCATACGAAAGCCGTCATCATTGATGACGTCTCTCGGCTTGCCCGAGGTATGAAGGCATACTTGCGAATAAAGGAGGAAATCGAAAGCGCGGGCGGTAAATTGGTAAGCCCTCGACTTCGCTTTGGCGAAAGCGCCGATGAAATCCTGTTTGAGATGATGCAAGCAGTGTTCTCTCAGCACTTTAGCCAAAAAAATGCAGAGACAAACAAGAGCCGCACTCGTGGTCGAATGTTGAACGGATATTATGCTTTCAGCCGCTTGCCGGTTGGCTACCTGTATGTTCGTTCGGACAATCAAGGGCGAAAAAAGGTTGTAAGGGACGAGCCCGTGGCATCCATTCTATCAGAGATGTTATCAGGGTTTGCCGCTGGTCGCTTCGAAACTGTGGGAGAATCCAAATCGTTCCTTGAGAATGATCCTACATTCATGCGCTATATCGGAAAAAGCAAACTTACTTACTCATACGTCTCAGCGATATTGCGGCGCCCGTTATATGCAGGGCGCTACAGCAACCTCAAGTGGAACATCCCACTCACCAAAGGAAAGCATTCTCCACTGATCTCATATGAGGAACATCAGAAAATTCTGAAGCGTTTGGATGGAAGGGTGGTGGCTCGTGTCAGGCAAGATGTCAGCGAGGATTTTCCTCTCCGTGGATTCGTCCTTTGTGAAGCTTGCGGGAACTTCATGACCTCGAATTGGTCAGGAGGAAGATCAAAGCACTATCCTTACTACATTTGCCGAAAACACGGATGCAGCAGGGCCGGAAAGTCAATTCGAAGAGAGCAGCTTGAAGGTGAGTTCGAATCTTTGTTGCGCCAGATTCAACCCGAGCCTGGTTTCGTGAAGGTCTTTTCCCAAATGCTGCGAGATGCGTGGGAGCTTCGGAGGCTCAAGGATAAACAGTCACGTAAGGAGCGCAGAAAGCGAATCTCTCAGATAAACAGTGAAATCGAAAAGACGACTGACAAGTACGTAGACACTGAGTTGGAAGTTGTGTCTTCGGCCCTGGAGAGAAAGCTAGAAAAACTACACAATGAAAAGGCCCATGAGGAGCACAAATTAAGAGAATTCGACCAAAACAGCCCAGACTTCTCAGATGCGTTCGAACCGGCAATGCGGATTCTCTCAAGCCCTTTTGATATATGGAAAAAGTCAACGCTCGAATGGCGAAAATCTATGCTTCGAATGATCTTTGCCGCTCCAGCGGTCTACAGCCATAAACAAGGGTTTCGAACCGTGAATCTGACTTTACCTTTCAGAGCGTTAGCGGATTGCAACGCTTCTGCGTCTGGTTTGGTGCCCCCACACGGACTCGAACCGCGGACCTACTGATTACAAATCAGTTGCTCTACCAGCTGAGCTATAGGGGCACTGAGTGTCGATTACTTTCTCTTGTTGGAGACTGCAAGCCAATATTTTTATCTTAACTTAGTGAATGTCGGATTTCTTGGCAACGCGAAGAAACAACCGGGCAGAATGGTGTGGATTTGACTGTTCCGACCGCAGGCTGTAACCCGACTAGAAGAGTTGAAAGCAAGGACAAGAACCGAAAATGAAGGTTGCTATCCACGCGGGCGCGGCTTTTACAGATGAAGGCCGCGTGCTGAACTCGTTGAAGAAAAACTCAGGCATCCTGAAAAATAACGGGGTCAAGATTTTTGGCGCGCGACGATACAACTGGACCTTCAATCCCATTTTTGAAAAGTTGGGAACTAAGGCCGTCGACTTATCCCAAAACCTCAATAGCATTCTGCCAAACGATTCACATACCCAGCGCGCGATCTTTTCCAGTGGAAGATTTGCGGGTGAACCGGCTGATGCCTTGCAGGAAGGGCAGTTGTATCCTTTAGCCGGTCGCAGAATGGCGCTGTTGGAGCAAGCCTTTGATGAACACCAACTTGAATTGTTCATAGGGCTCAGAAATCCGGGCAGCTTTATCCCCAAATTCCTGATGTCGCTGCCCGAAGGTGAGCGTGCCGAAATTGTTCGAAACACTGACCTGAGCTGCCTTAGCTGGATCGGCATGATCGAAGACATTCAGGACCTCGCCCCCAGCGTTCAAATCACATTGTGGAGCAATGAGGACACCCCGTTTATCTGGGGGGACATTATGCGGTCTTTGACTGGCTTGGACGACAGCACGACGCTGGTGGATGAATATGACCTGTTGGCGACTTTGCTGGATGAAGCCGGACAAACCAAAGTGCTGGCCCTGAGCAACCAAATTGAGCCGCAAGACAGGTCAGCCCTGCATGAACAGTTGGCGCAGATCTTTGAAGAGCACGCGCTGCCTGAGAAAATCGAGGAAGAGTTGGACTTGCCCGGCTGGTCCACCGAGATCGTGGACGCGTTTTCAGAATTGTACGAACAGGATCTTGAACGGCTTGGTGCTGTACCGGGCGTGCGTGTTCTAAAACCCTGATCGTGAATGTGGGGGACCCGCATGACAAGAATCGTCAGACGGACCCAGCCCTGTTTCAGCTCATGCCAAGAGCTTCCTTGTACATCTCAAGCACCGCCTCTTCTTCGGCAATATCGTCCTTGTCGCGCTTGCGCAGCGCGATTACCTTGCGCATGACCTTGGTGTCGTATCCACGGGCTTTGGCCTCCGCCATCACCTCTTTTTGCTGTTCCGCAAGGTCTTTCTTTTCTGCGTCCAGGCGTTCAAAGCGTTCGATGAACTGGCGCAGCTCACCCGCGGTAACACGATAATTCGCAGTGGCCTGATCTTCGGTCATGTCATCCATAAATGTCTCTCCCAGAGGTGGATATCTGATGCTGTGACAGCGGGCTCTACGCCGGATACATTGCTGCCGCACGGGCCGCAAGCACCCAATCCTGCCGGGCTTGTGTGAGCAGTGGCGATCCGCTAAGCGCTGGTGGAATTGACAAGCAAATGTGGGGAACCATGTTCGAATTCATCACCTGGGGCGGTGCCGCCCTGTCGCTTGCCGGGCTCTGCGGCCTAGTTTGGTGTATCCTGCGTGTGATGAAGGCGCGCAAGTCCGGCCTGTCGGACGAGGAACTGCGCGCTGTTGTTCAAGGTGTATTGCCGTGGAACCTGGCATCACTGTTTTTGTCGGTTCTTGGCCTGATGGTGGTGATCGTCGGGATTTCTTTTGGCTGACTGTTATATTCAAACGGGCAGATTATCAAAGCGCGCTTCCATCGCATCTTCGCACAGGGCTGCATCCAAACGACGTAGGCGCGACGGGACATGCATTCCCTGCTGGCGCATCCGTTGAATCACCTTGGCCACACTCGGTTGCAATGCCAGACGTGTATCAAGGCACGCTCCGCTGAGCTTTTCTTCAAGTTGTTCGGCTTCTGAGTATAAATTGACTGACGACATTTCTATCCTCCCAAATGTCTTCATTTAGTCTGATATATGTGACCGTTTTAAGACCCGTATAGATTGCCACACAATCGCGCGGAAAACCGCCTGTTCGTCGAGCTATTTTTGCGACCGGGGGCGATTTGATTAATTTTTACTCGAAACGAGGCTACCCTGCTTTGACCCGCATCAAATCACGCAGTGTTGATTGCAATATATTCCGTAATTGATATATGAATTACCGACATAGGCGGAGGACCACATGACACCAAAAGTAAAAGCGTTTTTCGACCCCGAGACCTTTACGGTTTCCTACTTGGCGCAAGAGCCCGAAGGGCTTGCATGCGCGATTATCGACAGCGTTCTGGATTTTGACCACGCCTCTGGCCGGACGGGTACGCACGCAGCCGATAAGATCATCGAGTACGTGCGGGCGAACAACCTGCGGGTTGAATGGATTCTGGAAAGCCATGTGCACGCCGACCACTTATCCGCTGCCCCCTATCTGCAGGAAAAGCTGGGCGGCAAGATCGGGATCGGGGATCAGATCGTTACCATTCAGGAAACATTCGGTAAAATCTTTAACGAAGGGACCGAGTTTCAGCGGGACGGCAGTCAGTTCGACGCCCTGTTCCGCGAAGGCGACAGCTTTCACGTTGGTCAGATGCGCGGCGATGTTCTGCATACGCCCGGCCACACTCCGGCCTGCCTGACCTATGTGATTGGCGATGCCGCGTTTGTCGGCGACACTCTGTTCATGCCCGATTTCGGCACGGCGCGCTGTGATTTTCCAGGTGGGTCGTCCGCAACGCTATACGAATCGATCCAAAAAATTCTGGCACTACCGGATCAGACGCGCGTCTTTGTGGGGCATGATTACATGGCGCCGGGGCGCGACGAATATGCTTGGGAAACAACCGTGGGAGAGCAAAAGGCGCTGAACGTCCATATTGGTCATGGACGCTCTGTCGAAGAGTTCGTTGAAATGCGCGACGCCCGTGATGCAACGCTGCCCATGCCCCGTCTGATTCTGCCGTCGCTGCAGGTGAATATGCGTGCAGGGCAGATGCCGCCAGCCGATGAAGATGGCGACGTTTACCTGAAACTTCCACTGAACAAACTCTGAAACAGAGGCGGCTGTCACGCAAAGGACAAACAATGCAACTTGAATGGATATGGGGCCTTGGCGGAGGTCTTCTGATTGGGCTGGGTGCTGCCCTCTATTTACTGGGCAATGGGCGCATCATGGGGGCCAGTGGCATTCTGGGCGGACTGGTCGACGGCAGTGATCGATCACTTGAACGGCTTGCTTTTCTTGCGGGATTGATCGGAGTGCCCTTGTTGCTGCGGCCCCTGCTCTTGCCCGCGGCCCAAACTCATCTGACCGGGAACATCACCCTCGTGATTATCGCCGGTCTATTGGTGGGCTTGGGCACACGCATCGCCAATGGGTGTACATCGGGGCACGGCGTTTGCGGAATATCCCGATTTTCCCTGCGGGGCATTGTCGCCACAATCGTCTACATCATGGCTGGGATCGCAACGGTCGCTCTGCTGCGCCATGTCTGGGGGCTGATCTGATGCGCGTAGTCATTTCATTTCTTGCAGGATCGTTGTTCGGAATCGGCCTGCTGATCTCTGGTATGACCGACACAACCAAAGTGCAGGGCTGGTTGGATATGTTCGGACAATGGGATCCAACGCTCGCCTTTGTGATGGCTGGGGCGATCCTTCCCATGCTTGTCGCATGGCGGTTGACGTCCAACCGCCGCCCACTGACCGGAGGGAGGTTTCCGCAAAAAGCCGCACCCGAATTGGACCGCCAGTTGATCTTTGGCTCTGTTCTGTTTGGCATGGGTTGGGGATTGGTTGGGCTGTGCCCCGGACCGGCCCTTGCCTCGCTTGGCTATGGGGGAGTTGGCGGAGTTGTATTCCTGATCGCCATGATTGTGGGCATGGTTGCGGCCCCTACCCTTGGTGCGCAACTGGACAGAGCCGCCAACGCGGCCTAAGCAATTGCCATGGAGATTCGCCCGATTACCCCCCGCTACGCCGTCTCGCCGCAAATTTCGGTCGAGGACGTCCCAGCCATCGCCGATGCCGGTTTTGTCAAAGTGATTTGCAACCGGCCCAATGTCGAGGTTCCTGCGGACATGCAATCAGACGCCATCGGCGACGCGGTGCGTGCGGCGGGTATGGAATACGAGGTTCTGGAACTGACCCACCAGACCATGACCCCTGAAAATGTGGCCCTGCAACGCGAGTTAGCCGAAAGCTGCGGCGGACCGGTTCTGGCCTATTGCGCCTCGGGCACGCGGTGTTCGGTAGTGTGGGCATTGGGGCAGTGCGATCGGATGAGTGCGGACGACATCCTGAACGCGACCACCAAAGCGGGTTACACGCTGGACAACCTGCGCCCGATCCTTGAGCAGATCCGCAGCGACACTGAGTAAACTAGCTAGGATTATTGGGATCAGTTGTGGGCGTCGACAACCCGGCCAGCTGCGAAATTTCGGCAACCATTTGATCTGAGTCGGCGAAATTCAGGTTCGTTTCCAAATCCTCCGGTGCGATTGAACCGAACGGGACAGGCATCTGCGACATCTCTGGTTGTGCGGGCATGTCCGGTTCCTGATGTGATGCCACAGGCGACCGGGCCTCCAGAAACTCCTCGGCTTCAGATTGGGTCAACGCCGTAAGCGGTGCGCATTCGTTCAGGCGCACGGCGCGCATCCCGCCACATTGCCCCAAGCGACCAACGGCAGCGCGCGCGCGGTCGATCGTCAAGACCTGCGCCCGATCCAGCCGTGATCCCGTCAACGGCAGCACATCCCCAACGGCAAGGTCAGACAGCGACGCCAGCGGCAAGGTCATTCGGCAGATCACCGTGTTTAACTCTGCCCGCAAAACATCCGAAGCCTGTTCAAGGTTTGGACCTGTGTCCTCTTGCCTGACCTCCCCCTCCTGCTCTGCCAGATGATCGGGCAGGAAGACAGAAATTTGGCCCTGCCGCAGGCCACCGCCCAGTTCCACGGTAAGGTCAAACACCCGATACGTATCTTCAACCATCGCCAGCGACAATGTGCGCAAATCTGCCAAACGCGTGGAAAATTCATACCCCAACAAACTGGATTGATCCAAGGGCGCATCCACCAGTTCCACAGACCGTGCCAAGACCTGCTCGACCAACGGGGCAACCATCGCACCATCCGTGTGCGTGAAGGCACGTGGCGCAGGATCACCTGCCATTACCTCACCAATCGTTTGCACTTGAACGATGGCTGAAACAGCGCCCAGATCCATGCAGACAGCGGCAGAGATTCCATCGCTGTTCATAAACTGCAGCATCAACCAATCTTCCCCAACCGGCCCCGCCAGCATGTCCGGCGTACGGTTGGATTGTTTGGCCCCTATGACAACAAGCGGGAGTTGCAAATTGTCCCCGGCCGCGCGTGCAAAAGCCAGCCGCAGCGCCCGCAAGATCGAGCGTGGCTTATCGCCCTGCTCTTCCTGTCCCGCTGAAAGCTTGCGCGCCAATGCTGCGCTGACCGTTTGCGACATTCTCGAATCCGCTGTGTTTTTCCGCGTCTGACACCCTGTCTAAACCCATGCTGGTTACGAATGTCTTTACAAGCACATCACTGCGCGGCCTGCCGATAGGCCAGTGGCAACCGAACACGGAAGGCCGCCCCGCCTTGACCGGGCAGATAGGTGATTTCACCGCCCAGGCGCTGCATAATCTCGCGGCAGATCGCCAAACCCAATCCGGCACCCCCGGCCTTGTCGACGCCAACACGGGCGAATTTTTCGAACACCATCGAGCGCGCCTCGGGCGGGATGCCACTGCCGTTATCGGCAAAATCAATCACAACTTGCCCACCAACATCATGGGCCGAGATTGTCAGTTCGGGCTCGTCAGCATCACAATATTTCTGAGCATTGGAAATCAAATTGATGAACACCTGCCCCAGCCGATCCAGATCAGTTAACAGCGGGATACGCTCGGACGCTTTCGCGCGTTTGACGGTCAGTGTTTGCCCGGTTCCGGCCAATGCACTGGACACCGCCCGATCCAGAACCGAGCGAAGCGTATCCCCGCCCACGTTCAGGCTGACCTGTCCGCTTTCCAGCACGCTAAGATCAAGTAGGTCATCCAACAATCGCGTCAGGCGCAAAGCTTCGTCATGAATGATCGCGGCATAGCGCGTCTGTTCTTCGGGGCTCAGCCCGTCGGTGTCACGCATGATCTCGGAAAACGCGCGGATCGAGGTCATGGGTGTGCGCAACTCATGGCTGACCTGGCTAAGGAAACTATCCTTCTGTTCCGAGATTTGCGTGAGCTTGGTGTTTGCCTCGCGCAATTGCCGCGCGGTGCGGGAAAGCTCGGCGGATTTGACCTCCAGTTGGCTGGAATACTCCAGCAACTGCGCGGATTCGTCGGCCACCGCCAACAGGTCTTCGACCGAAACGGATGATCCCCCGACGATCTGGCCAATCATCGCATGCGCTGTGGCCGCACCGACAGAGCCGCTGAGTTCCCGTTCCAGACGTTCCAGAAAGGCGGGCGTGGGTTCCGGCAGGCTAGAGCGACCACCCTGCTGTTCTGCCTCGGCATGAAAGAAGTCTTGCGCCGGGCCCGCCCCCAAAATCCGCTGGGTCATGATCATCAAATCTTCGCTCTGGGCCACCGATCCCGTCCAGCCGCGCGGCGCGACCGAATGGTCGAAAACGTTAACGAATTGCGCTCCTTGCAGGCGTTCCAACGGGCTGGGAACGCTTAGCAACGATGCAACGCAGAACGCCACCGTATTCAGGGACAGTGACCACATTACGGTGTGTACCATCGGGTCCATACCTTCGATCCCAAACAGGGCCTGCGGGCGCAGCCAACCCCACCCGAAGGGCCCGTTTTGAACGACCGTTTCGGGTATCAACGCCCCACTCATCCCCGGCAACAGCAGTGTGTATATCCAAAGCAGGAAACCTACCGTCAGCCCCACCAGCGCGCCGGTCCGCGTAGCACCGCGCCAGAACAGACCGCCGACTAGTGCGGGCAGGATTTGAGAAATCCCGGCAAAGGCCACCAATCCGATTGACGCCAAAGCCGCGCCGCCACCGGACAGGCGGTAGTAAAAGAAACCCAGCGCCATGATGACAGCGATCGACACCCGACGCGCCATCAGAACGACATTCCGAACGTCCCCCGAAACCGAGCCGGACCCTTCCTGCGTGCTCAGCCAGATTGGCATGACCAAATGGTTTGACACCATGGTCGACAACGCCATTGCGGTAACGATGACCATCGATGTGGCCGAAGAGAAGCCGCCGATAAAGGACAACATCGCCAACCAATCATTGCCCTGAGACAAGGGTACAGTCAGGACAAACAGATCGGGATTTGACCCTTCGGGCATCAGGTCCAGACCAATGACCGCGATCGGCACCACAAAAAGGCTCATCAACAGCAGATACAGCGGAAAGGCCCAGGCAGCGGTCCTCAGGTGCCCTTCATCCGCGTTTTCAACCACCATCACCTGAAACATACGCGGCAGGCAGATAAAAGCCGCGGCGGAGAGGAAAATAAACGTTGTCCAGCGCCCCGCATCCACATTCCACTGACCGATCTCAGAGGCGTCGATCCGGTCCATCATCGGCCCCACGCCCCCCGCAACGCCCCAGACCACAAAGGCACCAACCGCCAAAAGCGCGAACAGCTTGACCACGGATTCCAATGCGATGGCCGTCACTACTCCGTGGTGCCGTTCATTGGCATCCAGGTTCCGGGTGCCAAACAGGATCGCAAAGATGGCCAACCCTGCAGCAACCCAGAAAACGCTGGCACCTTCGCGATACAGCCCCGAGGGGTCAGCCTCGGCAAAGATAGAAAATGACAGGGTAATGGATTGCAGTTGCAACGCGATGTAGGGGGTTCCGCCCAGCACAGCCAGAATGGTCACACAGATCGCCAGCGTATTGGATTTGCCATAGCGTGAAGAAATCAGGTCAGCGATCGAGGTCACCCGCTGACTGCGCCCGACCCGCACCAGTTTGCGCAGTCCCCACCACCAACCGACCATCACCAGCGTTGGCCCCAGGTAAATGGTCACAAACTCTAACCCCGACCGCGCGGCGTTGCCCACGGCGCCATAAAACGTCCAAGCCGTACAATAGATCGACAGCGACAGTGTGTAGATCAGCGGAGATCGCAGCCAAGCCCCCCGCCCGGCCGCCGCCATCCGATCCGCGGCAAAAGCGACCCCGAACAGCAGAACAACATAGGCAAGGCAGACCAGAATAAGGACGTTCAGCGTGGCCATCAATCCGTCTCGGGCTCGGAATCGTCCGGAATGGCCATACGCCGGGCAGCAAAGCCAAACACTAGGCTGGCAACAATCAGGCCCGCCCAGCAGGCAAAGATGTAAAAAATCGCTGAGGACAGGGGCACCCCTTCCGGCGCACCCGGCTCATCTGGCCACAGCAACGGAATGGCCAGCAGCGCCGCCCCCAAAAATGGCAACAGGCGCGCGGCGTCTGACAGCCTGCGGCGGCGATAACTCTGTCGCTCAAGAAAAAGCGAAGGCCGAACCCCCGAGGGCGGCCGGTCTTCGCCAGTGCTCATGACTGTGTCGCCTGCGCATGCAGGTCGCGCACTGCCGTCAGCATCTCGGTATTGGAAAACGGCTTGGTCATGAAGCGGCTGACACCGGCGTTTTCGGCCATTTCGCGATCTCGGGACTGGCCGCGGGCTGTCAGCATCAAAACCGGAAGGCTCTGCATATCTTCAAGCTCACGCAGATCGCGTAGAATCTCCATCCCGCTTTTGCCCGGCAACATCACGTCCAGAATGACCAGATCCGGGCTTGCCCCCTGAATGACCTGCAACGCGTCCGCGCCTTCGGCATGGGTTTCCACCTGCCAACCCTCACGCGTCAGTAGAAACCGAATGGCCTCGGCGATGTTGGGCTCATCCTCAATTAACAGAACCTTACGGCTCATTATCTGTCCTCCCCGTGACGGGCTACAAACTGGCAGACCCGTCTCCGACAGCTTACGCGCAGTGTCAGGAAACTGTCAAAAACCTTCGCTCAGAATTGACGGTTCGCGCCGCGACTTGCAGTCGCTGTGCGGGCAGACCCTGCAACTGGGCCCAACCCGGGCCACGGCCTGTTCGTCATACGCCACGTCTTCGACCGAGCGTACTAGCATCACCGAGCGATAAACTGGCCCCTCGTCGTACCCGGAAACGGATTGCGGCCAGGCATAGGCATAACAGTCGAAGACAGCGGCCGTCCGACCAAGCTGTACAATGCGTTGCCGAATGGGCACCAAGGGCCTGTTCAGGGCCTGAAACAACGGCCACAGGGGGCAGGCTTCGCCAAAACGCGGCATAGCAAAGCCGGGGACGGATTTGTTGAACAGAATGCTGCCGGATGCGTCACACACCACCAGACCCGTCGGGCGGCCCAGATACCCGTCCGGCAGGGCCGCCAACCGACGCAGCACCGTCGCAAGATCCACCGAAAACCGGGACGCCAATTGCAGCGGGTTCAACGCAGATTCTGCCAAAGCCGCTTGCACATCCTCTAGCGGCATGGCCCGGGCATCTGCAGCATAGATGTCAAGAAAGTCTCGTGTCAGGGATTTGGCTGTCGCCGAATCCAGATCGCTCAGATCAATTTCAGCGCCGGGCCCACCCTGTTCGATCTGCGGGAAATGATGCCCGTTGGCGTCGAAAAACGCCTCGACATCCTCCAGCGGAACGCCCCGATGATCCCCGGCGGAATCGCTTTCATCAAGGTAAGCCACAAGCGATTTCGAGCTATCCGCCAAGCGTTCCGCATCCTGATGCAGGTTGCTGTGAAACCGGTCCCGCCATTCTGGTTCGATTTCCTGCGTGTCTGCCAGAATAGCCGCGGTTGAACGAATCGCAGCAGCGGTTGACAAGACCTCGTGCATGGACGCCGCCAGATGGGGATCATGAGTCAACCTGTCAGATAAGGTTTCGACTGTGCGCTCCAACGACACCACACGCCGATGCATCTGGGCCAGTACACCCGCCCATCCAGGGAACCGGCCCGCGAATTCTTCTAACCCGTCCAGTTCAGCCTGTTGACCAACGGCATCAGCCGCCGCCTCGCGTAGCGCGGCAATCAATGTGGCTTCGATCCCCTGTGTCAGCACCGAAGGTTCCACCGCCAGCACCGTCGCTATATTGACCAGCAACTTGCCACCGATCCGGCGGCGGTTGTGTTCGATAAGATTAAGGTAAGATGCCGATATCCCGACCCGCCGCGCCAGCTCAGCCTGGCGCATCCCGGCGATCTGACGCCTTTCCCGAATGCGACTGCCTGTCAGCGTATCGCGCATACCCTTACCCCTATCTTATACGAACTTATTAAGTCATTTCTTGAGGATATTTTCAAAACTTGTTGTTCTTTTCTATTAGTTATGCGCAAATTTTCAAAACCACTTTACAAATTTAACACACCTGCACGCCGCATCGTTCACCAGCTATGATCAGAATCTGCGTACAGCCCCTTCTCATTTCACCCAATTCCCGGCACGATAGCTGGATGAGCGACCCCGCCTTTGAATATGCACCAATCGGATTAGTCGAATTAGAAAACCGGATTATCCGGCGCTGCAACCTGCAGTTCGCCCGCACCTTTGGCGGCGAGGTTGCGGATTATCGGAACATGCCTCTGTTGCATCTGTACCCCTCGGTCGCCGATTGGGAGCGCATAGGCGCACGCAGCCTGCAGGTGATGCGCGACACCGGGTATTACACGGATGAGCGGGTCATGCGGAGGCGCAACAGCGATCTGTTCTGGTGCCGTGCCCGCGGGCGCTCGTTAACACCGGACGATCCGTTCCGACATGGCATCTGGAGCTTTTCCGACATCTCGGAAGAACGTCCCCTGGTCGAACTGACTGTTCGCGAGCGTGAGGTTGCCATCATGTCTTGCCGTGGCCTGTCCGCAAAGGAAATCGGGGTTGAATTGGGCCTTAGTTATCGGACGATCGAAGCCTATCGCGCGCGCCTGCTTGAGAAATTCGGGGCACGCAAACTACCCGAATTGGTGGCGAAACTTTCAGGAATGCCACTGTAGCCCCTTTCCCCCCGGGGAAACTTGGGTAAAACCCTTATCTGTCAGGCCGAGACTGCGCTTTTCATGGCCGGGCGCTTGGCTTATAACGCTGCGTAATTAGACCAAAGCCCGCAGGAACAGACGGGCCAAAGGGGAACCGTCGAGGACACTCATGACAGACACCAAACACGAAGCGGATGTGGCATTCATCAAGGCACTGGCTGAATTGCTGCGCGAAAACGATCTGACCGAATTGCAGGTCAAACGCGAATATGGCGAAGAAGACAGCCTGAACGTGCGCGTCAGCCGCATGAACCAGGTCGCCGCTGCTCCGGTTCAGGTTGCCGTTCCTGCCGCAGCCCCGGCCGCGCCCGTTGCTGCCCCTGCCGCCGCGCCTGCAGCAGCCGAAGCCCCCGCCGCACAGGAAGATCCGGCCAGCCACCCCGGCGCCGTAACCTCGCCCATGGTCGGCACCGTGTATATGCAAGCTGAACCGGGCGCACCTGCGTTCATTTCGGTCGGCGCGTCGGTGTCCGAAGGCGACACGCTGCTGATCGTCGAAGCGATGAAAACCATGAACCATATCCACGCGCCCAAAGCAGGCACCATCAAGCGTATTCTGGTTGGTGATGGTGACGCTGTAGAATTCGGCACCCCTCTGGTCATCGTTGAGTAAGGCGGGCCCATGTTCGATAAAATCCTGATTGCCAACCGAGGCGAGATCGCCCTGCGCGTCATCCGCGCAGCGCGCGAGATGGGGATTAAGACGGTCGCCGTGCATTCAACCGCTGACAGCGACGCGATGCATGTGCGCATGGCGGACGAATCGGTATGTATCGGCCCTCCGCCCAGCCCGCAGAGCTATCTTTCGATGCCCGCGATCATCTCGGCCTGTGAAATCACCGGCGCACAGGCGATCCACCCCGGTTACGGCTTCCTGTCCGAGAATGCCGAGTTCGTGCAGATCGTCGAAGATCACGGCATCACCTTTATTGGCCCCACCGCGGAACATATCCGCATCATGGGCGACAAGATCACCGCCAAAGACACGATGAAACAACTGGGTGTGCCCTGCGTTCCCGGTTCGGATGGTGGTGTGCCTGACCTGGCAACCGCTAAAAAGATCGGCGAAGATTTCGGCTATCCCGTTATCATCAAGGCCACCGCAGGTGGCGGTGGGCGCGGCATGAAAGTCGCGATGAACGCCGATGAGATGGAAAGCGCATTCATGACCGCACGGGCCGAGGGCAAAGCCGCCTTTGGCAATGACGAGGTCTATATTGAGAAATACCTGACCACGCCGCGCCACATCGAAATTCAGGTGTTTGGCGATGGCAAAGGCAAAGCGGTTCATCTGGGCGAACGCGACTGTTCGCTGCAGCGTCGCCACCAGAAGGTGTTTGAAGAGGCCCCTGGCCCCTGCATCACGCCAGAGGAACGCGCCAAGATCGGCAAGGTCTGTGCCGACGCCGTGGCCAAAATCAACTATATCGGCGCGGGTACCATCGAGTTCCTGTACGAAAACGGTGAGTTCTATTTCATCGAGATGAACACCCGTCTTCAGGTTGAACACCCGGTAACCGAAGGGATCTTTGGCGTCGACCTGGTGCGGGAACAGATTCTCGTGGCTGCCGGTGAAGACATGTCGTTCGGTCAGGACGATCTGGAAATCAATGGCCACGCCATCGAAGTTCGGATCAATGCTGAAAAACTGCCCAACTTCTCACCCTGCCCGGGCAAGATCACGGCCTATCATGCGCCCGGCGGATTGGGCGTGCGGATGGATTCAGCGCTTTATGATGGTTACTCAATCCCGCCCTATTACGACTCACTGATTGCCAAACTGATCGTACAGGGCCGCGACCGGGCCGAGGCGCTGGCGCGTCTGGAACGCGCATTGGGCGAACTGATCGTGGACGGCATTGATACCACTGTGCCGCTGTTTCACGACCTCCTACAGGAACCCGATATTCACAGCGGCACCTACAACATCCACTGGTTGGAACGCTGGCTTGCTGAGAATATGCCTGACTAACCTACTGGGGGCGAAGGGCTGCAATCCTTCGCCCTTCGAGCATTCCGCATGAGCCTTTCCCCGGAACTCTTACTACACGGCTATTCCATCGGTATTTTTCCGATGGCTGAAAACCGCGACGCACCAGAATTGTTCTGGGTTGATCCCAAGTTCCGCGGAGTCTTTCCCTTGGATGGATTCCACGTCTCGCGCAGTCTGACACGCCGCATCCGAAATTGCGGGTTCTCTGTCACCATAGATCAGGATTTTACCGGGGTGGTCGACGGCTGCGCAGATCGCGCCGACACCTGGATCAATACCGAACTTCGCGAGCTGTACATACAAGTTCATCAGTCAGGCTATGCGCATTCTCTGGAGATTTGGGAAAAGGATCAATTGGTTGGCGGTGTTTACGGCGTTACATTGGGGGCTGCATTCTTTGGGGAAAGCATGTTCTCACGCCGAACAGATGCGTCAAAAATCGCGCTGGCCTATCTGGTGGACCGACTGCGCCAAACCGGGTTTCGGCTGTTTGATACGCAGTTTCTGACAACTCATCTGGCGTCCTTGGGTGCAATCGAAATTCCGCGCTCGCAATACCGTCAGGAATTGGACGAGGCATTGAACGCCAACGCAGATTTTACCACGCCTTTGGTTCAGTCGCCCGAGGGTGTAATACAGCGGATCACCCAGACGTCATAGCGTGCATGATCCAGTGCGTTCAGGGCTGGAGACGTTGCAATCATCCAGCCGTCAAACAATTGATCCGACTTACCTTTTTCCCAGATCGTCAGATAGGCGAACGCATCACCTGTCGGGTTTTCGACAGGATAGCGGCAATCCCCCAATGCAACATCCAGACCGAATACCTCTCCGGTCTGACCGTTTTGCATTTCGACATCGACGGTTTGGCCGCTGACTTTGTCCAGGCCCCGCAGGATTGCTCCGGGGGCGGATTGAACCTTTTCCTGAGCTGATGCGCCAGAGGCGACCAGCAGCGCAGCGATCAGGGCGAAACGCCTCATTCGCCGCTATCCCCGGCCACGAATTTGACCAGTAGTGAGATCAGGCTCACCGCGCCTTGGGTATCTTCGACCTGATCGCCCGGCTCGAAATAGAAAGGCGAACCACCGGGCATCACCTCAACGAAATTGCCGCCCAGCAGCCCTTCGGAAGAGATCACGATGGCGCTGTCATCAGGCACCAGAATACCGTCCCGGATCGTGAATGTCGTGTCCGCACGATAGGTGTCTGCGTTTAGGGTAACACCGGTTACCGTGCCGATCTTGACCCCGGCCAGACGTACATCCGTGCCGACACCGACACCTTCCAGCGACCGGAAGGAGGCCCCCAGTTGATACCCTTCACCGCCTTGCGACAGACCGGTGGATTGGCTCGCATAGACGCCAAAGGCAACGGCACAGGCCAATACGGCCCCGCCGACAAGAACTTCGGTCACATTGTAAGTAGACATTGCTCGCCTCGTTTATTCCGGGCTCCAGGCCTCGTAATCTTTGCGCTCGATCGGATCTTGCCGACGCAGAGATCCCGCGGGTGCATAAGCCAGTGCGGTACCCGTCAGGTTTTCTTGATGGGGCTTTTCCCAGGATTTGTGCTGTAACGGTTTGTCGGTTGGCGGCTCGTCCCAGGTACGGTGCAGCCAACCGTGCCAATCCGGATCGATCCGGCTTGCCTCGGCTTCGCCGTTGAAAATCACCCAGCGCTTACTGTCATCGGCGTTTTGGTAGAACACGTTGCCTTCGTTGTCCTCACCGACCATGACGCCCTTGCGCGCGGTATAAATCTGCGTGTTCAGAGTGGCCCCGTTCCACCAGGTTACGGCCCGCAATAGCGTGTTCAGGATTCCCATCGGCTGCCTCCGGCATTTCTGTCCCCCGCAGATATGGACCAAAGGCACGCCAAGGTCCAGTGTCACAAAGGTTGCACTCACTATTCCGGCAAATAAGCCGTTACTTCGATTTCGATCCGGAACTTCGGATCAATCAAACCGCATTCGATCATGGATGTGGCCGGAGGGTTTTCTCCGAAATACTCTCGCAAAATCGGCCAGCAGGGTTCAAATTCGGCACGGTCCGGCAGCATGTATGTTACGCGAACAACATCAGCAAAGCTGGCCCCAGCCTCGCTCAGGGCTTTTTCGATTGTCACCAGTGCTGCACGACATTGTTGGGTCACATCATCGCCCTGCCCGACCGTCCCAGCCACATGAACCCAGTCACCGGCTACCACCGCACGGCAGTAGCCTATTTTGGCTTCGAATTCTCCGCCCGAGGAGATACGTTTGATCGTCATGATGCCTCCAAAAGAAAACGGCGCGGTCCATGCCGCGCCGTGTTTGCTAATTCGTTTTGAACTTAACCGGCCGAGGCAGATTCCGCCGCGTCCGCGTAGATAATCAGCGGCTGCTTGTCGGACGACACAGCCTCTTCGTTGACCACAACCTCGGTCACGTTTTTCATGCCGGGCAGTTCGAACATCGTATCCAGCAGGATGTCCTCGAGGATCGAGCGCAGCCCGCGCGCGCCGGTCTTACGTTCGATGGCCTTCTTGGCAATCGCCTTCAGCGCGTCGTCGGTAAACGCCAGCTCGGCATCTTCCAGTTCGAACAGGCGCTGATATTGTTTGACCAGAGCGTTCTTGGGCTTGGTCAGAATGGTAACCAGCGCGTCCTCATCCAGATCTTCCAGCGTTGCCAAAACCGGCAGACGACCGACAAATTCCGGGATCAGACCGAATTTCAGCAGATCTTCGGGCTCCAGATCTTTGAAAATTTCGCCCACACCGCGTTCATCATTGTCACGTACGTCAGCACCAAAGCCCATGGCCGAGCCCTTGCCACGTTGCGCGATGATCTTGTCCAGACCCGCAAACGCACCACCGCAAATGAACAGGATATTCGTCGTGTCCACCTGCAGGAATTCCTGCTGCGGATGCTTACGACCACCTTGCGGCGGAACACTGGCCACGGTGCCTTCCATCAGTTTCAGCAGCGCCTGCTGAACGCCTTCGCCCGACACATCGCGCGTGATCGACGGGTTTTCGGACTTGCGTGTAATCTTGTCGACTTCATCGATATATACGATGCCGCGCTGCGCGCGTTCGACATTGTATTCGCTGGCTTGCAGCAGTTTGAGAATGATATTCTCGACATCCTCACCCACGTAACCGGCTTCGGTCAGCGTGGTGGCATCTGCCATGGTGAACGGTACGTCCAGAATTCGAGCCAATGTCTGCGCCAGCAAGGTTTTACCGCAACCGGTTGGGCCGATCAGAAGGATGTTGGATTTCGCCAACTCAATATCGCCACCCGCCTTTTGGGCGTGGTTCAAACGCTTGTAGTGGTTGTGAACCGCAACCGACAGAACCCGTTTGGCCGTCGCCTGACCGATCACATAGTCGTCCAAAACCTCGCAGATATCTTTCGGTGTCGGAACCCCGTCCGAGGACTTCAGACCGCTGGCCTTGGTTTCCTCGCGGATGATGTCCATGCACAGTTCGACGCATTCATCGCAGATAAACACGGTCGGTCCGGCAATCAGCTTGCGCACCTCATGCTGGCTCTTGCCGCAGAAGCTACAGTAGAGCGTGTTCTTGCCGTCACCGCCTGAATTCGTCGCCATGTTCTACCTTTCGGGCTTCGTCCCTGCGGCCCATCCTGAACCGCGCTTGCCACCTGTTGGTGCAGCTTAGGCCAGCACCGAGACGGCTACAATCTCAAAATGCGCCCCCGCACCACCGGCCCGGGGGCTTAAACTCAGGCCTCGTCGCCGTCCAATTTGGCGCGGTTTTCAACGATTTCGTCGATGTGACCCCAATCTTTCGCCTCTTCCGGGCTCATGAAATTGTCACGATCAAGTGCTTTTTCAACTGCCTTTTTGGTCTGGCCCGTATGACGCACGTATATGTCATAAAGGCGATCCTTCAGTTTCTGTGTCTCGGCTGCGTGAATCATGATGTCGCTGGCCTGACCCTGATACCCGCCGCTGGGCTGGTGGACCATGATGCGGCTGTTGGGCAGCGAAAACCGCATGCCTTTTTCGCCACCAGCCAGCAAAACCGACCCCATCGAGGCCGCCTGACCGATTACCAATGTCGAACATTTCGGCTTGATATACTGCATTGTGTCGTAAATCGACAAACCCGAGGTCACCACTCCACCTGGCGAGTTGATGTAGATCGAGATCTCTTTGCTGGGGTTTTCCGCCTCAAGATGCAGCAGCTGCGCCACGACAAGATGGCTCATCCCGTCATGGATCGGGCCGTTGATGAAAATGATCCGCTCTTTCAAAAGGCGCGAGAAAATATCGTAGGCCCGTTCGCCCCGGCTGGTCTGCTCGACCACCATTGGGACGAGCGTATTCATATAGGTATCAACTGGATCGAACATTCTGAACCTGCCTGCTTTGCTATGGATCGGGACATTACCCGAAGAAACGTTACCCGAGTCTTAGTGTCGCCATCGGGGGGCTGCAAGGGGGACCGGATACTTCACCCCCTATCGCCGTGTTTTAAGGCCCAATCCCGCTGTCGCCAAAGTTATCGCGGTGATGTCCATCAAATCTCATCGCTGTCACATCACATCATTTTGATCCGTGCATATGGAAATACATGATCATAATATGTAACCAAACATAACGCGTATCGGATCCGCTCAAAACAACACCCACCCCGCTTACGCGTAGAAAAGGAAACAAACGATGGCCCTTCCCCAGCTTTCGCAAAATATGCCTCCCGAGTCGTTCGACAAGATGGTCAACAACGCGACGCGCGCGTCGAATTTTCTGAAAGCCATCAGCCATGAGGGTCGCCTGATGATCCTGTGCCACCTGGTGTCTGGCGAAAAATCCGTGACCGAATTGGAAGAATTGTTATCGGCGCGTCAGGCTGCCGTGTCCCAGCAATTGTCGCGCCTGCGCCTTGAGGGGCTGGTGACGCCCCGCCGCGAGGGCAAGGCGATCTATTATCGTCTGGCGGATGACCGCCCGCGCCGCATGCTGGAACTTGTCTACGACATGTTCTGTGGCGAGGAAAAAGGCTGAACTTTCAGCTTTTTACGATCCGTTGGCACAGGCCTGATAACCGTCGACCAATGCGCGCAGCAAATCCGTATATTGATCTGCGCCAGGGTTAAGGGCCACGCCGATCGGATCCAGATGATAGATTGCGGCGCCCGTTCCCTCAATCGCAGTTTTCACCAAACGAGTGTCGTATTGCGGTTCCGCAAAGGCGCAGACGATCTGATCTTCGGTAACTTTTTCCTGCAGGGCGGCCAGACGCGCGGGTCCCGGCGCCGA
This sequence comes from Ruegeria sp. BC5, assembly GCF_056539205.1. Classification (NCBI taxonomy): domain Bacteria; kingdom Pseudomonadati; phylum Pseudomonadota; class Alphaproteobacteria; order Rhodobacterales; family Roseobacteraceae; genus Ruegeria; species Ruegeria sp. BC5. The sequence goes on from NZ_JBQFUN010000009.1 coordinate 64,079, forward strand.
GGCGTCGCCCAAGCTGACGGATCCAGAGGTTTCCAAGCCAAAGCGCTTTTCGAAATACTGATAGGCATCATGGAATGTGATGAAGCTGCGTGCCTGCATGCCGCTTAAATCAGCAGCTATTTCATCCTGCAAGCCAGCCAGTTCGGCATCGGCGGCCTGTGCATTGTCTCGATACTGTTGCGCGTTTTCCGGATCAGCGGTCGCCAGAGATTCCGCGATTACCTGAATCCAAACCCGCGCATTTTCAGGGTCCAACCAGGCATGCGGATCAATTCCGTCATGGTCATGACCGTGATCGTCGTGGCCTGCGTGCCCTTCTTCGTGGTCGTCGTGGCCTTCATGTTTGTCTTCGGCATGATCGTCATGACCATCATGATCGTCGTGGTCGTCATGATCAGAATGGTCGTCATGCTTGGCGTGGTCATCGTGATCATCGTGATCATCATGATGATCCTCTTCATGACCCTCTTCGGTAACATCGCGAAAATCGTACAGAACTGTTCCATCTGTATCCAGCAAAGTCACAAGCTGCGCATCCTCGGACAATGCACTCAGTGGCTTGGCCATCCAGGGAGTCAGCTCTTCGCCGACCCAGAACACCACATCCGCCGATTGCAATGCACGCGCCTGAGAAGGCCGCATCGCGTTACTGTGCGGCGAAGCACCCGGCGGGATGATCAGATCTGGCGATCCTACCCCATCCATGACGCGTGCCACCAAGGAATGAACCGGAGCAATATCAGTGGCGACCTTTGGGGCTTCGGCTGCAGCTTGACCTGCCAATCCGGCACCAATTACATAAAGGGAAAAACGGATCATGCGCACTCCAAGATGATATGTTATCACATTCTTTGGGCGCTTGATAAGCCTGGTGTTATAACATATCAAGCAGAAAATACCCGGAGCGCGTCACCATGAGTACAGTTGGCTTCAGACAACACGACCACACGCATTGCGTTCATACAGCTCTGGCTCAGGCCGACGCAAAGTGCAAAGCGCAGCGCCTGCAATTCACACCGGTCAGGCGCCGCGTACTTGAGATTCTGCTGGAAAAACATCGGGCAATGGGTGCCTACGACATCCTCAGCGTCCTGTCCGCCGAGGGGATGGGTTCGCAACCGCCCGTGGCTTATCGCGCACTGGATTTTCTGGTGCAGAACGGGTTTGTCCACCGGATCGAACAACTGAACGCCTATACCGCCTGCGCCCACCCGACCCATGACCATGTTCCGGCCTTCCTGATCTGCCGATCCTGCAAAGCTGTAGCCGAAACTGAAACCGAGCTGACGCAGGGGCGTTTGGGCGCTGCGGCCAGCACCTCGGGGTTTCGCATCGAGCGGGTTGTGGTCGAAGCCGAAGGTCTGTGCCCAGAATGCATTGGGGATCAACCGTGACAAAAACGCTGATCTCTCTGAAGGACATGTCCATTCGCGTGGATGGCCGAACCATTCTTGAACATGTGAACGCCTCGGTTTCCGAAGGCGAGATTGTCACGATTGTCGGACCAAACGGATCGGGCAAATCGACCCTTCTGCGCGCGATGATTGGTGCGGTCTCTCCTGCCCAAGGCACCGTGCAACGCGCGCCAGGCCTGCGTATCGGTTATGTACCCCAGAAACTGGCGCTTGATGCGGCCCTGCCGATGACAGTCCAGCGGTTTCTAGGTCTTCCCAAGCGCATCTCGGCCCGCGACGCCGTCAATGCATTAGACATTGCCGGGGTCCCCGACCTTCGCAGCAGGCAAATGACGAAACTGTCCGGCGGCCAGTTTCAACGCGTTCTTCTGGCGCGTGCTTTGCTGGAAAATCCGCAACTGCTGCTATTGGACGAGGCGACACAAGGGCTTGATCAACCCGGTGCGGCTGCGTTCTACCAACGGATTGAGCAGGTTCGCCGCGAATTGGGCTGCGCGGTCGTGATGGTCAGCCACGACCTGCATGTGGTCATGGCGGCCTCGGACCGAGTGCTGTGTCTGAACGGACATATTTGCTGTGAAGGTTCGCCCAACACTGTCGCTGACGCACCTGAATACCGGGCATTGTTCGGCAGCGGCACCAAGGGCACCATGGCTTTGTATCAACATAAGCACAGCCATTCCCACCATCACGATCACCATCACGCACAGGACAATACCAACTGATGCTGGACGATTTTATGGTACGCGCCGCCCTTGCAGGGGTTGGCGTTGCAATTGCGGCGGCCCCTCTGGGTTGTTTCGTGGTTTGGCGTCGCATGGCTTATCTGGGCGAGGCGACCGCGCATGCCTCGGTTTTGGGGGTTGCGCTGGCGCTTGCGTTTTCGCTGCCCTTCCTGCCAGCTATTGTCGCTGCCGCTTTGGCCATGGGTCTGACCGTGACGCTGCTGCGTGGTAAGGGTTTTGCCATGGACACGTTGCTGGGCGTCATCGCCCATACTGCACTGGCAGCCGGATTGGTCACCGTAGCCTTGTTGGCGGATGTCCGACTGGATCTGAACGCCTTTTTGTTCGGCGACATCCTAGCCGTCACCAAAACCGATTTGACGACAATCTGGGTTGGCGGCACATTGATCCTTGCCCTAATGATCTGGAGGTGGTCAGCCTTGTTGGTGGCCACGCTCAACCCGGACCTGGCCTACGCCTCAGATATCGACCCAAAGCGCGAAGAAATGTGGCTGACCGTTGCCATGGCTCTGGTCGTGGCCGTTGCAATCAAGGTGGTTGGCGTTCTTTTGATCGCAGCCTTGCTGGTAATCCCTGCGGCGGGTGCGCGGTCTTTGGTCAGAACACCCGAAGCCATGGCGTTCTACGCCGCGATCATAGGCTCTGTGGCCGCATTGGGCGGGCTGTGGGGCGCGTATCTGGCCGACACGCCAGCCGGGCCCAGCATCGTTTGTGCGGCGGCTTTGATCTTTGTTGCAACCGCGCTGCTTGGTCCGTTGATCCGCAAGGAATAATACGGGACCCAAAGCTCTGGTTCCGTTCGGGAAAAACTGCTACGCAACACATAACTGACACAAATGGAGACACCGATGACCCGTGCAATTCTGATTGGCCTGGCCCTGTTCACCCTCACCGCTTGTGAAACCGCAAAGGGCGCTGGCAAAGACATCGAGAAAGCAGGCGACGCGATTCAAGGCGCGGCCACGGACGTGCAGGAAAACCTGTAAACCACTCCATTTATTGCTGGGTCGAGGCAGGAACCGCAACATATAGTTGATACCGGCCACGATCCACAGTAAACTGCGGATCACAGGTGCATAGACGCGGTATTGCATTTCTGACAACACGACGGGGTTCTTGTGTACACACAAGAACCCCGTTCCCTTTTTTAAAGGGGATAGAGTGGCAGTCTGTTTCAAGCCAATGTCCGGCAAAAGGAAAAGGCGTCAGGTGCGCAGACGCGGTCCATGCATGCATCCTTGCGGATACTCCTGACGCCTTGCCGGGTCGACACGTCCGAGGAACGTCCCGAGCCAGTTGCCCCGGCCCCCTAAAGGGCCAAAGCCGCTGCGTCGTACCTGCTGGCACCACACAGCACGCGCCGACCTTCTGAGAGGGTAATCGCCTGATCCAAATTCGAAACCTAGATCAGCCATTTGCCCACCGGTAAATCATTGCAACGAAAAACAAATCCTAAAATCCGCTCTCATCGCTCTGACCCCCTGGCCTTTGCGCCCCGCTTAGGTTCCGAAGAACCGTTGCAGTAATCAGACTGTTACATTCGGACCTGTCTCGAACAAGAAAATAGCACTGCAGCATGAAAATTAGACGGGGATAAGATGTTGATATGTGCCGGGAAGCTTATGTGGATAACTCTGGAAACTTCGAAGTGCCACTGGCTTGGCGGTGGAAAAATAAAATCATCCGACAATAACGCAATTTTGCAGTCTTTCTGCGAGTGCAAAGGCCATTAATCGGTCAAATTAGTAACAACCGTGAGATTCACCGATCCCCAGAGGCAAGTTTCCAAGAATCGATCCCACTTTTCGCAGCGGACATAATGTGAGTTTTGGGTCGAGCGCCATTGCCCACTTTCTGCAATACCGCGCTGAAGGATCGCGAAACCCGGCTGGCCTGTACCGAGGAACGCCGCTTTTGGGCATAGACCAATCCGAGCCCTGTCGCAGGTGGCACCATCACCGCCCGACCCGCCCCCTCACCGAGGGGATCATAGTTCCGCTTTTTGAGAAGCGCTCCGACCCGATCAGGATTACCTATTACGTGCTGCAACAAACCGCAGCCAGTACCCCCTACAGACCGATCGGGCCAGAAACGCTTCAGTTCACCTGACGTTCCAGAACGGTGCTGTAAGTCGTTCCGTTACGCAGGCTACGGAAATCCGCATAGATCTTTCCATCTTCGTACCGGGCGTCGATCAACGCGTTTGCGCCGATGATCATGGGCGAGGTTTCGATGATCCCGATACTTCCCGAACCGTCCAGGCTGATGGTGCCAGTGGCCTCATTTTCGTTCCACTCGGCATCGCCTTCGCGACGCCATTTGCTGGGACCCCAGAACACGTTGTCTTCCTGAATCTGGACATCCAACATCCATTCAGCCTGATTGAACCTGGGCTCATCGCCGCGTTGATAATGGCTTGGTGAAACGGTTGTGTACGAGCCCAACCAGGTACCGCGCAGATCCGGCGCGGTATCAGCCAGCGCGGCCGTACCAAGGGTGAGGGTCGTGGCCAGAGCGGCTGCTCCGGCAGTCATGTATCTGGTCATTGGCTCTCTCCTTCTGTCGGGCCGATGCTGGCCTGCTCAACAGATTGGAAGGGCGCGATCCAGTTACAACTTACCTGAGGGAAACTTCATGATTGGTTCATGGACCCCTTAGACATCCACAGCGAACGGGGGCACGTCAAACCCCGCACCCCTGTCGCAAGCCTTTGTGAAGATTGATCTATTCGATTGTGATACTACCTGTGATCGTATTCACAAACTTCTTCGTGTCAGGATCGGTCAGCGACGAAAAACTCCCGCCCCCGGTTGCGCTGGCCCAACTGCCCGAACCGCCCGAGACGGTCCAGTCGCCCGTCAAAGCCCCATCCGCACCAAGGCCCGTGGCCGTCCAGGTCATCACCGCCTTATCGCCCGAGGTGGTATCGAACACACAATTCCCGGTGCCCGAGACCGCAGCCCCGTTGACCAGCAGCGCACCGAAGCACGAACCCGTTGCCCCCTCCAGCGGGTGCCCGGCGGTGACTTCGAAACTGTCATAGTCGGTCTGCGTTTTGACCACGGCGTTCCCGTCCGAGATGCCATAGACCTGGTTCGCGTTCGTCCCCATGCCCTTGGCTGCGGCGTCATAGGTCTCGGCCTGGGCCAAACCTGCGGACAAGCCTAGGGTCAGAACTGTGGCTGCGGTCGTCGTTAAGAATTTGTGCATAATAACCTCTCATTTCTGAGGGTCATGCGTTGCAGGCACCCGAAGAATAAAGCCGCCCAAACGCGGTCCCCCGCGGACACAATAACAGATTGAGATGTGTGCGTCTAAAACGGGGAACTATGCACCACGGATCAGCTTTCGAGCTTGCGAGCCACCAGATACGAAACCGGGAACGCCGCGACAAACCCCACGACAGCTGCGACCAGAATATGCGTCGCCGACGTGTAACCCATTGCCAAAACCGCAATTACTGCGGACCCGGCAAAGGTGGAACCAAGAAAGATGTGAAGGATCAGCATCAGGGTCAGCATAGGGTGCCTCGTTTTTCCAGTCTGTTTGCGCGCACCTTAAAACCAAGCTTGAGGGTGATCCTTGATCTGGGTCAGAATAAGTGCAAGTTCGAGGCGCGATCAGGCCCATGCCAAGGCCGTGCCGACCAGGACAAGACCAATCCCGGCGACTTCGCGACCAGAGAAGTTTTCGCCGAACAGGAAGTAAGAGGCGATGGCGATCAGGATGACCTCGGCCCCCAGAATGCCGGTATAGATGATGCCCAGCCGTTCGTTACGCAGCGCGGCAAGCTCCAGCGTTGCTCCAGCCAGCAGGGTTGCCACAATCAGCAGGCCGAGGCCCACGCCGGGGAGTTTCCACCAGAACTTCATCGCGATCATGGCCACGGAATAGAGACCCGCCGACCCGAGGGCGATAAGGGGGATCATGGATGCGGACATTTGGGCCTCCTGCAGAGGGTTCCGTTGGGTCAAGTGTAGCAGGAGGGTGCGGTTGGGGCTGTGAGGTGGGTCACAGTGTGGGTGATGGGTTGAAAACCCATCCTACGTAGGGTGGGTTTTCAACCCACCAATCCACCCGTAGAGCGGGTTTCAGCTCGCCATCTCCATCCGATTAATGCGCGTTGGTTCGGCCAGGCGAATGGCGGGCTGAAGCCCGCCCTACGGTTTCCGTTTGAAGAGATACAGGTAGGATGCACCTACAATTACGGCAGAACAAATTGTATCGGCGATGTACCACGGTTCATAACGTGTCCAGCGGTAGGCAACGACGCCAACCACCCAAAGGCACACGAGAGCGAATTCGATTTTGGGGTTATTCCTGAACATACTCGCGAAACGTTCGATCTCTTTGTCTGGAATTGCAACCGGTAGTGTAGACGGCCAATCAGCAGAGCTGAGGGCAGCGCCGGCCCAAGGGGAGGCGCAAACGCGCCGCCCGTTTTGCCGGAGGCAAACCTACGGTTTGAAGGGGGCGGGTCAGCGCGGCCCGGCTGTGCCGCCGGGTGGAACGTCAATCACCTGCGGTTTTTGTTAATTAGCCCACTGAAGTGAGTTCATCCAAGATGGTTGGTCAAGCAAACTCAAGATCATACGAATGTTTTGAGAGCGCTAAATTCCTGATTTCTACATCTGAGCCAATGCGAGACATCAAAAACACTTTGAGTCGTTCGCTGGCATTGGCACCAAGCACAATGGACTTTAGTTGGTAAGGTGCAATCGAATTGTAACCCGCGGAATCACCTTGTGTTTTCAAAGCCCTCCACTCGCATTCACGATCCCACTCTTTAGACTTTGACAGCACCAGAGCATCATTAACCATAGTTGCTTCTTTACTCGAAACGGCTAGAGTTCGATGCTTTGGTGGATTCGCTCGGCGACTACTATTGATCAACCAACGGATAGCTTGAACTGTCGTCAAGGTTGGGCGGCTTTCCAAGTATTCTACTTTGGCAACGACTTTCCTAGCCGCAGCCAAATCCTCATTTTCGCAAGAAAACTCATAACAAAAGGACTGATGAGATGCAGAATAGTACGCCCACATCAGAGAACTAAAAGGATTGGCCGTAAAACAACAGATCGTTTGCCGTTCCCGCGCCTCGCCCAAAAGCTCACGAATATTGGTTTTGAAGCGCTCTGCATCAAAGTATGCATCTCTAACTTTATTTTTCTGGAAACCTAAATTATTGGCTCCAACTGCGAGATTTCCTCCAGAAATCATTGCGTTTCTACCGTATTCCCTTTGAAACGCCTTCAATAACTGTTGTATCTCCACTCGCCTAGAATCGACGAGCACAGGCAAAGTGTCAAATGGATCATTTTGGCTATTTAAGGACGAAAACCAAACACACCCATTTTGGGCGGCCTCCAATTCATCCTCTAACCGAGCACGCTTTTCTGGGTCTTCCAAATCGCGATCTGTGTAACCGCGATGCCGATACATTACATTTGGCGGATAACCAGAATTATCCATCCATCTTCAACGCAGAGATGAATGCCTCTTGCGGGATATCCACCTTCCCGAACTGGCGCATCTTTTTCTTACCCGCCTTCTGCTTATCCAGCAGTTTGCGTTTCCGCGTGGCGTCGCCTCCGTAACACTTCGCGGTCACGTCCTTGCGCAGCGCCGAGAGGGTCTCGCGGGCGATGACCTTGCCTCCGATGGCGGCCTGGATCGGGATTTTGAACATGTGGCGCGGGATCAGGTCCTTGAGCTTTTCGCACATTGCCCGGCCCCGCATCTCGGCCCGGTCGCGGTGAACCATGGTCGACAGCGCGTCGACCGGTTCGTCATTCACCAGCACCGACATCTTGACCAGATTATCCTCGGTATAGCCGGTCATCTGATAGTCGAAGCTGGCATAGCCCTTGGTCACCGATTTCAGGCGGTCGTAGAAGTCAAAGACAACCTCGTTCAGCGGCAGGTCATAGACGACCATGGCGCGGGAACCCGCATAGGTCAGGTCCAGCTGGATGCCGCGGCGGTCCTGGCAGAGTTTCAGCACATCGCCGAGGTATTCGTCAGGCACCAGAATGGTCGCCTTGATGCGCGGTTCCTCGATATGGTCGACCTTGGATGGGTCGGGCATGTCGGCGGGGTTGTGCAGCTCGATCATCTCGCCGTCTTTCATATAGACGTGATAGATCACCGACGGCGCGGTGGTGATGAGCTCGATATCATATTCGCGCTCGATACGGTCGCGGATGACCTCAAGGTGCAGAAGGCCCAGGAAGCCGCAGCGGAAGCCAAAACCAAGGGCTGCCGAGGTTTCCATTTCGAAGCTAAAGCTGGCATCGTTCAGGGCCAGTTTGTCGATCGCGTCGCGCAGGTCTTCGAATTCGGAACTGTCGACGGGGAAAAGACCACAGAACACCACCGGCTGCGCGGGTTTGAAGCCTGTCAGGGCCTCTTCGGTGCCGTTACGGTCATTGGTGATGGTGTCACCGACGCGGGTGTCGCGGACCTGTTTGATCGAAGCGGTCAGGAAGCCGATCTCACCGGGGCCGAGGCTGTCGACCATCTCCATCTCGGGGCGGAAGACACCGACGCGGTCGACATGGTGCAGGGTGTTGTTCGACATGAACTTGACCCGCATGCCCTTTTTCAGCGTGCCGTCCATGATACGGACCAGAACGATGACGCCCAGATAGGCGTCGTACCAGGAATCCACCAGCATCGCCTTGAGCGGTGCATCCAGATTGCCCTGCGGTGCGGGCAGTTGCTGCACGATGGCTTCCAGCGTCTCGTGGATGCCCTGCCCCGTCTTGGCGCTGACCTGAATGGCGTCGGTCGCGTCGATGCCGATGACGTCTTCGATCTGTTCGGCCACGCGGTCACAATCGGACGCGGGCAGATCGATCTTGTTCAGCACCGGCACGATCTCATGATCGGCGTCGATGGCCTGATAGACGTTCGCCAGCGTCTGCGCCTCGACCCCTTGAGTCGAGTCCACAACCAGTAGCGAGCCCTCGACCGCGCGCATGGACCGGCTGACCTCATAGGCGAAGTCCACGTGGCCGGGGGTGTCGATCAGGTTCAGCACGTATTGCTCGCCATTGTCGGCGGTATAGTCGATGCGGACCGTGTTGGCCTTGATGGTGATGCCACGCTCGCGTTCGATATCCATGCTGTCGAGCAGCTGTTCCTTCATGTCGCGATCCTTGACCGTTCCGGTCTCTTGGATGAGCCGGTCAGCAAGAGTGGATTTGCCATGGTCGATATGCGCGACGATGGAGAAATTGCGGATATGAGCGAGGTCTGTCATGGGTTGGGATATGTCCGGAGATTTGGGTCTCGTCAAGCCGTGAAGCGTTGCAGCATAGGCGCGCAGTGGGTCTTTCTACCTAAATGCATTTACCCAGTATTTGCGAACGGATAGGATTATGCCGTTGATTGGCCCGAACACTAACAAGAAAGCAGTTTAAACGTTGGCCGACTATTCGATTTTCGTTCTTGGTGAAAGCCAACTGTCGATCACGGTGCCTCAGGGGTTGGACGGCATCACTCAGGGCACGGGCATACATTTGATCGGTCAGACGATCACGATTGACTCTCGCGCGGCGACCGAGGTCTTCATCACCGACGCGGGAAGCGACACCAATTTTGCCGACAACGATGGAAATCAGCGTTTGGATGGCGACCAGACGATAGACGGCACGCTATTCACCGACGGCACGCGAGTTGAGGCTGAGTACGGCATCACCTTAACAGATGGAGTGAACACTTGGCAGGCGGTTGCGTTCAACGTAACCAACTCTTCTCCGGCATACGGAACCGTTGAGGGGATTGCCTTTATCGGAGGGCCCGGTCAGTTTCCCCCCGCTGGCGTGCCCTTGACCGTTGTCAGCACGCAGGAAGGCCCGAGCTTTGATGAAAGCGAATATGTTACACCGATCTGCTATGATGCCGGAACTTTAATTGAAACGGAACAGGGTCACCTGCCAATCGAAGCATTGAAGCCGGGTGACAGGGTTTGGACACAGGATGATGGGTTTGTTTCGGTGCAATGGACGGGTGTCCAGGATGTCATTGCTGCAGGCCGCTTCAAACTAGTGAAAATTCCCGTTGGCGTTCTATCCAACTTTGCCCCGCTCAAAGTCTCCCAGCAACATAGGATATTGATTTCACATCCATTGGCCGAGTTGTTGTTCGCAGAGAATGAAGTTTTTGTCCCCGCCATAAGCCTTGTGGATGCCGGTATCGCATATCTGACTACAGATCGAACGGCGCGCTTTCATCACTTTTTACTGGAACGGCATAACGTCGTCCGGGCGAACGGCGCAGCCTCCGAAAGTCTGCTGGCCGCATGTTTGGCGGATCAGCCAAACCCGGACAGGCTATTTTTTCCCGAACTCACGGGGCGTGTTATGGAAACAACAGACACGGCAAGACTGGCCTTAAAACGCCGTGAGGCCGCATTTTTGCTCCAATCGCTGTTGTCCATTGATCCGCAAACCCGATTGATTCATACTCCGCCGCAGACCGAGAGGGGCGTCAGATCACTCCGGGCAGGCAAAAACGAGGCAAGAGCATGAAAAAGTTCCTCCTAATCGCACTTTGTGCCACATCTCTGACGGCGATAGCACCGGTCGAAGCTGCGCAGATCAAACGGGCGTGTCTGGCGTCTGATCGTACAGCCGCGACACGGGATCGATGCAACTGCATTCAACGCGTGGCCAATCAGGCATTGACCCGCAGCGATCAGAAAACCGTCGCGAAGTGGTTCACCGACCCCCACCAGGCGCAAGAGTTGAAGATGTCGCAAACTGCGCGCGATGATGCGCTGTGGGATCGGTATCAGAACTTTGGCCAGATGGCACAGGCGATCTGCAGCTAAGGCATTCTGAATCCTTGACCTGATCCGTCCTGCGCCCCAGAAAAGGCGCAGCGAAAGGTGTATCCAATGGTAATGAAAGGGCTGACCCTGCGTGGGCTCGAAGTGTTCGAAGCCTTGGCGCGGACGGGATCGGTGGCGCAGGCGGCCGAGATCACCGGGCTCAGCCAGCCTTCAGTGTCACAGCAATTGCGTAATCTGGAAAACGCTCTTGGCACCGAATTGGTGGATCACGGGCGACGCCCGATGCGGCTTACCCAGGCCGGGCACAGCTTTCTGGCACGAACCGAGTCAGTTCTGGCCGAGCTGCAAATAGCACAAAGCGAGTTGACCGTGATGGACCTGGGGCACCTCACCACTTTGTCCATCGGGCTGATCGACGACTTTGACAATGACCTGACGCCTCGATTGGCGACCCTATTGGCCGACAGCCTGACACGGTCGAATTTCAAGCTCATTACCCTGCCCAGCCTGGATCTGTTCGCCGAGTTGGAAGCGCAACGCCTGCACCTGATGGTCTCGGCCCATTCCGGCGAAGTGCTTGAAGGTGTGGTCGAATATCCCTTGGTCCGCGACCCATTTATTCTGGTGACCCCCAAGGGGGTCGACAATGCCACGCAGGACCTGCCCTTTCTGCGCTATGCCCGTGAACAGCTGATCAGCCGCCAGATCGAGTCGCATCTGGCGCGGCAGCAACAGAAATATGAGGAACGGTTCGAGATCGGTTCGCATCTTGCCTTAATGGCCATGGTCGCACGCGGGTTGGGCTGGGCGATCACAACACCGCTGGGCTATATGCGGGCAGCGCGTTTCCACGACGCGCTGGCGGTCCATCCGGTACCATTCGGAGAGTTTTCGCGCACAATATCCCTGTTCACGCGCACCGATTGGTCCGATCAGGTTCCACAAGAGGTCGCGGGCATGATGCGCCGCCTTATGCGCAATCAGATCGTCGACCCGGCGTTGGCGCAACTGCCATGGCTGACGGATAAACTGAAAGTAATGGGCTAGGCCCGCAGATGCGCGTGAAGCCCTTCAACGGCAGCTTCGATTAGGTCCAGCGCCCCGTCGAAATCACGGGTGTAATACGGATCGGGTACATGATCGGCACCCGTTTCGGGTGCAAAATCGGTGAGCAACTGTACAGGGGTAGTGCTCCCAGCGGGGCGCAACGCCTCGATATTTGCAATGTTCTCGGCGTCCATACCGATGATCAAATCGAACCGTTCGAAATCCTCGGCTACAAACAGCCGGGCTCGCAGGTCGCTAAGGTCAATTTCGCGGGCCTGTGCCGCTGCCTGCATCGGCCCATAAGGCGGATTACCAATATGCCAACCCGAGGTTCCGGCGCTATCGGTAGTGTGATGCGGCGCGCGGGCGCGAAACACGCCTTCGGCAGCAGGAGAACGGCAGATATTGCCGAGACAGACAAAGAGGATACGGTGGGTCATGGGCCAAGGTGTAACGCGAAGGGCAAAGATGGAAAAGATCGTCATACTGACAGGGGCCGGTATTTCTGCCGAAAGCGGGTTGGGCACCTTCCGCGATGAAGGCGGATTATGGGCACAACACCGGATTGAGGACGTCGCCACTCCCGAAGGTTTCGCCCGCGATCCCGCTCTGGTTCACCGGTTCTACAACGCCCGGCGCGTGCAGGCTGCCAAGGCCAAGTCTAACGCTGCGCATGCCGCGCTGGCACGGCTGCAAATGGACTTTCCCGGCGAGGTGGTGATCGTCACTCAGAACGTCGACAGCCTGCACGAATCTGGCGGCGCCGAGCATGTGATCCACATGCATGGCACGTTGGCCGGAGCGTTTTGCCCAGCATGCAACCACCGCTGGGCATCACCACCCGAGATGGCCGTGGGCGAACCCTGCCCTGCCTGCGGTGCCGCCACCGCGCGACCGGATGTGGTCTGGTTTGGCGAGATGCCCTATTACATGGACGCAATCTACGACCATCTGGCCGAAGCGACCCTGTTTGCTGCCATCGGCACCTCGGGTCAGGTTTATCCAGCCGCCGCCTTCGTTCATGAAGCCTTGCAATCCGGCGCCCGCACGGTCGAACTGAACCTCGAACCTTCAACCGGAGCCTCCAGTTTTGATGAGGTCATTCTCGGCCCCGCTACGGAAACAGTCCCATCTTGGGTAGATGGCTTGCTCAGCCCGAGATGACAGCAGACACCGGCAGAATTTTCCGTTTATAGTGAAGGCCTAACCAGCTGGGAGAGCATCATGTCAGACCCTCAATCCCCGCACGAGGAAATCCTCGAGGATGGCACTTTGGACGGCCGCGACGCTTTGGGCGATCAACTCGCGGGACTGTGGTGGACGTTCCTGTTGCGCGGCATCTTCGCTGGGGCACTGGGCATCGCTGCGCTGTTCTGGCCGACAGGCAGCATTTCACTGCTGTTGCGTCTGGTCGGTCTGCTTCTGATCGTGGATGGTGGCCTGACCTTGCTGGGCTTTGGTCGGCGTGGATTGATAGGGGGCGTAGGGGTCGGCGCCCTGTTGATCGGTCTGGTACTTCTCCTGTGGCCCGAAGGCGTGGCGCGGCTGACCTTCTTCTTGTTGGGGGCGTGGGCCCTGATCATCGGCGTTGGCTCGCTGATGGCATGGCGGCAAATGTCGGATCAACACCCCGATGCGCCCTCAGTGCGCAATTCCGGGGTCATAGCGCTGCTGATCGGGTTGGTGCTGATCTTCTGGCCCGGCAGCGGAATGGTGGCGCTGGGATGGGCCATTGCCTTCGGGGCCCTGGCCTTCTCGGCGGTGATGTTCTGGCTGACCGCCCGGTTCAAACGCGCCCATGACCGGGTCGCCATGCGCGTGGTCAATCGCTAACCACCTCCGGAAACGGCAACAGGCCGGGCAAAGCCCGACCTGACGCATGGATGAGGGCCGCAGCGCGGCCTGAAGACAGGCGTAGCCTCAGTTCGAATGTGTCCCGTGGCCGCCGGCGTCCTGACGTTCCAGATCAACCGGCACCTCGATCTCGATCTCTCCGGCCTTCTCAAAAATCAGCGTCACCGGTACGGTCGCGCCTTGCTCGAATGGGGCAGTCAGCCCCATGAACATCACATGGTCGCCACCGCGCTTCAGCATGTGGGTTTCACCGGCTGGAATGACAAAACCTTCTTCGACGTGCATCATCTTAGCTACGCCGTTGTCATCAATCTTGTGGGTATGCAGCTCAACACGTGCAGACGCATCGGATTCCACGCCAATCAACCGGTCGTCAGCCTCGCCCGTGTTTTTGATCATCATAAAGGCAGCACCGGCCTTGGCTGCTTTGCCTGCGGAGCGCGCATAGGCGTTATCAATGGCAATCGTATCCTGAGCAAAAGCAGATGTTGCCAGCGTTGCAGCGACCAGAGTGATCAGAAGTTTGGATTTGAGGGACATTGCACCTCTCCTTGTATAAGTGTCTGAAAGAAAATGTGTCTTCAGATCACAACCGGAGGCGCGCGCGCCGGTCTGAAGGGAACCGGCAGGGCAACCAGATTACCCGCCTTGCGCAAAGGCGCGGGCTGAACCTGTTCTGGCGCAACGGGCATGGCGGCTGCCGGGACAACGACCGCCCCCAAGAGGGTCAGCGCGTATTCAGGGCAGAAATGAGGGGGCTCAGTCGGCTGGCCTTCGGCGTCCATATAGACCACCACCGGGCCTGTACCAGTGCAAAGCACCATCTGCCCCACCGCCCTGTCCATACCGCGCGATGCAGCCACCCCCTGCCCTGTCAGAATGACAAGCAGCGAAAGCGCCAAAGGCAGAAATCTGTTCAGAACGGGTTTCATCCTGCGCCTGATATAGGCCGGACTCAAAGCGGGCTTCAAGCGCAATCGAATACGCCTGAAACCCGCAACCACTGGGTTCGTGTCAGCTGTCCACGCCCGGACGTTTGACGGACCCTTTGGTCAGGCTCGTATGCAACCTGTTCACCTGTCGTTGCATCCGAAAGCATGTCCCAAACGTCTTGCCAAAAAAGGCAGCCAACAGGGAGAGGAAATCAGACAATTTAAAAGACATGGGGGTAAACTCCGCCAGATGAATATGACTAAACATAAAACAGTCCTGGCGCATGGTATGTGAACAATATCACCGTGGCTGAAAATTTAATTCCAGTTCAGGAGCAGGCCGCGCAAGAAAAAACCCTGCACCTTGCGGTACAGGGTTGAATTCTTTCAAGGAAAAAGGGCTTAGGCCGTGGCTTGCGCCTTGGCAATTTCCTTTTTCACTTTCAGTGCGTTTGCCGACAGCTCTTCGTCCTTGGCTTTGGCCAGGAACGCGTCCAGACCACCACGGTGGTCGACCGAGCGCAGTGCAGCCGCCGAGATGCGCAGCTTGACGCCACGACCCAGGGTCTCGGACTGAAGGGTAACGTCGTTCAGGTTCGGCAGAAAACGACGACGAGTTCTGTTTTTGGCGTGGCTGACATTGTTGCCAGTCATCGGGCCTTTTCCGGTCAGTTCGCAACGGCGCGACATGGTTTCTTCCTTTGTTTCTGGAGGCCGGGCATGATGCCAGCGGCCAAATCACAAGGGGCGCAACCCGAAGTCGCGCCCGAAAACTGGTTGGATGCGTGTAGTGGGAATCGCCAGAAGGGTCAAGACAGATCGCGCGAAATCTTTGCTCAGGCATCACCGGGCGGTTGGATACACGCCTGCAAAAGCGGTTTTTTGTTCTTGCGATGGCGTTCCAACAGATGCGACTGCTGCCGTCCGCGCGGAATATAGCGGGCGGGCCGCGGTGTCAGTTTCTTTTCGATCAGCTCAGGAAATATCTCAAAAATCTCGCGGCGGGCCTCTGAACTCAGAGTTTTCAGCGCCTCGGGCCCTGTAAACAGGCTTTCTGTCGGCGCGCCTTCGGCAAAGATGACCTGATGTTGATCGAAAAGCAGATGGTAGTACTCAACCGATGTGACGTCTTTGTCCACGAATATACCGGGCAAGGCTGTTAGCTTGATGGCGGGAATCAGCACTTCGCGTTCGTCGAACATGCGTTGGGCAATGGGGGACTGGACCAGCATCCGATGCTGTCGCGAGACCAATAAGTCCCGACTTGGAAAACCGCCGCCCAGCGCCCCTGCCAGAATTCGAATGGGATAAAGTTTGGGGTTCCCCTTCAATCCGTCTAGATCAAAGCGTCGCCTCCCGATCCAGCGAATCTTTTGCAACCCCTTACCCAGTGTCTCAATCATGTCACCGGTGCAGAGATCTTGGATAAGCACCGGGCCGGATCGTGTCAAAATCTCAGTGTCGCGTGTGAAGCATGGAACCCCTGTTCCGTTCTCGAATGCCTGATAAGAGACGGACGGCCCAGACGGTAGGTTCGACGGCAGGATAAAAGTGCCGCTTGAGACCGAGTAGGAAACACCTTCGGCAACGGTGAAAGTTCCAAACGTATCGTCGGTGACGACCGTACCGACGGGCAGGTTCAAGCTGTCCGTTCCGCCGCCACCGCGAACGTCGCCCGTTACGTTTGTGCTGTTGATGTTCAGGGTGTCGTTGCCCTGCCCCAGCCGAACATCACCAACGGTAGATCCCTGAAGGTTGACCGTATCATCATCAATTCCGGCATTCACTTGCCCGACCACAGTACTGCCGGTGATAACGATATCGTCGTCTCCGCGATTGCCCCGCACGGAACCGGAAATCGTACTGTTGGTAATGGTTACGTCGTCATCGCCCTGTCTGGCGCGAATATTGTCAATTGGTCCGGGTACCGTTGTCCCGTTTAAAGAACCGGTATTGTCGGTGACTTCAATGTCGTCGTCGTTATTCGTCCCGTTGATATCGGGCATGTTCGACGGTTCCTGTCGCCTGAGCCAATCGCACAACTCAAAATTGCATTCGCGTCGATCTTACACGACAAATGATGAACGCGCCACTCTGCCCGGCCGGTTAGTCTGCCGCCAATTCAGTCAGCATTTGTTTGGCCGCGATCGATGGGCTAAGGACACCTTCACCTACCTGAGTGCTGAAACGATCCATCATCGCACGCGCCTGTGGTGTTTCGAGCCGGGCCAACAGGGCATGCCGGACCTCTTGATCGAACCAATATCGCGCTTGATTGGTTCGATTGGCCTCCCAATGGCCAGCTTCACGCCGCCAATCAGTCAGCGATTGCATTTCGGACCACGCGTCTTCCAAGCCGTGTTCTTCCACCGCCGACACTGTCATAGCCTTGGGAAAGGTCTCGGGGTCCTGCGGGCGCTTTCGCAACAGGCGCAGCGCTCCGGCATAGTCAGCGCAGGTGCGGATGGCAGTAGGCTTCAGATCTCCGTCAGCCTTGTTGATCAGAATCATGTCGGCCATTTCCATGATGCCGCGCTTGACACCTTGCAATTCGTCTCCGCCTGCTGGGGCCAGCAGCAACAGGAACAGGTCGGACATTTCGGACACAACGGTTTCCGACTGGCCCACACCCACGGTTTCGATCAGCACCACATCGAAAGCGGCGGCCTCGCACAGGGCAATCGCCTCGCGCGTACGTCGGGCCACACCACCCAGATGCGACTGGCTGGGGGATGGGCGGATAAAGGCGTTTCTCTCGCGGCTCAGACGTTCCATCCGGGTTTTGTCGCCCAGAATCGAGCCTCCGGAGCGGGACGAGCTAGGGTCAACCGCCAGCACCGCCACCCGCAGCCCCTGGGCGATCAGCATCATGCCAAAGCTTTCGATAAAGGTGGATTTGCCAACCCCTGGCGTCCCTGACAGGCCGATACGCAGCGATTGCCGTTTGGATTTAGCCAGATGCGCCAGCAATTCGGTCGCCTGTGCCCGGTGATCCTCACGGCCGCTTTCGACCAGAGTGATGGCGCGGGCAAGTGCGCGCCGCTCACCGTTCAAAATCCTGTCGCTCAGGCTGTCTATGTCCATTTCATCCTCGATGTGTTGCGGCACGACTACTTGCCGCCCCGACAAACTGTTTGTCCAGACTGGACCGCTGCGGAAATACGCCGCACACCAATTATTCGCACCCATGTGTTGCCGTTCCTCCGCTGTTAGCGGTTGCGCTACTCCTGTTCGCGCCGCGCACATGGCGGAACTGGACCTTGCCGTTTCGTTGGCGGATAAAGCCCGCATGACACGACTGCCCATTGAAGACGCCATCCCAGACCTGCTTGCGGCCCTCCAGGATTCAGGCCGCGCTGTTCTTCAGGCCCCTCCGGGGGCAGGTAAAACAACACGAGTTCCCCTGGCGATACTCGAGGCGGGCTTGTGCGAAGGCAAGATCGTGATGTTGGAGCCGCGCAGATTGGCCGCGCGCGCTGCTGCCGAAAGGATGGCCGACACTTTGGGCCAACGCGCGGGTGAGACCGTAGGTTATCGGGTGCGGGGCGAAGCCAAGGTTTCAAAATCAACCCGGGTCGAGGTCGTGACCGAAGGCATTCTGACCCGGATGTTGCAATCCAATCCCGACTTACCGGGTGTGGACGCCGTGATTTTCGACGAATTCCACGAACGATCCCTGAACGCCGATCTGGGATTGGCCCTTTGTTTGGAAGTCACCGGCGCTCTGCGGGATGACCTGATGCTACTGGCCATGTCGGCAACGTTGGATGCCGAGCCGGTTGGACGGTTGATGGGCGCGCCAATGGTCACCTCCGAAGGGCGCAGTTTTCCGGTCGAAACACACTGGCTGGACCGCCCTTTGGGGGCGCAGGCACGGCGGCTGGACGCTCTGGTCGATCTGGTTGTTCAGGCTGAAAGGGACACGCGCAAAACCGGCAGCGGGGTGTTGGTGTTCTTGCCAGGTGAGGGTGAAATTCGCCGGGCCGAGGCCGCCTTGTCCGCGCGCCTGCCGGAGAACTGCGTGCTGCGCCCCCTATTCGGGGCCATGCCTTTTGCCGCCCAGCGCGCTGCGATTGCGCCGGTGGATCAAGGGCGCAAAGTGGTGTTGGCCACGTCGATTGCCGAAACCTCACTGACCATTCCCGACATTCGGGTCGTGGTTGATATGGGGCAAGCGCGACGGGCGCGGTTCGATCCCGGTTCGGGCATGTCCCGTTTGGTAACCGAGCGTGTAACCCGCGCCGAAGCCACCCAGCGCGCCGGTCGCGCAGGCCGCGTGGCCGAGGGCAAGTGCTATCGGTTGTGGTCCAAGGGTGAAGAAGGTGCGTTGTCTGCTTATCCTCCGGCCGAGATCGAGGCCGCGGACCTGACAGGTTTGGCATTGGAACTGGCGCTGTGGGGTGCCGAACCGGGCGATCTGGCCTTTCTGACACCGCCGCCCGAAGGCACGATGGCCGAGTCAAAGGCTCTGCTGACGATGCTGGGCGCGCTGGATGCCAAGGGGCGGATTACCGAACACGGGCGCGCCCTGGCTGCCCTGCCCCTGCATCCGCGTCTGGGTCATATGTTGGTGTCTGCCGGTTCCGGTGCCGCCACTTTGGCCGCATTGATGGCCGAACGCGATCCGCTAAAGGGCGCGCCGTCAGACCTTTTGCTGCGGCTAGAGGCGCTGCGCGACATCCGCGCGTTTCAACGCAACCGCGTCTGGCAAGTGAATTCGGGCGCAGTGGATCGGATCAAAGCCGAAACCAAACGTCTGCGTACCAAGGGCCAGGCCAGTGATCTGAGCCCCGCCGCCATGGCCGCGTCGGCCTATCCCGACCGCATCGGACAGCGCCGCAAGGGTGACGTTCCCCGCTATGTTCTGTCAGGCGGCAAAGGGGTGGTGCTGGACAGCGGCGATACGCTGGCCGCGGCACCTTATCTGGTGGTCACGGACACCGACGGTAATCCGCGCGAAGCACGGGTGCGCATGGCCGCCCAGATCAGCGAAGGCGAAATTCGCGATCTGTTTTCCGGTCAAATCAGCTGGGTCGACAGCTGCGCCTGGTCAAAACGCGACCGCCGGGTGGTGGCGCGCAAACAGGAAAGGTTCGGCGCGATAACGCTGAGCGACCGTCTGTGGAAGGACGTGCCGGACGATGCCGTGGCGCAGGCCATGCTGGATGGCGTGCGCGATCTTGGATTGCGTCTGGACGGGGCGGCGGCGCGGTTGGCGGCGCGCGTTGAATTGGTGCGGACCGAAGGGGCTGATCTGCCTGACTTTACCATCGAAGGGCTAACAGAGTCGCTTGAGGACTGGCTGCTGCCCATGCTCTCGGGCGTACGCAACGCCGAAGAGTGGAAGCGGTTTGACCTGCTGCCCGCTCTGCGCGCCCGGCTAGACTGGATCCAGACGCAAGAACTGGATCGCCGCGCGCCCGGATCGTTCGAAACACCGCTGGGCCGAAAGGTGCCGATTGATTATGGCGGCGCGGTGCCTGAGATTTCCGTGCGCCTGCAAGAGTTGTTTGGCGTCACGCAGCATCCGGTTGTGGGGGGCGAGGCGTTGAAAATCACCCTGCTTTCTCCTGCGCAACGACCGATCCAGATCACCCGTGATCTACCGGGATTCTGGGCGGGCTCTTACGCCGATGTTCGCAAGGATATGCGCGCGCAATACCCCAAGCATCCCTGGCCCGAAGACCCGACACTGGCCGACCCAACCCTGCGCGCCAAACGGCGGAAATAACCACGACCCCGACATTCGTGATAGAGTTGGTTCAGGCAATTGTTTGTATCAGCCCTATTTCACTGTTATGTGCCGACGTTTCAGGCAAGAAAAGCACAGGATCGATCGACCAATGACGAAATGGCTGCGAAAAATCTGGGACGAGGTCGCCCGACCAATTTTCCTGCGCCCGCAACGGGTGCAGTTTGCAGCCCTTTGCACCCGTGAAACCCCAAGCGGACCAGAGGTTCTATTGATCACAAGTCGCGACACCGGGCGCTGGATCATTCCCAAAGGTTGGCCGGTTGATGGCATGGACGGTGCCGAAACTGCACTGCAGGAGGCGTGGGAGGAAGCAGGCGTGCGGGCGCCGAACCCCTCCAAGGAACCGATCGGGCACTATACTTACGATAAAATCCTGAACGATGGCACGGCCTATCCCGTTCTGACCAGTGTCTACCGGGTTGATGTTCAGGATCTGGAAGATGACTTTCCCGAAGCTGGCAAACGCGAGCGGGTCTGGGTTTCGCCCTCAACTGCGGCTGATCGTGTTAACGAGCCGGAATTGCGCGATTTACTGCTGCAAGTGTGATAGTTTCGCAAAAAATTGATAACATAACTGTTGTCCCGAGGGGGGAAACCGTCTAGCCGCGTGCCGAAATGCACTGGCTGCTTGAAAAAAGATCATGTCGAATTTGACCTCGAAATCCCGCTGGCAGGCTCTGGACAGCGACCTTCACCGTATCTCGCGCGTTGAGAATGCCAACGCCCATGTGGCGCGCCCGCTGTTGGCCCCTGGTATTTCGCTGGCCTTTATTGCGCTGGCCGGGTTGTCGGCGGCGATAGTGTTCGGGCTGGCGGATGGCGGTCTGATCGTTGCTGCGGCAGCCGCCTTTGGGGCCTATATGGCGATCAATATCGGTGCCAATGACGTGGCTAACAACATGGGGCCCGCGGTTGGTGCAAACGCCCTGACTATGGGCGGCGCCATCGTCATCGCCGCCATTGCCGAAAGCGCCGGTGCCCTGTTGGCAGGCGGAGATGTCGTTTCGACCATCTCTAAGGGGATCATCGATCCGGCCTCGGTTCAAACCAGCAATGTATTCATCTGGGCAATGATGGCTGCGCTGATTTCGTCGGCCTTATGGGTTAACCTGGCCACATGGGTCGGGGCACCGGTGTCAACGACGCACTCGGTTGTCGGCGGCGTGATGGGGGCCGGCATCGCCGCAGCGGGCCTGAGCGCCGTCAACTGGAGCACAATGAGCGCGATTGCCGCAAGCTGGGTAATCTCGCCAGTATTGGGTGGCTTGATCGCGGCTGGGTTTCTGGCACTGATCAAAGCCAAGATTCAATATCAGGACGATAAAATAGCGGCAGCACGGCGCTGGCTTCCAATCCTTGTGGCCGTAATGGCTGCGGCGTTTGCCACCTATCTGGCCGTTAAGGGTCTTAAGCGGATCGTTAAGATTGAGCTTGAGGTGGCGCTGCTGATCGGCCTTGCAACGGGGTTCCTGGTCTGGTCGGTCACGGTGCCCTGGGTACGGCACAAATCCGAGGGGATGGAAAACCGCACCAAATCACTGAAAACTCTGTTTGGCCTGCCGCTGGTCATCTCGGCCACATTCCTCAGCTTTGCGCATGGCGCCAATGACGTGGCCAACGCGGTCGGCCCCCTGGCCGCTATCGTACACGCAGCGGAATTCGGCGACTTTGCCGCAAAAGTTGCGATCCCCAACTGGGTCATGGTGATCGGAGCCTTTGGAATTTCGTTCGGCCTGTTTCTATTCGGGCCCAAATTGATCCGCATGGTCGGTAGTCAGATCACCAAACTGAACCCAATGCGGGCCTTCTGCGTGGCGCTGTCCGCAGCCATTACCGTTATCGTGGCCAGCTGGCTTGGCCTGCCGGTCAGCTCAACTCATATTGCTGTAGGCGGCGTTTTTGGGGTTGGTTTCTATCGCGAATGGCATTCAGATCGCCGGTGGAAACACTCCAACCGCCAGCGTCCGGTCGAACAGCGGCTGGCCCGGGAAGAGCATCAGCGCCGCAAGCTGGTGCGGCGTTCACATTTCATGACCATCGTGGCGGCCTGGGTGATCACGGTCCCCGCAGCCGCGGCGATGTCAGCGACAATATTTCTAATCCTGACGGCCTTCGCCTAATCCGGCCTAAGACGCAATTTGATCCACAGAAATCGCGGTTTCAGGCGCGTCCTCGATCAAATCTCGTATCTTGGCGCAGATCGGGGTTTCGACGCCAATTTGCGCGCCCAGGCGAATGATCTCACCCTGAAGACTGTCGATTTCGGTCGGGCGACCTGCCATCAGATCAAAGGCCATCGAGGTGCGCGCGCTGGGGTCAATGGTCAGCATTCGCGCAGCGATCCTGGAAAAGATCGGCGTTGGCAGGCGCAGGATATGCGGCGTCATCCACGCAGGCAGCGGAGTAGTCGAAGCGACCGGATGGTTCGCGGCGTTCAACACCATCAGAGCCTCGGTCATCTGATCCGCCATCAGGCGTCGCCAGTTCCGGTCCAGCAGTTGATCTTTCAACGCCAGCCCTGACAGCGCATTCAGCGCGTTGTTGAGGTTGATCACCAGCTTACCCCATTGGACCGCTTCGATATCATCGCTTTCCACAACCGGCATGTCAGCGCTACTCAGCTTCTGACCCAGCGCACCGGGACCGCTTTGGATGGCGATCTCACCAGAGGTGGCGCGATGAAAGCTGGCCGGTTCAGTCGGCACCACATTGAACGGCACCATTCCGGCGCGCACGTCATGCTCTGACAGAACCATGCGCAAAGTACGGGCGTTTTCCATACCGTTTTGCCACGATACCACCGGAATTGAGATGGGCGTGTATTCCGCGATCTGCGCAGCCATTTCCGCTGTGGCACCTGATTTAACGGTCACGATGACGACCTGGGCACCGGCCAGGCAGGTTGCATCTTCGGTCAGGGTCAAATCTTGCGCGGCCACATGCCGGGTCAGGCCCGAAAAATCCGAAATCGTCAGTCCTCTTTCTTGGATCGGATCTAATATGCGTGCACGGCCCAAAAGGGTAACGACATGCCCTGAGTGCGCCAACAATGCCCCGCAATAGCATCCGATACTGCCTGCACCCGCGATCACGATTTTCATGGCATCCCTCCCGGCGCAAAGGATCGCCGGGAACGAGGGCACGGACAAGACCCCCTGACGTCTGGTCAGCGTGCGCGCCTTGGCCGTGTCCGCTCCAGTTCATCCGAGATCGGTATGAACTCTTGATCATCACCCGGCGGCAGGTGGAACGCACCTTTCGCCCAATCGGCGGTTTTCCATTCACGCGTGGCGGCCTCGATCTTTTCCTTCGAGGATGACACAAAATTCCACCAGATATAGCGCTCTTCGTTCAATGTCGCCCCGCCCAGCAGCATCAACCGCGCGCCTTGCGGCCCAGCCTTGACTGAAAGGGGATCGCCGGGGCGGAACACCATCATACGGCCCTGTGTGAACGTATCGCCTGCGATCTCGACGGAACCTTGGGTGACATAAACACCCCGGTCTTCATGGTCATCCGGCAAAGGAAACGACGCGCCGGGATCAAGTCGCACGTCCAGATAGAAGGTCTCGGACAGCATCGTAACCGGGCTGGTTTCACCATAAGCTGACCCCAGGATTAAACGGGCGCTGACACCTTGGTCCTGAATATGTGGCAGCGCACCTTGCTTGTGATGCTCGAAATCCGGAGCCATATCCTCATGCGCTTCGGGCAATGCTATCCAGGTCTGGATGCCGAACAGGCTGTGTTTCTTGTCTCGTGTCTTCTGACTGGTCCTTTCGGAATGAGTCACCCCGCGCCCGGCAACCATCCAGTTGACCTCGCCGGGGTAAATCATTTGATGCGTGCCAAGACTGTCGCGATGCTCGAACTCTCCTTGATAGAGATACGTCACCGTCCCAAGACCGATATGCGGGTGTGGTCGGACGTCGATGCCGTCACCAGTCAGGAATTCGGCTGGACCTACTTGGTCAAAAAAGATGAATGGCCCAACCAGCTGCCGTTTACTCGAGGGCAGCGCCCTACGTACTTCGAACCCGCCCAGATCACGAGCGCGCGGAATGATCAATGTGTCCAGCGCCGTGTTGTGTGACAGAGATTCGAGGCTTTGGGTCGGGTTCCAACTCATTGCTGCGCTCCTGCGATCATGTAGTTGCGTTCACCATCGCAGAATACACGGTATTTTCAGCTTGAGTATTCGCCATTTCGCACAGATTAAGTGCAATTTCGATGTTATGTTATTTCATCCCATTGCTCAAAGTGCCTCTCTTGGCCAAAGCCGGGGGAAAAACGGCCCGTCGATGCGGTCGCCTTCGCTGTAACCGGCGGCCTCGAACTGCGCACGTTCGTCTTTCGCCCAATCTCCGCGATATCGGATAATCCCGTCCGGCGCTGTCATCCGCAGGCTAAACCGACGCACTGTTTCCGTCGGCGTGACCGAGGACAGACCACCATGCAGTGTTCGCATATCGAAATAGATGCAATCCCCTAATTCCATATCCCACTGCAACAAGTCATAGGCGCCGGGATCGGCGTTGATATCCGGGGGCTGGTGATACGTTCGGCCTGCGACCTCAGTGGCCCCAAGACTGGGATGACCATCCGCAAACCGAACCCGCATGAACAGCTTGTCCCACAGATGCGAGCCTTTGACGAAGGCAATGCCGTTTTCTTTAGTCACCGGTTCAAGAGGCAGCCAAAGGACGCACATAGTGCCTTCGAAATCGAAATAGGACAGGTCCTGATGAAAGGGTGGGCGCGAGGTCGATCCGGCCTCACGCAGGAACCAGTTATCCATCACAAGGTTGATCGACGGCGCATCCAATAAACCCGCAGCCAGTGGGGCGCACGGCGAGTGATGCACGAAATCCCTAAATTGCGGAATCTTGTTCCACGCCCAGAAATCCTCGAAATAAGCAGGGGCGTCTGGGTCCTTGGTGTGACGAGTGAAATTGTCGGTCGGGTTGGCCAGGTCCGCACTGATACCTTCGCGCAACAAGTCCAACCAATGTTCCGAGAATTTCGAGCGCAGCACAACGGCACCGTCCCGCTTGAAGGCTGCAATTTCGTCGGGCGAAACCGATTGTGTCTTGTCCATTTTTCAGCCTTTCGCATCGTTATACCGACGATGGCACCGCAACCAGCACAGGGTCAAAGAAATTCGCTGGGGCTTGGGGTGATCACAGAGTGGTGAAGATCGCCTCGGAATTGATCTGAACCGTGCTATCTTTGCGCTGTGGCGCGCTCAGGTTGCTATGGATGTTACCTTGCAGGAGGTCCCGACATGACGAATTCACACTTGTCTCGTAGATCCGTAATGGCGCTGGGCGGGGCTGCTCTGGTCACTGGCGGTTCGGGCTTGCGGATGCCCGCGCGCGCTGCTGGGCTAGCACCGACACCGTCTATGCGCGGCGGGTCGAACAACTACCGCCCCGGCGCAGCCATCGTCGACCGGATCGGCGGCGGCGGGTTCTGGATGACCGGTACGGTACGACGCGCGGGGGATGGTGCCCCCCTGCCCGGCCAGCGCATCCAAATCTGGGCTCATACAACCGAAGGGCATGAGCGGGATCCGCAAAGCCATGGTGCTACACTGACCGACGCCAATGGTGAGTTCCGGTTGGAGATGCCGCAGATCGTGCCCGCCTTTGGCCAGCCGCACGGGCATCTGGCCTATGACAGCGGCGAGTTTGAGACGGTATTCCTGCGTCCGATCATGGCAAGTTCAAAAGACCAGACCCTTGCCGCGCATTTCGTCCTACAACCCGCCTGATTTACGTGATCCGCAGCCTTTTGATCTGGGCGGCAGTGATCGCCGCCATAGCTGTGCCGCTGATTGCGGCGGCGCATAGCCCTTTATTGGCGTGGCGCGACCCAGTCTACATCGTTGCCGGGTTTGCCGGAGTGCTGAGTATGGGGCTGTTGTTGCTGCAACCCTTGCTGGCCGGTCGCGACTTGCCTGGATTACTGCCTTTGGCCAGTCGGCGCTGGCATCGACGGGTTGGCATCACTCTGATCATCGCCCTTGTGGTGCATGTGGGCGGCTTGTGGATCACCAGCCCCCCGGATGTTGTGGATGCGTTGCTGCTCGTCTCACCCACCCCGTTTTCAGCCTGGGGCGTCGTTGCGATGTGGGCCGCCTTCGCTGCCGCCTGTCTGGGCATCTTTCGGCAGCGTCTGGCCCTGCGGTACCGTATCTGGAGGCTGGGTCACACAGGGTTAGCCGCCATAACCATTGTCGGTAGTGTCGTGCATGCGATGCTGATTGAAGGGACGATGGAGATCATGACCAAAACCGCCCTCTGCGTTCTGGTTCTGTTGGCGAGCGTCCGAACGCTCGCCAGATTGCGTGTGTGGGATATCCGGCGGCGCAGTTAAACGCCCAGACACCAGCGCATGACCGCCTTTTGGGCATGCAGACGGTTTTCAGCTTCGTCAAAGATTACCGAGTTCGGTCCGTCCATGACCACGGATGTCGCCTCTTCCTCGCGGTGCGCAGGCAGGCAATGCATGAACAGCGCATCCGGCTTGGCATGAGACATCAACTCGGTATTCACCTGATAGGGGCGCAGCAGGTTGTGACGACGCTCTTTAGCCGATTGGGAATCGTGCATCGAGACCCAAGTATCGGCCACGATCAGATCGGCATCTTCCACCGCTTTGTAAGGGTCACGCTCGACCACGATTTTCGAACCCTTCTTACGGGCGAACCCCATGAATTCTTCCTCGGGGTCGAACTGAGCGGGACCGGTGAAGGTCAGATCGAATCCGAACTGGCCCGCCGCATGCAGGAACGAGGCGCAGACGTTGTTGCCGTCTCCGGTCCAGACCACTTTTTTTCCTTTGATCGGCCCGCGATGTTCTTCAAAAGTCAGCACGTCAGCCATGATTTGGCAGGGATGCGTACGGTCGGTCAGGCCGTTGATCACCGGCACGTCGGAATATTCAGCCATCTCGGTCAGGATGGTTTCATCGAACGTCCGGATCATGATCATGTCGACATAACGCGAAAGGACACGGGCCGTGTCGGCGATGGTTTCGCCGTGGCCCAGTTGCATGTCCTTACCCGACAACACCATGGTCTGCCCGCCCATCTGCCGTACGCCCACATCGAAGGACACGCGCGTTCGGGTCGAGGGTTTCTCAAAGATCAGTGCGACCATGCGGTCCTTGAGCGGCTGATCATCATCCTGCGCGGCTTTGGGGCGACCCAGACGGGCCTGTTTCATTTCGCCGGCCTGATCGATCATCGTCCGCAGATCGCCTGCATCGGTTTTGTGGATATCGAGGAAATGGTTCATATCGTTTCGCTTTTGGCTGTCGGTCGCCGGGGGCGCTGCCCCCGGCCCCCCGGAGTATTTAGAAAAAGATGAGGATTACGCGGATTCGAGGCTGGCTTCGACTTGTGCGGCAGCCTTGTCGAGGCGGATCATGGTTTGAGCAATGTCATCCTCGGTCAGCGTCAGGGGCGGCAACAGGCGGATGACATTGTTGGCAGCGGGAACGGTGATGACCTCATTGTCATAGCCCGCGTTAACCACATCGGTATTGGTCGCCTTGCATTTCAAGCCCAGCATCAGGCCCGTACCGCGCACCTCTTCGAAAACGTCCGGGTGATCGGCGATCAGGCCTTCGAGCTTCTGGCGCAGCATCCCCGCCTTGCGGTTCACGCCTTCAAGGAAAGCAGGCGTTGCCACCTGATCGATTACCGCGCAACCCACGGCGCAGCCCAGAGGGTTGCCCCCATAAGTCGAGCCATGGGTACCCACGGTCATACCGCTGGCCGCGTCTTCGGTGGCCAGCACCGCGCCCAAGGGGAAGCCGCCGCCGATCCCTTTGGCTACCATCATAATATCGGGGATAATACCCGCCCATTCGTGGGCAAACAACTTGCCGGTGCGGCCAACGCCGCATTGCACCTCATCCAAAATCAACAAGAGGCCATTGTCGTCGCATATCTGACGCAGGGCTTTGAGTTCCGCGTCGGGCACCGGACGAATGCCGCCCTCACCCTGAATCGGTTCGATCAGGATCGCGGCGGTCTTGTCCGTGATCGCATTGGTCACGCCGTCAAGATCGCCGAATGTGACATGCACGAACCCGGGCAACAGCGGGCCAAAGCCCTTGGTCATCTTTTCAGATCCAGCCGCCGCGATACCAGCCGACGACCGGCCATGGAACGAGCCGTCAAAGGTAATGATCTCGACCCGTTCGGGTTGCCCCTTGTCATAGAAATACTTGCGGGCCATTTTCACGGCCAGCTCACAGGATTCCGTGCCCGAGTTTGTGAAGAAAACCGTATCGGCGAAGGTATGTTCAACCAACTTATCCGCCAACGCTTGCTGCTGCGGGATGTTGTACAGGTTCGAGACATGCCAAAGTGCGTGCGCTTGTTCAGTCAGCGCGTTGACCAGCGCCGGATGTGCGTGGCCAAGCGCGTTCACCGCAATCCCGGCACCTAGGTCAAGGAAACGTCGGCCATCCGCCTCGGTCAGCCAGGCGCCTTCGCCCTTCACGAAAGTCAGGGGCGCGCGATTATAGGTCGGCAGAACGGACGGGATCATCGGATCATCCTTTTCGTTAGGTTAAGCCCCGTGAGTGATACACGAAGGCCGGATTCGTCAACAGATTTGGTGGGATTTGCGCGGATTTACAGCGCGCAATGGATCAAACAGGCCGGTTACGCAGTAATGCGTCGGCGTCGAAGTCGCAGGATATGTGCGTGTTTGATCATGCGGGGCCGTATAGCCGGGTGTTTGACCTCTGAAAACCCCGAATTTCCAAAATCAGAAACTTCACTTTGAAACTCAGCTTTTATCGCTTGCCATTTAGGGCGCAGTGACGCACCGCTGGGTCATGACACCCGCGCGCCAGAACCCTACCCTTGCGGCTTTGCTGATCTTCACCGCCAGCGCCTTTCTGGCCGCCACCACACTTCTGGCCAAAGCGTTGGGGACGAATACCTTAGGCCCGGCGTTGCATCCGTTGCAGATCAGCCACGGGCGGTTCCTGTTCGCTTTTCTGGTGATCGTCAGCGCGGTGGGCGTGTTGCGCCCACGGTTAAGCCGCCCGCATTGGGGGTTGCATATTGGGCGGACGAGCTTTGGCTGGGTGGGGATTACGCTGATGTTCGCCTCGGTCGCGTTCATCCCGATCTCGGATGCCACTGCGATTTCCTTTTTGAACCCCGTCTTTGGCATGGTCCTGGCCATCCCGCTGTTGAAAGAGGGCGTTGGGCCGTGGCGCTGGCTGGCCGCTGCTGTTGCTCTGACCGGTGCATTGATCCTGCTACGTCCGACACCGGCCAGCTTCCAACCTGCGGCGTTGCTTGCCCTGACGGCGGCGGCTGTGATCGGGATGGAGCTAATCTTTATCAAAAAGCTTTCGGGCCGTGAAATTCCCATCCAGATTCTGTTGATCAACAATGCGATGGGGCTGACCATCGCCTCGGTCGCGGTCAGCTTTGTGTTCCAGATGCCAACGCCCGAACAATGGATCGCGCTGGTGGCAATCGGGGTGCTGATGGCCTGTGCCCAAGCCTGTTTCGTCAACGGGATGGCGCGCGCGGATGCATCCTTTGTGGCGCCAATCAGCTATGCCACACTGATCTTTGCCGCCCTCTATGACTTTGCGGTGTTTGGCGTTATCCCGGATGTGGTTAGCCAAATCGGTTCTGCAATCATTCTGACGGGCGGACTAATCCTTGTCTGGTGCGAGGCACGCGTCAGAATCGCCTAGCTCGGCGTTTTTTGGGATTTCGGGATCCAAAACCTGCACCGTCATGCTTTCAGCCTGTATCCCTTTCGCAGCATCTGCCAGGTAATGGCGCAGACAATCAACGTTGCGCCACTGCAAACCGCGAAACCCAGTGCGGGTGAGCTGTCAGACACCCCGATCATGCCATTTCGCAACCCATCAATCAGGTAGAATACCGGGTTCACGTGGCTGAGGCGGTTGAGAACAGGTGGCAATGCCTCGACCGAATAGAATGTACCCGACAGGAAGGCCAGCGGCGTGACGATGAAATTGGTAATCGCCGCCATTTGATCGAACTTGTTGGCGAATATTCCCGCAAACAGGCCCAACGCCCCCATGAAAGCACCGCCGAGAACAACAAACAGCAGCGCAATCAACGGGTTTCGCGGCACCAGCCCCAGCACCAGCGCCAGCGCAACGGCAACCACACAGGCGATAAGAACACCACGCACGATGCCTCCCGCCAGATAGCCCAACAGAATTTCCAACGGAGACAGTGGTGGCATCAACGTATCAACAATGTTGCCCTGTACCTTGGCAATCACCATCGAAGACGAGGTGTTGGCAAAAGCATTCTGAATCACGGTCATCATCATGATACCTGGCGCCAGAAATGTCAGGAACGGCACCCCCATCACGTCGGGTCGGCTGGGGCCAATAGCGATGTTGAAGATCAGCAGAAACAGACCTGCGGTCACCAGCGGCGCCAACAGGGTCTGGGTCCAGACCGCCAGAAAACGCAATGTTTCGCGCTGAGCCAACGTATAAAGACCCATCCAATTGACCGCTCCGAAACGGTGTTCGTTCTGCTCAAGGGGTATCTGCATCATCTGACCTCAACCTGATTCGAAGACTGCTTGTAACTCGGGGCGCAGTGATTAGAATAGGGGGCTGAGACGATTTCCCAAGGCGGCCCGAATCCGGGGCCGCTTTCCGCTTTTGAAAGGCAAATGATGTCCTGGACTGACGAGCGTGTAGAGCTGCTGAAGAAAATGTGGGGCGAAGGCCAGTCGGCCAGCCAGATCGCCAAGGAACTGGGTGGGGTGACCCGCAACGCCGTAATCGGCAAGGTGCACCGTCTGGGCCTGTCGAACCGTGCCACCGGTGCATCCCCGGCCAAGGCCGAGCCCAAGGAAAAACCGGCCCCCGCGCCTAAGGCCGAGGCCAAGCCGAAACCGGCACCCAAAACCGAACCGGCCCGCCCTGCCCCCGCGCCTGCGGCCGAGGCCAAGCCCGCTGTGCCTGCCCGCCGCCAGATCATTCCGGCTGGTCAGCCGCTGCCGCCACAGCCTTCGGCCAACGAAATCAGCCCCGAGGCTTTGGCCAAGGTCAATGAGATCGAGAAGAAGGCTAAGAAACTGACGTTGATGGAACTGACCGAGAAGACCTGCAAATGGCCCGTCGGCGACCCCGCGACCGAAGATTTCTGGTTCTGCGGCTTGCCAGTTGAAGCCGGTAAACCCTATTGCGAAGCGCATGTGGGCGTGGCCTTCCAACCCATGAGCTCGCGCCGCGACCGTCGGCGGTAAAGCAGATGCGCCAGGATCCGACTGCATTGGAGGATACCTGGCTGACCCGGGCAAAACGCTTGCTGGCGCTGGCCGAAACCGGCCAGCATTTCACCAAAGACCCATTTGATCGCGAACGCTATGACGAGATCGCAGCCATGGCCCGCGCCATGCTGGCCGATTTGGGCCGGGTGCCCCTATCGCGGATCGAGGGGCTGATCTCGGATCATGCCGGTGGTTATGCCACGCCCAGCATCGACATTCGCGGCGCTGTAATCCGTGATGGCCGCATTCTGCTGGTCCGCGAACGACTAGACGGGCTGTGGGCCATGCCGGGTGGTTTTGCAGACATTGGCAGCTCTCCAGCGGAAAATATGGAACGTGAAGTCTGGGAAGAGGCTGGGCTGCAGGTCCGTGCCAGACACCTCTATGCTCTGCGCCACAAGGCACGGCATCCCTACCCGCCGGATTCGCGAGATTTTTATAAACTTTTCTTCCTGTGCGATGAGGATGGCACGGACGCCCCGCAGCCGGGTGCCGAGACCAGCGACGCGGCCTTCTTTCCCCCGGACAAAATACCTGCACTATCTTTGGCACGAAATATTCACGCGGATGTCACAGCAGCGTTCCGCGCCCATTCAACAGACCAATCCCAAACTCTGTTCGATTGACCTATTGCGCCGGGTGCGAGGACGAATCCGGCATCGGTACCCAACCCGGCAGTTCATCGGGGGCGACCGAGACATGCAGTTGCTCGGACTGGTCCATCCCGACTTTGCGATGCTTGCGCAGCAGGAAAACCTTGCCCCACCCCCGCCAGGTCCCGACCGAAGTTGCAGTAGTTGAAGTTGGGAACCGGTCGCGCCAGTCTTCGGGCAGCGGCAATCCATGCTGCTCGGCCTTGTCCAGCATCCAGATCAGGGAAATATTGCTAAGGGGACGCGCCTCTTCAAACCCATTCAATTGCCCGCCCACGTCACCATGTGTTCCACGGAACCAGACCTGTTCAACGTGGCCTTTAAACTCGGGCGTACATTTCCACAGAACCGGCTCGTACACCTCGCGCGTCTCGTCCAGCGCCATAGCGTGATAGCCATGGCGGGTGGCGGGGCCAAGCTCATGGTTGTGAAACGCGTGCTTATCTTCGGCCCAGCGCCACAGCAGCGGAAGACGCAAGCCCAACGCCTTGACAGTGTCCCAGACACCGATCATTTCAATTGCGAGCTCGTCATGACAGAATTTTTGGCGGAACTCACAGGCTGCCTCGCCGCTAGGCGTACATTCATAGTGGCGATAGGCCTGCTTGATGTTGCGCTCGGTCGCGTGTTCGGCCTTGAGCAGACCGATCATGTCGATCACGCCCGCAAGGCTGCGCACGCCGTAAGCGCCGCGCGAATAGCCGATGAAAAATATCTTATCACCAGGTTTGTAGCGTGACGCCAGATAGCCATAGGCCCGCCGGATTTGCCGGTTGATGCCGCGCCCCATCATCACGTCCAGAGAGGTTTTCCAGCTTTCCCACTGCACACCGGATTCGTAAAAGACTGAGACCTTGCCGCCCATCTCGCGGCACAGATGGTAGGTCTGACCCGCATGAGTTTCAAACCCCGGCTCCAACGTCGACATGGTGCCGTCAAGGATAATGACATGACTAATAGGTTCACGGTGCAGCGCCTCGGCCGAATGTTCGGACCGCAAAGGCCGTCCGAGCCATCCAAGTATCTTTTTACTTAGCCGTGACAGAACCATGCGTCAGCAATTCCCAAACTCTTAGGGGTGTGAATGGCATATCCGCCTGCCGTACCCCATGTTCCCAAAGCGCGTCCTGCACCGCGTTCGCCACAGCGGCCAGCGCGCCCACGGTGCCGGCCTCTCCGCATCCTTTCATACCCATTGGGTTCGAAGTTGACGGAACCGGCGCCGAGGTAAACTTTATCATGGGTATCTCAGACGCACGGGGCAAGGCGTAGTCCATCAACGAAGCCGTGAGCAGTTGCCCCTGCGCATCATGCTCAACACGCTCGGACAGGGCTTGACCAATGCCCTGCGCCACGCCGCCATGCACCTGCCCCTCGGCCAACATCGGGTTGATAAGATTGCCGAAATCGTCAACTACGGTGTAGCGGTCGACCCATGTTTCACCGGTGAAACAATCAATAACGATTTCGGCAACATGTGCGCCATTCGGATAACTGCGTGCGTCCAGCGTAATGCGCGCCTCATGTTGCAAAAGATCGGTTCGGCCATCGGCGCGGGCCATCTCGGCCGCTTCGATCAATGTAGGCGTCAGGTTCGACCCTGGTGCGCGGAATGTTTCGTGATCAAAATTCACGTCAGCCTCCTCGACGCCCATCTTATCGGCCAGATAAGGCGCGAATGCGGCGATCATGACGTCGATTGTGGCCAGGGTGGCCGTGTTTTGGACTGTAACGGACCGCGATCCTCCTGTCCCTCCTCCGGCAGGTAACTGATCGCTGTCCCCCTGGATGACATTGATCTGTTCCAACGGAACACCGATCTGATCCGACAAAAACTGGGTATAGGCCGTCTCATGGCCCTGGCCGTTTGATTGCGTCCCCACATAGAGGTTCACGGTGCCATCCTCGAAGAATGCGATCTTTGCGTTCTCGGAAGGGTCGCCCAAGATACTTTCGATATAGTAACAGATGCCCTGCCCCCGGATCTGGCCGCGTTCGGCATCAGCCGCCTTACGGGCAGCAAAACCTAATGTCTGTTCACTCGCGCAGCTCAGGACCATGTCGAAATCGCCGACGTCATAGACCTCACCAGTCGTCGTTTTGTAAGGGAAAGCTTCAGGCCGGATGAAGTTTTTGCGCCGCAACTCCCACGGATCGACGCCCAATTCACGCGCGGCGCGGTCCATAGCCCGTTCAAGCACATAGATAGCCTCGGGCCGACCAGCGCCGCGATAAGCGTCCACCTGCGTTGTGTTGGTAAAGAACCCTTCGACCCGCAGATAAGAGGTCTGCACATCATAGGCCCCCATCAGAACTTTGCTGAACAGATTTGTCTGGATTGCCTGACCGAAATGGCTGTTATAGGCCCCAAGATTGACCTTGCTATGCACGCGGTAAGCGGTAATTCGGTGGTCTTCATCAAAAGCCAGCTCAGCCAGCGAAGTCAGGTCGCGCCCATGGTGATCAGACAGCATCGCCTCAGATCGGTCCGACATCCAGTGAACGGGTTGGCCCAGTTTCATCGCGGCGACGGCGACACAGAAGTACTCGGAATACGGCATCACCTTCATGCCAAACCCACCGCCCACGTCGGGCGTGGTGACCCTAATGAATTCAGGTTCCAGCTTCAGCTTCTGCGCCAATTGCCCGCGCATCGCCCAGACGCCCTGCCCGCTATAGGCAAAGTGCAGCCGCCCGTCGGACCAAGCAGCCTGACAGCCGCGCGGCTCAATCGATGTAACGATCACCCGGTTATCCGCAACGTTCAGTTGCACTCTGTGCGCGGCGTCCTGAAAGGCCGCCTCGGTCGCTGCCTCATCCCCCATGCCCCAGTCAAAGGCACGGTTGTCAGGAGCTTCGATGTGCAGCGGTTCGCCTCCCATCTCCAGGTCAAGCTTGGCGGGCAGATCCTCGGTTTCCATCCAGATCAACTCGGCCGCATCACGGGCCTGTATCTGCGTTTCGGCGATGACCACCGCGACCGGCTCACCGACAAAACGCACGCGGTCCTTAGCCAGCATGTGGCGATCCGGCGCCGCCGCTTTCGAGCCGTCCCGGTTCGACACAAGCGCCGCGTTTAAAACCGTGTCGATCCCGGCCTCAGTCAGTTCGTCCAGCGCCATGACCAGCCGCACGCCATTCGCCTCACGCGCGGCATCCAGATCCAGCGCGGTGATCCGCCCATGCGCAACCTGGCTGCGAAAAAACGCCGCAAACAGGGCGTCGCCGGGCACAGCATCGTCGATGTACTGCCCCTTCCCGGTTAGAAACCGCTGATCCTCGGTCCGTTTGACCGGCTGACTTTTTCCGAACTTGTCCATTGGATGCTCCTGCCTCGGCCTGTAGGGGCGACTTTAGGCTGCACCGGTTCGTTGTCCAGAGTACCCGCAGACCCTTCCCCTTCCCCTGCGCATTCGTTATTGCAGGCGCTGACCCAAGATTGATGACGCAGGACGCACCCCATGGCGATGGAAAAGACATTCAACGCGGCCGAGGCTGAGGCCCGCATTTACGAGACCTGGGAACAGGCCGGAGCCTTCAAGGCAGGCGCAAACAAATCGCGCGACGAAAGCTTTACCATCATGATCCCGCCGCCCAACGTGACGGGCGCGCTACACGTGGGCCACGCCTTCAACAACACGCTGCAGGACATTCTGATCCGCTGGCACCGTATGCGTGGCTTCGACACGCTGTGGCAACCGGGTCAGGACCACGCCGGTATCGCCACCCAGATGCAGGTGGAAAAGATGCTGGCTGCGACCCAACAGCCCGGACGGCGCGAGTTGGGCCGTGAGAAGTTCCTTGAGAAAGTCTGGGAATGGAAAGGCGAATACGGCGGCACGATCATCGAGCAGCTAAAGCGTCTGGGCTCATCCTGCGACTGGTCGCGCAATGCCTTCACTATGGCCGGTGCGGCGGGCGATCCACGTACGGGGCACGAGAACTCCGCCAATTTCCATGATGCAGTCATCAAGGTCTTCGTCGACATGTACGAAAAGGGCCTGATCTATCGCGGCAAGCGACTGGTCAACTGGGACCCGCATTTCGAGACCGCGATCTCGGACCTTGAAGTCGAGAATATCGAGGTCGCGGGTCATATGTGGCACTTCAAATACCCGCTGGCTGGTGGCGAGACCTATACCTACGTCGAGAAGGATGAGGACGGGAATATCGTCTTTGAGGAAAAGCGCGACTACATCTCAATCGCCACAACGCGCCCTGAGACCATGCTGGGGGACGGCGCGGTTGCGGTTCACCCGTCGGATGAGCGTTACGCGCCAATCGTTGGGAAACTTTGCGAAATCCCGGTTGGTCCGAAAGAACATCGCCGTCAGATCCCGATCATCACCGACGACTACCCTGATCCTGATTTCGGCTCGGGCGCGGTGAAGATCACCGGTGCGCATGACTTCAACGACAACATGGTTGCCAAGCGCGGCGGCATTCCGATGTACCGTCTGATGGACACCAAAGGCGCGATGCGGGCCGATGGCGCCCCTTATGCAGACGAAGCAGGGAAAGCGCAGGAATACGCGCGTG
Source organism: Ruegeria sp. BC5 (assembly GCF_056539205.1). NCBI lineage: Bacteria > Pseudomonadati > Pseudomonadota > Alphaproteobacteria > Rhodobacterales > Roseobacteraceae > Ruegeria > Ruegeria sp. BC5. The sequence goes on from NZ_JBQFUN010000009.1 coordinate 101,126, forward strand.
GGCGTAAATTTACCGAGAACGAAATCGACGCAATCAACCTTGTCCCTGATCACCTGCGTGGCCTCGACCGGTTTGAGGCGCGCGCGAAAGTGGTCGAAGAAATCACCGCCGATGGACTGGCCGTCTTGTGCCGCGCCGATGACGCACGTCTGGGTTCGACCGCGCTGAAGCCCGAGCATGAAGGTGCCGACAAGCTGGTCCCGCTGGTCGAGAGCAAACCAATCATGCAGCCCTTCGGCGACCGCTCGAAAGTTGTCATCGAGCCGATGTTCACCGACCAGTGGTTCGTCGACGCCGAAAAGGTTGTCTGCCCCGCGCTGGACGCGGTCAAAGACGGCACGGTCAAGATCATCCCCGAGTCAGGCGAGAAGACTTATTATCACTGGTTGGAAAACATCGAGCCCTGGTGCATCTCGCGTCAGCTGTGGTGGGGGCACCAGATTCCGGTTTGGTATGGGATCGACCTGTCCGCAGAAGGGTTCAAAGACGACGAAAACGACGGCGATCTTGATCTGGTCGAGTTAGGCCGTTTGCTGAACGAAGGCGGCATGCTGCACCGTGGAAATGTCATGGAATGCGCGGCGAGCCTTGAGGCCGTTACAGAAAAATTCCTCGACGACAATGCCAACATCCCCAGCCCGTTGAGCCACGCGACCGTTATCGAAGTCGCAGACAAACAGGAAGCGATCCATCAGTTCGCTGAAAGCCTTGCTCAATACGCTGTCGACCAAGACCCGACCAAGCTTGTCTATCCGGTGTGGCGCGACCCCGACGTCCTCGACACCTGGTTCTCATCAGGTCTCTGGCCCATCGGCACCCTGGGCTGGCCCGAGCAGACCGAGGAACTGGAGCGCTACTTCCCCACGGATGTGCTGATCACCGGCTTCGATATCTTGTTCTTCTGGGTCGCCCGGATGATGATGATGCAGCTGGCCGTGGTCGATCAGATTCCGTTCCACACCGTCTACCTGCACCAGCTCGTCCGTGACGAGAAGGGCAAGAAGATGTCCAAAACCACCGGCAACGTCATCGACCCGTTGGAGATCGTCGACGAATTCGGCGCTGACGCGCTGCGTTTCACCAACGCCTCGATGGCGGCGATTGGCGGCGTGCTGAAACTGTCCCGCGAGCGCATCACCGGTTATCGCAACTTTGGCACCAAACTGTGGAACGCCGTCCGCTTTGCCGAGATGAACGAGGTCTTCACCGACGCCGTGCCGCAACTGGACGTAGCCGACTTGAAACCCAAAGCCGCCGTCAACCGCTGGATCATCGGCGAAACCGCCCGTGTGCGGGCCGAGGTCGACGCGGCGCTGGAAAGCTACCGCTTCAACGACGCGGCCAATGGGCTCTATGCCTTTGTCTGGGGCAAGGTCTGCGACTGGTATGTGGAACTCTCTAAACCTTTGTTGCAAGGCGATGACGCCAAGGCGCAAGCCGAAACCCGCGCCACAATGCGCTGGGTTCTGGATCAGTGCATGGTCCTGCTGCACCCGATTATGCCTTTCATCACCGAAGAACTGTGGGGTCTAACCGGCAACCGCGCCAAGATGGTCGTCCACGCCGACTGGCCGACTTACGCCGCCGCCGACCTGATCGACGCTGATGCGGATCGTGAGATGAACTGGGTAATTTCGGTGATTGAAAATACTCGCTCGGCCCGTGCGCAGATGCGGGTTCCCGCAGGGCTCTATGTGCCGATGTTGGTGACCGAGATCGACGCCCACGGACAGGCAGCGTGGGACCGCAACGAGGCGCTGATCAAGCGTCTCGCACGGATCGACAGCCTGACCAAGGTCGACGACCTACCCAAAGGAACGATTTCCATTGCCGCACCGGGCGCCACTTTCGGCCTGCCACTGGCGGATATCATCGACATCGGTGCTGAAAAGGAACGGCTGGAAAAAGCCAAGGGCAAGTTGGCTAAAGAACTGGGCGGTCTGCGTGGACGTCTGAACAACCCGAAATTCGTGGCCTCGGCCCCGGAGGAGGTTGTTGCCGAAGCCAAGGCCAATCTCGCCGCCCGCGAAGAGGAAGAAGAAAAGCTGAACGAGGCGCTGGCCCGCCTAGCCGAAATCGCCTAATATTCATCTTTTCAAAAATACTCAAATCCCAAACCCCGCCGCGTTTGCCACGGTGGGGTTTACTTTTGCACACACGGCCCTTGCCCCCACTTGCAAGCCCTTGCTAGCAAAGGCGGATATAACCCCGAGGTCTCAGATGGCACGCGCATTCCCCCCGATCCAAACCATCTCAACCGGGCTGGTGGTCGCCATTGTCGGGTTCTTCAGCTCTTTCCCTATCGTGTTGCAGGGACTGGCGGCCATGGGGGCCTCGGCGCAGGACTCCGCGTCGGGCCTGATGATGGCGGCCATTGCCATGGGAGTGACGGCCATCGGTCTCAGCTTGTGGTACCGGCAACCCATCAGCGTTGCGTGGTCCACTCCGGGCGTTGCGCTGTTGGCCGTGTCCGCGATGCCTGCAGCAGGGTTTTCTGACGCGGTCGGCGCGTTCCTGTGCGCGGGAGCGCTGACCGTGCTGGCCGGGCTGTGGCGACCTTTGGGACGGTTGGCGGCGGCCATCCCGACAACATTGGCGCAGGCAATGCTGGGTGGTGTTCTGTTGCCCCTGTGCATCTTGCCCTTCAAGGCCGCTGTTGAACTGCCCTGGCAGGCTTTGCCGGTGATCCTGACTTGGTTCATCGCAGGGCGGGTGAACCGCTTGTTTGCGGTTCCGGCAGCGGTTGTCGCCGCAGCAATTGTTGTGGTTCTGAATGCGGGCGACACGCCCGTCACGCCAACCCATCTTGTCGCCGCACCGGTCTGGACAATGCCAACCTTCTCGCTGGCCTCTGCCGTCGGTATTGGCCTGCCGCTGTTCATTGTCACCATGGCCACGCAGAACATCCCCGGTATCGCGGTGATGCGCAGCTTTGGCTACACACCCGCCCCCGGCAGGTTGTTCTCTTCGGTCGGTTCGGCCAGCATCCTGTCGGCCCCGTTTGGGGCGCCGGCCACCTGCCTTGCAGCGATCACCGCCGCCATGTGTTCCAACGAAGACAGCCACCCAAACCCGGCCCAACGGTATTGGTCGGCGGTGATGGCAGGCGTATTCTATTGCCTGTTTGGTGTATTCGCGGTGGCCATCACCGGGTTTGCCGTACATGCTGATCCGCTGCTGATGGGCACCCTGACAGGGATTGCGTTGATCGGAGTGCTTGCCAACGCCACCCACGCAGCGCTTGATGTTCCAGCGGAGAGGGAAGCCGCTATTTTGACATTTGCCATCACTGCTTCAGGTATCTCGGTCTTTGGTCTGGGCGCGGCAGTCTGGGGTTTGCTGGCTGGTGGCATTGCGTATCTGGTCACGAAGCGAATTCGCTAGCGGTGCTCACTCGGCTTGGGATATAGTTTGACCATGCTCGGATCGCTTGGAAAACTGATCGAACGCCAGATCAAAAAGGCACAGGCCGAGGGCCAGTTGCAGGGGCTCGAGGGTGAAGGCAAACCATTGCCGGATCGGTCGGGTGAGGCGCAGAGTGATCCGGCCATCGCCGCCGGGCACCGGATCATGGCGCAGGCCGGTGTGCTGCCGGAAGAGTTCGAGATCAGGAAAAAGCTTGATGCCGCCCGAAAGGATTACGCCGAGTTGACCGATGCAGATGCACGTAAAGCTGCCATGGCGCGCATCGCCGATTTGGAGATGCGGTACAACATGGCCCGAGATGCGCGACGGGCCTTTATGCGCTAGCTACTTGAATTCAGGTTTTCGCCCCTGCATCTGCGCCATCACAACCTCCATCTGATCAGGTTTTCCGATCAGTTCGACCTGTTCGGCGGATTCTTCCAACAGAACCTCGGCGCGGGTCTTGGTTTCGGCCACTTCGATCAGGCGCTTGGCGGCGCGAATGGCCGAGGGACTTTTGCCCGCGATGTCTTCGGCCAGCGCCAATGCCTCGGTCAGTGGATCGTCTGACAGTTTCGTCACCAACCCCCAGTCCGCCGCCTGCTGCGCGCCGATGGGACGCGCGGTGTAGGTCAGCAGGCGCAGTACGTCCGAGCGCACCAGATGTGGCAGTAAAACCATCCCACCCATGTCGGGAATAATGCCCCACTTCATCTCCATCACCGCCAGCTTGGCGTCGGGGTGTGCGATGCGAATATCCGCGCCCAGCGCGATTTGCAGCCCGCCACCATAAGCAACGCCCTGAATGGCGCAGATCACCGGAACTGGAACACGCCGCCAGATCAGGGCAAGTTCTTGCATTTCATTCGCATCCCCGTGGCTGCGGGTCATCAGCCACTCAGTCGGGTCCATATGCGCCATCTTGGCAAAGCTGGCCATATCAAGCCCGGCGCAAAAACTCTTGCCCTCGCCCGACAGGACCACGGCGCGTGCGTCCGAGGCTGCGACCTCTTGCCCGGCAGACAGCAACGCCTTGATCATCGCGTCGTCCAGCGCGTTCATCTTGTCGCCGCGCGTCAGCGTGACATGGGCGATGTGGTCTTTGTACTCGACGGATACGCGGGTCATGCGGGCCTCCTGATCTTGTTGACCCAACCATGCCCGGAAGGTCTGCCAAGTTCCACCTCAACGTTGGGGCACTTCTGGCTGCGCGTCGCAGATGGTTGTCTGACGAGTGGGTATGGGGTTATCTCGCACCATGACTGACCCACGCTATACTCCGCTTGCCCTGTCACTGCCTGCAACCGTGCCCTTTGTCGGGCCGGAAACGCAGGAACGTCAGCGCGGCGCGCCCTTTGTCGCCCGGCTGGGGGCGAATGAAAGCATCTTTGGCCCTTCCCCCCGCGCTATCGAGGCGATGGCAGCAACGGACATCTGGAAATATGGTGACCCCGAAAGCCACGACCTGCGACATGCACTGGCCGATCATCACGGTGTAAAGCCGGAAAACATCGTGGTCGGAGAAGGCATTGATGGCCTGCTGGGTTATCTCGTGCGGTTGCTGGTTGGCCCCGGCGATACAGTTGTGACCTCGGACGGGGCGTATCCGACCTTCAACTACCACGTGGCCGGGTTTGGCGGCGCGTTGCACAAGGTGCCCTATCGTGACGATCACGAGGACCCCGCGGCGCTGTTTGCCAAAGCCGTCGAGGTGGACGCAAAACTGGTCTATCTGGCGAACCCCGACAACCCAATGGGCAGTTGGCATCAAGGCGCGGATATCCTGGCCGCGATGGAGGCCCTGCCTGCAGGATGCCTGCTGGTGCTGGACGAAGCCTATGTGGAATGCGCGCCAGAAGGCACCGCAGCCCCGGTTTCAGCCGATGATCCGCGTGTGATCCGGATGCGCACATTTTCCAAGGTGTATGGCATGGCCGGGGCGCGGGTTGGCTATGCGATCGGCGCGCCGGGATTGATCGAAGCTTTCAACAAGGTCCGCAACCATTTCGGAATGAACCGGGCTGCACAAGCGGGGGCCTTGGCGGCCTTGCAGGATGCCAACTGGCTGTCGCAAGTTCAGGCACAGATCGCTAAGGCACGCGACCGGATCGGCCAGATCGCACGGGAAAACGGCTTGGTACCCTTGCCCTCGGCCACCAATTTCGTGGCGATTGATTGCGGTGGCGATGGAGCGTTTGCCAAAGCGGTGCTTGAGGGGTTAGTGGCACAAGGGATATTTGTGCGCATGCCCTTTGCCGCCCCACAGAACCGTTGTATCCGCGTCAGCTGTGGTACGGTTACGGATCTGGATGCCTTTGCTGCAGCTCTGCCAAAGGCGCTGGCCACTGCGAAGGCCACGATTTGACCCGGGCTTTGGAGGGTTCAGCGGCCAACGCGGCAGCTGCGGCCTCAAGCGCACCCGAGCCGCGCGGGATGTTCAGGGCGGCCATGGCGGTTTCCACCCCTCCCAGCATCGCCATGACCATCTGGCCGTTCACGTGGCCCATATGCCCCAGACGGAAACAGCTGTTCTGATCCTCCATGCCCAGCCCAATGCCAAGGGTCAGGCCCAGCTGGCGCTCGGTATACTGGCGCAGTGGTGTTCCCCGCCCATCGGTCAGACGCAAGGCGGTAACCGCGTGGCTGCGATGGCCGGGGTTGGATACGTTTATCTCAAGCGCGCCACCTTCTGCCCAGACCTCGCATGCCGCCCAGATGGCCTTGGCGAGGTGATCATGGCGAGCCCAGACATTCTCGATCCCTTCAGCATGGATCATGTCGAGCGCTGCCCGCAGACCATACAGATGATGCGTCGGCGCGGTGCCGTTGAAGTATTGGTAAAACACCTGCGGGTTCACACGCGGCTGCCAGTCCCAGTATTGCGAGACGCGCGGCATCGTTGCCCGTTTGGCCTGTGCTTTGTCATTGAAGAACACAAATCCCACGCCCGCCGGGGTCATCAACCCCTTTTGGCAGGCCGACACCATGACATCGACGCCCCAGGCATCCATCTCGAATCGATCACAGCCCAGCGAGGCGATACAGTCCGCCATCAACAACGCCGGGTGGTTCAGATCGTCCAGCAACGCCCGCAACGCCGGGATATCGTTGCGGATCGAACTGGACGTGTCCACGTGAACCGCCAGCACGGCCTTGATTTGATGAGCCGTGTCAGCACGCAGGCTATCGGCGATGCGATCCATATCCCAAGGCGAGGATGCACCGAAATCGATCAGCTCGACCTCGGCGCCAACTCCGCGCGCCATCTCGGCCCATCCGTGGGTGAACAGGCCCGAGGCCGGGGCAAGCACCGTTTCCCCCGCTGCAATAACGTTGGACAGGGCTGCTTCCCAAGTGCCATGGCCGTTGGCAATATAGATGGCGACGTTGTGATCCGTGCCCGCCACGCGTTTCAGATCGCGTGTCAGGGTCGGCACCATCTCGATCAGCTCGCCGTCATAGATGTTGGGTGACGGGCGGTGCATGGCCTGAAGCACAGCGTCAGGCATGACCGAGGGTCCGGGAATCGCCAGATATTCGCGCCCCTGCGCAAGAGAGAGATGGTTTGTCATGGGATCAACCTGTTTGAATTGACGCCCAACCTAGCGCAGCAAAAAGCCGCGTCAATCCATCAGCTTTGAGGCGTCACGCGCAAGGGCTTCGATCCCGGCCCAATCACCGCTCTGCACCATCTGTTTGGGCGCAACCCAGCTGCCGCCAGCGCAGGCGACATTCGTCAACGACAGGTAATCGCTGGCATTGGCTGGCGAAACACCACCCGTCGGACAGAACGTGATCTGCGGCAGCGGCGCGCCGATGGCTTTCAACGCGGGCGCGCCGCCAGAGGCCTCAGCGGGGAAGAACTTCAGCATGTCATAGCCTTTTTCCAGCAGGCGCATCGCCTCGCTGGCCGTGGCCGCGCCGGGCAGCAGAGGCAGGCCTTCGGCCTCACACGCTGCAATCAATACGTCTGTTGCGCCGGGCGAAACACCGAACTGCGCGCCTGCCTCTTTTGCGGCGCGTACGTCTTCGGGGGTGACCAGCGTGCCAGCGCCCACCACCCCACCGGGCACCTGCGCCATAGCCCGGATGGCATCCAGTGCCGCCGGAGTGCGCAAGGTCACCTCCAGGGCGGGTAAGCCACCTGCCACCAATGCTTCGGCCAAAGGCCGGGCTTGCGCGGCATCGTCGACGACCAGAACCGGAACGATAGGTGCCAGCTCGCAGATTTCGCGGGTTCGTTGGGTTTTTGACATGAAGATTACACTCCGAAAATGCTAGCACCCGCGTCGGCAGACCCGACGTTGTTGCGAAATACGGCGAACAGATCCCGTCCGACCCCGTGCTGATTGGCGGACAGATCCGCAGTGACCGGGGTGCGATCCAGCACACCCGGAGTGAGGATTTCCAATTCGCCTTTCACTGCGTCAACGCGCAGCACATCACCATCCTGGAGATAGGCAATTGCACCGCCCTCCAGCGCCTCGGGGCAGACATGGATCGCGGCGGGAACCTTGCCCGAGGCACCTGACATACGGCCATCCGTGACCAACGCCACCTTTTGGCCCCTGCCCTGGAGGATCGCCAGGATTGGCGTCAGTGAATGCAATTCGGGCATGCCATTGGCCTTTGGTCCCTGGAAGCGGACCACAACGATCACGTCCCCGGTGAAGTCGCCCGCCTTGAAGGCCGCCTTGACCTCGGCCTGATCATGGAAAACACGCACGGGCGCTTCGACGATCTGATGTTCGGGCGCGACTGCGGAAACCTTCATAACGGCGGTGCCCAGATTGCCAGTCAGGCGTGACAGTCCACCGGTGGGCTGGAAAGGATCTTTGGCGGGGCGGACAATCTTGTCGTTCAGGCTGTGGCCCGCGCCCTCTTCCCAGACCAGATCGCCGTCTTTCAGCTTGGGTTCCTTGGTGTAATTGTGCAGGCCCTGCCCTGCGACTGTCAGGGTGTCCGGGTGCAAAAGCCCATCGTCGAGCAGCGTGCCGATGCAATACCCCAAACCACCAGCTGCATGGAAATGGTTCACATCCGCCAAACCGTTGGGATAGACCCGCGCGACCAGTGGGACGACGGCGGAAATATCGGAAAAATCCTGCCAATCCAAAACGATACCACCCGCCCGTGCCATTGCGATCAGGTGGATCAGCAAGTTGGTCGAGCCACCGGTAGCCATCAGCCCGACGATGCCATTCACGAAGGCTCGCTCATCCAACACCTGATAAACCGGCGTGTAGTTATTGCCCAACGCGCTGAGTGACAGGGCACGGCGCGCACCCTCTTCGGTCAAGGCATCCCGCAGCGGCGTGTTCGGATTGATGAAGCTAGAGCCCGGCAGGTGCAGCCCCATGAACTCCATCAGCATCTGGTTGGTGTTGGCAGTACCGTAGAAGGTACAGGTGCCAGGGCCGTGATAAGCAGCCATTTCGGCGGCCATAAGCTCATCGCGGCCAATTTCTCCGGCAGCGAATTTCTGGCGCACCTTGGCCTTTTCATCATTGGGCAGGCCGCTGGTCATCGGGCCTGCGGGCAGGAACACGGCGGGCAAATGGCCGAAGGCCTGCGCCCCAATTATCAGACCGGGAACAATCTTGTCGCAAACGCCAAGGAAAACAGCTGCGTCGTAGGTATTGTGGCTCAGCGCGACGCCCGTGGCCAATGCAATCACATCGCGCGAAAACAGCGACAGCTCCATCCCGGCCTCGCCTTGGGTGACGCCGTCGCACATGGCAGGTACACCACCTGCAACTTGCGCAGTGCCACCGGCAGTGCGGATCGCATCGCGGATCAGGCCAGGGTAGCGTTCAAACGGCTGGTGAGCTGAAAGCATGTCGTTATAAGCGGTCACAATACCAAGGTTTCCGGCGGCGCCGGTCGCCATCGCCTGTTGATCTGTCCCCGCCCCAGCATAAGCATGGGCCTGACCGCTGCAGGACAGATGCGCGCGAGCCGGGCCTTTGGATTTGGCCTGTTCCATCCGTTCCAGATGCGGGCCACGCAGGTCGGCGCTGCGGTCGATGATCCGCTGGGTGACGTCAGTGATAACAGAATGAACCATGGTTAACCTCCGATCTGACGCCAGCGACGTCCGTCGCGGTGCATCAGCATCAATGCTTCTTCGGGGCCCGAACTGCCCTGATCATAGCGTGCCGGGCGATCGCCGCGATCTTCCCAGCCTTGAATGATGGGATCGACCCAAGCCCAGGCGGCCTCGGCCTCGTCTCCGCGCATGAACAGGGTCTGGTCGCCACGTATGACGTCCATAATCAGCCGCTCATAGGCATCCGGCGCGCTGGCCTCGACGCCCAAAGCGTCGGCAAAACTCATGTCCAGCGCCACATCAGACAGGCGGAACCCGCCTGGGCCTGGATCTTTAATGGTGGTGCGCAGGGTGATGCCCTCGTCCGGTTGCAGGCGGATCACCAGCACGTTCCCGTGCAGCGGGCCAACATTCGGAAAGATCGTATGCGGTGGGTCACGAAAGAACACGGCAATCTCGGATTCCCGCGCCCGCAGCCGCTTGCCGGTGCGCAGATAGAACGGAACACCCGCCCACCGCCAGTTGCCCAGATGTACCTTCAGCGCGATGAAGCTTTCCGTACGACTGCCGGGGTTGCCAACGTGATCGACATAACCACCCTGCCCGTGTTCGGCGCGGTATTGGCCGCGCGCGATATCTTTCTGCTCAACAGGCTCTAACGCTTCGATCACCTTGACCTTTTCATCGCGCACAGCGTTGGGCGCAAATTTCGACGGCGGCTCCATCGCCGTCAGACACAAAAGCTGTACCAAGTGGTTCTGAATCATGTCCCGCATGGCACCGGACTGGTCATAATAAGCGCCGCGCCCTTCAACGCCCACAGTTTCAGCAACCGTGATCTGTACGTGGTCAATATGGGTCGAGTTCCATAGCGGTTCGAACAGGGAATTGGCAAAACGCAGGGCCATCAGGTTCTGAACCGTCTCTTTACCCAGATAGTGGTCGATCCGGTAAATCTGGTGTTCTTCGAAGCAGGTACGCAGCCCCTCGTTCAACGCTTTTGCGGATGCCAGATCATGACCAAAGGGTTTTTCCACCACGATGCGGCTGTCTGATGTGGCCAACCCGTGTTGGTTCAGCCGGTGCGCAATGCCCGAAAACAAGCCAGGCCCCACCGACAAATAGAACGCACGCACGACGTCAGGGCGCAATGCTTTGGCCAAATTCGACCAGCCGGCATCGCCTGACGCATCAACAGGGACATACGAAACCCGGCTTAGAAAGCGATCCAGAACGTCCTTTTCGAATTCCGGCGCAAACTCCGCCATCGAGGCGCGTATCTGATCGCGAAACGCATCACTGTCCATGTCCGATCGCGCCGAGCCGATGATGCAGGCGTCTTCGGGCATCTGCCCGACCTCAAAGCGGTGATACAGGCCCGGCAGGATTTTACGTTGCGCCAGATCGCCGGTCGCACCGAACAACACCAGATCGAACGGGTTAACCGGAATTACGCGTGAAACCATCGACGGGCTCCTTCAGTTCTACCTCTGCCAACATAGCACCAGAAAGTTGCAGCACTTGTGGTTTGAGTGATGTTAACGCTAACATTTGCAAATTGCATAGGCAATGCAGATGCAGAAAGCAAGCCCGGATTTGGGATGTCAGCCCTGATTGCGCAGCCACTCCATGACAGCGGGGCGCACCGATTGCTCACCCCGGTGCCGCGCATCCGCGATGATCTTGCGCAAAGATTGCAGATCGGCCCGCAGCAACACGCTTTTGACCGGACCGATCGAGGCCGGACGCATGGATAGTGTCCGAATACCCATCGCGGCCAGGCACAGCGCCTCAACCGGGCGACCGGCATCCTCGCCGCAGAACGAAAGCGGCGTATTGGAGGAGTTGCAGCGCTCAACGATCTGCGCGATGAAACTCAGAAAGCTGACATTCAGCGTGTCATAGCGACGACGTACCAGTTCATTTTCACGGTCAGCAGCAAAGAAGAACTGCTTCAGATCATTGCCTCCGACCGAGACAAAATCGACCTCGTCAAAGAACTTTTGCGGCGCAAAGGCCAGCGATGGGGTTTCCAGCATCGCCCCAACCTCAAGCGTTTCGGGCAGGATATGACCCAGACGCTTTTCACGCTCGATGGTTTTATTGACCTCCCAGCGGGCCTCGTAAAACTCGTCGGCTTGCGCCACGAAGGGGAACATGATCGACAAGGGGCGGCCATTGGCGGCACGCAAGAGGGCCTGCAACTGCATACGCATCACGCCGCGTTTGTCCAGACCGACGCGGATTGCGCGCCAGCCCAGCGCCGGGTTCGGTTCCGCCACGTGCTTCATGTAGGGCAAAACCTTGTCGGACCCGATATCCAACGTGCGAAAGATCACGCGCTTGCCTTCAGCAGCGTCCAGAACCCGTTGATATTGTGTCACCAATTCTGACCGCTTGGGCATCTGGTTGCGGATCAGGAACTGCAGCTCGGTTCGGAACAGGCCCACGCCCTCGGCCCCGGAATTATTCAATGAGGGTAGATCGGCCATCAGCCCTGCATTCATTACCAGATTGATCCGCTCCCCATCCCGCGTCACTGTCGGGGTTTCACGGATTGAGGCATAGCGTTCCTGCGCCTTGGCCTGCATCGCGATTTTATCTCGCACAGCGTTTGCCACGGTGTCTTCGGGACGCAGATGGACAATGCCCTGATCCCCATCTACCAGGATATGGTCGCCGTTCAGCGCCTCGGTCGTGATCCGGCCCACATGTACCACCAACGGAATAGCCAACGCACGTGCCACGATAGTGGCATGACTGCCGACCGAGCCTTCCTCAAGCACGATGCCTTTCAGTGATCGTCCGTATTCCAGCAGGTCTCCGGGACCGATATTGCGGGCGATCAGGATCGGATCAGGTGGCAGGTCAGCGCCATTTGTATTGCCTTGGCCTGTCAGAATGCGCAGCAACCGGTTGGACAGGTCATCCAGATCAGCCAGCCGTTCACGCAAATACGGATCGGTTACCTGCCCCATCCGCGCGCGGGCCTGCGATTGTTCTTTTTCAACCGCTGCCTCGGCGCTTAGGCCCAGGGCGATGTCCTCTTCCATCCGGCGCATCCAGCCTTTGGAATTGGCAAACATGCGATAAGCCTCAAGGACTTGAAGCTGTTCCTTGTCGCCGCCCTGCGAGATTTCAAGCATCTTGTCGACGCCAACGCGCAGCTCTTCGACCGCTTCATTCAGACGTTCACGTTCGCGATGTGGATCATCGGCAATCGGGTTGGTGACCACGACGCGGGGCTCATGCAGCCAGACATGACCTTCGGCGTATCCTTCCTGTGCGGGACCACCGCTCAGCTGTACTGATTGCTGATGCAGGGGCGACAGGGCCGCACCCTCGCCGACAAAGGCGCCCAGCTCGGCCATCTCGGCCAGAACCATGGCGACGACCTCCAGCGCATAAACCTCATCCGCCGAAAACCGGCGCGCCTCGCGGGATTGCACCACCAGAACGCCCAGTTTTTCACCCAGCCGTTGAACCGGCACGCCCAGAAAGGACGAAAACCGTTCTTCGCCTGTTTCCGGCATATAGCGGAAGCCTTTGGCCGACGGCGCGTCAGGGGTATTCACGACCTTGCCAGATTGGGCGACGCGGCCAACCAGACCTTCGCCCATACGCATCCGGGTCTTGTGCACCGCTTCGGGTGCCAAGCCTTCGGTGGCGCACAGCTCCAACGTGTCTTCGTCGCGAAACAGATAGACCGAGCAGACCTCGGCCCGGATGCTGTCGGCGATCAGATGCGTAATCCGGTCAAGACGTTCCTGACCGGCGGCTTCGCTCGCCATTTCTTCGCGCAGCCGCCCAAGCAGCTTGCGGGATTCTGTTTCGGTGCCGTCCGCCATGGCCCAACCAAATTATTGTGTCAGGCGAAATCCTTGGCTGAAATGCTCAGGCCGCCTTGTCCAGTTCAAAGGCATCATGCAGTGCCTGAACCGCAAGTTCCATGTATTTCCGATCCACAAGGACGGAAATTTTTATCTCAGAGGTTGTAATGACCTTAATGTTGATCCCCTCATCCGAGAGTATCTTGAACATTTTGGCCGCAACACCCGACTGAGAACGCATTCCGATGCCCACCACCGAGACCTTGCAGACATCTTCATCCGCAACCAGTTCGGCATAGTTCAGCTCACCCGCGTCCTTGATCGCCAACAACGCTTTCTCGGCACGCGCGACCTGATCGGTCGGGCACGAGAAGGTCATGTCGGTGCGCCCCTCGTCCGAAATATTCTGAACGATCATGTCCACGTTCACGCCCTCATCGCTGAGCGCGGTAAAGATGATCGAGGCGATACCGGGTCGGTCCGCCACCGAAACGACGGTCATCTTAGCCTCGTCACGGGAATAGGCCACACCGGCCACAACATTGGATTCCATGATATCCTCCTCGTCAACGACCAGCGTACCGGCCTCGTCGGATTGTTCCTCGAAACTTGAGAGAACGCGCAGTTTCACCTTATACCGCATCGCCAGCTCGACCGAGCGGGTTTGCAGCACCTTGGCCCCCAACGAGGCCAGTTCGAGCATCTCTTCGAACGAAATACGGTCCAGTTTGCGCGCTTTTTCACAGATGCGCGGGTCGGTGGTATAGACGCCGTCTACATCCGTATAAATATCGCAACGCTCGGCGCCGAACGCGGCGGCAAAGGCCACGGCGGTGGTGTCCGACCCGCCCCGGCCCAGCGTGGTGATGCGCCCTTCGGGGCTGATGCCCTGAAAGCCTGCGACAACGGCCACTTTCATGCCTTCGTCGAATTTTTGGGTCAGGTTTTCGGTCGGAATTTCTTCGATCCGGGCCTGACTGTGGGCACTGGTGGTCATCAGCGGCACCTGCCAGCCCTGCCAGCTGCGCGCGGGAATATCCATTTCCTGCAATGTCAGCGCCATCAGACCGGCGGTCACGTTCTCGCCCGAGGAGACCACGGCGTCATATTCACGCGCATCAAACAGGGGCGAGGTTTCGTTGACCCATCCCACCAGCTCATTGGTCTTGCCCGACATTGCCGAGACAATGACGATCACGTCATAGCCCTTGGCCACCTCAACACCGATGCGTTTCGCCGCGCGGCGGATACGGTCAAGGTTGGCAACCGACGTGCCACCGAATTTCATTACGAGTACGGGCATGGGGGTGGTCTCTCCGCGCCTTGGAATTCAGGTTCCGTGCGTCTTATGCGAGGGGGGCCGCAAGGGCAAGGGTTCAAAACCGCCCCGAATGCCGCATGGGGCTGCTTTACATCCGGCAGCGAGGCTGTCAGCCTTAGTCATCGAATTTTCCAAGAGGTTTTCCATGTTCCGCCTTGCCCTCGCAGTTGTCCTGCTGTCTTCCCCTGCCCTTGCACAGGTTTCAACTCTGGCCGCAACTGACGGCAAGAATGCTTTGGGCACTGTGCCCTGCGCCTCGGGCGGCGCACCGCTCGATAGCTGCCATGCCGAATTGCGCCACCATGACGACGGCACGACGACGTTGGCTGTGTCATTGGGCGGCGGTGAAGTGCGCAGCATCTATTTCACCGATGGCGTGCCGAATTCCAGCAGTTCACCCGCCAAGATCAGCCATGAAACACGTGGTGACCTGACCGTGATCTTCATCGACCCGGATGAGGTCTACGAAATCCCCACTGCAGCGTTGATACGTCAGTAAGCGTGGGGGCGACCGTCCCAGTTTTCGAAACAACCCGTTGTTTCCAGTGACAACGCATCGAACCTTTCAATCAGGCCCTCTGCGGCCTGATCCAGGGTGATATCGGCTTCGGGCCCGCCCATATCGGTCCGCACCCAGCCCGGGTGATAGATACCTACGGCGATTCCATCATCGCGCAAATCCGTGGCCAGATTGCGTCCCAGACTCAAGGCTGCGGCCTTTGATGCGCGGTAGATATAGCTGCCCCCCGGCGCGCGGGTGTGCGAGGCCATCGTCGATGAAATAATTGCAATCTTTCCCCGTGCGGCCCGCAAGTTCGGCAACAATGCCTGAATGGTTAGAAACACGCCTGTCACGTTGATGGCAAAGCTTTGCGCCCACATGTCAGCGGGATAACCGTCAATGCTCTGCCCTTTGTCCAGATAGACCCCGGCGTTGCAGATCAGCAAATCGACGGGTTGATCTGCCAGATACGTGGCCACGTCGGAATGTTGCGAAGGGTCGGTAACATCCAGAACCACCTGCGCACTGCCATCCCGCGCGGTGCCGGTCAGCTTGTCCCCGCGGGCCCGGTAATTGTCGGCCAGCGTTCGGCCAATGCCACGATTGACCCCCGTAATAACTACATGCACAGCTTAATTTGTCTTTCTGCTGGGAACAAAAGGCAAAGGTGCCACTGGAACCCCATCGTCGATCAGGGCCTGCGCTTCGTCCGGCTTGGCCTCACCATAGATCGCACGCTCGGGCGCATCACCAAGATGGATTTTGCGCGCTTCGCTGGCAAAATCCTTACCCACATAGTCCGAGTTCTCTTCGACCTTGCGGCGCAGCTCGGCCAGCACCTTTTCAATGTCTGGCGCAGGGGCGGCCACATCTATCGTTTCAGCCTCGGGCATGGGGGCGATGGTCTTTGCCACGGCCTCACGGGCCGGGCGAACACGTGGGGTCATGATAGCCTTTTCAACATCCGCACATCCACACACAGCGCATGTGACCATGCCCGTGGATGCCAGTTTGTCGTAAGCGGCGGCCGATTGGAACCAACTGTCAAATGTATGGCCGTTGCTGCACTTCAATGCGTATTGAATCATGATCCGTCCAAATGTCGGTTGTCGAATTGATAACCACAGACATGGCAATATCAAGCCCTACCAGAGGCATCTTAGCGCATGATTGGCTCAAGTTTTTGAAACATTTGCCCAAGTTCGGGGAAATTGACGTGAACTGCGGCTTTTTTCGGCACAAACCATTGTCTCTGCCGCTGTTTGAATTCGGGAAAACACGCAGCAACCGATGTCACCAATAACGGAAAGACATCCACAACGCACAATACTGCGCCTTTTTTCTGATGACGTTTTCGATAGCAAAACTGCCCCATTGCCTGCGTGTCGCACTCTCCTCGAATGCCGGCCTCTTCCCACGCCTCCTGGCCTGCGGTCTGAGACGCAGTCAGCCCATCAATCAGCCACCCTTTGGGAATGATCCAACGGCGTGATTTGCGCGTTGTAATCAACAGCACTTCGGGTTGCCCTTGCTCAACACGATAGCACAAAGCCGCCGATTGCTGCAGCACCGGCAGGTGCCGGGCAATGTTGGAAACATGAGGCGAAAGCCTTGCGTCAATCACGCCGAGCCGCCTTTCATATGGATATTTGCCTGTTTTCCCGCGTTGTTTTGGTTTATTTAGCGGACGCTCAAATCATCAATACCATATGCGGTGAAATTCTCCAAGCCTTTGAAGAAAAATCACATTCGGGCGGCAAGTTTGCGCACCAGTTCATCGTGGGGAATATCGGCATCGACCGCCAAACGGCGCAGGCCGAAATGCACGCGGGCAATCTGCTGGTAATACCGCGTGTAGACATAGTTGGTGCCGCCTCCGGCAATGGCCCCCAATACCGGCACGGATTGCGCCGCCAATTTCTGCCCCAACACAACTGACAGCCGCGGAGCGACCGCTGCGATCAATTTCTGCATGGCAGGTCCTGTCAAGGTCAACCTGACCGAGAAGAACCCCAGATCGGCACCGTCGTCATTGGACAAAGGCCCGGCGGCGGATAGGACACGCACGCAATCAAATTTCACACCATCTTCCGACGGATCAAACCCTTCGCGCGCAGCCGCCCCTTGTATGGCACGCAACAGCATCGCGGTCGTCGCAGGTAATTCCATCAATGCAGTGGACATTCCGCCCACCCCTCCGGCTGCACCCATGGCCGTGGTTACCGCGGTGTTGACCCAGGGATGCTGGTCCGGCACAGCCCGTCTTGACCCTTCGGCAGCATGCATTGCCAACCACAGGGCCTGTTCCGTCGCACCCGTAAGGCCCTGCCTGATCGGTTCGGGCAATTGCTCCAACAAGGATTCTGCCGAACCTCCGAGGCTATTCAACAGCTTGACGCCCGGCCCTCCGGCCGTTCGGTAGTACCCCGCCAATCGGTCCAGTTCCGCCTCAGCATCCAGCTTTTCAACAAGAACCACGTCCTGCATAGATACCCTCCTGCCCATTAGACATCGGGATTTATGGCCAAGGTTTCAATAGTTCAGCGAGTCCAACGGGTAACAAGCCCGTCCACCCCGTCCCATACACCCGAGAATAATTCCAGCCCCAGAATTCGGTCCGGGTTGGTCGGAGGGGGCATTTCAACCCCATTCAGACGGGAAAACCCGAACCGGGCATAATAAGGTGCATCACCAACCAACATGACCCGATCCCAGCCCATCGCCCGGCCAGCTTCGATACCTTCGTGGATCAGAAAGCCCCCAAGGCCCTCGCCTTGATGGGTCGGGTGTACGGCTACCGGCCCCAGCAGCAAGGCATCGTGATCACCCACATGCACCGGCCAGAACCGAATAGCCCCAGCCAGAATGCCCTGCCCGTCACGCGCAACCAAAGACAAGCCTGAAACCGGCGGCACATCATCGCGCAGACGATACGAAGACAGCGCCTCGCGCCCGGGCGCAAAGCACAGGTCATAGAGGGCTTCGACCTCCCACCAATCATCCGGCTCTTCCGGCCTGATCCCGAACTGCTGCACCTCAGCCCTCTTTTCCTTGCTGGCATTCGCCCTAGCACTTCGCTACGCCTTGGGCAAACGCTTGGAGTAGAGATGTTCTATCGACCCGAAGACGGCCATGGTCTGCCGCACAATCCATTCAACGCTGTTATTACCCCCCGCCCGATCGGTTGGATCTCCACCCGCAGCCCCGATGGGATCAACAATCTAGCACCTTATTCCTTCTTCAACGGGGTCGCCTACACGCCCCCACAGGTGATGTTCGCTTCAACGGGCACCAAACACGATCAGGACGGCGGTAAGGACAGTGTTTCGAACATCGAAGCAACCGGTGTGTTCTGCGTGAACGTGGTGGCACACGCACACCGCGATGCGATGAACGCCAGTTCCGCAGGCTTGCCCAAACATCACGATGAATTCGAACATGCTGGCCTGACACCGGTTGGATGCGAAACCATCCCCTGCGCTCGAGTCGAGGGCGTCCCGGCTGCTCTGGAATGCAAATTGACCAAGATTGTCGATCTGCCGGGCGAGGCAAATCGGGTTGTTTTCGGAGAAGTAACCGGTGTCCACCTGCGAGACGATTGTTTGAGGGATGGAATATTCGACGTGACGACCTTCAACCCGCTCGCCCGGCTTGGATATCGGGACTATTCAGTCGTAACCGAGTTGTTCTCGCTTAGTCGCCCAGACGATTAGGAATTACAGGGGGGCGCTGCCCCCGCCGCCCTTTGGGCGCCTCCCCCGAGGTATTTTCAGCCAGATGAAGCAGGGGATCCTGTATTCATCTGGTCGCAAATACCTCGGAGCGCGAGGCAGAGCCTCGCAAAATACTCAGTGGCCGCCCAGAATGCCGGTGCGAACAGAATAATCCACCGCCAGTTGGTAATCGGGGTCATCATCGCTGTCGACCATCAGATGCCCTGCTTTGTTCAGCAGCTTGTGGCAATCGCGGCTGAGGTGGCGCAGCATGACGCGTTTGCCTGCGGCCTCGTACTTCGACGCGACGTTTTCGATGGCCTGCAGCGCGGACTGGTCCACAACCCGGCTTTCTGCAAAATCCACGATCACCGTGTCAGGATCACTTGGCACATCGAACAACTCGACAAAACCCTCGGAGGAACCAAAGAACAGAGGCCCTTGGATTTCGTAGACTTTTGCGCCTTTTTCGGTTTCCGATTCACGCGTGATGGCATGGATACGCTTGGCGTTGTTCCACGCGTAGGCCAGCGCGGAGACGATGACACCAACCACAACCGCGACCGCAAGGTCTTCCATCACCGTCACCACAGTCACCAGAACGATCACGAACGCGTCCGTCAACGGCACCTTGCGCATGATCTTGAACGAGTTCCAGGCGAATGTACCGATCACCACCATAAACATCACCCCGACCAGTGCGGCCAGCGGGATTTGCTCGATCAGCGGTGAGGCAAACAAGATGAACACCAGCAGGAATAGCGCCGCCGCGATACCGGCGATACGGGTCCGGCCACCGGACTTCACGTTGATCATCGACTGACCAATCATTGCGCAGCCGCCCATGCCACCGAAGAAACCGGTGGCGACGTTGGCAACGCCTTGCGCGATACATTCCTGCGAAGCCCCGCCGCGCTTACCGGTGATCTCTCCAACAAGGTTCAACGTCAGCAGGGATTCGATCAGGCCGATTGCTGCCAGAATGACGGCATAGGGCAGGATAATTTCAAAAGTTTCCCAGGTCAGCGGCACCATCGGGATGTGGAACGGCGGCAAACCTCCCTCGATAGACGCCAGGTCACCGACGCGAGGCACATCCAAACCAAAGCCAATCACCAGCGCGGCAACGACAAAAATACCGGCTAGCGGCGCAGGAATGATGCGCGTGATACGCGGCATGACCCAGATCACCGCCATGGTCAGTGCGACCAGGCCCAGCATCGTGTAAAGCTGCAGACCCGAAAGCCATTCGCCGCCACCTACGCCATGGCCGGTGTTTTCCATGGTGCCAGGCACTTTGAACTGACCCAACTGCGCCAGAAAAATCACGATAGCCAGACCATTCACAAAGCCCAGCATCACCGGATGCGGCACCAGCCGGATGAACCGGCCCCAATGCATGGCCCCAGCGATCACTTGCAGGATACCCATCAACACCACGGTCGCGAACAAGTATTCAACCCCGTGTTGGGCTACCAGCGCCACCATTACAACGGCCAGCGCCCCGGTCGCGCCCGAAATCATGCCCGGACGGCCACCAATCAACGCCGTAATAAGACCAACCATAAAGGCCGCGTACAAACCAACCAGCGGATGCACACCGGCCACAAAGGCAAAGGCCACCGCTTCGGGCACCAACGCCAGCGCCACAGTCAGACCCGACAGCAGTTCGATCCGCAGGCGCGAGGCGGTCAGCCCTTCGTCCGGCACCCAACGAAGATCGGGTTTGGCGATACGATTGGCAAAGCTTGCCAGCATGGCTCGGGGCATGGGACGGTCCTGTTGGGTTTTTTGAGTTTCGCGCGAAAGGGGTCTTTTAGCGGCCAAGCCCCACTTGAGATACCGCGTCAGGTGGGACCCAGATATGCACCACGCGCATACCGGACCATCAGCCAACACAAACCGTTGAACCCACTTGCCAAATCCTCTGCCGCCCCTCAGACAGTTTGCAACGTATTTTTCAAGTGGAGCACAACCATGACCCAGACGAAAATCGCCATCATCGGTGGATCAGGTATCTACGATATCGACGGGCTGGAAAATGCAGAATGGGTTACGGTTGAAACGCCTTGGGGTGCGCCCTCGGACCAGATCCTGACCGGATCTCTGAATGGCGTCGGCATGGCCTTCTTACCACGCCATGGGCGCGGCCACATACATTCACCGACCGAAGTGCCTTATCGCGCCAATATCGACGCGCTGAAGCGATTGGGTGTGACGGATGTGATTTCGGTTTCCGCCTGCGGATCTTTCCGCGAGCATATGGCGCCGGGGGATTTCGTAATCGTCGACCAGTTCATTGACCGGACCTTTGCGCGCGAAAAAAGCTTTTTCGGCACGGGCTGCGTTGCCCATGTCAGCGTGGCGCATCCGACCTGCCCACGCTTGTCGGACGCTTGTGAAACCGCAGGCAAAGCTGCTGGCATCACCATTCATCGCGGCGGTACTTACCTGGCGATGGAGGGGCCACAATTCTCGTCCCTGGCGGAATCCAAGATGTATCGCGAACATTGGGGCTGCGACGTGATCGGCATGACCAATATGCCCGAGGCGAAACTCGCCCGCGAGGCCGAGCTCTGCTATGCCTCAGTCGCCATGGTTACAGATTATGACAGCTGGCACCCGGATCACGGCGAAGTCGACGTAACCGCCATTATCGCCACCCTTACCGGGAATGCGGAAAAAGGCCGGGCAATGGTAAAAGGCCTGCCTGACCTGCTGGGGGCCGAGCGCGCGCCCTGCCCCCATGGCTGTGACCGGGCACTGGAATTCGCAATCCTAACCGCACCCGAGAAACGCGATCCAGCACTGCTGGCCAAGCTGGATGCAGTCGCTGGGCGAATTCTTTAACCTACGCTATTGCGCAAGGGTCTGCTGCACCTCATCCCACAACCCATGCGACCAGAGGTCGTTATGGGTGCCGTCGGGGATGACATGCAGCTCGGCGGTGTCGCCCGACATCGCCGCCAGCGCCTGGCCATGATGCAGCGGGACGGTTTCATCCTGGGTACCGTGGAAGATCAGTATGGGCACCGTAACGTCGCCGATAAAGTCGCGGGTTGCGAACTGATCCTTCATCAAGGCTGAGACCGGCAAGAACGGATACCGCTCGGCCGCCACATCCACGGTTGCAGTGAAAGGTGCCTCAAGCACCAAAAGCTGCGCATTTGGGCGCTCGGCGGCGACGGCAGCCGCGACGCCGGTTCCAAGGCTTTGACCGTGCAGGACGACAGCTTCGCCTTCGGTATCCAACCGGTCGAACATCTGTATCCCATCCGTGATTAGCGCCAGTTCCGAGGGCTCACCTCCGCTGCCCGGAAAACCGCGATAGCTGGGGGCGAACAGACCAAAGCCGCTGTTGAGGATTTCCCGCAGCCGGTCTGCCCGGTCACCCAGATTGCCGCTTTGACCGTGAAAGAACAAAACCGTCGGCGCGCCATCGGTGGCCGGCGGCGCCGACCACGCTGTCAGAACAACCCCGTCAGACATGGGCAGAGAGATCAAGTCAACATCCGCCAGCCCAACCTCATTGGGGGCGGGCAATTCTCCGGACGGTTTGTATAGCAGCTCATCCTGATTAGCGTACATGTACCCCACGATCCCGGCGTAAATCACGACGCTGATCAGGATCAGAAGGATCAGCACACGTTTCAACCGCCCGTCGTTTGAGCGGGACATGTCCTTGAACGCTTTTGTATAGTCGGGATGTGTCTGCGTCACCTTCGCCTCCGATCCTTTGATATGCCCTAGGTTGTAGGGCCAGACCGGCGTTTCAAGGACGGTACGCACGCTTTAACACAATCTTTAACTTACTCAACTCGGGCACATTGTGACCGATGAAGGTGGCAAGGTCGCCCTGATCCTCGCAATTTGTTTATCTTAAACACGCCACAGAACCGCATTTGTGCCACAAAATCATTTCAGTACACCCCAAACAGAGGAGCACCATGAAACGACTCGAAGCCCTGGACGCCGCCCGCTTTTTTGCTTTCTGCGGCATGGTGCTGGTGAACTTCCGCATCGCGGCGCAAGTTGCGCCGGGCCAAGACTGGGCGTCGGGTTTTGTCGACGCATTGGAGGGGAGGGCCGCCGCACTGTTCGTCATTCTGGCCGGTGTAGGATTGGGTCTGTCGAGCATCCCCGCTGGTGTGCTGCTACGGCGCGCGGCCTTTCTGTTCGTTCTCGGCCTGATCAACATGACCGTGTTCGACGCCGACATTCTGCATTTCTATGCATTGTATTTTGTGGTGGGGGCCGTGTTTCTTTCGGCCTCGGGACGTTTGTTGTGGCTGGGGGCGTTGGGGATTGTTGCGCTGGCCGTTTTGGCCAACCTTATCTTTGACTATGAGCGGGGCTGGGATTGGTCCACGCTCAGCTATACCGACCTCTGGACCCTGCCCGGCTTTTTACGAAATGCAATTTTCAACGGTTGGCACCCGGTTTTACCTTGGGCTGCTTTCCTGCTGATCGGCATGGCCATCGGGCGATCACAGCTTCGAACGATCTGCATTCAACACCGCCTGATCATGTGGGGATTTGGCGCTGCCGTGTTGGCCCTTATTCCACAAAGGTTGATGTCCGAACCGGAATTGGTTGCCTATCTAGGCACTGCGTCGATTCCGCCAGGGCCGTTCTATATCCTGGCCAGCACCGGATCGGCGTGCGTGGTGATCGGACTGTTGCTGAAGCTATGGCCGAAGATCGAAAAACTGCGCTTTGGCTCTGCCCTGACCGCTCCGGGACGGCAGAGCCTGACCCTATATGTGGCGCATATCCTGATCGGGATGGGATTGCTGGAGGAGCTTGGTTTGCTAAATGGCACACTCAAACCAACACAGATCGTGGTTTACGCGCTCGGGTTCTGCGCTTTGTCCTCGGGTTTTGCCCTATTGTGGTTCCGCCGGTTCAAGCGCGGCCCACTTGAGGCATTGATGCGTCGCGTCACCGAGCCACGAAAGGCTTGACCTCACCGTCGCGGCGGGGCTTGGTGAGGGCGAAACCAAACGGGTAACCCCATGTCTTTTGAACTTTGGCTGGCTTTCGTGGCCGCATCGACCGCCTTGCTGCTTATCCCCGGCCCGACTGTGTTGCTGGTGCTTAGCTATGCCTTATCAAAAGGGCGCAGCGTCGCCGTGGCCTCGGCCACAGGGGTGGCGGTAGGGGATCTGGTTGCAATGACCGCTTCGCTACTGGGGCTGGGGGCGCTGGTGCTGGCCTCGGCTACTTTGTTTTCTGTGCTGAAATGGGTGGGTGCGGCCTATCTTGTGTGGCTGGGAATCAAGCTGCTGCGCAGTGCGCCCTCGGGCGGGTTAGAGGCGCCAGCGACCGGGCGAAACGTCACCGCACAAAGTGTCTTTGGCCATGCCGCCGCCGTTACGGCGCTGAACCCGAAATCCATTGCCTTTTTCATCGCCTTCGTACCGCAATTCCTGCGTCCGGCGGACCCATTGGGCCCGCAATTCGCTATCCTGATCGCGACTTTCGTGGGTCTGGCCTGGCTGAACGCACTGGCCTATGCGCTGCTGGCTGACCGGCTGCGCCGGATGATCGGACGCGCCGAGGTAATCACTGCGATGACCCGGTTCGGAGGGCTGACTTTGATTGGAATGGGGGTTGCAACCGCTGTGCTGCGCCGCCCGGCCTGAGGGTTCAGCTCGCTTCGTGTTCTTTCATGAACCCACGGATAAAACGTCGTATTTCGCGAGCGGCTGATGTATCCAGTTCCCTGCACAATTCAACAAATGCGTCCCGTTCATCCTTGTCCAGGCGCAGGACCAACTGGCTGTTTTTCTTGGCAGATACCTTGCTGTCCATCTTTCCCGCACACCCTGTTCAATGCCTAAATCCACAAGCGATACACTGCATATACAATGCATAGCAATTTCAGGTACCGGCGACCTACCAACAAAACAGAGTTTTGGCAATCAACCTTCCCGCGACTCAGGCATTCCATTTACCAGTCCGGCGCGTCCATCGTGGCCACCTACCGCACAGCATCGCTATTTCGTATTATCAAAGCTCAATTCCGCTCCCTGTCGGGAAGTCAGCGATAATCTTTCCTTGCAAGGCTGTCCCCAATGGGCCAAATACGCCCGCGTGTTTTGACGTCAGAGGGATTGGCAATGTCCAGAAACAAGTCGGTCAAGGATTACATCCGAACCATCGTCGATTTCCCGCATGAGGGGATCATGTTTCGCGACGTCACCACACTGTTCGCTGATCCGCGCGGTTTTCGTATGGCAATCGACCAGATGTTGCACCCCTACGCGGGTGAGCAGATCGACAAAGTCGTGGGCCTCGAGGCGCGCGGCTTCATACTGGGCGGTGCCATCGCCCATCAGCTGAGTGTTGGCTTCGTGCCGATCCGCAAAAAGGGCAAACTGCCCGGCACCACCATCAGCCAGGATTACAAACTGGAATATGGTGAGGCCATCGTCGAGATTCACGATGACGCCATTCAACCGGGCGAGAAAATCCTTGTCGTCGACGATCTGCTGGCAACGGGCGGCACCGCCGCTGCCGGGATCAAGCTGATTGAACGGCTGGGGGGTGAGATCGTATCATGCTCGTTCATTGTCGACCTGCCGGAACTGGGCGGCCGCAAGGCGTTGGAAGACATGGGTATGGATGTGCACGTTCTGTGCGAATTCGAAGGGCTGTAAACGCCCGTCATTCAATTTCCCAAAGGCAAGGCGCGGGAAGCGGCACGATCAATCCGCCCTCAAAACCGCACCCGGATTCATGATCCCCTGCGGGTCCAGCGCAGCTTTGATGGCACGCATTGCAGACAGCTTTGTCGCGCCGCCATAGCGCTCAAGATCATCGACTTTCAGACGCCCTACCCCATGTTCGGCACTGACCGAGCCACCAAAGGCCTCCACCAGATCATGCACAGCGTGTTTGACGGCCTGTCTCTCGTCATCAAACTCCGAACGGCTGTGGCCCAAGGGCGGGAACACGTTGTAGTGCAGATTGCCATCACCAACGTGACCAAAACAGTTGATGCGGAACAACCCAAGCGCGGCCACGACCTCGGCCCCGCGTTGAATGAATTCGGGAATTCGGGAAATCGGGACCGAGATATCGTGACTGGACACCGACCCGATCAGCCGGTTGGCCTCGGGGATACGCTCGCGCACGGCCCATAGGTCCATACGCTGCGCCTCGCTTTGCGCAATAACCGCCTCCCCGACGAGGCCAGCTTTGTCCGCTTCGATATACAGCGTTTCCAGCGCGTCGGCGGGCGAGTGCCCCGCAAACAATCCAAGCTCGATCAGAACGCACCATTCAGGCTGGGTCTCAAATGGCTGGCGCACATCTGGCAAAACCTCGGTCAGGAATTGCAGCCCCTGCTTGTGGATCAGCTCAAAGGTGCTGACCGCTTCACCCAGTTGGTCGTGGGCCAATGATAGTAAATCGATCGCCGCTTGGGGCGAAGCGACCTGAACCATCGCGGTTCCGACCGCCTCGGGCCGCGGAGAAAGTTTCAACGAGGCGGCGGTGATGATCCCCAATGTACCCTCCGCACCTATCAGCAGGTTACGAAGATCATAGCCGGTGTTGTCCTTGCGCAACCGGCTGAGCCCGTTCCAGATTTCACCGCTGGGCAGAACCGCCTCAAGCCCCAAACAAAGGTCGCGCGCATTGCCATAGCGCAACACGTTGACCCCACCCGCATTGGTAGCAAGGTTGCCCCCGATCCGGCACGATCCCTGCGCTGCAAGAGCCAGAGGGAATAACCGGTTCGCCTCTTCCGCGGCGGTTTGTACATCAGCCAGAATGGCACCTGCCTCGGCAATCAGAATGTTTTCGGTCGGGTAAACCGCCCGGATCGCGGTCATCCTCTCTAACGAGATCAAGAGGGGCGCTGGCCCGTCCGGCATTACCTGTCCGCCTACCAGCCCTGTGCCACCACCGTAAGGCACTACCGGTACCCGCTTATCCAAGGCCAATCGAACCAGCGCTGCTACTTCATCAACCGTTCGCGGTAAGGCCAACAAACCGGCATGTCCGGTAAAACGCCCCCGTGGCTCTTCCAGATAGCGTTCCGTGACCGGGCGCATAATATCTTCACCCAGATCAGCCCGGATCAGACGGGCCAGTTTCTCATCGGCAGGATTCAGTGTCATGCCAACTCATTGCCCAAGCGAACGCGCCCGGACAAGCCCTATTCCAGTTCGATCAGATACTGCGGCTCCAGCACGACCACTGTTGGCTGACTTGGCAGAGTACGCAGCGACACGGTGATTTCGGTCGCTCCCTTGCGTTCAACCGGAAAATCATTGCGGATATCGACCAAAAACCGGTCCAGCGAAAAGCCGGAAAACCAGTGCATCGGGATGATAACGGAACTTTTCAGCCGCTTGAGGACCGAGATCATCTCGGGCAGAGGCATCGTCGTTCCCCCATCCACCGCCGCCATGACAACATCCAGCCGCCCCAACGCCGCAAATTGTTCATCGGATGGTATATGGTGCAAATGGCCCAGATGGCCGATGCACAGCCCTTCCACCTCGAACACAAAGATCGAATTGCCGCGCTCTTCAACGCCGCCATACGCAGATCGGATATCGGTCGAGACATTGCGCACCAGCATCTCGCCCAGATCAAGGTAATGATCGATCCCCAGCCCAAACTCGCCCCACCCCGGCAACACATGCGGGATTGCAGGATCGGGATGAGCGGTCCAATGAGTACTGTGCGCATGGTTCATGGTGACCACATCCGGGATCAAATCGGCACTACCGATAAAGCCGGTGAAATCCGTCACTGCGTTCAACCCGCCCTGCGTCTGGATCAGGAAAGAGGCATGGGCGATATAGCTGATCCGCACGGAAAATTCCGGGATCGGGTCCTGCCACGCCGCCTTGTGAATATACTCGATCCCCGGCGCGGCATCCGCGATGGCGATACAATGGCTCGGCCGCCGCTCCTGCGCCACAGCCCCGCCCGAGATCACCATCAATACCGCAACAATCCAGCGCATGGGGCAAGTGTAGCGCAGAACGCCAACAAGTCATGCCCCTTGTTCATCTGGCCAAAAATATCTCGGGGGAGGCGCGGCTGGCCGCGCCGGGGGCAGAGCCCCTAGCCCGCGTCCGTCTTGCCGCGCCGATCCGACCGCAGGCTGGCATACAGGACATGCGTCCGCCACCGCCCGTTGATCTGCAGATAAGACTGCGCCACGCCTTCATATTTAAAGCCCGAGCTTTCCAGCAACCCGCGCGAGGGCTTGTTTTCGGGCAGGCAGGCGGCCTCGATCCGGCTCAGATCCAAGCGGGTGAAGGCATAGTGGACAATCGCGCCAATCGCCTCGCGCATATACCCGTTGCGGGCAAAGGTTTGACCGGTCCAATATCCCAGCGTCCCGGCCTGCGCCGGGCCGCGTCGCACGTTGTCCAGCGTGATCGCCCCCAGAAGCACATCATCGGATCGACGGAATAGGAACAAAGGAATCGCTGTGCCACTGGCCACTGAACGCTGCGCCCAGTAGACGCGATTGGTGAAAGATTTGCGCGTCAGATGATCCTTAGCCCAGATCGGCTCCCACGGGGTAAGGAATTCTTGGGACGCTCGCCGCAGCGCCGCCCAATCGTTGAAATCAGAGTGAACGGGCGGGCGCAGGCTTAGGCGCTCGGTCTCGAGTTTCAGCTTGCGTCTGCCCAACAGCATCACGCCGCACGCCTCTCCTGCAATTCTGACAGCGTGGGCGCGGCGGAAACTGGACCGTAGAGCGCCAAGGCCGCCGGCGCCTGAAGCGCCATCTTTTCCGCAAACGCACGAACATCCCCCGTGCTGACTGCATCGATCTTGGCGACCGTATCCTCAAGCGACGGCACCCGGTCCCAAATCTGAACCAGACGCGCCAGACGTTCCGCCCGGTTTGATGGGCTTTCCAGCCCCATCAGCATCCCGGCTTTCATCTGCGCGCGGGCGCGGGCAACCTCTTCGGCGCTCATGTCTTCGGCGGCACGCTTCATCTCATCGATGGTAATCGTGGCCAGCTCTGCGACCTGATCCGCCGAGGTGCCTGCGTAGATCGTTGTTGTTCCGGTATCAGCATAGGCCCCGGTCTGCGCAAAGATCGTGTAGCATAGGCCACGCATCTCGCGCACCTCCTGAAACAGGCGCGAGGACATGCCGCCACCCAAAGCGGTGGAGTAAATCTGTGCCGTATAGATCTCATCGTCGCGGTAGCCGGGGCTTTCCAGCGCGAGTGCGAAATGGGCTTGTTCCAGCTCTTTCTCTTGTCGCGCTTCGCCACCGGTGAAGCGGGCCGTTTCAGGAACCAGCCCTTTGCGCGGTTGCAGATGGCCAAACATCTCTTCGGCCATTTTCATCAGCGCGTCGTGATCCACCGCGCCCGCGGCAGACAAGATCATCTGTTCCGGCCCGTAGTGCTCAGCGACAAAACCCGACAAGTCCTCGCGCGAGAAGGCGCTGACCCGCTCAGTCGGGCCCAGAATGGTGCGGCCCAGCGGTTGATCGTGATAGCTCTGCTCTTGCAACCAGTCAAAAATCACGTCGTCCGGCGTGTCATAAGCCTGGCCGATCTCTTGCAGGATCACGCCGCGCTCGACCTCGATCTCGCGCGGGTCAAAGATAGGGTTCAGAACGATGTCACCAATCACGTCCATCGCCAGCGCCACATCGTCTTTCAGAACGCGTGCGTAATAGGCCGTCACCTCGCGCGAGGTATAGGCGTTGATATACCCGCCCACATCCTCGATCGCTTCGGCGATCTGCAGCGCAGACCTGCGCTCAGTTCCCTTGAACGCCATATGTTCAAGGAAATGGGCAATACCGTTCTGCTCGATCCGTTCATGCCGCCCACCGGCGGTTACCCAAATGCCGATGGCCGCCGATTGCAGCCCCGGCATATGTTCACTGACGATACGAAAGCCGTTCTTCAATTGGTCTTGTCTGACAGTCACTCAGCAATATGCCTTTTGATATGATCCTCAATGGCACCCAGATCATTGGCGATGCGGGTCACCCGTTCCGGACGTTCATATAGATCAGACATGCGAGAGGGAAGAGGCGGATGTACGTCACTCGCCTTCTCAACCGCCGCCGGGAATTTCGCCGGATGAGCGGTGGCCAAAGTGATCATCGGAACGTCAGCCGCACGGTGATCTTCGGCGACCTTGATACCGACCGCGGTGTGCGGGCAAACCAGCTCGGCGCTGTGGGCCAATGCGGATTTGATGGTGGCCAGTGTTTCATCCTCGGACACGCGGCCCGAGTCGAAATTCTCGCGCAGTGCTTCCATCGCGCCCTGACTGACGTTGAAGCCGCCATTCTTCAGCTCATCCATCAACTGCGATACAGCGCTGCCATCCTCGCCATAGGCATAGTACAGCGCACGTTCAAAGTTCGAGCTGACCTGAATATCCATCGACGGGCTGATCGAAGGAATGGTGTCGCCCTTGAAGTACCCCTGCCCCGAAAGGCAGCGATGCAGAATGTCGTTCTGATTTGTGGCCACAACCAACCGATCAATGGGCAGCCCCATGCACTTGGCGATATAACCGGCAAAGATGTCACCAAAATTGCCGGTAGGCACGGTGAAGCTGACCTTGCGATGCGGTGCCCCCAGGCTGGCCGCAGCCGAGAAATAGTAGACCACCTGCGCCAACACGCGGGCAAAGTTGATCGAGTTCACACCCGCCAGTTTCACCCCATCGCGAAATTCGAAATCGTTGAACATGTCCTTTACGGCAGCCTGACAATCGTCAAAGTCGCCATCAACGGCCAATGCATGCACATTGCTGTCTGCCGGCGTGGTCATCTGGCGGCGTTGCACCTCGGACACACGACCATGGGGGAACAGAATGAACACGTCCACGGCATCCAGCCCCCGGAACGCCTCAATCGCGGCCGAGCCCGTATCGCCGCTGGTTGCGCCCACGATGGTCACACGTTCACCGCGCCGCTTCAGGGCCACCTGGAACAGTTGCCCGATCAGTTGCATGGCAAAGTCTTTGAACGCCAGTGTCGGACCGTGGAACAACTCCAGTAGGAAGTGGTTTTCGTTCAGCTGCTTCAGTGGCGCACGGGCATCATGACCAAAGCCTTCATAGGCGCGGGCGATGATCGCCTTGAACTCATCCTCGGCAAAGGACCCGCTGACATAGGGCCACATCACGCTGAACGCGATTTCCTCATAGGGCAACCCTGCCAATGCTGCGATCTCTTCCTGGCTCATCACCGGAATTTCGGCAGGCAGGTACAGGCCACCATCGCGGGCCAGCCCGGTCAGCATCGCCTCTTCAAAGGTCAGTTCAGGCGCTTGGCCACGGGTCGAGATGTATTTCATTACTCTTCACTTTCAGAAGGGGCGCGATTGCGCCACAGGAAATAACCGGTCATCGCGGCCCAGACCAGAGCCAGACCAAACCATGTGATTGCATATTGCAGGTGGTCATTGGGAATACCCGCAGTGTCGACAGGCAGGGGCGTCACGCCCGGGTCAGTTTGTGAACGGGCGATAAGAAACACCGGTTCAGCCCCCAAAGCAGCGGCCAGATTGGGCACGTCGCGGGCAAACCAGATATTGCTTTCCATGTCCGGTTCGGGTGTGTACCCGTCGACCTCATCGGGCCAATGCAGATTACCCGTTACCTCCATCTGACCCACCTGCCGTTCAGCCTGCTTGGCAGTGGTCGGAACAAACCCCCGGTCTACAAGAATTGTTCGGTCTTCAGTGCTGAAACGCTGAATAATGCGGTAACCTGCGCCAACAAGTTTGACCGAAACCAGAACATGGATTTCCCCGGGCTCCATCTCACCAGAAATCGTTACCGGCAAGTACTTGTCATCCTCAGGAGAAACGCTGTCGGGTAAGGCAACCGGTGCTGCCGTGATGCGAGTATCAATCTCGGACAGAACACCCTGTTTCCATGTCAGTCGCTGCATCTGCCAGAAGCCCAGAGACAACAGGATCGCCACACCGGCAATACCAAATATCAGCAGGAACAGGATGCGGCGCATATCGGGACCAGATTTCGTTACCTAAAGGCTCGGGTTGAACCGGCGCCTTGTTAAGGGTGCCACGTGCAAGATTGCAACCACGCAATTGTATCGGGCGCAATCTTGCGCCCTGGATAGAGAAAAAGCCGCCCCTTGGGGCGGCTTTTGCAATTGGATCGCCTGACCGGCGTTAAATCAGCGGGGCCTGACCCCAGATGTAGACGGCGAAGAACAGGAACAGCCAGACGACATCCACAAAGTGCCAGTACCAGGCTGCCGCTTCAAACCCGACGTGTTTTTCAGGGGTAAAGTCACCGCGTAGCGCCCGGATCAGGCAGACCGAAAGGAAGATGGTACCGATGATCACGTGGAAACCGTGGAACCCGGTGGCCATGAAGAAGTTAGAATAGAACTGATCGTCGCCGAATTTCCAGCCTTCGTGCGCCAGCAATTCATAATATTCAAAGCCCTGCAGGGCAGTAAATGCGATACCCAGTACGATACCGATAGCCAGACCGTTGATCAGCGCCTTGCGGTCATTGTCATGCACCAGCGCGTGGTGCGCCCAGGTGATCGCACAGCCCGACAACAGCAGAACCAGCGTGTTGATCAGCGGCAGGTGGAAGGGGTCAACCGCGTGAATATCCGGCTGGATGTACTCGGTGCCAGCATAGTCGTACATCGGATACATGCGGTGTTTGAAGAACGACCAGAACCAGGCGAAGAAGAACATCACCTCGGACATCACGAACAGGATGAAACCATAACGCAGACCGATGCGTACCACCGGTGTGTGATCACCGGCGCGGCTTTCGGCCACAACCTCGGACCACCAGGCGAACATGGTGTAAAGAACGGCCACCAGACCGGCCCAGAACACAAACGGTGTAACACCGTGCATCCAAAGGACGGCCCCGAACAGCATCACAAAGCCACCGATCGCGCCGATCAGCGGCCAGATCGACGGGGCCAGAATGTGATAATCATGGTTTTTTGCGTGTGCCATCAGCGTCCCTCACCTACAGGCGTTAGTTCGTATTTGTATCTGCCTGCTCATCCAGGGCTGCGTAGCCCTCGGGCAGGTCTATTTCGTAGAATGTATACGACAGAGTAATCGTATGCACATACTTGGCTTCCAGATCCTCGACGATTTCCGGGTCGACGAAGAAGGTTACCGGCATCTGCACCCGCTCACCGGGTTGCAGCACCTGCTCTTCAAAACAGAAACAGGCGATTTTCTGAAAATACCCACCGGCCGAATACGGCGCGACGTTGTAAGACGCCTGCCCGGCAATCGGACGGTCGGTCGGGTTGTGGGCTTCGTAAAAGGCCAATCCGGTCTCACCGATGCGCACTTCCATCTCACGCTCGACCGGTTTGAACTCCCACGCCATGCCTTTGGCTTTCGAGGCGTCAAAGCGGACAGTGACCTTGCGGTCCAGAATATCCTCGGGCGCGGTTTCGGCCACACCAACCGTACCGCCAAAACCAGTGACCCGGCAGAACCAGTCGTAAAACGGCACCGCCGCCCAGGCCAAACCGCCCATCAGCACGACCACACTGACCGTCTGCATCACTGTTTTTTGCGGACCGGACAAGGCCATCAGTTCTGAACCTCTTGTGTCGGCTGACCCAGGCCAGTGCCCGAGACTTTTACGATCGTTAGCCCAAAGATGATCACAATGAAGGCAGCCAGCGTCAGACCCACCCCCAGATTGCGGTTGAACCGGCGCTGGTGCAGCTCATGGCTTTTGCGCAGACTCATGACCAACCTCCCAATCCATAGGGTTTCAACAACGCCTCAGCCAGAATCGCGCCGAAGTGCAGGAACAGGTAGAGCAGCGACAGCTTAAAGAATGAGCGCTCGACCTTGAAGTTATCTGCCTCTGAGTCATCCTCGGTGCGACGCGAGATCTGCCACGCTCCGCGCAGGAACAGGGCGTTCATCACAACAGCAACGGTCAGATAGATCGGGCCACCGATGCCCGAGAAGGACGTGCCAACCGCCAGCAGCGCCAGCAGTACGGTGTAAACAAGAATGTGCCAGCGCGTCGCGCGGCGGCCGTGTGTCACGGTCAGCATCGGCACACCCGCATCGTCGTAATCCGAGCGCATGAACAGCGCCAGAGCCCAGAAATGCGGTGGAGTCCACATGAAGGTCAAGGCAAACATCAACCACGGCTCAAGCGTCATCGACCCCGTGGCCGCGACCCAACCGATTACCGGAGGGAAAGCCCCTGCCGCACCACCGATCACGATGTTCTGCGGCGTCGAACGCTTTAGCCACATCGTGTAGACCACGACATAGAAAAAGATGGTGAAACCCAGGAAGGCTCCGGCAAACCAGTTCGTTGCCAGACCCAGCATGATCACCGACAGGCCAGACAGCGCCAGCCCAATGGCCATGGCCTCGCCAGCATCAACCTTGCCGGACGGAATCGGACGGCCTTTGGTGCGCTTCATCACCTTGTCAATGTCAGCGTCCCACCACATGTTCAGCGCACCCGAGGCACCACCACCGATGGCAATGAACAAGATGGCGCAGAAGCCGACAAAGGGATGGACCGGCACAGGTGCCGCCAGCAGACCGACAAGCGCCGTGAACACCACCAACGACATGACCCGCGGCTTCAGCAGGGCGAAATAGTCGCCAAAGCTGGCCTCGTCCGCGCGGGTCTGCGCGGTCACGGTGCTGGCATTGAAGCTTGCGTCGCTCATGTCGGGTCCTTTTGGGGCGAAAGCTGCGCGATCACCGCGCAGCCTGCATCATGTATTCATCCGGCCAATGCCCGGATCAGTTCGAAGCAACCTGATAGGCCGCAGGCTGACCTGCGTACTCTTCCAGAGCGCCTTGCAGCCATTGCTCATAGGCTTCTTCGCTGACAACCTTGACGGTGATCGGCATGTAAGCGTGGTCCTTTCCGCACAGTTCAGAACACTGACCGAAATAGATGCCTTCCTTGTCAGCCTGGAACCACAGCTCGGCCAGACGACCCGGTACGCCGTCCTGCTTCACGCCAAAGGACGGGATGGTCCAAGAGTGGATCACGTCCGACGCAGTCACCTGCATAACGATGATCTTACCGACCGGCACAACAACGGCCGTATCGGTGGCCAGCAGCCACTCATCATCGCTGTAACCGGAATCGGCCAGCTTAGCGCGCATCGCATCATCCAGAACGAACGGCGTTACGTCGGCATCCGCCGGGCGGGCACCTTCGTCCAGAGTTGCGGGGTGACCCAGCAGATAGCTGTCGAACGCAAAATCGTGATCAACATATTCGTAGGTCCAGTACCACTGGTTGCCCACCACTTTGATTACCACGTCACCTTCGGGAATTTCCTGCTGTTTGAACAGAACCGGAAGTGAGAACGCACCGATAAAGACCAGAACCAGGATCGGCCCCAGGGTCCAAGCAATTTCAACCGGGGTATAGTGCGAGAATCGCGCCGGTGTCGGGTTTGCGCGCTGATTGTAACGCATGATGCAGTAGACCAGTAGACCCGCGACCAGCAGACAGATGACGGTGATGATCACCAGAATCATCGCGTCCAGTCTGTGAATCCCCACGGCAAGGTCTGTAGCTGCAGGCTGGAAATTTACACCGCCGGCAACCGGCTTGCCAATAATCTCAAGCTCCTGAGCCATGGCGGGAAGGCTGGAGAGGGCTGTTGCAAGCCCGGAAAGCATCAAAGCGTTCTTCATTTTCTGTCCTGATCGTCTGATCTTAGCTTCTCTGGCGAAAAGGTGTGAATCAGTCGCACCTCTCCCGTTGTCTTTGGCCGCGTTAAAAACCATATTCCGGCGGGTAGATAAAGCAAAATGCTTGCGTCAAACAGACGCTATTTTTGATCTGGATCAAACCGGAAAGGTCCCAACCGATGCCCAACGACCCGTTTCGCCCGTTTGAAAGCGTTCTTCCGCAGGACGAAGCGCTTGCAGTTTTGCAGTCGGCCACCGCCGGGGCCGTGGATGGTGAGCTGTTTGTCGAGCGGCGAAAATCCGAGTCTCTGGTCTTTGACGACGGGCGTTTGAAGACGGCGTCCTATGATGCTTCCGAAGGATTCGGCCTGCGTGCTGTGCAAGGTGAGGTGGCGGGCTATGCACATTCCACCGATGTTTCGATCCCGGCGCTGAAACGGGCCGCCGAAACCGCGCGTCTGGCGGTAGGCGATGGTGGTGGCACCTTGGCCGAGGCGCCCCGCGCCACCAACACGCGGCTTTATACGGACGAGGATCCGATCGAATCGGCAAGTTTCCCGGTGAAAATTGAAACACTGCGCGAAATCGACGCCTTTTCCCGCGACCTCGACCCTCGCGTCGTGCAAGTCAGCGCCACGATCGCCGCCGCTGTGCAAGAGGTCGAGATCCTGCGCCCCGACGGGGTTCTGGTGCGCGATGTGCGTCCGATGACCCGCCTGAACATCTCGGTCATTGTCGAACAGAACGGCCGCCGTGAAAGCGGCTCGGCCGGGGGTGGCGGACGCGTTGGTCTGGATGGCCTCATCGACCCGACAGACTGGCAGGACAAAGCACGCGAGGCGCTGCGGATCGCTTTGGTCAATCTGGACGCCATCCCTGCCCCGGCGGGCGTGATGGAGGTGGCCCTGGGCCCCGGCTGGCCCGGTATCTTGCTGCACGAGGCCATCGGACATGGGCTGGAAGGCGACTTTAATCGCAAGGGCAGCTCGGCCTTCGCGGGCCTGATGGGACAGCAGATCGCGTCAAAAGGCGTCACCGTCGTGGATGACGGCACGATTGCCGACCGACGCGGATCAATCACTGTAGATGACGAAGGCACGCCCAGTTCGCGGACAGTGCTGATCGAGGATGGCGTTCTGACTGGTTATATGCAGGACCGTCAGAATGCGCGTCTGATGAATGTTGCGCCCACCGGAAACGGGCGGCGGCAAAGCTATGCGCACAAGCCCATGCCAAGAATGACCAATACGGTGATGTTGGGCGGCAACGCCGATCCTGCTTCGCTTGTGGCCGATATCAAAGACGGTATCTGGGCCGTGGGCTTTGGTGGTGGGCAGGTGGATATCACCAACGGCAAGTTCGTGTTTTCCTGCACCGAGGCGTACCGCGTTGAAAACGGCAAGATTGGCGCCCCGGTCAAGGGTGCAACCCTGATCGGCGACGGACCCTCCGCCCTGAACCGCATCCGGGGATTGGGCAATGATATGGCGCTTGATCCGGGTATGGGCACCTGTGGGAAAGACGGCCAATGGGTGCCGGTAGGTGTCGGCCAGCCAACCGTTCTGATGGACGGCCTGACCGTCGGCGGATCTGCTGCCTGACACAGAATCGGTCACCGGCAAGGTTAACGCCACGTGTGAACAATCAATCGATATTGATGCCTGTCTGAGAATTTCCATCGGGCAGGCAGTTTATTTTCCTGTTTGTTATCTGACGGTTACACCAAACACGCTATCAATTCTGGGAAATTTTCTGAATAATTTGACAAGATTTACAAGCTGTTAACCCCCTCAGTCGTAAACCAGTTCTGCAATCAGGCGGAGCAACGGATGACCGAAGAGCAGCTTTCTTCCTATCACCCCACACTCCCA
Source organism: Ruegeria sp. BC5 (assembly GCF_056539205.1). NCBI lineage: Bacteria > Pseudomonadati > Pseudomonadota > Alphaproteobacteria > Rhodobacterales > Roseobacteraceae > Ruegeria > Ruegeria sp. BC5. The sequence goes on from NZ_JBQFUN010000009.1 coordinate 138,492, forward strand.
CCCACCACGGAAGAGGACCGGTTCTCCTGGCTTCGTCTGTTGCGCTCGCGCAAGGTCGGCCCGGCGACGTTTCGTCGGCTGCTGCGCGAACATGGCTCAGCGCAGAATGCGCTGGCCGCGCTGCCTGAAATGGCACGTGCCGCCGGAATTAAAGGGTATGAAATTTGCCCGCCTGGCGTGATTGAGGCGGAGCTCAAGGCCGCAAAAGCCGCAAACGCGCGGCTATTGTGCCTTGGGTCCGCTGATTTCCCCACTGCCCTGAACGATTTGTCCGATGCCCCACCGATGCTTTGGGCCATTGGCGACGTATCCGTGTTGCGCAAGCCCTCAATTGCGATGGTCGGTGCGCGCAATTGCTCGTCTTTAGGGGCGCGGATGGCGCGTGGCCTGGCAACCGACCTCGGAAAACAGGGATATGTCGTGGTCTCGGGCCTGGCCCGCGGGATTGACACCTCGGCGCATTTGGCGGCGCTGAATGCTGGCACGGTGGCGGTCATGGCCGGCGGCGTAGATGTAACTTATCCTGCGGAAAACACCGATCTGGCAAGGGACATCGCCCAATCTGGCCTGCGCCTGTCGGAACAGCCCATGGGCGTGACACCGCAAGCCCGGCACTTTCCCCGTCGTAACCGCATTATCTCGGGCCTGGCACAGGCTGTTGTGGTGGTTGAAGCGGCAGCAAAATCCGGCAGCCTGATCACCGCACGCGACGCGCTGGATCAAGGGCGCGAGGTTCTGGCAGTACCCGGCCATCCTTTCGATGCCCGCGCCGCCGGTTGCAATCTGCTGATCCGCGACGGGGCCACTCTGGTGCGGTCCGCCGAAGACGTTATCGAAGCGTTGCCAGAACAACAGTCCGAATTATTCGAGACCACAGTTCCCGAAATGACACCCGAACCCGTCGCCTCGGGTGCCGCCCTTCATCGCGAAATTCTGGCTCGGCTTGGTCCTTCGCCCATCGCCGAGGACCAGTTGATCCGCGACATCGCAGCCACGGCAGGCGAGATTGGTCCGGCGCTGGTTGATCTGGAATTGGACGGGCGCATCCAACGTCAGCCCGGTGGGTTGCTGTCACTAACGGCCTGAGCAAGCGTCTCACGCCCCGCGCTGATTTTTTGAAGGCTATCGCGCTGAAATCGCCGTAAAATTCACGTATTTAAAGGAACGCATTGACAATTCGCTCTTGCCCTACACATCTTGCACGATCATAGAAGGCGCCCAATCCGTCGAGCGAGGTTTCCCCTTAAATGCCTGTTGTTGTTGTAGAATCCCCGGCCAAAGCCAAAACAATCAACAAATACCTTGGCCCTGATTACACTGTCCTGGCATCTTATGGTCATGTTCGCGACCTGCCCCCCAAGGACGGTTCCGTCGACCCCGAGCATGAATTTGAGATGAAATGGGAGGTCGGCAACGACAGCCGTAAACATGTCAAAGCCATCGCCGACGCGCTGAAGGAAGACAATGCCCTGATCCTTGCCACTGACCCCGATCGTGAGGGAGAGGCGATCAGCTGGCACTTGCAAGAGGCGCTGACCAAACGCCGTTCGATCAAAAAGGATACGCCCGTCAGCCGCGTGACCTTCAACGCCATCACCAAAGACGCGGTGACCGAGGCGATGCAGAACCCGCGTGAGGTCGATATGCCGTTGGTCGAGGCGTATCTGGCCCGCCGCGCGCTGGACTATCTGGTCGGGTTCAACCTGTCTCCGGTTTTGTGGCGTAAACTGCCCGGCGCGAAATCGGCAGGACGTGTGCAATCGGTCTGTCTGCGCCTGATCGTCGAGCGCGAGATGGAGATCGAAGCGTTCAAACCTGTCGAATACTGGTCGGTACGTGCCCTGTTTGAAACGCCACGCGGTCAGACCTATGAGGCACGCTTGGTCACTCTGGCGGGCAAAAAGCTGGACAAGCACGAATTGGCCAATGCCACTCAGGCGGAACTGGCGGTTCAGGCGATCACCAGCCGCGCGCTCAGCGTTACTTCGGTCGAAGCCAAGCCCGCCGCGCGCAACCCCAGCGCACCGTTCATGACCTCGACCCTGCAACAAGAGGCCAGCCGCAAGTTTGGCATGGGTGCCCGCCATGCCATGCAGGTGGCGCAGCGGCTGTATGAGGCGGGTTACATCACTTATATGCGGACCGATGGTATCGATATGGCGCCCGAAGCCGTGGCCGCCACCCGCGATACAATTGCCGACCGGTATGGCGCGGAATATGTGCCGGACAGCCCACGCATGTATAAGAACAAGGCCAAGAACGCACAGGAAGCGCACGAGTGTATCCGCCCAACGGACATGGCGCGGGATGCCAAGGCACTGAAGGTGACGGATGAGGATCAGCGCAAGCTGTATGACTTGATCTGGAAGCGCACCATCGCCTGTCAAATGGCCGCCGCGCGTCTGGAAAGAACAACGGTTGAGGTTGGCAGCGCCGACGGCCAGGTTGGCCTGCGTGCCACCGGTCAGGTGGTGCTGTTTGACGGCTTCATGCGCGTGTATGAAGAGGGTCGCGATGATGTGGCCGATGACGACGAAAAGCGCCTGCCGCAGATCATGCAGGGTGATCCAGCACCGTTTGCCAAGACATCGCTGAAGGATCAGTTCACCAAGGCTGAGGACAAGGCCGCCATCCTGTCCGACAACGAATCCGTTCTGGCCCTGCAACACCACACCCAGCCGCCGCCGCGCTATACCGAGGCCACCTTGGTCAAGCGGATGGAAGAGCTGGGGATCGGGCGCCCCTCGACCTATGCCTCGATCGTGACCACGATTCAGGACAGGGAATATGTACGCAAGGACAAGAACCGTCTGATCCCCGAAGAAAAAGGCCGGATCGTAACGATCTTTCTGCTGAATTTCTTCCGACAATATGTTGGCTATGAGTTCACCGCCAATCTGGAGGAACAGCTGGATGATGTCAGTGCTGGGGACCGCGACTATAAGGACTTGTTGGGCAAGTTCTGGCGCGATTTCTCGGCCGCCATTGGCGAGACATCGGAATTGCGTATTTCCGAGGTGTTGGACAAGTTGGACGAGGCACTGGCGCCGCAACTGTACCCCCCGCGCGAGGATGGGTCTGATCCGCGTATCTGCCCGAAATGCGGCGTGGGACAACTGCACCTGAAGACCTCGCGCACGGGCGGGTTTGTGGGTTGCGGCAACTATCCCGAATGCACCTATACCCGTCCCATCGCGGGCGAAGGGGCCGAAGGCGACGAACGTCTGCTGGGTGAGGATGCGGGCGATGAGATTTGGCTGAAATCCGGCCGGTTCGGTCCTTACGTTCAGCGCGGCGAACCCACGCCCGAGAACAAGAAGCCGCCGCGCGCGTCCCTGCCGCGCGGGTGGAGCAAGGATGACATGGATCTGGACAAGGCGCTGACGTTGCTGTCCCTGCCCCGCCAGATCGGCGAACACCCCGAGGGCGGTATGATCAGCTCGAATTTTGGGCGGTTTGGACCGTATCTGATGCACCAATTGCCCGAGGAAGCAAAACCGGTCTATGCCAACCTCAAAGACCCCAACGATGTGTTCGAGATCGGTATGAACCGCGCAGTTGAAATGCTGGCCGAGAAGCGCGCCAATCCGGGGCGCGGACGCGGGGCCGCTGCCAAACCGCTCAAAGAACTGGGCGAGCACCCCGATGGCGGCACAATGCAGGTTCTTGATGGGCGGTATGGGCCATACGTGAAGTGGGAAAAGGTCAATGCCACCATTCCCAAGGATATCAAGCCCGGAGACGTGACGCAGGAAATGGCCATTGAGCTGGTCAATGAGCGGGCTGCCAAGAAGGGTACCAAGAAAAAGGCCGCACCCAAGAAAAAAGCGGCAGCCAAGAAAACGACCAAGAAGGCAGCCACCTAAGGGTGGCTAGGTAGAAATACCACCACCCCCTTGGATTCGTTGACTTCCCCGTGACGTGGCGGCACAACCTGCCCATCACCATGTCATTGGGGGAGTTTTCCATGAAGAAAGTCTATGCCAATGCCACCGAAGCGCTTGATGGGGTGTTGTCGGATGGCATGATGATCGCAGCAGGCGGGTTCGGCCTGTGCGGTATTCCTGAATTGCTGTTGGGGGCGATCAAGGAGTCGGGCGCTCAGGACCTGACCTTTGCCTCGAACAATGCGGGCGTCGATGATTTCGGCATCGGCATCTTGCTGCAAACCAAGCAGGTCAAGAAGATGATCAGCTCATATGTCGGCGAGAACGCGGAATTCATGCGTCAGTACCTGGCGGGTGAGTTGGAATTGGAATTCAACCCGCAAGGCACTCTGGCTGAGCGTATGCGTGCCGGTGGTGCCGGTATTCCCGGCTTCTATACCAAGACAGGTGTGGGCACCGTGATCGCTGAGGGTAAGGAGCATAAGGACTTCAACGGCGAAACCTATATCATGGAAGAAGGCATCTTTGCCGATCTGGCCATCGTCAAGGCATGGAAGGCCGACGACACCGGCAACCTGATCTTTCGCAAGACCGCCCGCAACTTTAACGTGCCCGCAGCGACCTGCGGCAAGGTCTGCATCGCCGAAGTCGAAGAGATCGTGCCACGCGGTTCGCTGGATCCCGACCAGATCCACTTGCCCGGCATCTACGTGAACCGGATCATTCAGGGCGATCACGAAAAACGCATCGAACAGCGCACCACCCGCAAGAAGGAGGAAGCATAATGCCCTGGGACCGCAATCAAATGGCCGCCCGCGCGGCGCAAGAGCTGGAAGACGGCATGTATGTGAACCTAGGCATCGGGATTCCGACGCTGGTGGCGAACTATGTGGGTGATAAGGACATCACTCTACAATCCGAGAACGGCATGCTGGGCATGGGCCCCTTCCCGTTCGAAGGTGAAGAAGACCCCGACCTGATCAACGCGGGAAAACAGACGATCACTGAATTGTCGCGCACGTCCTATTTCGACAGCGCCACATCCTTTGCGATGATCCGGGGCGGTAAGATTGCTGCAGCGGTACTGGGAGCTATGGAGGTTGATGAGGAAGGTGATCTGGCCAACTGGATGATTCCCGGCGTTTTGGTCAAGGGCATGGGCGGCGCGATGGATCTTGTGGCCGGTGTTGGCCGCGTGATCGTTGTGATGGATCACACTAACAAGCACGGCAAGTCCAAGCTGCTGAAGAAATGCACCCTGCCCCTGACCGGAAAACAGGTAGTGGATCGCATCATTACCAATCTGGGTGTTCTGGACGTGGTTGAAGGCGGCCTGAAGATCGTTGAAATTGCCGAAGGTGTAACCGAAGACGAGATTCGCGCCGCCACCGAGGCCAAGATCGTCAACTAATCCACTAGATTGAAAAGGCCCGCCAGTTCTGGCGGGCCTTTTCAATTCAATGTCTGGAACACACAGCCATCCGAAATCAGCTCGGGCGGGGTTGAACAAAGGGCCTTGGCGATCTGAAAGGCCGCAAGGACTTTGGGCACGTAATCCCGCGTCTCGGCATAAGGGGGAACTCCGCTGTGCTTGCGCACAGCACCTTCACCCGCATTATATCCTGCCAGCACTAGGATCGGGTCATTTCCAAATTCTTCCATCAACCAGTTCAGGTATTTCACACCGCCCGAGATATTCTGAGACGGCTGCAAGCTGTCCTTAACACCAAATCGTTTGGCGGTGGCTGGCATCAACTGCATCAACCCCTGCGCCCCGGCTGAGCTGACCGCATTCTCACGACCTGCAGATTCAACCGAAATCACGGCCAGCACCAAAGCCGGCGATACATTTGTTCCTACGGTTGAGCGCAGAATCTCGATCCCTTGTTGTTGCGCAATGTTCTGGAGCGTCTGCAAACGCGGTGAGGCCACATTGGTCGCGGCCAGCGCGTTTATGGCTGCATCCAACCGCCAGGCTCCTGCTTCGGCCAAAGCAGGTGAGATTTTATCCCAGAAAGCCTTGTAAGACCCGACCGGTTTGTTTTGCGATCCAGTCCCTGGAACACTTGGGGGTACAACCTTGGCGCGTTTGACGATCTCAGGAATAACGAGCTCGGCCCCGGTGCTGGGCGCGAAGGGCGCCGATGCATGTTCTTCGGGCGAAATCTGAACAGTTATCTTGGGTCGCGTCCCCGGTTTGGGGGGCTTTACTCTTTTATATACGCCCCTGGGTTCAACTTCATTCGCGATAGCGGGCAAGGGCCCTGACATCATCAAAGCCAACGTGCCGGCGCAGATCATTGCGTCCCGGAGTTTCATTTTGCCTGCCTCATGTTTTTTCTTTTACGGGATTTGAACCGCGAATCCCGTTGTAAAGCCAGAGAAACACGTCGAAATGGGGCAATTTCGCCTCATTTGGCGCAATTTTGCATCGGCAACACAGAACACCCCAATCGGTAACGAACTTTTATTTGTTTATTTTCAATAGGTTGAAGAAAAAACTACCAAAAAGTTAAGCGGAAAAGAAAAAAAATGGTGTTTAGCCCAATTCCTGCCACGCCTGACAGGCAATCATAGTGCCATACCGAGACGGTCGGGAGCGGACTGAGAGAGAAAGCTCTGATAGACCCCGAGGTTTATTTGACTTTTGATCCTTTAGGAGGGACGTAACATGATCAAGTTCATCAAGAACTTCCGCAAAGACGAAGACGGCGCCGTAACAGTTGACTGGGTCGTTCTGACTGCAGCTATCGTTGGCCTGGCCGCAGTTGCTTACAGCGCGATCGGTGATGGCACCGCAGCTCTGTCGGGCAAAATCGGTACCGAAATCAACGGCACCACGGTTGAAGACATCAAAACCAAGTTCGGCACGACGACCTCCGGCGGCTAATAGAAACGCCGGTAGAGATTTATATGGTGGGGCCATGCTTGCTTAGGCTTGGCCCCTCTTTTTATGCAATATCCCTAAAGTGGTACTCCTATGCTGAAGAGACTTGCAAAATTTTCTCACCAAGAGGATGGGGCCGTAACGGTTGATTGGGTCGTGCTGACAGCCATGCTGGTTGGCTTTGGCTCTTTCATCGGTCTTTACATCGCAGATCCTGTGCAAAACCTGGACGCAAAAAATGGTGCCGCAGTCTCTGCGGTTGAGGTTCAAGACATACGCACAAAGTTTTCCGCCACCAGCCCCTGATGCGGAAACGCCTCAGAATGAGTGCGGAATTACAATCACGAAATTAATCGAGATTGTCCCCCTTTTCGACACAATTTAACATTACGAAGAAATGGACTTCGTCGTAATGTCGCGGCGAACAAACCGATATAGAACAATACGAGGGGACGTGAATGCGTGCAGTATTTGGACTTGTCCTGATTGTCGGGGTGGCTTTGGCCGGAGGCGCCGTCTATTTGGCGCGCGACTACATCGCACAGCATCAGGACCAACTCGCCCGAGAACGCCTGGCCGCGCAACAAGCGTTGGAAAATGCCGCCCTAGAAGGGACCACTGGCGTTCTTGTATCCAACCGAGCCATGAAATACGGAGAGCGCCTGACCAAGGAAGACGTTCGTGTCGTCAACTGGCCTGACGAAGCAATCCCGGAAGGCAGCTTCATGGACATGGCCGTTTTGTTTCCTGAAGACGCTAAGGGAGACCGATTCGTCCTGAGAGCGATGGAAAAAGACGAGGCCCTCATGGAGGTCAAAGTTACCAATCCTGGGGAGGCCGCAGGTCTGACCTCACGGATAGAAAAAGGTAAACGCGCTTTTGCGATCAGCGTTGATGTTGCGTCTGGTGTTTCTGGCTTTTTGCGCCCTGGTGATAGTGTAGATGTGTATTGGACCGGAACCGTTAACAGCAACCTTCAGGCTGGAGTCGGCGAAATCACCCGCCTGATTCAGACCAACATCGAATTGGTCGCGATTGACCAGTCAGCGGGATCAGATCTGACGGGCACAACAATTGCGCGTACTGTGACAGTAGCCGCCACCCCAGAAGAAATCGCGGCTTTGGCCCAAGCACAGAACACAGGTCGCTTGTCATTGGCCTTAGTTGGGGTGCAGGACGACACAATCGCAAGTGCGGTTGAAGTGGACCAGCGAAAACTGTTGGGAATCAAAGAAGCAGCCCCCGCCCCGGTTCAGGCTGAAGAACGGAAATGCTACACGAGAGTTCGACGTAGCGGAGAAATTGTGCAAACCGAAATTCCTTGCACAAACTGACGTTAAATCAGAGATTTACCAATACAAGCCGCGCCAACTGCGCGGCTTGTTTCGTTATGCATGTTGCGCATTGTCCACATAAGGAAAATTCCAGAAACCCTTGATTATTGCAATAAATTCGTAATTCGCGCAGTGTTACCTGACATAGGGCATAGACCCAAAAAACGAGGCGTGATCGGAGAGGCAGGTCACATGACAATACGTACTTGGATCAGCGCAACCCTTATGGGGTTGGCGCTTATAGTTGGTCCGGTCGGCCATACGGCCTGGGCTGAAACTTTGCGCGTGGTAAAGAATGGTTCAGCGGAAACGCTGGACGTTCCGATGAACCGCGCAATTGTGGTGGAAAGCGAAGAACCTTTCGCCGAACTTAGCATTGCTAATGCCGGCATCGCCGATATCTCGTCGCTTTCGGATCGCACTATTTATGTGCTGGGTAAGGCACCGGGTCTGACTACGCTGACCCTGTTTGACGGCGCGGGTAACCTGCTGGCAAATGTTCGGGTTCGCGTATCGCCGGATGTATCTGAATTCAAAGAGCGTTTGGTTCAGATTTTGCCAGGTGAACAGATCGAAGTGCGCACAGCCAATGATGGCATCGTCCTTTCGGGAACGGTTTCCAGCGGCGCAAAACTGGCGCGGGCACTGGAACTGGCCGAGCGTTACGCGCCCGAGCGTGTCTCGAACCTGATGTCAGTTGGGGGCGTACAGCAAGTCATGCTGAAAGTACGCTTTGCCGAGATGAACCGCTCGGTGGCCAAAAGCCTGACCGCTTCGCTGGGCTTCGGCGGCGGTGACGTGACAGGTGGTTTCAACACCCTCAACAATGCGGGTGCTCTGGCCAACGCACTGAACGACAACATCCCCATACTTCAAACAAATACAGGCGCCATCCTGTTCGGCTTTGGGGCCGGATCGACGCAGGTGCGTTTGCTGCTTGAAGCATTGGAGGCCAAAGGTCTTGCCCGCAGTCTGGCAGAGCCAAACCTGTCTGCCCTGTCGGGTCAGGAAGCAACCTTCCTTGCCGGCGGTGAAGTTCCCATTCCGGTGCCGCAAGAAGATGGTGTTATTGCCATTGAGTACAAGACGTTCGGCGTTGAAATCGACTTTATTCCACGCGTTGTGGATGGCGATCTGATCAATCTTGAGCTTGCCGCCGCCGTGTCCAGCATTGACACCAGTTCAGACTTTACTATCCAAGGCGATACAGTTCCTAGCTTTGTCACTCGTCAGACCAGCACGACGGTTGAATTGCGAGATGGTGAGAGCTTCGCAATCGCGGGGTTGATTCAAGATGACTTTGCAGACCTGAACAGCCAAGTTCCCTGGGTCGGTGATATTCCGGTGCTGGGAGCGTTGTTCCGCTCTGCGGAATACCAGCGCCAACAAAGCGAACTGGTTATCATAATCACTGCGCATCTGGTTTCGCCGACACGTGGTGAAGCGCTGGCATTGCCAACAGATCGGGTCAAGCCGCCCAGCGAATTTGATCTGTTCGTGAACGGCAAAGTCGGTCGTACAACGCGCCCGGGTGCCGGCGCAGCCTCGGAAGTGGCCAAGCAGGACTTTGGCAGCTCCTACGGCTACGTTCTGGATTGATAGGAGGATAGGACCAATGCAGAAGTGGATAATCACACTGGGTCTTTCGGTTGCTGTCGCCGCTTGCACGCGTGAAGCCGGGTATGAAGTTGATCAAGGTGCTTTCGGGAATGCGACCCTGAACAACACCCAGGTCATGAACGGCGAACTGACCTATGCCCAAATCCTGGGTCAGCGGTTCGCGGCCGAGGTTCCGACGCAGATCAACTTTGCCTTTGACAGCGCAAAGCTGGACGAAACGGCTCAGCGGGTTCTGTTGCGGCAGGCTGCTTGGATCAAACAGTTCCCCGAAGCGCGGTTCCGGGTCTATGGCCATACCGACGCCGTCGGTTCGACTGGTTACAACAAGGCACTGGGCCAGCGACGCGCCAATGCGGCGGTTGCCTTCCTGACACAGCAGGGCATCTCGCGCTCACGTCTTGAGGCTGTCGTTTCCTTCGGCAAGTCACGCCCGTTGATCGATACCCCGAATCGCGATCGGCGAAACCGCCGCACCGTGACCGAGGTTTCGGGCTTTGTGGATCGCAACCCGCTGGTTCTGGACGGCAAGTATGCCGCCATCGTCTATCGCGAATATGTACAAAGCGCGACGTACGAGGCGCAACTGCGTAGCCAGACACGAGTTGGCGATACAACCGAACAATAAGTCGGATTTGGGCGACATCGTCGCCCATTTCCCTACAATTGGTTCTTTTGCGCCTAAATCTTGCCTAAGTTCCAAGCCAAATTTTCAACAATTAGGTGACCTGCGGCCAAATCTGGCCGCGACGGGGCAAGAGCGAACCAGACAGAATCCTCGGGTTCTCTGGGTTGGTCGGCTCTCGCGACAAGGATTGTGTTAATGACGAGCGCATCGCCACAAGATGATAAAAACGCCATTCTGGCCTGCACCATCAGCCGTGACGTCCAGAATTTCGACCTTCTGATCGAAGATATGGAGGTTGCACTGGGAGAACGATGGGGTGATCTCGGTTTTGCCGAAGCTCTGGCATTCTTCAGCCAACCTGATGCCGATTCTTTGGAGTTTGTCGCCTTGGCGATTGACGGCGAAGATGAGGACAACTTGTCCTTGATGGGTGAGATCATCACGCGAGCCAAAGAAAAGAAGATAAAAATCGTCCTAATCGCCGAAGACGTCACTCCGGCGTCTCTGCACCAACTGTTGCGCAAAGGCGCGGACGAGTTCGTCCCCTACCCTCTGCCCGAAGGCGAATTGCAGGAAGCTATCGCCAGGATGAACCAGCCCGATCCAGTTGCAGTACAGCAGGCCGCTGCACCTTTGGCGCAAGGTGAATCGAAAGAAGGGGCCCTCTTTGTGGTCCACGGACTTGCCGGAGGCGTCGGTTCCACCACTATGGCAGTCAATCTGGCCTGGGAATTGGCCACCGTATCGGACAAAGACGCGCCATCAGTCTGTCTGTTGGATCTGGATCTGCAATTCGGCACAGTTTCGACCTATCTGGATTTACCACGGCGCGAAACTGTCTTTGAAATGCTTTCGGACACATCGCTGATGGATGACGACGTATTTTCTCAAGCGTTGCAAACCTATGAAGAGAAACTGCAGGTTCTGACAGCGCCATCGGACATGGTGCCGCTGGATCTGATCACACCCGAAGATATTCAGCGCGTGATCGAAACGGCTCGTCGGAACTTTGATTATGTGATCGTGGACATGCCCTCGACGCTGGTTCACTGGTCTGAAACCGTTCTTCAGGCCGCACATGTGTATTTCGCCATGATTGAACTGGACATGCGCTCGGCTCAGAACGCGCTGCGCCTGAAACGTGCACTGCAGGCCGAGGAATTGCCTTTCAACAAATTGCGCTTTGCTCTGAATCGGGCGCCGAAATTTACCGATCTGAACGGCAAAAGCCGGGTCAAACGAATGGGTGAAAGCCTGGGGATCTCCATTGACCTGCAATTGCCGGATGGCGGCAAGCCGGTCATGCAGAGTGGCGACCACGGACAACCGCTGGCCAATGCAGCCGCCAAGAATCCGCTGCGTCGCGAAATCGCGAAGCTTGCGAAATCGCTTCATAGTTTGGGCAGCAGCGACGCTGAGGCCGCGTAACCAGTACTAAAGGGAGAGAGCCGCCGTGTTTTCACGTTACAAGAAACAGCCCGAAGCGCAGCCGGTTCAAACTCCGGCCGCGACACCTGAACCTGTTGCGGAAAAAAAGCCCACTGCTAATGCCGTCGCTCGACGGCCCGTGCAGAAAAAGGCGGCCGAACCGGTGGCCGGAGATCGCGATCGCAAGCGCAAGGAACGCCTTGGCGAGATCAAGATCGAACTGCATCGCGAACTGTTGGAAAACCTGAACCTAGCGGCGCTCGAAAATGCAGGCGAATCTGAATTGCGCGCGGAAATCAGCTCGATTGTCAGCGAAATTTTGGAAACCCGGAATATTGTTCTGAACCGCGAGGACCGCTCGCAGTTGAACAAGGAACTGTATGACGAAGTGACGGGTCTTGGCCCGCTTGAAACCTTGCTGCAGGACGATACTGTCAACGATATTCTGGTCAACGGTCCGCAACAGATCTTTGTGGAACGCGACGGTAGGCTGGAAATCAGCGACATCACCTTTAAAGACGAAAAGCATCTGATGCGGATCATCGACAAGATCGTGTCCGCTGTGGGACGTCGTGTCGATGAATCCAACCCTTACGTTGACGCTCGCTTGGCTGATGGTTCGCGTTTCAATGCGATGGTGCCGCCGATTGCCGTGGATGGATCGCTGGTCTCAATTCGTAAGTTCAAAAAAGACAAGCTGGGCATCGATGACCTGGTGAATTTCGGAGCCTTTACCGAAGAGATGGCCGCTTATCTTCAGGCCGCCGTGTCAACCCGTCTGAACATCATCGTTTCTGGTGGTACGGGTTCGGGTAAAACCACCACACTGAACGCCTTGTCCAGTTTCATCGATGACGCAGAACGCATCCTGACAATCGAGGATACGGCGGAACTTCAGCTGCAACAGACCCATGTGGGTCGGATGGAAAGCCGTCCGCCCAACGTCGAAGGCAAAGGTGAGGTCAGCCCGCGCGACTGTTTGAAAAACGCCCTGCGTATGCGTCCTGACCGCATTATCGTGGGTGAGACGCGTGGCGCCGAGGTGATCGACATGTTGCAGGCCATGAACACCGGCCACGACGGTTCGATGACTACGATCCACGCCAACTCGGCGCGCGACGGGATTTCGCGCCTGGAAAACATGATCGCAATGGCCGGTATCGAAATGCCAATCAAAGCGGTAAGAAGCCAGATTTCGTCTGCTGTGAACCTGATCGTGCAGGCCAGCCGTTTGCAGGATGGTTCGCGTCGGATGACCTCAATCACCGAGATTACGGGCATGGAAGGCGATGTGATCTCGATGCAGGAAATCTTTAAATTTCAACGTGTTGGACTAACACCGGACAACAAAATCATCGGTCACTTCACAGCGACCGGCGTGCGCAGTCACTATTCTGAGCGCTTCCGCCTGTGGGGCTTTGACCTGCCCGCTTCGGTCTATGAACCAACGAATATGTAGGAGATCTGGCAATGCAACTGCCTGTTGAGGCGCTCATCTATGTCGTGATCTTCGTCGCGGTGTTCGCCCTAGTCGAAGGCATCTATCTGGTGGCTTTCGGCAAATCCATCAGCCTGAACAGCCGTGTAAACCGGCGTCTGGACATGCTCGACAAAGGTGTCGGGCGGGAACAAGTGCTGGAACAGCTGCGCAAGGAAATGCAGCAGCATATGAAAACGCAGAGCATCCCGCTCTATTCGCTGTTGGCTGACAAAGCGCAGAAGGCAGCTATTGCCTTCACCCCGAAACAACTGATCATGGTCATGATCCTTTTGTCAGGCTTTGCTTTCGTCGGCCTGAGCGTCGGCACCGCAACGGAAATGGTTCTGCGGGTGGCATTGTCGGTCTTTATCGGTGTTGGCGGTGTCTACACCTGGGTGAGCCGGAAGGCCGGTAAACGCATGGGCATGATGGAAGAGCAACTGCCTGACGCGGTTGAATTGATGGTCCGATCCCTGCGCGTGGGCAACCCATTTGTGTCGTCTATTCAGATTGTCGCAAACGAAGTACAGGACCCACTGGGAACCGAGTTCGGTGTAATTGCCGACGAATGCGCATATGGCCGGGACGTGGGTGAGGCGCTGAGTGATCTGGCTGAACGTCTGGACATGCAGGACCTTCGCTTTCTGGCGGTGGCCGTGGGTATTCAACAACAGTCAGGCGGTAACCTTGCTGAAATTCTGGCTGGTCTGGCCAAGGTGATCCGCGCCCGTTTCCGCCTGTTCCGGCGTGTAAAGGCGATCACCGCCGAGGCAAAATGGTCCGGCAAGTTTCTGTCAGGGTTTCCCCTTTTCTGCCTGCTGTTCATCATGGTGACAGATCCCAATTACTATGACGACGTGGTTGATCATCCCCTGTTCATCCCGGCCTGTTTCTTCGTGGGCATCATGCTGACGCTGAACCTGATCGTGATGCGCGTTCTTACCAACATCAAGGTCTGAGGGAATTGCAATGGAAGTTCTGGCCCCAATCAACGACCTGATCAAACAGTACCTTGGCGAATTCGGTCCACTTATCGTGATCGGCGTTTTGGGTCTGGCGATGATCTTAATCGCTGTCACTCTGATGCTGAACCAACCAGAGGACCCTCTGAAAAAGCTGCAAAAATCCACTGCCGCACCAAAACACGATAAGAAATCCAAAAAGGACAAGCTTCGCAACACCAGTCGCAACGAGCAGCTTGAAAAGTTCGCAACATTCCTTGAGCCGCAAAACGAAGCCGAACTGTCGGCAATGCAGCTAAAGCTGCGGCAAGCCGGATATCATTCAAAGGATGCTGTGCGTTTCTTCCACTTTGCACAATTTGCGCTGGGTATTATCGGCATTCTGGTCGGCGTCATGTTGGTTACCGTACTGTCGGGTGGCCAGGAATTCACCGGTCAACAGATGGCTCTTAGGGTTCTGATTCCGGCAGGTGCAGGATATTTTCTGCCGCGCTACTGGATCACCCGGCGTGTTGCCGAACGTAATGAAGCAATTGTCGCCGGTTTTCCCGATACCCTGGACCTTATGCTGGTCTGCGTCGAGGCCGGACAATCTCTGGATCAAGCCATTGTACGGGTTGCACGTGAGATGAAGGCCTCCTACCCCGATATCGCGCAAGAGTTCGAAATTGTCGCTTATGAATTGAAGGCTGGTAAGGACAAGGACACGGTTTTGCGTGACTTCGGAACCCGCTGCGGCGTGCAAGATGTCAGCTCATTCGTGACCGTCATGATCCAGTCCGCGACGTTCGGCACCTCGATCGCCGAAGCGCTTCGGGTCTACGCTGGCGAAATGCGCGACAAACGGGTCATGCGCGCCGAAGAAGCCGCTAACAAGTTGCCAACCAAGATGACTCTTGCCACAATGATCCTGACGGTGCCGCCTTTGCTGGTTATTCTGGTCGGACCTTCGGCAAAAGGAATCGCTGATTTTGCGGCGGGTAATTAATAACCCAAATTTAGTAGGCTTCAGGCGCATCCACGACGGTATACGCCACATGCTAAAGGCCGCCATGGTGATCGCCATGGTGGCCTCTTGCACTGAGACAGGGTCGTCAGATGATCTGGACGTCCCCGGAATTGACCCTAAAGGTCAAAGGGCGGACGAAATTACGGTGGGAAACCGGTTGATGGCCGCCGGGGAATACGAGCTGGCGCTGGATTCTTTTGCCCGCGCCGCATTGGATCAGGGGATGACAACACAAATCCTGACGGCGATGGGCACGGCCAATCTGGGACTCAGACGTCTAGGACAGGCCGAAACCCTACTGCGACGGGCCGTCAAGGACAATCCTGACTGGCCAGTTGCTTGGAACAATCTAGGCGTGGTGCTGGTCGAAAAGGGCGAATATCCCGAGGCCGCGCAGGTTTTCAAGCGGGCCTTTGCGCTGGACAATGGCGAAAGTGACGCAATCCGGGACAATCTGCGCTTAGCGCTCGCAAAAATGGAAAATCCTGTTAATACTACGGCAGAAGAACAAGAATATACGTTGGAGCAGCAAGGCGACGGGCAATTCAAGCTGCGCAAGCTCCCGTAAAACAGGCAAGAGCAGTAAGGGACGCAAAAAATGCGCCAACAATTCTTGATTGCGCCAATCGTGATGTGCGGGCTGATCCTTTCTGCCTGCGAAAAAGAAACCGAGGAAGAAAAGGTCGAGCGTACCTATCAGGAGGTCAACGTCATTGACGAGACCAACCTGAACGAGGTCTTGCTGACCGCCGCCGATCCAAATGAGGCGGTCACCTACTTTCAAGGCGCCGCCGCCAAAAATCCGGGTCGGATCGACCTGCAGCGGGGACTGGCGATTTCCTTGTCTCGTGCGAAACGGTCGACCGAAGCCGTCGCCGCCTGGAAAAAGGTGACGACGATGAAAGGCGCCGGAAGCGTCGACAAGCTCGAATATGCTGACGCGCTTGTCCGTGCCGGCAATTGGGGGCAGGCCAGATCGGTTCTGGATACCATTCCACCCACTTATGAAACCTTCAAACGGTATCGGCTTGAAGCGGTGGTCGCAGACTCCAAACAGGATTGGAAACGCGCAGACCACTTTTATGAAACCGCGGTCGGCCTGACCACGCGCCCCGGTGGTGTCATGAACAATTGGGGTTATTCCAAGCTGACACGCGGCCAGTTTGCCGAAGCCGAACGCCTGTTTACCGAGGCGATCCGTCAGGACAAATCCCTGTTCACCGCCAAGAACAATCTGGTTCTGGCCCGGGCTGCGCAAGGAAATTACAGCCTGCCGGTTGTTCCCATGACACAGGTGGAACGCGCCAGGCTGCTGAACACGATGGGTATCTCTGCGGTCAAGCAAGGGGATGTGGCGACAGCCAAAAACCTGTTCCGCGAAGCCATTGCCACCCATCCACAGCATTTTGACGAGGCTGTCCGCTCGCTGCGCGCGCTTGAGGATGCCTGATTGATGAGTATTCCCGCGTTTGCTGCGCTGTGGTTTCTTCCGTTTGTTCTGCCGATCTGCTTTTACGTGGCGTTCACAGACTTGCGGGACATGCTGATCAAGAACCACGCCGTTGTTGCGCTGGCCGTCATTTTCGCCATTGTCGGGTTGTTTGTGCTGCCCCCGTGGTCCACCCAGTGGACCTCACTAACGATCTGGTCGTTCTCGGTGACACTTCCCCCTTATGTCTGGCACTTGCTGCATATTGTGACCGTGCTGATCTTGGGTATTCTGTTTAATGCCGCTGGCGTTTTGGGTGCCGGGGATGCCAAGTTCATGGCCGCCGCCTCACCTTTTGTCTGGTCTGGGGATTGGGTTCTGGTGATTTTTATTCTGGCAGCCACCACGCTTGCTGCCTTTGTCACGCATCGACTGGCCATGCATACCGCGTTGCGCAACGTTGCGCCAAATTGGGAAAGCTGGAACAGGAAGAAGCACTTTCCAATGGGCCTGCCTCTTGGTGGCAGCCTGGCTATTTACCTGATCTTAGGCACTGTTTACGGCTCGTAAACTATCATTAACGCGCCTTGTCGCCGCCTTGGTACTGCCACAAAGCCGGGCCAGATTTCCCCTAAGCGGCCCTTTTTGGGGCCATTGGCGTGAATACTGGATAGACGGGCGACGCTCATGAATATGCAGACAACTTCGGTAATGGCCCCCCCTGCCCCAAAGGGTTTGGGCGAAATGAGACTGCCCATCGTCATGATGCGCGACATCATGTTGAAAACGATCTTTCGCAAGAATGTAGACACCGTGTCCGAGATCGCCGTGGCGATTTGTCTGCCGGGCTCCGTCACGCAGGAACTGATCGACATGGCCCGCGAGCAAAAACTGATCGAGGCCACCGGCACCCTGAATGCCAACAGCGGCAATGAGATGGGTTATCAGCTGACTGATGCCGGCAAGGCCCGCGCACTGGACGCGTTGAGCCAGTCAGAATATTTCGGCGCCATGCCCGTACCGCTGGACGTCTACCGCGAACAGGTGAAACGCCAGTCGATCCGCAACATTCAGGTGACCCGCGACCAGCTGATTGGCGCAATGGGCCACTTGGTTCTGCCCGACAGCCTGCTGGATCAATTGGGCCCGGCGGTCAGCGCCGGTCGCTCGGTCCTGATGTATGGCCCTCCGGGCAACGGTAAATCCTCCATTTCAAACGGGATTCGCGATGCACTGGGCGATAATGTCTATGTGCCTTTCGCCATCGAATATGCCGGTCAGGTGATTACGGTTTATGACCCGATCGTTCATACTGCGATTGAACAGGAGCCAGACGATCCCAACAGCCTGCGCCGCCGCAAACGGTTCGACACACGCTATGTTCAGTGCGAACGTCCAACCGTGGTTACAGGTGGTGAATTGACGCTGGGTATGCTGGATCTGGTTTATAACCCCACAGCGCGAACCTATCAGGCCCCTTTGCAGTTGAAATCGACCGGCGGTATCTTCATCGTGGACGACCTTGGCCGTCAGCAGGAACCACCGCAGGCCCTGATTAACCGTTGGATTGTTCCGCTGGAAGAGAACAAGGATATCCTTGGCCTGCAGTCGGGTGAAAAGTTCGAAGTTCCCTTCGACACGCTGGTCATCTTCTCGACCAACTTCCACCCGAATGAAATCTTCGACCAAGCGGCCCTGCGCCGGATCTTCTTCAAGATCAAGATCGACGGCCCGAACCAGGAGAACTTCCTGAAAATCTTTGCCATGGTGGCGCGCAAACGCGGCATGCCGCTTGACGAGGCTGCTCTGGTCCATCTGTTGAAGGTTAAATACCCGACCATCAACAATATCTATGCGAATTATCAGCCGATCTTCCTGATCGACCAGATGATCTCGATCTGCGAGTTTGAGGGCATCCCTTATCAGATGAGCCCTGACCTGATCGACCGCGCATGGTCCAACATGTTCGTCAAGGACGAGACCATCGTCAAATAACGCCGTGCCATTTCGGTAAAGGGCCGGGTAATCTGCGCGTATGACGCAGATTCCCGCCCGGATCACATCTTGGTTTGCCGCCAAGGGCTGGTCCATTCACCCCCATCAACAAGATATGTTCAACCGGGCCTTGGACCCGGCCACGTTGCTGATCGCGCCGACCGGGGGCGGCAAGACAATGGCCGGGTTTTTGCCGACATTGGCGGAACTTGCAGATGGCACGCATGAGGGGTTGCACACGATTTATGTGTCTCCGCTCAAGGCACTGGCCGCTGATATCCGCCGCAACCTGCGCGGCCCTGCCGATGAGATTGGCCTTCCCATTCGGATCGAAGACCGCACCGGCGACACCTCGGCCACGCAGAAAAAGCGGCAGCGTGTAGACCCACCCCATATTTTGCTGACCACCCCTGAAAGCTTGGCCCTGCTGACCTCATACGAAGACGCACCTCGGATGTTTGCGGGGGTGCAACGGGTGATTGTCGACGAAATCCACGCATTGGCCGAAAGCAAGCGAGGAGATCAGCTGATGCTGGCCTTGGCGCGGCTGCAAACCCTGTGCCCTGACCTGCGCCGGGTCGGTCTTTCAGCTACGGTCGAGGACCCGCAGGCCATCGCGCGCTTTCTGGCCCGGCACCCGGACCCTTGTCAGATTGTGCAGGCCGACCCAGGACCTGATCCGGATATCCGCATGCTGGAAACGCAGGAAATGCCCCCCTGGTCCGGTGGTGGCGCTGCTTATTCGATCCCGGCGGTGCTCGAGCAGATCAAGCAACACAAGACGACGCTGATTTTCCACAACACCCGCGCGCAGGCCGAAATTTTCTTTCACAATCTGTGGCTTGCCAACGATGACGGCCTGCCCATCGGCATTCACCACGGCAGTCTGGACCGGCAGCAACGCGAGCGGGTCGAGGCCGCCATGGTGCGGGGCGACCTGCGCGCCATAGTATGTACCGGCAGCCTGGACCTTGGCATCGATTGGGGTGACGTGGACCTTGTGATCCAAATTGGTGCGCCTAAAAATGTCAAACGATTGGTGCAACGGATCGGGCGGGCAAACCACCGCTACAACGCGCCCTCCAAGGCCCTGCTGGTACCTGCCAACCGCTTTGAGGTGGTGGAATGCGTCGCGGCACTTGAGGCCGCCAGAGCGCATGATCTGGACGGTGAACCGCGCGGCTCTGGCCCCCGCGATGTGCTATGCCAGCATATCTTGATAGCGGCTTCGGCAGGCCCGTTCGACGCCAGCGCGCTTTTTACGGAAATGACCACAGCGGGGCCATACGCGCGTCTGTCACGCGATGAATTCGACGCCTGTCTGGAATTCTGCGCGACCGGAGGTTACGCCCTACGCGCCTATGATCGCTGGCAGCGCTTGCAACAGCGCGCAGACAGACAAATGCAGCTGCGCGACCCGCGCGCAGCGCAGCGTATCCGCATGAACTTGGGCACCATTCAGGACACCGACACGCTGAAGGTACGTTTGAAACGCAACCGCGGAGGCAAACCGCTGGGTGAAGTGGAAGAGGCCTTTGCCGCCTCGCTAACGCCCGGAGATACCTTTCTGATCGGGGGGCAGATTGTCCGCTATGAGGGCCTGCGCGAGATGGTGGTTGAGGTCAGCCGCCGTGCGGACAGAAAACCAAAAGTTGCTGTTTTTGCGGGCACGAAATTCGCCACCTCGACGCAGTTAAGCGACCGGATTCTGCGGATGTTTGCCCAGCCGGATTGGCCGCAACTGCCTAAACACACTGCCGACTGGCTGTCTCTGCAGCGCGACATGTCTCGCCTGCCTCAACGCGACCGGCTGCTGATCGAAAGCTTTCCGAATGACGGGCGCGAGAATCTGTGCGTCTACGGTTTCGCTGGCCGCAACGCACAGCAGACGCTGGGCCTATTGCTGACCAAACGTATGGAGGAAACCGGACTCGCCCCGCTGGGTTTTGTCGCAACCGATTATGCCACACTAATCTGGGGGCTGGATGCAGTGACCGACCCGCGGCCCCTGTTTCAACTGGATGCCCTGCGTGACGGGCTTGAGACTTGGTTGGCCGGAAATGCCGTGATGAAACGGACCTTTCGCGCCTCGGCCACGATTGCTGGGCTGATCGAACGGAACATGGGCGGTCAGCGCAAAAGCGGTCGTCAGGCGACGTTCTCGTCGGATATCCTTTATGACACCTTGTTGAAATACGACCCGGATCATTTGTTGATGCAGATCACCCGCGAAGAGGCCATGCGCGGGCTGGTGGATTTCGGGCGGATCGAAGCGATGATCGCCCGGATCGGAGACCGTATTGATCTGCTGCGGCTGGATCGCGTATCGCCTCTTGCCGCCCCTTTGTTTCTTGAGGTCGGCAAGGTTCCGGTCAAGGGCGCGGCCGAAGAACGGCTATTGGCAGAAGAAAGCGCACGTCTGTTGAAGGCGGCGGGGTTAACACCTGATTGATACGGCTTGCGTCCGGAGGTGAAACACGCAAAGAACGCATCATGAACGAAGTGGCGTTTTCATTTGCGGGGCAGACTCTGAAGGCATTAGGATCAGGGGCCCTGTGGTGGCCGGATCAGCAATTGCTGTGCGTATCCGACCTGCATCTGGGCAAGTCTGAGCGCATCGCTCGGCGGGGCGGCCCGAGTCTGCCGCCTTATGACAGTCAAGAAACCCTGACCCGGCTTGCTGTGGATATTGCCAGAACCAATCCTGCCACCGTGATCTGCCTGGGCGACAGCTTCGACGATCTGGAAGCTTCGGTTGCAATGCAAGCGGCTGAACAGCGTGATATCACGGCCCTGCAGGCTGGTCGGCGCTGGATCTGGATCGAGGGTAATCACGACCCTGGCCCGATTGATCTGGGCGGTACGCATCTGTCCGAGTGTAAGATTGCCCCGCTGACTTTCCGCCATATCGCGCAGGCACCAGCGCAAGCCGAGGTGTCAGGCCACTACCACCCCAAAGCACGTCTGAACGCGCGGGGTCGAACCATCACCCGGCCCGCCTTTTTGGTGGACAAGACGCGGCTGATCCTACCGGCCTACGGCACATATACTGGCGGGTTACACAGTACGGATCATACACTGGACGCTTTGATGGATGATCAGGCCATAGCCATACTCACCGGATCGCATCCTCGGGTCATTCCAATGCCCAGATAGAGTGGCTTAGATAAGGCCGTCTAGCTCTAACCCCGGTTTGTATTTTCGGCTAATCGGAACCAGATCGGTGTTCTTCAGACGCAAGAAGGTTTTTCCGTCCAGCTTTTCAACCCCGACAATGGCATCGTCTGCCACCCAATGGGAACGATGCGTACAGTGGCCGGGTACCGGTTCCATCTCGGCGATCGCATCAGTCAGGCGGGATCGGATGGTGAATGTCCCCGCTGAAGTCACAACATCAACCGCATGGTCGCGGACTGTCAGTCGATAGATCTGACCGGAAAACGACTCTGGCAAACGCTTGGTCAGACGTGGCGAGGGTGGCGCGATCTGATCCTGCACCGGCTCATCAACGTGACTATACCCGCGCACCAGGACCAGCCCGGTTGCAAACAGGGCACCATAAGGGGCCACCGCCAGAACATCCGGCGCCTGTAGCCCCCCGGCAGAGAACAGCAAATATGACATAAGCCACATAGATGGCACGAACAAAACCAGAATGAAGAAAACCAGCGCAATGTCACGCCAGCTGAATTGGGCTTCTGCGAAAAATTTCCGGCTCACGCGTGTGACAATCCAGGTCACGCACAGGGCCAATCCCAGTACACCGATCCAGAAAACAAGCCGCTGGGGATAGGTCAGGTAGATGGCCGGAAAAGGCTGGAACGCACTGGCCAACAAAGGTGGGAAACCAACGCCTGCAATCACTCGGCGTAACGTGAATTCGGCCAGAATTGGTCTGGGCACTTCGGTCATACATACTCAACAAACAAGACTACAGGTTCCAGCCCAACACCACACGGCTTTCACCAATCTCTCGTAACCGGCTGGAATAGCTTACTTATCACCAATTTACCGGACATTCAAACCCGGCCCTTGAAACTTAATTCAATCTTCAGAAAGCAAATGGACCAAAAAGCGTTTGCTCTTCGGTCCATTTGTTCAAATTTATTTTCCCTGAGATCAGGCTGTCAGGCCTTCGGGCTCTGGCAAGGCATTGGTGCGGCAGCAGGCGGTCAGTGTGTTGGCCAGCAGGCAGGCGATGGTCATCGGTCCGACGCCACCGGGCACGGGTGTGATCGCTCCGGCGCGT
>NZ_JBQFUN010000010.1:0-158396 GCF_056539205.1 Ruegeria sp. BC5
TCATCGCAGGTTCGGCTCTGGCCGCGATGGAAGGCAACAACCCGGAAATCGGCGAAGAGAAGATCAAGGAACTGATGGCGGCTGTTGATGACTACATCGACACCCCTGAGCGTGAAGTTGACAAGCCGTTCCTGATGCCGGTCGAAGACGTGTTCTCGATCTCGGGCCGCGGTACCGTTGTGACCGGTCGTGTTGAGCGTGGCGTGATCAATGTTGGCGACGAGATCGAAATCGTCGGCATCCGCGACACTCAGAAAACCACCTGCACCGGCGTTGAAATGTTCCGCAAGCTGCTGGACCGCGGTGAAGCGGGCGACAACATCGGCGCCCTGCTGCGCGGTATCGACCGTGACGGCGTTGAGCGTGGCCAGGTTCTGTGTAAGCCGGGTTCGGTTACACCGCACACCAAGTTCGAAGCCGAAGCCTATATCCTGACCAAGGAAGAAGGCGGTCGTCACACTCCGTTCTTCGCGAACTACCGTCCGCAGTTCTACTTCCGTACAACGGACGTGACCGGCACCGTGACCCTGGCCGAAGGCACCGAGATGGTCATGCCCGGCGACAACGTCGGCTTCACCGTCGAGCTGATCGCCCCGATCGCGATGGAAGACGGCCTGCGTTTCGCCATCCGCGAAGGCGGCCGCACCGTCGGCGCCGGCGTTGTGTCGAAAATCATCGAGTAAGGCGCTTACGCGATTACCAAAAGAAAGGGCGTCCCAAGGGACGCCCTTTTTTTGTTTGGATGTATCAGTTCCTAGGCGCGCAAAAATGTGCAGCTTGTGTAAGAGAATTCCACAAGCAATATTTGAACCTATATGGAAAACTATCTTTTTCTATCTTTCATTCTTCTCGGGACGGGCATTGCTATTGTTCCGGTCGCCGTATGGCTTGGCCTTGGGTCGGTTCTGGGTTTCCTGATTGCCGGAATGCTGCTTGGCCCTGTCTTGTCGGTGCTGAGTGTTGATGTCGGCAGTCTTGAGCGGTTTGCCGAATTTGGCGTTGTCATGATGCTGTTTCTGATTGGTCTGGAACTGGCGCCAAAGAAACTTTGGGATTTGCGTAAAAGGCTTTTGGGGTTGGGTGGTTTGCAACTGGTTTGTACCTCTCTTGCCGTAATGGGGTTGGCGATGGCGCTCGGGCAGCCGTGGCAGTCGGCCTTGACCATCGGGTTGATATTTTCACTGTCGTCCACGGCTATCGTGTTGCAAACACTGCATGAAAAAGGGCTGCTGATGGGAACCGGAGGGCAATCCAGCTTTTCGGTTCTGTTGATGCAGGACATTGTGGTGATCCCAATTCTGGCGCTTCTGCCGTTGCTGGTGGTGCCGGAGCTTGCCGCGATGGGGGGCGGGGCCGTCAGTCACGGGCCCACGACAAGCACCGGGCTTTCACTGAATCTTGTGCAAGGCATGCCGGGATGGCTGAGGGCGCTTGTCACACTTGGTTCGATCATTCTGGTGATTGTTGGCGGTGCTTATCTGACCGGGCCAGTGTTCCGATATGTCGAATCCGCTAAATTGCCTGAGCTGTTCACAGCCATGGCCCTGACCCTTGTGGTCGGTGTGGCCGTGTTGATGATGGCCGTTGGTCTGACACCGGCTCTGGGGGCGTTCATCGCCGGGGTGGTGTTGGCCAACAGCGAATATCGCAATGCGCTGGAAAAAGAGATCACTCCGTTCAAGGGGCTGTTTCTTGGGTTGTTTTTTGTCAGCGTAGGAGCCTCGGTGAACTTCAGATTGATGGTCGAAAATGTAGGCCTGGTTGTCTCGCTGACCTTTGGGGTGATGGCTATAAAGGCGGTGATCCTCTTTGCTCTGGGCCGATTGTTCGGCGTGTCCGGTGCAAATAATTGGCTGTTTGCGCTGGGAATGGCACAGGCCGGAGAGTTCGGGTTTGTGCTGTTGTCCTTCTCGGTCGCAACCCATGTGCTGAGCGCTGATCTCGCAAACACGCTGATTATTGTCGTAGCGCTGTCGATGGTACTGACGCCGTTGTTTTTTTTGTTTTACGACAAGGTCATTGTGCCACGATATGTGACGATCCGACCGCCTGAGGGTTAGCGGCTCCTCCTAGGGCGCAGCGTCAGAGAGGTGAAGCTTTCGTTGCGGCGTCCGCGCGGTGTTCTGTGTCCAAGTTTGCGCTTGCGTGTTTTCGGGGAACCACTGGTTCTAAAGCCCGGTCTGAATGGTTTGACATCACGGTATTGTGCGGAAATATTGCACGCGTTCTGCCGAGGGTTTCATAGAATGACAGTACTCAGGAACCTTGTTTGCTTGGTATTCCTCGCAACATCAGTGAGTGGCCAAGAATCCTCGGATTTAGTTGTTCCGACAAATCGATACATCCGTGAAAACGCGGACCTCATGACGTTGACTCATTGGCCCGATGGAATTGCATTTGAAGCAGTTGGGGACGTTCCTGCTGAGCTAGGATTCCATTCGGCATCAATGCTCAAATTTCTGGGGGAGCATGCAAAAACACAAATCTCGTTACCTGGATCTCCGGGCAACTGGTTTCTGCCTAAAGGCAGTATCGGACCGGAAACAAACTATGCGCTGTTGTTTGGTCGATTGAAAGACGAAAAGGCAAGAAATGCGACCAAAGTCTATATTGGCCGTGACATTGATATTGATATCTCAAACGCAAAACCGGAGATTCGACGGTTACTGTCTTCAGGATTGTCTGTTCAAGGTGCTGGATGCTTTGCAGCTTGGGGCGCGAACGAGAAGAATGAGGTGCGAGGGTTCGTATTGGTTGTTGATACCGAAGTTTCGCAGCTTGATCAGAGAGCATGCATTGATCGTTTTGTTCCTTCATCGCTTGGTGTTCTGCCAGTGTTCTCGAATCTTACTTGGTCCAAGTATGAGGGAAAACGGATTCCGGAAGATGAGCCGTTCGTAGACGAAAGCGAGTTGGTTTTCCTTCTGCGTGCGTCTGCCTATTGTAGAGATGTTTTGGAAGATTTTTCTCTACAATGTCCAGCAGCAATTCTTGGTGATGTGTATCGACATCACGAAAGCACCCTGAGCAATTCAGAGACCGTAAAGTAAGTGACCTAATCTTGGACTTAGAAACGCGAAGCTCTGAGCCTTAGCTCAATTACTTTTTCAATGAGCTTTTAAATCGCCCTTGCCAAACCCCCTACACCCCTGTATTTCGCGCGAGTTCTCAACAAGAACGTTAAGGCGGGGTGATTCCCGCCTTTTGGGTTCGAAGAGGGTTGGCGATGCGCGCTTGTCCTCCTCTCAACCTCAACGCCTGATAAAAGGCTGTTATTATGCAAAGCCAAAATATCCGTATTCGGCTGAAGGCATTTGACTATCGCGTTCTGGATGCCAGCACGCAAGAGATCGTCAACACTGCCAAGCGGACCGGCGCGAACGTGCGTGGCCCGATCCCGCTGCCGAACAAGATCGAGAAGTTCACGGTTCTCCGTGGCCCTCACGTTGACAAGAAATCCCGCGACCAGTTCGAGATCCGTACGCACAAGCGTTTGCTCGACATCGTTGATCCGACCCCCCAGACCGTTGACGCGCTGATGAAGCTCGACCTCGCTGCTGGTGTGGACGTCGAGATCAAGCTGCAGTCGTAAGATCGGAGGGTATAGATTATGCGCTCTGGTATTATCGCAAAAAAAGTTGGCATGACCCGCCTGTTCATGGAAGACGGCAAACAGATTCCTGTAACCGTTCTTCACCTGGACAACCTGCAGGTCGTTGCACAGCGTACGGCTGACAAAGACGGCTACACCGCCGTTCAGCTGGGCGCCGGTGCGGCCAAGGCAAAACGCACCTCGAAGGCCATGCGCGGTCACTATGCCGCTGCAAAGGTCGAGCCCAAGCGCAAGCTGGCCGAGTTCCGCGTCTCCGAAGATGGCCTGATTGAAGTGGGTGCTGAGATTTCGGCAGAACACTTCCTGGAAGGTCAGAAGGTTGACGTTTCGGGTACCTCGATCGGTAAAGGCTTTGCCGGTGCGATGAAGCGCCACAACTTCGGTGGTCTGCGCGCCTCGCACGGTGTTTCGATCAGCCACCGTTCGCACGGTTCGACTGGTCAGTGTCAGGACCCGGGCAAGGTGTTCAAAGGCAAGAAGATGGCCGGTCACATGGGTGCTGCCCGTGTTACCACCCAGAACCTGGAAGTCGTCAAAACCGACGCCGACCGTGGTCTGGTCTTCATCAAAGGCGCCGTTCCCGGACCGAAATCGGGCTGGGTCACCGTCAAGGACGCCGTCAAGAAGAAAGCACCGGAAGGACTGCCTTTCCCGGCTGCTGTGAAATCGGCTGCAACCGAAGCACCTGCGGAAGAAGCACCCGCGGAAGGTGGTGAAGCATGAAACTTGATGTAATCAAACTGGACGGCGGCAAAGCCGGCAACATCGAGCTGGATGCAGACCTGTTCGGCCTGGAGCCGCGCGCGGACATCCTGCACCGTGTGGTCCGTTGGCAGCGCAACAACGCGCAGGCCGGCACCCACAAGGTGAAGACCCGCTCGGAAACCAGCTACTCGACCAAGAAGATCTATCGCCAGAAGGGCACCGGTGGCGCTCGTCACGGTGACCGCAACGCGCCGATCTTCCGCAAGGGTGGTATCTACAAAGGCCCGACCCCTCGTTCGCACGGCCACGACCTGCCGAAGAAGTTCCGCAAGCTTGGCCTGCGCCACGCTCTGTCGGCCAAAGCCAAAGCAGGTGAGCTGGTTGTGATCGAGAACGCCGAAGCTGAAGGCAAGACCGCCGCTCTGGCCAAACAGGTTGCAAACCTGGGCTGGAAACGCGCTCTGGTCATCGACGGTGCGACCGTGAACGAAGGTTTCCTGAAGGCGTCGCGCAACATCGAAGGTCTGGATATCCTGCCGTCGATGGGTGCAAACGTTTATGACATCCTCAAGCGTGACACCCTGGTGCTCACCAAAGCGGCTGTCGAAGCACTGGAGGCTCGTCTGAAATGAGCGCGAAGGCAGAACACTACGACGTGATCCGCAAGCCGATCATCACCGAAAAGTCGACCATGGCGTCCGAGAACGGCGCGATTGTCTTTGAAGTGGCGATCGACAGCAACAAACCGCAGATCAAAGAAGCGGTTGAATCGCTGTTTGGTGTCAAGGTGAAGGCGGTGAACACCACCATCACCAAAGGCAAGGTCAAGCGGTTCCGTGGCCAGTTGGGCAAGCGGAAAGACGTCAAAAAAGCATATGTAACCCTGGAAGAGGGTAACACCATCGACGTGTCGACCGGTCTCTGATCCGGTTACACCAAGCGGTGAGAACATGATCAGGCTTCGCCCCCGAATGGTGGGCGGAGCCTTTTTACGTTTGGGTCAGGAAGCTGCCATGTCCAAGGCAGGAACGGGTGTCTGACGGCAAGCCGTTAGCGTTTTGTTACCGGCGTTCTTTCGCCGCTAACCCGTGACAGGGGAGCGGACTGCGTTATCTTCAGTAGTAAACGGGGCAAAAGGTTGAAGATCATTCTGTTGATTGGGCGGTGACTATGGGGTGGTACGCCCAAGCGGGGTGGTACGCCCAAGCGTTTTGACTGATGCGCCGAATGCTTCGGAAATTATAGGTACGGTCAAATGAACAAACGTGGAGCAAACAAATCAATCTCTGTGAATTCGGACCGTTTTGCGCGCAAGCAGGGGTTCGTTACCCAGCGCTTACTGCGGCTTTTTGCGGGGTCAGTGGACCCTGCCGGTGACGCGGTTTCAGGCTCCCAAACTGAAGCCAAACGCAATCAGGTACTGGTGCAGATGCGGGCTTTCAGCGCCGAGCCATACTTTCAGATCGCTGATGAAAATCTTGGGCTTTTGTCCGTATTCGATGATCTGAAATATGACAGGGCGGATGTCGACATGGTTTCTCCGGCGATGCGGAGACATGTTTTCGGCAAGCTTGGGCCGCTGGGGTTTTGTCAGATCTCGGGCACGGTACTAGAACATCCGCAGGCTGATATGCGCGTGTACATCCCCAAGTTCCACGCCCTTGGGGCGTCGCCCTTCGATATCATCCGCTATACCGACAAACGGCCGCAGGATTTTTGCCTGCTAACGCCGACCCAGGTGGCCTGTCAGTTTATCGACCATTACGAGTTGGATGACGCAGTGCAGAGGGTCGAAGCGCTGATTGTGAAGCATCCGATCAACCTGCTCAAGCTGGCGGATTATCTTGAGGGGAAACCCAGGCACCGCGCTTTTCGCGAGGTGTTGGGCCATATCAAACTAAAGCAGCGCATTGCGGTTGAATCTGAACCACTGTGTCGCAGGCGGTCATTGGGGTGATCGTCGATCTGGGTCTTTGATGTTTCGTTCAATCCGCCTGACGTCCTGCGGACGCAAGGAACGCCTGCCAACCCTCGGCACCGCCAAGTGCGCGCATCTTTTCATGCAGCAGCGGTCCGTAGATTTTCCACATACGTTTACGCAGCTCTTTGCCCTTGTCTGTAATCTGCAGCATTTTACCGCGCCTGTCTCCGGCATAAGATACGAATTCGATTAGCCCCTCAGAAACCATCCGTCTGCTGAGATGAGACAGGTTCGACTGCTCAAAAATGGTGTCTTGAGCAAGTTCAAAAGGGCGCAGCCTTCCTCCGTGCCGCTCAAGCGACCATAGCAAGTCATACCATTTCAGAGGCGGCAGGCCCGCATCTTTCAAGGCTGCACTGATTTCTGACTGGATAAGCCGGGTTGTCCGGTTCATGGCCACCCAGATGTCTGTTTCCAATGGGGTTGGCAGATCTTTCTTCACAACTTTGTGTTTGCTCCAAATCTTATTGCTGTTGGCTGCAAATTCAACTAGATGAAAATTCATCTAAAAACCAGCCCCATTGCAGATGAAAGGAACATCACGATGACTTTCAAATCTATGATCGCAGCCGTTGCAGTAGCTGTCGCCGTCACCCCGGCCTTTGCGCAGACTTACAAAACCGACCAGGGGCATACAGAGGTGCGCTTTGGCTGGAGCCATGCAGGCGTGTCCAACCAGCATGCCGAGTTCACCAAGGCCGAAGGCGTGCTGGACCTGAACGCGGATGATGTCGAGGCATCGACCCTGAACGTGACAATTGACACAAACAGCCTGTCGTCGGGATTTGGCCCGCTGGACGACCACCTGAAGTCGGCGGATTTCTTTGAGGTCGAAACCTACCCCGAGATCACCTTTGTCAGCACCGGGATCGCGCGGACCGGAGACACCACGGCAGATGTGACCGGTGACCTGACCATCCACGGCGTGACCAAACCCGTGACCTTGAAGGCGACTCTGACCCATCAGGGCGAGCACCCGCTGGGCAGCGCCATCGAATATTACGCGGGCGATTGGGTGGCCTTCACGGCAGAGGGCGAGATTGACCACATGGAGTTCGGTGTGGGGCCCTTCTCGACCGGGCCGATCAGCATCATAATTGCAACCGAGATGAAGGCGGACGGCTAATATTACGGTCGACCGAGTCGTCGGGCTGGCGTCAAAAAACACATATGTAGGTGGAACGGATGACGCCATTGACGATTTCACTTGCCTAAGTCTGACCCGACATCGGACAATCGAACAAGGCCCCCGTGACTTCGGAGGCCTTTTTTGAGCGGCAGCACCATAAATTGAACGCCAAACATCGCGATTGGTCCAGAATCAGGTTGCTATGTCGGTGTGGTCGTCTATCCGGTGTGCTGAAAGAAAATGATTTGGCAGGCACATGACGGAAACCAATCTATCGACCTCGGCAAAGCCGGATGTGACCGCCGCGCGTGACTGGGTGACGACGCTTGCCAAATATCGCGAACCGAACCAGTTGCGCAGTTGGTTCGAGCTTGGCGTCAGCATCATCCCATTCATCGCATTGTGGGCAGTGTCGTGGATGTTCCTGTCCGTCAGCTATTGGCTTGCTTTTGCAGTCTCAGTCCTCAACGCGGCATTCCTGTTGCGCCTGTTTGCCATTCAGCACGATTGCGGGCACGGGGCTTTCTTCACGAACCGAACGGTCAGTGACTGGGTCGGGCGGGTGATCGGAGTGCTGACCCTGACGCCCTATGATGTCTGGCGCCGTACGCATTCCACGCACCACAATTCTTCGGGCAATCTGGACAAGCGGGGGATGGGTGACATCCACACGCTGACGGTGGCCGAATACCGTGCGATGACGTCGATGAACCGTTTTTGGTATCGGGTGTATCGGCACCCGATTACCCTGTTTGGCTTTGGTCCCGGGTATCTGTTCCTGTTTCAGAACCGGCTGCCGCTTGGCCTGACGGGTATTCCGAAATTCTGGGTCAGCGCGATGGTCACAAATCTGGCCATTCTGATCGTGTTAGGGGCCATCTACTATTTTGGCGGCATGATGCCGATGTTGCTGATTTTCCTGCCCTCGACCCTGATTGCCGCGGCGGCCGGCGTCTGGCTGTTCTACGTCCAGCACCAATTCGAAGAGACGCAATGGGATCCCGATAAGGATTGGCAGCTGCACGAGGCTGCCCTGCACGGAAGCTCTCATTACATCCTGCCATCCGTATTGCAGTGGTTCAGCGCCAATATCGGCATCCACCACGTGCACCACCTCTACAGCCGCATTCCGTTCTATCGCCTGACCGAAGTGCTGCGCGATCATGATGAGCTGGCCAACAGCAACCAGATGACCATCCGAGAGAGCCTCGCCAACGCGCGCCTGCACCTGTGGGATGAGAAAAGCCGCCGTCTGCTGTCCTTCGCCGAGGCCCGCGCGCTGTATGGGTGAGCGGTAAGTTCCACGGCCAGCTGGGCTGTCGGAAAGACGTCAAAAAGCAAATGTGACCCTGGAAGAGGGTAACACCATCGACGTGTCCACCGGTCTCTGATCGGACCCGTCTTTGGAGAGAGATAAATGTCCCCGCTAAAGTTGGGGGTTTTATTTTTGGGATAACGTGCATTTTCGTTTTTTTCGAGTGCAGTGGCCCTTCGATCAAAGCTCAAAGCTGCTTAAATTCTTTAGCTGTGCGTTCATAAATGACTTGATAGAGATTGAGCAGGATGAGCCTCTTCAGAATTTTGTTTTTGCCGGTGAGTTTCATTGCGCTCTTTCATGTTTCTCCGATTTTCGCTGAGGAGAGCTATTTTATCTCCAAAAGCCAAGTGGTTTCAGATCTTGATACGTTTCAGGAATGCGAAGCATGTCCATCAATGGTTGTTTTGCCTAAGGGGTATTTTTCGTTCGGATCAACTGAAAAAGAGGCGAGGGAAGCGCATCGTCGTTTCAAGATTGGTCTAAACATTGATCCCGATGAAGTCCCAGACCCCTATGACACATTCGTCAGCGAGACCCCAAAACACGACGTTACAATTGATGTTCCTATCGCAATGGGTCTTACCGAAGTTACTCGAGAGGAGTGGGCCGCCTGCGTCGCTGAGAGAAGGTGCGCAGATGAGGCCGACGCACGTATACGCTTTCGACTTAGAAACGGCCCCTACCAAGACCATCCCCGCAGCCCGATCACTGCTGTCACCTACACCGAAATGCAAGACTACTTAGCATGGCTAAATGACAAGGTGGGTGCCAAGGTCTATCGCCTCCCTACTGAAGTAGAATGGGAATACGCTGCCCGGGCAGGAGCAAAAACGATCTTTGCACAAGGTGATTCACTGACACGGGAACAAGCCAACTTTTCTATCTATTGGCGAGAAATCGAAGGTGGCAGGAGCGTGTGGAAAAGAGACCCCGGGAATGAAAAACGGCCTGTTACAGTGGATGAGTTGGATGCTGCAAATTCTTGGGGGTTGCGTCATATGTCTGGAAACGTATCTGAAACGACAAGATCGTGTTGGAGCGAAGGGCATCTCGGCTTTGCCTCTTCGGCTCGCTACCTCGCTGCCTCGTATCGTCCGCTTGGGTGTAGGCGCGTTGGAAAGGGGGGCTCGTACGGAGCATCAGTAGAATTGGCTCGCCCAGCTCGGCGTGTAGGCCATCCCGAAGACTATTGGGGGCCATGGGTCGGTTTCCGCATTGTGCGAGAATTGAAAGCGGAGGACAATCAGGAGGGCTGAGTTGGTGTTGGGTAACCAGTTGTCTCGGCATTTTCTGAAACTAAGTCATCCAAAACTTATAGTGGAGTAATTCGACGCTTCGTTCACCCGCGCAATCGGATTTTGCTGGGGCGCAAAAATCCAGCGCCCGCTATAGACACCCACCCCCAACACTGCTAAATGCACCCAATCTTGCGGCCTCGGATTCGTTCCGGGGCCTCTGATATTTGTAACCGGGGACCTTCGGGGCCCTATACCCTTGGCACCTACGGGGGCCTATCACATAGCGGGGGAATTCCCTGCACTTGCTAAACGGAAGACAGAAAGCATGGCACTTAAGTCGTACAAGCCGACGACGCCGGGCCAGCGCGGGCTGGTGCTGATCGACCGTTCGGAGCTTTGGAAAGGACGTCCGGTCAAGTCTCTCACAGAGGGTTTGACCAAATCGGGCGGCCGGAACAACACCGGACGGATCACTTCACGCCGCCGCGGCGGTGGCGCAAAGCGTCTCTACCGGATCGTTGACTTCAAACGGAATAAATTTGATGTCGCGGCAACCGTCGAACGGATCGAATATGACCCGAACCGGACCGCATTCATCGCACTGGTAAAATACGAAGACGGCGAGCAGGCATATATCCTGGCTCCGCAGCGTCTGGCTGTTGGTGACAAAGTCGTGGCATCCGCCAAGGCCGACATCAAGCCGGGCAACGCAATGCCGTTCTCGGGCATGCCCATCGGTACTATCGTCCACAACATCGAGATGAAGCCTGGCAAAGGCGGTCAGATCGCACGCGCGGCCGGTACTTACGCTCAGTTCGTTGGCCGCGATGGCGGCTATGCTCAGATCCGTCTGAGCTCGGGCGAGCTGCGCATGGTCCGTCAAGAATGCATGGCCACCGTCGGTGCCGTGTCCAACCCCGACAACAGCAACCAGAACCTCGGTAAAGCCGGTCGTATGCGCCACAAGGGCGTTCGTCCGTCGGTTCGTGGTGTTGCAATGAACCCGATCGATCACCCGCACGGTGGTGGTGAAGGTCGTACCTCGGGTGGCCGTACGCCGGTTACTCCGTGGGGTAAGGACACCAAGGGTAAGCGTACCCGCAACAAGAACAAAGCGTCCCAGAAGCTGATCATCCGCTCGCGGCACGCCAAGAAGAAGGGACGTTAATCTATGTCTCGCTCTGTTTGGAAGGGTCCTTTCGTCGATGCTTACGTGCTGAAAAAAGCCGAAGCAGCGCGCGAGTCGGGCCGCAACGAAGTCATCAAAATCTGGTCGCGTCGTTCCACCATTCTGCCCCAGTTCGTGGGTCTGACCTTTGGTGTGTACAACGGCCAGAAGCATATCCCGGTAAACGTCTCGGAAGACATGATCGGTCAGAAGTTCGGTGAATACTCGCCGACTCGTACCTATTACGGTCACGCCGCAGACAAAAAAGCGAAGCGGAAGTAAGTCATGGGCAAGGAAAAGAACCCCCGCCGCGTGGCTGAAAACGAAGCAATGGCGAAAACGCGCATGCTTCGCACCAGCCCGCAGAAACTGAACCTGGTTGCGCAAATGATCCGCGGCAAGAAAGTTGAGAAGGCTCTGACCGACCTGACTTTCTCGAACAAGCGTGTCGCGCAGGACGTCAAGAAGTGCCTGCAGTCCGCAATCGCGAATGCCGAAAACAACCACAACCTGGACGTCGACGAGCTGATCGTTGCCGAAGCATGGGTTGGCAAGAACCTGGTCATGAAGCGCGGTCGTCCGCGTGCCCGTGGCCGTTTCGGCAAGATCATGAAGCCGTTCTCGGAGATCACCATCAAGGTGCGTCAAGTTGAGGAGCAAGCCTAATGGGTCATAAAGTAAATCCGATCGGCATGCGCCTGCAGGTCAACCGCACCTGGGACAGCCGCTGGTACGCCGACACCAAGGACTACGGTGATCTTCTGCTGGAAGACCTCAAGATCCGTGAGTTCATCAACAAAGAGTGCAAGCAGGCCGGTGTTGCCCGTGTGATCATCGAACGTCCGCACAAGAAGTGCCGCGTTACGATCCACACTGCACGTCCCGGTGTCATCATCGGCAAGAAAGGTGCAGACATCGAAGTTCTGCGCAAAAAGCTTGCTCGTATGACCGACAGCGAACTGCACCTGAACATCGTCGAAGTGCGCAAGCCCGAGCTTGACGCGCAGCTGGTTGCCGAGTCCATCGCTCAGCAGCTGGAGCGCCGCGTCTCGTTCCGCCGCGCGATGAAGCGGTCGGTTCAGAACGCCATGCGCATGGGCGCCCTGGGTATCCGGGTGAACGTCGCTGGCCGTCTGGGCGGTGCCGAAATCGCACGGACCGAGTGGTACCGCGAAGGCCGCGTGCCTCTGCACACCCTGCGTGCCGACATCGATTACGCACATGCCGAAGCGATGACCCCCTACGGGATCATCGGGATCAAGGTCTGGATCTTCAAAGGTGAGATCATGGAGCACGATCCGCAGGCACGTGACCGTAAAGCACAGGAACTCCAGGACGGCCCTGCACCTCGTGGTGCTGGTGGCGGTCGTCGCTAAGGAGGGAAAGATATGCTTCAACCAAAGCGTACTAAATTCCGCAAGATGCACAAAGGCCGGATCAAGGGTCTCGCCAAGGGCGGCTCTGATCTGAACTTTGGCACCTACGGCCTGAAAGCTCTTGAGCCTGAGCGTGTAACTGCACGCCAGATCGAAGCTGCACGTCGTGCCATGACGCGTCACATGAAGCGTCAGGGTCGTGTCTGGATCCGCATCTTCCCCGACACTCCGGTCACTGCAAAGCCGATCGAAGTTCGTATGGGTAAAGGTAAAGGTTCGGTCGACCGCTGGGCATGCAAAGTCAAGCCTGGCCGCGTGATGTTCGAGATCGACGGCGTCAATGACGACATCGCCCGCGAGGCCCTGCGCCTGGCCGCGATGAAGCTGCCGATCAAGACTCGCGTCGTGGTTCGCGAAGACTGGTAAGCGATTGGGGGGCTACCCCGTTCGCTAAAAGATTGACCCCCGTCGGGATACCGGCGGGGGTTTTGCGTTCTCGATGTCAGACGCAGGTTTTGGGATTTAAACTTTCAATGGCCACATGCCGGTTTACCGACTCGTGACTGGCAATCGGCAGACAGGCGTGGCTAAATTCGGACGAACCCTCTCTGCCATCGAGTAGGATACTGATGCCAAGTTTTATCCTCCGCCATTTCGTTCTGTTGTTTCTGATGGCCGTTGGTACCGTGGTCGCCCCCGCAAAAACTTGGGCCGCGTCGCCCGAGGTGAATCTAGGGTATTTCAACAAGCTTGCGATGAACGGATATGACGTCATGACTTATTGGCAAGGCGGTGATCCGCAAAAGGGCGATCCTGAGATC
This sequence comes from Ruegeria sp. BC5, assembly GCF_056539205.1. NCBI lineage: Bacteria > Pseudomonadati > Pseudomonadota > Alphaproteobacteria > Rhodobacterales > Roseobacteraceae > Ruegeria > Ruegeria sp. BC5. The sequence goes on from NZ_JBQFUN010000010.1 coordinate 13,350, forward strand.
ATGGCTCAGCACAATGGCGCCACCTGGGTGTTTCTGAATGATGAAAACCGCCAGGCTTTTCTGTCTGACCCGGCGAAGTATGCTCCTCAATATGGCGGATATTGCGCCTATGCGGCCAGCCAGAATGCGGTGGCCGATGTCGACCCGTTCGCATGGCGCATCTGGGACGAAAAACTGTATCTGAATTACAGCCCGCAGGTGCGGCGCATCTGGGCCAGCGATATTGATGCCAATATTGAAAAAGCAAACGAGTTCTGGCCCGATTTGCTGAAGAAATAGGGCGTGTCTGGATCCGCATCTTCCAAGATACTCCGGTCACTGCAAAGCCGGTCAAAGTACGTCTGGGTAGAGTTTCAGTCGATCGCTGGGCATGCAAGCTCAAGTCGGATCACTATAAAGCTGCCGATCAAGACCTGTGTTTAGGTTCCCTAAGACTGGTAAGTGACTGGGGACCACTCGTTCGTGACAAGATTGCCCCTGTCAGGACACCGGCAGGGGGTATTGTGTTAGTCTTTTGCGACCCATCCCACTGATGAGTGAAAAAAGTCGACCTTTGCCCATAGCCCCCATAATCTGCCCAGAGTGAATGGGAGGGTTGTATGTTTCAGCTACGCAAGAAGGTTTTTGTCAAAGAGGTCATAACCACCGACCAGTTTGGGCAACCATGCGCTCCAGTCTGCAGAGTTGCAGCTTTGGCTGTCATACAAAACCCGCTGGCCGGTAAATTCTCGGAAGACTTGTCCGAGCTGTTTGAAATTGGAGGAATGCTTGGGGCAGACCTAGCGGCCGAGGCTGTTTCTCAACTCGACCGTGCCCCGATTTCCTACGGTAAAGCAGCGATTGTGGGTGCGAATGGCGATCTCGAACAAGGTGGCGCATTGATCCATCCGAAACTCGGCGCTCCAATGCGCGCATCAGCAGGTGGAGGTGAAGCCGTCATCCCGTCGAATGCCAAACTTGGGGCACCGGGATGTGCGATTGATCTGCCCCTCGGACACAAGGACAATCCGTGGTCCTTTGACCATTTCGATACCATGACGCTGAGCATTCCCGACGCGCCGAAACCGGATGAGATTGTTATGTGTCTGGCCTACGCGGATGGCGGGCGTCCGATCCCGCGCTGCGGCTCGGGGCCAATCAAAAACTAAGGGTTGGCTGGGGCTGGCCTTGGATCAGAGCTTGGGCTATGCCCAGCTTATGGCCCAGATTGAATCACTCTTCGTTACCCGTCTTTATCGCGCAGCTTTGTCCGAGTTTGGTCCCAAGATCGACCCAGAAGAGCTGGAAAACTCTTGCCTTGTCATTGCCGAGGATGATGAGGCCGGGCAGGAATGGTGTGAGGAGAACGGCTATCCTGGTTACACCAGCTATGCCTCGCTGACCGATCTGCCGTGGCGGTTCCCGATCTTTGCCGATTTGGTCAAGGCTCTGGACATCCACGTCGCGGCTTTTGCCAAGGATCTCGAGTTTGATCTGGGCGAAGGTGAGTTGAAGCTCGAGGATCTGTGGATCAACATCCTGCCCGAGGGCGGGATGCACTCCAGCCACCTGCACCCACACAGTGTGATTTCGGGCACCACTTATGTGGCGATGCCCGAAGGGGCCAGCGCGTTGAAGCTGGAAGACCCCCGCTCGGGCCGCATGATGGCGGCACCTACGCGTTTAAAAGATGGACGGCGGGACTTACAACCGTTCATCTATATGAAGCCGCAGGTGGGCGATGTCCTGCTGTGGGAAAGCTGGCTGCGCCACGAGGTGCCGATGAACATGGCCGAGGAAGAGCGGATTAGTGTTAGCTTTAACTACAAGTGGGAATGAGCCCCGGTTCCCCGTACGGGAATTGGAGCAGCAGAGCAATTGCGCGGCGAACAGGCGGTGTTCCTGCCAATCACGTTTCACCTCGCGTTGCCGAAAAACCTTGCAATATGCTCCGCCATGACCCATGTGAGGCACGCTTACGTTTTTCTTTTTCGACCACTGTCTCCTGAATTTTGGCGTTCAGTCTCTCGATCCAGACCGACCACGCCGCGCTGTCGCAATCCCGCGGACAGCAATTTAATAGGAGAATACGGATATGGCCAATGGCACCGTAAAATGGTTCAACGCAACTAAAGGTTTTGGCTTCATCGCACCGGAGACCGGTGGCAAAGATGTGTTTGTGCACATCTCGGCTGTTGAGCGCTCGGGTCTGACTGGCCTGGCCGACGACCAGAAAGTAACATTCGACATCGAGCCCGGCCGTGACGGTCGTGAGGCAGCTGTGAACATCGCTCTGGCGTAAGTCACTCAGACTTAGACAGTTGAAGACGCGGTCTCGTGCAAACGAGGCCGCGTTTTGCGTTTCCAACCAAAATACAAAAAATTCTGGATAGTGTTACGAAACTTCTCCGGATGAATTCGTCAAACTCAATGTGAGAAAACCTGAAGCCAACTCATATACAATCCTGTATGTTCCATGGATCACAGAGGTATCCAGTATGAAAGAAACTGAACGGGTGGTTCGCCAATTCCATGAAAGTTGGGGGATGCGGGATCCTGATCGCGGGGCCGAGGTGATTGCCGAAGATTGTCAGTTCGAAGATGTTGCTCGTGAGGAAAAGCAACTTGGCAAGCTGGCCTATAAAGAGGATTACGAGCGTTGGCGAAAGGCATTCCCGGATGGAGAATGCATCGTGGATAATGTGATCGTCAGCGAGTGCGGTGAATGGGCGATCGTAGAGTTCCACAATACCGGAACCCACACTGGTGTTCTGCATTCAAGCCTCGGTGATTTCGAACCAACCGGAAAGCGATACGAAGTGCGCTATTGCTCAGTAATGCGGGTAATAGGTGGCATGGTTGTTGAAGGACGAGACTATTATGACAGCGCCACTATCGTACGACATCTAGGCTTGGTGAAGTAAGCAGCGACTAGCCTGTTAGTGTAGGCAGAGGATTCCTAAACTTTCCCTTGCTACCTACCCGCTAACCCCCTATAGAGCGGCATCTTGCGTTCCCCCGGCTGAGTCGGGGGATTCGTATGTCTATCATTCATCCACCAGGTCAAAGGTGACCCTGATACGGGGCCTTCTGGTGTTTTGAGCAAAGGAAAAAGGCGATGAACGCCCAAGAACTGCGTGACAAGACCCCGGACCAGCTCCGCGAGGAACTGGCCAACCTGAAGAAAGAAAGCTTTAACCTGCGCTTTCAACAGGCAACCGGTCAGCTGGAAAACACTGCCGGCATCAAAGCGGCCCGCCGCAATGCTGCCCGCGTCAAAACCATTCTGAACGAAAAGGCCGCTGCCGCGGCATCGGAGGAGTAATCCTATGCCCAAGCGTATCCTGTCCGGCACCGTAACCAGCGACGCCAACGAACAGACCGTAACCGTTTCCGTCGAGCGCCGCTTTACGCATCCGGTTCTGAAGAAAACCATCCGTAAGTCCAAGAAATACCGGGCTCACGATGAAAAGAACGCCTTCAAGGTCGGCGACTCTGTACGCATCATCGAATGCGCGCCGAAATCGAAGACGAAACGTTGGGAAGTTCTGGAGGCGTAAGCTTCCGGGATTTTTCCATTTGTCGAAACCCTGGGGGATCTAACGAGACCAGCCCCCACAGGTCGGGAGAAACCACATGATCCAGATGCAGACCAATCTGGATGTCGCTGACAACTCCGGCGCACGCCGAGTTCAGTGCATCAAGGTCCTGGGTGGTTCCAAGCGTAAATACGCCTCCGTCGGCGACATCATTGTCGTCTCGGTGAAGGAAGCCATCCCACGCGGCCGCGTAAAGAAAGGTGACGTCCGTAAGGCCGTCGTCGTGCGCACCGCCAAAGAAGTCCGTCGCGAAGACGGCACCGCGATCCGTTTCGATCGCAACGCCGCCGTCATCCTGAACAACAACAACGAGCCCGTAGGTACCCGTATCTTTGGCCCCGTTGTTCGCGAACTGCGTGGCAAGAACTTCATGAAAATCATCTCGCTGGCTCCGGAGGTGCTGTAATCATGGCTGCTAAACTCCGCAAAGGCGACAAGGTCGTCGTGCTGGCCGGCAAGGACAAGGGCAAAGAGGGAACGATTACCTCGGTTGACCCGAAAGCCGGTAAAGCTGTTGTCGACGGCATCAACATCGCCATCCGCCACACCCGCCAGACCCAGAACAGCCAAGGCGGCCGTTTGCCCCAGGCAAACCCGATCGAGCTGTCGAACCTGGCACTGCTGGACGCAAACGGCAAAGCCACCCGCGTTGGCTTCCGCATGGAAGGTGACAAGAAGGTTCGCTTCGCCAAGACCACAGGGGACGTGATCGATGCTTGATAACGCAACCTATACTCCGCGTCTGAAGGCTCAGTACGCTGAAACCATCCGCCCCGCTCTGAAAGAAGAGTTCGGTTACAAGAACGACATGCAGCTGCCCAAGCTGGAAAAAATCGTTCTGAACATCGGCTGTGGTGCAGAAGCTGTCAAAGATTCCAAGAAAGCCAAAGCGGCTGTCGAGGATCTGACTGCGATTGCCGGTCAGCAGGCCGTTGCAACCAAGGCGAAAAAGTCGATCGCGGGTTTCCGCGTCCGTGAAGACATGCCGCTGGGTGCGAAAGTGACCCTGCGCGGTGACCGGATGTACGAATTCCTGGATCGTCTGATCACCATCGCGATGCCGCGCGTTCGTGACTTCCGCGGTGTTAAGCCGTCTTTCGATGGTCAGGGCAACTTTGCCATGGGCATGAAAGAGCACATCGTGTTCCCCGAAATCGACTTCGACAAAGTCGACGAAGTCTGGGGCATGGACATCGTAATTGCCACCACAGCGAAAACCGACGCTGAAGCAAAGGCACTGTTGAAAGCATTCAACATGCCCTTCAACGCATAAGCGCCGGGAGGATTAAGACATGGCTAAAAAAGCAATGATCGAACGCGAAAAGAAGCGCGAACGCCTGGTGGCCAAATATGCCGCAAAGCGTGCCGAGCTGAAAGAAATCGCGAATGACGAGAGCAAGCCGATGGAAGAGCGTTTCAAAGCGCGTCTGAAACTGGCGAAACTGCCGCGCAACAGCTCGGCTACTCGTTTGCACAACCGCTGTCAGCTGACCGGTCGTCCTCATGCTTACTACCGTAAGCTGAAGGTCAGCCGTATTGCGCTGCGCGAGCTGGGTTCTGCTGGTCAGATCCCCGGCATGGTGAAATCGAGCTGGTAAGGGAGACATAGATATGAATGATCCTATCGGCGATATGCTCACCCGTATCCGCAACGCGCAAATGCGCGGCAAGTCCACCGTTTCCACCCCGGCTTCCAAGCTGCGCGGTTGGGTTCTGGACGTGCTGGCGGACGAAGGTTATATCCGTGGCTACGAAGCGACGACCGGTGAAAACGGTCATCCGGCCATCGAAATCAGCCTGAAATACTACGAAGGCACCCCTGTTATTCGCGAGCTGAAGCGGGTCTCGAAGCCCGGTCGCCGCGTATACATGGGCGTCAATGACATCCCACAGGTCCGTCAGGGTCTGGGCGTGTCGATTGTCAGCACTCCGAAAGGTGTGATGTCGGACGCAAACGCTCGCTCCAACAATGTTGGCGGCGAAGTGCTCTGCACCGTCTTCTAAGGAGGTCTGTCAATGTCTCGTATTGGTAAAAAACCGGTCGAGCTGCCCAGCGGCGTTACCGCCACTGTGTCCGGCCAGACCATCGAAGTGAAAGGTCCGAAAGGCACCCGCAGCTTCACCGCAACCGATGACGTAACGCTGTCGGTCGAAGACAATGTTGTGCAAATCAACCCCCGTGGCATGTCCAAGCGTGCCCGCCAGCAGTGGGGCATGAGCCGCACCATGGTTGCCAACCTGGTAACCGGTGTGACCCAGGGCTTCAAAAAAGAGCTGGAGATCCAGGGTGTTGGTTACCGGGCGCAGATGCAGGGCAACACCCTGAAGCTGAACCTGGGCTACAGCCACGACGTTGATTTCACCGCTCCGGAAGGTGTCACCATCACCGCACCGAAGCAGACCGAGATCGTTGTGGAAGGTATCGACCAGCAGCAGGTGGGCGAAGTCGCGGCCAAAATCCGCGAATGGCGCCGTCCCGAGCCGTACAAAGGCAAGGGCATCCGCTATAAGGGCGAGTTCATCTTCCGCAAAGAAGGCAAGAAGAAGTAAGGACGCAAACTATGGCAAACAGCAAAAGAACCCTGTTTCTGAAGCGCCGCCTGCGCGTTCGGAACAAACTTCGCAAGGTCAACGCGGGTCGTCCGCGTCTGTCCGTACACCGTTCGAACAAGAACATCTCTGTTCAGCTGATCGACGACGTGCGCGGCGTGACCCTGGCCTCGGCCTCGACCCTGGAAAAAGATCTGGGTGTCGTTGGCAAGAACAACGTCGAAGCGGCCACCAAAGTGGGCGCGGCCATCGCCGAGCGTGCCAAGAAGGCAGGCGTCGAAGAGGCCTATTTCGATCGTGGCGGCTTCCTGTTCCACGGCAAAGTGAAGGCTCTGGCCGACGCTGCGCGTGAAGGCGGCCTGAAGATCTAAGACTTGCGGGCAGCTTTGCGGCTGCCCCGATGATCCGGGGGCCTCGGCAACAGTCGGGGCTCACTTGGATTGAACAAACGGCGCCGATTGCGCCATGTGAGAGAAGGGATGCCAAAATGGCAGAACGTGAAAACCGCCGGGGCCGTGGTCGTGACCGCGACGAAGCACCGGAATTCGCCGATCGTCTTGTTGCGATCAACCGTGTGTCGAAAACCGTAAAAGGTGGTAAGCGCTTTGGCTTCGCCGCTCTGGTGGTTGTCGGCGATCAGAAAGGCCGCGTCGGCTTTGGCAAAGGTAAAGCGAAAGAAGTACCTGAAGCCATCCGTAAGGCGACCGAGCAAGCCAAGCGTCAGATGATCCGCGTGCAACTGCGCGAAGGTCGGACCCTGCACCACGACATCGAAGGCCGTCACGGCGCCGGTAAAGTGGTAATGCGTACCGCACCTGAAGGTACTGGTATCATCGCCGGTGGTCCGATGCGTGCCGTGTTCGAAATGCTGGGCGTCAAGGACGTTGTGTCCAAGTCGCTGGGCTCGCAGAACCCGTACAACATGATCCGCGCCACCATCAACGGCCTGCAGAAAGAGCAGAGCCCGCGTTCGGTTGCACAGCGTCGTGGCAAAAAGGTTGCTGACATCCTGCCCAAGCGGGACGAAGCACCGGCTGCTGCTGAAGCAGAAGCATAAGGAGAGCGACCCATGGCAAAAACCATCGTCGTCAAGCAGATCGGTTCCCCGATCCGCCGCCCCGCTGAACAGCGCGCGACCCTGATCGGTCTGGGCCTGAACAAGATGCACAAGACCCGTGAGCTGGAGGATACTCCTTCGGTCCGCGGCATGGTCAACAAGATCCCGCATCTGGTTGAGATCATCGAAGAACGCGGCTAAGCGCGACATCTTCGAAAAGTTAGAAACGCCTCCGATATTTCGGGGGCGTTTTATCATTTAAGGGTTATGACGGTCTCTTAGTTTAATCGATATGGTGTCAGTTCAATCTGAACGCATTTTTTCTATTACACGGCGCATATAGTTCATGAAACGTGCCTGTTCAGTTTCACTTAACACCTGTAGGGCTTCGGCATTTACGCTTTGAGCAGACTCATAGGCGCTGTTTCGAATTGCTGTGGCCTTCTCAGTTAACCAAATCATTTGGGCTCTGGCGTCAGCGGGGTTCTTTGTTCTTTTGATCAAGCCGTCGCGTTCCATTCGGTTGAGCGTGTTCGCCAGGGTCGCTTGTTCGACATCAATTTTGCCCAGCAGTTCTTTTTGCGTCACGCCGTCTTTGAGCCAAAGCTGCAGTAAAATCGGAAATTGCCCAACAACGATGCCCAAGGGCGCAATGCGCTGCTGCAATTCCTTCGCAAACAACCGCGCCATGTGATTGACCAGGTATCCGGCCGAGTTTTCTTTTTCAAAGTTCATGTTCAAGATTTACACTTGCATAGCAAGCTATGCAATAATATATAGCTTGCTATGGAGAAGAATTGAGAGGAATCGAAATGGCTCGTATTGAAGAGTTGGACAATATCGTCACGCTGGCAGATCAGATGCAGACCGAAGAAGGTCCGGTAGTGCTGATCAACCTGTTCACAGTGGACGCCAAAGACAAAGAGGCGCTGCTGAAGGCCTGGGCGCATGATGCAGATTTCATGAAATCTCAGCCAGGATATATTTCTACACAACTCCATCAGGGCATCGCTGGCAGTTCGACCTTTGTGAACTACGCGATCTGGCAGGACGTCCAAAGTTTCCGCGACGCATTTACCAATCCCGAATTTCAGCGACGGATCGCGGACTATCCAGATAGTGCTGTGGCGCGGCCACATCTTGTTCGAAAGCTCGCAGTTGAAAACCACTGCGTCGCCTGATGCGATAACCGGAGTAGCAACATGTTAAGAACCATCCACCCCATCGCCGGAGTATTAGGTTTTCTTACAATCCTCGTTTTCTGGACATCCACCTTGTACAGCGAGTTATTTGCAACCCATGCGACCGTCGCCGCGGTAAAATCCATGATCGTCAGCGGACTGTTTATTCTGGTGCCAGCAATGGTGATTGTCGGTGCATCCGGCATGTCTCTTGGGCGTCGCCGCAAAGATGTCCAGGCGCTCGCCAAGAAGAAACGGATGCCGATCATAGCGATGAACGGACTTCTCATCCTTGTTCCCGCCGCCATCTACCTTAGCGCAAAAGCAAACGCAGGATCATTCGACACCAGCTTTTATATTGTGCAAGTCGTTGAACTGATCGCTGGCGCCACCAATCTGACGTTGATGGGGCTTAGTATTCGGGATGGCCGGGCGATGACCGCCCGCAGAAGAAGTGCGCGAAAGCAGAGAAGCCAGTAAAGGTCCCAATTAAGCACAGCGCCCCGCATAGCTATTCAATGCACGCATAGCGGCTAGACCGAAATCTTCGTTGTTAGCGATACCGAACACTCCTATCTGATCCCTGTCCAAACAAGGAACACACAAGAAAACATCGGGGAATACGCCCCGATCAGGAAAGGAATTCAGATATGGCTTATACAGCAACAACCACTCACGGCATCACCGTTTTTGCTCGCATCGCTGACTTTGCAGCAAAGGTAAAAGAGGCTTACGCCCTGCGCGCAGAATTCAATCGCACCTATTCGGAACTACAAAGCCTGACCGACCGCGAACTGAACGATATCGGTGTGCGCCGCTGCGATATCAAAGACATCGCGCATGATCACGTTTACTGCTCGTAACACAGCAAACTGATCCACGAATTCAGGGGCGCCGTTTGGCGCCGCTTTTTTGTTTGAGAGTCTATCGCGTCACAGCGCTGAAGTTTTTTGACCGGGCGCATTGCGAGGACGCCGCATATAAGGCACACGCCAGAAAAGCGACTTTTATGCTCGGTTCAATTTGGCGGAAAGACTTAGTATGGCGCGTGAATATCAGATTGGAATGCTGTGGGTCGAAGGCCCCCTGAGTTTCCTGGAACAGCTCTGCATCAAGTCTTACCTGGACGCAGGACAAAGTGTGCGCCTCTATACTTATGACAACGTCACAAACATCCCCGATGGGGTCGAGCACCGCGATGCGCGTGAGGTACTGCCCGATTCCGAGTTTGTGACTCATGGCCGAACCGGAAGCCCGGCACCTCATTCGGACAAGTTCCGGTATCGACTGCTGGCGCAAGAAGCGGATTTGATCTGGGCAGATACCGATGCTTACTGTCTGAAGCCTTTCTCGACACCCAACGGCCATTACTATGGGCGGCTCGAAGGTGAGGTGGCCACAGGCGTGCTCGCTCTACCTCAGGATAGTGATACACTGGGCAAATTGATTGAGCTAACCAATGATCCTTATTTCATTCCGCCGTGGTTGCCTCCGAGGCACCGAAAGCCGCTGGAAGAATCGCTGCAGAACGGAGCGCCGGTAAACGTCCCTGAGGTGTTCTGGGGGGTGTGGGGGCCACGGGCGTTTACCTGGGCACTGAAGCAGACGGGTGAGATCAAATATGCGCTGCCCGAGCACGTTTTCTATCCGCTGAACTTCACGCGCCGCCGTGCCCTGGCCCGGCCGAATGCTAGAATCGACCACTACATGAAAGAGGATACGGTTTCGATCCATCTATACGGTCGACGGATGCGAGCGATCATGCGGACCAAATATGGCGGCAGACCCGATCCGAACAGTCTGGTGGGCAAACTGGTCGAGAAGCACGGTATCGACCCACTTGCAGCCCCCATCCGGCCGCATAAAGGGTCCGCTGAAAAGGCGGGTGGAGCCGAGGACTAGCGCGGTACGCTTCCGCGGGCTTGCCAAGAGAGGTCAACGGGCCTATACGCCTGCGGTGGCCTTGCGCCATACGAATCAAAACCAAGAAATGCCGTGGTTGGCCCATCACGCTTCGGGGGTCACATCCGGCTAAGGAGAAGCGATATGAAACTGCACGAATTGCGCGACAATCCTGGCGCCACACCGAAACGCACCCGCGTTGGCCGTGGTCCCGGTTCCGGCAAAGGTAAAATGGGTGGCCGTGGTATCAAAGGCCAGAAATCCCGTTCGGGTGTGGCCATCAATGGCTATGAAGGCGGCCAGATGCCGTTGTACCAGCGCCTGCCCAAGCGTGGCTTCAACAAGCCGAACCGCAAGGAATTCGCCGTTATCAACCTGGGTTTGATCCAGAAATTCGTCGACGCCGGCAAGCTGGACGCCAAAGCTGCGATCACCGAGGACGCGCTGGTTGCGTCCGGTCTGGTTCGTCGCAAGCTGGACGGCATCCGCGTTCTGGCCAAGGGCGAAATCAGCGCCAAGCTGAACCTGGAAGTCACCGGTGCTTCGAAAGCTGCCGTTGAGGCAGTCGAAAAAGCGGGCGGTTCACTGACGGTCACAAAAGCTGCTGCGGCAGAGTAAGCGCTTGTGAGCGGGCAAAGACCCGCTTACATAGTCCTCAGAGTTTTCCCAGACGCCGCCCGAGCCGGAAAACGGTTCCGGGCGGTGTTTTCATAAGAGAGACCGATTTATGGTATCAGCAGCAGAACAAATGGCAGCCAACACAAGCTGGTCTGCCCTTGGCAAAGCCACCGATCTGCGCAACCGCATCCTGTTTACGCTGGGTTTGTTGATCGTTTATCGCCTGGGCACCTTTATTCCGGTGCCGGGGATCGACGGGCAGGCCCTGCGCGAATTCATGGAGCAGGCGGGGCAGGGCATCGGCGGCATGGTTTCGATGTTTACTGGCGGGGCGCTGGGACGGATGGGTATCTTTGCCCTCGGCATCATGCCCTACATTTCAGCCTCGATCATTGTGCAGCTGCTGACATCTATGGTTCCCGCGCTCGAACAGCTCAAGAAAGAGGGCGAGCAGGGACGCAAGAAAATCAACCAGTATACCCGCTTCGGAACCGTGGCTCTGGCCACCGTTCAGGCCTATGGTCTGGCCGTATCGCTGGAATCGGGTGATCTGGCGACCGATCCGGGCATGTTCTTCCGGATGTCGACCATGATTACGCTGGTTGGCGGCACAATGTTCCTGATGTGGCTGGGTGAGCAGATCACCGCACGTGGCATCGGTAACGGTATCTCTCTGATCATCTTCGTCGGTATCATTGCCGAGGTTCCGGCCGCATTGGCGCAGTTCTTTGCCAGCGGACGCAGCGGTGCGATCAGCCCTGCAGTGATCGTGGGTGTGATCGTGATGGTTATCGCCGTGATCACCTTTGTGGTGTTCATGGAGCGGGCCTTGCGCAAGATCCACATCCAATATCCGCGCCGTCAGGCCGGTATGAAGATCTATGAAGGTGGTTCCAGCCACCTGCCGGTCAAAGTGAACCCGGCGGGCGTTATCCCGGCGATCTTTGCAAGCTCGCTGCTTCTGTTGCCGGTGACGATCTCGACCTTCTCGTCGGGTGCGACCAACGGGCCGGTGATGTCGTGGCTGCTAGCCAACTTTGGCCCCGGACAGCCGTTGTACCTGCTGTTTTTCGCCTCGATGATCGTGTTCTTTGCCTATTTCTATACGTTCAACGTGTCGTTCAAACCGGACGATGTGGCGGACAACCTGAAAAAGCAGAACGGTTTTGTGCCGGGTATCCGTCCGGGCAAGAAAACCGCCGAGTATCTGGAATACGTGGTTAACCGCGTGCTCGTTCTGGGTTCGGCCTATCTGGCGGCGGTCTGTCTGCTACCTGAAATCCTTCGGGGCCAGTTTGCCATCCCGTTCTATTTCGGAGGCACCTCGGTTCTGATTATCGTCTCTGTGACCATGGACACGATCCAACAGGTTCAGAGCCACCTGCTTGCGCACCAATACGAAGGGCTGATTGAAAAGTCCCAACTGCGCGGCAAAGGTAAGAAACGCGGCAGGAAGGGACCCTCTCGTCGATGAACATCATTCTTCTTGGGCCCCCGGGGGCCGGTAAAGGGACGCAGGCGCGCCACCTGGTTGAAACACGCGGCATGGTTCAGTTAAGCACGGGCGACATGCTGCGCGAGGCCAAGACCTCGGGCACCGAGATGGGGCAAAAGGTTGCGGCGATCATGGATGCGGGCAAGCTGGTCACCGATGAGATCGTGATCGGCCTGATCGAAGAGAAGCTGACCACCGAAACAGGCGCCGGTTTCATCTTTGACGGCTTCCCCCGTACGCTGGCGCAGGCCGATGCACTGGCAGCGTTGCTGACCAAGCTGGGTCAGTCGTTGCACACAGTGATCGAAATGCGCGTCGATGACGATGCGTTGGTGGGCCGTATTACGGCGCGTTCGACCTGCGGCGGGTGTGGTGAGGTTTATAACGACATCACCAAACCAATCCCTGCGGATGGTAAATGCACCAATTGCGGTAAGGAAAATGACTTCCAGCGTCGTGCAGATGACAACGAAGACAGCCTGCGTACGCGCCTGATGGAATATTACAAGAAGACCTCGCCGCTTATCGGCTATTACTACGCCAAGGGCGATCTGCGCCCCGTGAACGGACTGGCGGATATCAAGGAAGTCACCGCGTCGATTGAGGCGATCCTTGGCTGATATCAATATGGGCTTGACGGCGTTGCCAAAAGCCCATATCGACCCCCATCCCTAAAGGGAATCAAGACTGCATGCGGGATTCGTCCCAATTGTCCCGACCACCTCGAATAATGCTGAACCCTCTGGCCTCACTGCCACGGTAAAGCGTTGTGAAAAAAGGTTCTGGAGTTACGGAACCGCAACGAAAAGGAAAGTGACACGTGGCACGTATTGCCGGCGTAAACATCCCGACTGCAAAGCGGGTACCTATCGCCCTCACATATATCACCGGTATCGGAAACACTTCGGCCAAGGCGATCTGCGAAGCCGTAGGTATCGACGCGACCCGTCGCGTTAACGAACTGTCCGACGCCGAAGTTCTGGCCATCCGCGAGCACATCGACGCCAACTTCACCGTCGAAGGTGACCTGCGCCGTGAAGTTCAGATGAACGTCAAACGCTTGATGGACCTGGGCTGCTATCGCGGTCTGCGTCACCGCCGCAACCTGCCGGTTCGCGGTCAGCGTACCCACACCAATGCTCGTACCCGCAAAGGCCCCGCAAAGGCCATCGCTGGTAAGAAGAAATAAGGGAGGGTCTGACTGATGGCACGTGATAAGACTCGCGTTAAGCGCAAAGAGCGTAAGAACATCGCATCGGGCGTCGCCCATGTGAATTCGACCTTCAACAACACCAAGATCCTGATCTCGGACGTACAGGGCAACGCCATCTCGTGGTCGTCTGCTGGTACCATGGGCTTCAAGGGATCGCGGAAATCGACACCCTACGCCGCTCAGATGGCTGCAGAAGACGCAGGCAAGAAGGCGCAGGAACATGGCGTCAAGACGCTGGAAGTCGAAGTTCAGGGCCCCGGTTCGGGTCGTGAATCGGCTCTGCGCGCGCTGGCTGCTGTGGGCTTCAACATCACGTCGATCCGTGACGTGACTCCGATCGCTCACAACGGCTGTCGTCCGCCGAAGCGTCGTCGCGTCTAAGCGATTTTGAATTGAGCTGGGGCTGTGTTTTTTGCACGGCCCCAGCACGTCATTTTGAACCTCGGGCGTCTGCACCTTGTTGGTCATGGGGCGCGGACAGGAATGGAGGGATTACATGATCCATAAGAATTGGGCTGAATTGATCAAGCCGACCCAGCTGGAAGGCAAGCCGGGCAACGATCCTGCACGTCAGGCGACTCTGGTTGCCGAGCCTCTGGAGCGTGGCTTTGGTCTGACTTTGGGCAACGCGCTGCGCCGCGTTCTGATGAGCTCGCTGCAAGGCGCGGCCATCACCAGCGTCCAGATCGACAACGTCCTGCACGAGTTCTCCTCGGTCGCAGGCGTTCGTGAAGACGTCACCGACATCATCCTGAACCTCAAGCAGGTTGCCCTGCGCATGGAAGTCGAAGGCCCCAAGCGTCTGTCGATCAATGCGAAAGGCCCCGCAGTTGTCACTGCCGGCGACATCAGCGAAAGCGCTGGTATCGAGGTTCTGAACCGCGATCACGTCATCTGCCACCTGGACGATGGCGCTGACCTGTTCATGGAACTGACCGTCAACACCGGCAAAGGCTACGTCTCGGCTGAAAAGAACAAGCCAGAAGACGCACCTATCGGCCTGATCCCGATCGATGCGATCTATTCGCCGGTCAAAAAGGTTGCCTATGACGTTCAGCCGACCCGTGAAGGTCAGGTTCTGGACTATGACAAGCTGACCCTGAAGATCGAAACCGATGGCTCGATCACACCGGAAGACGCGCTGGCCTTTGCCGCTCGTATCCTGCAGGACCAGCTGTCGATCTTCGTCAACTTCGACGAGCCGGAATCGGCTGGCCGCCAGGACGAGGACGATGGTCTGGAGTTCAACCCGCTGCTGCTGAAGAAAGTGGACGAGCTGGAACTGTCTGTCCGTTCGGCAAACTGCCTGAAGAACGACAACATCGTTTACATCGGCGACCTGATCCAGAAGACCGAAGCCGAGATGCTGCGCACCCCGAACTTCGGCCGCAAGTCGCTGAACGAGATCAAAGAAGTGCTGTCCGGCATGGGTCTGCACCTCGGCATGGATGTCGAGGACTGGCCGCCCGACAACATCGAAGATCTGGCGAAGAAATTCGAAGACGCGTTCTAAACGCGTCTTCTCCAATGCCCGGCCCGAAAATGGGTTGCCGGGGACAACAAGGGCACTTCCGCCCCAAGGAGAGCCGGTGACACGCATCGCCGGCCAGACAAAGCAAAACGCGAAAGAAGGAACTAGAAAATGCGTCACGCACGTGGTTACCGCCGCCTGAACCGTACACATGAGCACCGTAAGGCGCTGTTTGCGAACATGGCTGGCTCGCTCATCGAGCATGAGCAGATCAAAACGACTCTGCCGAAGGCAAAAGAACTGCGCCCGATCGTTGAAAAACTGATCACCCTGGGCAAGCGCGGAGACCTGCACGCCCGCCGCCAGGCCGCATCGCAGCTGAAAGAAGACCAATACGTCGCAAAGCTGTTCGAAGTTCTGGGCCCCCGCTATGCCGAGCGTCAGGGCGGTTATGTCCGCATTCTGAAAGCTGGCTTCCGCTATGGCGATATGGCCCCGATGGCGATCATCGAATTCGTGGATCGCGACGTCGACGCCAAAGGCGCGGCCGACAAGGCCCGCGTTGCCGCCGAAGAGGCTGCAGACGAAGAATAAGAAAGCCCGGCTTTCTGAATTCTGACCCCCGTGTCTCCGGACGCGGGGGTTTTTGATTCCGCGGACCAAGCGGCCAACTGGTCCTCCTGTTGCCAGAATCGCAATCTTGGGTGATCCTTTAAGAAATTAAAGGATCGCAATATGTTTAGGTATCTGATTTTTATGCTCGGTATTGGCGCATCAACCGCGCTTTATGCTCAGGAAACATCCAATGATCCCGCGGCCGAAGAAACGTCAACTGATCAATCTGATCTGTTGACAGATGCCGAGCTGCAAACATTGGTTGCACCGGTCGCTCTTTATCCAGACACGTTGCTTATCCAGATATTTGTCGCCGCTACCCAGCCGTTGGAAATTGTAAAGGCCGAGCGTTTCTTGCTGGACAACGCCGACCGTGACCCCGCTGAGTTGGAGCCGGAAATCGATGCCATGGGCTGGGATCCTTCGGTCAGTGTTCTTGCAACGGCGTTTCCCGAAGTTGTCGGGCAGATGGCCACTCATATTGACTGGACCGAAACCATGGGTACCGCGATGCTGGCCCAGTCCGACGATGTGATGGACGCTGTTCAGGTGATGCGGGACCAGGCGATCGACAGTGGCGCATTAGTTTCAGGCCCTGAACAAACAGTTGAAGTGGCCGAAGACGAAACAGTAGTCATCACGCCCACAAACACCGAGACGGTATATGTGCCGCAATACAACCCCGAAACAGTTTATACCGGTCCATCGACAGGGGATGTGGTTGGTGCGGCGTTACTGACCTTTGGAACGGTCGCACTAATTGACGAAATTTTTGACGACGATGATGATTGGTACGACTATTGGGGCTGTCGGAATTGTGGCGGATGGAATGGTCAACCCATCATCAGGAACCCCGATATCGACATTGATGTCGACCGCAACGTCAATATCGACAGGGACATTGATCTTGGGGACCGGACGGACATCGGATGGCAACCCGATCCTGACCGCAAAAAACAGGCACAGGATAAAATCTCGAACCACAAAAGGCCCGAAAGTGGCCGTGGCGATCTGCCAGTGAACCGTCCCGAAGGACGCACAGATGAGTTGCGCGCGAAACTGAGCCGCGAATCTGGTGCTGCCGATATTAGTCGGGATGGCGCTTCGCGTGAGCGGGCAGCAGCGGTTGCCGCCGGAGCGGGCGCAGGAGCCGTCGCTGGCGGTGCGCTTGCCAACCGGGACAGTGGAAAGAAAGACCTGCCACAGGTGAACCGGGGCAATGTCGACCGGGATAAGGCCGCAGCCAAGCAGCAAGCCGTCGAGCGTACCAAGCAAAGACCGGAGACTGCGAAAAAGCCTGTCCAACAAAGACCCCAAGCTGCCAAGAAGCCTCAGGCCAAGAAAGCGGCTCAGCGCAAGCCACAGGCCTCCAAGGGGCAGGCGATGAAGAAAAAGGCGTCAGGGAAAAGAACCCACAGCGCGTCCAATCGCGGCCATGCCGCCAAAGGCAAGCGGAGACGGTAAGATGCGTAATTCGGTGTTTTCCATTATTTTTCTTACCGCAACTGCGGGTGCGGCAGTTTCAGATGGGGTTCGGTTCGACACGCCGCAAACTGCCCTTGATGCCTTTGTTGATGCTCTGAGGGCGGATGACCAAGGCAAGTTGCTGGAGATTTTTGGGCCCGAGGCGGAAGACCTGATCGGGACAGGTGATCCTGTCGAGGATCAGGAAAGGCGGCAGGAAGTACTTGCCATGTACGCCGAGGGTTACCGATTTCAGCCCGACGAGGACGGCGTCGTTCTTTTGTTGGGCGAAGACAGCTGGCCATTCCCGATCCCCATTTCACGAGGCGAAGACGGCTGGCAATTCGATCTCGAAGCCGGCATCGAGGAACTTTCGGCGCGCGAGATTGGCTTGAACGAACTGGACGTGATCGAACTGCTTGAGGCTTACGTCGATCTTCAGGCTGCGTTCAGGCTGGTCGATCACAATGGTGATGGCGTTATGGAATTTGCTCAGACGATTATTGCGGATCCAGGCGTCAGAAACGGGTTGTTCTGGCCCGAAGAAGACAGCTTTGTCGGTGCAGCACTGGCCCGCGCTGCCGCTTCGGGTTGGAGTGATGGCGAGGTTGATTACGAGGCCGAGCCCTTCCTAGGGTATTACTATACTATCCTACAAGAGCAGGGTCCAAATGCACCGGGTGGCGCTTATTCCTATTTTGTCGGTGATAGGTTTGTCGCCGGGCACGCCCTGTTGGCAGTTCCAGCCGAATATGGTGAAACCGGTATCCATTCATTCCTTGTGGGCGAAAACGGAATTGTTTTCGAGGCGGATTTTGGCCCCGAAACACTGGAAATAACTGCGGATTTTACGTCCTACGATCCCGGTCAGGATTGGTCGCCGATTGAATGATGCGTGCGCCACCTGTTTGCAGGCGGACAGTACAGGTCTATCGTCTAACTAACGTCATTTCCGGCGATTTACGGCAATGAAAAACCATCTTTCCCGCGTTATCCTGAAAAATATGTGTGGAGTACAGATGATGACGGAAATATCCGAGATCCCCAGTGAATTCACAGGACCTTCCGCTTGGACCGGACAACAGATGAGCGCTCGCGAGCATGAATGGATTGTCGACCTTTCGCCCGAGGACATCGCCGATCTTGAACAAGCTGCCCGTCACTATCTGAGCTTGGGGCGCGACATCGGGGAAATTTCAAAAGCGGATTTTCCGTTACAACGGTTTGACGGCCATCTGCAACATCTGCGCGACAAATTGATCAATGGGATCGGATTTGAGGTAGTCCGGGGCCTTCCGGTGCAATCGTACACGCAAGAGATGGCAGCGGCTATTTTCTGCGGGGCGGGGGCACATCTGGGGTCTGCCCGCTCACAGAACGCTCAGGGCCACATTCTAGGGCATGTCCGTGACATTGGCGCGGATGCCAATGACCCGAACACGCGGATTTACCAGACCCACGAGCGGCAGACCTTTCACACGGACAGCGCCGATATCGTCGGGCTGCTATGTTTGCGTGACGCCAAAGAGGGCGGGGATTCACTGTTGGTCAGTGCCGAAACCATCTATAATCGAATGCGTGCCGAGTGCCCCGACCTGCTGCAGCGTTTGTTCGACCCCATCGCGACCGATCGCCGGGGCGAAGTGCCGGAAGGCATGCAACCATTCATGACGATCCCTCCATTTTGCTGGCACGACGGCAAGCTCACCGTGTTCTACCAGCGCCAGTATATCGATAGCGCGCAAAGGTTTCCTGATGCCATGCGCCTGACACCCGACCATGTCGCGGCTTTGGACAGGTTTGATGCGTTAGCAAATGATCCAGAAATGTACCTGACCATGCGGCTGCAGCCCGGAGACATGCAGTTCGTTTATAATCATTCCCAGCTGCATGACCGGACAGGGTTCACCGACTGGCCGAACCCGGACGAGCGGCGTCATCTGTTCCGACTTTGGTTATCCCCCGAGGGAGACCGCGAATTGCCTGAGGTGTTCAAGCAGCGCTACGGAACCATTGATGTTGGCAATCGCGGCGGGATCATTACCAAGGGTACGCGGTTGAACGCTCCTCTTAACTGACTGTCACCGGAAGCTTGCATTACGTTTCGCGCGGGCGCATATCCAACGCAACTCTGCAAGTTGAGGTCTATATGTTCCGCGCGACACTTATCGCTCTTTCCTTCGCATGCGCCTCGGTAGCCACTGCGGACACCCGCGTGCCGCAATCACAAGCCGAGATATCGTTGGGTTTCGCCCCGGTGGTCAAAGAGGCCTCACCGGCGGTCGTCAACATCTATGCTAAGATCGTGCGGCAGGGACGGGCCAACTCGTTTTTCTCGGACCCGTTCTTTCGGGATTTCTTTGGCGGCGGCTCGGCCGAGCCGCGCCCGCGAGTGCAGAACTCGCTGGGGTCCGGCGTAATCCTTTCGCAGGATGGTTACGTCGTTTCGAACTACCATGTGGTTGGTACTGCCACGGAAATTCGCGTGGTGACGACGGATCGGCGAGAGTATTCGGCCCAGGTGGTACTGGGTGACAAGGAAAGCGATATCGCCATTTTGCGCCTGCAAGAGGCTGACGATCTGCCGTTCCTGGAACTGCGCGATTCCGATCAAGTCGCGGTGGGGGAACTGGCGCTGGCCATCGGCAACCCGTTCGGGGTGGGACAGACCGTGTCGTCGGGCATCATCTCAGGGCTGGCCCGGACCGGGGCTGCGACCGGCAACGCGCGCGGTTATTTCATCCAGACGGATGCGGCGATCAATCCGGGAAACTCGGGTGGGGCGCTGATTGACGTGAACGGGGATCTGATCGGGATAAATACGGCCATTCTGACCCGCTCGGGCGGATCAAACGGCATTGGATTTGCGATCCCGGCCAATTTAGTGGCCGAGTTCCTGCGGCAAGCGCAGGAGGGTAATGACCATTTCGTCAGCCCTTGGGCGGGAATGGCAGGTCAGCATATGAGCGCCGATATCGCCGAGTCGCTGGGTCTGGTGATCCCGTTGGGTGTGGTAATCTCTGACCTGCACCCCCTTAGCCCGCTTGCCGATGCAGGTCTGCGTGTAGGTGACGTGGTAACCCACGTAGACGGGGATGAAGTGAACTCTCCGGCCGAGATGAAGTTCCGCATGTCGGTGGCGGGTGTCGGCGGCACATCGGTTTTGACCCGGTTGCGCGGCGAGGAAAGCTCGGATCTGGAAGTAGCCCTTGTCCGGGCACCTGAGACCCCGTCAGCCGACGAGACCACACTGGATGACCAGACGGTCATGCCTGGGTTGACGGTCTCACGCGTTAATCCGGCGGTCATCACGCGGCTGGGGCTGGTGCTGTCGCAAACCGGCGTTGTTGTGGTGGACGCAGACCGATACGGAGGGCGGTCTGGGCTGCGTGTGGGTGATGTGGTTAATGGCATCAACGGCGCGCAGATCGACCACCCGCAAGACATAGTCGATGCGCTGACCGATCCGGGGCGCAGGTTGAATTTTGACATCCTGCGCGGTGGCCGTTCGGTTTCCCTGCGGTTCCGGTTGTAACGCGTGAGCGATCTGTTCGACACCGGGGCCGCCGCGCCCGCACCGCCTGCGCATCGGCCGCTGGCGGATCGGTTGCGCCCGCAAACACTTGCTGAGGTGATAGGGCAGGAACAGGTTCTGGGCCCAGATGCGCCGCTGGGGGTCATGCTAGCCTCGGGCAGCTTATCCAGTCTGGTGTTCTGGGGGCCGCCGGGGGTGGGAAAAACAACCATCGCGCGGCTGCTGGCGCAGGAAACCGATCTGCATTTCGTTCAGATCAGCGCAATTTTCACTGGCGTGCCGGACCTCAAGAAAGTGTTCGAAGCCGCCAAGATCCGCCGCCAGAACGGGCAGGGCACGCTGCTGTTCGTGGATGAGATCCACCGTTTCAACAAAGCCCAGCAGGACGGGTTCCTGCCCCATATGGAGGATGGGACGATCCTGCTGGTTGGGGCCACGACCGAAAACCCGTCCTTTGAGCTAAATGCTGCTGTGCTCAGCCGGGCGCAAGTGCTGGTGCTGGAACGGCTCAGCCTGACCGATCTGGAACGGTTGACCCAAAGGGCCGAGAAAGAGCTGGACCGCGCATTGCCGCTGACCGGGCCTGCACGTGAGGCGTTGCAGGAAATGGCCGATGGTGACGGGCGTGCGCTGTTGAACCTGATCGAGCAGATCGCGGCGTGGAAGGTCGATGCGCCGCTGGACCCGGATGCGCTGTCGACCCGGTTGATGCGGCGTGCAGCAAAATACGACAAATCGGGGGATGAGCATTACAACCTGATCTCAGCCTTGCACAAATCGGTCCGCGGGTCAGATCCGGACGCTGCCCTTTATTGGTTCGCGCGGATGCTGACGGGGGGCGAAGACCCGCGATACTTGGCGCGGCGGATCACCCGGATGGCGGTTGAGGATATCGGTCTGGCCGACCCGCAGGCACAGGCGATCTGCGTGCAGTCATGGCAGACCTATGAACGGCTGGGCAGCCCCGAGGGGGAACTGGCCTTGGCACAGGCGCTGGTCTACCTGGCCCTGGCCCCCAAATCGAACGGCGCTTACGTCGGTTACAAGGCGGCGATGCGGCTGGCCAAGCAATCGGGCAGCGAACCACCTCCCAAGCATATCCTGAATGCGCCGACCTCGTTGATGAAGGATCAGGGCTATGGCGCGGGCTATGCCTATGACCACGATGCCGAAGATGGCTTTTCGGGTCAGAACTATTTCCCTGACGGTATGGACCGGCCTGAACTGTATCAGCCGGTCGAACGTGGGTTCGAACGCGAGTTGAAAAAGCGGCTGGATTATTTTGCCAAGCTGCGGGCCCAGCGCAACGGGTAAGGTCGGCTTGACTCTTGCGGTGCAGCAGGCCACAGACGCGCATGTTTTCTAGGACACGTACAGACAGGCTTAGCGCGCGGACACGTCGCGCGACGCAGGGGATATCGGCATGAGCGGCGTACAGATGATCACCGTGGCAGAAGGTGACGGCGACCAGCGGTTGGACCGGTGGCTGCGCCGCCTGTTTCCCCATGTCAGCCAGGGGCGCATCGAAAAGATGTGCCGCAAGGGCGAGCTGCGGGTTGAAGGCGGGCGGGTGAAAGCCTCGACCCGGCTTGAGGCTGGTCAGGTCGTTCGTGTACCGCCTTTGCCCGATGCCGATCACAAACCTGCCGAGGTCAAACATCGTATTTCGGACGCCGACGCCAAGATGATCCAGTCCTGCGTCATCTATCGCGATGATGACGTTCTGGCGCTGAACAAACCCCAAGGCCTGCCGGTGCAGGGCGGCAGTGGCCAGACGCGCCACGTTGACAGCCTTTCCGAGGCGCTGCAGTTTGGATATGACGAGAGCCCCCGCCTTGTGCACCGGCTGGACAAAGACACCTCGGGCGTATTGCTGATGGCGCGCACGCGCGAGGCGGCTAAAGGGCTGACTACCGCCTTCCGTCACCGCGATACGCGCAAGATTTACTGGGCCCTGGTGGCCGGGGTGCCGACGCCCTATCTGGGTGAGATCAAGACCGGGCTGGTCAAAGCCGCGGGCCACGGCAAGCACGGTGAGGGTGAAAAGATGATCCCCGTGCATCTGAACGAAATCAACGACACGCCGGGCGCGAAACGGGCGCACACGCTCTATGCCACGCTTTACCGGGTGGCTGGACGCGCTGCATGGGTGGCGATGGAGCCGATCACGGGCCGCACGCATCAGCTGCGCGCGCATATGGCCGCAATTGGGCATCCCATCATCGGCGATGGCAAATACGGCGGCTCGGGTCAGGAAAACCTTGGTGACGGGTGGGGCGCGCAACTGGGCGGTATCATCAGCAAGAAATTGCATCTGCACGCACGGCAGGCCTCGTTCCAGCATCCCACCACGCGCAAGACCATCACCATTACGGCGCCATTGCCGGATCACATGAAACACAGCTGGGACACCTTTGGATGGACCGAGGATCTGGCCGCCGATGATCCCTTCGAGGAACTGCAATGAGCGCACCGCTGCGTTTGGTGCTGTTCGATGTGGATGGCACCCTTGTCGATAGCCAGGGCAGCATCGTCGCGGCGATGACCACCAGTTTTCGGGCGCTGTCCCTGCCGGTGCCTGACCGCAACGCAATTCTGTCCATTGTTGGTCTGTCCCTGCCCAACGCGATGGCACAACTGGCGCCAGAACATTCGGACAGCGATCAGCAGTGCCTGGTCGAGGGGTATAAACAAGCCTATCACGCGCACCGTCTTGAAAAGGGCGCTGCAAGCTCTCCTCTCTATCCTGGCGCGCGGGATGCCATTGAGACGCTGCACGCAGTGCCTGAAGTATTGTTGGGCGTGGCCACCGGTAAATCCCAGCGCGGGCTGGACGCACTGATCGAGGCGCATGGGCTGGAGCGGTATTTCGTGACCCGGCAGGTTGCGGATCACCACCCGTCGAAACCGCACCCTTCGATGATCGACACCGCGCGCAGTGAAACCGGGGTGGACGCGGCCAACACGGTCATGATTGGCGACACAAGATTCGACATGGACATGGCCCGCGCCGCCGGGGTGACGGGCATCGGTGTCAGTTGGGGCTATCACGACCGGTCCGCTTTGGACGGTGCGACCTGTGTAATTGAAACCTTTGACCAGCTGCCGCAAGCGCTGGACGATATCTGGACCTGACAACATGAGCGATTGGAAACCCAAGCGATTTTGGACCGAAAGTGCCGTGGTCGATGCCGAAGGGGGATTCACTGTCGAATTGGACGGACGGCGGGTGAAAACTCCGGCTAAGGCAGCCTTGATCCTGCCCACACACGCTATGGCCGAACAGGTTGCCGCTGAATGGGACGCGCAAGAAAAAGAGATCGACCCGCGAGTCATGCCATTCACACGATCGGCCAACGCTGCCATCGACAAGGTCCACCATCAACACGCCGAGGTTGCGGACATGTTGGCCGATTATGGGGATTCGGATTTGCTGTGTTACCGCGCGGCACACCCGCAAGAGTTGCAAAAACGTCAGGCCGAGCAATGGGATCCGGCCCTGGACTGGGCGGCCGAGGTGCTATCTGCGCGGCTGTTGCCCGTGGCTGGTGTGCTGCATCAGCCGCAATCGGAAAAGGCTTTGAACACCCTAAAGCTGCGTGTTCATCAGCTTAACGATTTTCAACTGGCCGCATTCCATGATCTTGTCAGCTTGTCAGGCTCGCTTGTCCTTGGTTTTGCGACTGCTCTGAACTGGCGCAATGTTGAAGAAATCTGGCAAATGTCCAGGCTGGATGAAATTTGGCAGATTGAGCAATGGGGCCACGACGATGAGGCATTTGACGTAGCGGAAACCAAAAAGGCGGCCTTTTTGCACGCAAAAAGATTTTTTGACCTCTCGATTTGATCCCTTACAGCCTGATTTTCCAACGTCGAACGAGTCATCTTTGAATTGACTCATCGTTTTCCCTGATCCGGGCCTTGACGTTTGTTTATGAATACGCCCAAACTCGTGCCCACTAAAGGGGAGACACCTTTGGGGAAACCTTTCTGGTGCCAAAGGTGCCGGACAGAGCCGTCTCTGGATAGGGACGGGAAATCAGGAAGAGGTAAAAATGAAAAAATCCGTAATCTTGGGCGTGGCAACCATCGCCGGCCTGGCTGCTGGTGCGGCTGCGGCGGGGACTGCTGATGATGTCAAGGCGCGCGGCAAACTGAACTGTGGCGTGGCGACCGGTGTTCCCGGCTTTGCCAGCCCGGACGCCAATGGCGAATGGCAGGGCTTTGACGTGGCCGTGTGCCGCGCCGTTGCAGCCGCCGTTCTGGACGATCCGACCGCTGTAGAATTCATTCCGACCACCGGTAAGACACGCTTTACCGCGCTGGCTTCGGGCGAGATCGACATGCTGGCCCGCAACACCACTTGGACCTTCAGCCGCGACGTCGACCTGAAGTTCGAATTCGTCGGCATCAACTATTATGATGGTCAGGGTTTCATGGTTCCCAAGGCTCTGGGCGTCAGCTCGGCCAAGGAACTGGACGGCGCGACGGTCTGCATCCAGACCGGCACTACGACCGAGCTCAACCTGGCGGATTTCTTCCGCATAAACAACATGAGCTATGAGCCGGTTCCGATCGAAACCAACGCCGAAGCGCAGCAGCAGTATCTGGCTGGTGCCTGTGACGTCTATACCACCGACGCATCTGGCCTGGCGGCAACTCGTGCCACCTTTGAAAACGCTGGTGATCACGTGATCCTGCCCGAAATCATCTCGAAAGAGCCGCTGGGCCCGCTGGTCCGTCATGGCGATCACGAATGGGGCGATGTGGTCCGCTGGACCCTCAACGCACTGATCGCGGCGGAAGAGCTGGGTGTAACCTCGGCGAACATCGACGAGATGTCCAGCGGTGCCACCGACAACCCAGAGGTAAACCGCCTGTTGGGTACCGAAGGTACGCTGGGTGAGATGCTGGGTCTGGACGCGAACTGGGCACAGCGCGCGATCAAAGTTGGCGGCAACTATGGTGAAGTGTTTGCCAAGAACATCGGTGAGGAAACCCCGATCGGTCTGGCACGCGGCCTGAACGCACAGTGGACCGATGGCGGCCTGCTTTACGCACCGCCCTTCCGCTAAAAACCACGGAAAAGGGCGCGGGGCAACCTGCGCCCTTTTTCCTTCCATAAGAAACACGCCCGGAACGATCTGAGCAGAAGCAAACTCTGCCATAAACCGGGATGCACGGGGAAAAACATAGGTCATGACGACACTCACTGACCCGCCGAAGGAGCACTTCCGGCTGTCCATGCTCCTTTACGATACGCGGTACCGATCTGCGACCATTCAGGTCATAG
This sequence comes from Ruegeria sp. BC5, assembly GCF_056539205.1. Lineage (NCBI taxonomy): Bacteria > Pseudomonadati > Pseudomonadota > Alphaproteobacteria > Rhodobacterales > Roseobacteraceae > Ruegeria > Ruegeria sp. BC5. Next base: position 39,322 of record NZ_JBQFUN010000010.1, read on the forward strand.
CGATGATCGGTTTCATGCTTCTGGCAGCCTGGATTATCAACAACACCATTCAGAACCTCGAAACACTGGGCAGAACAGTCGGGTTCGATTTTTTTGCCGAACCGGCCAGCTATGACATCAACCAGCGTCTGCTGGAATACGACTCGCGCGATACCCATCTGCGTGCGGCGTTCATAGGCCTGCTAAACACGCTGGTTGTCGCAGTTCTGGGCTGTATCACGGCAACGATCATTGGCGTTATGGTCGGTGTTTTGCGCCTGTCGAATAACTGGCTGATCGCGCGGATCATGACGGTTTATGTCGAAATGTTCCGCAACGTGCCAGTGCTGCTTTGGATCGTGTTCGCCATGGCCATTCTGATCGAAAGCCTGCCGGCACCGCGCGCCTTCCGGGGTGAAAACCCAGAAGCCACTATGGATCTGTTCGGCACAGTCGCTGTGACCAATCGCGGGGTCTATATCCCCGAATTCCTGTTTTCGCGCGGGTTGGGAGATATTCACCTGTTCGGCACGTCGAGCCTGCGGTTCGATGTTTCGCTGGACCTCATCGCCTTCCTGATCGTTCTTGGCGGCAGCATCTTCGCAATGCGCAAAGTGTCGGCCTGGGCCAATGCGACGCAGGAAAAGACGGGTGACCGTCCGACCATCTGGCACATCCAGCTGGGCTTGCTGTTCGTTCCGTCGATTATTCTGCTGACGGTGCTGGGCTTTCATTTAGGCTACCCTGAGTTGAAAGGCTTTAACTTCACCGGTGGCACCCATATGCGGAACTCGTTGATCGCGTTGTGGCTGGCCCTGTCGCTGTACACTGCGGCTTTCATCGCCGAGATCGTTCGCGCCGGTATTCTGGCAATTTCGAAGGGTCAGACCGAGGCCGCATCCGCACTGGGTCTGCGCCCTGGCCGGACCATGCGTCTGGTGATCCTGCCGCAGGCGTTGCGGGTGATTATCCCGCCGATGATCTCGAACTATCTGAACCTGACCAAGAACTCGTCGCTGGCGATCGCGGTCGGATATATGGACATCACGGGTACTTTGGGTGGCATCACCATGAACCAGACCGGCCGCGAGCTGGAATGCGTTCTGCTGCTGATGCTGGTCTATCTGTCCATCTCGCTGAGCATTTCGGCGGTGATGAACTGGTACAACAACCGTGTCAAACTGGTGGAGCGGTAATATGAGTGATGTTTCATTTGTCCGCACGGAAATGTTGCCGGAGCAGGCACCACCCGCATCCGAGGTCGGTGTGCTGGGATGGATCAGGCATAACCTGTTCTCAAGCTGGCTCAACGCCATCCTGACCATCTTCTCACTGTTCTTCATCTACTATGTGCTGTCCAACATCCTGTCATGGACGTTCGAATCCGTATGGAATGCCAATTCTCTGTCGGAATGTCGCGAGATCATGATGGCGACATGGGGTGATACTCATGGCCATGCCTGCTGGGGTGTTATCAAGGACCGGTGGCTGCAATTGCTGTACGGGTTCTATCCGCCTTATCCGGCGCATCCGGACGCGACGTGGTCTAACCCACCTGAATCGGGCGGCTGGCCGGCCTATTTCCGGCCGAACCTGACCTTCATCCTGTTGCTGGTTGCTATTGCGCCGGTGTTGTTCACCAAAGTGCCGCGTAAGCTGTTGTTCGTAACGGCGGCCTATCCGTTCCTGCTGCCTTGGCTGATGTGGGGTGGAAGCATTTGGGGGCCGCTGATGGTCGCTGCTGGGTTCGCCATTGGGTACTTTGTATACAAGCTGGCGCTACCCGCCGCAGGTTCCTTGATGGCGCTGATTCTGGCGATTGGATTGCCGATACTCTGGTGGTTGTTTGCCTCTGGACCGGTTGCTGTTGCGATCGATTCAGTGATTCCCGTTGGTATCGCGCCGGTCGAAAGCCGCGACTTTGGTGGCTTTATGCTGGCAATCTTGTTGGGTGTTGTGGCCATTGGTGTCTCGCTGCCAATTGGCATCGTTCTGGCGCTGGGTCGGCAGTCCGATCTGATGATCGTCAAATACCTGTGCGTAGGCTTTATCGAGTTCATTCGCGGCGTGCCGCTGATCACCTTGCTGTTCGTGGCCTCGCTGCTGTTGAACCTGTTCCTGCCGCCGGGAACCAATTTTGACATCATCCTGCGAGTGATGATCATGATGACCCTATTCTCGGCCGCCTATATGGCCGAGGTGATCCGGGGTGGTCTGGCAGCCTTGCCGCGTGGTCAGTACGAAGGGGCCGACAGTCTGGGCCTTAACTACTGGCAGGCCCAACGGCTGATCATCATGCCGCAAGCGCTGAAAATCTCGATCCCGGGCATCGTGAGCACCTTTATCGGCATTTTCAAGGATACCACGCTGGTCTCGATCATCGGTCTTTTCGACGTGATTGGCCTGACCAACGGCATCCGCGCCGATACCGCCTGGAACGGCGTCTACTGGGAGCTGTTCGCCTTTATCGGCGTTCTGTTCTTCGTCGTCTGCTTCTCCATGTCCCGTTATTCCATGTATCTGGAGCGCAAGCTTCAGACTGGCCACCGCTAAGGAGTTCAACACATGTCTGAACTTGCAATTGAACGCGAAATCGACCGCTCCAAGATGCAGGTGAGCGACGAGGTCGCCATCGAAATCACCAACATGAACAAGTGGTACGGGGCCTTCCACGTGCTGCGAGACATCAATCTGACCGTCAATCAAGGCGAGCGGATCGTGATCGCGGGGCCATCGGGGTCGGGCAAGTCCACTCTGATCCGCTGCCTGAACGCGCTGGAGGAACACCAGCAGGGCAAGATCGTTGTGGACGGGACCGAGCTGTCGAATGACCTCAAGAACATCGACAAGATCCGGTCCGAGGTTGGCATGGTGTTTCAGCACTTCAACCTGTTCCCGCACCTGACCATTCTGGAAAACTGCACGCTGGCCCCGATCTGGGTGCGCAAGACGCCCAAGAAAGAGGCCGAAGAGCGTGCGATGCATTTCCTGGAAAAGGTGAAAATCCCTGAACAGGCCGACAAATACCCCGGTCAGCTTTCGGGCGGTCAGCAGCAGCGTGTGGCGATTGCCCGCTCGCTCTGCATGATGCCGCGGATCATGTTGTTCGATGAACCGACATCGGCGCTGGACCCTGAGATGATCAAAGAGGTGCTCGACACCATGATCGAGCTGGCCGAGGAAGGCATGACCATGCTGTGCGTGACGCACGAGATGGGCTTTGCCCGTCAGGTCGCCAACCGTGTGATCTTTATGGATGCCGGTCAGATTGTGGAACAGAACGAACCGGAAGAGTTCTTCAACAACCCACAAAGCGAACGGACCAAGCTGTTCCTCAGCCAGATTCTGGGCCACTGATCCCAGAGAAACGGACGAAAAGGCGGGGTTTTGCCCCGCCTTTTTTCATTCCAGCAGCTCCCGTGGAATGACAAACCCCTGCACGGTGCCGCTGTGCCATCGGACATGCGCCCAGTCGTCAATTTCAAACAGGATCACAGTGGTGGCGCAGGTCGGGTAGTCGTGGAACCGGGCGTGGTCCGGTGCCTCCCGGACAATGCGGCTGGCAAAGACTCCGATTCCGGGGTTGTGGCCCAGCATCAGCACTGTGGGTTCTGTCGCCCCTGACAATTCGGTCAGAATGTCTTCGGACTCCGCGTGATAAAGCGCGCGGTGAAACGTGATCTTGTCCGCCTGCAGCCCCATACGATCCCAGGTTTCACGGGTGCGGGTCGATGTTGAACTTAGCACCTCATCTGGCAGCCAGCCGTTTGCGCGCAGCCAACCGGCTATCGCCGGGGCGGATTTGCGTCCGCGTTTGTTCAAAGGGCGATCATGATCCGAAAGATTCAAGTCATTCCAACTGGATTTCGCGTGGCGAGTCAGGATCAGGGTGCGGCTCATGACGGGTGAAAGGCCTTCATGTGATGGGCAGATTGCTCAGCTTCGCGCCCTGCACCCTCGCTGAGGGGGCAGGACAGCCGCGCCAGACACCCACCTGTCATGCAGGTCTGCCCTGCCGCGGTGGACAGATGAGCGTGACAGGCCCCGACATCGTAGAAATTCTGACTGTTCAGCGCGCCGACGGGGCAGGTTTGGGTACAGGGGGCCGGGCAGTTGATGCAGGGAGAGGTGCCGGGAACCTCGGGGATAATGAACTCTTCGGTAAAATGCAGCGCCCCACGGTATGAGATCATCATGCCGACCGTATCATGCACCAGTGCGCCCACCGGACTGCTGAAGGTACGCCCGGATTTCAGGGCCCAGTCGATGAAGGGTGCGTAGGGCGGGCCGCCGAAGGGAAAATGTGCCTCGGCCCCCAGATCGCGGGCCAACTGCCCAACCACGCGCGTTGACCACCGATCAACCGGGTGGTCACCTGGCCATTCGGGCGCGGACTTCAGCGTGGGCCAGAATGATTTTCCCGCGCCCAACAGGATCAGCGTGCCGCCATCCAATTGTTTGGCGTCGACCCGGTGTGGGTGCAGGGCGCCCATCACGATCAGACCCGCTTGCAGCACCGCATGTTCCACGCGGTCGTAGAAGGTTGTCGAGGAGGTCGGGGGACGTCCGGTCATGTCTCCTCCGTTGGGTAATTAGTCGGGCCGGATAAGCGAGCCTGCGCCGTGTTCGGTGAACAGCTCCAACAACACCGCATTGGGCGCACGCCCATCCAGAATGACCACGGCCCGTACGCCGCTGTGCAAGGCATCCAGAGCCGTTTCGGTCTTGGGGATCATCCCGCCCGCAATGGTGCCGTCCATGGTCATTTCGCGGATCTGACCGGCTTTCAGCTCGGTCACAACCTCGCCGCCCGCGTTCTTAACGCCCGAAACATCCGTCAGCAGCAGCAGCCGGTCCGCCTTGAGCGCCGAAGCAATAGCCCCAGCAGCAGTGTCGCCATTGATGTTGAAGGTCTCGCCGTTCTTACCTGCGCCCAGAGGCGCGATCACGGGGATCACGTCATGCGCGAACAGGTTATGCAAAATCGCCGGATCCATCTGCGACGGAGAGCCGACAAACCCAAGTGACGGATCGGCCTGATCGCAGATCATCAGGTTGGCATCCTTGCCCGACAGGCCCACCGCCTTGCCGCCCTGACCATTGACTGCCTGCACGATGCGTTTGTTTACCAGGCCGGACAGCACCATCTCGACCACTTCGACGGTGGCTTTGTCGGTCACACGTTTGCCGTTCACGAACTCCGACTGGATGTTCAGCTGATCCAGCATCGCGTTGATCATCGGCCCGCCGCCATGCACGACCACCGGGTTGACCCCGACCTGACGCATCAGAACGACGTCGCGGGCAAAGCTTTCCATCGCTTCGTCGCTGCCCATGGCGTGGCCGCCCAGTTTGATGACGACGATTGCACCGTCATAGCGTTGCAGATACGGCAATGCGCTGTTCAAAGTGGCGGCGGTGGCGATCCAGTCCCGGTTCATGTCTCGTGTCTTCATATCTTGGTCCTCTTCCTCACGTGTTAGGCGTTTTGGCGGCATAAGCCAAGATCGCTGTTGTGAGTGCAGTCGCCACTGTTAGTGTGCCTGCATGCCCTGAAACAGGAGACACATCCAATGGAGCAAAAAACTCTTATTCTGACGGGTGCTAGCCGGGGCATTGGGTTCGCAACGGTTCGTCGGTTCCATGCCGAAGGTTGGCGGGTTATCACGTGCTCGCGCTCTCCTGTGCCGGATGATTGTCCGTGGGAAGGAAAAGAAAATCATTTGCAGCTGGATCTGAGCGATCCTGCCGAAACGATCAATTCAGTTGGTGTCCTGCAAGAAATGGTCGGAGGCAAGCTACACGCCCTCGTCAACAACGCGGGGGTGTCGCCGAAGGGCCCAGAAGGAGAGCGATTGAATACGCTGGACACCGACCTCATGACTTGGGGGCAGGTGTTCCACGTCAATTTCTTTGCTTCCGTTGTTCTGGCGCGCGGCTTGAAAGAGGAATTGGCCGCAGCCCGTGGATCAGTCGTTAACGTGACATCCATTGCAGGCGCGCGCGTACATCCGTTTGCAGGCGCGGCCTACGCTACATCCAAGGCGGCGCTGGCAGCGCTGACGCGGGAAATGGCACATGACTTCGGCCCAATGGGCGTGCGGGTGAACGCAATCGCACCTGGTGAGGTTGAAACCGGAATCCTCAGCCCCGGTACCAATAAAATAGTGGAAAATCTGCCGCTTGGACGGTTAGGGCAGCCTGAAGAAGTCGCAGCGACGATCTATTTCCTGTGTTCTCAGGAAAGCTCATACATCTCGGGGGCGGAAATCGAGGTGAATGGGGCACAGCACGTATAGGACATTGGCGGACGCTGCCAAACCCAGACAGCGGAAACATCGGGATAGATCGGGCCGCACCGATGCGATGCGGCCCGGATTTGTCAGCTCAGGACTTTTTTCATCACCGGGATATTGCTGACCAGCAGAAGGTCAAAGACCAGCACCGCCAGCAATGTCAGACCCACCAGCGGGAAGGCCATCGCGGTGAACAGACCGATCACAACAGCCCCTTTCCACAGCGGCATTTCCGCAGGCATTGGCGGCGCGGCCAGTCGCCCCGCACTCTGTGGTCGCCGTTTCAGCCACATCACCACGCCCGAGACGCAAGCAAAGATGACCGACAGGCAGAACACGACGTTCAGGATAAAGTTCCACGTCCCCATCAGCCCCATGTGAAACGGAATGCCAACAGCCATGGACTTCCCCATCAGCGAATAATCCTGATACCGCACATCGGCCAAGATCTTGCCGGTATACTGATCCACATGAACGGTGCGGTCGTTTGCCGGATCGGTCGAGTCGCTGCTCATGCTGTCGCGGTTCAGGGTCCAGACGCCCTCCTCGCCGTTGGGATACGCGACGCGGAAGCGTCCTGACATGTCCAGCGCCACTCCCAACGCCACCAAGGCATCGATATCCACCGGCGCGCCTTGCGGTACGCCATCAATCCCGGCCTCAGAACCCGAGGCGGGCATCGGCGTTTGCTCTAGCGCCCAGGGAACGTCGTTTTGGTGCCCGTGGTTCATGCTGGCGTGGATATCGTCCGAGAGGGGCACGTTGTCCCATTTCTCGGCGGGGAAGCTGCTCCAGGGTTGTACGATCATTCCACCCCAGACACCGGCCCAGGAGAGGCCCGAGATCAGAAAGACAACCAGCAGCCCGGACATCCAGAACCCGATCACGGCATGTAGGGATTTCCACAAAGCACGGCCTCGCGTGCGCAGGTTGGGGACAAATGCAGCCATGGCGTTGCCGCGTGGCCACCACATGTAAAGACCGGTGAAGACCATCAGCAGGCTCAGACCGGCAGCGATTTCAATGATGCGATCCCCGGTTGTCCCGATCAGCAGGGTCGAGTGAATATTGTCCGCCAGATCGTACCAGCCCGCGCGACGATCCCAGATTTGCAGGACCTCTCCGGCATAGGGGTCGACGGCTACAAGGCGTTGGCCTGCCTCGGTTTTGATACGAAACACGGTGGCCAGATCGGCGGCTTTCGGGCCAACCCATTCGACGACTGTACCGGGGAGTTCGGTTAGCGCGACCTCGGCTTGTTGCGATATTGGCAGGGCGGTTCCCTGAACTTCGACCGAAATTTTTTCGCCATCGCGACCGTCATATTGGGTGATGAGCATCATCATCAACCCGGTGACGGCCAGAATGATCAGGAAGGGGATAACGAAAATCCCCGCATAGAAATGCCACCGCCAGGCGGCGAAGTAGAACTTTTGCGCAGCAGTGTTTTGCGCCGGGGTGTCCCCCAGGGTTTGGCTATCAAATGCCATAGTGTTCTCCGGATTCGAAAATTGCCCCGCGCAGCGTATGCGCGGGCTCTCAGATGTTGAGGTGAATCAGGAGAAGACGGGAGGCGCCCGCGCGTCATAACGGGCATAGTACCCGGCGCTGCGATGGGTAAAGTCGTGGTGGACCCAGCGCGGCTGGATCGTTGCCTCGAAAGGCATGGTGTCCCCGACGGTGGTCAGGGCGACATCAGCGGTCAGCCCCGCGAAGGGGCACATCGCGCGCTCGTCGGTGTCGTCGTGTATGGGATCGTCCGGATTCAGATCGACCCATTGCTCGACCGTGCCTTCGCCGGTGCAGAGAACCAGCAACACCTTGCCGTCATTGCCCATTGTGGGCATCCAGCCCTGCGGAATCACACCGGTCAGCAACAGCGCCAGTGTGGTCAACAGGCCAAATAGACGAAGCGGCAGAGTCATTCCAGATGCGCGATGATCGAGCGCAAGGTCGGAATGCCATCGCCTTTTTCGGACGAGGTCAGCACGATTTCAGGAAAGGCCGCAGGATGTTTCGACAATGCGCCGCGCACTTGTTCCAGCACCTTTTCGCGTTCTTTGGCTTTGACTTTGTCTGCCTTGGTCAGAACGCATTGAAAAGTCACAGCGCTGGTGTCCAGCAGCTTCATGATCTCAGCATCCACCGGCTTTACCCCATGGCGCGCGTCGATCAGGACAAAGGCCCGGCGCAAGGTCTGACGTCCGCTCAGGTACTGTTTCAGCAACCGCTGCCACTTTTCCACCACTTTCACCGGCGCATTGGCGTAGCCATAACCGGGCAGGTCGACCAGATATAGTTCGGGGCCTTGAGTGAAGAAGTTGATCTCTTGCGTGCGGCCCGGAGTGTTCGACGCGCGCGCCAGTCCCTTGGTGCCCGTCAGCGCGTTGATCAGGCTGGATTTGCCCACATTGGAACGGCCGGCAAAGCAAACTTCAAGCCGATCCGGCGCAGGTAGGCCATCCATGGCGACCACGCCCTTGACGAATTCAGACTCGCCCGCAAACAATTTGCGTCCGCGCTCCAACGCGAATTCATCGGGGTTTTCGGCTAAAGGAAACGGGAGGGGGCTCATAACAATTCTACCTTATCGCCAACCGAGATTGCGCCGCCTTCAAGAACTTCGGCATAGACGCCGAAATCCTGGTGACCCCAGGTTTCAAGTGCGCCCAATGTATCGGTATCGCGTACACCTGTGTCAGGGTTGGCTGTGGTTGCCAAACAGCGGGTGATGCGCTCGCGTACGCGAAGCACGGCCTCGCCGATCTGAACCTCACGACCCAGCCAGTCGAATTCTTCCCACAAGGGCAGGCCGTCGAACCAGATGTTGCCTCGCCAGCGGCGCACCGACAAATCTTGGCCCAGCTTTTGTCCGACCGCACGATGCGATGCCAGGTTGCACAGGCTGATTGAAGGGAAATCACTGTCGGTCATCCCGCGCCCTGGAACCCGAATGATCCGTGCCGAGGCCGCGCGGTTTGCGGGCATTAGGGGCTGGACCCAATCCAGAAACGCCTGTTGCTCACTGTCTGGGGCAAAGGTCAGGTCAGGGCGATCCGGGTGGGACAATGTCAGTGTGTCGCCGTTTGATTGCGTTGAAATCGCCATCAACTGTGGTGCTTTTGCGCCGCGACTGAAGTTGGCGCAAGGGACCCATTTTGAACCATCCGCTTTGGATGCCTCATGCGCAACCGCCCAAACGCGATCCCCGGGCATGGTCTGCCCGGGGGTCACATTTACGGTTTCGACGGCTTCGCGACCATGGCTTTTGATCGGATGCCGCCAAAGCTGGGTCACTTCAGCTGTCATTTATCATCCGTTTTCGGCGTGCGCTTGAAGCTGGACTTAATGTTGCCGAACACGTCCGGCTTAAAGCCTTGGCTGCGCATGATCAGGTACTGCTGGGTGAACGTGATCGTGTTGTTCGCGATCCAGTAGACAACCAGACCACTCGCAAAGCTACCCAGCATGAACATGAAGACCCACGGCATCCAGGCAAAGATCATCGCCTGCGTCGGATCGGTTGGCGCCGGGTTCAGCTTTTGCTGCAGCCACATCGAGATACCCAGCAACAACGGCAGGATACCAATAAAGATCAGTGCCATGATCGTGTCGGGCTGCGGACCGGCAAACGGCAGCAATCCAAACAGGTTCATGATCGAGGTCGGGTCTGGCGCGCTGAGATCCCGGAACGGGCCAAACCACGGCGCTTGACGCAGTTCAATGGTGACGAAGATCACTTTGTACAGCGAGAAGAAGATCGGGATTTGCATCAGGATCGGCAGACAGCCTGCGGCGGGGTTCACTTTTTCCTTCTTGTACAGCTCCATCATGCCTTGCTGCATCTTCTGACGATCATCGCCTGCTGCCTCTTTCAGGGCTTCCATCTGCGGCTGAAGCTCTTTCATCTTTGCCATCGAGACGTAGGATTTATACGCCAACGGGAACAGGATCGCCTTGATGATCAGGGTCAGGCCGATGATCGACCACCCCATATTGCCGATCAACGCGTTGATATTGTGCAGCAGCCAGAAGATCGGTTTGGTCAGAAAGAAGAACCAGCCCCAGTCGATGCTGTCGATGAATTTCTGTACGCCTTCCGACTGATATTCGCGGATGGTTTCCCATTCCTTAGCACCTGCGAACAGCTGTGTGGTGACCTCTTCGGTAGCGCCGGGGGCGACCGTCAGGGTCGGCAGCACTGTTTCGGTTTGGTATATCTTGCGGCGTTCGTCGTATTTTGCTGCGGCCTTGAACGGTGTTCCCGGTTCCGGGATCAGTGTGGTCATCCAATAGTGATCGGTAAATCCGATCCAACCGTCTTCTTTGACCTGATAGACCTCGGCTTGCGCGCGCTCGTTCGGGTCGATATCAAAATCGCGGACATCGCCATAGTCAATCTCGGCCAACGTGCCGTCGGCCATGCCGATCACGCCTTCATGCAGGATGAAAAAGTTCTTCAGACCGGGCAGATCGCCATCCTCGCCAATGCCGTGGCGGGCCAGGATGCCATAGGGGGCCATGCCAACCTCGGCCTGGGTATTGTTTTCGACCGACTGGGTGACCGTAAACATATAGTTTTCGTCCACCGAGATCATGCGGCGGAAGGTCAGACCTTTGTCGTTTTCCCATTTCAGTGTGACCGGAGCGTCGACGTCCAGCGTTTCGCCGCTTTCGACCGTCCACAACGTGTTCGGGCCGGGCACATCCGCGCCTGCCACACCGGTTCCCGGCGCCCAGCCATACAGGGCATAATAAGCCGAGTCCGAGCCAACCGGAGACAGCAATTCGACAATCGGCGCCCCTTCTTCGATCGAGACCTTGTAGTCCTTCAGGAACAGCTCATCGATCCGTCCGCCCGACAGCGACAGACTGCCTTTCAGCCGGGGGGTGTCGATTTCAACCCGTGGGGCTTGCTCCTCGGGCAGGGTTTCTTCTGCGGCCGCCGTCGCCTCACCCACAGTGCCAGCGGCGCTGGGCGTCTGAACCTCATTACCCTCGGCGGTGGCAATCTCAACCTCGTCTGGAGTGAGTGTCTGCTCCGGCGGGGGAAACAGCACGAACCAAACAAGGATCACGATAAAGCTGAGCACGGTTGCAAGGATGAGATTCTTGTTCTGATCGTCCATCGGGGACAGCCACCTTAAGCAGTGAAACACACCCGGTGGGTTCAACAGAGTGCAAGCCCAAAGGTCAAGCGGATTCGCCCGTCATTTCCTTTTGGATCGCGTTTCTGTGGCGTAAATCAGCGATTACGGTCCTGTCTTGCGCCCGATCTTCGGCATTCCGTTGACCTTGTTCTGATGTGCCGCGATCCAATCCAGCGTCTTTTCAAAGGGCATTGGCTTGCCAATTCCGAACCCTTGAACATGATCGCACCCCAATTGCGCCATCAAGGCATGCTCGCCTTGGGTCTCAACCCCTTCGGCCAGCGTTTCGACATTCAGCCGCTCGGCCATCGTCAGTATTGCGCTGACCAGTTGTTGCTGGCTGGCGTCGCGATCTGCCTTGGCGACGAAAGAGCGGTCAATTTTGATCCGCGAAACATCAAAGCGCTTGATCGAAGCAATAGATGCGTGGCCGGTGCCGAAATCGTCTAGATCGATGCAGCACCCCAACTTGGCCATGCTGGTCACGTTGCGGGTAATCACATCGTCGGGGCGGCGCGAGAACACGGTTTCCAGAACTTCCACCGCCAACCTGTCCGGTGTCAAATCATTCTGGTCCAACTCCCATTTCAGGCGGTCGATCAACGCTGGATCGCGCAGTTCTTCAGATGAGAAATTCACGCCGATCCGGGGAACCACGACCGCGGCGCGATCCCAATCGCGCATCGCGGCGAAAGCATGGTGCCGCATCGCCTGACCGAATTTCTCCATCAACTCGGCCTGCTCAGCGAACGGCAAGAATACCTGTGGGCTTAATACACCCTTTTGCGGGTGTTCCCAGCGGGCCAGAGCCTCGAAACCCGTAACGCGACCTGTGTCGGTTGAGATTTGTGGCTGGAACCAAGGGCGTATCTCACCATTGTCGAGCGCGTCCTCAAACTCTTTGCGAAGATTGGCGCGAATGCGCGAGCGACGCTGTGTTTCGCTGGAAAAGGCACGAATGGTCGACGGCCCGTTCCGCTGCGCCTCGCCCAAGGCGGCTTTGGTGGCGTCGACCCAATCCTCGTATTGATCCTTTGGGACGCTGCTTAAAAGACTGAATCCGATGGAACAGGAAACATAGACACCAGCACCGTTGAGCGTAAAAGGTTCTTCAACGACAGCCTGAATGCGCCCCGCCATCTGAATGCAGGCCTCAAGATCCAATTGGTGGGATGGATGCAGGCCGATTGCGATTTTGTTAGGTTCCAGGCGGGTCGCGATATCCTGTGTTCGGATAACAGAAAGAATGCGGCTGCCAAATTGATTAGTCAGATGATTTGCCGCCGAATTGCCGTGAAGATCGAGAAAGTCGGAATAATCATCCAGGGCGATTAGAAGGCAAGCCGAATCCGCACCATCGGTTACTACGTTTTTGAACATGCCTTCCAGCTCGTTGTAAAAGCTGTCTATCGCCATCATGCCACCAGGCGGGTTGCGCCGCTGAAGCTGCCTGTTGGCGCGGGCGTCAAAGGTGGCCGCGCCTGCGAATATCAAGGGTAAAACGAGGGCGGCAACCACCAACGCCCGTTCCCCGCCGATCCAGAACGCCGCCAAACTGATGGCGGGCACAAAGGCCAGCGCAGCAGGGCCATTCAGAACAGGAGCAAGAGCATCAAGAACGCGTTCGAATTTGATATGTTTCCACATCGGTTTTCTGGGCCTCTACGTTTGGCAAAGCACGTATTGGGCAACCGTAGAAAACCAATCTGAGTCAGACGTTAACGCAGTTGAGGAATTTCGTCCGAATTTTCGTCTTTTTTGCTGGGGTTTAGCGCAAGGTTGGCGAAATCGAACAGTTTTGGGTCCAGCAGATGCGACGGTCGCGCGTTGGTCAGTGCCCGAAACATCACTTGGCGTCGACCGGGGCTGTTTCTTTCCCACTGATCCAGAATCTGTTTCACCTGCTGACGCTGCAAGCCGTCCTGGCTGCCGCATAAATCGCAGGGGATGATCGGATAGTTCATCGAGGTGGCGAATTTCTCGCAATCGGTCTCGGCCACGTGTGCCAGTGGGCGGAACACGAACAGATCGCCTTCTTCGTTCACCAGTTTCGGTGGCATCGTGGCCAGACGCCCGCCGTGGAAGAGGTTCATGAAGAACGTTTCCAGAATGTCGTCCCGATGATGGCCCAGAACCACGGCTGAGCAACCTTCTTCGCGGGCGATCCGGTACAGGTTGCCTCGGCGCAGGCGTGAGCACAGGGCGCAAAATGTGCGGCCCTGAGGAACCTTGTCCACAACGATGGAATAGGTGTCTTGGTATTCAATGCGGTGAGGCACGCCCATGCGTTCCAGAAACTCGGGCAGGACCGTGGCGGGAAAACCAGGCTGACCCTGATCCAGATTACAGGCCAACAGATCGACCGGCAGCAACCCGCGCCACTTTAGTTCATAGAGAACCGCAAGCAGGGTATAGCTGTCCTTGCCGCCCGACAGGCAGACCAGCCAACGGGGCGGTTTGCCGTCCTTGTCATGGGCGGACGGGTCCACCATTCCGTAATGCTCAATGGCTTCACGGGTCTGGCGTACGATGCGTTTGCGCAGCTTCTTGAACTCGGTGGTCGAGGGCGCGCCAGCAAAGAGCGGGTGGATATCGTCAGTTTCGTCAAACATGCGCCGTGGTTACAGTCGATATGGCAAGCGAGCAAGCGTGATAAGCCGGATTGTAGATTTTGGGGCATTGTTGACCTGTGATAAAAGGGCGTCATTTATCGAGGAGATTATTATGGACTATGCCTTTGTTGCCCGCGGCAAAAGCGGAAACGGCTTTTCTAACGAGCCTGCAGCCAGCCATTTTCTGGAAATTCCGGAAAGCGCGGATGATATGATGCTGTCGCACAAGATCACAAAGCGAGAATGGCGCGACAAGGTCATATTGGCCGCTCAGGGCGGTACGACGAACCCTTATACCGAGGGTGACATCGTGTTCTACGTGCATGGGTTCAATAACTCTCAGGCGGAAGTTCTTGTGCGGCACCGCAAAATCAAAGCAGGGCTAAAAGAACACGGCTTCAAAGGCGTTGTTGTGAGCTTTGACTGGCCCAGTGCGGATTCGGCCTTGAATTACTTGGAGGACCGGATGGATGCCAAGCAATCGGCCTTCCGGCTGGTGAGGGACGGCGTCGCGATGTTTTCTGAGATGCAACGACCAGAGTGTCGGATCGACTTGCACGTACTGGCACATTCGATGGGCAGCTATGTGGTGCGCGAGGCATTTGATGATGCCGATGACCGAGCCCGAATTGCCAGCAAAAGCTGGTCAGTCAGCCAGGTTATGTTGGTGGCTGGAGATCTGTCTGTCAAATCGCTTGATCCGGAGAGCTCCAAGTCTTCATCGCTTTATCGTCACTGCGTACGACTGACGAATTACTACAATACAATGGATGACGTACTGTCGATATCTGCGGTCAAACGGATCGGGGTTGCACCAAGGGTTGGGCGGAATGGTATGAACAGGCCGCTGCATAGCAAGGCCGCCAATGTGTATTGCGCGGCGCGCTTTAAACAAGGCGGTTTTGACGGCGGTATCAATTCCGGACACACGTTTTATTTTGATGACCCGGTATTTCTTGAAGACGTGTTCCACACCATTTCTGGCAAGTTGGACCGCGAGGAAATCCCGACCCGTACACACACGACGCAGGGCAACCTTGCTTTAAGGCCGAGTTGAGACCGCTATTCTTTGATACACGTCTGCTCTAGTCTTTTGGTTTCTGCTCTGGAACCGGGTCATACCCGTCACCACCCCAAGGATGGCAGCGCCCGATCCGCCGGGCGGTCAGCCACGCGCCTTTGATGGCGCCGTGCTTTTCCAATGCTTCCAGCGCATAGGCCGAGCAAGTGGGTTGATAGCGACAATTGAAGCCAACCCAGGGGCTGAACACCAGCCGATAGGCCCGAACGGGTAGGGCAAAGATATGAGACAGCAGAGTCATTTCCGCGCGCTGTGAATTTTGCGCAGGGCATAGCGCAGATCATCCAACAAAGCTTCATACGGGCGCGCGGCAGTGACCTCGGCGCGGCCGATCAGCACGTAGTCCCAACCATTCTGACCCTGTGCGGGCAGAACCGCGCGGGCAGCTTCGCGCAGGCGCCGCTTGGCGTGGTTACGCGCCACCGCATTCCCAACCTTCTTGGAACAAGTGAATCCGACGCGAATCCCCGTAGCTTCATCCGCAGCACGTTTGCGCGCCTGCACCATCATGGACGAGGTGCCCTGCCTGCGCGCGCGGGCGACTTTCAGGAAATCGGATCGTTTCTTGAGAACAGTCAATGTTTCAGGCACGCAAACGGACGCCGCCGGGGGCTTGACCCTCGGCTGGTTCTTACCATCCTCAGGGGCCTCCGGCGGCGTCATGTTCATAACCTGATCGGTGAGCGGTTTATGCGCTCAGCGATTTGCGGCCGCGTGCGCGACGTGCGTTCAGGATCTTGCGGCCGGCCTTGGTGGCCATGCGCGCGCGGAAACCGTGGCGGCGTTTGCGAACCAGGTTCGAAGGCTGATAGGTGCGTTTCATCGCTCCGTCTCCAATCTATGCGGTGGGGTGCGGCGCGGATTCGCCTGGCCCTAGTGTTCGAAGCCCGTCCTCTACTGGGTAGCGGTGGGTAAGTCAAACCCCTAGGTGGGGGTTTTGACGCCTTTTGCAACAATTCTGGTACGGCGTCACGCAAAAGGTTTCAAAATAGCGGTTTTATGGCCTCAAACCCTCACATTACCTGCCATTTGTATCAACGCCGCGTGAGGTCTCTGTTGTAAGGGTCCTGCGCGGCGCATGTTGGGGGCAGAATGAAACGCACCAAACCGGACAGCTTGATGAGCGAAACCACCCAGACCCCGCGCAGAGGGCTTGCGCGACACGTACCTTTGCTGGTGATTCTCGCCGTGGCTGCGGTGGGGTTCTTTACGGTGGGCGATTATCTGACGTTCGAGACGTTGCGTGACAACCGCGAAGCCCTTTTGGCGTGGCGGGATGCGAATTATTGGTCCATGGCGGGTGCTTTTGTGGCGATCTACATCGTCATCGTCGCCTTTTCGCTGCCCGGCGCGGCTGTGGCGTCCATGACCGGAGGGTTTCTGTTCGGCCTTTTTGCCGGAACCGTTTTTAACGTATTTGCAGCTACCATCGGTGCATCGGCGATCTTTCTGGCCGCGCGTTGGGGGCTGGGTGAATCCCTGACCGCACGGCTGGAGGCTTCGGAAGGCACCGTGAAAAAGCTCAAGGACGGCCTGCGCGAGAACGAAATCTCGGTGCTGTTCCTGCTGCGTCTTGTGCCGGTTGTGCCGTTTTTTGTCGCCAATCTGGTGCCGGCACTGGTGGGGGTGAAATTCCGCAACTTCTTGATCACCACAGCGCTGGGCATCATTCCGGGCGGCATCGTGTACACCTGGATCGGTGTCGGTTTGGGTGGCGTGTTCGACCGCGGTGAGACGCCGGATGTCTCGTTGCTGTGGGAACCCTTCGTAATCGGCCCCATCCTGGGCTTGTGTGCGCTGGCCGCGTTGCCGATAGTTATCAAAGCCCTGCGCGGCAAAAAGGACACCTGAACTCATGCAAGAACTGAAGACGGATATCCTGGTGATCGGGGCCGGGTCGGGTGGCTTGTCCGTTGCTGCCGGGGCTAGTCAGATGGGGGCCGACGTCATCTTGCTGGAAGGTCACAAGATGGGCGGTGACTGCCTGAATTTTGGCTGTGTACCTTCCAAGGCGCTGATCGCCAGCGGCAAGACAGCTTATGGGCAGGCCCATGCCGCAGCCATGGGTGTGGTAGACGTGATGCCGCAAGTGGATTATGCGGCTGCCAAGGATCACGTCCGTGACGTGATATCCCAGATCGAACCGATGGACAGCCAGGAACGCTTTGAAGGCTTCGGAGTCAAAGTGATACGCGAATTCGGCAGCTTTGTATCCCCCACGCAGGTGCAGGCGGGCGATCACTTGATCACTGCGCGACGGGTGGTGATTGCCACCGGCTCGTCGCCTTTGGTGCCGCCGATCCCGGGTTTGGATCAGGTGCCATATTACACCAACGAAACCATATTCGAGCTGCGTGAAAAACCCGAGCATCTGCTGATCATTGGTGGTGGCCCTATCGGGCTTGAGATGGCACAGGCCCATATCCGTCTTGGTTGCGAGGTGACCGTGATCGAAGGCATGCAGGCGCTGGGCAAGGATGACCCTGACGCGGCGGCTGTTGTGTTGGACACTTTGCGCGCCGAAGGTGTAGCCCTGCATGAACAGGCGATGGTTGCCCAAATCAGGGACAATAACGGACTGGTCGATGTCGTGACCGAGAATGGCGATATCTACACCGGCTCGCATCTGCTGATCGCCGCCGGGCGCACGGCCAATACCGACCGCCTTAATCTGGAAGCCGCCGGGATCGAACCAACCCGTACCGGGATTAAGGTGGACGCCTCGCTGCGCACCACGAACCGCAAGGTCTATGCCATCGGCGACGTGGCGGGCGGGCTGCAATTCACCCATGTGGCCGGGTATCATGCCGGGATCATCATCCGCTCGGCCTTGTTTGGCCTGCCATCCAAGGCAAAATCGACACATATCCCCTGGGCCACCTATACGGACCCGGAGCTGGCGCAGGTCGGCCTGACCGAGGCGCAAGCCCGCGACCAGCATGGCGACAGGGTCGAGATCGCGCGCTTTGACTATCACCATAACGACCGCGCCATAACCGAACGCAAGACGAAAGGCTTCATTAAGGTCATGGTCGTAAAAGGTCGTCCCGTGGGCGCCACAATCGTGGGTCATCAGGCGGGCGAATTGATCAACTTGTGGTCGCTGGCGCTCGCCAATAATCTGAAGATGGGGCAGATCGCTGCGATGATTTCGCCCTATCCGACGATCGGAGAGCTTAACAAACGCGTGGCAGGTGCCTATTTCACGCCAAGGCTATTTGAGAATCAAATGGTTAAACGAGTGGTCGGGTTCGTCCAACGCTGGATACCCTGACCGGAAAAGGAGCGTATAGTGAACTCGCTGTCGGGCCGATTTCTGATCCTGACGACGGTCTTCGTCATGTTGGCCGAGGTGTTGATCTTTGTCCCTTCGATTGCGCGGTTTCGCGAAGATTTCCTGCTGAACCGTCTAGAGCGTGCGCAGATTGCCTCGCTGGCCTTGCTGGCCGATGATATGCTGGCCGAAGACCTTGAGGCCGAATTGCTGGTCAACGCGGGCGTGTATAATGTGGTGCTGCGGCGCGATGAAATTCGACAGCTGATGCTGTCCTCGCCCATTCCCGAACAGATCGCCAATACCTATGATCTGCGCGATGCCGGTCCGTGGATTTTAATCCGGGACGCCATGTCGCGCCTGTTCACACCTGAAAACGAAGTCATTCGCGTGATTGGTGAGCCGGTCAAAGATGCAGGTCTTCTGATCGAGGTCACGACAGACAGCAAGCCTCTGCGGATGGCGATGACCGATTATGGCCTGCGTATTCTGGGCCTGTCCTTTGTCATTTCAATTATCACCGCGTTTTTCCTGTTCCTTGCCGTGCGCGTTGTTCTGGTGAAGCCGATCAAGGGCGTCGTGGGGTACATGCAGCGCTATGCAAGCGCCCCCGAAGATGCCCGCGGGATCATCTCGCCCAATTCCAAAGTGACCGAGTTGCGCGAAGCTGAAGAGGCGCTGCAGCAGTTACAGACCGAACTGACGCAAGCTTTGAAGCAGCGCGAACGACTGGCGCAGCTGGGTGGTGCTGTGGCTAAGGTCAGCCATGACCTGCGTAACATCCTGACGTCGGCGCAGCTGTTCACTGATCGGATCGAGGCCAGCGATGATCCGCTGGTGCGGCGCATGGCGCCGAAGCTGGTCAACTCGATCACGCGGGCTGTGTCTCTGTGTGAAAACACGCTGGCGTTTGGTCGGGCGGAAGAGCCGGCACCGACCTTGACAATGGTGCCTTTGCGCGACGTGGCCGAGGATGTTGTGGCAAGTGAAAAGCTCGCCATTGCTGATGCCTGTGTCGAGATTGTGAACGAGGTTCCGAAAGACCTCGTGGCGCGCGCAGATCCCGAACAGATTTTCCGCGTGATGATGAACCTGGTGCGCAACGCGCGTCAGGCGCTGGTGGCGTCCGGAAAGCCGGGCCGAATCACGATTGCCGGCTGCGTACACGACAATGACTGGTGTGTTGAGATCAGGGATAACGGCCCTGGTTTGCCCCCGCGAGCGCGCGAAAACCTGTTCACTCCGTTTCAAGGCGGGGTGCGCAAAGGAGGCTCGGGCCTTGGGCTTGCCATCTCGCAAGAATTGGTGCGAGGACATGGTGGCGACTTGGTTCTAACCCAGACCGGACCGGAGGGAACCACCTTTGAAATCAGGCTGCCGCAGGGCGACGTGACTTTTTAAAAGTTTTTTGAAGAATCGGCTTGCACGTCCTCTGACGTGGGTCTAAATACCGCCTCACCAACGCGGACCGATAGCTCAGCTGGATAGAGTACTTGACTACGAATCAAGGGGTCGGGGGTTCGAATCCTCCTCGGTCCGCCATTGGTTTCCTGTTGTACGTCAGACGAATTTGACCTTTGCGTCATAAACTGACCCAACACCCCCTTTTTCGTATTCCCGCAGACTGTTTCGTTTGATCTGACTTCCGTCCAGGAAATCAGGGCTGATTTGCAGATCAGACGCCGAAGGCGCCTGTTCCTGCTGATCTGCCACGTGGCGAACGCGGGAGGGGGCGAGGCAGTGCTATTCGACAGGGGTGGTGCGGACCGCGGGCGCAGCCGAGGACACGGCCCTGTCTAATAGGGTTGCCCGAGGGGGAGGGCCGCGCCCTCACCCTGACGGCCAGTGACGTTTGGCTTGTCCAAATCCCGCTGGCCACGAAAGGAAAGTGGTGGGAAGGATGATATCTGAGGGGTTGAAATGATAGTTCGTTCGGTCCGCAGATAAGGCTCGCACTCAACCAGAGATCGCTTCAGATAACACCCGTTCAGCGACGTTTGCAGTTTGTTATCGAAGTATCAAACATCAATGGTTGCCAAATCTGGCGCTCGTTATGTCGCTCTCCGTCTACCGCGAAGCGGACAAAGATGACCTTTTCAGCGCTTACTTCGGTGCGAGGTTTCGGAAACTGAATGCGAGACGCAACAATGTCCGGGCCTTATACTCTACCAATCTGGAAAACGTGTCGTGAAATAACTAGGGAGCCGGACTGTAAACAGCCGCTGCAGCATGGATCTCAAGGAAATGCCCAATGTTATTTTCGCGGGGCTTCCATCCATTGGAGAGTAGCCAATCGCTTGCCGTGTTTCGGTGATATTCCAGCGCATCCCCGGGTTATCTGACATTAGGTTGAGGGCTGCGAAGGAAATACCCTTGGCATCTATTGCGGCGCGCATTCCGCTTAGAAAGTCCCGATCACTCAACCACATTTCCTGACCCCACCGGCCCATCGCCATGTGTGTGCCGGGTTGGTTGCTGTGAGTCCATTGCGTCCAGCCGATGCGCAAGCAGATGACCGACAGTCCGTGATGCTCGGCGAAATAGGCCCCTGTCCGTTCACAGAATAGCTTTGACATGCCGTAGGCGTTTACTGGCCCTGGTGGTGTCGTGCTGTTGAGCACCTCTTGCGTGAACCTTTTGTCGCCGTGAACCCAGTTGGAGCTGGCAAGAACCACGCGGCTGACGCCCATGGCTGCCGCATGGTGATAGAGAGAAAGCGTTGCATCCATATTGTGTTTGATCGCCGAGGCCCAAGTGGCGGAGGGCTCTCGGTCACCAGCTAGATGCACGATAACGTCCACTCCCTTAAGCAAACTGACCCAACTGCTGTCGTCGGACAGGTCTGCTGTGTGAATGTCGGGATGATCAACGGGACGGATGTCGATGCCAGAGACGGTGTAATCGGAGTCGCTTTCTAGCGCGTTGAAGAGTTTGCGGCCGAGATGCCCGCCTGCGCCTGTAATCAAGACATGCATGACAGGAACTCCTTGTTGTTTGCGAGTCCCAATGGCATTTGGGTTGCATCTTCATCCGTCAAGACGCGGAACGTTTGCCGAAAACTCAGCGTTTCATTCGGTGCGAGGTTGCGTGCCGGGGAGTGCCACTCCGCTTCGCAATAGGCGTAATCGGCTGAATTAAAGACCTCAAACGGATAGTCGTGTGCAAATTGATCGCCCTGTTGAGGTTCTGGTACCGAGCACATTAGCAACGGGGTGTTAGGGCCGCACCGCATCAGTGTACGACCGTTGGGGTTCGGTAACCCGACTTTGAATTCCTGCTGTCTGTTGCAATCCACGACAATGCCATTGCCGTGCGTCGCTATCATCCCTTCGGAAGAGCCAAAAACAGGATAAAACGCGGGGTCTTCCAACTCGACACCGATTTTGGTGGGGGTGTTAAGCATCATGACTGACCAAATGCCAGTCAGGCGCGACGAGGTCCCATGGTTGACCACGATGTGTTCTATTTCCCAGCTTTCCGCAGAGGTCAGCGTGATGCGGCGCGACACTGACAAGTGCGAGGTCGGGCATAATGCGCTGGTCATGTCGATACGAGTGCTGCTTCTAGAAGTGATCTGGTAAGAGCCGCTGTCCAACACGGGAAACGGAGCGCCGCTTACCCAGGACGCATCTGGGGCGATCCAAGTCTTCTCGCCGCCCCAGAGTGGAAAACCAAATTGTGGAGAGCGTGTGGGCAGATCAGTAAGCCGTGTGTCATCGACATCCAAACCGTCGAGATCTGCGTTCTGAAATAGGAGGGAGCGACCTTGGAAGTTTATATCCCATAAGCGGCCCCCGATGCCGGGCAGGAGTGTCAGCCGCAGATCGTTTTGCTGCAGGTGAAGAACGCTCCATCGGTCCAACATTTAACCCCCTCCTATCGGTTTCCCGGCGCGATAGAATGCACCGGGACAATCGCTTAGGTGTGCTTGAACTGGACGACGTTCTCGGCAGTAATCGGCATAACCCCGGTTTCAACGCGCTCGGGTAGAGGATTGATGCCAGCCGCCTTCCAATCGGGCAAGACCTTCAGCGCGTCAGTGTTCTGCCAATGCATCATGTGGAAGGCGAGAAAGATCTCAAGATAGGATTTCTGAGCCACAGCGCCGTGAATTGTGCCGTCTTCGATATAGGGAAGCATATCATCATTTCGGTCCATCGCGACGATCTTGATGTCCTTGCGTCCCGCCTCATTGATTGCAATTGCCGCGCCTTTGCCGCTGTCGCCGTCCGTGCCGCCAATGCCAACAATATCCGGGTTCGCCTGAATTGCCTGAAGGTAGGCTGTCGGCGCATAGGAAGGGTCGGCCTTATCGTTGACGACGTCGACCACTTCGATATCCGGGTATTTCTCAGCAAAGATTTGTTTGTACCCCTCGACCCGCTCCAATGTGGAGGGCGCAGGGAAAGTGCCGAGGATAACCTTGCCTTTCCCGCCAATCGCTTGCGCGAGCATTTCGCCGCCGACACGTCCTGCCTGAACGCCATTGATACCAAGGAATGTGGACCGGGGGCTGTCGGGAATATCGCCAATACAACATGTGACCGGAATGCCCGCTTCGACCGCACGTTCGACGCCGGGGGCCAGAGTGGCCGGATCACCGGGGAAGATAAGGATGCCTGCGGGACGTCTTGCGATCAGTTCATCCAATTGGCGTGCTTGTGCGGCCGTGTCGAAATCCAAGGGGCCCGTGAATGTGGCCTTGATGCCCATCAGTTCCTCAAGGTCTTCCATTGCATTTCGATAGTCCACCCAGAACGGCACCTGCGTGACGATGGACAGGAACACATACTCCTTGCCGGCCGCTTGCGCCATGGCTTCTTTGGACAGCATGGGCAGTCCGAACGCTGCGGCCAATCCAGCGGTGGTGCCCGCTGTCAGCAGCCTGCGCCGATTCACGTTCAATTCAGTCATCGTAGTCTCCCTGTTTTGGATCTTTGGTTGTTGTTGAGTTTTGGAAAGCTTCGGGATTAGCCCCGTTTGCTTCGGATCAGCATGTCCAAGGCGACCGCTGTAACGAGTACACCGCCGATGACGATCATCTGCCAGTAGATCGATACAGCCAGCATCGTCATAGTGTTGTTGATCAACGCAACGAAAACGACGCCGAGGAAAGCACCAAGAATAGTACCTTCGCCGCCGCGTAGAGATGCGCCACCGATGACAGCCGCTGCCAGAACCTGAAGTTCGATACCGTTTCCTGCCGTGGGCGTGCCGCTCATCAGGCGGGAGGCCAGCAATACACCCGCCAAAGCAGCCAGAATACCGGTCAGTGCGTACAGAATGATACGTACGCGTGTGACATGGATGCCTGACAACATCGCGGCCTTTTCATTGGCGCCGATGAAATAGACCTGACGGAAAAAGCGCGTATGACGGACGGCCAGGTCAAACAGAACGACGAGCAGAATGGTGAACAAGACGATTACCGGAAAGCCGCCTATGTCAGCTTTGCCGATCCAGGCAAATGATGCCGGCAGGCTTGAGACAGAAAAACCTTCGGTCAGGACAAGAGCGATGCCTCGCGCGATCGACATCGTGCCGAGGGTCGCGATAAGCGGATTGATCCCGAGGCCGGTCACGAGCAAACCGTTCACTACCCCGACAATTCCACCCAACACTAATCCGCATACCACAGCGAGCGGAATTGGCATGCCAGTCAAAAGCAGCATGGCTACGACGGTAGAAGACAAAGCCATAACCGATCCAACGGAAAGATCGAATCCGCCGGATGCAAGTAGGATCGCCATACCGATCACGATGATCGCGGTGGGGGCCATGCCCACGGCCACGGCTCGAAAGTTCGAGAAGCTGAGGAAATAGGGATTAACGTTGGACATCACGATGATGATGGCGGCGATCAGAACGATCAGCGTCAGTTCACGAATATCGACAAAAGCTTGTAGAACACGGCGCAGCAGCGGACGCTTCATGGGCAAGTTGGCTTGAGCGGTCATGGTCACGTCGCGACTCCTGATTGATTGGTTTGGGGTGCGTCCACAATTGGAACGGAATTTCCAGCGGCCATTTGAAGAAGCGTGGTTTCGGTTGTCTCAGCGGCTGCGATGTCTCCCATGAGGCGACCGTCGTGGACGACAAGGATGCGGGTTGAGAGAGAGACAAGTTCGGGAAAATCGGATGACACGACGAGGATGGCCATTCCCTCTGCAGCTCGACGCAACAGTTCCGTGTGGATTTGGAATTTGGCTCCGACATCGACCCCTTTTGTGGGCTCCTCAATAATGAGAAGAGCTGGCGCGCGTTTGAGCCACTTGGCCAACATTATCTTTTGTTGATTGCCCCCTGAGAGATCACCAACAAGTTCGTTAATCCCGCTGGTTTTGACACTGAAGGCGTCAATGGCTGCTTGGCTGGCTGCTTTGATCGAGCCCGAACGCATGAGCCCAGCAGACGCATGATCGGAAAGACTAGCCGCGATCAGGTTGTCGCTGAGTGATTGCTCCAGAAAGAGGCCTTCAGTCTTGCGTTCCTCGGGAACAAACCCAACTCCAGCACGCATCGCCTGCCGCAAGGACGCAAAGTTAACAGGCTTGCCGTGAAGTCTGATCTCCCCGGTCGCGCCATGCATCAGCCCGACAATCGATCGAACAATCTCGCTGCGGCGAGCGCCCATCAACCCTGCCATCCCTACAATCTCTCCGGCTTTAATGGAGAAAGAAATGTCTTCGAATTCACCTAGATGGGTTAGGTCTTGGACCTGCAAAACCTCTTCACCGTTAACCTTACCTGACCGCGTGACATCACCGGGGTGAGCGCCGCCGATCATCTCGGCAACGACTTGTTCCTGAGAAGTTTCCGAAACCGGTAAAGTGCTGATGTGGCGCCCATCTCGCAAAACGGTAATGCGATCCGATATCTGGAAAATCTCGGCCATATGGTGGCTGACATAGACGATGCCAATCCCTTTCTTTGTCAGGGACTTTAGGATTTCGAATAGTGCGTCTACTTCGTCGGGTGCCAATGCCGATGTCGGTTCATCCAGCAAAAGGACGCGGGAATTCAACGACAGCGCCTTGGCGATTTCAACAATCTGGCGGGAGCTAATTGGCAAGTTTTCCACGGGTGTTGAGACGTCGATATCCAGACCGAATTCCGCCAGCAACGCCTCCGCACGGCGGCGCAGTTCAGGCCAGTCAACTACGCCAAACCGGGTGGGCACGCGGCCCGCGTAGATGTTTTCCGCAACAGAGAGCGCGCCAGCGAGGCTGAGCTCTTGGAAAACACAGCCGATGCCCAGGGATTGCGCATGCGACGGGCTTTCGACCCGCTGTTCCTTGCCGTCGCACAGGATACGCCCAGCAGAAGGTTGGTGAAGTCCATAAAACAGGCCGAGACAGGTGGATTTTCCGGCGCCGTTTTCCCCGCATAGCGCGTGAACTTCGCCGGGTCTCAATTCAAAGTTGACGCCATCCAAAACAATGTTCGTGCCGAAGCTTTTGCCAACCCGATCCAGTTGGATCAGTGGCTGTAGCCCCAGTGAGTCAGGTTTCATTGCTGGCGTCATATAAGCTTCCTCCCGCTTTTTGATTGGCATCTGATATCTCAGATGTCAACTGAAAAAGAAAAGACGGTGAGGTGCCCAAAAGAAAGGGGCGGCGCCGTTCTGGCCCGCCCCCGTCACAACGAAGCTACGTTTTTGCTAGGATGCGGTCGCTCCTTCGAGGACGATGGCGGCGCTTTTGTAGGCTTGTCTGGTGCGGTCAATATGCGCTGTGAGAAGAGATTTGATTTTGGCCATGTCACCTTCGCGAACGGCAATAGCGATTTTCGAATGCTCATCGAAGGAGAGCTCAGTATGCTGTGGCAGCTTCGCCAAATGGGTTCGCAATGCGGCAATCTTACCGATGTAGCGTGTATAGCTGGCCGTCAGATAATCGTTACCGGCATGTTCAAAAATCAACTGATGAAATGTGGTATCCAGTGAAAGGTAGCCCTTTTCATTGCCTCGCCTGCGTTCTTTCTCCATATCCTTCACGACACGCTGCATGTCGTCGGCAAGACCTTCCGGGTTCCGCAACAACGCAAGTTCAAAGGCGGCAGTTTCGATAGCCTGTCTGAAATCGCAGATCTGAGTCACTTCCGGCTCAGACAGCGAAAAAACGCGTGCGCCTTTTTGAGGCTCGATACTGACCAACCCTTCGTCACGTAGTTGAGCGAGTGCTTCGCGGACTGGCGATTTCGATACGCCCAGCTCTTCGGAGATTTTTCGCTCCGACAAAACCTGACCCATTTTCAGGGAGCCATCGATAATACTATTCCGCAAATGTTCCAGTGCGAGTTCACGCAAAGACTTGGGTCTCTCAAGCGCCATCTGAGGATATCTCCAAAAAAAGGTGTTGCCAGATGCAAGATATCTGATACACCAGATTAGGCAAGCTGGTATATCAGATATCAGAGTGTACTTAGGAGAAAAAAAGTGCGCGCAGAGTTGGTCGTCGATTGTAAGAACCAGCACGGGGAAGGGATTTTCTGGAATCCCGCCGATGGCCTTATCTGGTGGACCGACATTGAGGGCTGCGCGCTTTGGTCATTTGATCCTGCAACGTCAGAATCCGCTTCTCATGAGATGCCGGAGCGCGTGTGTTGCTTCGCGCCGCGCGCGTCTGGCGGTCTGATAGTTGCTTATGCTGATCGAGTTGTCTTGTTCGATTCGCCCAATAGCGAGGAAACCCTCGTGACGCGATTCGAGCCGAACAATCCGGAGACACGGCTTAACGACGGGCGAACCGATCGCCAGGGGCGATTGATTGTTGGAGGCATGAATGAAGTTTCTGGTAAGGCCGATTCGTCAGTCATCTGCGTCGATAAGGATTTGAGTGTACGGGCGATTATCGAAGGAGTGTCTTGCGCCAATTCGACTTGCTTTACGTCCGACGGTGAGACGATGTACTTCGCGGATACCCCGGATCGGGAAATCGTCGCATTTGATTACGACACCCGCAGTGGAACCGTTTCGAACCGTCGGCGGCACGCTTCTTTCAATGATGAGCCTGGCTTGCCTGATGGGTCCTGTGTCGATGCCGAAGGGGGCGTCTGGAACGCCGAATGGGAAGGCCATCGCGTTGTTCGCGTCGCACCTGACGGCACGATAGATCACGTGATCGAGGTGCCGGTCGGGAAGCCCACCTGTTGCGCTTTCGGTGGCCCTGATCTCGACACGCTGTTCATCACGACCTCAAGGCTGATGAGTGACGACGCAGCTTTAACAAAAGAACCGGAATCCGGCGGCCTCTTTGCTGCGAAACCCGGCGTTCGTGGCGTGATCGACGCGCCATTCAAAGGATAACCGACGAATTTCTGGAGGAGAAAACTATGTTGAAAACGCTTATGACCACTACGCTTGTCGCGGGGTTCGCCACGCTGGCAACGGTCGCTCTGGCGGAAAATTATCCAACACCGGTTCCACTTGAGGACGGGGCACAAGCGCCAATCGATGCGATAGAACCCAAGAACGATACGTTCCGGATCGCGTATATGCCGCCGGCGACCGAGTTCAACTATTACATCGCCATCGGTGAAGGCATCAAAGCGGTTGCTGCTGAGGCCGGGGTCGAAGTCTTCATGCTTGCGCCCCAGTCCGGTGCGGACATCAACGGCCAAATGGGAATGATCCAGGATGTGCTGACGCAGGATGTGGATGCAATCATCTTTGGTACCCACGATGAATTTGCTGCCGCACCACTGCTGAAGCAGGCCGTCGACAAGGGCATGGCAGTTTTGATGATCAACTCAGACATCCCGAACTTCCCGACACCAATTCATGGCGTTGTCGGGTACTCTCAGCGTAACGGCACGCATGCTATCGCTGATTGGGCCATTGAAACTTATGGTGATCAACCGCTGAAGGTCGGCATTATCGAAGGGCAGCCTGGCTATCACTCGACCGAACGTGTGGGCGGCTTCCTCGACGGTATCGAGGGCAATGATAACTTCGACGTTGTGGTATCCATTGATGGTAAATGGAACGTTGAAGGCGGCAACACTGCTGGTATGGATATCCTGCAGTCGAACCCCGATCTCGACATGATCTTTGCGGCGAACGACTACATGATCATTGGGGCATCATTTGCTGCAAAAGCACTTGGCCGCAATGATATCGTCCTTTTGGGCAATGATGGTGACACTTCTGGCCTTGAAGAAATCGCGGCTGGCAACATCACGGCAACCGTCAACACCTCGCCATTCTTAATGGGTAAAGCGGCCATGCACGCAACCATTGATGCGCTCAACGGGTCCTATCCCGGCGGCTGGATCGAAACGCCCACATCAATTGAAGACAAAGATGGTGCGATCAGCGTGCTGCAAGAGCCAGAAAAGCTCTTCCCGCAGCCGTCCAAAGAGTACTGAGCTTTCTCCCCGCTTCCCGGTGGCGCGTGCGCGTGCTGCCGGGTCGCAACTCAACCGAGTTTCACTTTTGTCGAGGCAATCGCAATGACACCCGCAACGCCACTTTGGGAGTTTGTCGATATCACCAAGGCCTATCCTGGGGTTTTGGCGAATGACAAGGTTTGCATCCGGCTTATGCCCGGTTCCATTCATGGGCTGCTGGGTGAAAATGGCTGTGGCAAGTCGACTATGATCAAGACTCTGTCCGGCGTGCAGCAACCCGATAGCGGTCAAATCCTGCACAATGGCAAGCCGGTCACGATCAGCGACCCGCAGGCGGCACGTGAATTGGGCGTCGCAACAGTTTTTCAGGAATTCTCGATCGTGCCCACCTTGTCGGTTGGCGAAAACATCTTCCTTGGCAATATGCCTCGGTCCCGCTTTGGCGTGATCGATTGGGCCAAGGTCCACAACGAAGCTGCTCGCGTTTTGGCGGAAATGGATGTCGATGTTTCACCCGAGACCATAACCGGCTCGCTATCGGTAGGCGAGCAACAACTGGTCGAGATCGCGAAGGCAGTCGCGATGGACGCTCGCATGATCATCCTGGATGAGCCGACGGCGGCATTGGGTGAAGATGAAATTGAGCGCCTGCACCAGCTACTGCGCAATATGCGTGAGCGCGGTACCGCTATTCTCTATGTGTCGCACAGGCTGGATGAGGTTGAACGGATCGTTGATGAAGTGACGATCTTGCGCAACGGCTGTGTTGTGCGAGCAAGTGGCGAAACCAAAATCAACGTCTCTGAGATTGTCAGCGCAATGGTCGGTGAGGACATTGGTGAGCATTATCCAAAGGAGCAGAACGCGACCAAGGATATTGTGCTAGAGGCGGCGGGTCTGGCCACCAATTCGGGCGTGAAAGATGTATCGTTTTCGTTGCATCGGGGCGAAGTTCTGGGCTTGGGTGGCGTATTGGGCAGTGGCCGCACAGAGATCGCTCGCGCCCTGTTCGGGACAGACGAGCTGACGGGCGGACAGATAACACTGCATGGCAAACCAGTACGCTTCCGCCGGGAAATCGATGCGATCCGTGCTGGATTGGCCCTTGTTCCGGAGAACCGTAAGTTTGACGGGTTGTTCTTCAATTTCCGCGCAAGCGGGAACGTCGCCGCAGCGTCCCTTGGCGGGTTAAGCCGGTTCGGTGTCTTGAATCTCAAGGCGGAAGAGCAAGCCACCCATGACCTGATCCGCGATCTGGAAATCTCGACCCAGGCCGAGGAAAAGACGGTCAACTTCTTGTCTGGTGGTAATCAGCAGAAGATCGTGATTGCACGCTGGCTGTTCTCAGCCTCTGACATCCTGATCCTTGATGAGCCGACGCAGGGGATCGATATCGGCGCGAAGATTGCTGTTTACAAGCTGATTAACAGGCTCACTCGGGCGGGAAAATCGATCATTCTGATCAGTTCAGACCATGATGAGTTGCTTGCGATGAGCGATCGGATTGCCGTCGTGCAGCACGGAACGATAGTGCGCACGGTCGATGCATCCGACCTTACTCATGACGACCTTGTGCGCGCGTCCGCCGACACTCCTCAATCCAAGCCTAAGGAGGCTTTCGCATGAAGCGGATCTTTGACACCCAGTTGATCGGACCATTTGCAGCAATGGTGATCGTCGCACTGATCGTGGCACTTACGACGGAACGCTTCCTGAACCCGGGCAACCTTTCTAACTTGTCGCTACAGGTAAGCATCGTGGCCTTGATCGCAATCGGGTCTACTATCGTGATCTTCGCTGCGGGCATCGATCTGAGTTCCGGGTCTATGGTGGCTTTACTGACCATGATCCTTGCGCAGATGTTGAAATTTGTTGGCATTCCACTGGTTCTGGCGTTACCACTCATTCTTCTCATGGGCGGATTGCTTGGTCTGTTCATTGGGCTGATAACAGCCTACGGGCGTATCCCGTCTTTCATCACAACATTGGCGGCGTTGATTGCCTTCAGGGGCCTTGCGCTGACCTTCAACAATGGGTCTCCGATCTTTTCGCTGGATCCGGCGCTGGAGCCAATCTTTTACGGCAAGCTGTTCGGCGTTCCGATGCCTTTCTTCTATCTCGTGTTCTTCTACGTCCTTGCCGCGTTCACTATGAACTTCACGAAACTCGGCCGTGAGATTTATGCCGTGGGTGGCAACCCAGCCGCTGCCGTTCTGACAGGTATCAACGTACGTAAAGTTCAGACGACGACATTTGTCATCGCAGGTTTCATGACTGCGGTTGGTGCGATCCTGATGTCCGCGCGCCTCAACTCTGGTTCACCGAACTATGGCCAGACGCTGGAACTGCAGGCCATTGCCGCTGCTGTTGTCGGCGGGGCCAGCCTTGCAGGCGGCCGCGGCAACATCCTCGCCACGCTGATGGGGGCGATGACAATCGTTATCGTCCAGAACGGTTTGAACCTGAACGCTGCGCCATCATCGGTTCAGAACATCGTGTTGGGCCTGATCATTCTGTTGGCCGTTGGCATAGATATGTGGCGTGCGGAAATTTCGGGCTTGATGGGTCGAATATTCGGTCGCCCCTCATCGCAGCAGTCATCTAACGTTAAGAAGGAGGCCTGAGATGGATCTAGGGCTCAAAAATAAGCTGGTCCTGGTGACTGGCTCAGGTTCCGGCATCGGCAAAGCCACTGCCCGGGTCTACCTGGAAGAAGGCGCGCGGGTCATCGTGCATGGCCTTACCGAGGCGGAAGTGTCCGACTGCGTCGACGACCTGTCATCTCTGGGCAAGGTCGAAGGCATTGCGGCCGACTTAACCAAAACCACTGATGCGGAAACTCTGGCAGAGTTTGCCCGCGCGCGCGGCGCGGTGGACGTTCTGGTGAACAATGTTGGCATCTTTTCGGTCAAACCGTTCGAGGATCTCACCGATGACGACTGGATGCATTACTTCAACATCAATGTCCTGTCCGCCGTTCGGATGAGCCGGATTTTCCTGCCTGACATGCTTGGCCGGGATAAGGGATCTATCATCAACATGGCCAGCGAAGCGGCAGTGAAACCACTACCTCAGATGGTGCATTATTCTGTCACTAAAACTGCCATGTTAGGTCTGACACGTGGCATGGCAGAATTGACAAAGGGGACAAAAGTCCGGGTTAACTCGATCCTGCCTGGTCCAACCTGGACCGAAGGTGTCGAAGCCTATTTTGACGGCCTCGCCGATCAAAAGGGTGAGCCGCTCGACACGATCGTCGACAATTACTTCAAATCAGATGAGCCCACATCGCTCATACAGCGCTTTGTCCAACCAGACGAAGTCGCCCGCATGATCGTCACGATCTCTGCAAGCACAGCCTCCAATGGTTCTGCGCATCGGATCGAAGGCGGCATCGTTCGCAATATTCTTTAACTGCTAACTGGAGGAGCCCTACATGGCCGCTCTCACTTTCTCTCACATCGGCGTCACAGTTCCCGACCTGGAAAAAGCCGTGGAGTTCTATTCCAAGGCATTCGGCCTTTACGTGCTGATGGAACCAACTGAAATCCTGCATGACGAAAGCGCCATCGGTCAGATGTGCGACGATGTATTTGGGAAAGGCTGGGGAAGCTTCCGCATCGCACATTTGTCGATGGGCGACGGTGTTGGCATCGAATTGTTTGAGTTCCCGAAGACCGTCGAAGAAGAACGACCGTTTGAATATTGGCGGCGTGGCTTGTTTCATTTCTGCGTACAGGACGAGGATCTGGAAGGCCGCATCAAGATTATCGAAGACCTGGGCGGGCGCCAGCGCATGAGCCAAGTGCGCAAGTATTACCCAGGTGAAAAGCCCTATCGCATGGTCTATATGGAAGACCCGTTTGGCAACATCTTCGAGCTCTACAGCCACTCGTACGAATTGACCTATTCGGCGGGTGCTTATGACTGATCGCGCCGACTTTTCCCCCAGAACGGACAAACCCAAGGTCGTGATAACCGATTACGACTTTGGTGATGTTGTCGTTGAGACGGAAATCCTGGAAGCTGCGGGAGCCGAGGTGATTGCGCTTCAGGCCAAGCGCCAGGAAGACCTGTTCGATGTCGCGCCGCATTGCGCAGCGATGATGAACCAATATGCCAGGATCGGGAAAGAAACGATTACGCGGATGCGGAACTGTGAGGTCATCGCGCGTTATGGCGTAGGCGTAGATATCGTGGATGTTGGCACGGCGACGGAAAAGGGCATTCTCGTCACCAATGTGCAAAACTATTGCACCGAGGAAGTCGCCGATCACGCGATTGCCCTTTGGCTGACCCTGGCGCGCAAGTTGCCCGACTATGATCGAGCCACTCATGCAGGGGTCTGGCAATGGCAAAGCGGGCAGCCGGTCTACCGGTTGCGCGGGCGGACGATGGGTGTCGTTTCGCTGGGTAAAATCGGGCAAGCCATCGTTGCGCGGGCGCAATCTTTCGGAGTTACGGTCATCGCTTACGACCCGTATTTGCCAAGAGAAGTCGCCGCGAAGATTGGGGTCGAGCTGGTGAGCAAGCCCGAATTGCTAGCAAGGTCCGACTATATCCTGATGCAGGCGCCGATGACGCCGAACACGCATCACTTTTTGTCGGATGCCGAATTCTCGGTCATGAAACCCGGTGCGATACTCGTGAACACTGGACGCGGACCAACGGTCGACAACAAGGCCCTGTTCCGGGCGCTGACCGAAGGCCATTTGGCCGCTGCAGGGCTCGACGACCCCGAAGAGGAGCCGGCAAAGCGCGCCAACTGGACGCCTGATGACAACCCGTTGTTCACACTACCCAACGTCCTCGTAACACCACATGCCGCCTACTATTCCGAGGAATCGATACACGCAGCGCGGGTTACCGCGGCTACGCAAGTGGCCAAGGTCCTGACAGGACAAAACCCCGACTACACAGTCAATGCCGACGCATTGGCCGTATCTACCGCATAACAGGAGACAAGAATGCCAGACGTCAGCACGGACCTTAGGGTTTTTAATGATTTTGAAAGAAACCCGGAACTTCTCAAAAAATTCGACAAGGTGTTGGAGGCGTACTCTGCTGCTGCCATTTTTGCGGATGTGCAGTACCGAACAGGCGTGATGGACAGCGCCATCAAGCCCGCTTTCCGCGCCAAGGTGACAGGCCAGGCCGTGACGGTCCAGCTTTCAAAAGGTGATCTTGTCGACCCATTGCGAGCGCTTGAAATGGGACAACCCGGGGACGTGATCGTTGTGGACGCGGGTGGTGATCGTCAAACGTCAGTCTGCGGCGGTTTAATGGGTGGCCTGGCCAAGAACCGTGGCATTCGGGGTATGATAGTAGATGGCACTGGGCGTGACACAGATGAGTTGGAAGACATTAACTGGCCAATCTGGACGCGCGCGATCACGCCGCGCGGAACGCACACGATGTTCTCGGAACGTAAAGAAGAACTTTCGATCAATGTGCCAATCGCCTGTGGGGGCGTCGTGGTAAACCCCGGAGATTTCATTGTAGCTGATCTTATGGGCGTCGTCGTGGTTCCACAGGAAATTGCCGAAGAAACCGTGCGCCTTGCTCAAGAGCAGGCTGACCGTGAGGAGGAAACCCGTAAATGGGTGGCCCAAGGCAAAACCGTTGAGGATCTGCTAAATGAATTCGGTCGCATCTGAACCAGCGCTGATCGGCGTAGATTGGGGCACTTCATCGTTTCGTGCATTTCTAATTGGTGCGGAGGGCGACGTGATCGATGGGGTCTCGTCGCCTGAAGGTATCATGCAGGTTGCGGGACAAACCTTTGAGGCGGTCCTTGATCGTCTAATCGGCCCTTGGGTCGCCAAGGCTAACCTGCCGATCCTGGCATCTGGCATGATCACCAGCCGCAATGGCTGGGTAGAAACGCAATATGCCGAAATGCCTCTGGGTGCTGTCGGTCTTGCGCGAGCGTTGGTCCCGCACGAAGCGGCCAACGGAGCGCGTATTCATTTTGTGACTGGTGCTTCGACAGAACATGCCGGAGGACCGGACGTAATGCGCGGCGAGGAGACCCAGATCATTGGGGCATCTTCGCTAGGTTTGAGCGAAGGTATGTTCGTGATGCCGGGAACGCACAGCAAATGGGTTCAGGTTGCCGACGGGAAGATCGTGGATTTCTCGACCTACATGACAGGTGAGATCTTTTCGGCGCTGAAAGAACACACGATCCTTGGCACCTTGATGAAGGAGGACGCCTTCAGCGAAGACGCATTCGTGATGGGCGTCAAGGCGGGCCTCAGTGGTGAGTCGAACCTGCTGCACAGCCTGTTTCATGTTCGGACGCTTCCTCTCATGGGCAAAATCCCAAAGGTTGCCACGGCCGACTACTTGTCGGGCTTGTTGATCGGGACCGAGGTTGCTGCCGCGACCGGCGAAGTAAAAGACGTCGGCACGATCACTGTTGTTGGACGCAGCGACTTGTCCGACCGATACGAAATAGCGCTTCGAACTGCTGGT
Source organism: Ruegeria sp. BC5 (assembly GCF_056539205.1). Taxonomy (NCBI): domain Bacteria; kingdom Pseudomonadati; phylum Pseudomonadota; class Alphaproteobacteria; order Rhodobacterales; family Roseobacteraceae; genus Ruegeria; species Ruegeria sp. BC5. The sequence continues at coordinate 74,541 of NZ_JBQFUN010000010.1, forward strand.
TTGGACAGCCGTCGCGCGCCAGATGATATCGTTGCGAAAGGGCATTTTCTGATTGCTCGCGCTGCGGGGTTGGTTGGATGATTGACCTCACCGCAGCTCTTGCCGAGAACCCGCTGATTGCGATTTTGCGGGGGCTAGCACCAGAAAATGCGCGCCCGGTGTCTGATGTACTCTTCGATGCCGGGTTTCGGATCATCGAAGTGCCGCTCAACTCACCGGACCCGCTGGAATCGATTACGCAGATCGTTGCGAAACATGGCGCACAAGCCATAGTCGGCGCTGGCACTGTGTTGACTACGGATCAGGTCGCGGCGGTTGCAGATGCAGGCGGGCGGATCATCGTGTCGCCCAATATGAACCCGGACGTCGGGCGCGCGGCTGTCGCGCATGATCTGTATTGGTGTCCAGGTGTCATGACCCCCTCCGAGGCCTTTACGGCGTTGGATATCGGAGCTTCGGTCCTCAAATTCTTTCCGGCGGAAATGGTGCCACCAGCTGCCATCGCTGCCATGCGCGCCGTATTGCCTGCAGACGCAGTCGTCGCTGCGGTAGGGGGCATAACGCCGGATACGATGGCGTCGTATCATGCCGCGGGTGTAGATGGATATGGGCTGGGCTCCGCTCTGTTCAAACCGAGCTATACATTGGATGATATCGGCAGACGCGCGCGCGCCTTCACCAATGTATTGGAGGAACTTGGATGAAACAGGCCCTTGTTACGGGCGGTACGCGAGGGATTGGTGCGGGTGTTGCACGGTCGTTGGCAGACGCAGGTTGGTCCGTAATCGCCGCATCCGCCTCCCAATCTGAATTGGATGCATTCGAGCCTCAGGACGGGATAAAGTTGCTGATCTTGGATGTCACCGACCAGACATCCATCGATGATGTATTCGGCGAGCTCACGGGTCTCAATGCCTTGGTGAACTGCGCAGGTATTCTTCTGCGTGGCGAAGAATACGACATTGACGTTTTCGCTAAGGTGCTTGATGTGAACCTGACTGGTACTATGCGCTGCTGTCTCGCCGCGCATCCTTTCTTAGCGGAAACAGGAGGGGCTATCGTCAATACAGCTTCTATGCTCAGCACTTTTGGTGGACCTTTGGTGCCGGCCTATTCTGCTTCCAAGGGCGGTGTGGCACAGTTGACGAAGGCGCTGGCAGGTCGCTGGGCCGAAGACGGCATCCGGGTCAATGCCATCGCGCCGGGTTGGATCGAGACAGAGATGACCCAGGGCCTTCGGGAAGACCCTGAACGAACAGCGGGGATCATGGCGCGTACGCCAATGAAACGCTGGGGGAAACCCGAAGAAGTCGGTGCGCTTGTGCAATGGCTTTTGAGTGAAAACGCCAGTTTTGTGACTGGATCGATCTATCCGGTCGATGGCGGCTATCTCGCTATGTGAGGAAAATCTATGAATGACGATGACACCGCCCGAATGCCATATCAATTGCCATTCCCCAAGGATGCGCAAGACGAGATCGTGATCCCGAATGCCATGAGTGAGGACGATAGACTGTGGGTTCCGCAGGCAGAGAACGTCTGGTTTCGACCGCTCTGCCTGAACCGCTCGCAAGGTTATTGGATGAACCTTCTCAAAGTGCGCAAAGCTGGTGTTCTTTCGCGGCACCGCCATCCACAGCCCGTCCACGGCTTCGTCCTGAAAGGGCGCTGGCATTATCTGGAACATGACTGGGTTGCAGAAGAAGGGGGATATGTCTTTGAGCCGCCGGGTGAGACTCATACCTTGGTCGTTCCCGACGATGTCGAAGAGATGGTTACCTATTTCCAGGTCAATGGCGTGATGTGCTATGTTGATCCGTGGGGCAAGGTCACTGGCTACGAAGATGTCTTTACCAAGATTGATCTGTGCCGAAAACACTTTGCGGAAGTCGGACTTGGAGAAGACTACGTTGAACAATTCATCAGGTGATGCGCCGCGTTTCGCGCTAGTAGCTCATGACGCGCGAAAGGACGAAATCGTTGAATGGGTGGGTCTGCAATTGGCCCGCCTGTCCAGAGTACAAGTCTTTTCGACAGGCACCACCGGCAGTCGCATTAAGCAAGCCTATCCAGAACTGGACGTGACCTGCCTGAAAAGTGGACCACTCGGAGGCGACCAACAGATCGGCGCTATGATCTGTGAAGAGAAACTGGATGCACTGATTTTCTTTGTCGACCCTCTCTCACCCATGCCACATGACGTCGACGTTAAGGCTCTGACCCGTCTCGCAACGGTATATAATCTGCCAATGGCATGTTCGCGCTCTACCGCGGATCTGATCGTCAAGGGGCTGATTGACGAGGATGACAACGCGCCTGGGTGATACGCCACGCGCCGCAAGCGCCGATCAGCCTGTTCTCAGAAGGTGCTCTGCCAAACTGCCGAGGTTTTCGCTACCAAGCTGGCTCATGTTGGCCTCAATGTCAGCTTTCAGGATGTGAACGAGATGGTCGATCCCTCGTGCTCCGAACGCTGCAACGGCATATTGAAAGGCGCGTCCGACCATGACGAAATCTGCACCTTTCGCCAGGGCACGCATGATGTCCAATCCCCAGGCAACGCCAGAGTCGTAGATAAGTGGCACATCTATTCCGACCGCCTCGCGGATGTTCGGGAGTTGGTCAATCACGGCGGGCCCGGCTTCGAATTGACGCCCGGAGTGGTTTGAGACCCAGATGCAATCCACGCCTTCGGCCACCATTTTTTGCGCGTCCTCCGGCCGCAGGACACCCTTGACGATCAGGTGACCCTCCCATTCCCGCCGCAGTTCGCGCAGGTAGTCCCAATCTGGAATCCCACGGATCAGAGCGCCTGCATGGGTAAAGCTTTCTCGCCCGCGGGTCGGGACGTAATCGTCAAAGAACCGCATACGTGGCATGATGCCCTCGCGCAGATGTGCAAGGCACCAGGCGGGTCGTGATGCCATTTCAGTCAGCGTGCGCAGGTCAGCTTTTGGAGGCACCGTCAGATTGGCACGGCGCTGTCGTTCGCGCCGGCTCTCTTCTGGAACGTCCACCGTGATAATCAGCGTATGAAATCCCGCTGCCTTAATCCTCGGCAGCATCGCGCGGCGCAGATCGCCGGAGTTCACCGGGTAATGCTGAAACCATCCGTTCTTGCCAATATGAGGCGCCACATCTTCAGGCGAAGCAACAGCCACGCTGGACAACGAGAACGGAATGTTGTGAGCAACTGCTGCCTTGGCAAGCATCCGCTCTGCTCCTGCCCACATCAGGCCGGACATGCCTACCGGTGCTATCCCGAAAGGCAGGTCGTATTTTTGACCCATCAATGTAGTCTGCAGTTCGGCCTTTGTTCGGCCACATAGCACACGCGGCATAAAACCGATGGCATCAAGTGCATCACGGTTGACCTTCAACCCCAGCTCCCGGCCGGTCGCGCTGTCGAGGTATTCGAAGGCAAACTTCGGAATGCGCTTTTGTGCGGTTTTCCGAAGGTCTTCTATCGACGGGTGGGAAAGGTCCAGATCCATCCGGGTCCTCTGTTCGTTGTCTAACGGTTGAAGCTCCTCAGTCGGTCACCAAAGGGATGGCAGGGCCAAGGAAATTGCGGGCACATAGGTGATGAACATCAACAAGATCAGCATGCCGACAAAGAATGGCAGGATCGCCCGGCTGAGGCTTTCGATGGAAACCTTCGAAATGCTACTGGCCACGAACAGGTTCACACCCAATGGCGGTGTGCAGAACCCAATGGCCAGGTTGACCGTCAAGATGACACCAAAAACGATCGGATCGACACCCAGCGCGGTTGCAACCGGCAGCAGGATCGGCGTCATGATGATGATCGAAGAAATCGTCTCCATGAACATGCCGATCACCAGCAACAGCAGATTGATCAGCAACAGAATGATGATCGGATTGTCGGACAGGCTGGTGATTGTTGTTGCGAGCTCTGTCGGGATTCTTGCGAGCGTGATCAACCTGCCAAAGGCGGTCGCCATGATCACCAATATCAGAATAGTCCCGCTGGTTTTTGCACTGCCCGCCAAAACCTCTGGCAGGTCCTTGAGGGTGATGTCTCCGTAAACGAAGATGCCGATGAAAGCGGCATAAACAACGGCCACGGCTCCGGCTTCGGTAGGGGTGAAGATCCCGCTATAGATGCCGCCAAGGATGATTACAGGCACCAGTAGCGCCCAGATGGAAGAGCGGAAGCTCTGCCAGACGCCCGGGCCTGAGAACGTAGTCGTCGATTGCTGAACAACCTCGTCCTTTCGCAGCAGAACACGAGCGACCAACATGAACATGAGGGCAAAAAGGATGCCAGGAACAACACCTGCAAGAAACAGTTTGCCGATCGAAACCTCGGCAGTTACCCCATATATGATGAATGGAATACTTGGCGGTATCATAACGCCGATCATTCCTGAGGATGCCGTCAATGCGCCGCTGAATTTGCGCGTATAGCCGACCTTTTCCATCTCTGGGATCATGTTCGACCCGATAGCGGCTACGGTCGCAGGAGACGAACCGGATATGGCGGCAAAAAACACACAGGCGAGTACGTTCACGTAAGCAAGCCCACCCCGGATATGCCCGATCAGTGCATTGGCGAACCCAACCAGTCTACGAGACATTCCGCCGTGCTGCATCAGGTCGCCTGCCAAAATGAACAGAGGGACGGCAATTAGAGGAAACGAGTCCGCGCCTGTTACCACGGACCGTGCCAAAAGAACCATGGGTGGGGTGCCGTCCACAAAGACCATCACGATCATGGTGGCTAGGCCCAGACAGATGCCAATTGGCACGCTGAAGAGCAGAAGGGCGAAAAGCGTCAGGAAGAGCGTTGTTGCAAGCATGCCGGGTTCCTCACGCTTTGGTTCCTGCGATCAGACGCAGGGTTCGGATCAGATGTTGAGTGACGCGGATCGCGGACAGGCCAGCGCCAATCGGCGCCGAAGCATAAAGGATCGGAATCGGTAGTCCTAAAACGACCGACGTCTGGCTGGCTACAAAAGGCTGTCGGATAAGCTTGATGCATTCAATTGTCAGAACGACCAGAAATCCAAGGACAAGAAGCGCGATCACAACATCCGCGTAAAGCCTTGCGCGCTCGCTTAGGACATCACGCAGGACCGTGATACGCACATGATCGCCTGTGTGGAATGCATAGCTGACGCCAAGCCAGACAAACCATACAAACAGCCAAAGCGTTAGCTCTTCGCCCCATGAAAGAGAGGCATTCAGAATGTAGCGCATGAACACATTGCCAAAGATCAACAAGACAATCGCGGCCAAAAGTGCACTGGCTAAGACCTTTTCGGCATTCATATCGATCCATTTGATAACCGACACCGTTCACCTCCCCTTGAACGAAAGGGGCACCCGAACCTTAATGGCACGGGTGCCCGTATTGGCTGAGTAGTCCGAGGGTCAGCTTCCGCTCGCTGCGGAAACCGCTGCTACCCAGTCGTCATAGGCTTCGGCGCCAACCTCGTCGCGATACTGCAGGCGGACGCTTTCGGTTTTGTCAGCAAAGGCCTGTCGCTGCTCTGCAGTCAGCTCCAGAACCTCGACACCGGCAGCACGGATCTGTTCCAACTGTTCCGCATCTTCGTTTGCGACCAGTTCCGCCTGATAGTCACGTGCGGTGGCCATTGAGTCCCGGACCAATTGCTGATGCTCTGCGGACAGCGAGTCAAAGAACGGTTTGGAGATGACAGGCATATAGACCGCAAAGACATGGCCCGTGGTCGAAAGGTATTTCTGCACCTCGTAGAAACGCTGTGAGGTAATGATCGCCAGTGGGTTTTCCTGGCCGTCGATCACGCCTTGCTGGAGAGCAGAATAGACCTCACCAAAGTTCATTGGCGTCGGGTTGGCCCCGAGCGTTTCGAATGTCGCCACATGCGCCGGAACCTTCATGGTGCGCAGCTTGACACCCTCGAGATCTGCGGGGGTTGCAACCGGACGGACATTGTTGGTCACATTGCGTACACCCAATTCAAGCCAGCCGAGACCAACTAATCCCTGGTTTTCGACCCGTGCAAGCATCCCATCACCAGCATCACCATCAAGAACATCAAAGGCGATGTCCTTGGAGGAATACATGTAGGGCAGTTCAATTACTGCAAAAGCCGGATCCCAGCCCGCGAAGAAAGAGGAAGGAGGAATGGCCATTTCCAGAACGCCGGTTTGAACACCTTCGATCATCTCGCGATCAGGGCCCATCTGCGACGAAGGGAATATCTGTACGTCGATCTCACCATTCGAGCCAGTTTCGACCAGTTCTTCAAATTTCAGTAGCGCGCGATGCATGTGAAACGCTTCTGCTGCGCCATGCCCAACCTTAATGACTGTTTCAGCGGATGCTGCAAAAGCAAGCCCGGCTGACATGACGACGCCAAGCGCCAATGTTGATTTCTTGAACAAGGTATCCTCCCACGGATTTAGTCATTTTCGATCTATTATCTGAGATATCAGATATAATATAGAAATCAAGCTTACATGTGCTATTGTGTTGGAGAGACGAAATAGGACGAAGTGAAAATGACCGAGATTTTGCAGATTAAGCGCCCGGATTCGTTGAGTAAAACTGCTGAAGAGCATATCCGAAAAGGCATAATCAATGGCACGTTTCAATTGGGTGAATCGTTGCCGGAAGTGAAGCTGTCAAGTGCCATGGGCATCAGCAAAACTCCGATTCGCGAAGCGCTATCGGCTTTGAATCTTCAGGGGCTCGTTCAGATCTTTCCTCATCGAGGAGCCTTTGTATTCTCTCTTTCTCAAGAGGACGTGGTGCAGCTTTGCCAGTATCGGCTCATCCTAGAATCTGCAGCTTTGGAGCAAGCGCTTGAAAAGAACCCGTCGGTTCTGATCAATGAGCTGGCTACAATTGTTTCTAAGATGTCAGAAGCGCAGGAAGCGGATGAATTCGAGCAGTACTTGGAACTTGACGCCGAGTTTCACGACGCGTTTTTCAGGTCCTGCGGAAACAGTTACCTGCGGGATGGATATCAAAAAGTCAGTGATATCGTCCAAACTATGCGGACGCATCTGTCCAAGCGTTCCAATCGAACGAAGAAATCTTACAAGGAACATCAAGCGATCACATCGCTTTTGGGCGAGGGTAAAGTAAAAGCAGCAACGAACACCCTCAAACGTCAAATCACTCGCGGTGAGCGTTCTTATTCCGATTTGGTTGGTCTGAAGCAAGCATAGGTGCCCACCATTTGGTCACGATGTTCACCAAAAGCGCACCTGGCAGCAAATCTGATGTCTCGTGCGTGGGTAACATAAGTTCAAAGTGGCGGAGTTGGGCTGTTCTGAGACAAGGGCCGTGGCCACGATTAGAGGGTGGTTTTTGTGTTGGGTCAGAAATGCTTGACGATTGGGCCAGAAATGAATGACGTGATTGGCCGATTTATTGAGGTTTTGGCTGTCGATTGAGTCAAATATCAGTGACGTTCCACATTTCCTTGTCAGGCGACACATAGTTCTGCCACCAGCGACAGAACCTTGCCATTTTCGCCTCACTTCCTTCATCCAGCACCTCGACTGATTTCATTGATCGTGACTTCCTTTTAGGAAAACCAGGTTTGATTTGCAGATCATACGCCGAAGGCGCCTGTTCCTGCTGATCTGCCACGTGGCGAACGCGGATGGGGGCGAGGCAATGCTATTCGACAATAGTGGTGCGGCCCGCAACCTAGTTTCGTGTCACTGCGTATCTTGGTTGGTCATTTTTTCTTTGTCTTCGACAGAAACAACCGTTTTCATGTTACTTCTGAGGGTGGATATTGGCGCAGTTACAGCGAATTTACACTTTGTCCGCGAAGCAGCCTTTAGTACTCGTTCCACTGAATGGCCACTACTCAATCAGAGATCGCTTCACATAAAACCGCTTCAAGGATGTTCGCGGTTTGTTATGGTGGTGCAAAGCAACCCTTGGTTGCGGAAGCTTAGCGTTCTCATCCTTGTTTAAACGGCTGCCTGATGTAGCGGGTTCGGATGTTGAATCATAAACTTACGGAATTCGTCTGGTAAGCACAGTAATTAAACTTGCCTTTCAGGTCCTGTGCCGCTGATTCAGGTGATGGAGATAGGCGGCAACAACAGCGAGCTACATAGCCTCCAGCGTATGTGAAAGACCGTTTCGGATGTGATCTACCAACAGCTTCTTAGCGGTGCCCGCGTCTCGGGCCAATGCGGCATCGAACATGCCCTTATGCTCCTTGACGGCCTCTTCGCCGCGATAGGTCAGCACGAGCATCTGATACCGCAAATACTTGTCGTAGATGATCGAGTGCAGAGACAGAAGGTTCTTGGAGTTGCAGGCCGCGATCATCGCTTGGTGAAACTCCCAATCATATCGTTTCCAGGTTTCTTTCTCGGACTCGTCGCCCTTGAGAAGCTGCTGTTCCATCAGGTGCAGTTTGTGGTGCGCGGCAACGAGGTTGCCTTCCCAGTCCGTGTCGCCATTCGCAATGGACAACTCCAACGCGTGGCATTCCAGCAGGACACGCAACTCTGATATCTCGGTCAGGTCCTCGCGGGAAACAGGTGTAACCAGGAACCCCCGTTGTTCCGGGGCTTCGACAAACCCGTCGCTGGCAAGCCTGTTCAGGGTTTCACGAAGTGTCGAAAGGCTTGCTGAGTAGCGCTCTTTCAATGCGTCCAGCTTCAGTTTGGAGCCAGGCTGCAATTCTCCAAAGATAATATCCCGCTTTATGCGCTGATAGGTGCTTGCACCTATCGTAGACGGCTGTTTCGCCATGCGTTTCACCCGATATTTTTAGATTCCTCCTTCAAATACCACTTTACAGAGTTATCAGCAATCCAATGTGATGTATGGTAGAAATAAAAATATCATACATTATTGTGGAATCGCAAAAACCCCAATACGGTCGAGTTCAAGTTGGGCAAAGCAGCTCAGTCATAAACATTGGTTTCGGAGTTTCCGAACCCTCTGGAAGGAAGCAAATTGTCAATGAACTTTCGCATTGCCATTGTCGGCATTGGCCTTGTTGGACGCCGCCACGCAGACGCGATCCGCGCGTTGCGTCATGTCGATCTTGTTGCGGTTGTTGATCCCAGTGACGAAGGGCGCACCTACGCTGCGGAGCATGGCGTTGCGTGTTACGAGACCCTCGAGGATATGTTTGCAAATCAGACGCCGGACGGAGCTGTGCTCGCGACGCCCACGACGCTTCACGTCGAACAAGGGCTCACATGTGTTCGGCATGGTTGTCCCGTACTCGTCGAAAAACCGATCGCCGTGGAAGCCTCCGCTGCACTGGAGCTTGTCCAAGAAGCGGAGAAGGCCAATGTGCCACTGATGGTCGGACATCATCGTCGGCACAATCCTTTGATCAAGTCAGCGAAGGAAGCCATTGTCGATGGGAAGATTGGAGATGTGCGCGCTGTCCATGCGAATTGCTGGTTTTACAAGCCCGATGAATATTTTGACGCCGCACCCTGGCGTAAGAAACCCGGAGCGGGGCCCATCTCGGTCAATCTTGTCCATGATGTCGATCTTCTGCGGTACCTGGCCGGAGAGGTCGTGACCGTACAGGCGCAGTCGGCTACCTCGCAACGCGGCTATGACAACGAAGATGTCGCCGGAGCGCTATTGACGTTTGAAAGCGGAGCGATTGGGACCATTAGCGTATCCGACAGCATTGTTGCTCCGTGGAGCTGGGAGATGACGTCTCAGGAATATCCAATCTATCCGTCGACCACTGAGAGTAGCTACATGATCGGTGGCTCTCATGGGTCGTTGTCTGTCCCCGATCTAAGACTATGGACCTACCAGGGTGAGGAAAGGGATTGGTGGATTCCAATTTCGTCAACCGCGCTGAAGAAGGGTTCCTCTGACCCACTGGTCAATCAACTCGGGCACTTTGTTGACGTTGCTCGACACGAAGCAGATCCGATTGTGTCCGGATGGGAAGGCTTCAGAACACTTCAAGTCATTGAAGCCATTCAGAATTCCTGCAGAACTGGCGAGACTGTCAAGATAAGAAACCTTCAGGAAATGCAACAACAGAAATTGCAGGTAATGAAAAATATCTGATATTTTGCAAAAAATCTTGCAAAAAGTCCAAAATAGGTCAAAACTCAGAATCGGAAAAATGCATCATGATGTCTCAGGGAGGAGCAAAGTGATTACCAAACTTACCCGCCGGGCTGCTGTGTCAGCCCTGGTTGCAACCGGTGTTCTGTTTAGCGCAACAAGTGGTGCGCTGGCGGAAGACAAAGTGCAACTTCGCCTCGCAACATCAGGATCGGAGACCGACCAGCGTTCGGTTGCCATGGCCGAGGTTTTCGCGCCCATGGTCGCCGATTTCGCAAGTTATGAGCCCAGCTATAACGGCACGATCTTCGCGCAAGGCACTGAGCTGGACGCTATCAGTCGCGGCAATCTGGAGATGTCGATCACCTCGGCGCAGGAGCTGGCACAGTTCTTCCCCGAGTTTTCGATCTTTACCGCAGGCTATGTCCACCAGGACGCCGCGCATCAGGTGGCTGTCTTCAACGATCCCTTGATGGATGCCTTCAAGCAAAAGGCCGAAGAAGAACTGGGCGTCAAACTGCTGTCGGTCATGTATCTGGGCCGTCGTCAGGTGAACCTGCGTCAGCCCAAGGATGAGTTGACGGTCACAACTCCGGCCGATCTGGACGGCGTGAACCTGCGGATGCCGGGCACCGATGCGTGGCAGTTCCTTGGCAAAGCGCTGGGTGCCGCACCGACACCAATGGCCTTCTCCGAGGTTTATACCGCGCTGTCGACCGGTGCCGTTGACGGTCAGGACAACCCATTGCCGACTGTGGTTGATGCCAAGTTCTACGAAGTGACCAATCAGATCGTCCTGACATCGCATCTGGTCGACCTGAATTATATCGCCATCGGCAAAGAGGTTTGGGACGGGCTGACACCGGAACAGCAAGCAAAGGTTCAGGAGGCTGCAGACGCAGCGGCTGAATCGGGGCGCCAGAAGCAGCTTCAGAAAGAAGAGGACCTTGTCAGCTTCCTGAAAGAGCAGGGCATGGAGGTCTATGAACCCGACCTCGCGGCGTTCCGCGATCAGGTACAGACCATGTATCTGGAAAGCGAGTTCGCCGGATCATGGCCGGATGGCGTTCTGGAGCAGATCAACGCTCTGGGCAACTAAGTTCATCTACACAAGGGAGGGAGAACCACAATGAAAGGCTTCATAAAGGGGTTCTCCCGATTGACCGAAGCGATTGCCGGCGGGATGCTGGCGGCAATCTTCCTGATCTTCCTTCTGCAAATTCTATTGCGCTATTTCTTCACCCCTGCCGGATGGACGCTAGAACTGATCGGCATCCTTTGGGTCTGGGTGATCTTTTTCAGCTGCGCTTTCATCGTGCGCGAGCGGGATCACGTAAAGTTCGACATCATCTACCTTTCGGTACCGATGCGGGTGCGCCAGGTATTTGCGATGCTGGCGGCCGCGGCAATCGTGGTCGGGATGCTCTATAGTTTCCTACCGACTTGGGACTACATCGACTGGATGAAAATCCGCAAAACCGCGACGGTACGTAATCCCTTTTCGGGTGAGAAGATACCGCTGCGCACCGTGTTCTCGATCTATGCCGTGTTCATGCTGGTCGTAGCGGCGCGGTATGCATGGCTGTTTTTTGACATCATGCGCAACGGCCCACCAAAAACCGAACTTGAAATGGTCGTGGGATACAACGTGGTCGACGAACATCCCCGTGTTGATGTGGAAGACGACGAGGACGCAAGCAAATGAGTTTCGAACTTCTTTCCTGCCTGCTCACACTCTTTGTTCTGGCAGGCATCGGGACTCCTATCGGGTATTCCATCCTGCTGGCGTCACTTATGTATCTGGGTGTCGCCGGTCTGGACGTTGCACTGGCGGGTGAAAAAATCCTGCAGGGTTTCTACAAAAGCACGATCCTGCTTGCCGTGCCTTTGTTCATCGTTGCCGCCAATATCATGAACGCGGGATCGATCACAGACCGGTTGCTGAACTTTTGCGTCGCGGCGGTCGGGCGTTTCAAGGGTGGTCTTGGGCACGTCAATGTTGTGGCGTCGTTGATTTTCTCCGGCATGTCCGGCTCAGCCGTCGCGGATGCTGCAGGGATCGGCAAGATAATCATTGAAATGATGACCAAGGATGGCCGCTACAGCCGAGGTTATGCAGCCGCAATCACGGCGGCTTCGGCGACGATCGGCCCGATTATTCCGCCTTCGATCCCGATGGTTCTGTATGCGCTGGTCTCAAAGGCCTCTATCGGGTCGCTGTTCCTTGCTGGCATTCTGCCGGGCCTGATCATGGGTGTCGTTCTAATGGCGATGAACTACTATCTGGCTGGAAAGCGGAACTTTGCATTGGAAGAACCTGTTCCGTTGCGCGAGTTGCCGGCTAAAACCGCCAACGCGTTCCCGGCACTGCTGATGCCCGCAATTCTGCTGTACGGCATATATGGCGGCGTCACTACTCCGACAGAGGCCGCCGCAGTTGCTGCATTCTACGCCCTGCTACTGGCAGCGCTGTTCTACCGCGCACTAACCTTCCGTGGTCTTTATCAAGTGTTCGTCGACAGCGCGCGCTCTTCCGCCGCCGTCGGGGTGGTCATTGGTGGCGCGTTCATTCTGAACTTCATCGTCATTCAGGAACAGATTCCACAGTCGATCTCGGCACTGCTGGAGGGTTCAGATGTTAGTCCGATTGTTTTCCTGATCCTGGTTAACCTGCTGATCCTCGCGCTGGGTTGCGTGTTGGACGCGACAACGATCATTCTTGTGATCGTGCCTCTGTTCATTCCAACCTGCGAAGCGCTTGGGATTGATCTGGTGCATTTCGGAGTGCTGGTCGTCGTGAACTCGATGATCGGTCTGATCACGCCGCCCTATGGCATTCTACTCTTTGTGATCAACGCCGTGACGGATATTCCGCTGCGCGAAATCATCTCGGAAATCTGGGCCTTCCTCGCGGTTCTCATCTTCGCCTTGGTGATCATGATGCTGATGCCTGATCTGGTCCTGTGGTTGCCGCGTATGTTTGGATATCAGGGATAATGTGCCTTTCGGTTTCGACAACGTCGATCCCCGGTGATCTGGCTGAAAAGCTGAGTGCTATCGCTGACGCAGGATTCGGGGGTGTCGAACTACACGAACCGGATTTGACCGCTTTTGATGGGCCGCCATCGCAAATCCGGAATATTGCATCAGACCTCGGCCTGAAGATTTGCCTGCTGCAACCCTTCCATAACCTCGAAGGTCAATCCGGCAGCGGTCGGCAGCGCGCTTTTGCTCGGCTAAAGCGCAAACTCGACCTGATGAGCGAGTTGGGAACAGAATTACTGCTAATCGGGTCTGCTTACGAGGTCGATGCCGCTGCAACCGAAGAACAGGTAATCGCGGACCTTGGCGAGGCGGCCAAGATCGCGCAAGAGATGGGGTTGCGTCTGGCCTATATGGGCTTGCCATGGTCGGATCTTGTTCACTCGGATGAGCAGGCGTTAGGCGTCGTTGAAGCCATCGACAGCCCTCATTTGGGGTTGGCCTTGAACTCATTCTTCTCGCTTGCCGACGGGTCCAAACCCGCCCGCCTTCGGGACATTCCCGGAGAGCGGCTGTTCCATGTGCAACTGTCCGATGCACCCCGGCTTGAGATGGATATACGTCGGCTCAAACGGCACTTTGGGCTTCTGCCAGGGCTCGGATCGCTGAACCTTGCAGGTTTCGTGCGGGTGTTGTCCCGCGCCGGGTACAAGGGGCCTTGGTCTATTGCGCGCGTCAACGAAGCAGCTCCTCAACCCGGTGGCCGCACACTTGCCCGAGACAGCTATAGGTCGCTGGTGAACCTCTTGGACGAGGTGTCGCGGACCGAGCCCGGAACGAACTTTGATATCCCGAAATTGCCTGAACGCGTTTACGCCTCAGGCTTCGAATTCGTTGAGTTTACAGCCGACGAAACGAGTGGGACCCAATTGGCAGACATGCTGTCAGCAATGTGTTTTCGAATGGAGCGAAAGCACGTCAGCAAGTCCGTCGAGCTGTGGCGGCAGGGGGCTATCAACATCGTAGTGAATACCGAAAAGGACGGTTTTGCCCAGTCGGCGTTCCTGGGCCACGGCCCCTCGGTTTGTGACATGGGGTTGCGTGTCAAAGATGCGGATCAGACGGTCCAGCGTGCGACCGCGTTGGGCGCTCCGAATTTCTCGCAGCCCGTGGGAACAGGAGAGCTGGATATTCCGGCCATCCGTGGTGTCGGCGGCAATGTCGTCCATTTCATTGATGAGAAATCCGATCTGCATCGGGTTTGGGATATCGAATTTGAGCCGGTAGCAAAAACCAAAGCGACCCAGCCCGCCGGTTTGCGCCGTATCGACCATCTGGCACAGACGATGAGCCACGATGAAATGCAAAGCTGGCTACTGTATTACATCTCGACTTTTGAGATGGAGAAGTCGCCTATCGTGAATGTGGCCGACCCGTCCGGCGTCGTGCAAAGCCAGGCCATCGAAAGCCCCGAAGGCGAAGTGCGCCTGAACCTGAACGGGGCAGTTGGTCGCCGAACTCTGGCCGCTTCGTTCCTTGAAGATGGCTTTGGGGCTGGTGTTCAGCACATCGCCTTCCAGTCTGACGATATATTTGAAACTTCAGACCAATTGCTCAACTCCGGCTTTCCCAGCCTGTCCATCCCAGAAAACTACTACGCTGATCTGCAAGCGACTTTCGGATTGGATGACGATTTGATCGCCCAACTGCGCCGAGGCAACATTCTCTACGATCGGGCAGCAGGTGCCGAGTATTTTCAGATATACAGCCGCCCCATCTTTAACGGCTTCTTCTTCGAAATTGTTGAACGCCGCATGGGCTATGCCGGTTATGGCGCGCGTAACGCACCCATTCGCCTCGCCGCGCAAAGCAAAATCCAGACCGTGAAAGAGGTGCAAACTCAATGACCGTGCTGGATGAAAACATGACAATGGATGAGCGCGCCGTTCGCCAATGGTGGCGCACATCCATCGTCGACATGAAACCCGGAAAGATCGCTTTTCGTGGCAATGCCATAGAGGACCTGATCGGGAACGTATCTTTCCCGCAAATGATCTGGCTGATGGTACGGGGCGGTTTGCCCAGCGACGCGCAAGCGCGCCTGTTCGAGGCCGCTTTGGTCGCAGGCGTGGATCACGGTCCACAGGCTCCCTCGATCGCGGCTGCGCGTATGGCCGCCACCTGCGGGGTGGGTCTCAATAATGCGATGGCGACTGCGGTGAACATGCTGGGCGACGTGCATGGTGGGGCAGGAGAGCAGTGCGCAGAGCTGTACTATGATATCGCGGCCCGCATGGATGCGGGAGCTTCACTGAATGACGCTGTTCGGGATGGCTTGGACAGCTGGCGTGAGACCTACGGCAAGATCGTTTCGGGCTTTGGTCACAGGTTCCACAAGCCCACCGACCCACGTGCACCCCGGCTTATGCAACTAGTTCGAAATGCGGCAAAGGAAGGCACAGTTTCAGGCCGGTTTGCCGACATTGGCGAAGAGGTTCAGGCCGAACTTGCCCGTCAACGCGGAGGTCGACCGATTGCCATGAATATTGATGGCGCGACAGCTGTGATCTTCTGCGAGCTTGGCTTTCCTGCGCCCTTGTCGCGGGGGCTATTCTGCTTGTCCCGCTCGGTTGGAATACTCGCCCATGCTTGGGAACAGATGAACCAGGGTGGTCGGAACAAAGGGCCCATGCCCCCAAATTACTTGCCCCTCTACGAAGACAGGAATGATGACACGTGAGACACCGAAATCCTTCCGGGTCGGCCTTATCGGCTGTGGTCGTATCAGCGATATCTATTTAAAAACACTATCTAAATTCTCCAGCGTCGAAGTCGTGGCTTGTGCAAGCCTTGATCCTTTGGAAAGCCGCGCCAAAGCGGATCAATACGGTGTCGCCAAGGCCTGCACGCCAGATGAAGTGTTTGACGATCCGACGATCGACTGCGTTCTGAATCTGACAATTCCGGCGGCGCATGCGGAAATCAGTTTACGCGCGTTGGAGGCGGGCAAACACGTCTATTCCGAGAAGCCACTGGTTATGAATCGAACGGATGGTAAGGCGATCCTGCACATGGCCTCTGAAAAGGGGTTACTGGTCGGCTGCGCACCCGACACGTTTCTGGGCGGTCGCTGGCAGACCGTTCGGCGCTTGATCGACGAGGGTGCTATTGGCAAACCGACAGGGGTTTTTGCCCATGTCGGGACCCACGGGACGGAGCGCCACCATCCCAACCCGGATTTCTACTACCAGGCCGGTGGCGGGCCCTTGCTGGACCTTGGCCCATACTACCTGACCGCGATGATCTGCTGTCTTGGACCAATTGACCGGGTCGCTGGAATGGCACGGCGGACCTTTGAGGAGCGTATGATCGAAAACGGCCCGCGCAACGGCGAATGGATGGATGTCGAGGTCGACACGCACTCCCTGAGCCTGCTGCAGTTCTCATCCGGAGCTATAGGGTCGATGACCATGAGCTTCGACATTTGGGACAGCGAAACCCCACGGTTCGAAATCTATGGTGAAAACGGAACCATCAGCATCCCTGACCCTGACCCGGTTCATGGTGCCAATGTCTTTCAGGGGGATGTCTGGTTGAAGACGCGAGACACCTCGCGCTGGTCTTATCAGCCCCGTCCAGCCGGTCGCGAAGACTGGCAGGTGGTCGAGAACAAACATGGGTTTAATGAAGACAGCCGCGGGCTCGGCCTTTTGGATCTGGCCCTGGCGGCACAAGAAGGACGCCAATCCCGTGCAAGTGGAGCGCTTGCCTACCACGTTTTCGAGGTCATGGACGCGATTGAACGGGCGCCGAAATTTGGCGCCTATCAGACAATAGAAAGCCGTTGCGTGGCCCCGGCGCCTCTACCGGTCGATTTCCTGAACACTGAGAGGAAGGAGCTGGTCCATGCCGATTGAGACACTCGACTTTGCCCAGCCGTTCTTTCGTGTCCAGCACATCACCAATGAAGACCGATTATCTGTCGAGGGCCGCGCCATTGTTCTGAGCCTTGGGGGGAGGGACTTCTCGGTCGAGGATCAGATCGTTGCGCCACTTTCGTCTGTGATCGTACAGAACAGCACCATCCAAAACGTGGAACGCGCAATAATTGTCCACGGTTTCGACGCCCATGCCGATGACAACGAGTTGTTTGCATGGGTGAAAAATACATGGCCATCTGCTTTTGATGTTCGCCAAGAGGAGCGTCTGCGTGGCGTCAGCCACTACATGTCACCAAAGGTCTTCGTGGGTAACGTCGGACTGACCATGTATCACTCGGGCTCGGTGCCGCTGAATGTTGGATTGCACAAGGATCATCCGTTCTGCCCGGTACCGGGGTTTCGCGAAGTGCATACGCAAATCGTAGGCTTTGGCAAAATGCAGCAATGCCGCGAACGGGACGTTGAAACCCTTTACCTCGAAGAATTCATGGCCCCCGGCACGACGCACAAGCCGATGTATGACGCTGAAGGCAACTATCCCTGGCATCAATACGAGACGATTACCCCCAGCATCTTCATGGCGGTGGAAATGCTGCCAGAAGGCGTACGGGCCCCGGAAATGGAGGTTCAGAATGGCTGAGAGACTTTTACCCGAAGACCTGAACTTTGACGGCCCTTTCCCCCGCTTTTCTCGCCGTTTGAGGCTGGGCGTCGTCGGCGGTGGACGTATCTCTGTCACGCAGGCAACGGCCGCGCGGATGACCGACCGGTGGGAGGTCACCGCAGGAGCGCTCAGTTCTGACGCCGCGCGCAGCAAAGCGCGTGGGGCTCAGTGGTTCCTGTCGTCAGACAGGTGTTATGCGTCCTTCGACGAAATGGCGCGGGCTGAGGCGGCGCGCCCGGATGGCGTGGATGCGGTCATGATCACTACCCCGAACCACGTCCATTTCGACGCGGCCAAAGCGTTTCTGGAGGCAGGCATTGATGTACTGTGCGACAAGCCCCTGACCAACGAAGTTGCCGAGGCCGAGGGGCTTGAGGAGATCGCCGCGCGCACGGGGCAGGTCTTTGCCGTCGGCTATGCGATGTCGTGTTTTCCGGTGATCCGTCAGGCCAAACAAATCGTGGCGGAAGGCGGCATAGGTAAAATCAACCAAATCCACGTCGAGTTCATGCAAGACTGGATGACGCCCGATGATGTTGCTGATGCGCCTCATGTAAAGTGGCGGCTGGACCCCAAGATTTCAGGCCCGACCAGTTGTGTCGGCGATATAGGCACGCATGCCGCGCATCTTGCCAGTTTTGTCTCGGGCGTGCCGATGACCGACGTGAGGGCCGAGTTTCATGTCTGCGGTGCGCCAAAGCCTTTGGAAGACACAGTTTTCATGTTCACCCGTTACCAAAATGAAGTCCCCGGAACCTTGATGGCAACACGCCTTGCCCCCGGAAATCGGGGTGGGTTGCGGTTGCGGATGTTCGGGAGCGAAGGCGGTCTTGAGTGGGGCTTGGAGAATTCGGAACAGCTGAAGTTCAATCGGTTCGGTGAGCCGGATCGTATCATCAGCCGAGGTCACGGGCACGGCATTGGCCCCGGCGCGGAACGTCTGGTCCGTACCGCGCGTGGCTTCCCTGAAGGGATTATCGAAGCTTGGGCCAACCTCTATACGGAATTTGCCATGGCCGTAGCTGCGCGTCGGGATGGCGTTACAGTTCCGGCCGATTGGCTTGCTTATCCCAGTGTCGAACAAGGCGCAGACGGTGTCCGATTCATTGATGCCTCTGTACGCTCTCACCAGTCCGGAGGCGACTGGGTCACTATCTAAAGCTTTGCCAAAACGAAGGTTAAACACGCCCGGGCCATTGCCCGGGCGTTTTCGTTTTCTGCTTAGTATTAAAAGTTGATATTTTAAAAAATATCAGATATTTTTTATTACGTGTGATGAAAATGAGATTCGCAGACGCTTGGAGCTGTCGTTCATGGTGAAACCCGAAGAGGCTGGCGCAAGCCCCTCTCTCTATTCCTTGGCGCATCTGACGCTGATCGGCTGCACGCCGCCCGAGTTGGTCTATATCGCCGCGCGGGCCGGTTACGATGCTGTCAGTCCTCGGTTCATTCCGATGCATGTGCCCGGTGAATTCACTCAATCTCCAATCGACAAGGCGCAGGTCCAGGCCACCAAAACTGCTCTCTCTACCACCGGCTTGAAGGTCCTTGATGTCGAGCTTGCGCGCATCACTGAAGATGTCGATCCGCGCAGCTTTGAGCCTTCTCTGGAGATCGGCGGAGAACTGGGTGCCAAGCGCATGATCATGAGCGCGTGGACCAATACCCGTGATGATCGTGATTTTCTGATCGACGTCTATTCAGAGACCTGCAAACTGGCCGTGCCCTATGGGCTGACGGTGGATCTGGAGTTCCCAAGCTTCTCTCGCTTGCGCACTCTGGATGAGGCGCTGGATATTGTCCGCGCCTCTGATCAGCCGAATGGCGGTATTCTGGTCGATACGCTTTATCTGCACCTCAGCCGCGTGGATCTCGGAGAGCTTCTGCACGTCCCCTCGGAGTTGTTTCACTTCTTGCATATCTCTGATTGCCTGCCCGGCATCGCCGATACGCGCGAGGGCATGATCCAACTGGCCCGCGATGCGAGGTTGTACCCAGGCGAAGGTTGGATCGATTTCAACGGCATCATCGAACGGATGCCGCCCGTCGACTATTCTATTGAACTGCCCAACCAAAGCCGCGTTGCCGAGTTGGGATATGAAGAACACGCGCGTCGCTGTCTCAGCCACGCCAAGCGAACATTCGGCGAAGCGCGGTCACAGCGCCGCACGCCTGATGCTGCATTTCTAAAACACCAAGAGGATCACCATGGGCAAAGAGCTCACTGAAAACGACCGCAACATGGCGGCCGATATGCTGGCACGCGCCCGCGCTGCCATGGCCGAGATCGAGGATTGGGATCAGGACAGGCTGGACCGCCTGTCTCAGGCCATTGCGTGGTATGCTGGGAACGAGAAAACTTTCACGCGTCTGGCCCAGCAAGGCGTGGACGAGAGCGGCATCGGAGATCGCGAAGGGCGTCCAGCGAAGAGATTCAAGATTCACATGGTACTGCGTGACGTCCTGCGCACTCCATCGACCGGTATCGTCGAAGTGGATGAGGAAAAAGGACTGGTGAAATATGCCAAACCTGCCGGTGTGATCGCGTCACTGATCCCCATGACTAACCCAGCGATGACACCACCGGTGACCGGCGTATCCGCCGCCAACGCCCGGAATTCGGTCATCTTCAGTCCACATCCGCGAACCGCCCATACCACCTTTGAAATGGTCGAGGTCATGCGCGCAGCTTGTCGTGCTGCCGGTGCCCCCGAGGACTTGTTTCAATCCATTCGCAAACCGTCGATCCCATTAACGCAACATCTGATGGAGATTTGTGACCTGACGCTGGCGACGGGTGGCAAGCCCATGGTCAAAGCAGCCTACAGCTCGGGACGTCCGGCTTATGGCGTCGGCGCGGGCAATTCTTCCATCGTCATCGATGAGACAGCCGATCTGGATGTCGCCGCTCAAAACACACGTATTTCAAAGACCTCCGACTTTGGGTCAGGCTGTTCGGCGGACGGCAACATCATCATCCAGCGCTCGGTTTACGACGATATGGTCAAGGCACTTCAAGCCGAAGGCGGTTACCTGTGTTCGGACGAAGAGAAGGCAATGCTCGAAGCGGCCATGTGGGATGAGAAGGGCAACCGTACCTTCCCGACTATCGCCTGTCCGCCTCAGCAAACGGCCAAGGTCGCCGGTTTCTCGATCGCCGAAGATCGCAAATTCCTGATGGTCGAAAATCAGGGGCAAATCGGGCCGCAGCACAAGTTCTCCAGGGAAAAACTGACCACACTGATGGCTCTATATCACTTCGACACATTTGATGACGCGCTGGAAACGGTCAGCCAGATTTACAACACCGGGGGCAAGGGCCATTCCTGCGGCATTTACAGCCACAATGACGATCACATTGACCGGTTGGCGCGTCTGGCTCCGGTCAGCCGCATGATGGTGCGACAGCCACAATCCAAGGCCAACGCAGGTGCCTGGACCAATGGGATGCCCATGACCAGCAGCCTGGGTTGCGGCATCTGGGGCGGCAACATCACCAATGAAAACGTCACCATGAAACACATGATGAACTACACCTGGGTCAGCCGTCCGATCCCCGAGGATCGCCCCTCGGAGCCGGACCTGTTCGGTGAGTTCTTCGGGCAGGAGGTCGCGTGATGGACGGAGCGAAACTGGACGGAAAAACCGTAGCTGAGCACATTGTCGACTTCCTTGAACGCCGTGAGGTGAAGCATGTGTTCGGCCTATGCGGCCATACCAATATCGCGGTTTTAGCTGCATTGGCGGAAAGCCCAATTGATTTTGTAACGGTGCGTCATGAACAAATCGCCAGCCACGCGGCGGACGCATATGCCCGCGTGACGGGCAAGGCCTCGGTGGTGTTGTCCCATCTCTCCCCGGGGCTGACCAATTGCGCCACCGGGGTCGCCAACGCCGCACTGGATTGTATCCCTATGGTGGTGATCGCGGGCGATATTCCTACGCATTACTACGGCAAACATCCTCATCAGGAAGTGAACCTGCATGCAGATGCCGCTCAGTGGGAGATCTATCGACCCTTCGTAAAACGCGCCTGGCGGGTCGACCGCGCAGATTTAATGGCCGAGATTCTTGAAAAGGCGTTCCATCTGGCTGAAAGCGGTCAGCCTGGCCCCGTGTTGGTCAACGTACCCATGGATATCTTCTCCGAGGTGATCCCGTCGGACAGTTTCGACCGTATCCGCGACAACACGCGGGCGCTCAGGAAACCGTCGATAGACGATGAAACGGCGCGTGAAATCATTGAGACACTGGTACAGGCCGAAAACCCGGTCGCCTATGTCGGCGGTGGTATCCTTCTGGCACAGGCCAGCGAAGAGTTGCGCAGGTTCGTGGAGCATATGGGGTTGCCCGTCGCACATTCCCTGATGGGTAAAGGCGCGCTTCGGGACGACCATCCGCTGGTACTGGGAATGACTGGGTTTTGGGGTACTGAATTGGTCAATCAGTCCTGCCTCAAGGCGGACTACATCTTTGCTGTGGGCACTCGGTTCAAAGAGGCCGATTGCTCCAGTTGGTATCCTGGTTATACGTTCAACATTCCCGGTTCCAAGGTCATTCACATCGACATTGAACCGCAAGAGATCGGCCGCAACTATCCCACCGAGATCGGCGTCGTTGCCGACGCCAAGGCCGTTTTGCGCGTCCTCAACCGGGTTGCCCGCGAGATGTATCCGGACGGTTTCAACCGCCCCGCGCTGGAACAGAAGATCGCTGAATTCCGGACGGATTTCAAAGCGCGCAACGTGGAAATGGCGACCTCACCAGCCTTTCCGATGATGCCCGAGCGTATTCTGGCAGATACCCGCAAGGCACTGCCCGAGGATGCCATCATCACCACGGACGTTGGATGGAACAAGAACGGTGTCGGACAACAGTTCGATATCCTGACCCCTGGCTCAATCCTGACCCCGGGTGGTTTTGCCACGATGGGTTTTGGCCCTCCGGGTGCGATCGGCGCGAAACTGGCGGCACCCGATCGTGTGGTGATCAGCCTGGTTGGCGATGGTGGTTTCGGTCAGAATCCTTCGATGCTGGCAACGGCCGTCGAACTTGATCTGGGCATCATCTGGCTGGTTATGAACAACAACGCCTTCGGAACTATCGCCGGCCTTCAAAAAGCGCATTACGGTCTGACCTATGGAACAACTTTCCCCGGATCAGCCGCCGCACCCGTAAACGGACCGGGCTATGCCGACATAGCGCGAGCCTACGGCGTGGAAGGGCACAGACTCAGCGCTGCCGACGAACTGTTGCCCGCACTGGAAGCGGCAATCGCCAGTGGCAAGCCAACCGTGCTCGATGTGCCAATGATCAACAACCCGACACCAACGACCGGACATTGGAACATCCTCGACATCTATTCGCCAGACAGGGATGTTTCGCACGTTGCAACCTAAAGCAATTTAGAGTGTGCGATCCGCCTATGCATACGGCTTTTGCCAGTATCGGTTAAACAGAAGGGCAATTGCCGCTGTGCGATGGCTTCAGCTTGATGGAAAACCTTTGAGTCGCAAATGGCAAGACTCGTGCGTCGTGCTTTTTAAGGGAAATTAAAAATCAAAGATTTAGATGTCACCGAATGGCAAAACTATGTGTCGCCTGACATTTCCTGTTGAACGTCACACGAACCTGACCCAACCGTCACAGTTGGACCAGAAACGGGGTGAACGTTCGACTTCGGAAGGCACCCCCGATGTTGGACATCAATTGATTTTGGCCTCTGCGTCTTAAACTGACCCAAAATTCCCATTTTAATTCTCCCGCAGAGGGTTTCGTTTGATCTGGCTTCCCTTTTGGAAAATCTGGGCTGATTTGCAGATCAGACAGCGAAGCTGCCTGTTTCTGCCGATCTGCCACGTGGCGAACGCGGGAGGGGGCGAGGCAATGCTATTCGATAGGGGTGGTGCGGCCCGCAGGCATAGCCGAGGACACGGTCCTGTCTAATAGCGTTGCCCGAGGGGGAGGGCCGCGCCCTCACCCTGACGGCCAAGGGCGTTTGGCTTGTCCAAATCCCGCTGGCCCACGAAAGGAAGGTGATGGGAAAGAGGGCTTACCGCTATTTGCGATCGAACCCTTCTGTCAAACTTCAAAAAGTAATTGTGGCCACTTAGCTGCCATTCGCCGCGTTTGCAGCCTAGGCATCAATCTACGTCCGCTTTGTGCGCATCAGCGGGCTTTGTGGCGCAGGGAACTTCCTTGACTTTATGCTGGGTAAGAACCACAAGAGTGCATTGGTGAAAATCACTCGTCGTCGCAATGCTGCCGACTTCGACGATCCAATGGCCTTCAAAATAGCTGTAGCATGTACCCCAGCTTAGGAACGGGTTCCGCTGGGGTGTTCGAAACGAACTCGTTACTCGCAAACGTTCGCAGTTGTTTCCTGATGTTTTTCAGACGACGAACGACACATGAAAGAAGGCAAAACATGAACAATACTTGGCTCATAAACTGCGTGTCTGATGCCCGATAGGCCCGACCCCAGGCACCGCTTTAACCTGACTTCAATCAAACGTACGCGCGATGTTTCGTGTTTGATCTTGACATTTTTCGTGTTGATTTCGGGAACGCAGCTTTCAGCTCAGGTCGCGCCTGCAACCTCTCAATTGGCAGGAAATTCTGGCGGATCGGTTTGTGACGAAGGTTACGAAAACAGGGGCGGATCGTGCCTAAAAGAAAACGTACCTGAAAACGCATATTCGACAGGCAACTCCTATGGCCAAGGCTGGGAGTGCAACCATGGTTTCCGGGGCGTCGGGGGCATTTGTGAGGAAATAGAAGTTCCTGATAATGCCTACCTCGTTTCTACGGGAGACCGCTGGAAATGCAATCGGTTGTTCCGGCGTGTCGGAGAGGAATGTGAAGAAGTGATTGCGCCGGAAAACGGATTCGTTGAAACCCGATTTGGCGTGCAGGAAACACATTGCAACTGGGGATTTCGCAAAGATGGCCTGGATTGTGTTACAATAGATGTCCCCCGAAACGGCCACCTAACCGACAAAAACAGCAAGGATGGCTGGGTGTGCCTCAGAGGATTTAGATCAGTAGAGAGTCGTTGCGAGCCTGTAGCCATTCCGGATCACGCATACCTTGCGTCTGACACCTATTCTGGGTGGAAATGCGAGCGTGGTTTCCGCGCAAGTCGAAACACGTGCATTGCAATCATCGTCCCATCAAATGCTCATTTGAATCGAAGAGGTGATGGGTGGGAATGCAATCAACCCTTTAAACGTCAGAATGATACATGTGCTGAAAACTTGCCGTGACAATGGGCCGTTGAAATTCACCGTCGCCCTGACAGAGTAGGACGGATCAAACTGTGACTCTAGACTCGATTGACGAAAATCTGGGCAAAAGGCTCAATGCTGAAAGGGTTCGCCGCTTAACTTACGGCACCAAATTTTTTATCGCGTCAGTAGTTTTTGTAGCGGCGGTTGTCTTTGTAGTGTTTTTCTGATGCGCAATCGAACCCCTCAAGTCAGTCTTCAGAGCGCAAGGACGTCAGTTCTTGGTATGGAGCAGCGAGAATTTCAGGACCGCAGTGTTCGAGAGTCGCGAAATGCAGACGTATCCGGAGTTATTGAAGAAGAGTTCGGAAAATACCTGATAAAAGCCGGCCTTCTAAGCGGCAACAGCGTTGCACGGGCGTTCCCCAAGCCACCGGCTAAAACACAAACCATGATTGCTGACGCAGTTGGCGAAACACCGGCAATGGCTATCGAGGCGTTAAAGGAAATTCTTGAAGAACGTGACCGGAAACGCAGCGGTCAACGCCGTCTGGAAGGAAACTCCGGGACTCATGTTCCCAGCGAAAGAGAATACACAGAAGCATTGCGCCAAGTCCGGTTTACACCGGCGCAGGTTACGATGCTCAGAGCGCTGTCAATCGCAGGAAAGGAAGGTCTGACTGTTGGCCAGCTCTCTCAGGCAGCAGGCCACAAATCGCGCGGGGCATCCCTTAAGTCCTTCAAAAAAGTGGGGCTGTTAATCGCTGAATACCTTGATCTCGATCTTCCCGAAACCGGATCGGAAGAGAATGATGGCGCTGCTCAGATACTGGCGTTTTCTCATATTGAAAATGACGATGAACCAGCAACTTGGATCATGCATGAGGAACTGCGCGGCGCTGTTCGTTCGGAACTTTGATGTACGTACCAGCGCCCGCTGTCGAACGGGATTCCGAATCTGACCAAAAGCTCGAAAGGTTGCACAAGTAGTTTATGCTAGAGAAAAGACCATACCCGCTGGAATTGATCTACGTACCTGTAAAACGTGCAAAAACACTTGATCAGAATAAAGTTCTGACGCTTGCCGAAGATATATTGAAGAACGGTCAGAAGACCCCGATCCAATTGCGCGCCGACAGCAAGAGGTTCGTGTTGATCGAAGGTCTGCACCGATTAGAGGCCATTCGCGCCCTCGGTGGTGACACAATTGAAGCCTACCTGGTGCGTGGCAGATTGCACTGACAATTCCTTGGAACCGGCAACTTCCCGACCAAACCGGCCGAGTGCGGCTACGGCTATCAAATGGTCGGGAACGGCGGCTAAGGGCTCTATCTGCTTGTCCAAACTCTCCATAGAGAAAGTCGGCAACGAGACCAAAGCTACCTCTCAGGCTCCTTGCTGATCACGGTCGTCACAGTTCGAGTTGAGCGACTTTGAGTGAGAGCTATCGCGCCCAAAACCAGCGCGCAGGCCAGCGCCTGTGTACCCGTGATTACTTCACCGAATGCAAGAACGCCAACAGCAAACATCGTGGGTAGTTCAATACTTCCGACTACAGCAGTGCGCGCTGCCCCAATAATAGGCGAACAGATCGTGTAAATCAGTTGCGGAATTAGCGCCGTCACAAGGCCCAACCCGACAACTAGAACCCAGTCGTCCCCACCTTCTGGTAGAATTTCGCCGACCTCGGATGAAAGAATGAGAGGGGCAAGGCCAATGACCGACCCAAGCGAGACTGACGCCATTCTGGCTAAAGGCGCAATACGTGACAGGCGGTGCACGAGAACACATATGCCGAAGCCAAAACCGAAAGGTGCCGCTAATGAGACGAGAAGGATTGGAATTTGGTCCGGTGGCACAGATGCCGGAGAACCTGCGAATATCGCAGCAGCGACGATCAATCCAGCCGCAACAAAGCTGCGCCGCGTTGGTTGATCACCAAAAAGCGCCCATGCGATGGCAATCGTAAACACCGGATAGGTCATGTAGAGTACGCCAACCGTCGATGCAGGAACAGTCTCAAGAGCAGTAACATAGCCGACCCAGCCAAGACCCATCACTGCGCCCGCAACCATACCCCAGACGATTTCTCGCCACTTTGAGTGATGCATTACAAGTGCGGGCAAAAGGACAACCGCTGCCAAGATGTACCGATAAAAGGCAACCGCATAGGGAGCGAGACCCTGATCGGTGAGCCCACGGCTAAAATAGGGTACAAGGCCAAAACAGATGGATGCAAAAAGCACACCAACGACCGCAAGGGCATAGGGTATGGCCTTCCGCTTGGCTGAGGTTAGTTGGTTCATTGCTGACAACTAACACGCTATGCTGCGGTTGACATCGTCAAGACAAATGAACGGCAACTTTGTACGCGTTCGCGACCTGCTGCATGAGCGAAAGACCGAGGTGTGATCAAGGTCTGGTAAGGGCTCATCGCAGGTCCGCAATCGTTCTGTGAGCTTAAAGATCTAGCGATCAGTCTTGTGGCGAACATGGCAAAGAGCGAATGCTTGCTTGGAAGTCCTGGATAAATACCTGGAGAATTTTAGAGAAAATCTGTGATGTCTTTCGCACTTCGATAACGGATTACTTGCTGGCGATCTTCTTGCAAATTCGGATGATGTCGTCTGCCTCATGTTGAGTAAGGCCAATTTGGGAAAAGACTTCAGATGATATCCCGCAGCTTTTTATCCAGATGCTGCGTCCTGTTTCAGTTAGAGTGACAATCTTCTGGCGCTCGTTCCCGTCCCGCGTCTCACGCCGTAACAGATCTTTTTCCTCAAGGCGCCGCAACAACGGCGTCATTGTCGCTCCGGATACGTCAAGCCGTTTTGCCAAAGTGGAAATGGAGACACCATCCTCTTCGGACAATGCCATCAAGACCAAATACTGGGTGTAAGTTAGTCCCTGGGCTTTCAGAAGTATCTGGTAAAGCTGCTCTATCTTGTGCGAGGCCGCGTAGACCGCAAAACACAACTGATTGTCTAGCCGAACATCTTCGTCGGTCTCAGGCTTTTTCGTCTTGGGCACGATGGCGACTTTCATTTTTGATTTCGGGCACCTTTTAGCATCTGAAGTTTTTACTTGCAAATAATTAGGAAGCTAAATATTTGCTAGCAAATAAATGAAAATGGAGGATGTAATGATCAGACGCAGCATTATAGCTATTGGCATTTCTGTGGTGGCGACACCTGCCGTCGCAGAAGGTGACTTTGACTTTGAGAAGGGTTTCGCTGCCTTCGAAGACTTGTTTGGTGTGACTGAAGGTAAACGCCGCAATCACACCAAAGGATTTTGCGTTGAGGGCACGCTTACACCCTTAGACGAGACGATTGAAACGTACTCCAACAGCACTTTGTTCACTAGTGAATCTTCGGTTATTGCTCGGGTGTCCCACAAGGGTGGTAAGGCGAATCCAGCAGACGACAAATACGGGCTACTTGGGCTATCGATGGAGATCACGACGCCGGATGATGACCTGCACGTGATTGCCATGAACACGGAACACTTCTTTCCGGTGCCGACGAGCAAAGCGTTCATCGAACTTTTGCGTTCCAAGGCTGCTGGAGCGGACGCAACCAAGGCGTTTGCTGCCGCTAATCCTTCATTGAAGACTTACAGCGAGTATCATGGCGCGTTGGATAAATCGCTTCGACCCCATGAGGGTACAACCTACTACAGCGTGAATTCTTTCCTCCTTGTAAATGACGGGGGTCAAGAAACTGCGATGCGATTCTATTTCCGCCCATCGGGGCAGGAGGATATCGTTGTTGACACTCACCCCGACTTCTTCATTGAAAACATGCAGGCCAATATCGCCAACGGGGGCGTGTCCTGGGACATGGTTATCGTTCTGGCTAACGCTGATGACAATGTCGAAGATCCCTCTGTTCAGTGGACCGGCGATCACACAGAAATCGTTGCTGCGCGTTTCACAGCGAATGCTGCGATGACTGAGGCTGACGGGCAGTGTGACGAGATCAACTTTGACCCGCTGATCTTGAGCGAAGGCTTTGCGCCATCCAATGATCCCATGTTGAAAGCACGATCGTTGATCTACGCACATGGTGTGGGAAAACGGCTGTCTGAAAAAGAATAACTTCGGATTCACTGAATCAGCGGATCAATCGATTTCCTGTGATGCTCTGCGCTGCCGGAAATACGAATTCTCAATGAGCAAAATGCATGGGCAATAAAGCCATCTCAAAGAGGGTTTCCCGGCCTGTTCGATAACTGATCAAGGAGGACGTCATGTCACAGGCAGTAAAACTGATCGACGCATTGAATGGAACGTTTGGCCGTCACAATGGCTATCGCGCGTCACACGCAAAGGGGTTTGCAGCACAGGGGCGTTTCTGTCCTGCTGCGGAGGAGCCGAGAGTTCAAATCCCGATGTTGAACAATGAATGCAAGGCTACGGCGCGCTTCTCCGTTGGGGGTGGAAAACCGGGCATCAGTGACAAAAGCCCTACGGTGCGCGGGATTGGGCTGGAGATCGGAAAAGGATCAGACTCTTGGGTTCTGACGTTAATTTCGAACCCGGTTTTCTTTGCCAACTCTGCTGCACAATTCCGGGCTTTTCTTGCCGCTCGTATTCCTGATCCGGACACCGGTGCCCCGGATCCGAAGTTGGTAGAAGCCTTTAATGAGGCAAACCCCAACACGGTGCCACACCAACAATATCTGAAGTCTGTTGCGCCCTGCCGTTGTTATTCGTCTGAACAATACCACTCTGGTCATGCTTATCGGTTTGATTGGAGTGGAAGGGAAATCTCTGCCCGAATTCTGCTGGAGCCGGAGGGTGGGCGTTTGGCATTGAGCAAGGAAGAGGTGGAAACCCTCTCGGATGATTTCCTTCATGACAGGTTCCTGGAAAAGCTCTGCGATGGTCCCGCCCGTTGGTCGTTGAAGTTGGTGATCGCGAACGCCGCTGACAATGTGTCTGATCCGACTGTGCCTTGGAGTGGGACACATACCATGGTTGATCTTGGGACAATTCAGGTTGAGCTACCTGATGATCGTTCTGAAAGCACCAAAAAGGTGTTCGACCCAACCCGGATGCCTGAAGGAGTTAGGGCACCCCTGGATGATGTTTTTTCCCTGCGAAGTGGAGCTTACGCGGAATCTGCGGCAAGACGATCCGTCTGAGAGGCGGGTTGAATATCTGTGGGTACCAGTGTCTCCACTTAATAGGTATTGACAATACCTATTAAAGGGGGCAGAAAACGGGAGCCCGAAATGGAGTAGATTCTGATGACAGCTGCGATGGTTGCCAAACCACAGATGTTTGAAATTTCCGCTGAGGAAATTGAGATATTGGTTTGCCGGTTTTACGCGCAGATAAGGGTGCATCCTGTATTGGGGCCCGTGTTCAATGAGGCCATTCAGGATTGGAAAGCGCACGAAGAAAAGATCGCTTCGTTCTGGCGCGGCGCGATCCTCAGGGAGCCCGGGTATTCCGGAAATCCAATGCAGGCTCATCTGGCGAATTCAGACATCCTTCCCGAGCATTTTCCCTTGTGGCTCGATCTGTTTGGCGAAACGGCACATCAGGTTCTGCAGCCAGATACCGCTCAAGCTTTTACTCATTTGACCAACCGGATCGGTAAAGGTTTGACCTTTGGGATCGAGAACTTTCGTCGCGAGGTGGGTGCCCCGCCGGAGTTGTCATGACCATATCGGTATATTCAAAAGCGCAGGTCATTACCGAGCCGCCAATCCAAGTCGTGAAACGTTGGTTGCGAGCGGGATGGCGCGATTTTAGAGCGAACCTTGAGTATTCGATATGTTACGGCATTGCGCTTGTTCTGTTGGGATGGGCATGTGTCGCGGGTCTTGTGTTTAGCGGTCAAGGTTGGGTTCTGCTGCCACTTTTGGCTGGTGGCGTGCTTGTTGGACCCATTGCCACCGTTGGTTTGTATTCGATCGCCAGCGGTGACACTGGACCCGCCGTCGCTAAGGGGCAGATTGCTCTGGTCGGCGCGATCCTCATGGTGTTTGCCCTGACTTGGATACGTGCCGCGACAGTCATGTTCGCCATTGTTTATGGTCTGCGCCCGTTCTCAGGCTTCGCTGACACTCTACTGCTGATGATCAGCACACCGTCCGGCTGGGCTTTATTAGTCTCTGGATCTTTGATCGGCGGATTGTTTGCATCGTTGGGGTTCGCTGTCTCAGCCTTTTCGCTTCCGATGCTTGTAGACCGCAAGATTGATGGCTTCTCAGCCATGGGGCTGAGTTTTAATGCCACCACTCACAATTTTCGTCTTTGCCTGTATTGGGGCAGTGCGATTACCGCGCTGACTTTGTTGGGGATTTTAACGGGCCTGCTAGGGCTGGCCGTAGTTTTCCCTTTGCTGGGATATTCAACCTGGCATGCCTATGCAGAGCTTTTCCATGGAGACGCACAATGACAGAAGCCCTTCCAGAAGGCGTGGTGCACTATGCGACTTCGCAATTCACGCACGACACTCTGCCAGAAAAATTGCGCAAGGATCACAGCACGAAAGCCGGTGTCTGGGGCCAATTGGCGGTGCAATCTGGCCAGCTTTTGCTGCGCCGGGACAACAAAGATGACTTGGTGTTGGCTGCGGGTGATACGGCGGTCTTTGCGCCCCAGGAAACTCACTCTGTGAACCCCATGGGAGAGGTCGCATTGGAAGTGCGTTTCCACCGGCAGGAGCGGCCAGATGCTGAATAACAATACTGTCGAAAACGTTTTGGTCCTGTGTGCTCTTGCCATTGTTCTGATCGGCGGAGTGGCCATTCTTGGTTGGGGTGTACCTATCGCCTATGTGCTGCATGGCTGGATGATCGCCATCTTCGCCGGTTGGGGGTTGATCTGGATGATCACCCGAATGAGTGAAGAAATCCGGGACATCCCGCTTGAGTATAATGACAAGGTCACGCGTTTCGGTGTCATAGCTGCTCTATTTTGGGCCTTGGTTGGTTTTACCGTCGGAGACATTCTAGCTTGGCAACTGGCCTTTCCGGCATTGAACGGGGATATTTTCTGGTCGAACTTTGGCCGGTTGCGTCCGGTACACACGTCTGCGGTAATCTTCGGATTTGGCGGCAATGCCCTTATCGCAACTTCGTTCTACGTGGTGCAGCGCACCTCGCGGGCAAGACTGGCCAGTGAATCGCTGCCTTGGATGGTGTTTTGGGGCTATAACCTTTTCATGGTCCTTGCGGCGACCGGCTACCCCTTGGGGATTACCCAATCCAAGGAATATGCGGAACCGGAATGGTACGCGGATCTTTTGTTGCTGGTTGTATGGGTAGGGTACCTCGCGCTTTACCTAAAGACCCTTTCGCGTCGGGCAGAGCCGCATATCTATGTGGCCAACTGGTACTATCTGGCTTTCATCGTCGTCATCGCGATGCTGCATACGGTGAACAACCTCTCGGTCCCCGTCTCCATCGCTTACCCCAAAAGCTACTCGCTTTTTTCGGGGACGCAGGACGCCATGACGCAGTGGTGGTACGGGCATAACGCGGTTGGATTCCTGCTTACGGCAGGGTTCCTGGGGATGCTCTATTACTTCCTGCCCAAAGCTGTGAACCGACCGATCTATTCCTACCGCATGTCGATTGTGGGGTTCTGGGGGATCACATTTCTGTACCTCTGGGCCGGATCGCATCACCTGCATTATACTGCCCTGCCTGATTGGGTTCAGTACCTTGGTATGACCATGTCGATCATTTTGCTGGTTCCCAGCTGGGCCTCAGTGTTCAACGGCATCCTTACGATCAACGGGGCTTGGGATAAAGTCCGGACGGACCCGGCGGTCCGGTTCATGATGGTCGCAATTCTGTTCTATGGGCTGTCGACATTTGAAGGTTCGTTCATGGCGATCCGCCCGGTAAACTCGCTAAGCCACTATACCGACTGGACGGTTGGGCACGTTCATGCCGGCGCGTTGGGTTGGGTCGCTTTCATCACCTTTGGTGCCTTGTACAAACTGGTGCCCTGGATATGGAAGCGGGACGGCGTATATTCCTTGCGGCTGGAGGCCTGGCACTTCTGGCTCGCCCTGAGCGGAACGCTGATTTACGTCGGCGCGATGTGGAACAGCGGCATCACGCAATCGCTGATGTGGCAGACCTATGATGCGGACGGCGCTTTCCTCTATTCCTTCCTCGACAGTGTGATCGCGATGCATCCTTACTATGTCGCCCGCGCGATTGGGGGGCTGTTGTATCTGATCGGAGCCTGCATCGGTGCATACAATATTTACATGACTGTAAGTGGGCCGAAGAAGGCCCAAACCCGGGAAGCCGGACCATTGGTCCAGCTGCCAGCGGAGTAAGTCCCAATGAGCACTCAGCACCAAAAACTCGAACGCCATTCACTTGGGTTTGCAATGGCAATCCTGATGGTTGCATCGATCGGTGGCATTGTCGAAATCGCGCCGTTGTTCACGATCGAAAACACAGTGGAAAAGGTCGAAGGCATGCGGCCCTACACGCCGCTGGAACTTGCCGGGCGCGATATCTATGTACGCGAGGGCTGCTATGCCTGCCACAGCCAGATGATCCGCACCCTGCGGTCGGACATCGAACGCTATGGACATTACAGTCTGGCTGCCGAAAGCATGTATGACCATCCGTTTCAATGGGGCTCGAAACGTACAGGGCCGGACTTGGCGCGCATTGGTGGCAAATACTCTGACGCATGGCATGTGGCGCATTTGGAGGCGCCGCGAGACCTCGTCGAGGGGTCAATCATGCCGGGATATGCGTATTTGTCCGAGACGCGTCTTGCGACTGGACATTTACCTGCCTCGCTGAAAGCCCTCAGCCGGGCTGGTGTGCCCTATACGGACACCCAGATCGAAAACGCCGAAAAGGACGCCGCATGGCAGGCGGATGCTGAGCAGTACTTTGAAGGAGAGTTGCAGGCAAGTTACGGTGAAAACGTTCAGGTTCGGGATTATGACGGGCAACCGGGCAGGCTGACGGAAATGGATGCCCTTGTAGCCTATCTTCAGCTTCTTGGCACATTGGCCGATCTGGATTCGTTAAACCTTGAGGAGGTTCAGCGATGACACATGATACGGTTCTCGTATTCTCCAAGACTTGGGGCGCAATCTACCTGCTGGCCGTCTTTTTAGCTGCAGCTGTTTGGACCTATTGGCCCTCGCGCCGGAAGGTTTACGACGATGCCGCCCAATCCCCACTCGACAGCCGGGAGGATCAGCCATGTCGATGAAGGAAAAGGATCCCGTTTCCGGCACCGATCTGACTGGCCACGAATGGGACGGTATCAAAGAGTTGGATACACCTGTTCCCTGGGCTGCCCGATGGGCGCTTTGGATCAGTATCATCATAGCAGCGCTGTATTGGGTGTTTTACCCATCTTTCCCGAGTGTGCGTTACTACGCGAAGGGGATGCTTGGCTATTCCTCGCGTGCAGAAGTTGCGACGGCACTTCAACAGGCGGATGCGAGTCGAGAAATGACATTCGCGCCTTTCGCGTCCGGGGATATCGAGAAACTGGCCGCCGATCCGACGCTTGAGGCGCGATATGGCGGGTCGATTTCCAAGCTTTACGCCGACAACTGTGCGGCTTGTCACCGGAATGATCTGAAAGGGCAGGCTGGCTTTCCCAACCTGGTGGACCGTCATTGGCTATGGTCAGGCACGCCGGAAGAGATAGAGGCGACCATTCGATATGGAATCAATGCGCAGCATGACGATACACGGATCGCACAGATGCTTGCCTTTGGTGCGGATGGCATGATCGAAAATCAACAGGTTGAGGAAGTCACGGAATTTGTCTTGTTCCTCTCTGGACAGCAGCATGATGCGACGGCGGCCGAAGCCGGTAAATTGGTTTTTGAAGAAAACTGCGCGGCCTGCCACGGAGATGACGGCCGCGGGGGCTACGAGATCGGCGCGCCAGATTTGGGCGATGAAAGTTGGATCTATGGGGGCGACCGGGACGCCATCTATCACAGCATCCATTTTGGCCGACGGGGGGTGATGCCGGCGTGGGACGGACGTTTGAGTGACGCTCAGATCCGAATGCTGACACTGTACTTACTCTGGAATGCAGAAGATGTACCAAACTGAAGAGAATCCACGATTCCGAAGGGCAATGTATCTGATGATAATGGTCCTGTTGGCCGGCTACATCGGGTTCAAGGCATGGCACCTGTCGATGGCATTCGAGGCCTGGGAAGGGCAGGCGATTGAGGGTGCCGTGCCTGGTGCAGCTAAATGAAAATCGTGGTTTATACGATTTCAATTTGCGTATTAATGATCTGAAGCCAGCGCATGAC
This sequence comes from Ruegeria sp. BC5, assembly GCF_056539205.1. Taxonomy (NCBI): domain Bacteria; kingdom Pseudomonadati; phylum Pseudomonadota; class Alphaproteobacteria; order Rhodobacterales; family Roseobacteraceae; genus Ruegeria; species Ruegeria sp. BC5. The sequence goes on from NZ_JBQFUN010000010.1 coordinate 109,679, forward strand.
TAACTTCTAGCGCTCGGATCAGGTTTTTCATTCCGCGATTTCCTTCCAAAACATCCTGCAATGTCTTGCTGTCCAAGGCAGTAAAAAACGCCTCCTGAGCTTCAGTCAGGATTGGCAGCAACCCACAGGCAGGCGTCATCACACAACAGCCGCCGTCTTCTTTCATACACTCAACCAAAGGGGTGCCGCGTTCGGATTTTCGCAGCAGGCCGCCAATCGAGATCGCATTGGGAGGCAAGGCCATTCGCATTCCTCCGTTGCGTCCACGAACGGATTCTACGTAGCCCTCGTGTGTGAGCCACTGGGAGATCTTGGCCAGGTGATTGAAGGGCAAGTTTTGCATAGCCGCAATCTCGCGGGTCGACATCAACCCCTCTTCGTGGGTGGCAAGATGGATCAGGATGCGCAAGGCATAGTCGGAAAACTTGGTAATTTGCATAGTTATATCTCTCATAAAAAATAGGCTTTGAAAATGCCTATTTTGTTGACATCTTTTTCCGGTCTTTATAATAGGTATTTAAAATGCTTAATAAAGGATATGGCTCATGCAACCTGTTGTACTTTTGATCTCGCTGATCCTGATGGCAGCGCTGTCACTTGTCTTCTGGAAGACCGCGCGCGCCTCGAACGGGGCGGAAGCAGGACCCAATGCCAACTCGAAGCGTGCGGGCTTGATCTGGGCAATGACGATTGTTGGAGTAATCGTGGCAGTCGGTTCATTGCGACCATGGCCGCACGCTTTGGCCAGTACAGACGATGCCATCACCGTTTCCATCACCAGCGGGCAGTGGTGGTGGGATATCGACACAGTTGAGATCCCTTCTGGAACGCCCATCAACTTTAGCGCCACGACCGAAGATGTTACCCACGGATTGGGCATTTACACTTCAGACCTCCGCCTTCTGACGCAGGTCCAAGTGATCCCCGGTTACACAACCGAAGTTTCTTACACGTTCGATGAACCCGGCACTTACCAAGTCCTGTGCATGGAGTTCTGCGGGGTGGCGCATCAGGACATGGTCAACGAATTCGAAGTCGTCGCGGTGGAGGACTAAATGAGCGCTGTATCTGAACTTGTCGCGGAAAAATCAATCGTCACTGAACCCCAGGCTGGGGCAGTCAAGCTTACCATGATCCTCTCAGGCGCGGTCTTTGCCTTGATGATGGTCTTTGGTCTGATCATGCGTGCTGCGCAGGGCCAATGGATCGAAGTGGATCCGGCTTTGTTTTACCAGTTGCTGACGGCCCATGGCGCCGGAATGGTTGGTACAGCTGCACTGTCTGGCGCCGCAATCATGTGGTATTTTTGCGGGCGTCATATCGTTCTGACGGCTGGAATCTTTTGGGCTTTCCTTGCTTTGTTTCTGCTGGGCGTCGTCCTGATCTTAGGCTCGATCTTCATCGGCGGATATGGCGGCGCATGGACATTCCTGTTTCCCTTGCCCGCGATGTCAGGCGGAGCGTGGGAAGCCGGCGCGGCTGCTGCGTTCATGCTTGGATATGTTTCGATCGGCGTTGGCTTTCTGCTGTATTATCTGGAGCTCGGTCGTCAGATTCATGCCCGTTATGGCAGCCTTTTGCGCGCCCTGGGCTGGAACCTGATCCTAGGGCGAGAGGATAAAAATCCTCCGCCGCCAACAATCATCACGGCGGCGGCCGTGACTATTTTCAATTCGATCGGGATAATCCTAGGTGCCGCGGTGTTGGTGGCGAGCCTTGTCCACCTGCTGGTGCCGGGTTTTGAAGTAAACGCGCTGTTGGCCAAGAACCTGATCTATTTCTTTGGCCACGTTTTCATCAATGCCTCAATCTACATGGCCGTCACTGCGGTGTATGAAATCCTGCCGGAATACACCGGCAAACCGTGGAAATCGAACCGTCTGTTTGCGATTGCCTGGAATGCAGTTCTGATCTTCGTGATGGCTGTTTACTGGCACCATCTGCTTCAGGATGTGGTGATGCCACCCTGGATGCTGGTGGTCGGGCAACTGGTCTCATACTTCAGCGGCATTCCCCTCATCGCGGTCACGGCATTCTCTACGTTCCTCTATGTGCGAGGTTCGAAAATGACCTGGGATCTGACGTCCTCACTGCTGGTTCTGTCCGTGGCAGGCTGGTCGGTTGGCTCAATCCCCGCGTCAATCGACGGGATGATCAGTGTGAACAAAGTGATGCACAATACAATGTGGGTCCCGGGGCATTTCCACACCTACCTGCTGCTGGGCGAAGTGGCGATGGCCTTTGGGTTCATGGCCTGGCTGGTCCGAGGCAAAACCATCGCCCAGATGAGCGGGTTGGACCGGGTCGCTTTTGTGACCTACCTCGCAGGCGCCGCTGGGTTTGTGACGGTGTTTCTCTTCTCTGGTGCGGCTTCGATCCCGCGTCGCTGGGCAGTGCACTACGAAGAATGGCTGACCCACGACCGCATTGGCACCTTGTTCGGCGTGCTGGTCGTGTTGGGAACATTGCTCTTTGTTCTGCGCTTTGTGCTGCGTTTTGGGCGGAGTGACAGCTGATGATTGCGCGCGCTCTTCCCTCGGTTCTGGTCGCGAGCATCGGCTTGGGAACTCTCTGGCATGCCACAGATGGAGGGCAGGCTTTCACCAGCGAAGCCGCTCGGAGATTGGACGTGGTGCACGCACCGCGTCCAGTTCCAGCCCTGCAACTGGAAGACATGTCAGGTCAGTTGATGCCCCTGTTGCCGCAAGGGGAGGAGGTGGTTTTGGTCGAGTTCATCTACACCGTGTGCGGCGACATCTGCCAGATTGCAGGCGCAGACTTTGCCGAGGTCCGAGATCAATTGGAACAGCGTGGAGAGCCCGTCCGGATGATCTCGGTCAGTTTTGATCCTAAGCGAGACACGCCCGAGCAGATGACGATTTACGGGGAAGCCCATGAGGCGGACGGAAAAATGTGGACCGTCGCGCGGCCGAGGCCAGAAGAGTTGCCGGCATTGTTGAAGCTTTTTGACGTGACTGTCATTCCCGATGAATGGGGCGGGTTTCAGCACAATGCCGCAATCCATGTGATTGAAAGCGACGGCCGCTTTTCGGCGGTGTTTGACACCGATGCGATCGACGATGTTCTGACCCATTTGGAGGAGCGCAGCTCATGAAGTTGCTTGGTTTGGCCTTCCTGGCTTCTGCCGAGGCCGTTGCACTTCGCTATGCGGTTGTTGAAAGTCCGATCCAGCATGTCCTGGTGCAGATGCCATTGTTGGTTCTGGCCGGGGTGTTGTTGGCTTGGAACAGGCAGGTCCGGCGTGAATGGGCTGTTCCGTTGCTACTTGTGGCCTTGACCGTATTTCTGTTCTGGATGCTGCCTAGAAACGTTGATTGGGCGCTAACGCCGACAGGGGAACTTACTAAATATCTGAGCTTGCCCTTACTGTTGGGGGCACCGCTGAGATTGTCCTGGCCTTGGTTGGGCCCAGTGCTGCGCGGATTTCTGAAGGCGAATGCGCTGTCGATGCTGGGTGTGCTGGGTTTTCTGTATACGCATGCGCCGGTCAGGATTTGCAACTCCTACCTGGTCTCGGCTCAGAAGGATCTGGGCATGGCCTTTCTCTACCTCGCAGCATGCTTGGCCTGTCTCTGGGCTATCCCGATCCTGTTTGGAAATCCAAGTGGCCAAAGGTCGAACGCGACCGGCTGCGCAAGCTGTGGAGTGTAATACGAAATGACCTATGCTGACACAGTCATTGGGTTCGCAGAACTGGCGCAAGAGAAAGGCGTCAACCTGCGTGCAGATCCAATTGCCTTTCTGATCCTCGCTTTAAAGGCCGGGGCGTTTGTTGGGGCGGGCATCTTGCTGATCTTTTCTGTTGGGCAGGGTGCGGATCCATCCATCCGTCCTATCGTCATGGGGGCCAGCTTCGGTATCGCCTTGACCCTTGTGGTTTTTGCAGGGGCCGAGCTGTTCACTGGTCACACCATGTACATGACGCACGGATTGCTGGCCAAAAGTACTGCTTGGTGGGATGTGCTGCGCTGCTGGTTGGTCAGTTGGGCAGGAAATCTGATCGGGGCCATATTGCTGGCGTTGCTGTTCGTCGCAGGCGGTGGTGGACTTATCTTAGGGGCAGGCGAAGAGGCTTTGCTTTATAAGGTGGCCATCAAGAAGATGCACGGCACCGAGTTGGAGCTGTTCTCCAAAGCGATCCTGTGCAATTGGCTGGTTTGTCTTGCCTTGTGGTGTTCGGCGCGCGCAAAAGACGACGTTACCAAATGCATCGTCATCTTCTGGTGTCTTTATGCATTTATTGCAGCGGGGTTTGAACACAGCGTTGCGAACATGACCGTGTTTTCACTGGCGCTGATCTCAGATCACCCCGACAGCATCACCCTGGCCGGAGCCGCTCACAATTTGACGTATGTCACCTTGGGAAACGCATTCGCCGGTGCCGGGATCATGGGCTACGGCTACTGGCGAGCGGCTTCTAAACCAACGGTTAAGGGCGCCGCAACACACGCGTCAACCAAACACCCTGTCTAGTGAGGGCGCGATCATGAGCGTGACACAACCTGTCAAAATCTCTTTCTCAAAAAACCGACAGTCCCATGCCGAGCCTCTTTTTGAGGCCGCCCGCATTGCACTGATTGCGACTATCTCTGTTTGGATGGGCGCCGCAGTTAGCGGTAACTTGATAGCGGCTCCGGCCAAGTTCCAAGCCCCGTCATTGACATTGCCGGTCGCCTTGGACGTTGGGCGGATGCAATTCCTGTGGATTGGCGTATTCGAGGCGTTTTGCACGCTACTGATTGCACTTCTTCTTCTGTCGTTCCGGCAGAAACCGTCGTTGTCATTAATTGTCGCGCTCTGCGTGTTCGGATTTCAAAGGCTTTGGCTCCTTCCTTTGCTGAACGCGCGGACGCTTTTGATCATCGCGGGTCAACCAGTCGAGGACAGTTCATTGCATCTGCTCTACGTCGCGTCTGAATTTCTGAAGATCGGTTTTCTTTTTTGGGCTGGCATTCGGGAAATGAGAAGCCTGTTCCGAAAAGCAAGACCGACTGCAGTTTCGGTCCAAACCTGAATTCTCAACTATCTGCAATCAAAAGGAAGGGATGATCTCATGCGAGGTATTCTTGTGGCTGTAACAATAGCGCTGGCGGGTGCTCAAAGCGTTGCCGCAGAAGGCGACGCGGCGGCAGGCGAAAAAGTTTTCAAAAAATGTGCCGCATGTCATGCAGTTGACGAAGGTAAGAAAAAAGTGGGCCCAACGATGTTTGGTGTTTGGGGCCGAGAAGCTGGCGCTGTTGATGGTTACATATACTCAACAGCGATGGGGGAAGCCGGATTTGTTTGGGATGAAGAACACTTATCCGGGTTCCTAGCGTCTCCCAAAAAGTACCTGCCGGGCACGAAGATGTCCTTTCCCGGAATAAAGAAACCGGAGCAAATCTCAGACCTGCTGGCCTATCTGGAATCCCTGCAGTGACAGACCAACGGCGTTTCTTTGATGATGACTTGCACGCTTGCCCTCAAAGAAACGCTATATTGCCTTTTCCGTGGTTGGTCAGGCTCTAAGCTTTTCCGTTCAAATACCGCGCCATTTCCGGGGCAGCCATAAGGGTCTGAATGAAAGTCCCGAAATGTTCAAGCGATCCCGTGCGTGGGTCACTGTCGCGCCATGCCAGCCTGATAGAACGGCCAAACACCCCATCCGCAATGGGATGTGTTGTTGCTAGGCCGCCGAAACGGTCGGGGCCACTCACAGACAATGCCGGAAAAAGCGCGCAACCCTCTCCCAGCGCGACCATTTGCCGGAGCATCTCAAGACTGCTGGCCACTCTTTGTCCTGGTCGGTCAATCCGGTCGCAAAATGCAACGGTCTGATCCCGTAGACAGTGTTCTTGAGAAAGTAGAACGAGCTGTGAGGACAAAACCTTGGACCAACGAACCTTTTCATTGGGTTTGAGATCCAGATCCTTGGGACAGGCAAAAACAAATGGTTCATGAAACAGCTCAAGCGCACTTAGTGCAGGCTGTTTCGGGTTAGTTGCGATCAGCGCAGCGTCCAGCGCCCGATTGGTGAGCATCTCTTCAAGAACATGCGTGGATTCTTCGAATAGTGACAGCCTTAACTTGGGATAAGCGGCTTTGAGTGACTTGAGGATGAGCGGCAATAAGTAAGGACCAAGGGTCGGAAGTACACCAAACTTCAAATCACCTTCCAGATTGTCACTCAGGCTCAGCGACAATTCCAACAGCTCACGGGCCTCGGTCAGAAGGATTTCTGCTTTTTGCAGGACTATCCGGCCATTTTGCGTCAAAGAGACATGCCTGCCCTGACGTTCGAAAATCGAAAATCCAAGTCGGGCCTCTAGCTTCAATACCTGTTGGCTGATTGCAGGTTGTGAAACCCCACAGATATCAGCCGCTCGGCCAAAATGACCTTCTTCGGCAATGCTTTGAATGTACTCAAGATCTCTGAGTGAAAGACCGGCAACCGAGGTTCTTCTTGCCATGCATCACCTCTGATTATCGATCGGATAATTTATATAAGTTGGAGTAATTTGGCGGTTTTCGGTTTTGTCCTGCCAATACCAACTCAGGAGATTGACATGACCAGAAAACCGAAACTGACCACCGCATTTGGCGCGCCAGTGCCCGACAACCAAAACACTCTGACGGCGGGGCCGCGTGGTCCTGCGCTGCTTCAGGATGTCTGGTTTCTCGAGAAGATGGCTCATTTTGATCGCGAAGTGATCCCCGAGCGCCGGATGCATGCCAAAGGGTCCGGCGCTTACGGTACGTTCACAGTGACCCACGACATCACACGCTATACACGCGCCAAATTGTTCTCTGATGTTGGCAAGATGACGGATCTCTTCCTGCGCTTTTCGACCGTTGCAGGAGAACGCGGTGCGGCGGACGCGGAACGGGACATTCGCGGCTTTGCAGTCAAGTTTTACACCGAGGAAGGCAACTGGGATCTGGTGGGCAATAACACTCCAGTGTTTTTCCTTCGCGACCCATTGAAGTTTCCCGATCTTAACCACGCGGTCAAACGCGATCCGCGGACCAACATGCGCAGTGCGGATAACAACTGGGACTTCTGGACCAGCCTTCCCGAAGCTTTGCTCCAGGTGACGATTGTTATGTCTGATCGCGGCATTCCCGCAACCTACCGGCACATGCACGGCTTTGGCAGCCACACATTCAGCTTTATCAATTCGGACAGCGAACGGTTCTGGGTCAAATTCCATTTCAAAACCCAGCAGGGGATCAAAAACCTTACCGACGAAGAAGCCGCGCAAATCATCTCTGGTGACCGTGAAAGCCATCAGCGTGATCTTTATGATGCTATCGAAGACGGTGATTTTCCCAAATGGACGCTCTACGTCCAAGTTATGCCAGAGAAGGATGCGGGTACATACCACCTCAACCCATTTGATCTGACCAAGGTATGGCCGCATGGGGACTATCCGCTGATTGAGGTTGGCGAGCTGGAATTGAACCGCAACCCCGAGAACTACTTTGCCGAAGTGGAACAGGCGGCCTTTGCGCCTTCTACAATTGTACCTGGTATCAGCTTTTCGCCGGACAAAATGCTGCAGGGACGTCTGTTTTCCTATGGCGACACTCAGCGGTATCGGTTGGGTGTCAACCATTCCCAGATCCCGGTGAATGCGCCGCGTTGCCCGTATCATTCCTACCATCGTGATGGAGCGATGAGGGTCGACGACAATGCCGGATCTCGGATTGGCTATGAACCCAATATGCATGCCGAATGGTCCGAGCAACCGGATTTCTCTGAACCACCTTTGTCCATCGAAGGTGCTGCGGATCATTGGAACCACCGCGAGGATGATGACTATTTCTCGCAACCCGGTGATTTGTTCCGCCTGATGACGCCGGAACAGCAAAAAGTGTTGTTCGCAAACACTGCCCGCGCGATTGGCGCTGCAAGGAAGGAAATTCAGATCCGTCACATATCGAACTGTCTCAAGGCCGATCCTGGTTATGGTGCCGGTGTGGCAAGCGCGCTTGGTTTGAGCATCGAGTGTGTAGACCTGGCATAAAAACAATTGGCAAGTCCCCGATCTTTTGGGACTTGCCTGACGCTGTGGGTTGTTGGGTTGCGAGCACCGTTTGGTGTTTTTGGGCTTTTTGTCGCCGTGTACGACAAAACTACGGTTTGGCGATGGCGCTTGGAAAAAACGATTTCCATATGTGGGCACCTTGGCCCGATCACACATTGCAGCTACCTGGTTCGCATTCGCTTTGATCAACAGTGACGGTGCCGCCTTTGGTCGACACGACCTCCTGTGTCAGAAGACTGCCAATCTCGGACCCCAATTGAAGTTCCGAAACCTGACCAAGGTGATGCGCAACGATCTGCCCCGCCTGATCTAAAAGGACAAGGCTTGGTGTGCCGCGCATGCCAAAGCGAGACATCGTGTTTGGCAACGGTCCTGCGCCCTGTTTGTCCACGCCGACAGGGAACGTGATGCGATATTCATGCAGGAAAGCTTGCAAAGACACCGGTGTCATAGCGTTGTGATGCTCGAACACGGTGTGCAGGCCAATTACGGCTACCTTCTCTTCAGGAAACGTCCTCTGAATCGACTGCGCCAAGGGAATACCGTGCAGGACACATCCTGGGCAAAGCATTTGAAAGGCCTCAATAACGACAACCCGTCCTTTTAGGTTATCTAGGGTTAGGGGCGTGTCTGTGTTGAACCATTCCGTGACGTCTAACTCTGGTGCTTGCATTTTCTTTGTCCTCAGTAGCAGGCAGCCGCCGTGGGTTCGGCGGCTGCGCAATCGAATGTTAGTGAATCTTGCCCGGCAGGCTCAGTTCGCCAGATGCGACGTCAAAAACATCTGTGACGCACAGCAAGGGAGCATGAATATTAGCGTTCACACGCAAGGCCGAAGTGACGCCATCGTAAGCGACACCTTCCAGTTCGACGTCGCTGGCGAAGCCTGCGTTCACCGAGATTTCGGGCCCGTCGAACAGCGGTGTAAACCCTGGGCTGTCCAGAAAGATCGGGAATCCAGGCCATGTCCCAGGTAGCTTGGGTGTGGAACCTTCGGGGATGTCACGTACGGCAAGCGCGTCGGGTCCGCACGCTTCGGTCGGGGTCAACACAACCCAATGGCTGTGCCATTCGATGCCGTCATTGGCCGGATCTCCGTCACCGTTCTCGTCAAAAAGCGGTGTGTCATCAAAATCTGGATGACTGGTTGCGGCCATTGCAAGGATGCCTGTGCCGCCTTCGAACCCAACGGCCGAAGGGTCCAAAGACGTAGGCCAGACATATGACCAGACGTCTGAACCACCGACCTCTCCGGTTGCCGCCGGAACCGAGGCACCAGCCGATCCATTCGTGGTCATGTGAAAAGTGACCGTGTTTCCATTGCGGTGCGCGTGCGCGGCCAGAATGTCAAAATCCGCGACTTTACTGGCGTCAGCAGAAGATATGATCGCGCCATCCTGATGAATGGCATGGTTCCCATCAGCAAGAGCTGTGCTGCCGATTAGCAGAGCCAAAGTAGAAGTGAGCGTTGAAAGTTTCATGGGTGCCTCCAATTAAAAGATAGCGAGTCGCTACTATAATGAGAAATACATTGCAACTATAATTTCGAGTCGCTACTAAAAGTGTTATGAACACAGATCATCGCATACGCACACTGATCAACCGTCTGGCCCGGATTGATGCCTCCGAAGGATGGGCGGGAGATCTGAACCCGACTCAGAGGATGGCGCTCGAGTACCTCGCTGAGGCGAACATGTTCTCGCGCTCGCCGTCGCATGTCGCAGAGTACATCGGTACAACCCGTGGAACGATGTCACAGACGCTCAAGGCTTTGGCGCGCAAAGGCTATGTAGAAGAGCACCGCAAAGAACACGATCAGCGGTCGATTTCCTACGAACTCACAAAAGAAGGGGCCGAGATCGTACGTCAGCCAAATCCTGTTGCTCAGGCAATTGGAGATATGCCCTTAGAAAACCAAGCCATGCTTGAGCAGGGGCTGATGCAAGGCCTCAGTCTGGCTTTGGCCGTAAATGGAGGCCGATCCTTCGGACAATGCAAATCCTGCGCCCATCATGATGTCACGACAGAAAACGGTTTTTGCAAATTGTTGGGTGTTTCATTGGAACCCGGCGAAAAAGACAAAATCTGTATTGAGCACGAGGAGGCCAGATGAACCTTCTTGATGTGTCAGCACGCATCGACGGCATTTTTTTTGGAGCGGCCAGAGATCGCTGGGAAGGCAAACCGCCTTCGGCCATTCAGAAAGATCGGGTGGACGGCCGGCAGGTTGTTACCTCGCTCGGTTTTGCAGGCGATGCGCAGGCGGATTTGACCGTACACGGTGGTAAAGACAAAGCCATCCATCATTATGCACTTGATCACTATTCAGCCTGGCAAGCAGAGGGCCTAATGGCACCCGGCACAATACCAGCGGCGTTTGGCGAGAACATTTCAACAACGGGGCTGACCGAGGAAAACCTCTGCATCGGGGACATCCTGTCACTCGGGACGGCGGTAGTTCAAATTAGTCAGGGGCGGCAGCCATGCTGGAAACTTGGGCTACATACGGGGCGCAAGGAAATGCCTTACCAGTTTCAGAAGACGGGTCGAACTGGATGGTACTATCGTGTACTCGAACCTGGCGAAGTTGGCGCCGGTGATCGGATCACCTTGTCTGAAAGGCCAAATCCCAATTGGTCTGTATTGGCTGTTACACGCGCACGGTTGACTCGTCGCATTCTGCCGGAAGATGCCGAGGCTTTGTCTCAGATGGAAGAACTTGCTGAAGGTTGGCGACAAGCTTTTAGGCGAATGGCTGAAGGAATTGCTACGGAGGATACATCGGCAAGGCTTGGAGGCACCGGATAAGACACCCAACGCGCGTTCAGTCGTGATGAAATTTCCTCGAACTTAGTAACCTTCTCAACTCCATGATGGTTAAATCCGCGTTTGTCAGTCGCTGGGTGGGGCAGGTAAAAAATGAGACATCAACTCCAGCACCGATGAAATGCCACTAACCGCTTTGGGCCAGAAATGCTTGACGTTTGGGGCAAAATTGAATGACGTGATTTGAGCATTTCTTGAGGTTTTGACTGTCGATTGAGTCAAATATCACTGACGTTCCACATCTCCTGTTGAACGTCACGCGAACCTGACCCAACCGTCACAGTTGGACCAGAAACTAGGTGAACGTTCGACATCAGAAGGTGCCCCCAACGTTGGACATCAGTTGAATTTGACCTTTGCGTTATCAACTAACACGCTGCCTCCATTTCATACTCCCGCAGACAGTTTGGTTTGATCTGACTTCCCTTTCGGAAAATCAGAGCCGCTACTTTTTCCGGAAAGCAGTCGGTGTCATTCCGGTCTGGCCTCGAAAAAAGCGAGTGAAGTGGGACTTGTCGGAATAACCGAGCATCAAACCAATCTCCGAAATTGTCATCTGGCCTTCTTTGAGGTGCTCCTTGGCGACATCGACACGCAGCCGTTTGACTTCGCGTGGGAGCGTTGTGCCTTGCCGCTGAAGCGCTTTCAAAAACCGTTCCGGCTGTATTCCCAGTAGTCCCGCCATCGCCTCCGGCCCCAAATCGGTTTCATCCAGTTTGTCGCGTAATACAGATCGCAAAGCGGCTACCACTGTTACTTCTTCATCTTGTCGCTGTGAGGCGATGGGCTTGGCAGGGCCCTCAGAGACATGGTGCAAAAACAACCATTCCACAGGAAAACTAATTTGCATTCCGGGATCGGTCCCAAGGCCAACCTCGATCCCTTTGTAGTTGATAGGCAGACCGTTGATGTATCTGCTTTCCCATCGTACACGGGAAGAATCCCAGGCATCTCCGACGACGGTCTGAAATAGGCGTACATAGATTGCCGCACCAAATCCGGTCACCTGAATGGGTGGGACAGTAGGCTCTTGTTGCCTCTCGATACGATAAGTCGCTTTGTCCGCTTCAACGACAAGGCTGTGCCGCACAGAATTGGACTCCTGCGGTACAAGTCCGACGAAACGGGTAAAGAACTCGAACAGCGTCTCGGTCGATTGGAGGGCCTGAGCGAATGGAGGCCACTGATGCAAGTCAAACGTCTCTCCGACATTCAGGCCAAGATATCGATCCCCTGACACTTCTGAGAAGGAATTCAGCAATCCATAGACCAACTCAGAGTGAACGAACACGGATGGGTCAGACAACAGTTCGGCTTTCAAGCCGACCTGATCCAGTGCTGGTTGCGGATTGATCTTACGTTCGGTGAGATATTGCAGGAACGGAGCAGCTAAGGAGAGGCGAATAAAGCCTTCGCTATGCTCTTGAGAGGTGGAGTTGAAAGGCAAGCTCGTCACCCTCGTTTGGACTAGATTTACAATATGGCCATTTTTGCAGTCACATTCGAACATCCTAATGCGAAACTGGCAACCGAGGCAAAGGTTTCCGGGCTACAGTTGGCAAAACATGAATATGAAGGGAGTGCTTATGTCCGGTCTACGAATGTCGCTTTGCTCGACGGCAATTGTCGCTGCAGGACTTTGTTTTTCAGCGTCCGCGCAGGCTCAGGATCAAGAAGAACTCCAGACGCTGTTTACTAACGTGCATATCTTCGATGGCGTGAATGAACAGCGTATCGAGAATGCCAGCGTATTGGTCGAGGGCAACCTGATTACGTCTGTATCAACTGAAGCGATTGACGCCCCTAATGCTACGGTTATTGACGGAGAAGGGAGAACACTGACCCCCGGCTTTATTGAAAATCATGCACACCTGATGCTGCCCGGACCCACGTTGCCCGCAATGGAAGCCAACAGCACTTGGGAAGACCTCGCGATTCACGGCACTCAAATGGCTGAGATGTACTTAATGCAAGGCTTTACCACTGTAAGAGATGCAGGTGGCGCTAATGGAGGTCTTCGTCGCGCGATCGACAGCGGGACCATTGCCGGGCCGCGTTTCTACCCTGCGGCTGCTTTTCTAAGTACACGTGGTGGCCATGCTGATTTCGCCAACTTTACGGCGCCTGTTGGCCAGTCTTCAAACTTCAGCCGTCTGAATATGGCCCAAGAAGTCGACAGTGTCTCCGAAATGTACAAGTTTGCTCGCAACAACTTCCGGATGGGAGCAACACAACTGAAGTACATGCAATCAGGCGGTGTAGTTTCAGTGTTTGACCCGTGGCAGTTGTTGGCTGGATCGACGGCAGAATTAGAAGCGGCCGTGCAGGTTGCAAACGAATACGAAAGCTACGTCATGGCCCATTCCTACCGCAAGGAAACGATCATGGCGGCACTGAATGCTGGTGTGCGATCAATTGAACACGGGTTCATGTTTGATTGTGAAATATCAGCGCTGATGGAAGAGAAAGGAGCCTACATCACAACCAATCTCACAGCATTTGATCCAAATCTCTTTGATATTCCTGCCATTCGAGATGTCCCAGCCAGCTTACGAAAGGCACAGTCCGCTACGCAGGCTTTTGGCGACTACATAAAAAACATGAATGAGTGCCCAGCCAAAAGAGGGTTTCACACGGATTGCGTAGGTTCTGTAGCGGCCTGCAATATTCAAATTGCGTATGAAAAACATCTCAATAATGAGTTCTTTGGCTCCCACGCTTCATTGGTCGCAATGACGTCCACCGGCGGTGAAATCGCCGCTTTGTCGGGGCCGTTTATGAACCCCTATCCCGAAGGCAAATTGGGCGTGATTGAGGAGGGGGCCTATGCAGACATTCTGCTCATTGACGGCAACCCGCTTGAAGACTTCTCGGTTGTTGGCACGGGTAATCAGTGGTTCGGTGCCGATCCGAGGCCTGAAAGCCCAGATACGATCCGCCTGATCATGAAGGACGGCGTCATCTACAAAAACACACTGGATTGACCTGTCTAAACAGCCGGAGAAAATTTATGCACCATTGGTTTCGCTCCTTAGTATTTGCAGGGTTGGTTTGGTGTGGTCATCCTGTCATGGCGACGCCAGGAACCGCGTTGGACTGGTCTGACCTACCTGACCCGTCCGCGCAGGTCTTTGAAGACCCCTATCGAGATCTCAGCCCCGAACAATTCGACGATGTCCTCTACGTCGTACGACTGCGCGGCAGGCTGCAGCAGGATGGCGGCAGCGAAGAAGAGCGGCAGAAGTGGCAAATGCTTTTGACCGAGACTGAGGATGCCTTGGCAACTGATGGAATTGATGTCGACTGGCTGCTCGATCAGCGCGAAGTTGTGATGGAACGTCGAAGAAAGGCTGGAACGAACGGAAATCCACAATTCGATGGTCAGACAATCACACTGGCGGGCTTTGCCATTCCTGCTCCGAATGATTCGGATGGTCGGCCTGTCGCATATTTGGTGCCAGAACGAGGGATGTGCAGTCACATGCCTCCACCTCCGCCCAACCAGATGATCCGTGTGCGGTTGAACGGGGGCTGGGCACCCAGCTATTTCCATGAACCCGTTCGGCTGACAGGCACGCTAACGATCGATCCGTCTGTTCAGAATATGATGGTTGTGGATGGCTAGATGCCCATGAGCGCGACTTTCCAGGTGGAAGCAGAAAGTGTCGAAACTCTGGAAACCAAGGCAGATAGGCTGGAATGGAAGCAGCGTGCCGCTGATCGCATCCGCGCGGCGGGCAATCGCAAGACCGGCGGGGCAAAGGCATCTGAATGATAAGACTTCTGGTTGCCGCATTGAGCATTGCCTTCGCTGGCACAGCGTCGGCTCAGGGACTATCCGGGCCATCTTCGGTCGAAGCTGATCTAGAGCCCGGAGATGGGCTAACCGACCTACAATATCGTTCCGATTTTCCGCGTAATATCGCACCGGGTTGGTTTCAATGGAAAGACCGACTGGCTGTGGGTGGGTTTCGCTTCAACATTGATTACTTGGCATTGGGCCAATCCACAAATGCTGATCTGGGAACCGGCGAAGCGGCCAGCGGAATTGCGCGTTTCTACGGTAGTTGGCAGGCAACTGAACGCGGCTCTCTGACATTCAAGATCGAAGACCGGCACAGTTACACGGACGTTGCTCCGCAGTTTCTCGGTCTGGATGGCGGAGCCCTTTCAATCACGGGAACGGCCTTCAACGATAATGGTCTGCTGCTGACCAACCTTTTCTGGACCCAAAGGGCCGAGAACGGTTCGTGGACGCTGCAAGTTGGCCAGATTGATGTAACGGACTTTGTGGATATCTATGGGTTGGTCAGCCCCTACATTGGTTTCCAAAACCTGTCTTTCAATACCAATCCGACTATTAACACACCCAATCAAGGCCTTGGCATTGCCGGTGGGGTAAAGCTGAGCGAAAACTTCTACGCTGTTGCCAGCGTCTCAGACGCAAACGCCGACCCGTCTGATCCAAACTTTGATGTGTTTAGCGACGGCAATCTCTTCAAATCACTCGAATTTGGTTACACCTCCGGCTTTGATCGCATCTACTTCGACAACATCCATTTGACCCTCTGGCATGCGGATGCGGCTGACGATGGCAGTCGAGCGGAGGATTACGGCGCTGCGTTCTCTGCCGCATGGTTTGTTGACAATAAGTGGATGCCGTTCTTTCGGGCTGGGGCCTCAAAGGGTACCGCAGCGCTTTATGACCGGTCCGTCTCAGCAGGTCTGGGCTACTATGGTCGCAACACCGATTTGGCCGGGCTGGGCCTGAATTGGGCCGAGGCAAGAGGCATAGACGGTGACCAGTTCACGCTCGAAGCATTCTACCGGTTTTCAATCTCGCCCGGACTGCAGATCACGCCATCGCTGCAGTTCATTTCTGACCCGCTACTGAACCCCAATCAGGATAGCATTACGCTGTTCGGTCTAAGAACCCGGATCGTTTTCTGAGGGGTTCGAATGCGGCGGTAAAAACAATGCAGTTAATGAGGTACTGTCATGAAGACCATGTTGGCCGTAAGCGCTATCGCGATCACTCTAGGTTGCGCACTACACGCGAGCGAGGAAAGCAAGACTTGGGATGCATCAGAAGAGGCGAAGCAATTCGTACAAGACACCATCGTACTCGGCATGTTGGCCAGCCCCTACGGCACTGGTTGGACCGACTACGACCAGCTTCATACTTACTTCGCGCGCGCTCGGGACAACGGCATTACGGGACACGAGATGACGCTGGCTGCTGCGGATATGTCGTTTGAAACCCTGCTAGAGCAGCACTATCACTTTCGCTCAGCCATGGCGCAGCAACCGGAAAACTACCTGATCGTCAATGAAACCCGAGATATCGAAGCCGCCCATATACAAGGCAAGACGGCCGTCATCTGGAACAGCCAAACCGCCACAATCCTGAACGGCGATCTTAAGAAAATGGCATTGCTAAAGGATATGGGGATCAAAAGTATGATCCTTGCTTACAATGACATTTTCCGAACCGGATCGGGGCAGTTGGCGGCCTATAACGGGCGCGACATTGGTCTGACACCTTGGGGGAAGTCGGTCATCGATGAAATGGTGCGGTTCGGTATCTTGCTTGACCTAAGCCACACGGGTTCAAAAACGGCCAACGACGCCATGGACTATATGGATGAAAACTATCCCGGCGTGCCATATGTCTATACGCACTCTGTCCCAGCTGGGCTTTATGCGAACGAACCCAATGCCACGACACGCGGTTGTTATCGGGCCATTCCCGACGACGAGGCGCTGCGTGCGGCCAAATCGGGCGGCTATATTTCTCCGACCTTCACCGAATGGATGATGGACGGTGTTTGGCCTGAGGATATCTCACCCGAGCAAGCTGCTGATATGATCGACTACTATGTCCAACTTGTGGGGGTCGACCATGTTGGGATTGCAACGGACGACATGTTCTCGACTGAACTAGTCGTACAGTTCGCAACTGCAAACGCGAGCATGTACGACGACGGCGGCTACATGATCGACGCGTTCAACAAAGGAGCCACCGGTAACGGCGAACTTGCCAAAATCCTTGCGGCGATTACCGATGACCTTTGGGCGAAGGGTTATTCCAATGAGGACCTTGCGAAGATTTATGGCGGTAACAAGATGCGAGTTTATGCGCAAGTTTGGGAGGGCAAACCACCCGAACTATTCCTGAAAGAGTACCCGGAGCGTCTGCGCCTAAGGCAAGAACTTCGTGATGGGTTCTATTCGCGTTAGAGACGTAAGACCTAGCAGCAAGATACTTGGCGCGTAGGCGAACAGCTCGATTGCTAGCTTGCAAAATAGAACCTCCACGGCTGTTCATGCTTCCAAATCACTCGAATGAAGGGATCCGCTGATCTGTACCTGTCGAACCATCGCGCGCAGAATAGCATCGGTGAATCTGGGACTCTGGTTGAGAGTTCTTATCGGGCAGCTTTCAGTAAATCAGCATTGTTCCTTCCGTAAATCCTCAACTCTGGTACAAATGCAATTATTCGAAGATGAGGGTGCAATGAATTCACTGACCAGAATAACACGAGGAATTGGCGTCGCTTTCAAGGACGGTAGAGTGAAAGGCATTCTTGCCTTCACAGTTGGAATGATTTTATGGGCCTCGGTCTTTTACCACTTTGTCGAAGGTTGGAGTTGGCTCGACTCAATCTACTTTTCTGTCGTGACAATTTCGACCGTGGGGTTTGGTGACTTCTCACCTGAAACTGCGGCAGGGAAGATCTTCACAATGGTATACATCATCGTGGGTCTCGGTGTCTTCGTGACCGCGGCGACGACAGTGGCAGATACAATCTTGTCCCAAGACGACACAAAAGCGGACAAGTAGATTATCCCAATTTGGCCAAATCGAGTTCACGCCCAGGCATTGGTTTGACTGGGCACCTCAAGCTGTGGCCCGGATTCATTCGACTCTTCAAGCTGATAGATGATCACCAAAATTCAAAAAAATATACATATTATGTTTTTTGAGTGTAACATTCGAAAAACACATGGAGGGATGGAATGGAAAAGACACAGGACGCAAAGATTGTCGATCTGGCAATACGATTGCTCTTTCTCGGACTATTCCTCTACAGCGCCCTAGTCATGGTGGCCCCGCTTGCGAGCGTGGTTATCTGGGCAACGATCCTCTGTGTGGCGCTTTACCCGGCATTTGACTGGCTTCAGTCCAAGCTGGGAGGGCGGAAAAAACTTGCCACGACGATCTTGGTTTTGTTGGGCCTTGTTCTGACCCTCGGGCCAGTCGCTACGGCGGTGTCTGGTGCCGCAGAACTTGGGTCTGAATTCGCGGAACAAGCAGACAAAGGTGAGTTGAAAGTCCCACCTGCGCCCGAGGGTCTCAAGGAGTTGCCCTTGGTGGGAAACAAAATAGCCGATGTCTGGGGAATGTTTGAGCGCAATCTTGACGGCGCGCTTGCAAAATACGGCACGCAAATCCTTGAGATCACCAAATCGCTCTTCGGTAAGGTGCTGAGCATCGGAATCGGGCTGCTTGGCTTAGCTCTGTCCGTGTTGATTATGGGGGCATTGTTCAGCCCTGGGCCAAATTTGGTCCAAGGTCTTCAGCGCTTTGCCAACCGTGTCTTTGCACCGCGCGGTGGTGAATTCGTGACACTCGCGGGCGCAACGATCCGGAACGTTACAAAAGGCGTGATTGGCGTAGCAGCCATTCAGGCGGTTTTCGTTTGGATACTGTTGGCATTGTTTGGGATTTCTTCGGCCGCCACGCTGGCATTTATCTGCCTGATACTCTCGATTATCCAAATCGGGCCCGGATTGGTTCTTATACCGGTTATTATCTATGCATGGAGTTCCATGTCCGGCGGAATAGCTTTGATCTTCACCATATTGGCCGTTCCAGTCATGATAATGGACAGTTTCCTAAGACCCGTGTTCATCTCAAAAGGCCTTGAGACTCCCATGTTGGTCATCCTCATCGGTGTTCTCGGAGGTATGATGGCGTACGGTTTGATCGGCGTCTTTATGGGGCCGGTGCTCTTTGCTGTGTTCTATGAGCTGTTCAAGGTTTGGATTGATACCTCGCCCGAAGCCGAGGCCGCTGCAGAAGGTGCCGCGAAATGAGGAAGACGATATGGACAACCCTGGCTGTCATTCTGATTTTTCTTGTCTGGTATCTGGTCGCTGATCGAAAAACGCCATTTACCGGGAACGCCAGAGTAAAAGCTGTAGCCACACAAATCGTGCCTCAGGTGACCGGAACGGTAACGGAAGTTTTGGTAGAAAACGGACAGGTTGTTTCGGCAGGTGATGTTCTGGTTCGAATAGATTCCAGGCCCTACGAAATCGAGCGTTCAAAGGCGGAAGCTGATCTTGAAGCGGCGACCCAAGAGGTGGGTGCGTCTTCGGCAGAGGTAAGTGCAGCACAGGCCAAACTCGCAAGGGCGCAGAGCGATCTGGATACGATGCGCATTCAAACGGAACGCGTATTTGCGCTCGAAAAGAAAGGGTTGATTGCCGTCTCAAAGGCTGATGATGCACGAGGGCAATTGGCAGAGTCTGAGGCAAACTTTGAGAACGCAAAAGCGGATCTGGAAAAAGCAAAACAGAGGCTTGGTGACGACGGGATTGAAAACCCGAAAATCCAGCGCGCGTTGGCGGCCTTGGCGGATGCAGAACTGAACCTTGAATGGACGGAACTGCGTGCTCCGGCGACAGGTGTCATCACTAATTTGCTGATAGCCCCCGGAACGTATGCGCGATCCGGCCAGGACCTGTTGACGTTTCTTGATGCAACGGACGTCTGGATCGAGGCGTATTTTACCGAGAACAACCTAGGAAGAGCTTCGATAGGGTCTCCGGTTGATGTAGTGTTGGACATGCATCCCGGTAAGATTGTTCCGGGCGTCATCGAGAGCTTTAGCGCGGCCGTTTCCCTAAGTGGCGGTGATGAGCCCGGGCAATTGGCGAGCCCGCCAAGTACCAAAGGTTTTTTGCGGGAGCCTGAAAGGTTCCCAGTCAGGATCGTTTTGCCGGGCTATGAAGCCGGAAGCACCGAAGATGATCTTCGCTTTCAGCTAAACGGGCAGGCCGATGTGATTATGTACCTAAGCGACAACTCGTTGCTGAACCTCGTAGGCCGCACCTACATCCGCTTGGTCTCAATTCTGTCCTATGCGTACTGAGGACCAGCGCTCTATCGCCCGGCTTGCTCTTGGTGTTACCGGCGTCTTTTCCTTGGGCTTGTTTCTTGGCTGGCCACTCGCCGTCGTTGGGGCGGTGTTCACCGCACTGTTTTTGCAGGCGCCAGCCGCATTGCCTCTGGCAGCATTTGCTAAGCTGTTTGTCTTTTCGATTGGATTGATGTTCACTTCGTTCCTGGTGTCGTCAATCTTCTCACCATATCCTCTTGTTTTTCTCATTCTGGTGGCCATAGGAATAATCCTGTCTTTCATGTGGTCGGTTTCCGGAGCCGGAGTTTTACCGGGCGTCATTGCCCTGATGGGTGCACTGATGATCCCGAACTTGGTTTTGCAATCACAGGATCTGGCTTTGGTGCTCGTGTATTGGATACCGTTGAACCTGCTGTTTGCGGGCTTTGTATCGACGCTGATGTTCGTGTTGATACCCGCTGAACCTCAAACGCCCGCTCAAAAGAAGGCCGCATCGTCGCCGAACTTCGACCCACATCGCCGAATCGTCAGGATGTCGCTTGTAACAGTGCCGTTTGCCTTGGCGTTTTTTGTTTCCGGCGCATCTGCACTACTGGTTCTGTTTTTTGTCGCCCTGCTGAGCCAGCAGCTTGCGGCAATGCCCGCTGCAGGCAAAACAGTTGCAAAAGCTATGCTGACGGCAAACCTTCTTGGGGCGGCAGTATCCATCATATGCTACGAAATAAACGTAATAGCTCCGGTTATTATAACCCCCATTCTGCTGTGTTTCTTCTTTTGCCTAACACTCGGAGCACTTGGAAAGTCAAAAGTACCGCTCGCCGCCGCCGCCGGTTCCGCTATTACAACAGCTCTGATTGTATATGGCGGTTCGGTTGCACCGTTTTCAGACGAGGCTGACGTCAAGAGCATCACTCGCGTATTGCAAGTTGCCAGCGCCGCTTTTTTTGTAATCATTGCATATGTCGTGGTTGATGAATTCTGGCCGGAAAAAGAGCGCCGGGCAATTCAATGAGGTTAGCTGCGATGAGGCTTGGAACCGAAACCAGCAGAGATCCTCCAGCTGTATGCGCGCCGCACAAAACCACAATGACCGCCTTGGGCTCGAAACAGACGTTCTCCGCGCGCAGGATCAATGACTGCTATCCGGCGATTTAGTAATGGTTCGTTTGATCCGCAGGGGAGCTGACCACTCAACCAGAGATCGCTTCACATAACACCCCTTCGGCGACGTTCATGGTTCGTTACGGCACCACCAATCATCCAGTGGCTGTGAGAGCCTGCCGCTCGCGCCCCCTGTCGCCGATGACCGCAACGCGGGACGGAGCCGCCGTTCGCTGCAAACATCCCAAGTTCGGCTTTGTGCAATTTAAGTCAGCACGGGGGCGCTTTTTCGGTCAGGCCAGATGTTGTTTGATCTGTTGCCGAAGGTGGTCCAGAAATAGACCAACCCGACGAGGTTGGAAGGCTTTTTCGGGGTAGACTGCAAACACCCCAACATCAGGGAACTGCCCTGTAAAATTGATTGGCTCAAGTTGGTCCGCTTCCACCAAGTCTATCGCCATGATTTCTGGAAGCAATCCGATCCCCAACCCACGCACCAGTGCTTCGCGATAAGTATTGGTGTGGTTCATGACAAGTTTCCAGGGCAGGCGCAGCTTTTGCATCCCTCTATTTGTCACGAGCGGCCAACTGTCACCGAACCGTGAAGCACCAAAGACGAGGCAGCAATGTTGGTCTAGATCGGCCACCGTTGTGGGTGTTCCATATGCGCGTAGATAAGAGGGGGACGCGAACAAACCGAGGGATGTCTGAGCCAGCTTGCTAACGATCAGACTGCTATCGTCCAGCTTGATCGCTAACCGAATGGCCAAATCCACCCTGGAGGTGACGAAGTCAGTCTGCTCATTTTCAAACACCAGATCAAACAACACCTCGGGATGAAGCGTCTGAAAGCTCTGCACCGCATCCAGCAACAGTGGCGTACCGATCCCTTCCGGAGCAGCTACGCGAATTGCTCCAGATAACAGCCCACCTTCTTGTGCAACCACGTCCTGCTCAAGTGCATCCACTTGTTCTAGGGTGGCCTTGCACCCGTGATAGTAGCGAGCTCCGGCTTCGGTCACTTCCATCGAACGTGTTGTGCGGCTGATGAGGCGCAGATCAAGCATCGTTTCCAGATCGGCCACATGTCGCCCTATAATGGCCGGACTAACATTCAAATCTTCCGCGGCTGCGGCAAAGCTTCCCAGCTCGACCACGCGAGCAAACACGGTCATTTTCTTCAGCTTGTCCATTCAATACTTTTTGTATCTTTTGAATTGTCAATGACATCAATTATTCAATATTAGGTCAATAGTATGTTGTTTCCAACGCAAAAGGAGACACATGCCATGAAGCGCATTCTGACGGCCATCGCCGCCGCTACCACCTTTACAAGCGCGGCCATTGCAGCAGGTGATGAAATGACACCGGCCATGACCAAGCTGAAGGACGGCGTCTATCAGTTCTACATGGCGCATTATTCCAGCCTGGTGGTGATCACGGATGAAGGCGTTCTGGTTATAGACCCCAATCACGAATTCCGGTCCGAGGCGATGCGCGCCGAAATTGCCAAGCTGACCGATCAACCCGTGGTCAAGGTTGTTTACTCGCACGATCACTTTGACCATTCGCGGGGCGGCCAGATTTTCAAGGACGAAGGTGCGGAGTTCATCGCCCATGAAGGGTGCGTTGAGTTGATGAGCCGCGATCTGGAAAACCGGGTGGTGCTGCCCGATGTGACCTATGCAGATGAGCATCGCATCGAACTGGGCGATAAGATCATCGACTTAAAGTACTTCGGGTCCAGCGACGGCCAGTGCCAGAGCGTGATCCACATGCCCGACGACAAGGTTTTAATGGGGGTGGATTGGCATCTTCCGCGTTTTCTGGTCTCGAACGCCCGTTTGAACACGCATGATTATGTGGGCGCTCTGAACACCCTGCGCCGTGTCAGAGCAGAGCTTGACTACGATACCGTGGTTTCAGGCCACCTGGAGCATTCATCGCCTGAGCTTCTCGCTGAAGAATTGACCTTTGTCGAAGCCCTGTACGTTGCCGTTTGGGAGGGTCTACAAAACGGCAAATCGGTCGACGAACTTAAGGATACGGTCAAACTGCCTGGTTTCGAAGATTGGCTGTTCTACAAAGAAAACCTTCCAGCCCATGTTGAACGGATGGCTTACGCCATATGGCACGGCCATTGAACCTCTGACTGGGTTGCGGGGCAGCCCGGTCGTTCCCCACAAATGAAATCAGAATTGGACCTCAACATGTCTAAGAAAACAGAAGCGACCGCCAAAAAGACCGTTGTCAGCGGTTGGCATGAAGGCCGCAAATATTTCATGGCGGATCAGGAGTACACGTCGGTTGTCGCAGGCAAAGACGATACGCAATCCGAGTATGTCTTTGGCTCAGGTGAAATAGCACCGGGCGGGTTCATTCCTGATCATTATCACAAATGGGAAGACCAGACCTTCCACATCCTTGAGGGCGACCTGGAAGTTAAAATCGGCGATGAAGTTTTTAAGGCCGGGCCTGGGGCCAGCATCCAATGCCCACGCGGCGTGTCCCACTACATGAAGAACGTCGGTGATACGACCGCCAAGATGATCAGCTACATCTTCCCCGGTGATTGGGCTGAGGAGTTTATGGCCGAAACCTCGCGCCAGAACGAGATCGGCGAAATAGATTTCGCCTTGATCGAAGAGCGCTTTGGCGTCGTCTACATCTGAACCGAAAGGAAAAACGCAATGAGACTCTTAACGCTTCTTGCCACGTTCCTCGCTTTGACCAATCTGAGTGCGGCTTTCGCTGCGGGCCCTCAAGTGACCACAAAACAACTGGCGGACAACGTCTCCCTACTGCTTAACCTACTAGCACTGAATGTCCGGTATGTATGGTTCGCGACTTGCTGCGCGAACAAGTAACCGAATTACGATCAACGCCCGGTCAGGGCTCATCTGCTTGTCCGAACTCGCCGCAGAGAAAGTCGGTAGTGAGCCCAAAGATACAGCGGTTATAGGCCGTTAGTTTGAGCTTTGCTTAGATCTCGCGCGTGCTTTCAATCATCCACTCAAGATATTCCCCGTTGGCTTGGTCAACATCAATCGAGAGAATACTGGGCGTCTCATAAGGGTGCATCCTGCGGATCGCTTCAACGACTGCGCCAAAAAGCTCCTTTCGGGTCTTCAGCAGAAGTGGGACCTCCCGCGCAGTTACGATTTTTCCCTTCCAGAGATATTTACTGCTAGTCGCAGCGTAGCGGTTCGATGAGGAAACCAAACGCTTTTCAAGAAGCTTGTCCGCGATCTGGTCAGCGACTTTCTCGGATGGGCAGTTGACCCAAATTTTGACTATCATCTGCAATCTCACAAACGCCAAACCTAAGTTCTTAGTCTAACACGGGACCATTTCGACGCCATTGTTGCTCCTACAACGTATCACCGCCATCTGCGTACCACTCAGAGAATGACCGGGTTCCTTTGGCACGCGTTGTCACCGATTGACCGGCGTGTCGCGTGATCCAGAAGTCGAAGGTTTGGCTGGTTTGCTGATCGATCAAGCTGAAGGCTGAGAAAGACAGGAGCGTGCATTTTCTGGCGACCTGCCGCTCTTGGATGCGGCTGCACGCTTGAAAATAAATGTGATATCGATCCGGCGGTTGCGGAATGGCGGCTTTCTAAATCAGGTCACGGTGCGAAACCCGGACACGCAGCACTACCGTTGCTATATAACTGCCCAAAGCCTGCAAGCGTTTGTGGCTCGTTATGTAACACTGGGTCAAATGGCAGAGCAGTTTGAATTTGCCGCGATTCATCTGGCTCGGGCGAGGGACCGAAGAAAAATCGAGACGATCCCCTGTGAGGCTGGGTTCGTTTGCGCTTAGTGGACGCCGCCTGGAATACGACCGATACCTGGTGCTTTACCCCAGCAAAATGCAGCGTTAGCAAGGTATTAGGATTAGAACTTGGCTAAAAGCAGATAACTAAAGCGTGTCATCCATTGCAGCTCAAAGAAGATTCTTTGTTCCTTCAATTCTCAGACTACACCCAACCATCACCCAAACATATTGATCCATCGGATCACCATCGGCGACAGGCAGATCAGCAGTAGAACGGGCATCATGCACATGGCCATTACGGCTGACATTTGAACTGGTAGCCGGTTGGCCTTTTCCTGAGCGCGCAGTTCGCGATCGATACGCATATCAGTGGCAAATCTGCGCAGCGAAGCGGAAATGCTGGTGCCGTATTGATTGGATTGAAGGAAGGCGTTCGCGAAAGAGCTGACCTCGTCAATGCCGACGCGTTCGGCCATGTCCATAAAGGCGGCCTGACGCTCTTTGCCAGCTTGCAGTTCCAGTTGGAGTATCGTGAACTCTTGCGAAATCTCCGGTGCCGCATGCGCCATCTCATTCGCCACTCGCACCATTGCGGCGTCAAATCCGAGCCCGGCCTCAATCGCCACCTGTAACAGGTCCAGCGCATTTGGAAGGCTGTGTTCGATGGCCTGGCGGCGCTTTCTTATACGGTGCCGCAGCCAGAGTGCTGGACCGTAGAAACCTGTTACCATCAAAGCGGTGACAATCTGTAATGCGTTCACCCAGGTGATGCTTTGCAATAGGCCAGCAATCCCAAGCTGAACTTGAGTTTCAAGCGGCAACGACAAAGCCACTACGAAAACGGCTGGAAGCACAAAACCCATCACCAAACGGAACAGATAAAATGATCGGACGGCATGTTTGCGCTGAATACCAGCCTGCTTAAGCATTCTGCCAATTCGGGAACGTTCGCGTTTCGACGAAGGCACAAATGCCTTAAGCAGTCCGTGCGGGTCGCTGTCATCCCCCTGTATGAGGTCAAAATCTGTTCCGTGCCCCCGAGAAATTGATCCGACCCGCATCCGGCGCGCGGCCGTGTCATCGGTTGCGGTCATGCCAGAGATTCCGAGGATTACAAAGAAAACACTTACGGCAATCCCACCTAGCACAAGATACTGAAGGGGAAGGTCTTGGCCGTTTAGAACATTTTGAATAAATTCCATTTTTTCGCTCCCATTCAGAATTTGAATTTGACGAGCCGCTTCAGGATAAGCCCTTGGGCAATCGTCAGGCCGACTATCGCACTCGCAAAATATGGGAACAGCGGATCGTTTCGAACATCGCCGTAGAACGAAGGTGTGGACATCTCGATTGAGAAGTAGATGAACACCGGCAAGACTGTGAGAATTAGACTGCTAAGACGCCCTTCGGCAGAGATGGCCTTGATCTTTTTTTGCATGGTTTGCCGGTCACGGATGACCTGGGACAGAATGCTTAGGACACGGGCAAGGTTGCCGCCGGTGCCGTGCTGAATACCGATGCTGACGGCAAGATAGTTCGCATCCTCTGTTCCGACACGTTTTGCAAAATCCTGAAACGCGGTTGCCACGTCGTCGCCATAGTTAATCTGGTCCTGAATTATGCCAAACTCACTACCTATCGGGTCCGGAAGATCTGTCGCCACGTTCCCGACAGTTACAGCCACTGGGTGCCCGACTTTCAGGCCACGGGCCATAAGGTCCAATGCATCCGGTAACTGTTTCGTAAGTTTTTTGGCCCGGGTATCCTTCATGGCGATCAGTGCCAGCAGCGGCAGAACGCCAGCCAGAAGGACGCTCAGAGCTGCGGCAATTTCCGGGGCAAGGAACCGAGATATTGCGATGAAGGCCGCCACGGCCAGACAGGTGGCTGCAAGGACCACCCAGATCGGGTTGATCGTCAGCCCGGCCTGGACAAGCAGACGACGAAAACGGGCGATCACACTGGGTTTTTCGCCAGGAGTGGTCATCGCAGGGTCACGTAGCAATTGCAGAACCTGATCGGTTGAGGCGCCCCCCTGGATTAGCTTCATGCGCCGATTTCTGGCCTCGCTGAGGGATTCCTTGCGCAGGAAAAGCTGCTGTAATCCTTCGTAAGCAAGAAGAATTCCTAGGAAAATCGAAATGTAGAACAGAATGTTCAGGGTGTTCGGTTGCAGGTCAATCATGACGACATAGCCCCACGAATAAACATGTTGGTGTCTACGTCGATCCCTGCGGCAACCAACTGATCGAAGCACTTTGGACGAATGCCGGTAGGCAAGAACTCTCCCAGTACCTGTCCGTCTTCCGACTTGCCGCGACGTTTGAAAACAAAGATATCCTGCATTGTGATCGTGTCATCTTCCATGCCGGTAATCTCGGAAATGCTGACGACTCTGCGGGTGCCGTCGCTAAGGCGGCTGAGTTGGAGTACGATCTGAATGGCCGAAGCTATCTGCGACCGGATGGTTCTGATCGGCAAGTCAGCGCCAAGCATTGTCACCATCTGCTCGACCCGGCTTAGTGAATCACGCGCCGAGTTTGCGTGAACGGTGGTCATAGACCCGTCATGGCCCGTATTCATGGCTTGAAGCATGTCAAAACATTCTGATCCACGAACTTCTCCAACGATGATGCGGTCAGGCCGCATCCTTAGGGCATTGCGAACCAGATCACGTTGGGTGATTACACCTTGCCCTTCAGCATTTGGAGGGCGGGTTTCAAGACGTACAACATGGCTTTGCTGAAGCTGAAGTTCGGCAGCGTCTTCGATGGTAACGATACGCTGTTTGCCATCGATAAACGACGACACAGCGTTCAGCATGGTTGTTTTACCCGTGCCGGTACCGCCTGAGATGAGGATATTCAACCTTGCTTCGACAAGTGCCTCAAGGAGTTTGGCTGCCTGATCATTCATGCTGTTCTGATCAACAAGCTTTTTTATTGTCAGAGGGTTGCGGGAGAACTTGCGAATTGACAAAGCTGGTCCATCGACGGAACACGGCCGAATAATTGCGTTAACGCGGCTGCCGTCTTCCAAACGCGCATCAACCCAGGGCTGAGACTCATCGATACGCCGACCAACTTTGCTGACGATCTTGTCGATAATCCGTAGCAAGTGACGTTCATCGCGGAAGCGAACAGTAGAAAGCTCCAGAAGACCAAAGCGTTCGACGTACACCTGATCAAAAGAGTTTACGAGAATATCGTTGATAGTCGGGTCTTCCAGCAACGGTTCCAATGGCCCCAGGCCCATGACTTCGTGGAT
Organism: Ruegeria sp. BC5; assembly: GCF_056539205.1. Classification (NCBI taxonomy): domain Bacteria; kingdom Pseudomonadati; phylum Pseudomonadota; class Alphaproteobacteria; order Rhodobacterales; family Roseobacteraceae; genus Ruegeria; species Ruegeria sp. BC5. The sequence goes on from NZ_JBQFUN010000010.1 coordinate 137,851, forward strand.
AAGCTCATCAACCAGCGCAGTGAAAGCCTCAGACCGCATGTGCAGGTTTTCAGCCTCGATCAGGCCGGTTACCAAAGATGCGATCTGGCGTTTCAATTCCGATCGTTCAACCTTATCGATGACCGAAAGATTGAGCCGGTCCAGAAGCTCACCATGCAAGCGGCTTTTGAGTTCCAGATGCGCCTGCAGGTCGACGTCCACTGGGTCAGGAGTCGCCTTGGATTTGGTGGGCATGTCAATGGGTCGATCCAGTGTCAGCACATTCGACTTGGAAGCAACCTTGCGTGATCTAAATTCGTTGAACACGTTGATCTCCTTTTACGCTTTCTTCGTTGCCACGGGCTGAGTTTCAGCCGAGACCGCAGCGGCCAATTTTGCCAAGGCTTTTCCAAGGTCCGATTGCGGCTTCATGTCCACAATCGGCCGTCCAAGATCTACGGAATTTCTGGCAACTTTCGAATTGTCGGGTAGCCAGTGTTTCAGGCTTGTTTTCAATACCTTCTCGGCTTCGCGGACATGCGAAGGCTTGATCAAAGTGTTCCGCTCTCTGTTGACCACGAACTCCACCGGAAGGCCGACGTTTGCCTCGCGGTAGAAATCAATCAACCGCCGCGCCTGGCGTACGCAGGGGACAGTAGTATCGGTAACCAAAGCCAATTTGGTGGCCCGTTTGAAAATAGGTTCAACCCATTCAACAACGGCGCAGGGAAGGTCGATGATTATATAATCATAGCGCTGTTGCAGAAGGTCCAGCATCCCTTCGATCAGATCAGGCCGCATCGATTGCAGGGGCACCATCGGGGTAGGCGCGCACAGAACGTCAACGCCAAGCCCATGCTCTTGCAGGATCGAAGACAAAAGGTGATCATCAGGAATTTCAGAATTTTCAATTAGCTGAAGGAATCCGCCGTTGTCCTCGATGTCCAGAAAGACATTCGAGTTTCCGAACTGAAGGTCAAAATCCAAAAGGGCTACTCGATTTTTTGCGGACTTCCTGAAGAAAGATCCCCGCCCGCCGACAAGCGAGCACGCGAGGTTGACAGCAACTGTTGAAGCCCCGATTCCACCGCGCGCCTTTGCGACTGGTATCACCTTGCCCAACGCCGAAGAACCGTCTGAAATAGTGGTTTGCGAAACCGCACGCGCATTTAGTTTTTCACTAACTGCGGCTTTCAAACCTTCGCCATCAATTGACAGCGGCAAAACCTCATCAATACCGATCTTGTACAACTCGCGCGCTTTGGTGATCGACAGATCATTCTGAGTAAGCGCAACAAACAAGGTATCATCGTCGCGATGCGCCAGCACGGCCTCGATAGCGCGGAGCTCTCCTGTGTCATCAGGGTCGATTTCAAAGATTACCAGATCGTGCTTGAATGCAAGATCGAGGGCAGTTCCATTCAACATCTGAAACGATGCCCCGTTCCTGGTGACTTTATTTTCCTCATTTACGGGAAAGACATCCGCAACCAGCTGCGCGATCTCTTCGTTTTCCGAAACAAGCATAATTGCCTGTGATTTGGGTGTGAAAACACTCTGATCTCTCATCCTGACTCTCCTAATGCAAGGTCTTCAGCAGGCAGCGAGACGCTGAAGTTTGAGTAACCGACTGTCGAAGGTATTGTGCTGTTAGTTGCGCCTGCGGCGTTTGCCAGCGCGGCCAACGGTGACACGAATTGAAAATCGTTAAGGTTCAATTCGACTGAGACCATGGGTGTATACGGGCCACCCAGGAAACCCAGATTGGGATTGAAGTCATAATGAAACTGTAAGTTGTCTATTGTGGCATCCGGGGGCAAAAGCGGGCTAATCCGGGTCCAGATTTCCGAGGCCGTAGCATTGGTTGCGACACCCGAACACGAAGGGGTTTGAGGATCCGCACAAACCCCGGCCGAGGCACTGCAGGACGTACCAAATCTCGGTGACGAAGTAGATGTGCCTCGCTGATGCGTCGTGGGCACTCCGGGGCACGCAGGCGGTCGTACGACTGCAATGCGCGCAGCAAGTTGCGAGGCTTTTTGAGCATTCGCAACGCTATAGGACATGCGGCCGAAATCCAGTAGCGCCATGAAGAGAAACAGAAACAGGGAGACGACAATGGCGAACTCTACAAGAACGCCGCCGCCTTGATCCTGAAGAACTTTCTGCCCTCGGCGAAGCAAGCGCGTGTGGATATGAAGCTGACCTTTCATTGTCCGAAAATCCGTGAAGTGTCAGAGACATCCGTCGTCACGGACGATAGTCCGCTGCCAAAGAGGGACAGGATGCTGCCCATCGGAAACTGGATAGTGATGTTTGCGCTGACCGTGCCTACTGGGGCTGGGTTGACCCTATAGGTTCCAGACACACAGGACAGGCTGGGTGTCACCGAATTGACCGTTATGCTGGGTGGAAACAGGCTATTGGCATTTTTGTCGTCCTCGACGATGCCTTTCAATGTTGTAGTAAGCCCTGCAACAGAACCGCCAGAGGTGCAGATATCTGCCGGAGTGACTCTGGACAGATAGCGACTGGCGTCGCGGACGCCTGCAATAACCGATTGGTATGACCACATCATGCGTGCGGATTCCAACGTAACGGCCAATAGTAGAAGCATGATTGGCATGACCAGGCCAAATTCCACAAGGATCGCGCCATCATCTTTTTTTGCAAAGCGTTTGAGGGATTCTGCGAGGCGAGTTTTCATGATTCTGCGTCCCATCACCGATACAGTTGCACTAGGTCGCGAAAGATACCGCCGAACCCATTGCCGCCGCTGCCGACGCCTGAAACGTCAGGAAAGCCGACAATCTCGCCATGGATGTCAAAACTCGGCGGTGAACTACCGTCATCCCCCACCGGTTCGGTCAGGAAGACGGCAACAAATTTTGTGACCGGAACGCCTGTGGTCGAGCCGGAAACCGGGTTTTGAGCGCAATCAATGCCTGCTGCGGTCACGACGCGACGCGCTGGGTTAGTCGACATTTGGTTCGAACACATCGGGCGACCGGTTTCGGCAAGCGAAGGGTCCAGGATCGAGTTTGCGTTCGGTGGTGAATGTGGGTTGCTGTTGCCGTACTCGATTTCCCGCAGATACATTCCGTATCTTGTGCCAGCGAACACGCTATCCGTTACGCTAAGAGCCGGGAGGTGAGCATCGCTGCCAATTCCGTCTGCGATACCATCTGCAAGGTCATGGTTCCGGTTAAGATACCCTTGGCGATCCCAGACACCGTCTCCGAACCGGTTGTTACCACCGCACGTACCTGCTGCCATGCAAGTGTCGCGACCAAGTGCGATCGTATCAGGCGTGACTTCTTCGTTACCCTGAATGCAGGAACCACCACCCTTTTTCTGTATCCCTTTGATGACGTTTGGAGCCGGTGCAAAGTCCGGATTGTTTTTCTCACCGTTAAGTACGCTACGGAAAATATCAAAGCGGACATTGAACGCCGCATTGGTGATTCCGACCTTCTGGCCAGGTTCGGTATCCAAACCATTGGTGAGGACGCATTGCGTGATCTGGCTTTGCGCCGCGATGAGGCAGGCGAGTTTGTTCCCGCCTTCATCCGCACATACGCCGGAGGCATCTTCAAATGTTGCTAGGTCGATAAACCCGAAGTTGCCCGGTCCCCAGGCGGTTCCGTTGCCACCGCTGCGCAGTAAGATTTGATCACCAACGGTCAGGGTATTTTCCCAGTTCGGCGGCAGACAGAACATCAAAGGTGAGATATCGCAGGCTGCCTTGGAGTAACCAGCGACAGCCTCGGCCGAAACGCTGGCCGATATGCCGCTTCCGCCAAGCATCCGGTCCAAAGCCGAAGCAAGGTTCATGCTAAGGGATTTGGGCGTTAGCACGACCTGCGCAAACTTGGCTTCTCTTGGGTTGGTCGTGACATCTGCGCCTAACGGCGTGAGGTCCGAAACCGGCAGTGCGGAATGAAACGAAAGCGTATAATCCGATGAACCCGAAAGCGTGGCGGACCCATTGGCAAATGTCTGGCTGTCGTTGATCAGATTGGCCGCTGCATTGGTTGCGCGGGTGATGGCGTCGGGTTGTCCGTCCAACTCTCCGGCTGCTGCCAGGGCTACGTGGTCCGCGAAGGACTGAAGCTCTGCATGGGTCGAGTTCATTCGGCCTACATCCAGCGTGATTGCAAAGAACCCGAGAAACGCGACAAATGCTGTGCCCCAAAGGATGGCGACCGTGCCGCGTTCGTCCCTGGCAAAGAATGATATGTTGGCTTTCAAATGCATGGCGCAGACTTACTGTGCAGAGTTCTGGCTAACTTCGATCGAGCGGGCCTTTGGCTTGACCTCTGGGCTGACAGTTGTCGGCGTAGACGGGGCATCCGTCTGATTGCTGGATTCCGTCTGGGGACCCGTCTCGGTTTCTGTCGCTTCGTCGGCTCCGCGGGAGTTCCTCTGGATCACGACAACTTCGGATTCCGTGCCGCGATTCAATCTAACTGTCGGTTGTGCATCGACTTTTTCAACCGGGCCTTCTTCTTGCAGAAGATCGCGCAGGCGAACCATTTCCATTGGCTCATCCTCGACACCGTCCAGCGTTCTAAGGGTAAGGCTCAGGGTGCCGGCCTTTTGGGCCAAAGCCAGGCGCTGACCTTGCTGAGGGGTCACTTCTACTGTGATCGTACGGGCAATTTCGGGCTGATCACTCAGTTCTTCGGATTGCTGATCGACGCCAATCACTCGGATATTCTGCAAAATAGTAACGGCGCGCAAATCCATTTTCGCACCTTGTGTCAAAACGATGTCTACCCAATCACCCGGAGTGACAAATCCGCCGACCGCGGTAACGGCATCGACTTCGATTGCCATGGCGCGTGTGTTTTCCCCCAGCTTTTGGACCAGCGTGACCTTTTCGCCAAAATTCGAAACTTTCGAAAGAAGCATGACTTCACCGGGATAGAACCGCCCCTTAGCGCGACGCATCTGTTGGCGATTATCCGGAACAAGTACGCCTAACTCGGTGAAAACCCCGGCAGGTAGCGCTTCGCGTGGCCAGAGATGAGTTGTGACGTGATGACTTTCTATTGTTTGACCAAATGCGATTTCTGAGCGCGCAACGTAGATCTCAACGAGATCGGCGTTCGTCGTAGCACTGGGTGCAGTCGTGTTAAATTGGATGTAATCCTTCGCCAGGAACACAGAGCCTGAAGCAATCGCAATTCCGAATAATGTGGTAATAACTGGTCTGATACGCATCTCTGTCTCCAAAAGTTACGCTCAAAAATTTCGAAATGTCAGTGATTAGGTTTCGAAAATCCCGGCGGTGTATTCTGCGCCGCTACACGGATGGGACGGCGCAGAATGTTGTTGTGGTTTGCAAATCGCAAGGAACCAATGGTTCAGCAGGTTGCGCTACCCAGAGCTGCGCAAGCACCCGTTACGTTCGTGTTAGTGGTGGTTCCAAGATACGAGAACGCACCAACCGCAATTGACGCGACAACCAAAAGGGCAAGGCCATATTCAACAATTGCCGCGCCGCTTTCTTCTTTGACAAACTTCTTCATAAATTTGGTCATGTTTCCCCCGAAAGGTTAAATTGAAATCCACGCTACGTTTGTCGCAGCGCAAGCCAGGCATTTCGCATTGGCTCTGAAATAACGGTAGCGGTGATAAAAACTTCCGCCTTCCGCGAAAAATAGGAAAAATACACGTATTAGGCGAGACAATTACCATTGAGGCTTCTTAAGGGAGATTAAAATAAATACTGCATTAACAAGCCTTTAATCTTCAATCGAATCAGTCAGTCTGGAAACAATGCGGCGATTCGAAGTGCAACTGTGGCTGGAAAGCTCAATAATACTCGTCGCTAAATCTTTTCTTTGAGGCATCCAAGTGTCGGGAGTTTATTTTTCGGTATCTAGGTTTTATGTTATAATTACAGATAGTTATGCAAATATTGGAAGCTGCTCACTCTTTTTTGCCCCATAGGCATGGTCTTAAAATCAGTTGCTGGGCCCATGAACCCCGAACAAGTTTGTAATTGCGGTGGGGCCGCGGCAGAAAGTTCTGCCTCGCAACGTTTGTTGTATTGGTTAGTAGGGTAATGAGTATCAGTTTCTCCAAGAGCGCCCAGGCGCAAAATAGTTTCAACTTTGTTATGGAATGGACGCATGCTTTAACGGGCAAAAACTCCATTCCACAGGTTTTATATAAGCTAATAAAGTTGGTTAATGCGGATGCCGCATTAATTGCACGTACACTTAAGGTGGAACGAAAAGTAAAATATATTGCCCGGTGTTGCAGCGAGGAAGGAAAGGTTTGGCCCTCTCAACCTCAAACTCTGGTGGAACGGGTTCTGGGTGAAAGTTTTCTGACGGCACGGGTGGGCTCAATTTGGACGTTGTCAGACGCGTTGGTTGCGGGCAACACAGCAACGCTTTGTCATTTTGAGGGCAATTTAAAGGCGTTGGGCGAGGTGATCGTGGTTCCGCTTGATACAACCGGCGGGCATGTGGATCACATCGAGCTGCATTTCAGGCATGAACCTGCCCAATATGAGCTGGACCTACTAGCCATGTTGGCGCCGACACTGGCGTCAGGTTGGTGCAAGCGAACGCCTGGTTCAATCTCCTCGTATCTGGAGAAGGGTCGCAATCATAATCTGAAAGAAGTTTCGGATACCGAGCATGTTCCAATCCTGGGCCCTCAAAATCCAGCAGGGCTCAGCCGGTGCGAGTTTCGGGTTTGCGCTATGCTGAAGGAAGGAATGACAGTTAAAAAGGTTTCAGAAGCCCTGACTGTCTGCCCAACGACTGTTCGTTCGCACCTAAGCTCGGTATTTTCGAAGACGGGTGCCTCTAATCAAGTCGAACTGTTGCACTTGTTAAATCGAAAAATTCAAGCAGGCCGCAGGCCCAGAGACGCTGAAACAGCTAACTTCGGTTGACAGCAATGGAATGCCAGTTCTGCAACGCGCCTCGTTAGCCATAAAACCGAGCAAGACACCCTTTGGTCTGATCGACGGCTAAGCTATGGCACAAAGCCAAGCATGGCTGATGTTATTCGAATAATATTTAGAGCAACCCAAATTTATAGTTTGGTTACAAGCGGCGAAGAGCAATTCAACACATTGTTTACGTTCCGGCGACAACTTTAACCAAAGGTGAACAATGTGTTCTCGTGGTGTTCAACAGGCATCGCGCATACTCCTTCCACCGAGCCGAGACAGTTATGGGTACTTGGCTCCCTGGAAGGGGAACTGCATGATTAAGTCTGCCACTGAAAGCGCTATGGATCAGGTTCCTGTACACTTGGAACCACCACGTTCTACCGCGCGCAAACACTTGTCTAACAGCACGAAATCCAGAAGCGGGCGTTTCCCGCCTGTCGAAATTGCTCTGAAAGCTATCGCAAGGAATGAGCAGCTTGAAAGAGCAAGAAGGACGTCTGACCCTACATCTTGACGTCCGCAGTTTTCGCGGGAAACGTCCTACCCGGGAAAACACAAATGCAAAAGCCCGCTCCAATCCGAGCGGGCTTTTTTGCTGTGTTAAGCTAAGGTTCAGAATTAAGGTACTTTTTCTGGTTCATGTTAGACGAATGCAAGGCAAAAGCGTCGCCCGGAGTCTCGTTGGCAGAATACTTAGCCGTTGCTAACAAGTTCTTCCACTTGTTCTCCCTCAGGCGTCTGACCGTCATCGACCGGATCTGTATTGGCTTCATCCTCATCGTGATCGTCGTCATCATACTTGTCTTCGTCATACGAACTGCCAAGCGCGGTTTTGACGGCTTCCTCGTCAGGATTAGAGGCTCGTACAGCGTCGAGAACATTGTCCTGCTGTTGCGTTGCGATGGCGTCATCTTCTGAAAACCCGCCCTTGTGGTGATCCAAAAGGTTGTCTTCTGCCTGATGCACGGCTTCTGCGGCCGCCAACTGATCTTCCGTAGGTCGATCAATCGGATTACCATCTTCATCCGTGGTTAAGTCGTGCGCATCTTTAACGGCTTGCGCGTCTTCCAAAGCTTCAGGGTCAGTTGTCCCAGGGTTGGCTTCCTCATTGGCGAGGATATCCTCAGCTTCCTCCAATGACAGAGGGGCTTCGTCCAAGTAATCTAGCGCTGCGTTGATTTCTTTCACGTCTTTGGGGCTTAACGTGTTGTCTTCACCCATGATGTGATTGAATTCGGTGTCCGCAACGGCAAGGCCCGCTGCAAGGCTGACCGGTCCGGTACCTTTCTTATACTGACCGTTTGCAATATGCGCGAGCTTTGCTTTGGGGCTGGAGTTAATGGCGCCGTTTAGCTTGCCGAGATTGCGCGATTCAAGCGCAAGCGTACTATCTTCCAGAATCGTTGCTTTTCTGCTTGGCGGGCGCAGGGACCGCTTGACCGAAGTAGTCTTTGTTTGTTTTGCGGTGGTTACTGGCTTGCTACCTTTGAACAGGCCACCAATTCCCTTCCTTTGCGTTTTTTTTGCAGTTTGCTTTTTATTACCGCCAAGCAAGCCTTTCAGAGAGAATTGACCCTTCTTAGAAGACCTCGAATTGACCCCTGCGGAGCCTTTTGACTTGTGACCAGATTTTCCGGCCGCTTTGCTTGCTCCGTTCGTGGATGCGGCTGACCCGTTACCCTTGTTTTTATCTTTGCCGCTACTCGCACTGTTGCCATGGCCTTTACCACCGCTGTTGCCCTTGTCGCCCCCATTTCCATTGCCGCCATTGCCACCACCATTACCGTTGCCACCGCCGTTTCCTTTGCCTTGCTTGGCATAGGCGGCATCAGGGAACGTGAATGCGCCAACAATTGCCGTGGATCCCAGCAAGGCGATTGCGATTGCAGAGGCTTTCATTAGGCCGGTCGTATTGATCTTCATGACGGTCCTCGTTTGTTGAATGCGAATTTCCGCACACGATGCAATGCGTAGAAACATGACAGCACGAGTGCGCGTGTCGGAATCGGGAACTAACTGACAAATTTAAGCCTATTATCGTTGAACCTGCGACGAACCGACCGTTCATCGCCAGTTCATCTTAAAATCTGTAGAATTGAGGCGCGATTACGCGATATTGAGTACTGAGGATGAGAAAGCTTTTTATCATCGCTTGTCTGTTCGCCTTTCTCCAGGTTGGGGAAGGGCATGCTGCTGTGCGCGAACTAAAGCAATCCGAATTGCGCAAAGTGACAACGACGGGCAGCACCATCAGGTTAAAGAGGGTTCTAAAAGGCGTTGAAAAAGTCTTTGGTGGAACGCCGGTCGATGCGCGCGCGTTCCAGACTGACAAGGTCTACTATCGGATCCTCGTAAAGAAACCCAATGGGAAGATCATAAGTGTTATTGTGAATGCTCAAACCGGTGTCGTTGTGCCCAATCGTTCTAATATCGGACGCCAGATTTCAAACGCAGCCAAGTCCACATCAGGCAATTCTGCCAAATCCAACACACAAAGCCAGACCAGCAGTAAGGGCAATCAGAGCAACAATAGTGGCGGCAACGGTAACGGCAATTCCGGTGGCAACGGTAATGGCAACTCCGGTGGCAACGGTAATGGCAACTCCGGTGGCAACGGTAACGGCAACTCCGGTGGCAACGGTAACGGTAACTCCGGTGGCAACGGTAACGGCAACTCCGGCGGTAACGGTAACGGCAACTCCGGCGGCAACGGTAACGGCAACTCCGGTGGCAACGGTAACGGCAACTCCGGTGGCAACGGTAATGGTGGTGGCAAAAAATAGTGGTTAAAATTTCGGTCGCAGGCCTATAGATAAAAGTATGAGAGTATTACTCGCAGAAGACGAACCGCACCTTTGCGAACAGATCAAAAAGCTGCTGAATGCTGAAGGCCGCGTGGTCGATATTGTCCACAACGGAGTTGATGCTCAGCATCTGGGAACTACCGAACCATATGACATGATCATCCTCGATCTCGGGCTTCCGGAACGAGATGGCATCTCGGTTTTGCGCGACTGGCGCAGCGCGGGTATAAAAACTCCGGTTCTGATCCTGACGGCACGCGATGGTTGGAGCGAACGGGTCGACGGATTGGATGCCGGTGCAGATGATTACATGACCAAACCATTCCATTTGCCCGAGCTGGCCGCGCGTGTCCGCGCCATCTTGCGCCGTCAGAGTGGGCAGCTGAATCCTGTTATCGAGATGGGCAATGTCGTTCTTGATACACGCAATGGGCGGGTGACTGTTGATGGCGTTCCGATCGACTTAACAGCCCAGGAGATAGCCGTTCTTACTTACCTGGCCCACAACGCCGGTCGCCTGATCCCCAGATCCGAACTTTCGGAACATATCTACGAATATAACGGTGACCGAGATTCGAATACCATTGCGGTTTTCATAAACCGGCTGCGCAACAAATTGGGACCTGACCTGATAACAACGGTCCGGGGTCGCGGATATATGATCGATTCAGTTTGATGTTGTCGCTGCGTCAACGGGCACTGCTTGGAGGGATTGCATCTGGGGCATTGTCCGTTGGCGTGGGCACTCTGGCTGTTTTTTCGTTTATCGATGCCCGAATTTCAAACAGGTTCGACGCTACGCTTCGAGATCGCCACACCCAGCTTGTCGTTGGGTTGAGCGTTACGACACAAGACCCGGATGCCCTGCGTGATCTCATGTTTGATCCGGCATACAGCGCGCCATATTCCGGCAGATACTGGCAGGTTACCACCGGCAACGGCGAGGTTTACACGTCGGCATCTTTGTTTGACGAAACAATCGCTGAACCACCTGACATCTCTGAAGATGCAACCCTTTGGAACACTTCCGGCCCCGAGGGGGAAGCGTTGCGCAGCGCATACCAAAAAATTTCTTTCGAAGATGGAACTGTCTGGGGAATTAGTGTCGCGGAAAGCCAGGCGCAGTTGGTCAATGAAAGACGGGCGGCACAGCGTAGTCTTCTACCGGTGTTTGGTTTGGTTGGCTTGATCGGTGTTGCAAGTTCATTGATGCTGATGTCCGCAATCCTGGGTCCTCTTCGTAAATTGCGTGCGGATGTCGCCCATCGTTGGGACACGGATGACAATCTGGCACCCACGGATTACCCGGACGAAGTGGCCCCTTTGGTCGATGATCTGAATCAGCTTTTGCATCGCAATCGGGACATTGTATCCGGCTCACGCAGGCAAGCCGCTGATCTGGCACATGCTCTGAAAACGCCAGCCACTATTCTGAGAAATGAACTACAGGCTATGTCACAGGCCGGTGTCGACACAGGTATCGCTGACGAAGCTTTAGATCGGATCGACTCTCAACTCGGTCGGTCACTCGCGCGAATCCGGGCTCTAAACACGGCTGAGTTGACCCATTCGCGTACGGACGTTTCACACTCAGTCGAACGTCTCGCACGGTTGTTTACTACGATCGCTGAGAGAGAGGATAAAATACTGGAAGTCAAAAGCGATCCTGAGCTTTGGGTGCGCATGGATACGCAGGATATCGAAGAGGTTCTTGGGAACTTACTGGATAACGCAGTCAAATGGTGTCGTGGCAAAGTAAAACTGACCGCAAAACGTCACGAAGACTGTGTCGAGATCTGTATCGAAGATGACGGCCCAGGTATCCCAGAGGACGCAATACGCGAAGCGCTACGCTCTGGTGGACGGCTTGACACTTCGGTAAGAGGCAGCGGGCTGGGGCTGGCAATCGCGGTTGATCTTCTCAAGGCATACGGTGCGCACTTCGACCTGGGAAAATCTGCCGCGTTAGGAGGATTAAGTGGTCGGGTGGTTATCCCAACCAAGTCTTAAGCGGCGACGGCTGAGAGAATGAGTGGCACAATGCGTGGATTTCTGAGCAGCCTCATCTGACTGGTCCAGTTTGATTGTTAGTGCATTGTTGGCCTCTGACCCATTGGGATGATGGTTTCCGTGGCTGGTGGGCGATGTACACCGACTGCATCAATTGTGATGTTCGAGACTCAAAAACACCAATGTACGATTGATTTGGCCCTTATCTTTTTGGGCAACGCGAATAAAGCCTTCTGAAGTGAAAAGCTCCCTCAGCACGTAACTATCAGGGTGGTTGACTGATCCGTCGTCTTGCGTCCAAGTTCCCTCTTTGCAAAGTGTTACTTCAGTCCAGAGGTCGTTAAACGCGCGAATGGCTTCAGAGTCCCGGAATGGAAACTCCCATCGGCATGAAACGCCTTGGACATTGTCCAGGCCGACAAACGTTTTGCACATCGCTCCATTCGGTGAAACGCCCGTGGTATTATAGTTTTCAAGCGCGGAAACCCGGTCACATTTGTCCGCGAAGCCAGTTGTTGGTGAAGTTGCGATGACAAGCTCCAGAAAACAAACGGCCACAACTTTGGCCGTTTGTTTGGCAGTCAAGTTTTCATTCGGCCGCATCCGGGACATTTTTACTGGGGTAAACACCTTTCACGCGCTCTTTAGTTGGATCAAAATGCGGGAACGGAACAATTTTTGCCTTAAGGCGCTTTTGCTGCCCATCCAGTTGACCGATCTCAATGTCGTGCCCCTCCAGCGCATGGGTTGATGCAACACGCCCAAGGGCGATGACCTTGCCTAAGATGGGTGACTTCATCGCGCTGGTGATTTCGCCGACCTGCGCTTTTCCGACACGTACACAATCGCCCGGAGAAGGCACTGTTCCACCTTCTATATCAAACCCGACCAGCTTGCGGTGAGGGTGAGCCTTGCGTTCCTCAATTGCGCTGCGCCCGATGAAATCATCGGTCTTAGATTTCAATGGGACGGTAAAACCGACCCCGGCCTCGAACGGATCGGTCTGGTCGTCAAATTCGGACCCGGCAAAGATCAAGCCGCCTTCGATCCGCAACATGTCGAGGGCGGCAAGACCAAGCGGGGCAATTCCATAATCCTGACCAACTTCCCATACACGGTCGAAAATCTCGACAGCATCATTGGGGTGGCAGAATATTTCATATCCCAACTCGCCGGAATATCCGGTTCGGGAAATCACGACCGAGGTTCCGCGCACATCCCCGACCCGGGCCACGGTAAGCCGGAACCAAGGCAATTCTTCAATTGTTGGCTGCTGGGGTGGCGTCCAGAATATCTGCGAGAGGATGTCGCGGCTGTGCCGCCCCTGTACCGCGATATTGTGCAACTGATCTGTAGAGTTTCGCACCCAGACATTCATATTGCGCTTGCGCGCTTGTTCCTGCAGCCACAAACCACTGGTGTCGTTGCCGCCGATCCATCGGAAGTTGGTCTCTCCCAGCCGATAGACAGTGCCATCGTCGATCATGCCGCCATGTTCATAGCACATTGCCGTATAGACAACTTGACCGACGCTCAGCTTCTTCATGTTGCGGGTCACGCAAAGCTGCATCAGCTCTTCGGCATCCGGGCCAACAACCTCGTATTTGCGAAGTGGGCTCAGATCCATTACGGCGACTTTGTCCCGACAGGCCCAATATTCTGCGATCGCGCCATGATTGGTCATCGTATTGGGCAGCCAATACCCGTTGTATTCGACAAAATCACGGGTATGACGTGCAAAGCAGTCGTGAAATGCTGTTTTCTTGGTTTCTTCCACATCCGCCTCCGCAGATTTTCTGTAGCCGTAGGACCGTTTGAAATCTTCGGTCGCTCTGTAAGTTCGCACCTGAATGTCGGTTGGATTCCAACCATTGGCCGGGTCAATGTCGCAGGGGCAGCCGGTACTGACGCAGACAAGATCTGTCAGCGCGCGCAGCAGCACGAAATCTCCGGGTCGCGACCACGGATCATCCATGCCGATGGCATTGTCATCATCCAGCATCGTGTTGAAAAAGAAGTTGATCGCAGGCCAACCTGCGCGGGGCCGGATGCCATACTGGTCCAGATCTTTGTTGATATTTTCCGAGCAATTGACATGGCCAGGATAGCCCAAGTCTTCATAATACCGAGCTGTGCAGGCCAGCCCGAACGTGTCGTGGCGGCCGCACGTATCCTGCACGATCTCGACCAGGGGTTCTTGATCCACCGACCAGTACTTTGAGAATATGCCTGGTTGCGGATACAAACTGCCCATCAGGCTACGTGTCGTGGTGGGATCAATCTCGCGTTCGATCCCCTGATCCAGTGCACGTCGGCTGAACGCCTGAAAGTCTGAACATTCGCGGCCCCTGACATCCACGATCTGGATGAACTCCCCGGCTTTGACCTCATAAGATTTGGCATTGCCAGGCTGAATGTTGATATCCTTGAGTGGGTCGGCCAGAGGATCGGGCGGGCCCACGTTGGGTTTTTCCAAGCCAGGAGCGGCACGTTGAATGTACAGGATAATGTCGGTCGGCGGGTTGTTGTCTTCGGGTCGCATCGCTTCGCCGGGAGCAGAGACGATCAGAAGACCGTCGCATTCCGCCACAAAATGCGCCATGTCGCCGGGCCGTGATCCATCCGAGAAAGCCCGGATCGCATCCCCGCGTCCGATATCGAAACCTGCAACCTCTAACGCGCGTAGCACTTTCTTGCCCGAAACCGAGCCATTCGCCAGAGTCGCAATCAGCCCCTCTGGTCGACCGTGCCCCTGCGCGCCAAGCATGGCAGCGTCCGAGCTTCGATCGGGGGCAAAGAACACCATCTCGGCGGGTTGCATCCCATCGCGATCCAGCAATGTGATCGTGTCGCCTTTGGACACCGAAACCGCCCGCGACCCTGCGCCAGGGACGGGATGACGTTCCGTTCCATGCGGTAGAATCGGAAGACCGGGGGCCAGAACCCCGCTACGTTCGTAAGGCACTTCGAAAACCGGTTTCACATTCATAATGCACCTTCCTGAATGGACTCGGTTGCACCGCGGTGCGTGACCACCAAAAGGCATCCCGCCTCGGTGCGCGAAAAATGGCTGGAACCGGCGGCCAAACTGACGAAGTCACCGCTGCGATAGCTGAAACCGTCGTGATCAGTCAGATCGCCTTCGAGGACAAAGAACTCTTCCGCACCATGATGAATATGCGGATTCGAGCGCGTTCCCGGGGCCATCTTCATCAGATAACTCCCTTGCCCGGTGACTTCGTCAAAGCTGACATTCTTCCACCAGACCTGTTCGTCGAGCAGACCGTCCATGTGCATTCTAACAAAGCCGGTATCGTCGAACCGGGCGACAGTACGCATGTTTTGCTGTTGTGCCATCTTAATCGAGCCCCAGTCGCTTTTTACGCTGTTCCGCCCAGCTGCTGATCGCCATGTCAAAGGTCAGCGCCATCAGCGACACGTTCAGGCCGAGGACAAAGTTTTTGCCCAACTCGGTTCCGGCCAGCGTTCGCTGAAGTTCTTGCCCAAGGTCCTGCGTGCCGATAAAGGCTGCGATGATGACCATGAAAAAGGCGAACATGATGGCCTGATTGAACCCGACCGCCATAGTTGGCAGAGCCAGTGGGAACTGTACCGACATCAGCTTTTGGCGACGGGTTGAGCCGGACATGTCGGCGGCTTCGGTCATTTCCGGCGGGACGCTGCTGAGGCCAATAATAGTGTACCGGATCAGCGGTACGGCGGCGAAGATCAGGATCGAGAACACAACCGCCACGTCATTGACACCGAACAACATGATCGCTGGGATAAGATAAATAAAGCTGGGGAAGGTCTGCGCGGTGTCGCAGGCCAGAAGGATGCTTTTCGACCAGCGTTCGGACCGGGCAGCGATTACGCCCAGCGGTATTCCGATCAGTGTGGCCAGCGCAACAGCCGAGATAACTGTATACAGAGTGATCACCGACCGGTCCCACCAACCCGAGAATGCGACGATGGTAAAAAACACTGCCGCATAGATACCTGGGCGGCGTCCGCCGACCCAATAGGCAAAGGCAACGACTATTAGGATGAAGGCGGGGGTCGGGATCGCCAGCAGCGTGTCCCGGAACGGGATCAGAACCTTGACGTTCAGGAACCAGCGCAACCATTCAGTTGTTCCCTTGATGGCGTCGATCGCCAGGAACGACTTGATCACCACGTCAATTTCCTTGCCTTGGCTCAGGTGCTGTTTGCGGCCAACTTCAGCCAGGATCGGGAATACCTGCGATAGCAGGATAAACCCGATGAACAGACCCAGTGCGACCAGCGAGATTTGATGCCGCTTCCACCAGGGCGTGTTGCGTTCAAAGTGAACTGGTTGCTTGACCACCCAGGCCTTGGACATCCGGTCCAAAGTCACGGCCAAAAGGACGATAGTGATGCCAATCTCGAAGGATCGTCCGAGCTTGAAACTTCCCATCATCGCCAACAGTTTAGCGCCAAGACCCGGCATTCCGATAAAGGCGGTCAGAACGACCATTGCCAGACACAGCATGATCACCTGATTGACGCCAACCAGAATTTCGGTGCGCGCTGCCGGAATGTATACATGGCGCAGCATCTGCCAGCGAGTACAGCCGGACATCTGACCCGCTTCGATCACTTCGGGGCTAACCTTCTTGAGCCCCAGCGTTGTCATCAGGATCATCGGCGGGATTGCGAACGTAATCGTTGCAACGGCCCCGGCGGTTGGACCCACCTTGAAGAAAATCACCGCAGGCAGCAGGTAGGTAAAGAAGGGCAGGGTTTGCAATATGGACAGGATGGGCTTCAGGACCCGCTCGAACCAACCGTATTTCCATGCGGCAATACCCAAAGCCAGCCCCAGCAGGAACGCCAGGGGTGCTGCAACCACGATCACCGACATTGTTTGCATGGCGATCTTCCACTGGCCGATTGCTGCGGTCCAGATAAAGGTGCCCGCGCCCAAAGCGGCCAACTTCCATCCACCGACAGCATAACCCACAACCGCGGCAACGGCGGCAATCGCAGACCATGGGATCGGTCCCAGATAGGGCCAGCGACGCTTGCCTTCCAAAAGGTTGGCCGATGTATCCAGCAGGAATTCAAGCGGACCTTCCGCGATGAAGCGGGTGACGTATATCAGGCCCAGGTCATTCTGGATGAAGTTGAAGATCGCATCCAGAACTTGTGCGGTGGGCGGGATCGCCGCTTCGGGGATGCGGTTCAGCCATTCAGGCAGAATACCAGCGGCTTTGGCAAGGATCAGTGCAAACGCCACTGCAAGCAGCGCGGTAAGTACCCGTGTACGTCCCCACGGCTTGTCCGAAGTCTCCGTCAGATCAGTGGACAGCGTCGCCATTATTCGGCTCCGAGCAGAACATTCAGAGCGGTGTCGCGTTCCAGGACACCGGTGATAACGCCTTTGTCATCTGCAACCGGCAAAAGGATGCGGTTGTCATTGACCAGAACTCGCGCAAGTTCGTGGATCGTTGCGCCACCATTGATCGGAGCTCCTTCCAAGGCGTGCCCGTTGACCGGTTTCGCCAGCCCTTTCGCATGCACCACGCGGGCTTTGTCGATGTCCTCGGTAAATTTCGCCACATATTCAGTGGCAGGATTCATGACGATTTGATCGGGTGTGTCACACTGTTCAACCGCGCCATTGCGCATGATCGCGATCCGATCTGCCAAACGCAGCGCTTCGTCAAAATCATGAGTAATAAAGACGATGGTTTTACCCAGCATCTCTTGAAGCCGTAGGAATTCATCCTGCATTTCACGCCGGATCAAAGGGTCAAGGGCGGAGAACGGTTCATCCAGGAACCAAATATCCGGCTCAATCGCCAGGGACCGGGCGATGCCGACCCGTTGCTGTTGCCCGCCGCTGAGTTCACGCGGGAAATATTCTTCACGACCCTCAAGGCCCACCAGCTTGATTACTTCCAATGCGCGTTCTCGTCGGTCATGGCGATCCTGACCGCGCATTTCCAGCGGGAAGGCCACGTTATCCAGAACCGTACGATGCGGCAGCAGACCGAAGGACTGGAACACCATGCCCATCTTGTTGCGTCGCAACTCGATCAGGTCGCGCTCGCTCAGGCTCATGATGTTCTGACCGTCAACCTCAATCGTGCCGCCGGTAATGTCATGAAGACGTGAAAAGCACCGTACCAAAGTAGACTTACCTGATCCGGACAGCCCCATGATGACCAGCATTTCACCCCGGCCAACTTCAATCGAGACGTCTTTGACCCCGGCGATGTAACCGTCCGCACGTATCTCGTCGAAACTGCGACCCGCGGGCATAGATTTCAGATAGGTCTCAGGAGAGGCTCCAAACAGTTTCCAGACGTTTTTGGCTGAGATGACGGGCGCTGTGGCGGACATGGCTGCCTTCTTTCTTGTTAGGCGCGGCCTCGCTTCACCGAGATCAGCAAGGCCGCGCCAGTTTCGTCGCGAATGACCGGTTTATCAACTGCAGGCGCTGATCCAGGGGTCAACAACAGCGCGGTTAGCGTCCAGCCATTCGGCTGCCGCCTCTTCCGGTTCCAGCTCGTCTGTATCGACCAGCTTGGCCATTTCCGCGATTTGCGGGTTGGTGAACGAAATTTCAGTCAATACGCAGTAGGCAGCCGGCCACTTATCTTTCATGCCATCCCACGCGGCTTTTTTCAGGTAACCGCTGGCTGGGTTTCCGCAATCATACAACGCATCGGGATTCGGACCTTTGGATGGATCTTTGTCGCAACCATCTTCCCAGGCCGGAAATTCAACAAACTCACCGGGCCAGACAGCTTCGGCAAAGTTGGGTGTCCAGTTGAAGACCAGAACAGGTTTCTTATCCGCCTCTGCCGCTCCGATCTCGGCCCAAAGGGCTGCAGCCGAACCCGCATTGATAACCGTAAAATTCAAATCAAGCGCTTCGGCACGTTCCTTACCGTGCTTCAACCAGTCGACGGGTCCATCCAGATACCGGCCTTTGTCCCCGGTTTCCGCTGTTGCGAAAAGATGCGCGCAGTCGTTTAAAGCTTGCCAATCAGGCAGGCCGGGGCAGGATTCCTTAGTCCACATCGGATACCACCAATCCTCGCGCGTGACTGCATCATGATCGCCTGCATCATGCAGACCACCCTTTTCCAGCGCGGCGCGGAAGGATGCGCCAAATGCACCTTCCCAGACTTCCATCTCAAGTGTGACATCGCCCAAGCGTACCGACTCGTAGACCGCCTGACTGTCTGTTGTGACGTATTCGACGTTGTCACCGATCTCTTCGAGTAGTTGACCTGTAACGTAAGACATCACGATCTGACTGGACCAGTTGTGAATTGGAATGACGATCGGATCGCTGCTGTCTTCGGCGAACGCTCCGGTGCCCGCTACCGCTGCCAAGGTTGCAGCAGAAAATAGGTTTGTGAGTTTCATGTTTGCTCCCTGAGTGACGTACATTTCTTATCTGCGGACTCTTCCGGCCCCGAATTTTCTCATTCTGCCTAAGTTTTCACGAGACGCAGAACAGAAATTTGAGAGGCATTGCCTATAAATTCTTGAGGCAAATCTGACTTTTTACTATTTTAACAGTCAGTTGCCTGATCGGTTTCCAGTCGAAACGGGCAAATGTTTTTGATTGCGATCATCTTCAGATTGGGAAACCGCCTTCAGATGCCAAAGAAAGCGCCAATTACCGGGAAAGTCCTTCCACCGCTCGATTACCTTTTGGCATTTGAAGCGGCTGCGAAGGCGCAGAGTTTTGCGCAGGCCAGCAAGGTGCTCAACATTTCGGAAACGGCAATCAGCCGCAAGGTGCGACTGCTGGAGCAGCATTATGATGTTCCGCTGTTTGTCAGAGGTCATCGCTCGGTTTCGCTGACGCAGCAAGGTGCGATTTTGTTGGCAACTGTGGAAAAGTCGCTGGACCTGATGCGGGATGTTAGCCGTGACATGCTGGCTAAACATCAGGCCAACACAGTCTCGATCTCTGCGACCAACTCGGTTGCGTCACTCTGGTTGATGCCACAGCTAAGAAAATTCAACAAATCTAATGATCGCATTCGTATTTCGTTGGTGTCTTCCGACAGTGATGCAGAGTGCCTGTCAGATTCGATGGATTTGACGATATTGCGCGGGGATGGGGAATGGCCTGGATATGATGCTCAGCTGTTATTTGGGGAAACTGTTTTTCCGGTCTGCAGCCCGGAGTATCTCAATAGTAATCCGACGGTGACAGATTTAACTGCTTTGCCAGAGTTGGATCTGATTGAGGTGACAAGTAGTCACGCGGAATGGATGACATGGCACACGTGGTTCAACGGCAATGATATTTCGACCTCATTGATGGAACGCGCTGTGGCCTTCAACACCTATCCTCTCTCTATACAAGCTGCAGTCGATGGATTGGGGGTCGCATTGGGTTGGGCCCATCTTGTCGACCCACTGCTTGAAAGCGGCGCGTTGGTCAGACCAATTCAGGACGTCTCGGTGCGAACACAGTCTGGGTATTATCTTCTTAAAAGCCCAACGCAAAAAGCATTCCCGGAATTACGCATCGTTGAGGATTGGTTGTTGGGGCTTAGCGCGGTGCGCAAACGGTACGCGTGATCCGTGACCCCATTGGGTAACAAATGCCCTTTCGGTCATGTCCTCGTATTTCCAAGGTTGACCCAAGGGAAAAATTATTTACCGTAAAGAAAGTATTCGATTCCTCCCCGGTCGCAGATGCGGACGGGTTTGAGTTCGTTAAACCTACTTTGCACGGAGCCCAGCACCCAATGAGCTACAAATCCGACATCGAAATCGCCCGTGAGGCGAACAAGAAGCCGATTCAGGAAATCGGTGCGAAAATTGGCATCTCCAGT
>NZ_JBQFUN010000011.1:0-140454 GCF_056539205.1 Ruegeria sp. BC5
ACTGGAGATGCCAATTTTCGCACCGATTTCCTGAATCGGCTTCTTGTTCGCCTCACGGGCGATTTCGATGTCGGATTTGTAGCTCATTGGGCAGGGTCCCTGATTGAATGCCGTGCGTGCCGACGCAATACGTCGGTGCTGATCAATCCATACCGTCGTGTACAATCGCAATGGATATGAATTCCGACATAATCATGGCGTGAAACGGCGTTGACCCAGTTCTGGCGCTGTTAGCGCAACATTCCGAGGCTTATAAGGGTTCCCACGCGCGCTGATCCGGCACAAAAAGCGAGACGGAGTCGTTCAGCTTCAACGTTCCCGGACGTTCGATCCAGGCCGTGACGCCACGACGGCCCTTGGCAGCGGGTTTGAACGTCTTGCCATAGCCTGGAATGTCAGATTCGATTTCTTTCCCTGGATAGATGCAAGGGCGGTTCTCCATATCAACGGTCATCGTAAGCCCATCGGGGGCCTGCAGCCGCGATGAGGGCGGAATATGGGTAAAATCCGGTATTCCCTTTAGCACCATCGACGCCCCCAAATAGGTGGGGTCGAGCGTTTCCAGCCCCATTTCACTTGCGATCTCGTCCAGTTCTTCGGACGACAGAATCGTCAACTGACGCACATTTCGAATTTCAGTATCTTCGGGGTACAGGTTCTTCATACGCATACATGAGGCTCGATTGACCCCTGCGTGACGGGCGCCTGTTTCCCCGGCAAAATCAAGATCCAACCGATCGACCGGACGGGCGCGCAGCGAGCCACCTGACGGTACATGCCCCAACCAGACAACCTGCGCCGAATACTCGGTTTTTCGCATCACCGGCATGTGGGGCCTCGCTCCAAATTCCTGACAACGGCTCTTCGCACCGTACGTATCCCGACTGTGAAGTGAAGCAAAAAAGACCCGGGACAATGCCCGGGTCTGATGTACTTAAGCTGAAGGTTCCGGCTCCATCCCACCATCGGGCGGAGACTTCTTGACCTTTGTCTTGGGAATCGCCGTCACGCTGGGCGCGCTGCCCTCGTCGGGATTGTCACCATCATCATCACCCTCGCTGGGCGATTCACCGTTCATGACGCGCTTGATCTCGTCCCCGGTCAGCGTCTCATATTCCAGAAGACCCTGTGCCAGACGCTCCCATTCCTCGTTCTGTTCGGTCAGAATCTGGTGGGCGCGCTCGTAACCCTGCTGGATCAGACGCTTCACCTCTTCCTCGATCAGCTCTTTGGTATGGGCCGAAACCGAGAACCCGGCGGTATTGCCAGAGTATCCATCATGCGCCTCGGCATAGTCGATATTGCCGACCTTGTCCGACATACCCCAGCGCATCACCATGGCGCGCGCCAATTGGCTCGCTTGCATGATGTCACCGGCTGGGCCGTTCGAAACATGGTCTTCGCCGTACTTGATCACCTCGGCGGCCTTACCCGCCATGGTCATGGCCAGCTTCTGCTCACATTCGTCACGGTGATAGTTCAGGCGATCCATTTCCGGCAGCGAAACAACCATGCCCAGCGCACCACCGCGCGGGATGATCGTCGCCTTGTAGACCGGATCACACAGCGGCAGGGTCAGCCCGACAACGGCGTGACCGGCCTCGTGATAGGCGGTCTTTTCTTTCTGATCCTGGGTCAGCACCATCGAGCGACGCTCAGCCCCCATCATCACCTTGTCCTTGGCATTCTCAAAATCTTCCATGGTGACAAAGCGACGGCCCACGCGCGCGGCCATCAGCGCGGCCTCGTTCACGAGGTTCGCCAAATCCGCACCCGAGAAGCCCGGCGTACCACGCGCGATGATGCGCAGGTCCACATCGGGGCCCAGAGGCGTCTTGCGCGCGTGAACGCCCAGAATCTTTTCGCGGCCTTTGATGTCGGGGTTGCCGACAGTCACGTTGCGGTCGAAGCGGCCCGGACGCAGCAGCGCAGGGTCCAGAACGTCCTTACGGTTCGTTGCCGCCAGAATGATCACGCCTTCGTTGGCCTCGAACCCGTCCATCTCGACCAGCAACTGGTTGAGGGTCTGTTCGCGTTCGTCATTACCACCACCGTAACCGGCACCACGATGGCGACCCACAGCGTCGATCTCGTCGATAAAGACGATACAGGGCGCGTTTTTCTTAGCCTGCTCGAACATGTCACGGACACGGCTGGCACCGACACCAACGAACATCTCAACAAAGTCAGAGCCCGAGATAGTAAAGAACGGCACACCCGCCTCACCCGCAATGGCACGGGCCAACAGCGTTTTACCGGTACCCGGAGGGCCAACCAACAGCGCGCCTTTCGGGATCTTGCCGCCCAGACGGCTGAATTTCTGCGGGTTGCGCAGGAATTCCACGATCTCTTCCAGCTCTTCCTTAGCTTCGTCAATGCCTGCGACATCATCAAAGGTCACGCGACCATGCTTTTCGGTCAGCATCTTGGCCTTGGACTTGCCAAAGCCCATCGCGCCGCCTTTGCCGCCACCCTGCATCCGGTTCATGAAGTAAATCCAGACACCGATCAGCAGCAGGAAGGGCAGCAGCGTGATCAGGAAGGACTGAAACCCGGATTGCTGCTGTTTCACGGCCTGAACGGGAATGCTTTCGTCGATCAGCAGCTTGGTGACTTCGGCATCGGCGGGTTTGATGGTGACATAGGTCGCGCCGCTTTGCGTGGAATAGCGAATCTGTTCACCGTCCAACGTCACATTTTTGACTTCGCCGCTTTCAACTGCGCTGACAAAATCGGAATAGGTTCTTTCATTGCTCTGAAGCGTTCCGCCCTGACCACTGAAGAAATTGAACAGTGCAAGGATCAGCAGAAACAGAACGACCCAGAAGGCGATGTTACGAGCGTTGCCCAAGGAATATCTCCCAAAAGATTTCGGCAGGTGGGGGTCTGCCGGTTTGCCCTATAAAATAGAGATGATTCAAGCATGTTCAATGCGATAAAAGCGAAGAGTAAAACTCGGGCCTTTGTGGGGCCATTTCGGCTGTCCAACCGTTGGAATAATCAACTAGGGGTGCAGCAAGCAGGTTTTCACCGCTCCACACGGCAGGCGAGGCCAAAAGCGCCATACGTGGTTTGCCCAATGCGCGCCATTCCGGCACCTGCGGCAAACCAGTCTCACCCAGCGCACGCACCTCGGCGCCCACGGTCCGAGGGCCGGACAGAACCCAACGGTCATCCCAAAGCTTTTCCGGGGTGGTGATTTCTGTCGCCACGGCGTTTAGCTCTCTGCAAAACCACATTTTATCGCCGTGTGGGATCAACAAACAGCCCGCCAGAGTCAGGGTCTTTGCATCCCGAACGGCTGCCACAGCCTGATCCACCGCAGCCCCGCGCGGTGGATAGCCCGGTCCTGCGATCCACACGGTGATTCCAATGACCAGCCGCCGTTGAATCTCTGCCGGAAGCAGTTCAAAGCCGTTGCGGTCCACGCAAATGTCCCCGCTATCCATATCAGTAACTCGTCGTGCGGATTCCTGCGTATAATGCGCCAGTGCTTCACGCGCTTGTGCAAGATTTTCAGCCACGCGCGACAGCGATTGTGCAGAAATCCCCAGCGGTTCCAGCCCTGTCAGGGCTTCACGCGCTTTGATCCGGTCGAATTTGAAGTCCTGATTCGACGGATCCTCGATCCAACTTGCGCCGATCCGCGACAGGTAGCCGCGCAGGGTTTGCCGAGTGATTCCCAACATCGGGCGCAGCAGCGACACGCCGTTTTGGTCCCGCACCCAAGGCATCCCTGACAATCCTGTCACACCGGCCGCCCGGCCCAACCGCATCAGAACAGTCTCGGCCTGATCATCGGCTGTATGTCCCAAAGCAATCGCCGATATGTCATTCCGGTTCGCCCAGTCGGTCAACAATCGATACCGCGCCTGACGGGCCTGATCCTGCAGATTGCCCGCACCATCCCACCCCTGCCACCGCAGCGTTTCGTGCGGGATATTCAATCCAGCGGCCTGTTCGGCCACGCAAATAGCCTCAGATGCCGATTCGGGGCGCAATCCATGATCCACGGTGGCAGCGAACAGATCGACCTGCTCGGCCTGAGCGATTTCATGCAACAGATGCATCAGCGCCACCGAATCCCCGCCACCAGACACGGCGATACCCAAACGTGGCGGCAGTCGGTCAGGCAGCCGCGTGCGGAGTTCAGATCGAAGTGTTTCGGCCTCGCCCGTCAAGAACAGCCCAGCGAAGCCATTTCCTGAGTGGCGGCGGATACTGTGGCCGAGGCCGGGAACCGCACGCCAACCTCTGTCAGGGTGATACAAGCCTGTTCGGTTTGTCCCAGACGACCCAACGCGGCACCCAGTTCAAACAGAGCCTCGGGGGCAAACGCACCTTCGGAATCGCCGGTAAAGCTGGCCAGGAACGCCCGTGCGGCCTCACGCGTGTCGCCCAATCCGTCCAGCGCCTGCCCGCGCTTCAAATGTGCTTCGGGCGCAAGCGGGCTGCCTGGATACGACGAATCGAACTGCGCGAACTGGTCGGCTGCGGCCTGAAAATCCCCTTCGGACAGGGCCAGCGCAGCAGCTTCGAAGTCTGATTGTTCACCGATCGCCAGTTCCCCCTGCTCACTTACCGAAGAGGGCGTTGGTGAAATGGGTGCCGCAGAACCGACCGTAGCTCCTGAATCACCACCCAGGGTCGAGGTTTCGCCAAGCGTACTCAGATCTCCGCCTTCCAGTTCGACCAGACGGAACTCCAGGTCGCCGATCCGGTTGGTGCCATCGGTCACGACGTTCTGAACCCGCTGATTAAGCTGCTCGGTCTGGCTCGTGAGGCGTTGCAACTCGGCCTCGATCGCGTCGACTCGTTCCAGAATGGAACTGCCAGACAGGTTCGGCGCCGGAGATCCGGTCGTCGAAAACTCACGCTTTAGACGTTGAATCTCCACGTGCAGCACTGTCAATTCCTGACGGATATCCGCCAGCGTCTGCTGATCCTGTGCTTGTGCCACACCGGCGGTCGCAATAACTGCGGCCAGAACCCATCCTGCAAGTCTCATCATTTTACCCCAAGGTTGAACCGGTCAGCACCGTAACCGCGCGGCGGTTCTTGGAATAGCATTCCTCGGTGCTGCAAATCTCAATCGGGCGTTCCTTGCCGTAGCTGACTGTTGTCAGGCGGTTCCCTGCCACCCCGCGCGAGATCAAATAGTCGCGGGCCGCATTCGCCCGTTTCGCGCCCAGACCAAGGTTATACTCGCGTGTGCCTTGTTCATCTGCATGACCCTCGATAGTAGCCACGAAATCCGGGTTGGCCAAAAGCCAGTCTGCCTGCCCCTGCAAGACCGTTTGCGCCTGTGGCGTCAGTGTGGACTGATCCACTGCAAACAATACCCGGTCGCCAACAGTTTGCTGGAAATAGGCGGGCGAGCGCGGATCGCTGGGCGAGCCCGGCGCAATGGCACCATTTGCGCCATTTCCAAAACCGCCACCCAGTGCCGATGGATCGTTGTTGGTACAGGCGGCGATTACACTCAGCGCGCCTATAGCCAGAACTTTGCCCAATACGTTCATTTCAAGTGCCTCGTTGTTTTATCGGTTTATTGCCGTCTCTGTATCACAGTGCAGGATTTTTGTGAACTTTTCCAACCGCCTGCCCCGATCAATTCTGCAATGGCCCCCAAGACGGATCGCTGCCGCCATCCGGAGTGCGCACCGGATGCAAGTTCCGCCCCGAAATATCCACGGAATACAGCGTCGCCCGCCCGCTGGCCCCCTGCGTTTCGCGGGTAAACATGATGACGCGGCCATTGGGGGACCAGGTCGGCCCCTCATCAAGGAAGGATGAGGTCAGCAGTCGTTCTTCACTGCCATCCGTACGCATGACACCGATGTGAAAACGGCCCTTGTTTTGCTTGGTAAACGCAATCAAATCGCCACGCGGCGACCAGACCGGGGTGCCGTAGCGGCCTTGACCAAAGCTGATCCGTGTTGCCTCACCCCCATTGGCGGGCATGATATACAGCTGCGGTGTGCCCGAGCGGTCGCTTTCAAACACGATCTGCGAACCGTCCGGGGAATAGCTAGGCGCGGTTTCAATGGCCGTCGTATTGGTCAGACGAACGCTTTGGCCCGAGGCCAGGTCCATCTTCCACAGGTCGGTATTGCCGCCCTGAATCAGCGAATAAACAATCGAGCGGCCATCGGGCGAAAAGCGTGGGGAAAAGCTCATCGTGCCTTCTTGCGTCTGCAATTCGGTTCTTTTCACTCGGTCGACGTCCAGAACATAGATGCGTGGCTGACCGGTTTCATAACTGGTATAGAGCAACCGATCGCCCGACGGCGAAAAGCGCGGGGCAAGGACGATGGCGGCACTGTCAGTCAGGTACTGCACGTTGGCTCCGTCATAATCCATGATCGCCAAACGTTTCAGGCGCTGATCCTTGGGCCCGCTTTCGGAAACAAAGGCCACGCGGCTGTCGAAATATCCGCCCTCTCCCGTGATGCGGCTGTAAACCTGATCGGCTACTTTATGCGCCATGCGTCGCCACCCTTCGGTAGTGCCTGCAAATTGCAGACCGTTGCCCAGTTCCTGACCCGAAAACACATCCCACACCCGGAATCGCACAGTCAGCCGGTTGCCGGAGACGTTCACAGCACCCGTCACCAGCGCATCTGCGTTGATGGCTTTCCAGTCGGCAAACTGGACCGGCGCATCAAAACTACTGACCCGACTGATGAATGCGTCCGATGAGATTTCGCGGAACAGCCCCGTACCGGTCAGGTCGGCGGCTACGACTCGAGAGATGTCGTTGGCATATTGCGCCGCGGCTGGCCCGTCAGGCACAAAATTCGGAACCGCAAAAGGCAAGGGTTCAATGATCCCCTGATCCAGTTCCAGACGCAGCGGTCCGCTCTGTGCGTATACCGGCGCTGTCATAATCGTCAGGCCAAGCAATAGGCTGGTCAGAAATCTCATCATTTGATCCGCATCCTCTCGGGATTGAATGTAATCTCAATATCTTGCCACTGAGCATATTTGTCAGCAGGCAGGTCGTATCCTTTGGCGCCACAGCGCAATATTGCCCGTCTGGCGGCTTCGTAAGCTTGTTTAGCAGACGCCGTTGTTCCGCCCGAGCTATCGATCATACGCAGGCTACCGCCTTCCACCTTCCCTTCACGGGTCAATGAAAATCCAACGACTACAACCGTTTGCAAGGCATCCGTGGACAATGACCCCACGTTCCAACACTGTGACACAGCCAGACGCATTGCATCTTTTTCACCGCTTGTCAGTGGAGGACCAGCAGGCTCACTACTCTCTTGCAAAGCCTCGGCCAAAGCATCTTCAACGGCGCTTTCGTCAACTTGTGTTGGTGGCGTCGACTCCTGCTCCTCAGGTTCTGCCACTACCGGATCTGCCGGTGGCGCGGGTCGGTTTGGCCGCACCTGCGGTCGCGGGGACGTACGCGGAGCGTTCTCTTTGGTTTCCTCGGCTTCGGTCACGATCTGATCCGTGGCCTCTTCCGGAGCGGTTTGATCCTGCTGTTCCTGCTGGGTATCCGCACCCTCATCCAGCGACACAGCGGGCGTTTCCACTTCGTCCGGTTCCGCCTCGGGCGGTGGTGGCGCAATGGGTTCCGGTGCAACCTTGTCAGCGGGGCGCGGCTGCGCCTCGGGGCCCGGAGCCGCGGGCAGCACTTCGGTCACTGGCTCGGGCTGATCCAGTGTCGGCGCTTCGTCGACCACTTCGGGTTCTGGCGGAGCCTCGACCGGTTCGGGTACGGGATCGGGCTCGGGTTCAGCTGGGGTCACAACCTCGGGTGGGGTTTGTTCTTCTTCAACCGGTGCGGGCGGTGTCACATCTTCGGTGGGCACTTCGGGCGGTTGCAGGGCAACGGGTGTCGACACCTCAGGCGCGGTGCGCTGTGCGGTTAAAGCATCGAACTGATCAACCGAGACCACCGACACCTCCTGCACAGCCATAGGCAGGGGGTCGGACCGGAACGTGCCGCCGAAAAAAGCCCATCCAATCAAGACGACATGGGCAATAGCCGAGATCTTGGTGCCGGTATCCACCGCGCGGCCTCACTCTCCACCTTCGTCCAGGGCCGGCCCGCCGCTATCGGTCACAAGACCCACATTGGAAAACCCACCCGCATTTAACGCACCCATTACCTGCATCACCTGCGCGTAAGGAATCGCCCCGTCGGCCCGCAGGAACACGCGATCACTGCTGCGTTCTGCCGCAATGGCGCGCAGTTTGCCAATCAACTCTTCGCGCACCACGTCCGTCGTCTGGATCTGCACGCGTCCATCCGCGGTCAGTGTTACGGTCAGTGGTTCTTCGTTATCGCCGGGCAAGGCACTGGCCGCCGTTTTCGGCAAGTCTACAGGCACCCCAACGGTCAAAAGCGGGGCCGCAACCATGAAAATAATCAGCAACACCAGCATGACATCCACAAACGGCGTCACGTTGATTTCGGCCATTGGCTGCGCCCGGCCGCGACGCCGCCCGCGTCTGCGCCCGTTCCCACCACCGTTTTGCTGAACTGCCGCGCCCATCGTTAGCTGTCCAACTGTCGCGACAGGATGGTGGCGAACTCGTCAGCAAAGGCTTCGTACCCGCCAACGATCCGGTCACTATCCGCACTGAGCTTGTTGTAGAAAATGACCGCCGGGATCGCCGCCAGCAGGCCCAGACCCGTGGCCAGCAACGCCTCGGCAATACCCGGCGCCACAACGGCGAGGTTTGTATTCTGTTGCTCGGCAATCTCGATAAAGGCGTTCATGATGCCCCAAACGGTTCCAAACAGACCAATAAACGGCGCGGTCGAGCCGACGGTCGCCAGAATGGGAAGGCCCTTTTGCAGCGTCTCAGCCTCTTTCGCGATGGCAACGTCCATGGATCGGTCGATCCGCGCCGTGGCCCCGGCGATCAGCCCGCCATCAGTGCGATGAGACCGCCGCCATTCGATCATACCGGCGGCAAAGATCTTTTCCGAACTGCCATCAGGCTGCGTTCCAATCTGTTCGAACAGCTCATCAAGGGGGTTCCCTGACCAGAAGCTTTCATCAAACACCTGGGCCTCACGTCGTGCCGCGCGGTAGTTGATCAGCTTTTGAATGATGATGCCCCAGGACCAGATAGATGCGCCGATCAGCATCAGCATCACCAGTTTGACGATAAAGGTCGCGCGGGCATACAGCCCCCACATGGAGAAATCGATCTCCTGCGCCAGCGCCAGCGTTTCAGCTTCCATGAACCTGCTCTTTGTTTTGCCTGTTGGCCGTTCGTTTGGCCTTGTTTTGCCAAACGCTAACCCAGATGGTCCTGAAAAGCCAACAGAACCACCCCAACGCCGCAATTTGTTACAGCAATGCGCGAATCTCTGCCGGAAGCCGCACCGGTTTGCCCTGTGCATTCATGCAAACGGCGGTGACAGTGGCACGAAAAATCTCGGTTTCGCCTCTTTTTACCAACTGCCCCATCGTAAGCCGAACGCCCGAGCGTGAAATGAAATGAGTTTCGATGGTCAACTCATCGTCGAACTTGGCCGGGGCCAGGTAATCCGCCTCAATCCGCCGGATGACCCAAACGATCCCATCATCGCGCATCGCATTTTGGTCATTGCCCAACCGGCGCACATAGTCCGACCGGGCGCGCTCGATGTATTTCAGGTAATTCGCGTGATAGACCACGCCGCCCATGTCGGTGTCTTCATAATAGACCCGAACCGAATAGATGTGCTTTTGCGGGTCGGTCATACTGGCATTCCATCCTGTTGAAATCTTTGGAACGGGGCAGGACATGCCTCACACAGATGCAGGCCAACGCGCAATCCCTATAAGGTTACAAAAAATCAGATCACCCAACACTTGGTATCGAAATTTATCCCCTAGCTGGCTAGGCTGACCAAATAGAGGTTTGAATTTAAAGGGGATCCCATGGCCACCCCCCACCGAGAAGAGGGCAAATTCCCACTGCCCATCCTGCAGGGTATCGTGCCGATCAAGCGGTCGTCCCTGCCGACTGAGGTTCTTGCCGGACTGACCTTTGCCTGTCTCGCGATCCCCGAGGTGATGGGCTACACCAAAATCGCAGGCACCCCTGTGGTGACGGGACTGTACACGATCCTGATACCGATGGCGCTGTTCGCCCTGTTCGGATCATCGCGGCATCTTGTCGTGGGGGCGGATTCCGCCACGGCGGCCATAACTGCGTCTGCTCTGGCGGGTATGGCGGTGTCAGGATCTTCGGAATATCTGGCGCTGGCCTCTCTGCTGGCGCTGATGGCAGCAGTGCTGTTGATTGCCGCGCGCCTGATCGGCCTTGGCTTTCTAGCCGATTTCTTATCTCGGACAGTACTGGTTGGCTTTCTGACTGGCGTAGGCATTCAGGTGGCCACGGGAGAGGTGCCCGGAATGCTGGGGATCGAGGCGTCGGGCCACGGAACGCTGGCCAAACTTCAGGGCTTGATACAGCACTATGACCAGACAAGCTGGCCAACGATCGCGGTATCCTTGTCCGTTCTGGTCGTCGTCATTGGGTGCAAAAGTTTATCGCCCAAAATACCCGGCCCGCTGATCGCAATTTTGGGCATCATCCTTTGCAGTTGGACTTTCCAGTTCAGCGCGGCGGGCGTCACCGTGCTGGGCGCGGTTCCCGGTGGCCTGCCCGCCCTTTCAATCCCGGATGTGGATTGGAACTGGTCTCTGTTCAAGCAACTGACCCCTACCGCCCTGTCGATCTTTGTGGTGATCCTTGCCCAGAGCGCCGCAACCTCGCGCGCTTATGCGGCCCGGTACGAGGACAAGTTCAGCGAAAACACCGATCTTGTCGGGTTAGGTTTGGCCAATCTCGGCGCAGCCTTTACTGGCACTTTCGTCGTCAACGGCAGCCCCACCAAAACTGAAATGGTGGCCAGCGCCGGAGGCCGCAATCAAATCGCACAACTGACGACGGTGGCGATTGTTCTGGTGGTAATCCTGTTTCTGACCGGGCCGCTTGCGTTCCTGCCAAATGCCGCGCTGTCCGCGGTAGTCTTCCTGATCGGTGTAAAGCTAATCGATTTGAAGGGCCTTGCTGCCATTTATCGGCAGGCACGGTCAGAATTCTGGATCGCGGTGGCCACAGCAGGTGTTGTGGTTCTGATCGGGGTCGAGCAAGGGATCATCTTTGCCATGGTTCTGTCGCTGATCGACCACACGCGCCGGGGATACCACCCCAAGAACGCGATCATCGCCCAAAGCCCTGATGGCGGCTGGCATATAAGTCCAGTCACCACGTCAAACCAGTTCAAACCCGGCCTGGTGATCTATCGCTTTTCCCACAGCATTTATTACGCCAACACGCAATGGCTGTCGGACGAGGTCGCTTCAATCCTCAATAGGGCCGACCCCAAGTTGCGGTGGTTCTGCATCGAAGCTTCTGCCATTGATGATGTGGATTTCACCGCAGGTTACTCATTGCGAAATATCCACGGCTTGCTGCAGTCCAAGAACATTCGACTGGTTTTTCTGCTGGTCGAACCGGATGTCCGCAAAGAACTGGACCGCTACGGTGTCACCGATCTGGTCGGGCCTGACGCATACTTTGACACCGGCAGCGATCTAATTAAGGCGTTTCAGCACCAGAGCAAACCACTTGCCTAGGCTTTATTGCGGCGCTTGTAGCCGCGCAAACAGCCTCAGCGCGTGTGACGCATCCTGCGCAGCCCCGGGCAGGATCGGGTCATAGGCCGCGCGGATCACCTCGGCGATTTCGGGTCGCAGAACGGTTGTTTCCCCGGCAACAGCCAATGGGGATTGGGTCCGAAATGCGGTGTCCGACCACAGCAAGATGGTCTGCACCACCTGGCTAAGCGCCAGTGTTTCCGCCGGAACCTTGGACAGTTCCTTGTCCATTCTCAGAAATACAAAAGCCGCGCGGATCGCTCCGTCCTCTTCAAAGCGGAAAATCCGGTACTGGTTGGCATCCGCAGCCATCAGACGATCCACCAAGGGTGCCAGATCGGGGATCAGCCGATCCAGATCGGGAACCTCCAGCAGCTCTTGCCAGTCTCGGAAAAAGAACACCATGCAATTGGCGCCAAGTTCCGGATCCGTTTCGGCCATCTTGTGCCCAGCCAATGCCACCACGGCCTCGATCGCGCCTTTGACGGTTGCCAGTGTTTCATCCTCAACACCAAAGACAATCGGCACGATGGGGCGCCCCCAACGGGCAAACAGAAACTCACCACTTTCGCGCGTAAACAGCGCCTCGATCTGATCGGGTGTCACGCCCTGCCCCTTTTCTGAATCAAATACGGCCGCCGGTGGCATAAAATCTAATGGTGCGTACTTCAACCAAACAGATCGCTCTGTCCCTTCGGTGCGGCCATGCCCAGATGCGTCCATGCCTTTTGCGCCAACATCCGGCCGCGCGGGGTGCGTTGGATTAGACCCTGTTGCAACAAGAAGGGCTCGATCACCTCTTCCAGCGAGTCGCGGCTTTCCGACAGCGCCGCCGACAGGGTCTCAATCCCCACTGGACCACCTGCGTAATTCTCGGCAATCAGCTTCAGATAGCGCCGGTCTGCGCCATCCAGCCCCAGATGATCCACGCCCAGCCGCGTCAAGGCCCCGTCCGCCAGTTCGCGCGTGATCCGGCCGTCGCCTTCGACAATGGCGAAATCGACAACTCGCCGCAGCAGCCGCCCAGCAATCCGCGGTGTTCCGCGCGAACGTCGCGCAATCTCGCGCGCACCGTCATCATCCGCAGGTGCCCCCAGTTTTCGGGCGTTGCGGGTGACAATCTCATGTAACTCGTCGACCGTATAAAACTGCAGCCTGGTCGGTATCCCGAAGCGGTCGCGCAGCGGCGTGGTCAGCAGACCCATCCGCGTGGTCGCACCGACCAGCGTAAAGGGCTGCAATTCAATCCGAACGGTCCGGGCGGCAGGGCCTTCGCCGATCACCAGATCCAGTTCGAAATCCTCCATCGCCGGATACAGCACTTCTTCGACCGCTGGGTTCAGACGGTGAATTTCGTCGATAAACAGCACGTCCCGCGATTCAAGATTGGTCAGGATCGCCGCCAGATCCCCCGCCTTGGCCAGCACCGGCCCCGAGGTCATGCGGAAATTCACCCCCAACTCACGCGCCATAATCTGCGCCAGAGTGGTTTTCCCCAGCCCCGGAGGGCCGTGAAACAACGTGTGATCCATTGCCTCGCCCCGCTGACGGGCGGATTGGATGAAGATACGCAGATTGGCGCGTGCCTCGGCCTGACCGATGAATTCGTCCAGACCCTGCGGACGCAGGGCGCGGTCATTATCCTCGGGCATCGGCTCGGGCCGCAGGGTGGGATCTGCATCTACCATTCAATCACCCCTTCGGAGCAAGCAGTTTCAGCGCTGCTCGGATCAGATCAGCCTCACCCGCGTCAGGCAGGTTGGCTGCCGCTTCGGCCACGGCGGATGCCGCGTCAGACGGCCCATACCCCAGATTTGACAGCGCCGACAACGCCCCTGCCGAGGCCGCCGCAGCCCCCGAAGCCTGCTTCACCGCTCGCTTCGGCGCAGGTGCCGGTTCCGCCAGTTCGACAACCTCTAGCTCTGGGCCGTCCATTGCCTCGGTTACGGTTCCGCCCATGGCCATCACACCCGGCGCCTTGTCCTTGAGGTCCAGCACAATGCGCTGCGCGGTCTTTGGTCCGACACCCTTGGCCGCCTTAACCGCGCCCCAGTCGCCCAGAGCAATTGCACGGCTGACCCCATCGGGGCCCAATGCCGAAAGGATAGCCAAAGAAACCTTGGCCCCAACCCCCTGCACCGAGCACAGCAGCCGGTGCCATTCCTTTTCGACCAATGACAGAAAACCATAAAGCTGCATCAGGTCCTCTCGCACCACCATGTCGGTGTAGATCGAGACAGCCTCACCCACCCCCGGCAGCGCCGCCATCGTCCGGTCCGAGCAATAGACGAGGTAACCCACGCCGCGAACGTCGATCAGCACGTGATCCGCCGCGCGATAATCTAGCCGCCCCGTCAGTTTCCCAATCATGCCCGCACCTCTTTCATGCGCGCCTGTGGCGCTGTGCCGTAATACGAATGACAGATGGCAATCGCCAGCGCATCCGCCGCATCCGCCCCTTTGGGCTGACACCCAGGCAGCTGTAGTTTGACCATGTGAAGTACCTGCTCTTTTTCGGCATGACCGACACCCACAACCGTTTTCTTGACCCGGTTGGGTGCATATTCCCCCACCGGCAATCCGGCCTGCGCCAGTGTCAGCAAGGCCACTCCGCGCGCCTGACCAAGCTTTAGCGTTCCGGCCCCATCTTTGTTGACGAAGGTCTGTTCGATAGCTGCCTGATCAGGTTGATGCTCGGCGATGACCTCGACGATCTGATTGTGCAGTGACAACAACCGCTCACCCAGATCATCCCCGTCCGACTTGCACAAACCGTTGGCAACATGAGTCAGGCGGCTGCCATGTGATTCGATGACGCCCCATCCCAGGGTCCTTAGCCCCGGATCAATGCCCAGAATTCGCATGTCGTGCCTCGGCCTGCTCGGGTTTTTTGTGATCTTTGTTTCCGATTAGCACGAAGCGTGAACATTTTCCAAGCGAATTGACACGAAGTCTGAAAACGACACACCTAACCCACCCGCGACAGCGCGGCTTGTTTGCGACAGTGAAATGCCTGAATTCGACACGTTCCATGACCGTTAAATGGCTAATAAATTAAGGGTTTTTTAGAAAAATCCACCCTTGCAAAAATTGCATAGGACACATGCAATTTCTGCTCTTGCGCGGCCAAATCCACGTCACTAGATGCCCGCTTAGTATCAAAACTGTAACACCAACCAGAAGGAAACAGGATATGGCTGCATTGGACACCACCCGCGCCACCACTGGCTCATTCGGCCTCGTCGGCCGTATCGGCGCAACTTTCGCATCGGTCGTAAACGCCGTCGCAGAATGGAATGACGCCCGTGTAACCCGCAACACGCTGAGCGGTCTGACTGATCGCGAACTGGAAGATATCGGCCTGTGCCGCGGCGATATTGACGTCGTGGTGGAAGGTCGTCGGTAAGACGCAACCATCACTCATTCGCCCCTTTCCTCCCTCAGGGGCACAAAAGAACGCCGCGCATTTCACGATGCGCGGCGTTTCTTTTCAAAGCTGACCGAATTCAGCGAATGAGGCTATTGATATTCGTCGCCAAAAACTCTGACACGGGGTCAATCTGCATGACCCAGGCGCCGGCCTGTTCAACCGACGTACCCTGCGCCAGACTATCAACGCGATATTGATAGGCCGAAGCGCCAAGGCTGGTTAGCAAAAAGGTCTTGAATGCAAACAGCCCAGCAAGACAGATCAAAAGCAGCTTAGCCGGAACCGCAGATTTGACTCGCTGCGGTTTCATCACCACCAGGCCATCTTTGCGCATCGTGGCGCGATAGCCCCGGCTGAGCTTGGCGTGTTTCTTGTTCAGGCGATGAACGCGCTGACCAAATTCCAGTTGTTTTCCCGTCATGGCAGCCTCCAATAAACCGCCCCCGTAACCACGTCCTGACGGTAGTTACAGATTGCGACAAAAAAGAGGCAAGAATCCATGAAACTCCTGAAAATGGTCTAAATTACGCCCTGTTTGCTTAAGATTAGCGTTGTCCATTCACCAATCTCATCTCTTTTAGTTAAATTGAACCCGTTTTGTAGATAAACCGAGATCACATCATCGGCCTGCTCATTGAGGATTCCCGAAAGAATTGCATATCCTCCGGCCCGCAGATTCGCTCCGATTTCGGGGGACAAGGCAACCAATGGACCTTTGAGAATATTGGCAAAAATCAGGTCGTAAGGGGCGTGCGACTGCAGATCCGGGTGATCGAATCCAGCGGCTTCGATGCATTGAACCCTACCGGCCATATTGTTGGCTTTCAGATTGGCTTCGGCCACATCTACCGCAACCTGATCTATGTCGCTGGCTATGATATCACCGTCCCAAACCCGCGCGGCGGCCATGGCCAAAACGGCAGTCCCGCAGCCGATATCGGCAACTTTGGATGCCGTGAATCCATCGTCCAGCAGGAAATCCAGCGCCTTGAGGCAACCCAAGGTCGTGCCATGGTGACCGGTGCCAAAGGCCATCGCGGCCTCGATCAATAGCGGGATGCGCCCTTCGGGCAGCTTATCGGCATCGTGGCTGCCATAGACGAAGAACCGCCCTGCCTCGACCGGGGCGAGTTCGCGGCGCACATGGGCAACCCAATCGGTTTCGGGCAGTTCCGAAACCACAAACGGCTTGGCCTCGAAGGCCGCGGCCAGAACGGCCAATGCGGTGTCATCGGGGGCTTCGGTAAAATAACCACCAACTTCCCACAGGCCCGAGCCGTCTTCGACCTCGAACACGCCGACACCGGTGGGTTCCGGTTCTAGCCGCTCCATCGCTTCGCCCAGACCTTCGGCGGCTTTATTGCCGGTCAGAGTGGTAAGCGCAGTGAATGTGGGCATGGGGGCCTCCTGTCTCAGTTGAAACAGCGCCTAGGGCGTGGGCCCGCCAAGGTCAAGCAGTTGCGCCTATTCTGCGGGGGCCGGGGCGTATTTCGACAGGATGGTTTCGTTGCCAGCCTCAGGATGGCGCGGGATCAGCAGCGATAAGCCCAGCGACACCATCGCCATCGCGGCGGCCAGTGCAAAGACCGCTCCTGGCGAGGCCACCCAAAGCAGGCCCAGCAACGCAGGCAGGAACACTGCCGCGATGTGGTTGATGGTAAAGGCCACAGCCGCCGTGGGCGCGATATCGGCCGGATCGGCGATCTTCTGGAAATAGGTCTTCAGCGCCAAAGCCAGCGCAAACAAAACGTGGTCGATCACATAGAGGGTTGCGGCCAGTATGACGCCCCAGCCAAACCAGTAGATGCCGCCATATGCGGCGAACACGATGGCCAGACCGGCATATTCAAAGATCAGCGTACGCCGTTCACCGAACCGTGCCACCGCCTTGCCCAGCAACGGGGCGGCCATCATGTTGATCATCAGATTGATCAGATAGAGGCTGGTCAGTTCATGCACTTCAAATCCGAACTTCTCGACCATCATAAAGCCTGCGAAGACGACGAAAATCTGCCGCCGAGCGCCAGCCATGAACTGCAAGGCATAATACAACCAGTACCGGCGACGCAGAACCAGTTTCTTGGTCTGCGGTGTAGGCGCATCAAATTGTGGGAAAGCGAACAAGCAAAACAGCGCCAGCAGGGCCGTTGCTCCACCTGCCGCCATAAACACGAAGTTATAGGACAGATCGAACCGTTCCCAGGTCAGCACGATCAAACCATACACAACCGCCGTAGCTGCCGAGCCCATTGCAACCAGCCAACCCAGTACCTGCGGTGCGCGGTCCTTAGGCAACCATTGCAGTTGCAGCGATTGGTTGACGGTTTCGTAGTAGTGAAAGCCTATCGAGCTGAACAGGGTAACGAACAGCAGCCCGCCCAAACTTGGGAACCACGCCGTCACCGCCGTTGCCACACCCAGCATCATCAGCGAGATCATCGCCAGCACTTGTTCGCGGATAAAGATGATCACCGCGATCACGCCGATGGCAAGAAAGCCAGGAATCTCACGAACCGTGTGCAACAGGCCGATATCTGCACCGTCGAAATTGGCAACTTCGATCACGAAGTTGTTCAACAGCGCGCTCCACGCGTTGAAGGCAACGGGCATGGTCAACGCCATTACGAACAAGAGCGTCACCGGGCGGCGCCAGAACGGAAGGCTCT
The DNA here is from genome assembly GCF_056539205.1 of Ruegeria sp. BC5. Lineage (NCBI taxonomy): Bacteria > Pseudomonadati > Pseudomonadota > Alphaproteobacteria > Rhodobacterales > Roseobacteraceae > Ruegeria > Ruegeria sp. BC5. The sequence goes on from NZ_JBQFUN010000011.1 coordinate 17,721, forward strand.
GTGCCTCAGCAAGGGGCATGGGTTTCAGCATGAGACCCCTCTACGCCCATTTATGCTGCTTGGCGAGAGGAAAGCTGCACATGCACAATCGCTCTGCGCCAGTGCAGAGTCAGTAAAAGCTCTGCGGGTCGATGTCCACAGTCAGTCGGATGTCGCCTTTCAGGCGCAATGGGGCGATCCAACGGGCGATAGCGTCTTGAATAGGCGCACCTTTCGGAGCTTTGACCAGCAGGCGTACACGGTGTCTGCCCCGGATACGCGCGATGGGCGCGGGGGCCGGGCCGAACACGTGCGCCCCAATCTCGCGCAGCGGTGCATCGTTTCGGGCCATGGCATTGCCGATATCAAAGACAGGGCCGACCTCGGGCCCGGACAAAACGATCCCGGCCATGCGCCCGTAAGGCGGCACGCCAGCCGCCTGCCGCCCTGCGGCCTCGGCCTTCCAGAAACCTTCCTCGTCACCCGACAGAATGGCGCGGATCACCGGATGTTCTGGCTGAAACGTCTGTAACAACGCCTGCCCCGGCTTGTCCGCGCGCCCAGCCCGACCTGCGACTTGTCGCATCAACTGGAACGTGCGTTCGGCGGCGCGCAGGTCGGCGCCATGCAGGCTGAGATCAGCATCAATAACTCCCACCAAGGTCAGTTTGGGAAAGTTATGTCCCTTGGCCACCAGCTGCGTGCCGATAATGAGGTCGGCATCCCCCTCGGCGATCTCCTCGATCTTGGCCTTCAACGCCCGCGCCGATCCGAACAGATCAGAGCTGAGCATCGCGATCTTAGCTTCGGGGAATGTCGCCTCGGCCTCTTCTGCCAACCGTTCGATCCCGGGCCCGACCGGGGCCAGCTTGCCTTCGACACCGCACGAGGGGCAGGCGCCAGGCATCGGTTTGGTCTCACCACATTGATGGCACATCAGACGCTTGAGAAACCGGTGTTCAACCATCCGCGCATCACAGTGATCGCAGGCAATCTGTTCGCCGCATGCCCGACACAACGTCACCGGCGCATAACCGCGGCGGTTGATGAACAAAAGCGACTGCTCGCCCCTTTCGATCCGCTGCCCCACCGCCTGCCGCAAGCTTGGAGAAATCCACGTTCCCGGCTGCATCTGCTCGGCCCGCATGTCGATCGGCTTCATCTCAGGCAGTACTGCCGCCCCAAACCGCGATGTCAGGTCGAGCCGCTCATACTTCCCCGCCTCGGCATTGGCCCAGCTTTCCAGCGACGGCGTGGCGCTGGCCAGAATCACCCGTCCTCCGCAAATGGCTGACCGCAGAACCGCCATGTCACGGGCGCTGTAATGTACTCCGTCTTCCTGTTTGTACGAGGTGTCGTGTTCTTCATCGACCACAACCAAACCCAAATCCCGAAACGGCAGGAACAACGCCGAACGCGCGCCCACGACCAGTTGCGCGTCACCCTGCCCGACCATCCGCCAAACCCGGCGGCGTTCGGTCATTGTCGCACCCGAGTGCCACTCGGCCGGGCGCGCGCCAAACCGCGCCTCAACCCGCGTCAGGAATTCGGCGGTAAGGGCAATCTCGGGCAGCAACACCAGCGCCTGCCGACCCATCCGCAACGCCTCGGCCACAGCTTCCAGATAGACCTCGGTCTTGCCTGAGCCGGTCACCCCCTTCAGCAATGTCGTTCCATAGTCGCCGGTACGCTGACCGGTCTGCAACTTAGCAACCGCTGCCGCCTGATCCTCGGTCAGGGTCTTGCCCGGCAGATCCGGATCCAACTGTGGATAGGGCAAATCGCGCGGGCTGTCCTCCTCGCGCACGGCACCCTGTTTCACCAAGCCTTTGACAACTGACGATGTCACACCAGCCTGTTCCGCCAATTCCTTCAGCGTAAATGCCAACCCGCCATAGTCCTGCAGAACCTCCAGAACGCGGGTCCGTGCGTCGGTCATCCGGTCTGGCTCACCTTGTCCAAGGCGGTAAATCTTGCGCATTGACGGTGGATCACCCAGTCCAGGCGCGCGCGTCGCCAACCGCAGCATTGATGGCATCGGCGTCAGCGTGTAGTCAGCCACGCGTCCCAGAAACACGCGCATCTCTTCGCGCATCGGCGCAACCTCAAGCACGCGGATCACCGATCGGGCCTTGCTTAGATCAAAGCCGCCCTGCCCTGGCCCCCACACCACGCCTAGAACCTTGCGCGGGCCCAGCGGCACCTCGACAAACGCGCCCAGAAAACACCCGCCCTCGGGCGCCTTGTAATCCAGCGTCCGGTCCAGCGGCTGTGCGGTCAGCACGGCCACCAGCTCACCTTGGTCGAAATACTCCTGAGTGCTCAATGCATATCCTTGGGCCAGGGGGTTTCAGCATGGGTCTCTTTGAGGTAAAGGCATCCGCGACCAAGGCCAACCCATCAAAGGACTGCCCTCATGAAATTCTTCGTAGACACCGCCGAGATCGACGCCATCGCCGAACTGAACGATCTGGGCATGGTGGACGGCGTAACCACCAACCCCTCGCTGATCCTGAAATCGGGACGCGACATTCTGGAAGTGACCAAAGAGATCTGCGATCTGGTCGACGGCCCCGTGTCCGCCGAAGTGGTTGCGACCGAAGCCGACGATATGATCGCCGAAGGGCGCAAGCTGGCCAAGATCGCGCCGAATATCGCTGTCAAAGTACCGCTGACATGGGCCGGCCTGAAGGCCTGTAAAACGCTGACCGACGAAGGCCAGATGGTTAACGTGACCCTGTGCTTCTCAACCAATCAGGCGATTCTGGCTGCCAAGGCGGGTGCAACATTCATCTCGCCCTTTATTGGCCGTCTGGATGACATCAACCTCGACGGCATGGACCTGATTGCCGACATCCGTCAGGTCTATGACAATTATGGGTACGAGACCGAGATTCTGGCGGCTTCGATCCGCACCGTGAACCACGTGACAGATAGCGCCCGCATCGGTGCAGATGTGATCACCGCACCACCCGCCGTGATCAAAAAGTTGGCGGATCACCCGCTGACGGACAAGGGTCTTGAAACCTTCCTGGCTGATTGGGCCAAGACCGGTCAGAAAATCCTCTGATCCTGTAACGCACCCGCGCGGCGCCTTCAGGCGTCGCGCCCGGCCCAACTGCAGAATCTGATCTTCTGATCAGTGTATTGCAGGCGGGAGCTTTTCCGACACAGCCCAAGTTTAATTCTACTTTTGCCTGTATTTTTTCCAAGGCAAATGCACCAACCCGTGTTATAAGCCGCTCAACAAAAAAAGACCGGACGGGACATGAGCAGCAACACCAAACTCAAGGATAATCTCCGCGCCGCGATTCTGGCTGAACCGGACGCTGTGCTGGACGACAAGGATCTGATGCAGGCGCTGGTCGCAGCCAACGAACAGGCGCGCGGTGACAATGTCATCGACCTGCGCGGCATCGCCATGCAACGGCTTGAGGCGCGGCTGGATCGGCTTGAGGACACGCACCGTTCGGTCATTGCAGCGGCATACGAAAACCTTGCGGGCACAAATCAGGTGCATCGCGCCATCCTACGCCTGCTGGAACCGGTCGAGTTCGAAGATTTTCTGCGCGCGCTAGGCAGCGACGTGGCCGAGATTCTGCGCGTCGATCACATCACGTTGGTTCTGGAAACAACAGTGATGCAGGAAGATCAGGCAATCGAAAAACTGGGCGGCGTGCTGACCGTGGTCGAGCCGGGCGCAATCAACGCCTATCTCAGCCAAGACCGCGGCGGCCCCGCACGCGAGGTTGTTCTACGTCAGGTTCCAAACCCAAATCCCCGGATTTTTGGGGCTACGGCCAATCAGTTCAGGTCCGAGGCCTGTTTGAAATTGAATTTGGGCGATGGGCGCTTGCCCGGCATGATTGTCATGGGATCCAAAGACGCCAACCATTTCACTCCGCAACTGGGCACCGATCTGCTGTCGTTTTTTGCCAGTGTGTTCGAACGATCAATGCGCCACTGGTTGTCATGAGCCTGATCTCTCCGGCCTGTCGCGATGCGTTGCAGCATTGGCTGGACAGTCTGGGGGCGTTGGCCGGACGGTCTGAGAATACGCAGACCGCTTATCGCGGCGATATTACAGATTTCCTGTCCTTCATGACCCTGCACCACAGCGAGCGGCAGGGTCTGGCGGCGTTGGCGCGGATCACGGTATCCGACATGCGCGCCTGGATGGCCGATCAACGCGCATCTGGCGTGGGCGCACGCTCGCTTGCCCGCAAACTTTCGGCCGTCAAAAGCTTTTATCGCTGGCTGTCCGAACGTGAGGGGTTTGAACCCACGGCCGTGCTGTCGACCCGCGCGCCAAAGTTTACCAAGAAACTGCCCCGGCCACTGGCCGAAGACGCCGCCCGCGCCATGATCGAAACGGTCGAGCTGCAATCGACAAGCGATTGGGTCTCGGCCCGTGACGTGGCGGTGGTCACGCTGCTCTATGGCTGCGGCCTGCGCATTTCCGAGGCGCTCTCACTGACCGGCGCAGATGCCCCCCTGCCGGAGACCCTGCGCATCATCGGCAAAGGCGACAAAGAGAGAATCGTCCCGGTTCTGCCCGTGGCCCGCGCAGCGGTGGACCACTACCTGCGACTTTGTCCGCACCTGCAGGCCAAGGACAAAGCACTGTTTCGTGGCGTGCGCGGCGGCCCACTGAATCCACGCGCGATACAGGGGGTAATGGCCAAGGCCCGAATGCAACTCGGCCTGCCGGCAACAGCCACACCGCACGCGATGCGACACAGCTTTGCCACACATCTTCTGTCCGCCGGAGGAGACCTGCGCGCCATTCAGGAATTGCTTGGACACGCATCGCTTTCGACCACACAGACATACACTGCTGTGGATACAGCGCGGTTGATGGAGGTCTACAACCGCGCCCATCCCAAAGCGTGATGTCTCTACATCGTAACGTTGGGTACTCACTCTAATCTTGCTTTTGGTTTGCATCTGCCGAATGCATCGTACATGAACCCTTCATGACTCTTAGATTCAAAGCCCTTTCCGTCCATCTGTTCACTGCCACAGGTGCTGTTTTCGCAATGCTGGCCATGTTGGCGGCCGTCGAGGAAAAATGGAGCCTGATGTATCTGTGGCTGGTGGTCTCGTTTATCGTGGACGGGATCGACGGGCCGTTGGCGCGGCACTACCATGTCAAAAAGAATGCGCCCGAATTCGACGGGGTGCTGTTGGATCTGATCATCGACTATCTGACCTATGTATTCATTCCGGCCTTCGCGCTGTTCAAATCCGGGCTGATGGATGGCTGGACCGGTTGGTTTGCCATCATTGTCATCACTTTTGGTAGTGCGATGTATTTTGCAGACACTCGCATGAAAACAAAAGATAATTCATTTTCTGGCTTCCCCGGTTGCTGGAACATGTTCGTGATCGTCATATTTGCGTTAGAGCCCAATTTCTGGGTCATCCTGCTGCTGGTGTCGCTGTTGTCCCTGGCGATGTTCCTGCCGCTGAAATTCATCCACCCGGTGCGGACCGAGCGGTGGCGTGCGGTGTCGCTGCCGATGGCTTTTGCCTGGACATTCTTTGCAGGCTGGGCGGCCTGGGTCGATTTCCACCCCGAAAGCTGGGCGCACTGGGGTCTGGTGATAACTAGCTTGTATCTGGTCTTCGCAGGAATAGCGCAACAGATCGTCCCGCAGCGCAAAAGCGCAGGCTACAAGACCTCTTGAACCTCGAACTCGGTGCCGTTGTGGGTGAACACGTCACCCTCTTGCAGGCCGACCATGGCCAGATAAATCGGGCTTTGTGTTGAGATGCCCATGTAGGTTTTGCCGTCCACATCGAACCGCGTGGTCGAAACGCAAACCACGAAGCGGCGATTGTTGAACTTGACGACGGCCCCTGGCTGCACCCTATCGGTGATATTGAAATCGGTGTTTTCAATCACATCAATCTTGGCGTGATGGGCATGCACAGGGGCATCAAAAGCCGCCGCCAGATCCGCGTTCTCGCGCGAGGCCGCGATATCGTCCTTGTCATGCCCTTCCCGGTCATCCAGCTGAGAATCCTTCAGGAAAGCGTCGTAATGGGCCTGTGCCGTCGCCAATTCCTGTGCTTCCAATGACATCAGTTTATCAATGATGGCCTTTTTTCGGACGGCCGGGTCTGTTGAGGCAGTCATGCAATGCGATCCCTTGAATTCTCTATCTGATACAAGTTGAGCCTCAACCAGCCGGATTGCAACAGATTTCCGTGATCAGATCAGCAGGCCCGCTGCCCGTTCATGGCGCAGCAGGGCGACTTTGGTCTCAATCCCGCCATCCCCCGAAAAGCCACCCAGACTGTTGGCAGCCAGTACCCGGTGGCACGGGATAATCACCGGAATCGGGTTGGATCCGCAGGCCTGCCCCACCGGTTGAGGCGGTTGGCCCAGTTCCTTCGCGATATCTCCGTAAGTCCGTGTTTCGCCCAGCGGGATGGCAAACATTAGATCGCAAACCTGCTTTTGAAAATCGGAACCAGTTATGCGGTATGGCAGGTCAAACTGGTCCAGTTTCCCCTGATCATAGGCCTTCAGCTGTGCGGCGGCCTCTTGCAGCAGCGGGGTCTCGAGTCCCTCATCCCGCCCATTCCACACAAGACGTGTGACGGCGCCATCAGTTTCTTCGACGCCAAGTCGACCAAACTGGGTTTCAACGGCAATCATCGGCATGACGGCAGCGTTTCAGATCGCCAGGCTGGGCGCAAGAAGAGAAAACCCCCGGCGTGTGGGCCGGGGGGTCAAATATTAGCTCAGCGCCTCGTCGCAGCGTCCGCAGACGCATTCATGGGCGTGGCGGCCCACATCGGGCAGGATTTTCCAGCAACGCTGACATTTGTCGCCCTCGGCCTTTTCGAACAGCACCGCGACGCCTTCGATTTCCGGCACGCGGAACGCCTCGGCCGGGGCCGGGTCGCCAGTGACGGTCAATCCGGATGTGATGCACATGTCATCCACGTCGAAGGTTGCCAACAAGTCGCGGGTATCGCCATCCTCGACGTGCACGATCGGGGCCGCTTCGAGGCTAGAACCGATCACCTTGTCCTGACGTTGGATTTCCAGCGCGGCGGTTACAGCCCGGCGCACACGGCGAACCTTGGCCATGTTGGTTTCCAGCTCCGTATCGCGCCACTCGGTGGGAGTATTCGGGAAATCCACCAGATGAACCGAACTGTCGTCGCCGGGGAATCGCTCCAGCCAGACCTCTTCCATGGTGAAGACCAGAACCGGGGCAAGCCATGTGGTCAGGCGATGGAACAGGATATCCAGCACAGTGCGCGCAGCGCGGCGGCGCAGCGTGTCGCCGTCGCAGTACAGCGCATCCTTACGGACGTCGAAATAGAACGATGACAGGTCAACGGTGGCAAAAGTGAAGACCGCGCTGAACACGCCCTGGAAATCGAAGGACGCATAGCCCTTGCGAACCTGCTCATCCAGATCGGCCAGACGGCTGAGAACCCAGCGTTCCAAACGTGGCATATCCGCCGGATCAACCCGATCCGCTTCGGTGAAGTCAGCCAGCGAGCCCAGCATGAACCGCATGGTGTTGCGCAGGCGGCGATAGCTGTCGGCGGTGCCTTTCAGGATTTCCGGCCCGATCCGCTGGTCAGCGGTATAGTCGGTCTGAGCCACCCACAGGCGCAGGATATCGGCACCGTATTGTTTGACGACCTCTTCCGGCACGATGGTATTGCCCAGCGACTTGGACATCTTGTTGCCTTTGGCGTCCAGCGTGAAGCCATGGGTTACCACATTGCGATAGGGCGCACGGCCCTTGGTGCCGCAGGCCTGCAGCATTGACGAATGGAACCACCCACGGTGCTGGTCAGTGCCTTCCATATAGACATCGGCGATACCGTCCTCGGTCCCATCTTCACGGTCTCGCAGAACGAAAGCGTGGGTTGAGCCGGAGTCAAACCACACGTCCAGCACGTCGAACACCTGATCGTAGTCGTCGGGGTTGGCGATACCGTCGAGGATTTTCTCTTTGAACCCGTCGGTGTACCAGATATCCGCGCCGTCTTTCTCGAACGCTGCTTTGATGCGGGCGTTCAGGTCATCGTTACGCAGCAGATAGTCCGCGTCAGTCGGTAGCGCGCCCTTCTTGGTGAAACATGTCAGCGGTACGCCCCAAGCACGCTGGCGAGACAAAACCCAATCCGGGCGCGCTTCGATCATGGAATACAGGCGGTTGCGACCGGTCTGCGGCGTCCATTTCACCAGTTCGTCGATGGACCGCAAGGCACGTTCGCGGATGGTGTCGCCCATCTCGCCCATGCCGTCATCCAGCTTGCGGTCGACCGAGGCAAACCACTGCGGCGTGTTGCGATAGATGATCGGAGCTTTCGAGCGCCACGAATGCGGATAGCTGTGCTTGATCTTGCCGCGTGCCAGCAGACCACCGACTTCGACCAGCTTGTCGATCACGGCCTTATTGGCGTCACCTTCGCCACCCTTGCGGGACAGGATGTATTTTCCACCAAAGAACGGTAGATCGGCGCGGAACGAGCCGTCATCCATTACATTGTAGGTGATGACCTGCTCAAGCATGCCCAGATCGCGGTAAAGCTCGAATTCCTCCATCCCATGCGACGGCGCGCAGTGGACGAAGCCTGTACCCTCGGTATCGGTCACGAATTCAGCCGCGCGGAAGTCGCGGATGTCATCCCATTCGCCGTCGCCACCTTCGGCACCGGCCAGCGGGTGGGTCAGTTGAACATTGGCCAACTCATCCGTCGTCACGTCGCGGACGCGGGTCCACTGATCGTCGTTCAGACGGGCGCGGCCCAACACGTCAGCGGCAAGGTTGTCTGCCAGCAAGAACTTGTCGCCGACACTGGCCCAGCATTCCTCAGGTGCGCCGGTGACTTCGTACAGGCCGTAGGAGATATCCTTACCGTACACGACCGCCTTGTTCGACGGCATGGTCCATGGAGTCGTCGTCCAGATCACGACAAAAGCATCATCCAAGTCGCCTGCATTCACGACTTTGAACTTCACCCAGATGGTGAAGCTTTCCTTGTCGTGATACTCGACCTCAGCTTCGGCCAGCGCGGTCTTTTCGATGGGCGACCACATCACAGGTTTCGAGCCCTGATAGAGCGTGCCGTTCATCAGGAACTTCATGAATTCGTCCGCGATCACGGCTTCGGCATGATAATCCATGGTGATGTAGGGATCGGGCCAGTTGCCGGTGATGCCCAGACGCTTGAACTCTTCGCGCTGGATGTCGATCCAGCCTTCGGCGAACTTCCGGCACTCCTGGCGGAAATCGACGATGTTCACCTCATCCTTGTTCTTGCCCTTCTTGCGGTATTGTTCCTCGATCTTCCACTCGATTGGCAGGCCGTGGCAATCCCAGCCGGGCACATAGCGCGCATCATGACCCATCATCTGATGGGATCGGACGATCATGTCCTTGATCGTCTTGTTCAGCGCGTGGCCGATATGCAGGTGTCCGTTGGCGTAGGGGGGGCCGTCATGCAGGGTAAAGGGCGTGCGGTTTTCTTTTTCACGCAAGCGGTCATAGACGCCGATGGTCTCCCACCGCTCCAGCCATGCGGGCTCGCGTTTGGGCAGGCCGGCGCGCATGGGGAAGTCGGTTTTGGGCAGGTTCAGCGTGTCTTTGTAATCAGGTGTCTGGATCGTGTCGGCGCACATTGGGGGCGTCCTTTGGATGATCTGGTCGTCTTATGGCTCGAAGCGGTCGGTGCGAAGTCTCAAACACCTTTGCCCGGCGTCTCAATGGGTCAGAGCGCCGGGGATATAATTCGAATAATGATGGCCATCCGGTCATACATGGCCGCGCTTATAGGACGCCCGCCCTCAATGGTCCAGAGGTTCCGGGTCCTGCGGCGAATGGCGCAGCTTGGCCCATCGGTTCAGCCATGCCAGCCCTGCCAATGCCAGGCCCAGCGCCAGCAGCGAGAACACCCGGATCAGCCCACCCAGGCCAGCGATATCGATCAGGAACACCTTGGCCACGGCCAGTCCGATCACCACCAGACCCGCCTTACGCATCAGGTCGGATCGGCGCGCCAGCGATTGGTAGAACAGCACCGCACCAATCGCCAGCAGAGCCATGGTGTAGGTGTAAAGCTCAGGCTGTGTCACGCCGTTGCCTTCATACATCCCAGCGGCGCCCTGCCAAACATGGCGGATCATCAACCCCAGCCAAAGGGCGGCAAGTACACTGGTCAATCCCCAACTGGCACGCTTTAGCCAAAGCGGGGTTGCGTAAATGCGCCAGACCGAGAAACCGATAATCAGCGCAGGCAGCAGATAGGCCACCGCCAGCGTATTCAGAACCGGCGGTCCCAGAACCGGTGGCACGGCTGTGCCGAGCAGCGGGTTCGCCTCGACCACCGCCTGCGCCAGACGCAACAAGCCGTGGCTGGCAAAGAACGCGGTCAGCAGATAGCGGACGTAGTTCAGCTTACCCCCCAGTTCCAACCGCTGGACTTGCGCGAAGGCTAGAAGCAGCCAGATGATCGCCAGCAAGCCCAACCCCCAGTGGCTGTTGGTGGCGTTGCCTTCGCCAAAGCTTTGCAGCCAGCGCTCCAAAAGCAAGGACAGCAGAATGCCCCCGGTTGCCCAAGCCGCGCTTTCCAACAACAGGCGCGCTACCGGGCGATGCATCGGCCGCAGTAGCAACCACCCGATCACAAATCCCAAAGTGGCCCCGCCATACACCAGCGCCATCTCAGGCACCGGTGCATAGCTGGCCCAGGCAAGGCCCGGTGTCAGAACCAACCGAACGGTGACTGTGAATACGCCTGCCCAGATGAACCAAGTCATCGGTGGCAGATTGAATTGGCGGTCCAGCGCCGCTGCCACCACGACCATCACAACCAGCGCAATGGTTAACGCGGCCGAGCTAAGAACAATGATGCAGGCAAAACTCAGGCAGGACAGGGCTGATATCGTAGCCAGCGCCGGACGCATCCGATCCTCGCCATCTAATCGCGCAAAACGCTCGGCCAGAATGACCATCAGCACGCCCAGCGCAATTGCGTGCAAGGCCCAAGGGTATGCCCCGATGACGTGGGCCGGATGCCAGCCGACCTCAAGCGCGATGGCCAACGCGGGGGCAAACACCGCCGCTGCTCCGGCCCAGATTGGCGCGTATTTTTGCGCATTCATCGACCGCCACGCCGCAGTGATCGAAATCACCACGCCAAGGGCGATGAGAATGGTTGCCACCCAAGGAAAGTCAGCCTCGGGCGTTTCTGCAAAGGTCTCGGCAAACTGGCGCAAAACGATCCCGTTGTCCAAGCCATGCATCAGGACAAACCAGACGAGACCAAGCGCAGGCAGTGCCGTAGCATCCTGCAACGCTTCGGCCCGCTGTGCCCACAACATCAATCCAAGGGTCATCCCGGATAGCAGAACAACGCCCAACCAGAATTCATCAACACTGTCCGCCCAGTGCAGCGACACAATCGCCGAGCTGACAGCGACCGCGCCAAAGCCCAGTCGGGTCGGGAATTCTGGCCATGCATCGCCCTTTTTCCGCCTAACGATTTCGCAGATCATCGACCCGCCATGATTGGGCCAAATGCGCCGGACTGGAATTGCGATGGCGATCACAGCCAATGCCGTTACGCAAATCAAGTATGCGGCCTCGGTCAGGGGCGAAGACAACACCAGCAGTAGGCAGGTTGTGTAGGCCCCAAACAAGGTCAGGACCGAAATCCATGCCCATCGCCGCACCGTGTCGATTCCCAGACCCAGAACAGCGATGACAACGAAATAGGCATACAGCCAGCTTGGGTTCTCTGACGTGCCACCAACCACGAAGGGGGCAGAAAACGCACCCGTTAATCCGACAGCGGCCAGCAAGGGGCCGTGAAACCAGCCCAAAACCAATCCCACCAGCGCAACCGCGACCATTGCGGTCAAAGCGACCTCGGGGCCGATCAGGTCATAAAGCTGCCGCGCGGCCAGAACGGCTCCGAACAGCGTGACCAGCCCAGCACCGGAAAAGACCGACGGCAGATAGGCAGTCGCTGTGCTTTCGTCATCACCATATCTGCGCCGGATGACCTCGCCAGCAACAATCAGCACTGCACCGAAAAGCAACGCCGCGATCACACGAGCGAATGGCGGCAACAGCCCGCTTTCAACGCCGTACTGAACCAGAAATATCCCCGCCAGCGCCAGCGACAGGGCCGAGACCGCATAGAACCAGTTCTCGCGCAGCCAGATTGTCAGCGCGGCCAGACGATCCTCGCGGAAGACAACGGCTGCGGGTGGCGTTTGCTCGGCCACAGGTTTGACCGATTGCGCCTTGGCTGCAGACCATGGAGCGGGTTTCGATGCCCTGTCCGGATTTTCGGTCGGTTTGCGCGGCTCAACCTGCTGCGGTTCCGGCGCATCGCTGCCAAGGGACAGTATTTGGCGCTCCAGATGCTCAACCCGTCGACGTAGGCGTGTATGGTTGACTAACAGCACAATGAAGGTGACCGGAATGGCCAGCACGATCAATCCGACAAGGACAAGAAGGGATTCCAATGGGTTCTCCGGGCGGTTTCGATGTCAGGCTACCTGAGGCGCACAGTCAGCAACAGCCAGAATTCCCGATAAATTGCTTGTCGGTCTTAAGGGCTACACCCAACCAATCGACGGGCGGGCGATCATCAGCCAGATGATAATCAAAACCGACGCAAAGGCAGGAAATCCGCAAGCGAACCAGATGCGGAACAGACGGTGATAAGCCCAAGGCAGCGGCGCGTCCGCATCTGCAGAGGCCTGCGCCAACCTGCGCATTCGAACCTGTATCCACACCACCGGCAACCAAAACACCCCCGCAACCGCATAGAGCACCAGCGAGGCCAAAACCCAACCTTCGGTCAAAGGCCAGCCCAACCGCCACGCCAGCAATCCGCCTGTCACCGGTTGCAGTACAACCGCCGTTGCCGTGAACAGCAGATCGGCCAGCACCACGGTTCCTGCGGTCTGCGCGATGAACCTGGCGTCACCAGAACGATGCGCGATCAGCATGAAAAACGCGATGCCTGCCCCCGTGCCCAACAGGACGCAGGCGCCGATAACGTGTAAGAAACGCAGGATCAGGTCAGGGTCCATCAGCGGCTCTGCAACAGGGGCCAGGCGATAAGCGACAAGGTCATCGCCGGCAGGATTTTGATCAACGGGCCAAGCGGGTCCAGCCACAGGCCGGGTACGGTGAAACTGGCCGCCAGCAAATAGAACAAGGCCACCGCGACCTGCGCCAGACAGGCGCGCGCAGCCCACGGTCGCCACAGGATCGCAAGCCCCAAAAAAATGTCGACCAATGACCAGAACAAAACGCTGGCAACGGCCATTCCGGTGCTCCACCCGGCCCCGGTCAGAACCGATGTAGCCTTAGGCAGACCAATCAGCCCGAAAAAGCCGGACAGCAGCCAGAACAGGCTGAGCGCGGCGACGACCAGTGGCATCAGCAAGGACATTCGCGCAACCAGCCGATGTTCACGGGCGCAAGTCAGGCCTGCATAAACCTGGGGCAAGGGTGCCAGTGACCGGCCTGTTGCGGCGCGATACGGTTCCGGATCACCAACCACACCCTCGCCCATCACGGTCATCGCATTGCTGCGCAGAGGCGAGCGCCAACCCAAATGGCCCAACGCATCAGCGCCGCGTGCGATTATGGCTGTAACAACCGCCGGCATTCTCACAGTGAGTCGCGCTGCGGGAAAACCCATCCAGCGCCGTGTCTCGGCCAGGACCTCAGATAGTGGGGCGGGCGTGTCTTCGACCAGATCGTAAGTGCCCTGTGGGACCTCATCGGCCACGGCTGCGGTCACGGCACGGCACAGGTCCGACATGCCGACGCATTGAACCAAAACATGCGGATACGCGATGGGTTGTACCATAGGAACCGCTGCCAGCATGCGCAGCAGCGCTGTTCCGCCATAATCGGATTGCCCGATCACCAGACCGGGTTTGAAAATCCAAAGCGGCAAATCACAGGCCCGCAGCGCAGCGTCCCCAGCCGCCTTGGTGCGCATGAAATCCGTTTCTGCATCGAGGTCGGCACCAATGGCCGAGATTTGAACCACCGCAATGCCCCTTTGCGCGCAGGCTTGCCCCAAGGACGCAATGGCGGTGTGATGCACAGCCTCGAGATCATCGGCGGGACCATCCTGCAATGCTCCTGCACAGTTCACGACACAGTCAACGTGCTCCAGATGCGCGACCCAGTCCTTGGGCTGCAGACAAGCCCGCAAATCGCCTTGCACCTGCGTGACATCCGGCAGAACCTGCACCCCGGTTTTCAAGTTACGCACAAAGGCCGCCACATGCGCGCCCTCGGCTTGCAGAGATCGCGTCACCGCAGCGCCGATAAAGCCATAAGCCCCTAGAACCAGGACGTTTTTATTCTCAATCCGCAATGGTTGCTCAACCCGATGAACCTGTCTGCGGCAGCGTAACCGTTGGCCAACAATTGACCAGCCCCATGGGACCCACTGCGACAATCTTGGCCGTCAGGGGTGAAACAGCGAGCCGACAAGATAAGCGATCAAGGCCGCTGCACCGCCGATCAAAAAGGTCTCGAGCCCGGACCGCCACCACGGGGACAGCGACCAATGGGCTTTGAAGGCCCCAATGGCAAAGAAAACACCCATCGTCATGCAGACCGAGATGGCAAAGGCATGATCGACCGATAAAAGGAATGGCAGCAATGGCACCATGCCCGCGACAAGAAAGGCGATGAAGGTCGCCATGGCAGCTTTGAACGGATGGGGGTCAACGCTGCCCAACCCGTATTCGCCTTCGACCATCAGGTTGATCCAATTGTCGTGGTTGGCGGTGATTGCATCGGTGGCCTCATCCAGAACGTCGCCCGACAGGCCCTTTTGGGCTAGTATCTCGCGCACCTCGCGGCGCTCGCCCTCCGGGTAAAGGCTGATGTGGCGTTCCTCGATGGCGCGGATGCGGCGGATGTTGTCCAACTCGGCCTTGGTGCCCGAGTAATTTCCGGCAGCCATGGAAAACCCGTCGGCCAGAACATTGGCAAGCCCCAGCGCCACGATGATGAACGGCGAAAGCCCCGCTCCGGCAACCCCGGCCACGATGGCAAAGGTGGTGACCGATCCGTCGATACCGCCATACACCACGTCCCGCAGCACCCCTCGCCCCGGAGGCGCATTGATCCGCGCGGCAATTTCCTGCTGGCTGTGTCCGTGATCGGTCATGGCTGGCTCCGGCTTTGTTATGCACACCAGCGGGCCACAGGACTTTGCGTCAGGTCAAGTTTTGAAAAACAACCCGCTGAGCGCGCGTTTGATCATCCCGCGCGTAGATGGCTTGTGCCGGTCGGAAAACGGCAGTGGTCGGCAAACCTCCATCGCAGCCACACCAACCCGCGCGCTGAGCGCGCCGTTCACCAGCCCCTCGCCAAACCGGCGCGACAGTTTACTAAGGACCGATCCGCCCAGAATAGGTTCCAGCAGATCATCACCCACGGCCACGGCCCCTGTCGCCACCAGATGCACGAACACTGCACGGGTCAGGCGCCAGCTGCCCAGAAATCCAGCGCGTCCGCCATAAATCTCAGCAACCCGACGGATCATCCGTAATGAGGCCGCAAGCGCGGTCACCACATCGGCCAACGCCAAGGGCACCAGCGCCGTCACCGTTGCGACCTGCCGGGCGGCGGCCTCGACCTCGCGGCTGGCGGCGGCGTCCAGAGGGGCCAGCAATTCGTCCTCGGCCAAGGTCAGCAGGGTTGTGGCGTCGAATTGCTCTTCCATCCGTTCAGCCAGACGGTCACGGCCCCACCGGGTTTCTTCGCGCCCTTTGTAAAACGCGATCAGGCGGTTGGTGACCGCACGGGCCTGTGCCAAATCCGCCTCAGCCAACGCGGCATCTGCGGCGCGGCGCATCCCATCCACGCGGGACAAGCGCCCGATGGCTGCCAGCTCCCGTAGGGCGATGATCAGGGCGACCAGAACCAACGCACCGATCAGACCAGTTACAACCCAGCCCAATATCGGTGACCGCAACAACAGCGAGGTGGCGAAATCCCATGCGGCAACAGAAACCACCGCTCCAATCACGGCCAGCGCCAGACCCCAAAACCATCGTGATAGAACCGAGGGTTTCCGCGCAGCCAAGCGGGCGGCCACTTGCATCGCCTGACCTTGAGGTGGCTCAATATCGGGGACCGGCGGAGCCTGTGCGACGTCGGCAGCAGGTTGTTCCGTATCGAGATCAATCAGTACCGGACCTTTAGCCATCCGCCACCCCTTTCCGCCGCCAGACATATTTGATGTCTGGCAGATTTTCATCGTTATCGGCCCCGTCGCTGCGGGCAACTTCGGCAAAACCGTTGCGCTCATAGAACCGGCACGCCCCGTGGTTGGCCTGAAACGCAAAAAGGGACAGTTCGATCTGATCGGACTTGGCGTGGTCCAACAAGCGCTGTCCAATGCCTTGTCCACATTCTGACGGTGTCAAATACAGGGAATGAACTTCTGTTTCATTGAGCGCAAGAAATCCCACAACGCCAGTATCGGTTTCGGCCACCGTGACCCACCCTAGATCGATCATCCAACCGCAAAAGGCGATGGTTTCAGCGCAGGTATGTAGCTCGGGCATCCAATCGTTTTCGCGCGAAAAGCCGTGCAGGATCTCTCCGATCTTTCCGGCATCCGTGGTACGAGCGGGGCGGAGAGTCACGGTCACAGGCGGTCTCCGATCAGAAACTGCGTGGCACGGTCCAACCGGATATGGGGCGGGCCATCGCCCGGACGCAAGGTCAGATGCGCTGGGGCAAAGGCCATAAACCCAAAATCCTTGTCCAACCAGTTTTCAGCCCCGTTACGGGCCGGACCCAGTAAATGCGCCGGGTCATCTGGCAGATCACCGGGATAAAAGGCCGCCTGTTTGCCGTTCAGCAACGTCCCACGCACACACGGCAGATCCGCCCCGTTATGCGTCCGGATTTCCTCGGTCGTGGCACGCAGGGCGGCCAGCGACAGCGCCGCCGTCTCGGCCCCGGCAAAGCTGGCCCGGTCGCGGGCATCGCGGGTTAGAGCCTCCATGATATGGGTTAGGCGAGGATGCTGCGTGTGGTGCAGGTGATCGGCCTTGGTGGCTGCGAACAGGATACGTTCAACCCGCTTGCCCAACAGCAACTGGCTGAGCCACGCATTGCGCCCCGGTCGAAAGGCCGACAGGATATCGGCCATCGCGCGTCGCATATCCTCAACCGCTTGCGGCCCCTTGTGGATTGCACCCAGCGCATCGACCAGAACCACCTGACGGTCGATCCGCGAGAAATGATCGCGAAAGAAGGGTTTCACCACTTGCGATTTATACGCCTCATACCGCCGCGCCATTTCGCGGTGCAGGCTGCGGCGCGGTGCGTGGCCCTCCACCGGCAATGGCGCAAAGGTCAGCACCGGAGAACCCGCCAGATCGCCGGGCAGTAGAAACCGCCCCGGCGTACAGTCGTAAAAGCCTGCATCCCGTGCGGCGTTCAAATACGCAGCAAAGGCTTTGGCCAACGCCTGAGCCGTGGGTTCGTCATGAGCATCCGCAGGGTTTGCCACCCGGGCCTGCGTCAAATACGCGGCCGCTTCGGTCCGCGTTTCGATACGGTTTAAGGTTTCGGCTGACCAGACCTCATATGATTTGTCCAGTAGTGCCAAGTCCAGCAGCCACTCACCCGGATAGTCCACAATATCCAGATGAACCGTGCGCGGCCCCTGCAGACCCGCAAGCAACCCTGCCGGACGGGCCTTGAAGGAAAGGCGCAGCTCGGACACGGCGCGCGTGCTATCTGGCCAATGAGGCTGCGGCCCGATCAGCGCAGCCAAGTGGTTTTCATAATCAAAGCGCGGCACCGTATCGTCCGGCTGGGGTTGTAAGTAGACCGAATTGATGCGGCCCTCCTGCTGCGCGACCAATCCTGGCATACGCCCCCGGTCCAGCAGATTCGCAACCAGGGATGTGATGAACACCGTCTTTCCCGACCGCGCCAACCCGGTAACGCCCAGACGGATGACCGGTTCAAACAGAGTTTCAGACACACGGTCGCCCACGGATTCAACACCGCGCACAAGACTGTCTGCCAGGGATGAGATGACCAAACTGTCGCCCCGCTTTTATCGTTTCGCTCAAGATAGGTAGAGGGTGCCGTACATACCAGCGCTTTCCCACTCTTGCCCGTTCCCGCGCGGCGCGCTACGAGCAGCCCATGCCTAGATACGCGCTGAAAGTCGAATACCAAGGGGAACCGTTTGCCGGGTGGCAGCGGCAAAAGGAATTGCCGTCTGTGCAGGGAGCAATCGAACAGGCCTTGTCGCGAATTCAACCCGGTGATCACACCATTGCTGCAGCGGGCCGCACCGATGCGGGCGTTCATGCGCTGGGTCAAGTCGCCCATTGCGATCTGGTCAAGGATTGGGACCCGTTCCGCCTGTCTGAGGCGCTGAACTATCATCTCAAGCCGCAACCGGTGGCCATCGTCAAAGCCGCACAGGTTGACGAAGACTGGCACGCCCGGTTTTCCGCGTTAGAGAGGCAATACCTGTTCCGCATCCTGATGCGTCGTGCGCCTGCGACCCATGACGCCGGGCAGGTCTGGCAGATCAATCACCAGCTGGACGTCGATACCATGCAGGCCGGGGCGGATATGTTGATCGGGCAGCATGACTTCACCACCTTCCGCTCATCCATCTGTCAGGCTGCGAGCCCGGTCAAAACGCTGGATGAGTTGCGGGTTGAACGGGTTGAGGGCTTTTCCGGCCCCGAGATACATTTTCACGTCCGCGCCCGGTCGTTCCTGCACAATCAGGTGCGCAGCTTTGTGGGGACTCTGGAGCGTGTCGGTGCAGGCGCGTGGACGCCCGAGGATGTGCGCGACGCGTTGCAGGCCGCTGATCGCGCCGCCTGTGGGCCCGTATGCCCGCCGCAGGGCTTGTACCTGGCACGGGTCGGGTATCCGGAACCGATCTTCGGTTAGATCGCGCGCAGTAGCAAACCACTGGCGATAACCGCGATTGTCAGACCCGCCACCAATTCAATGGTCGGGGCCAGCACAGATGCAAACCGCGTGGCCGAGGCCGACGCCAGCAATCCACCGCGCAACCCGAACGACGTCCACCCGACCAGAGTCGTGACCAGCGCCGTGCCCAGCGCCATGGCAAACGCCCCGGCGATGCCAACCATCGCGATTCCCATCTGCCAAGTCAGGATCAACACAAACAGCGCCCCGGTACAGGGTCGGGCCGCGATACCGGCAATCAGCAGCAACGCCTCGCGCAGACTACCGACCTGCGCTACTTCTTCCGCTGAGGGGCCGTGACGATGGCCGCAATCTGAACAGACATCGTGGTCGTGATGATGGTCGTGATGATGGTCGCGACCATGGTGATGACCGTGGTCGTGATGCGCTTGCGCTGTGTTACTGCGGTGTCTGCGGGCAAAGCTGCGAATGGCGCGAAACACCAGCCACAGACCGATCGCGGCGATGGCACCATAGCTGATCGGGGCCATGACCTGTTCGGTTGTTCCCACAAGGCTTTCGCGTGACATCTGAAACACCAGAACGCCAGCGTAAACCAGCACGACTGCTGTCACTGCCTGCCCCAGACTGGACAGCACGCTGATTGCGGATAACCGCCAAAAGGCGACCCGACGACCCAGCCCGTACCCGCCGATCAGCACCTTGCCATGACCTGGACCGATGGCATGAAAGAACCCATAGGCGAAACAAACCGTCAGCAGGGTGGCGACGGCCTCGGGCTGTTCCGCCCGTGCGGCGCGTAAGGATCGGGCGATCTGGTTCTGAAACTCGCGCTGCTCACCCGCAGCCCATGCGGCCAGACTGTCAAACCCACCGGTGCCCCAAAACCACAGAAGCAACGCAATGGCGATGGCAACCGGAACAATCAGGTATTTGGACATGAAACGAAAATCTCGGTCGCAAAGTTTTCCCCGACCAGCGGGATATCGTTTTCCTCAAGGTCGTAATCGGCGTCCAGTGTCAACAAAAAGGCCTGCATCTGCGCCAGCTGACCATCGATATCGGGGTCGATCCGATCCATCTGACAGGACGCAGGGCCACTCACCGTCACCGGGCGGGTCAGTTCATAGGCAATGTAGAACGTCTCATCAAAAGCCTTCGCCGTCAGCGAAGATGCAGACACCGCGTCGCCATCAACCGCGCGCAAATGGGTTGTCACGATACGACCATCTTCGGTGGTTGCTGTCGGTTCCAATGGGCCGGACAGCGACACGGGCACGCCATCTGCAAAGACAACCAGATCGCCATTGTACCCTTCGATCCACTGTGCGTCGAAACCGGCCAGGAATTTCTCTTCATTTTCAGTGAGAACTCCGTCGAAATCCTGATCCAATTTCATGTCTTCAAGTTGATACAGCGAGTAAAGCTCATCATAAGCCCAGGTCACCCGCACATGGGTCAGGTGGCCGGCGTCATCCACAATGAATTCCAGCCCGGTGTCGATAAAGACATGCGGGTGCGCCATGGCCGGGATCGGCAGGCAGCAAGTCAACAGGGTTACAATCCAACGCATGCGTGAAAGATAGGGCCTGCGTCCGCGCGCGGCAATGCGATTCAATCAGCGCCCGCAGAAACCGGCCAAAGGGTCATTTTGGCGGGAACAGAACCAGTGTTTGCAAGGCCGTACCGACAGGACCTTGCGTGTCATACAATACGGACTGGGACATTCCGATCCCCGACGGCTGCCAATGGCACAGTGATTCTGAGGCCAGCCAATCCGACCCCGGCTCGCGATGGATTTGCACGGTCAGATCGGTGTTCATGAACCCCATCTCGGTCGTCGGTGCGTTCCACGAGATGCCGTTGCCACAATCGGCCAGCGGGCACAGTGCCTGAATCGGCGAAGGGTCCTCGCCCTCAAGCAAAGCCGGGGTGCGCATCCAGACCGTCTTGGGACCGGCGCCCTGATTGCCGTCTTTCGGGTACAGCACTTCTGAGTGGTTGGCGAAGCCCGGCAGACCGTGGCGTATCTCACCGATCGGAAATGGCCCCGTCACCGCATCTTCCAGCCGGGGTGAAGTAATCGTGACATTCGGGACCGGTCCCAGGTTACGGCGGGCCAAGTGCATCGTGGTCGCGGTGGCGCAGAGCGTGTCGTCCAGATCGTGAACCGTTACCCGCGTGGTCGCCAGCGTCTTGGTGTGGCGCGTAGTCTCGGCAGCCACGCGCAGCCCTGCCAAGGGTTGTGGGCGCAGCAGATCGACCGTCAGGCGGGTCAGCATCTTTTCCGGTCCCACCTCGGTTTCCGCGGCACGCACGATTAGACCGCTGACAGGCCCGGCGTGGCAGTGATCGGCCGACCACGGCCCCCGGGCGGGGTCATTGCCCACAAAAGCGCCATCAGGGCGCAGATGAAAATAGGCCTGTTGGTTCAGGTCTTGTGTCCCGTTCATACGCTGCCTCAAAAGTTTTCTGTGCGTGTCTGGTAATCCGATCCGATGACCGGGCTTTACCTTGGGCCAAAGAATGACTTAGCTGCGGCAACGATGTCCAGTTCAGTGACGGCACGTCATCACTGGCAAATTGAAGCAGAGGGGGGCGCGACATGGCGTTGCTGATCGAAACCGGGTTGTCCGACTGGATAAGCGACAACGACATCGCCCAAGACATTCGGCGGCTGCACCCGGACATGGATGTACGCACGCCTGAAACCCTTGGTGATCCAACCGACATCACGATGGTCGCCGTCGTCGTGCTGTGCAACGATCACCCCAAGCGGCTGCCCAACCTGAAACTGGTGCAAAAACTGGGCGCCGGGGTAGAGACCATCGTCAGCAATCCGCACCTGCCCGCGCATGTGCGTATAACACGGCTGAAACCGGACGCCCCCGCGCAGGGTATTGCCGAATGGTTCGTCGCTTATGTTCTGCGCCATCAACGACACATGACCTTTCATGAAAAGGCGCAAAACCGCGCGGAATGGGCCCCCAGAGCACCACTCTATTCGCCAGACACCGTGGTAGGTGTGCTGGGTCTGGGCCATATCGGCGCCCGCAGCGCCAAAATGCTACGCGCCGTCGGGTTTCAAGTGATGGGTTGGAGCCGCTCAGCCAAGCAGATCGATGGGGTTACCTGCCTGCATGGCGACGCGGCTCTGCCAGAACTGCTGGGTCAGTGCGACCATGTCTGCGCGATCCTGCCTTCGACCCCGCAGACAATCGGTTTGTTCGATGCAGGGATGCTGGCGGCAATGAAGCCAGGTAGCCAATTACTGAACGCGGGTCGCGGGGATCTGATTGAAGAAACCGCCCTGATCGTCGCGCTGGACCATGGTACACCCGGTCATGCGGTGCTGGACGTGACTTCGACCGAACCACTTCCGTCCGACAGCCCGCTCTGGACACATCCCAGTGTCACTATCACGCCGCACGTGTCGGGCTGGCATCTGGGCGAAGCGCTGGCTGATGTGGGCGAGAATTTCCGCCGCCTGAGCGCAGGAGGCCCTTTGCTGCACGAAGTCGACAGGGCCCGCGGTTACTAGACCCAGATCAGGGTGTCAGGATCCAGTTTCCGCCTGCGTCGCGACACCGGCGGGTTCTGACCTCGCGAGTCTGATCCGATCCTTCGGGTCGAATGAAATGCTGCAGGTGTACGCAGTTGTCACGTACGTCGCGGACGCGAATCGTGCCTTTGGAACCGGTGGCTTCGTTCACCCAGGAACTTTCCTCACCCACCCGAGGTGTCGCGCCTGACAGCATCGCGTCAGCGGCTGTGTTCACAACCTCGAAATCGGCAGGTGTCAGCCCCATTTCTGCGATGATTCGGGAAAGCGGCTTGGCCTGCACGGTCGGGATTGCAGCCAGAACAACAACAGCTACCAATGTAGAAGAAATCCAGGCTTTCATGATCGCCTCACCTTGCTGAAATAGATTTGCATTCAAGACTATACCGGCAGCGAACGGGGGCCAAGCCCTGTTGGGCAAACGCTAAAACTATCCAGAACAATTCTTTTGACGGTCTAAGGCCGCTACTGGCATGGCATTCCATTCGTGGCGTTAGCCCGGCACAACTGAGTTACCCCGCACGAATGCCCCCTATGGTGCGTGGGCGGAGCGAAACAACCACGATCAACTGTGCAAAGACGCGAACCAGCAACCACCCCGTAACTGGCTAACCACTTACGCCGATTCAGTTTTTCCCGCGCAGGGGTTCACAGAAGCACTTGAATCTGGTGAAATAGCACCGTTTTTAGCACTGGAGATTGTTCAATGGTACTGCGCGGATCCCTGCTGGCACTGGCAGCTGTAATTGGCCTGACGGCCTTAGAGGCGACCCCTGTAGTCGCCAAAGAGGAAACCAAATCGGTCTTCGTCATGAGCCGCACATGGGCCGTTACGCAGGTTTCGGATGCTCCGGTCGTGTACCGCGCCACGCGTGACAACAACAATCTGAACCCGTTCGGTCCGCCACCGCGCCTGCGCACCATTCAAGCTATGGCCGCCATTCAGGCAGCCACCGGATGCAAGCCTATCCGGGCCAGCATGTATCAAAACATCTCAGGCCAGTTCTTTTCGCAGGTCAGCTGCAATTGATCTTGCCGCGAAACGGGCATTGAGGTCAGCGCGGCCCACTGCCATAGCTTGCGCATGAAACTTGCAATCAATGGATTCGGCCGTATTGGCCGCACGATCCTGCGGCAGCTGCTGGCTTTGCCGTGGGGCAAGGATATTGAGCTGGTGCTGATCAACGATATCGCACCGCTGGAAACCTGTGCCTACCTGTTCAAATACGACAGCACGTTCGGCCCCTACTCTGGGCCTGTCGATACCGGCGACGGAACCCTTGTCATCGACGGCCACACAATCCCGGTGACCCACAGCCCCGACCTGTCCCGCGTCGACCTGAGCGGCGTGGATGTCCTGATGGATTGCACCGGCGTCGCCCGTACCTCGGATGTTGCCAGCCAGGGGCTGACCGCCGGGGCGGGCAAAGTGCTGATCTCGGGTCCCTCGCCCGCAACCGAAGTCACGATCGTTCTGGGCGCCAACGAAGCGCAGTTGGGCAACGCCCGGATCGTTTCGAACGCGTCCTGCACCACCAATGGGCTGGCCCCACTGATCAAGGTGCTGGATGGAATCGGCGGCATCGCCTCGGCCCATATGACGACCATCCATTGCTATACCAACAGCCAACCCATGATTGACGCCCCGCGCGGCGATCTGGCCCGGTCACGCGCCGGGGCGCTTTCCATGGTGCCCACCACCACCAGCGCCACGCACTTGATTGATGAGGTCATGCCGCATCTCGCGGGTCGCATCTCGGGCGCGGCGGTGCGTGTCCCCACAGCCAGCGTGTCTGCGGTGGATTTGGTCGCAACACTTGAGCGCGGTATGTCCGCCACTGACTTTGAAGCCGAGCTGCGCAAGACGGTCGCGCAGTCTCCCGTTCTGGGATGGACCGATCACCCGCTGGTGTCGTCAGATTTGCGTACACGACCGGAATCTTTGGTCATTGCAGGCCCCGAGACGCGGATGGTCGGCGACCGGCAGGTTCGCATTTTCGGCTGGTATGACAATGAATGGGGCTTTTCAGCACGTATGCTCGACGTCGCCCGCCTGATGGCACAGCCTTGAATTCGCGGAACCGCAGCGCGCGGGCCTGCCCGGGCGCTGCCCGGCCCAACGGATCACAAGAATCTTTGATGCGATGGGATCGGGCGGGAGGAGCCCGTCAATGCGTTCATGGGTTGGCGCCACATTACCACCCCGCAAACGGGGCTGACGGGGCACACAAACCGGTAATTTGGCATCTCATTCGATAAGTTCTTTCCCTGTGTGGAAACTGATGCTCTAACATGAACGGTATCAGCCGTTGTTTTTCATAAGACGGTGAAATTGATTTCGACTTGGGGCAGTTGGAGCCATTCGATGCGGGGAAGCAGGCCACAGGCCTTTGTGAAATATTGTCTGCTTGGCGTTATTGCCGCCGCTCTGCCCTCATCTCTGGCCGCGCTGGAAACATCCCTGTCCGCGCCCGGTGCGCCCCAGGGAGTGGTTGAACGTATCGAAGAAACCTCCTCGGTCTTAACGGCGGATGAACGTGGCTTGGATACACCGCTCGAGGTTCTGTCTGCCGCCCTGTCAGATTACCGCACACTCGTTCAGATTCTGTATGACGAGGGCTATTTCAGCCCCGTCGTCAGCATCAAGCTGGATGGCCGGGAAGCGGCTGACATCAGCTCACTAACCGTACCCAACACGATCAACCGAGCGGTTATCACGGTAAATACCGGACCGACCTTCACTTTTGGAACGGCTATCGTCGCCCCTGTTACGCCGGAGACAATCCTGCCAGAGGAATTCGCTCCCGGAAAACTGGCCACGACCGGTGCCATCCAACAGGCGGCCTCGGCCGGGGTACAGGGCTGGCGGGACGCGGGTCACGCCAAAGCCCAACTTGAAGACCAAACCGTTATCGCTCGCCATGCGCAGAGAAAGCTGGATGCTGAAATCGACCTTGAGCCCGGTCCGCGCCTGACCTTCGGCAAGATGTTCATCAAAGGCGATACAGATGTACGCCACCACTCGATCAACAAGATCGCCGGCTTTCCCTCGGGCGAGGTTTATTCGCCAGCGGAAATCCAGAAGGTCGGCACCCGCTTGCGTCGGACAGGCACGTTCAGCATCGTTTCAATCGAAGAACATGAAACGCCCAATCCCGATGGCACGTTGGATTTCGATGCAACTTTTGAGGACATGCCCAAACGCCGCCTGACCTTCGGGGTCGAGCTGGCCTCGAATGCCGGGCTGGACGTCACCGCGACCTGGACCCATCGCAACGTCTTCCGCCGCGCGGAACGGCTGCGGTTCGAAGCCGCTCTGCGCAATATCGGCGGAACCGAGGATTTGGACGGCCGCATTGGTTTGCGCCTTGATCAACCCGACCGGCTGGGCCCGGACGACAACACCTTTTGGAGCGCCCTGCTGGAGCGGCGGAATACCGAGAATTACAACGTATCCGTGGCCTCGCTGGCCTATGGTGCGCGTCGCACCTTTTCCGACCGGCTTTATGCCGAAGCCTCGGCTGGATTTCAGTGGTCGGATGCAGATGACGCCTATGGCAGCGGCCGCAAGTTCCGCTATTTCATTATCCCAACCCGGTCTGAATGGGACGAGCGTGACAGCAAGGTCAGCGCGACTCGCGGATTTTATCTGGATGCGCAAATCATGCCCTTTGTAGGTTTTTCCGGCACAGACACGGGCATCAGGCTGTTCGCCGACACACGCGCCTATACCAGCCTGGGCACGGGCGGGCGGCTCGTTTTGGCTGGTCGGGCTCAGATAGGATCGATAATCGGTCCTTCCCCAAGCAATGTGACACCGGATTTCCTGTTCTTCTCGGGTGGTGCCGGCACAGTGCGTGGGCAGCCGTTCGAAAGCCTCGGCATTCCAGTCAACGGTGGTGAAGCAGGCGGCAAGTCCTTCCTCGGGCTGTCGGGAGAAGTCCGTGGCAAGATCACCGACACGATATCGCTTGTCGGGTTCTATGATTTCGGTACTGTGGACACTTCTTCTTTCATCGGCAGCGGTGCAGAATACCATTCCGGTGCCGGGCTTGGGGTGCGGTATGATCTTGGGGGGTTCGGCCCTCTACGCGTTGACTTAGCCCTGCCGGTTCAGGGCGACACTGGCGATGGTCTGCAATTCTATATCGGGATCGGACAAGCGTTTTGATACGGCAGTTTTCATATCCGGTTGTGACAACTGTGCTGATCCTGACAGCGCCGCCCGTACTCGCGCAAGAGGATGACGGCGGCGGCAGCATGCTGGAACGTTTTCTGCAGGACACCCTGTCGGGGGATGATCAGAACGTCACCGTTAAAGGCTTGCAAGGCGCGTTGAGCGCCCGCGCGACGATTGAAGAGATCACCGTATCGGACGACGAAGGTGTCTGGCTGACCATCAAAGACGCTCAGCTGGACTGGAACCGGCTGGCCCTGATCCGGGGTCGATTTTCCGTCAATGCCCTGACCGCGCAGGAAATCGACATCGCCCGCACGCCGGGCACAACCACCAAGGACACGCCTGCGCCGACAGCCGAAACCAAACCGTTCGAACTACCGGAACTGCCCGTTTCCATCGAGATCGGTGAAATCAGGATTGATGAGCTGTCACTGGGTGAACCTCTGATCGGGGTTGCCGCCGATCTGGCGGTGACGGGGAACCTGTCACTGGCCGATGGTACATTGGACACCAACCTGGATGTCACCCGCCTGGACCGCGGAGGGGATGAGGTGACACTGACCGCCGGGTTCCAGAACACCTCGCGCGAGATCAATCTGGACCTGCAGGTGAAAGAGGCCGCAGGCGGCGTGATATCAACTGCGCTGAATATTCCCGACAGCCCACCGATCGGCCTGTCGGTCACAGGCTCGGGCCCAGTGACCGATTTCACTGCTGATATCGCCCTGAGCAGCGACAATCAGCAACAGGTCACAGGGCAGATACAGCTGCGCGCCGCTGAAACCGGTGCGGCAGACGGGATCGCCTTTACCGCCGATCTGGGTGGCGACCTGACTCCCTTTATGGCCGAGGATCTGGACCCGTTCTTTGGCCCGAAAACACGCCTGTTCGTGGACGGCCAAACCAAACCGCAAGGCGCGCTGGACATCCCCGATCTGGAATTGACCACCCAAGCCCTGGACCTAAAGGGTGAGTTGCAATTGGCCGAAGGCGGCACGTTACAATTGGCGGCCTTGCAAGGCCGGATCACCCCGCCCGACGGAACAACGGTGGTTTTGCCGGTCAAAGGCGGCGAAACCTCGATTGAAGCGGCGCAGATTTCCGCTTTGTTCGATCAGAAAAACGGCAATTTGTGGGATCTGAGCCTGACGGCGAATGCGTTTCAATCTCCGCAAGCGAAACTGGACACGGCCCGCATCACCGCGCAGGGCACGTTAGAACAGGGCACTTCATTCAGTGTAATGGGAGACCTTCAGGCCATCGTCGACGGGATCGATCTGAATGATCAGGCCCTGAACACGGCCTTGGGAGAGAGCATCACGTTGGATGGGCAGTTCGATTACGGCAGCGATCAGTCTCTGAACCTGTCGGGGTTCGAACTGGTGGGAACCGACTATACCCTTGGGCTGGATGCGTTGATCGACGGATTGAATAGTGGACTGACGGTTGACGGTTCGGCCACGCTTGAGGCATCGGACCTGTCGCGTTTTTCGGACCTGGCGCAGCTTGATCTGGGCGGTAGTGCCTCGGCCCGCGTTGACGGCACAGGCTCACCATTGGAGCGTAGCTTTGACGGCAAACTGGTGCTTGAGGGCAGCAATCTGGTCACCGGGCGCGACGATATCGATCCCGTCATCAAAGGCGAAACCACCATCACCCTGGATGCCAGCCGAGGCAGCGACGGCATCACCATTCGCGAGTTTGACCTGAACAGCGAAGCTGCGCAGGCAAAGGCCAGCGGCGAGGTCACGACACCTGACGGCAACCTGACCATTGACGGCAAGGCCCGCGTGAATGCGTCTGACCTGTCGGTCTTTTCCGGTCTGGCCAAGCGTGAACTGGGTGGCGCCCTGCGGGCGGAAATGGACGGCAAAGGCACCGTGCAGACTTTGGAATTCGACGGCACGGCCAGCGTGATCGGACAGGATATACAAACCGGAATGTCCGACATCGATCCGCTGCTGACCGGCAAGACCACGATCACCTGGGACGGGGCACGCACGACAGATCGGATTGAAATTCGCGAAGCGACCCTCAACGGTACCGCCTTAACTGCAAAAGTCGCCGCAACGGTGGATGACCCTACCGGAGAGCTTTCGGTTGACGGCACCGCCCGTGTGAACGCCCCGGATCTGTCGCTGTTCTCGGGGTTGGCCAAGCGGGATCTGGGCGGCTCGGTCACCGCGAATGTGCAGGGCAACGGAAATCTCGCCAATCGTGTCTTTGACGTTCAGGGCAATGTGGACGCTGACGACCTTCGGACCGGGATTGATTTGGTCGATAAGTTGATCCAGGGCCGCACGACCCTGAACATTGATGCCGACAAAGACGACGATGGCATGGAAGTCCGTAAGTTTAGCCTGAGGGGCACTGCCCTATCGGCTACAGCATCGGGCAAACTGGACCGAGAGGCGGGTGGCCTGACCTTCTCGGCCCAGCTTGACGACCTGTCCCGTGTCATGACGTCGATGTCCGGCCCGCTGACGTTGGACGGGAATGTTGCCCCAACGGGATCGGGACTGGAAGGGGACATGCGCCTGAGCGGCCCGGACAGTTCCTATGCAGCCCTGACCGGAACAGTAGACACCGATGGTTCGGCCGATTTGGATTTCGACGCCAAGTTGAACAGGATCGAACGGTTCGCGCCCGAATTCCCTGGCACCGTTGCGGCAACCGGCACGGCCAAGCGCGACAATGGCGTCTGGACCATTGACGGGTCAGCCAATGGCCCGGCCGAGATCAACAGCACTATCGCTGGAACCTTCGATGAAAACAGCGGCGAGGCCGATCTGCGGGCGCAGGGTGGCATCAACCTGGGCGTCGCCAACATCTTTATCTCACCCAACAAGATCGAAGGATCGGCCCGGCACAATCTGCGGCTCAAGGGAAAGCCCGAGCTAAGTTCGCTCAGCGGTTCTATCACCACTTCGGGCACGTCAATTGCGATCCCTGAGATCGGACAGACAATAACCGGCATCAGCGGCTCGGTCGAATTGGCGCAGAGTCGCGCCAATATCTCGTTGAATGGTGGCATGCGCGCGGGCGGCACTTTTACCATCTCGGGGCCATTGGACCTGACACCGCCGCTGAACGCGAACATTGTTACGCGGCTCAATCAGTTGGTGCTAACAGACAAGCTTCTGTATGAGACCACGCTGAACGGTGAGATCGCCATGACCGGAGCGCTGGCGGGCAACAGCGCCATTTCCGGTCAGATCACGTTCGAGGAAACCAATATCAACCTCGCTGCCGCGGCTGGTGCCGTGGGCGCTGCACCGATCCCCGAGATCAGGCATGTCAATGAAAGCGCGGCTGGTTACCTAACACGGGAACGCGCGGGCCTTGTTGTCGAGGAAGGCGCGGAAAAAAGCGATTCACGTATCGCGCTGGATGTCAGCCTGCTGGCGCCCAAGGCGGTTTTCGTGCGCGGCCGGGGTGTGAACGCCGAACTGGGGGGGCGGCTGAATATCGGCGGCACGACCACCGCAGTTATCCCATCCGGCCAAATCGAACTGATCCGGGGAAATTTCGACATTCTGGGCCGCAGGCTGGCCCTGACAAAAGGCATCGTGACACTGCAAGGCGACCTGACGCCGTATATCGAGTTCGCCTCATCCACCAGCACGTCCGATGGCACCGCCACAATCGAAATCGCGGGCCCGTTGGATGCGCCGGAGGTTGACGTTTATTCCGACCCTGAACGCCCAGCCGAAGAGGCGCTGGCCATGCTCTTGTTCGGCAACCGGTTTTCCGAAATTTCACCCTTTGTCATCGCCCAGATGGCGGCGTCTCTGGCGCAGCTCAGCGGTGCCGGGGGAGATGCAACCAAAGGGCTTCGCGATTCGACCGGCGTTGACACGGTGGATATTGGCGCGTCCGAAGGCGGTGCTGGCCGACTGGGGGCCGGCGCGTATCTGAGCGACAATCTCTACACCGATTTCACCGTCAATACCGAAGGTGACACCGAGGTGAACCTGAACCTTGACGTGTCGGACAGTTTTACTGTCCGCGGTTCAGTCGACGGGCGCGGAGAAACCGGGGTTGGCGTGTTTTTCGAACGGGATTATTAATCGCTGCGGCGGATGCCAATGGTGTGCCCAACCTGCGGTGCGGGGTCCAATGGTGCATGATCTTGAACCATCCGGGCCAACCGCGCTACCGCCCAGTCCGGATATGGAGTGGAACGCCCGGTCGTATGACTGACGTTCATGAACAGCGCCTCTTGCGTCGCACAGAGTTCACCATCATCGGACAGCATCTGTGCAAAGTAATGCCCCCGTTTCTGATCGGAATCCAACATCCGAAAGCGAAACCAGAACGGTTCGTCCTGCCTAATCTCGCGCAGAAAATTCATATGCGACTGCAGGATGTAAGGCCCCTGCCCCAATGCGTCGACCTGCGCCTCGCCCAGACCCAGATGATCATCCATCAAGTGATCCAGCGCGCGGTCGAAGGCCACGCCATAGAACCCCACATTCATGTGGCCGTTATAGTCGATCCACTCGGGCAAAACTCTAAACCCTCGTATTTCAATCGGGGCATCATAGGGCCCATCGTGACCGCTGAGGGGGTTAGTCATCTGGATCCTCCTCGAATATTGCGACGGCGCGCACAAAACCCGCCGAGGCGCCCTTGATCTTGAACGGAAAACACGAAATTTCGAAACCCGTTGGTGGTAGGTCTTCCAGATTGGTCAATTTCTCAATGTGGCAATAACCGATATCCATCGACGCCCGATGGCCCTCCCAGATAATCGACGGGTCGCGCGTTTCGGCATATTCCTGGGCCGTCAGCGCAAAGGGTGCGTCCCAGCTCCAGGCGTCTGTGCCAGTGACCCGCACCCCGCGTTGGGTCAGGTACAACGTCGCCTCGCGCCCCATACCGCAGCCTTTCATCAGGTAATCGGCCTGTCCGTATTGCGTACCGGCTGAGGTGTTCACGACCACGATATCCAACGGCTGCAAGGTATGCCCGATCCGCTTCACCTCGGCCTCAACATCGGCGGCAGACACCACATAGCCGTCGTCGAAATGGCGAAAATCCAGTTTTACGCCGGGGTTCATGCACCATTCCAGCGGCACCTCATCGATGGTGATCGCCCTCTCGCCATTATTCATGGTCGAGTGGTGGTGATACGGCGCGTCCAGATGGGTGCCGTTATGCGTGGCAATTTGCAGCCGCTCAATGGCCCAGCCTTCGCCGCCCGGTAGGTCCTGTTTTTGCAAGCCGGGAAAGAAGGACATGACCTGTTCTGCGGTCTGATCATGGGTCATGTATTCGATTTCGGGCAGCATGATTGGCGGGTCCGAAACGATCCCGGTTTCCAACGGAACGGACAGATCGACGAAACGGCGGGTCATGTAAAACTCCTGCACCAGTGACGCCGACAGGGTTGGCTGCAAGTAACTTGCTGTCAAGGAAAGAAAAAAGGCGGCCCAATCGGCCGCCTTTCATGCTGCGTACGCAACAAGGTTATTCTGCCGCGACCGCGTCTTCGATTTTTTCAACCCGGATAGCCGAGAACTTGAACTCGGGGATTTTGCCAAACGGATCGATGGCCGAGTTGGTCAGGATGTTCGCAGCCGCCTCGACATAGGCGAAGGGGATGAACACCATGTCCTCGGCAATGGCCCGGTCCGCGCGTGCCATGATCTCGATCGAACCACGTCGTGTGGTCAGACGGATCATTTCGCCCGGTTCGATCCCCATCAGCTTGAGCGTTCGGGGGTTCAATGAACAGTTCGCTTCCGGTTCTACGGCATCCAGAACCTTAGCACGGCGGGTCATGGACCCGGTGTGCCAATGTTCCAACTGACGGCCGGTCGTGGCGATCATCGGGTATTCGTCATCCGGCGCTTCGTCCGGTGGGATGACGCTGGCAGGGGTAAACCGCGCACGGCCATCGGCACGCGGGAAACCATCGCCAAACACAATCGCCTGACCCGGATCGGTTTCGCTGAGCGACGGGTAGGTGATCGTTTCTGTTTCCAGACGCTCCCACGTAATGTTGTCCAGCGACGCCATGGTCAGCTTCATCTCGGCAAAGACCTGAGACACATCCGTGTAATCCCAGTTCAGACCGATGCGCTGCGCCAGTTCCACCGTGATCTTCCAATCCTCGCGCGCCTCACCCGGAGGCGTCACAGCGGGGCGCACCCGCTGCACCTGACGGTTGGTGTTCGACACGGTGCCGTTTTTCTCATACAGCGCCGAGGCGGGCAGGATGATGTCAGCATAGTTCGCCGTTTCGGTCAGGAAGATGTCCTGTACGATCATCAGATCCAATTTGGCCAGTGCCTCGCGCGCGTGACCCACATCCGGGTCGGACATGGCCGGGTTTTCACCCTGAATGTACATCCCCTTGATGTTGCCCGCGTAAGCCTGATCAATGATCTCGGTAACTGTCAGGCCCTTCTCGTTCGAGAAATCCTCAGAGTTCCATACGTTGTTGAACTTGGCGCGGATATTATCATCAGTAACCGATTGATAATCCGGCAAGAACATCGGGATCAGACCCGCATCAGAGGCGCCTTGCACGTTGTTCTGACCGCGCAGCGGGTGCAAACCTGCGCCCGGCTTACCAACATTTCCGGTCATCAGTGCCAGCGAGATCAGGCAGCGCGAGTTATCCGTGCCGTGGATGTGTTGGCTGACCCCCATGCCCCAGAAGATCAGACCGGCTTTGGCCTGCGCAAAGGTGCGGGCGACGCGGCGCAGCTGGTCCGGTTCAATACCGCAGATCGGCGACATCGCTTCGGGTGTGAACTGGCGCAGATGTTCTTTCTCGGCCTCCCAGTTCTCGGTCCAGCGGTGGATGTACTGGCTGTCGTAAAGCTCTTCCTCGACGATCACGTTCATGATCGCGTTGAGCATCGAGACATCCGCACCGGGGCGGAATTGCAGCATCTCATCCGCGAACTTGCGCATTCCAACGCCGCGCGGATCCATCACGATCAGCTTGCCACCGCGCTTGGTGAACTGCTTGAAATAGGTCGCTGCAACGGGGTGGTTTTCGATCGGGTTGGCCCCGATGATGATCGCCACATCCGCGTTTTCGATCTCGTTGAAGGTCGCGGTCACCGCGCCCGAACCCACGTTTTCGATCAGCGCCGCCACTGACGACGCGTGGCACAGACGGGTGCAGTGGTCGACGTTGTTGTGGCGGAAGCCCTGACGGATGAACTTCTGGAACAGATAGGCTTCTTCGTTGGTGCATTTGGCCGAGCCAAAGCCCGCAACGCTACGCGGGTCCTCGTCGCGCATCGCCTTCAGCTTGGTGGCCGCCAGATCCATCGCCTCTTCCCAGGTCGCTTCGCGGAAATGGGTCGATAGGTTGCCGGGATCGACGTTCAGGCCCTTGTCAGGCGCATCCTCGCGCCGGATCAGCGGTTTGGTCAGGCGGTGCGGGTGGTGGATATAGTCGAAGCCAAAGCGGCCCTTGACGCACAGACGGCCTTCGTTTGCGGGGCCGTTGATGCCTTCGACATACTTGACCTTGCCATCCTTGACCTTCAGCGAGACTTTGCAGCCAACACCACAGAACGGGCAGACGCTTTCGGTTTCAGAGTCGTAATCCTTGCTGTCCCCCTGTTGCTGATCGTCCAGCACGGTGGCCGGCATCAAGGCACCCGTCGGGCAGGCCTGAACACATTCGCCACAAGCTACGCAGGTCGAAGTCCCCATCGGGTCGTTCTGATCGAACACCACCTGCGAGGTATGTCCGCGACCGGCCATTCCGATCACGTCATTGACCTGCACGTCACGGCAGGCGCGGACACAGAGGTTACAGTTGATGCAGGCGTCCAGATTGACGCGCATCGCAACGTGGCTGTCATCCTGCAGCGGGATCTTTTCGGCCTCTTTGGCCGGGAAGCGGCTGTCGCTGACATCGTTCAGTTTGGCCATGTCCCAGAAGTGGCTGGACACATCATGCGGCTGTTCGGGCTGGTCAGCGACCAGCAGTTCCATGACCATCGCACGGGATTTTTCGGCGCGGTCGGTGTCTGTCTTGACAACCATACCTTCCGAGGCAGGGCGGATGCACGAGGCGACCAGAGTGCGTTCGCCTTCCACCTCGACCATGCAGGCGCGGCAGTTGCCGTCCGGGCGATAGCCTGGCTGCGGCTTGTGGCACAGGTGTGGAATGATCAGGCCTTGGCCATTGGCCGCGTCCCAGATCGTCGTGCCTTCGGGCACGGTGACGTCGTCGCCGTTCAGGTTGAAGGTGACGGTCTTGGTTGGGCTTGCATCAAGCATGGCTCTGTCTCCCTCAGATTTCGTCAGCGAAGTGTTTCATGACAAGGCGGATCGGGTTTGGCGCCGCCTGCCCCAGACCGCAGATGGATGCGTCGCCCATGACCTGACACAGATCCTCCAACAGGTCCTGATCCCACTTGTCGGCCTGCATCAGCTTGACCGCCTTTTCACAGCCCGCCCGGCAAGGCGTACACTGGCCACAGCTTTCATCCTCGAAGAAGCGCAGCATGTTCAGCGCCGCGTCGCGGGCCGTGTCCTGATCGGACAGAACCACCACGGCGGCCGAGCCGATAAAGGTACCGTGAGGCTGCAACGTGTCAAAATCTAGCGGGATATCGTCCATCGACGCTGGCAACAGGCCCGAAGACGGTCCACCCGGCTGATAAGCCTTGAAGGTCTGGCCCTCGGCCATGCCGCCGGCAGCCTCGATCACATCCAGAATGGTCGAGCCTGCGGGCAGCAAGTAAACGCCAGGCTTCGCTACGCGGCCCGAAACCGAATAGCTGCGTAGACCCGTGCGACCGTTCTTTTCAGTGCTGTTGAGGCATTCCGGCCCTTCACGGCACACTTTGGTGACCCAATACAGCGTCTCAACATTGTGCACCAAGGTCGGGCGGTTAAAGACCCCAACCTGCGCTACAAACGGAGGACGGTGACGCGGCAGGCCCTTTTTGCCTTCGATCGACTCGATCATCGCGGATTCTTCACCGCAGATGTAGGCGCCAGCCCCCCGGCGCAGGTCGATATAGCCTGGCTCAACGATCCCGGCCTCTTCCAGCGCTACAATCTCACGGCGCAGGATTTCCAGCACTGCCGGATATTCGTCGCGCATGTAAATAAAGCAAGTCTCAGCCTCGACCGCCCAAGCGGCGATCAGCATGCCCTCAAGGAAAACATGCGGCGTGCGTTCCAGATAGTAACGGTCCTTGAACGTACCGGGCTCACCCTCATCGCCGTTCACAGCCAGATAGCGCGGACCTTCGTTCATGCGAACGAAGCCCCATTTCTTGCCGGACGGGAAGCCAGCGCCACCCAAACCACGCAGGCCCGAGGACAGGACGTCTTCCTGCACCTTCTCCCAATCACCATTGTCGCGCAGTTTTTTTAGCTTGGCGTAACCGCCGTTTGCCTCATAGGCAGCAAAGGTCTCGTAGTCGGGCAGATGGGCGTGAGTGTCACCGGCGGCAATCGCTGCCTGCACCTTTTCCGGCGTCGCATGGTCGATATGGTTGTGGCCGATCTCAAGCACCGGGGCCGTATCGCAGCGACCCATGCAGGGGGCACGGACTACGCGAACCTCGGACGCGTCCAAACCATCCTCAAGCGCCTTTTGCAATTGCTGGGCACCAGCCATTTCGCAGGACAAAGAATCACAGACCCTGATCGTCAACGCGGGCGGAGGGGCCTCGTCTTCTTTCACTACATCGAAGTGGGCATAGAAGGTTGCCGTTTCATAGATCTCTGCCTGCCCCACCCGCATTTCGACCGCCAAAGCGGCAATGTGGTCGGCGCTGATATGGCCGTGTGCGTCCTGAATCAAATGCAGGAATTCAATCAGCAGATCGCGATGGCGTGGGCGGTCGCCCAGCAGACGTGTAATTTCCGCCTGTGCCTCATCCGTGAATTGACGGCCTTTGGGCGTGTGCCGCCCCTTGCCTTTACCTGACTTCCAGACGCCCTTGGGTGCGCCTGATGGCTTGGTGTCTAATGGTGCCATGATGCCCTCCGATTGAGGCTCCGTGTCTCATCAGAATAGCATATCGTCAAATCGCATATTTCAATCGCACGATAACGACAGTTTATCACCGCAAAGACGTCACCACGGCACGCAGCGCTTCGACTGTTGGCAATTCGGGATCCCGTGTAAGGGTCGCAAGACAAATCGGCTTGCTGACAACGGGATCGACCAGTGGCAGCACCTTTGTTCCCTTAAGATCACCCAGCGCTCGCACCAGCACCCGAGGGACCACGGTGGCCGCCAACCCCTCGCGCGCCATGACCATCGAAGCGGTAAATCCACTGGTTTCGGCGACGACATCCGGGTGCAGGCCCTGTTCAGCGAAAATCCGGTCGAGGATGCGCCGGTTCTGCATCTGTGGCTCCAGCAGGCTGAGTGGGAATTCGGCCACACTTGCCCATGGTATGGGGCCGGTTTCATCCGTCATATGCGACGGCACCAGCAAGACATAGGTCTCTTCGTACAAAGGTTGCACCTGCCGCAGATCGGTTCCGATGCTATCCCCATAGGTGATGCCCGCGTCCAGACTGCCCTCGTCCAGACGGTGCTGGATCGCTGTGGCAGACATTGTCTCGATGCGCGTAATGATGCGGGGATGCGCATCCCGCAACCGTTTGGTCAGCCGCCCGGTAAAGGCAATCGCGGTCGGGATCACACCCAGTATCAGGGTGCCGGTGATCTCACCCTTGGCGGCCAGCACCTGCTGTTCCAGCGCCTTGGTGTCATCAAGGATACGCCGTGCCCGCTGGACGATCATCTCGCCCTCTTCGGTCAGGCCCTGAAACCGGTTGGCGCGGCGGACGATCGACACGCCCAAGCGATCTTCGAGGTTGCGGATACGCATTGAAAAGGCGGGTTGCGATATCCCGCATTCCTCGGCCGCTTTGGCAAAATGACGGTGCCGCGCCAAAGCGCTAAGCAGTTGCAGGTCACGGATTTCGATCATTTTGGGATGTCTCAAAGAACGGATCAACCCTATAATAGATAGGATTTCGACGTATAGGAACTCGTCGCCAGGCTGGGAACATTTTGAACTAAACCTCAGCGATCCTTGAGTTCAATATGCACATTGAAACACCGGAAAACCGCATCTGAAATTTTATGTGAGAAGTGGACATGCGTCTCAGGATTTCCAGAGTCCACAAATTGCATATCTCTGCTGGTCGTCCGGTGATCAATGGTTACGCCGTCTGAACCTTCCGAAAGGAGAGCAGAAGCACCTGGAGTGTCCGGCAAACTTGAAGCCTCAACGTCGCTGCCCTGATAGATACGGCAGGCAATCACTTGGCCAAGAGAAGTGTTTGGGATCACGACCTGATAGGGGTGAGCCATCATGAGCGGGAATGATCTGACTTCGAACTCGTAAATTTCATCATACGTCACGACCGCCCGCGGGTTATAGGGGCTACGACCCGTGGACCCGGCAATCGATGCGAAAGGTAGAGAGGCGAATAGCAAGACTGGTAGCAACTGGTGTGCAATTTTCTTAGGTCGCGTCATATCTAACTTGCTTCAATTCTGGCTGTTGCCTCAGAAAATCTTAGGCTTAAGCCTAAGATTAAGAGCACCACTTTGACAAAACTTCGACCCGAGTGGCGGATTTATTTTTTCCTCAAACGGCAGAGTCCACTGTTGCAACACCTGCGACCTCAACCGCAGGGCAATCAAGTTCCTGCAATAAACACACCGAACGCTTGCCCGGCGAAGCTTTTTAGGATCAGGTATTGAACAAAAAGTGCATTACGTCGCCGTCCTTGACGATGTAGCCTTTGCCCTCAGCCCGCATCTTGCCGGCCTCTTTCGCGCCCTGTTCGCCTTTTGCCGAGATAAAGTCGTCATAAGCGATGGTCTCGGCGCGGATAAAGCCTTTTTCGAAGTCGCCATGGATCACACCAGCAGCCTGTGGTGCGGCGGTGCCTGTGCGGATGGTCCAGGCGCGGGCCTCTTTCGGGCCGACGGTGAAATAAGTCTCAAGCTTCAACAGGTCGTAACCAGCTTTGATCAGACGGTCGAGTCCGGGTTCCTCCAAACCCATCTCTTCCAGGAACATCTGCGCTTCGTCTTCTTCCAACAGGCTGATCTCTTCTTCGATCTTGGCGCTGATGATGACATGGGCATTGCCCTGCGCCGCGGCCATCTCGGCGACTTTCGCAGAGTATTCATTGCCGTCAGCTGCTTCTTCTTCGGACACGTTGCAAACGTATAGCACTGGTTTGGTGGTCAGCAGTTGCAACATCTTCCACGCTTTGGCGTCTTCGTCCGAGACCTCAACCAGACGCGCCGGTTTGCCATTTTCCAGCATCGCCTGCGCCTCGGCCAGCAAGCGTTCCTGCTGCTGTGCTTCCTTGTCGTTGCCTTTCAGCTTGCGCACCAGATTGGCGCGGCGCTTTTCGATGCTTTCCAGATCGGCCAGCATCAGTTCCGTCTCGATCGTGTCGGCATCGGCCACGGGGTCGACGCGGCCGTCCACATGGGTCACGTCACCATCTTCGAAACAGCGTAGCACATGGGCGATGGCGTCGGTCTCGCGGATATTGGCCAGAAACTGGTTGCCCAGCCCTTCACCCTTGGACGCGCCTTTAACCAGACCAGCGATGTCCACAAAGGTCATCCGTGTTGGGATGATCTGCTTAGAGCTGGCAATCGCCGCCAGCTTGTCCAACCGGTCATCAGGCACGGCCACGTCCCCCACATTGGGCTCAATGGTGCAGAACGGGAAATTTGCCGCCTGAGCGGCTGCGGTTTTGGTCAGCGCGTTAAAGAGGGTCGACTTGCCCACATTCGGCAGACCCACGATTCCCATTTTAAAACCCATAGCGGCCTCCTGATGCCATTCGAGGGGTGCTTCTATGCAGGTCCGGATCAATGCGCAAGCCAGACTGCGGAAACGAGGAAAAGACCAATTTACAACATCACGAAATCGTTCGTCATTCGTGAACTTGCCCGGATTGAAATTGGCACACTAAGATCACCACGTAAGGTGTTGCAAACAAACATATAGTGAATGTGTAATATGAAGTTTACCTCTGCAATTTTCGCGCTGCTTTTGGCCGCACCAGCAGCGCAAGCTCAATCCCTTGTCTTTGGCGCAGGATTTTCAGATTTCTCGGATAGCCAATCCGAGGACGAGGCTGTGTTCGCGCTCGAGTATCAGCATCGCCCCTTTCACGAGGCCTCCCGTTTTGCCGCTTCATGGGGTAGTGCGCTGACTGTGGATACCGCAGGTGATATTCATATCGGTATCGGCCTGATCGGAACCTACGGGTTTGCCGAGCGTTGGTTCGTCGAAGGCAGTGTCATGCCGGGGTATTTCTCAGAGGGCGAAGGCCGCAACGATCTTGGGGGAGAGTTCCAGATTCGCACCCTGTTGGGTCTCGGATACACCTTAGAAAGTGGTAACAAAGTGTCCTTGGCAATCACCCACAAATCCAATGCCAGCACACAGGATGACAACCCGGGTGTTAATTCGGCGCTGGTGCGATATCATTTCGCATTCTGACGGTATCCCGCGGGACCGGGATTGATTTTCGCGCAAAGTTTCTGCACATCAGGTCCAAACCTGACTGCAAGGACATCCGATGACCCGTATCGACGCCAAGTTCGCCGCCCTGAAGGCCGAAGGGAAAAAGGCTTTTGTCGCCTATATAATGGCGGGGGACCCCGACTATGAAACTTCGCTTGAGGTGGTCAAGGGCCTGCCGGGCGCTGGCGTGGATGTGATTGAGCTGGGCTTGCCGTTCACCGATCCCATGGCGGATGGCCCGACCATTCAGGCCGCAGGGCAACGGGCATTGGACAGTGGCATGACCTTGCAGCGGACACTGAACCTGGCCCGCGCCTTCCGTGAAACCGACGACACCACTCCGATTGTTCTGATGGGCTATTTCAATCCGATCTACAGCCGCGGCGTGGACACCTTTCTGGCCGATGCGCAAGCTGCCGGTATCGACGGTCTGATTGTCGTCGACCTGCCGCCGGAAGAAGATGAGGAACTGTGCCTGCCGGCCCAGGCCGCCGGTCTGAATTTTATCCGCCTGGCGACGCCGACCACCGATGACAAACGCCTGCCCCGCGTTCTGAAGAACACTTCGGGCTTTGTCTATTACGTCTCTATCACCGGCATCACCGGCGCTGCCGAAGCGCAAGCCACGAATGTCGGCCCCGAAGTGGCCCGGATCAAATCCGCGACCGACCTGCCCGTGATCGTGGGCTTTGGCATCAACACACCCGAGAAATCCAAGGCCATCGCCAGCGTTGCCGACGGCGCGGTTGTCGGCTCGGCCATTGTCAGCCAGATCGGAGCGGGAAAGCCAGTGGCCGAGGTTCTGGACTTTGTGAAAACACTATCCGACGGCGCCCATTCGGCCTGATCGACCAATCACAAGATCCAATAAACAAAACCGCAGCAAGCCACCGGCCTGCTGCGGTTTTTTTCGCGCCTCAGCCAATTGCGCCCTTGATGTTGCGCCAGTAGAACTATCTGACCGACCAATCAAAGGCGCAGCCCCATGCCCGTAATCACCACCATCGAAGACCTTCGACGTATCTATGAACGACGGGTACCTCGGATGTTCTACGACTATGCCGAAAGCGGTAGTTGGACCGAACAAACGTTTCGCGACAACAGTTCGGATTTCTCGGATATCCGCCTGCGTCAACGGGTGGCCGTGGATATGGCGGGACGATCCACCGCTTCGCAGATGATCGGTGAAGATGTGGCGATGCCGGTCGCGCTGGCACCGGTTGGCTTAACGGGCATGCAACACGCAGACGGCGAAATGAAGGCCGCGAAAGCCGCTGAAGAGTTCGGTGTGCCTTTTACCCTGTCTACCATGTCGATTAATTCAATCGAGGATGTGGCCGAGCACACGTCAAAACCGTTCTGGTTTCAGCTTTATACTATGAAGGATCAGGACTATGTCAGCCGCCTGATCCAACGGGCCAAAGATGCGAAATGCTCGGCCCTGGTCATCACGCTGGATTTGCAGATTCTGGGCCAACGGCACAAGGATTTGAAAAACGGCCTGTCTGCACCGCCAAAACTGACCGCGAAAACGATTGCGAACCTGATGACCAAGTGGTCCTGGGGCATCGAAATGCTGGGGGCGAAACGGCGCGAGTTTGGCAACATCGTCGGCCATGTCGAGGGTATCTCGGATGCGTCGTCCCTAGGTGCGTGGACGGCTGAACAGTTCGACCCCAGCCTCGACTGGGCCAAGGTCGAAAAGCTGATGAAGCAATGGGGCGGCAAGGTCATCCTCAAGGGTATTCTGGATGCCGAAGACGCCAAAATGGCCGCGAAACTTGGGGCCGATGCCATTATCGTCTCAAATCACGGCGGGCGTCAGTTGGACGGTGCGCTCAGCTCTATTCGCATGCTGCCGCAGATCATGGATGCCGTCGGCGGTGACATCGAGGTTCATTTGGACAGTGGAATCCGCTCGGGTCAGGACGTGCTGAAGGCGCTGGCTCTGGGGGCCAAGGGCACCTATGTCGGTCGCGCCTTTGTCTATGGGCTGGGTGCGATGGGTCAGAAAGGTGTCACCACTGCGCTGGACGTCATTCAAAAGGAACTGGACACAACCATGGCGCTATGTGGCGAACGCAATGTTGGCGATTTGGGACGTCACAATCTGCTGATCCCCGAGGATTTCGGCGGCCTCTGGCAAAATACACCGCCTGCGAGCTGACCCGCGGCTGGGCTGCGGACTTTACAGCCGCCTCCACTGTGTCATTCAGGCCAGATGAACCTGGAACCCTTTGTTCATCTGGCCCAAAAAACCTCGGAGCGCGAGGCAGAGCCTCGCTAAAAAATTATTCGGGTGAACCCCTTTCCAAACCCAATGAATCGAGATAAGGACGCGGCTTCACGCGGGCATACAGCCTTGGAGGATGCCCGCCCTAACATTGGAGAATTTATCATGGCTGGAGAGATTCCTGATCTCGTAGCTCTGGAACGGACGGGGACAGGCAAGGGCGCCGCTCGTCAAGCACGCCGCGACGGCATGGTTCCGGGCATTGTTTTTGGTGGCGATAAAGAGCCGCTGCCGATTCAGATCCCGTTCAACGTCCTGTTCAAGCGCCTGAAAGCAGGCCGGTTCAAGTCGACCCTGTGGAACCTGAAGGTTGAAGGCCACGAAGACGTTCGTGTCATCTGCCGCGACGTTCAGCGTGACGTTGTCAAAGACCTGCCGACCCACCTGGACCTGATGCGCTTGCGTCGGACCACTAAGATCGCGCTGTTCATCCCAGTTGAGTTCATCAACGAAGAAGAAGCACCCGGCATCAAAAAGGGCGGCGTTCTGACCGTTGTCCGTCCGGAAGTCGAACTGATGTGTACCGCAGGTGACATTCCTGAGAAGATCATCGTCGATGTAACCGGCATGGAGATCAACGACGTTGTCACCATCTCGGCCGTGGACCTGCCCGCAGGCACTAAGCCGACCATCGACCGTGACTTCGTGATTGCGAACGTTTCGGCACCGACCGGTCTGGCGACCGACGACGATGAGGAAGAAGGCGAAGAAGTGGCAGTTGACGAAGTTGAAGTCGTCGGCCAGGAAGAAGCGGAAGAATAAGTCCGGACCCAAAAATTCGGATTTGGAAACGGGGCCTTGATCGGGCCCCGTTTTCTTTTGGCGCACATGGGCTGGAAAACCGGTGGCATTCCGTGT
The DNA here is from genome assembly GCF_056539205.1 of Ruegeria sp. BC5. Taxonomy (NCBI): domain Bacteria; kingdom Pseudomonadati; phylum Pseudomonadota; class Alphaproteobacteria; order Rhodobacterales; family Roseobacteraceae; genus Ruegeria; species Ruegeria sp. BC5. The sequence goes on from NZ_JBQFUN010000011.1 coordinate 61,087, forward strand.
CATCAACCACCTGCACATGTTGCAATGCACAAGGACGAGACTATGAAATTGTTTGTCGGATTGGGGAACCCGGGGTCGAAATACGCCCGCAACCGGCACAATATCGGCTTTATGGCTGTTGATCGCATTGCCGAGGATCACCGCTTTGGCCCGTGGAAATCCAAGTTTCAGGCCGAGATCTCCGAAGGTCGGTTAGGCGGCGAAAAGGTACTGCTGATCAAACCGCAGACCTTCATGAACCGTTCTGGTCAGTCCGTGGGTGAGGCGATGCGGTTTTACAAGCTCGACTCGACCGATGTGACGATCTTTCATGATGAGCTGGACCTCGCCCCCGGCAAGGTGCGCGTCAAGGCGGGCGGCGGGCATGCCGGGCACAACGGGCTACGTTCAATCCACGAACATATCAGCCCCGCCTATGATCGAGTACGGCTGGGGATCGGGCATCCGGGCCGGAAGGAAATGGTCTCTCCTTACGTCCTGGGCGACTTTGCCAAGGCCGACGCGGACTGGCTTGACGACGTGTTGCGCGGCGTGTCGGACGGTGCAGGCTATCTGGCCGACGGGGATGGCGGCAAGTTCATGAACGCCGTCGCCCTACGCACAGCCCCGCCCCGGTCGTCAAAGTCACCGGCCGAGGCGCCCAAAGCAACCGCCAAACCTGCTGCAGAACCAGAGGTCGATACGCGCTCGGCCATGCAGAAGCTACTGGACAAGTTCAAATAAGACGGGTGACCTTGCCGCAACGTCCCAATTGCACAACGGCTTTTGGCGCGTTCCAATGCAGCATGGATCGGGGAGGCGACATATGAGATCTATGTTGAAATGGGTGCTGCGCATCGTGTTGATGCTGGTGCTGGCAGCGGTCGTTGTCGGGTTCTGGAAACGCGAAGAACTGCAACGCCTTATGGCCGTGAACTCGTTGTTTTCCGAGGAAAAGATCGTTCACAACTTCTCTCATATGAACGACGCTTTCCTGACGGTCGACTTGCCCCGTGGCGACGGGCCGACCTGGGAATTGCCTTACGGACCCGGCTTTGATCTGCCCGAGGATACCGATGCGTGGATCGAAGATCGCGCTGTCACCTCTCTTCTGGTGATGCAGGACGGGCAAATCCGGTTCGAAGAATACTATCTGGGCACCACGCCCGAGGATCGCCGGATTTCGTGGTCGGTGGCCAAAAGCTATCTGTCCGCGCTTTTCGGCATCCTGTTGGCCGAGGGCGCAATCGACTCGCTGGACGATCCCGTGGTGAAATATGCGCCGCAGTTGGAGGGCACCGCTTATAACGGCGCGTCGATCCGCAATGTGTTGAACATGGCCAGCGGAGTTACTTTCGATGAGGATTATTTCGACCCGAATTCGGACATCAACCGAATGGGTCGTGTCATCGCCTTGGGCGGAGAGTTGGACGATTTCGCGGCCTCACTGCAGGATACGTTCGCCACGCCGGGCGAGACCTGGCAATACGTGTCGATCGACACCCATGTAATCGGGATGGTCATCCGTGGGGCCACGGGGCGCAGCGTGACAGATTTGCTGGTCGAAAAGATCATTCAGCCCTTGGGCCTTGAATACGACGGCTATTACGTGACTGACGGGGCCGGAGTAGCTTTTGTGTTAGGTGGATTGAACTTCACCACGCGCGATTTCGCACGCTTTGGTCAGATGATCCTGCAAAATGGCGTCCATGACGGCCAGCAACTGGTCCCGGCCGACTGGATCACCGAATCCGTCCTGCCCAGCGCGCCCACTGCGCCCGGCAAGATCGGCTATGGTTATCAATGGTGGATTCCCCTCGGTGCGCACGAAGGCGAGTTTCTAGCCCGTGGCGTGTACGGCCAGTACATCTATTTCGACCAGCCGCGCGGCGTGCTGATCGTCACAACCGGCGCAGATCGCCAGTTCCGCGATCCCGGCATTAACGAAGCAAACATAGAAATGTTCCGCAAGATCTCCCAAAGTCTGTAAGGTGATCCTATGCAAAAACAAGATAGTATTAATGTATTGGGCGGCGTTCTCAGCCCCTGTTCCCGTGATCCGCTGACTGGTTTCTTTCGGGACGGGGCCTGCAATACCTGCCCCGAAGATCAGGGCAGCCACACGGTTTGCGCGGTGATGACGGCCGAGTTTCTGGCCTTTTCGAAATACGTTGGAAACGACCTGAGCACCCCGCGCCCGGAGTTCAACTTTCCGGGTCTGAACCCCGGTGACAGTTGGTGCCTGTGCGCCGCGCGCTTCCTGCAGGCCCATGACGAAGGTTGCGCGCCCAAGGTGCATCTTGAAGCCACCCATCAGCGGGCGCTTGAGATCATTCCGCTACGCCTTCTGAAAGAAAACGCCGCTTCAGAGTAAGCGGACCGGCCCAGAAACCCCCGGACCGGTCCTTATTCGGGATCACTCCCGCAGTTTGACAAGGTCAGACATCAGCCCTTCAGTCCCGTTATGGACCGTCAGCCGCTCGACCTTCCCGGCGATGGTTTCCAGAGCTTCCAGCTCTTTCAACCGCAGCATCACCGGGTTTTCCGCCATCACCTTCGCGGTGTTCAGTAGGGACCGCGTGGCATTGGTTTCTTCCCGCCGCCGGATGAAGTTGGCCTCAGCCTGTTTCTCGGCGGCGACCACGGCGGTCAGGATCTCCCGCATCTCCCCGGGCAGGATGACGTCTTTCAACGCGATCTCCCCCACTTCGATACCGATCCCGGCCATCTGTGTCCGCACCCGATCCGCGGCTTCGGTGTCGACGGTCACTTTCTCGGCAAGCAGCCGGTCCAGCGTCATCGCCCCCAAGGTCTTCCGGAACGCCAGTTGCAGCGCCCGGTGCAAGGCCTGATCGAAGTCCTTGACCGACCCTACCGCCGTGACCGGATCAATGACCCGGTAATCGGCAGACAGGTTGACCCGGATGGTAACCCGGTCCTTGGTCAGGATCTCTTGCCCTGTCACCTCATGGGTCCGTTGCCGCAGGTCGATCTGTTTAACCTCGACGTTTCGCCCCACTTTCCAGAAGGCATGCGCCCCAGGGTCCAGTTGATCCACCAGTACCCCGTCAACCGTCAGCAGCCCGGTATGCCCTTCGGCAACCTCGACCTGCGTCAGGTTCAGCCGCAGCCCGGCCCGAACCAACCGCTGAGCCGCCACTTTGGGAACAACCATGGTCTCGGTCAGCGCGTGATGCTCGACCTTCCACGGCCCTGCGGCCTTCCAGACCAGCGCCCGCGCTTCGGGGTTCAGCACCCGAACAGGGACCCCATCCCGCAGCAGAACCAGAACTTCGTCAGGCCCAGCCCGGAACTCGGTCAGATGCTTGGCGGCCAACTCGGGCCGGTTCTGCATCAGTGCCCGTTCATAGGGCGACACGAAAAAGAGCTTCTCCAGATCGTGCAACTCGGTCAGCACATCCTTGCGCGGCAGCCGGTGTTTCCCGGCACTCAGGATTGCATCGAACACCCCGTTGCGCAGGACCAGCATCCGCTGGGTCTCGGTCAGGGTCAGCCGCCGGTGGCCAGTCAGCCGGTCAATCAGATCTTGGAACAGTGTCATATCATTTCTCCTTTTCGTCTCGCTCTATCGTCGTCGCAATTGCGAACTCCTTTTCATGTTTTCAGTGGGCTGCACCCCGAACGGGTGACAGGTGTGAAGCCTTCGGACGAAGGCAGGAAAGATCCGGACATCCCCCGCGCCATGCCCCTGCGCGGGAAGGTCAGAGAGAGGGGCGCGGGACCGATGCGCCGCCTTGCCCAAAGGGCTAAGCGGGGCACCGATCCGGCGGCACCGTCATCTACCCTCCGGCCCAAGAACAGAGTAGCGAAGACCCCTGCCCCGCCCGGCCAAAGCCTGGCGTTGCGCGGTGTCACCCCTGCTGGGGAACACCCGGACCCTTATGATTTTGGACCGTTTTCACGGGCCGGCGTGGAAGGCCGGTGCTGACTTAACAGCTTTGTCAAATGACGGGATTCGAACCCATTACACATCGATTTGCGGTCGATTGCTCTCACCAGAATGAGCTACATTTGGAGCTTTGGAAGGAATTGAACCTTCGCCTACAGATGGGAAACCTGCCGCTCTATCCAATTGAGCTACAAAGCATACCAATCCCCGGTTCGGCCCTGGCATACGGGATCGGCAACGCCGTCCGCACCGAGAGAGTGATCACCTCTGCCCGCTAGGGTCCGGCCCGTTGTGACCGGTAACGGCGGGTTTAGGTGAAGCCGCTGGATTCGCTCAATAATTTTTTGAGGACCGAAATCAGACCTGTGGCTGTCGCGCAACAAAATTACCCAGTTGCGCAATATTTGAAAAGGTCTGTATCCAAAAACAAAACGGCGCACCCGTTTCAGGTGCGCCGTTCTTTTCAAAAATTTCAAATTTTACCGCTTGGTCAGTCTGCGCTGCGGCCTTCGGTATCCGACATGTCGAAGTTCAGATATTTGGCCACGGTCTGTACGTCCTTGTCGCCACGCCCACACATGTTCATGCAGATCAGGTGATCCTTGGGCAGCTCGGGCGCAATTTTCATCACATGCGCCAACGCGTGGCAGGGTTCCAACGCCGGGATGATACCCTCGGTCGCGCAGCACAGCTGGAACGCTTCCAGTGCCTCTGTGTCAGTGATCGAGACATAGTTCGCCCGGCCAATGTCGTGCAGCCACGAATGCTCGGGTCCGATACCGGGGTAATCTAAACCGGCCGAGATTGAATAGCCTTCCAGAATCTGCCCGTCATCATCCTGCAGCAAATAGGTGCGATTGCCGTGCAAAACGCCCGGACGCCCGCCGGTCAGCGAGGCGCAGTGCTCCATCTTCTCGTTCACGCCTTTGCCGCCGGCCTCAACGCCAATGATGTTGACGTCTTTGTCGTCGAGGAACGGGTAAAACAGGCCCATTGCGTTCGATCCACCACCAATGGCGGCAATGATCGTGTCGGGCAGACGACCTTCGGCCTTCATCATTTGTTCCTTGGCTTCCTTGCCAATGATCGACTGGAAATCCCGGACCATCGCCGGGTACGGGTGCGGACCAGCGACGGTGCCGATGCAATAGAACGTGTCGCGGACATTGGTTACCCAGTCGCGCAGCGCGTCGTTCATCGCGTCTTTCAGTGTGCCACGGCCAGAGGTCACCGGAATCACCTCAGCCCCAAGCAGGCGCATGCGGAACACATTCGGAGCCTGACGCTGCACGTCATGCGCGCCCATGTAGACCACACATTTCAGGCCGAATTTGGCGCAGACAGTCGCGGTGGCTACGCCGTGCTGCCCTGCCCCGGTTTCCGCAATGATCCGGGTCTTGCCCATGCGTCGCGCCAGAATGATCTGGCCCAGAACGTTGTTAATCTTGTGCGCGCCGGTGTGGTTCAGCTCATCGCGTTTCAGGTAGATTTTCGCACCGCCCAGATGCTCGGTCAGGCGTTCCGCGAAATACAGCGGTGACGGGCGGCCCACATAATTCGCCCACAGGTCGTCCATCTCAGCCCAGAAGGTGGGATCGTCCTTGGCCTTTTCATATTCCTCTTCCAGCGACAGGATCAGAGGCATCAGCGTTTCGCTGACGAACCGCCCGCCGAATATGCCGAAACGGCCCTTTTCGTCAGGTCCGGACATGAAGGAATTGAAAAGATCGTTGGCCATGGGTGTCTCCCTCGTCGTACCCGTTGTTCATAGGAGGTGACGACAGGATTTGCCATGGCAAAACGTATCATTCCGCCGCTTGAACATGCTGTGCCCAAACCTGTAACGCCTGCTGGTTGCTGGGCACGGCAATACAGGGAAAGTGATAGAACTGATTCACATCTGCCAGTCGATTGGCCGCTAGAACGACCTGGCGGTGGGGACCCGACTGAGCAAAGGTTAACATGGCTTCGAGGTCGTGCCAGACGCTTAGCGAGAAATACAGCCCCTGGTGTGGGAACACGCCAGCATGCATGCACAAGGGGTCACCGCGCGCTTGTAGCAATGCCTGACGGGCGCGCCAGAAGAACTCTGGCCCATAGTACCATCGTTTCAATGAAACTCCGCCGATCGCCGCCAGCATGATTACGTCCTCCCCTATCGGGGATACGCAGGTGTTTGCCGATCAGATCACCGGGTCGCGTCGATAAAGGCCCGGACCAATGCCGAATCCTTGACGCCGGGTGCGCCTTCGACTCCTGACGAGACATCCACCTGTCGCGCGCCGGTCATGCGGATCGCCTCGGCGACGTTCTTGGGCGTCAGCCCCCCGGCCAGCATCCACGGACGTTGCCAGTATTTGCGTCCCGCTAACAGACGCCAGTCAAACGCCAGACCATTGCCACCCGGCAGTTCCGCGTTACGTGGCGGCTTGGCGTCGATCAGCAGCTGGTCGGCAACTTCGGAATAGAGATCAATCGCAGCAAGGTCTTCTGCCTCGGCCACGCCGATAGCCTTCATCACCGGCAAACCAAATCGGTCGCGAACCTCGGCCACCCGATCCGGGCTTTCCTTGCCGTGCAGTTGCAACATGTCCAGCGGTACATTGGCGACGATCCGGTCTAATTCCTCATCCGTCGCATTCACCGTCAGGGCGACCTTGGCAACCCCGGCGGGCACCAAATGGGCCAGTTCTGCGGCGGCCGGGACCTCAAGATGGCGGGGCGATTTGGGAAAGAAGACAAACCCGATATAGCGTGCGCCAGCATCCACCGCTGCGCGCACGTGATCAGGGGCGGTCAGACCGCAGATTTTGACGGAGACATCAGACATAAAAGGGCCTCAGCTGGCCTCGTCCAACAGCGCCAGAACTTCGTCCTGACCTTCGTTCTGCTTTTTCTTGAGCTTCTTAACCTCACGCTCAAGCTTGCGCACTTCGCTCTTCTTTGCAGTCGCATCACGGCGATGCTTATGCTCGCGCAGCCATTCCCACAGGAAACCGATGATCAGGCCCGCAACCACACCGCCCAGCACCACGACAAACAGCGGCAGCGACGTGCTGAGGTTAAAGCCCAAAAGCTCGGCAAAAGCTTCGGGCATCAGGGTCAGTTCAACCGTTTCGCGATTGGCCAGCGAGACGGAGATAAGAACGATCCCGAGGATCGCCAGAAAAGCATATCGAAGGTAGCGTATCATGCCCTAGGCTTTACCGTTCAATCGGTCCCTTAGCAACTTGCCAGTTTTGAAAAATGGAACACATTTTTCTTCGACCTGAACAGTTTCCCCGGTGCGCGGATTGCGGCCAACGCGCGCGTCGCGCTGTTTTACCGAAAAGGCACCAAAGCCACGTAGCTCTACGCGGTCACCGCGTGCCATGGCATCCGTCACTTCCTCGAACACGGTATTCACGATCCGCTCGACGTCGCGTTGATACAGATGCGGGTTTTCGTCGGCGATTTTCTGAATCAGTTCTGAACGGATCATAAGCGTTACCCTCCCAGGCGACCGGTTAGCCATCTCTATTTATTTGGACAGTATAGGAAAAAACCGTGATCGGGGGAACGTAAACTCTGTGTGCAAAGCCTTCATTTTCGCGCCAAGTCACGCGTTTTTTTGCTTGCGAGCGTGAAATTCACCGCAAAAGCGTGAACGACAGCCGGAATAAGCCCAAATTTTGGAACATATTGATTCGCAACAAAAACGGCCCCGCGCGGATACGCGGGGCCGTAAATTCGGCTAAGGCTGAGGCCCGGGCTTAGTCGCCCGATTTCAGCGCTGCACCCAGGATATCGCCCAGCGATGCGCCCGAGTCGGAGGAACCATACTGTTCCACGGCCTCTTTCTCTTCGGCTATCTCGCGTGCTTTGATCGACAAGCCCAGACGGCGGGTCTTGCTGTCGACGTTGGTGACGCGGACGTCGACCTTGTCACCAACCGAGAAACGCTCGGGGCGCTGTTCGGCACGGTCACGGCTCAGGTCCGAACGGCGGATGAAGGACTTCATGCCTTCGTATTCCACCTCGATGCCGCCATCTTCGATTGCGGTCACTTCGACGGTCACGATCGAGCCACGCTTCACGCCGCCCACGGCTTCGGCAAACTTGTCACCGCCCAGGGCTTTGATCGACAGCGAGATACGCTCTTTTTCCACGTCAACTTCCGAGACAACGGCTGAAACCATGTCGCCTTTGCGGTAGTTCTGGATCGCATCCTCGCCACGCTCGTCCCAGGACAGGTCCGACAGGTGAACCATGCCGTCGATGTCGCCTTCGAGGCCAATGAACAGACCGAATTCGGTGATGTTCTTGACTTCGCCTTCGACCTCGGTGCCCTCGGGGTGTGTTTCTGCAAACACTTCCCATGGGTTGCGCTGAGTCTGTTTCAGGCCCAGAGACACGCGACGCTTGGCGCCGTCGATTTCCAGAACCATGACGTCGACTTCCTGGCTGGTCGAAACGATCTTGCCGGGGTGGACGTTTTTCTTGGTCCAGGACATCTCGGACACGTGCACCAGACCTTCGACACCGGCTTCCAGCTCGACGAACGCGCCGTAGTCGGTGATGTTGGTGACGCGACCCTGATGGACCGAGCCCAGCGGATACTTGGCAGCAACCAGATCCCACGGATCTTCCTGCAGCTGTTTCATGCCCAGGCTGATGCGGTGGGTCTCTTTGTTGATCTTGATGACCTGAACCTTGATGGTTTCGCCGATCGTCAGGATCTCGGACGGGTGGTTCACACGGCGCCATGCCATGTCGGTGACGTGCAGCAGGCCGTCAACGCCGCCCAGGTCAACAAATGCACCGTATTCGGTGATGTTCTTGACGACACCCTCAACGGTCTGACCTTCGGACAGGTTGCCGATGACTTCGGCACGCTGCTCGGCACGCGATTCTTCCAGGATTGCGCGGCGCGAAACAACGATGTTGCCACGGCGGCGGTCCATTTTCAGAATCTGGAACGGCTGCTTCAGACCCATCAGCGGGCCAGCGTCGCGCACGGGGCGAACGTCAACCTGCGAGCCGGGCAGGAACGCGACTGCGCCACCCAGATCGACGGTGAAGCCACCTTTGACGCGACCAAAGATTGCACCTTCGACGCGCTGGTCGTCGGCATATGCTTTTTCCAGACGGTCCCATGCCTCTTCACGGCGGGCCATCTCGCGCGAGATGACAGCTTCGCCACGGGCGTTTTCTGCGGCGCGCAGGTAAACTTCGACCTCGTCGCCTACAGCGATTTCAGGGGCTTCGCCGGGATTTGCGAATTCTTTCAGATCAACGCGGCCTTCCATTTTGTAGCCTACGTCGATGATGGCTTGGCCGGCTTCGATCGCCAGAACCTTGCCTTTGACAACAGAACCCTCTTCGGGTGTGTCCATTTCGAAGCTTTCGTTCAGGAGGGCTTCGAATTCCTCCATGGATGCGTTAGCCATGTGGCGTTGTTTTCCTTTACATAACGTTTTTACTGGCCGAGCGGTTGTTTCCGCCGGTCTTGTTTCATGATGCCTTCAGGCGTGATCCGGGGCGCATCTGACTACACAAACACAAAGGGCCGAGGTAACCCGGCCCTGCTCAGATACGTCATCCGGACGTTGACCGCCCTTGTTCAGACGCGTGCTCTATAGCGAGTCTGCTGAAGCACTGCAAGTCAAAGCCGGAAAGCGACCCAGTTGTCGCAAGTTAAAGTCCTCCGTCGGCGAAACGATGCTAGGCTCAATCCAGCGATCAAGGAGCAGACGATTTGAATTTTCTGGTCATTATTTCCGACGAACACCGTAAGGACGCGATGGGATGCGCTGGCCACCCGATCGTCAAAACCCCCAATCTGGACGCCTTGGCGGCGCGGGGTACGATGTTCACCTCGGCTTATACACCGTCGCCAATGTGCGTTCCCACCCGCGCCGCGTTGGCTACCGGAGAGTGGGTGCATACCACTGGTCACTGGGACAGCGCGACACCCTATGCCGGGCATCCGCGCAGTTGGATGCGTCAACTGCGAGACACGGGGCGCGAGGTCGTCTCGATCGGCAAGCTGCATTTTCGCTCGGCCGAGGATGACAACGGTTTCTCGCAGGAAATACTTCCCATGCATGTCGTCGGAGGAATTGGTTGGGCCGTCGGCCTGCTGCGCGAGAACCCGCCCGCGTATGATTCAGCCGCCGAACTGGCGGGTGATGTCGGCACCGGGTCCAGCACCTATACCGACTATGATCTGGATATTACCGCCGCATCTGAGGTATGGCTGACCGATCCGAAACGTCACGATGCACCATGGGCCGCCTTTGTGTCCCTGGTCAGCCCGCATTATCCGCTGACTTGCCCCGAGGAATGGTACGACCATTATGATCCCGCGGATATGGACCTGCCGGTGGGCTATGGCCACGGCCTCCCTGATCACGCAGAGCTGCAAAACATTGCGTCGTTCTTCAACTACGATGACTATTTTGATGAACAAAAGATGCGCGAAGCCAAGGCCGCATACTACGGGCTAACATCCTTCATGGACGACTGCGTGGGGCGCATCCTGACAGCTCTGACCCAAAGTGGTCAGGCCGAAAATACGGTCATTGTCTATGTTTCAGACCATGGCGACATGATGGGCGATCAGGGGTTCTGGACCAAACAGGTGATGTATGAGGCCAGCGCCGGGGTTCCGATGATCCTCGCCGGGCCCGGTATTCCCAACGGCAAGCAAGTCTCAACCTGTACAAACCTAACAGACATTGCAGCAACCGCACGGGACGTCTGCGGTGTTCCTGATGATGCAGGCAATGCCGATCAACCGGGCGTTTCGCTTATCGATCTGGCCACGGCACCGGATGATCCCAACCGAACCGTGTTCAGTGAATATCATGACGGGGGGTCAAAAACCGGCAGCTTTATGGTGCGCTGGGATAAGTGGAAATACGTCTATTACGTTGGGCATGACCCCCAACTATTTGATCTTGCATCGGACCCGAATGAACAGACCAATCGCGCCACGGACAGAGTTAACGACCCCGAAGTTCAAGCGGCGTTGGTCGAAGGCGAACGCCGTCTGCGCGAAATATGTGACCCCGAAGAGGTCAACGCGCGTGCCTTTGAGGATCAGCGTAAGAAGATTGCCGAGCTGGGCGGAGAAGAAGCCTGTCGAACGGCATTCGTCTTCAACCACACTCCAACCCCGTCCGAGCAAGAAAAGCAGCGCGAAGGATCCGCGCTCTAGTTCAGAATTCCTCGCCTTTTTTTGAGAAGCTCGTATCAGCTCACGCTGTAGGTCACCGTACCCGAACTGATGTGTGCCGCCGCAATCGCGCGCCCAGAGCGTCAAAGACCCATTCTGAGGGTAGAGAATATAACACTCCACCCTCAGCTTCACCTCAAGCGCCCTCAGTAGCGAACGCAAAGAAGGTCTAGAACAGTTGCAAATCCTTCGCGCCGCTTTGGATTTCGGCAAAGTTCGGCATGTTTTGGATCGGTACGGATGATGGCGCCGCGCCCGGCATCGTAACTGTCGGCTTCGTCGCCATTGTCTTGCCGAATGCTGGTCGCTGCAACTCCCCTCGGATATCATGCAACAGCATTTTGTGATCCGGCATTTTTGTGAGGATCTGCGCAAGATGTGCTTTCGCAGTCTTCATACCCTGGAACCAAATCTGTCGCTTTAGTGGCCGCAGACGATCACGGATGCCGGTCCCGTAACCGGTATCATAAACCTGTTTGCCCAATAGAACCGTTTGGTAAACGCGAAAGTTGAACAACGTCGCAAATTCGATGTCATGTTCCATTGGCAGACGATGCTGCCATAGCTCCAGGTTTTCGGCCAACCGATCCGGTATCTTCATCTCTGTCCGCGCATCGATCCAATACTGATCGTCAGTGCGGTTACCCAATCGATAGTGAAGACAGATGAACTCCAGAACCTCATCATAGAGCTTATTCATCTGCCGGTTATACCGCGTCCGCAAGGATGGCTCGATGTCTCGCGTGGGCAAGTGTTCCGCAAACCACCGCACCGCATGATCGACCATATGTATCGCCGTACTCTCTAGCGGTTCAATAAACCCGCCGGACAGGCCGATCGCCAAACAGTTCTTAACCCAGGCATTGCGCACACGCCCAATGCGCATGGGGATCACGCGCGGCGTCGCGCCCTTGCCGCTGTCACCCAGCCATTTGAGGTATTCATCCGCCGCCTGATCATCCGTGCGATGCGCGGATGAGAACACATAACCCGTTCCCACACGGTTATAGAGAGGCACCCGCCAGGTCCAACCTGCGCCAAGAGCGGTCGAGCGCGTGACGCTTTCAATCTTCTTTGGGTTGGGATGCTCGATCTGCAACGCCATGGCACGATCATTTGGCAAATAGTCCGAGTAATCCATAAACGGTTCGCCAAGCGCTTGGTTGATGATCAAGCCGCGGAACCCTGTGCAGTCTATGACCATCTCGATGTCATGGCGGCCCTGGCGTTCCAACATCAGATGGCTGACATTGCCCTGTTCATCCAGTTCGACCGATTTCACCTCATCTTGAATATGCTCCACACCGCGCTTGGTGCAGACTTTGGTGAGCATGCCTGCAAATTTCACAGCATCCAGATGATACGCATAGCCAAACCGCTGTTCGTATTCAGGCTGTCCCAATTGCCGTGCGCCTTTGCACAGACGAGCCAGATCATCATGTGGTGAGATGGACCGCGTAAAATCCCGATCCCCATTGCCAAAGCGCAAGAAATACTCGGCTGTTTCCAACCCTTCCAACAATTGGCCATGCGCAAAGGGGTTCACATAATCGATGCGATTGCCTTTGCGGTCCTTGTTCCAGTTGCAAAACTTCACACCCAGTTTGAACGACGCGTTGGTTTCGCGAAAAAAGTCCCGCTCGGAAATACCCGCCTGACGGAGCGTGACCGGCATGCGCGGCACTGTCGCCTCGCCCACACCCACTGTCGCGATATTGGGGCTCTCGATCAGGCATATGCGAGGGCGATCCTTTTCCGCTGACGTGCGTGAAAGCACCATTTCCAGTATCAGCGCGGTCATCCACCCTGCTGTGCCGCCACCGACGATGGTGATCTTGCGCAAACGATTATTCATGTTTTTTTGTCCCTGTTGGCTCAAGGGATATTATAGCTACGTGCCCATTTTTTGTGTTTTGGACTTAGATCGCAGCTTTCCCTTATGGCGTATCGAAGACTATAACAGCTTTATTGCGTCCAGCTAGGGCCTATAACACTGGGAAACTCAGACCTATCCTACAGGATTGAGACCTGAGGGGTGGGCAGGTATCATCACAGGCTCGAATCCTGAACGCTCGTCAAATCTCCTCACCTTTCTTCAGAAGATCTTCGATCAATTGTCGCTGCAATTCGTTGCTGTCACCGCCACCAAATTGAATCGCCCCTCCGGTGTAGGACGTGCCGTAAGTTGCAGCGATATTCACTGTCTGCGCCAAGCCCGAGATCAGTTGATCCTTCTTCAAAGACGAAAGCGGATGAATGAATGTTGCCCAAACGATTCCGTTGGCAATCGCATAGCGCGCATCCAAAGCGGTGTCGAAATTGGCCTGCATCATTCGGTGCAATTCCTCTTTTGACAGTTCATCAGCACTGCGGACTGCCACCATCGCACGCATGCGATCAGTGCTGGTATCCGTGACGACCAGAACAGGCACATCCGACAGTGTCAAAGCAAAGCCCGGCCCCTGCGGCTGTGCCTCGGGATCAAGCGCAAAGAGGATCTTGCCCAGACGTTCATAGTCCATCGGTGGCTCGGTCTCAGGCGCATCTTGGGCCGCCAGACCTCCGGCCAGAAAAATCAACACTAGGGCTAGTCGGATCATGGCATCTCTCCTGCAGGCTACTCCCTTACAATAGGTACCTGCCTGCACCCTGACTAAACAAAGCTTAGTGAAGAGTATGTCGTGCGCCGCCACAAGTTTGAACGATCTGCAAGGTTTGCCGATCTTACTGCGATAGCCCGTTCAAAACACTGCCCCTAGCTTTGTTTCAGCGGTTGGCTCCCCCGCCGACCCGAACCTGAACAGGAAAGGAAAACACAATGAAATCTCTGGTTCTAACAACCCTGATCGCCACCTTGCCCCTGATCGCCGCGCCGGCCTTTGCAGCGGATGAGATCAATGTCTCGAACGGCATCTCGGCCGCGGGCGCGCCCTTGGCAGCACATGGCGTCGATCTGGTGGCCCTGGTCAACGAAGGTAACCCGGTCGAAGGGTTTGCCACCCATTCCTCGACCTACGACGGGGCATCGTACTACTTCACCAGCGCCGCCAATCTCGAGGCGTTCGAGGCCAACCCCACCGCCTATCTGCCACAGCACGGCGGGTTCTGTTCCTTCGGCGTGTCTGTCGGCAAGAAATTTGATGGCGACCCGGACCAGTATCTGGTCACAGACGGCAAGCTGTATCTGTTCCTGAACGCTGAAACTCGGGCTGCGTTTCTGAAAGACGTGCCAGCCACAGCAAAAACCGCTGATGATCAGTGGGCGCAGATCAAATCCGTCGCCGTAGGCGAGCTGTAATTACCTCTCCCCGCGGCGTTAGGACGTTGCGGGGCGTTTGCTTTCGACAAGAGCTACGGCCTGGGCCAAAGCAGCTTCGATACTCAGATCAGACGTATCCAACAGCACAGCATCTGCAGCAGGCTTCATCGGCGCAGCACTGCGTTCGGCATCCCGCACGTCGCGTTCGCGCACATCTGCAAGCACAAACTCTCGGGTCACATCAGCGCCCTTTGCGCGCAGTTCCAAAAAGCGGCGCTCTGCCCGCACTTCGGCACTGGCGGTAACAAACAGTTTCACTTCGGCCTCGGGGCAAATCACCGTTCCGATATCGCGCCCATCCAGCACAGCCCCCCCTGCCCGACGGGCAAAGGCGCGCTGGAAATCCACCAACGCCGCGCGCACCTCGGGGATCACTGCCGCTTTCGAGGCCGCCTGCGCAATCTCGGCCGTACGCAAATCGCCTTGTTTCAGTTCTTCCGCAGTCAATGCCTGCGCCGCCTCGATGGGGTCAGTCCCGTCCAGCGTTCGGCGCCCGACCGCGCGATACAGCAGCCCCGTATCCAGATGCGCAAAACCGAACAGCGCCGCCACCCCTTTCGAGATCGTCCCCTTGCCCGCCGCCGCAGGGCCGTCGATGGCGACGGTGAAACTCATGTGCGTTCGACCTTGGCACCCAGGGCGGCCATCAGCGGCTCGAAAATCGGGAACGAGGTCGCGATTGGCCCACCGTCATCCACGGAAACCGGAGACTTCGCACCCATCCCCATGACCATGAACGACATGGCAATGCGGTGATCAAGATAGCTTTCGCAGGTGCCGCCACCGGGGACGTTACCGATGCCCAACCCTTCGACCGACCACCATTCTTCGCCCTCGTCCACGGTCACACCATTGGCCCGCAACCCGCGCGCCATGGCGTCAATCCGGTCGCTTTCCTTGACGCGCAGCTCTTTCACGCCGCCCATCATCGTGGTGCCGTTGGCATTGGCCGCAACCACAGACAACACAGGATATTCGTCGATCATCGAGGCCGCGCGTTCGGGCGGCACATTGATCCCTTCCATATTCGGAGAGTATTTCGCGCGCAGATCAGCGACGGGTTCGCCGCCCTCTTCCCGCTCATTTTCGTACGTCAGATCCGCGCCCATTTCGCGCAATGTGGTGAACAGCCCCGCGCGGGTCGGGTTCAGGCCGATGCCCGGCACCAACACGTCAGAGCCCGGCGTGATTAGTGCCGCACATACCGGAAAGGCCGCGCTGGACGGGTCGCGCGGCACAGCGATGACCTGCGGTTTCAACTCAGGGCGGCCGGTCAGCGTGATCACCCGGCCTTCATCCGTATCCTCGACGTTGATTTCGGCCCCGAAACCGGCCAGCATCCGTTCCGAGTGGTCACGGGTGGCCTCTTTCTCAATCACAACGGTCTTGCCCGGCGCGTTCAGACCGGCCAGCAGCACCGCGGATTTCACCTGCGCCGACGGCACCGGCACCTCATACCACACCGGTACAGGCTCTGCCGCACCCACGATGGTCATCGGCAGCCGCCCGCCCGAGCGCCCAACCGATTGCGTTCCGAACAGTGCCAGTGGATCGGTGACGCGGGCCATCGGTCGCTTGTTCAGGCTTGCATCACCCGTGAAGGTCGCGGAAATCGGGCAGGTCGCCATCGCGCCCATGATCAGCCGCACACCGGTACCCGAGTTGCCGCAGTCAATCACCTGATCGGGCTCGGCAAATCCACCAACGCCCACGCCATGCACACTCCATTCACCGTCACCGTGATCCGTGACCTCAGCCCCGAAGGCACGCATGGCCTTGGCGGTGTCCAGAACATCCTCACCTTCCAACAGGCCCGAGATTCTGGTCTCACCCACCGCCATTGCGCCCAGGATCAGCGACCGGTGCGAGATCGACTTGTCACCGGGCACTTCTGCTGTGCCGGTCAGCGGGCCGCAGGGATGCGAGGTCATCGGGATGGGCGTGCCGTGTCCGGACATGGGGGCTCCTGTTTTCGCTATCAGTTCAAGGCGGATTAGCGAATTGGAGCCGGTTGGTCCAGCGGCAATCAGTCTTTGCGCCGGAAGGTCAGGTAATGTGGCGTCCGGCCTTCACGCAAAGCCTTTTGTTCATAGCGGGTGGAAATCCAGTCATCCCACGGTTCGCGCCAATCAGCGGGGCGTTCGGCCAGCCATTCAAACCCGGCACGTGGAACCTCCTCCAACGTCTGGCGGACGTAGTCGGGAATGTCGGTGGCAACGCGAAAAAACGAACCGGGCTTTAGCGTGCGGGCCAGTGGCTCCAGATGTTCCTGCGTCACAAAACGCCGACGGTGATGACGCGTCTTGGGCCATGGGTCAGGATACAAAAGAAACGCCCGTGAAATGCTGGCCTCGGGCAGCACATCGAACAAATCCCGCGCATCGCCGGGATGAACGGCCAGGTTTTCGACCCCGGCCTTGCGGATCTTGCCCAGCAACATGGCGACGCCGTTGATATACGGCTCGGCCCCAATGATACCGATATCGGGGTTGCTGGCGGCCTGATGGACCAGGTGCTCACCACCGCCAAAGCCGACCTCAAGCCAGACATCTTTACCGCCGAACAGTGCCTTTAGGTCCAGCGGATGACGTTCAGGATTTGCGTCCCAGTCCACCGCACCAGGCGACAAAGCATCGAGATCTTCGTTCAGATACGTCTTTTGACTCTGCTTCAGGGCCTTGCCCTTAAAGCGGCCATAGAAGTTTCTGCGGGGGCGTTGGGGTGTCTGGGTGCTCATGGCGGTGCCCATACTGCGCAGGCGGGGTCAAAGCAAGGGGCGGTCGCGTCAGTTCTGCCGACACGCCGCCCCAAATTGCATTTCCTACAATAGAGCTCGCCCGCAAGGGCGCACCGTTTCATTGTGGAACGGTCAGACTGCCGACTTCAGAGCGTCGGTCAGATCCGTACGCTCCCAGCTGAAACCGCCATCCGCATCAGGCTGACGACCAAAGTGGCCATAAGCCGCCGTACGCTGGTAGATCGGCTTGTTCAGTTGCAGATGCTCACGAATACCGCGCGGTGTCAGATCCATCACCTTATCAACGGCTTTCTCGATATCCGCATTCTCCACCTGACCCGTTCCATGCGTATCCGCGTATATCGACAGCGGCTTGGACACACCAATCGCATAGCTCAGCTGAATGGTGCAGCGCTCTGCCATGCCCGCAGCAACCACGTTCTTGGCCAGATAGCGCGCAGCGTAGGCCGCCGAGCGATCCACCTTGGTCGGGTCTTTGCCCGAAAACGCGCCGCCCCCATGCGGTGCGGCACCGCCATAGGTGTCCACGATGATTTTGCGCCCGGTCAGACCGGCGTCACCATCAGGTCCGCCAATCACAAACTTGCCGGTGGGATTCACGTGCCATTCGGTATCAGCGTTCAGCCAGCCGTTGGGCAGGGTTTCAGCGATATAAGGTTCGACAATGGCGCGGATGTCGTCCGAGCTCAGCGACTCATCCAGATGCTGGGTCGACAGCACGATCGAGCTGACGCCGACCGGCTTGCCATCCCGATAGATCACGGACAGCTGCGATTTTGCATCCGGGCCCAGCGCGGGCTCAGACCCGTTCTTGCGCACCTCCGCCAAGCGCCGCAGGATCGCATGGGAATACTGGATCGGCGCGGGCATCAGCGCGGGGGTCTCGGTGGTTGCATAGCCGAACATGATGCCTTGGTCACCGGCGCCCTCGTCCTTGTTGTCCGAGGCATCCACACCCTGTGCGATATGGGCGGATTGTTCATGCAGCAGGTTCGTCACCTCGACGGTTTCATGGTGAAATTTGTCCTGCTCGTAACCGATATCCTTGATACAGGCGCGCGCGATCTCGTCGATGCGGCCCATATAGTCGTGCAATTTTTCCTGATCAGACAGACCTACTTCGCCGCCAATGACGACACGGTCGGTGGTCGCAAAGGTTTCGCACGCCACGCGGGCTTCGGGTTCTTCGTTCAGAAATGCGTCAAGTACAGCGTCCGAGATTCGGTCACAAACCTTATCCGGATGCCCTTCGGATACGGATTCCGAAGTAAAAGTGTAGTTCTGTCGAGACATGAAAGTGCTCCATTAAGATTTCCCCATCACGCCAGGAAGCCGTTGTGACGAGCATGCGAGGGGATACGCCCACACAAACACAGGGTCAATCGGTAATTATGCATGCGCGCGCCGGGCGTTGCGCCAAAACAGCGCGAAGAGAGCCGCCAGTAGGACAAAGACCGGAACATCCCCATTCCTAGAATACACCGTTGAGACAAACGGAGCAGGCATTTTTGCATCGAAATATCCAGCCTGACCCAATGGAAGCGCCTGCGTGATGCGCCCCAAAGGGTCAATCATCGCCGACACGCCGGTATTGGCTGACCGCATCATCGGCAGGCCTTGCTCAATCGCGCGCATCTGAGCCTGGGCCAGATGCTGATAGGGTCCAGACCGTGTGCCGAACCACGCATCGTTGGTGATCTGCAACAGAAAATCCGCGCGCCCCGGCGCGGACAAAACATCCTGCGTGAACACTGCCTCATAACAGATCAACGGCAGCGCCTTGCCCAGCTTGCCCGCATCCATCAAAGCTGCCCCGGGCCCAGCGGTGAACCCATTGCCGTTGGTCGCCGCCATGCCATAGATACCAAATTTTGCCATCACCTCGCCGAACGGTACATATTCCCCAAACGGGGCCAGGTGGTGCTTGTCGTACAGACCCTGCTGCTGGCCCTTCTCATCCAAATAGATCATCGAGTTATAGATACGCGGTCCGTCACCACGCTGAATGCCCAAAAAAACCGGCGTGCCCTGCGCCGCATCGGCAATGGCATCCAGATAGGGCTGCGCGCTGCTCAGCCAGGCAGGTACCGAGGTTTCGGGCCAGACAATCAGATCGGGCCGAGGCTGCGCCGCAGTAAACTCTATCTGGCGTGCAAAGAACAAAGGCGCGTATTCGGGATCCCATTTTTGATGTTGCGGCGCGTTCGGTTGGATCAGGCGCACGACATGATCGGTTTCCGTAACCGCCGGACGCGCGGTGCCATAGCCCAGCGCCAAACAGGCCGCGCCTACTGTCAGTCCAAGCGGTAATGCAAATCCACCGCGTTGCGCCAGCGCCGCCCCCAAGGGCAACGTCGCCAACAGGGTCAACGCGCCCAAACCATAGGGTCCGACCAATGACAAAAGCTGGGCCACCGGAGAGCCGACCCAGACCTGCGCCAGCCCCGCCCATGGAAATCCTGTCAGCACATAGCCGCGGGCCATTTCCGCCAGCGACACGGTCACAACCAGAAAAACGGCTTGTGTGTTTGCGTCACCCGCAGGCCGCCGCGCGATCCAAAAGGCCAGCGCCCAGAACAACGCCAACCCTCCGGCCATGAAGATCAGGGCAAAGGGTGCCATCCAGGCGTGACGTTCCGCGTCCACCAAGAACGGCTCGACAATCCAGCTGAGACCATGTGCGAAATACCCGGTGGCAAAAGCCCAGCCCAGCCAAGCGGCCCTGCCCCTAGTCTCGGTTGACAGAAACAACGGCGCCAGCAGCACCAGAGCAACCAGCGTTGCCGCCCACACACCAAACGGGGCAAGGCCAAACGCCGCCAGCGCACCCAGCAGCGCCGCCAATGCACATTTCAGCCAAATGGACCAACCCTGTGCAGGGTTCATACAACGAGATCCGGCAACATGACGCGCAGACGCTTGATCCGGCGTGGATCGGCGTCGATCACCTCGAATTCAGGGCCTTCGGGATGCAAGACAACCTCACCCCGTGCGGGCACCCGGCCTGATAGCATAAAGACCAGACCGCCCAGAGTGTCGATTTCTTCCTCATCCACGTCCTCGTGACTGGTCAGCGAGCGCCCGATTTCAGCCTCGAACTCTTCCAACGGGACGCGGGCCTGAACGATGTAACAACCCGGCTTGTCCTGAACCCAAAGCTGATCTTCATCCGCGTCATGTTCATCCGCGATTTCACCCACGACCTGTTCGATCAGATCCTCAATCGTCAGCAGCCCGTCGACACCACCATATTCGTCGATCACCAACGCCATATGTCGACGTTCCGTCTGCATCTTGGTCAGCAGAACCCCAATCGGCATCGAAGGCGGAACGAACAGCAACGTCCGCAGCATCTTGACCAGATCGAATTCACTGGACCCACTGTTGAATCCGTGGGTTAGGGCAAAGTCCTTTAGGTGGACGAACCCCAAAGGCGTGTCCAGCGTGCCCTCATACACCGGAATCCGCGACAGACCGCTTTCGCGGAACACCTTCGCCAGCTCATCCTTGGTAATCGTTGAAGGAACCGAGATGATCTCGGCCGTTGGGATGGCCACGTCCTCAACCCGCATCCGCCGCAGGTTGATCATGCCGCGCGGCTGTGCCTTGTCGACCTCGTGACCGTTGGTCACCTGGCTTTCCTCATCCTCGCCCTGCGGCGAAAACGCATCCACTATTCGAGAAAAGAAACCGGCTTTCTCTTTACTATCTTCACCGCTGTTCCTGGTTTGCGCGCCCTGCGCCGCCATAGAACTGCCGTCTGTCTCGCCCATAATCCTATTCCAAATAATCGGCCTTGATGGCCCGTCTACATATTATATGGGTCATCGATACCCATTTTGCCAAGTATAGCGACCTCAACCGTTTCCATCAAAGTGGCGTCGGTGTCACGAATGTGATCGTAGCCCAGCAGATGCAAAGTCCCGTGAATGATCAGGTGCATGACGTGATCATTCATTGATTTCCCTGCCTCATCCGCCTCGCGCGCGCAGGTGTCGTAGGCAATCGCAATGTCCCCCAACGGGATTTCACCGGTGAAGTCCGGCTCAGGCGGCGTCGGGCTCTGCCCCGGTTCCTCGGCTGCCAAATCCTCGGCGGGCCAGCTGAGCACATTGGTCGGTGTGGGCTTTTCCCGAAACTCCGCATTCAGTTCGGCGATGCGCGCATCATCACAGGCCAAAAGGCTGACTTCACACAGGTCAGAGTCCAAACCGCAATAGTCCAACACCGCCTGAATGGCACGCGTGGCCAAGGGTTCCAGCCCCTGCCAACGTGCGTCTTCAATTGTCAGTTCAAGGTTCATGTCACCACGTCCAAAGCCTTCGGCTGCGGACGATTACCCCGTCTCACGGCCCGAGTCGGCCTCATACGCTTCGATAATGGCGGCGACAAGCGGGTGGCGGACCACATCTTTCGAGGTGAAGTAGTTAAAGCTGATATTCGGGATCGTTTTCAGCAAACGTTCCGCATCTTTCAGCCCCGACTGAACCCCGCGCGGCAGGTCGACTTGCGAGCGGTCACCTGTGATCACCATGCGGCTGCCCTCACCCAGACGGGTCAGAAACATTTTCATCTGCATGGTCGTGGCGTTTTGCGCCTCATCCAGCACTACAAATGCATTGGCCAGGGTTCGCCCGCGCATAAAGGCCAGAGGAGCAATTTCGATTCGTTTTTCCTCGATCAGCTTGGCCAGTTGTTTGCCGGGCAAAAAGTCATTCAGCGCGTCATACAACGGCTGCATGTACGGATCGACCTTGTCCTTCATGTCACCGGGCAGATAACCCAGCTTTTCACCGGCCTCGACCGCGGGGCGGCTGAGGATAATCCGATCCACATGTCCACCGATAAACATCGACACGCCAGCGGCAACAGCCAGGTAGGTCTTACCCGTGCCTGCGGGACCGATCCCAAACGCAAGTTCATTTTGGAACAGCGACTGAACATAGGCCTTTTGCGCGTCTGTGCGCGGCTCGACCAGCTTTTTGCGGGTCTTGATCTCAACCGTGCCGCCCTTGAACATCTCAAGCTGATCACCGTCGCGGCTGCCGGTTTCCTGTTCCGATCCGCCCATCCGCAATTCGCGATCCACATCGGCTGCCTCAACATCGCGCCCACCTTCCAGACGGGTGTAAAGGGCCTGCAGCACCTCTATCGCCTGCTTCTGAGCGTCTTCGTCACCCATGACAACCAACTGATTGCCACGGCGCACGATCTGGACAGAAAGCTTCGTTTCGATTTCGGTCAGGTTGCGGTCATACTCGCCGCACAAATCAATCAACAACCGATTGTCAGGGAATTCAACAAACGCCTCACTTTGGGGCATGTCATCTTGCGGTGGGGTAAGGGCACCGATGGCCAATCCGTTCTCCTGTCTTGGCGTTTATACTCCGAGCGTAGACAACATTTCTCGGTGGGCGCAAGCCACAGTTTCATTTTTTCCCAAACAGATGGTAAAACCGCCGAAATCAGACGCAGCCGAGCACCACCCCAATCGCGGACAGCTTCAGAAGGTGTAATTCAATCCAAAACGCAAACCACGGTAGCGAGGGGTGGATTTTGTTGAGAACCCGTTGTCGAATTCAACCTCGCGCGAGTCGAATTGCACGTATTCAAACTCACCCGTGATCGACCAGTTGTCGTTCAGACTGTGTTCTGCACCGATACTGGCTGAAAACCCATTTCGAGAGTCACTGTCTTCAAAGGATTGAACCGTGCCGCCCGTGGACAGGCTGCTTGACGTTGTGATGTCACCCTGCACGTACCCGACCGAGACAAAATACAGAACGGTGCCGCTCTTGTTGGTCAAACCGTTGCGAAAACGTAGGGAAATAATGTCCGAAACCTCAGATCCGCCAGTAACAGCTACAGTGCCAATATCCATCGACACCTCATCGTCGATCTTTCCGAAGTCATAGCCGAGTTCGAACCCATAAACATAATCCCGGCCGCCGATTGCCGGTAGAACACCACGCCAACCGCCACGGATACCACCGTAGCCGCCACTCAGGTCCAGCTCTCCGATTTCGAAAAGATCCGTCTGGGTACGCAGTCCGAATCGGTCCGTGCCACCCGATGCATAGGCCCCGCTCAGGCCCAGATAGAACGCGCTAACGTCGCTGCCCAAACGCTTGGGACTGACAACCGGGGGATCCGTCACCCCCTGTTCAAGGTTACCCGCCACCGTTGCGCTGGAAAAAAGTGAAAGCACCAGCACCGCCGGAAAAACAAACCGGCCGTTTGGCCCAAAGAAACGTGTTAGGAATTTCACTCGTACCCTCCATCGTCCTGGCCCGAAAACAGGGTCAGCACCGACCTGAATTTTAGGAAACAGAAACCCTTTTCCCCAAATACGTCCGGCTTTTGTCCGAACATAGTTACCGGCGATAAATCAAGGGTTAATTTTTGGAACAATTACCCACTATGGCTTTCAAACAGCACTTTGGGGGGGCATCAGATCAGCGCACCGGCCAGCGAATTTGCCCCTGAGGCGGTGATTTCAACAACACGCAATTCTCCGACCGCGACATCGGCGTCAGACACGTGAACCGAATGTAAATACTCGGATTTCCCGACCATCTGGCCTGGCAGCCGTCCAGATTTTTCAAACAGAACCTTGACCTTGCGCCCTACCATTGCGTCCTGAATTTCCCGCTGATGCCGCGTGATCAGGGCCTGCAGGCGCTGAAGACGGTCATCCGCCGCATCAGGATCAACCTGAGGCCGCTCGGCTGCAGGCGTTCCCGGACGTGTCGAGTATTTGAAGGAATAGGCATAGCCGTATTTGACCTCTTCCACCAAATCCATGGTGGCCTGGAAATCCTCTTCGGTCTCTTCAGGGAAGCCAACGATAAAGTCCCCAGACATCACGATATCGGGCCGCGCAGCGCGGATACGTTCGATCAGGCGCAGATAGCTTTCGGAGGTGTGGCTGCGGTTCATGCGTTTGAGGATTCGGTCAGAGCCTGACTGCACCGGCAGATGCAGATACGGCATCAGCTTCTCGCAGGTTCCGTGCGCCTCGATCAGGTCGTCGGCCATGTCATTGGGGTGCGAGGTGGTAAAGCGGATGCGCTCCAACCCATCAACCTTGTTCAACTCCCAAATCAGCCCGGCCAGTGTCATGTCTCCGTTTGCACCAGCCCCGTGATAGGCGTTGACGTTCTGACCCAACAGAGTGATCTCACGCACGCCGCGTTCAACCAGGTCTTGCGCCTCGCGGATAATACGATCTGCGGGTCGGCTGACTTCGGCACCGCGGGTATATGGCACCACGCAGAAGGCACAGAACTTGTCACAGCCTTCCTGCACGGTCAGAAACGCCGTCGGGCCACGCTTGGCCTTGGGACGGTTTTTGAGCTTTTCGAACTTGTCCTCTTCGGGGAAATCCGTGTCCAGCGCCTTGGCACCGGTGCGCGTCTTCGCCTCCATCTCGGGCAGGCGGTGATAGCTTTGCGGCCCCACAACCAGATCGACCAGAGGCTGACGGCGCATAATCTCATCGCCCTCGGCCTGTGCCACACACCCCGCCACACCGATCTTGAGGTCAGGCTTTTCCGCTTTTAGGCCCTTAAACCTGCCAAGTTCGGAATAGACCTTTTCGGCGGCCTTTTCCCTGATATGGCAGGTGTTCAGCAAGATCATGTCGGCATCATCGGGGCTTTGCGTTTCCACATAGCCCTGCCCACCCAGCGTCTCGGACATGCGTTCGCTGTCGTAGACGTTCATCTGGCAACCGTAGGTTTTGATATACAGCTTTTTGGGTTCCGACATGGGTATGGCCTTTGCGCTGACGGGATCGGCGTCATCTATACCCTACGAACGCCGCTTGCAATGCCGGGGCGGATACCCGATTTTGACAGCAGATTCCAGCAAAGTGGAACCGGACAGGCAATGCAATACGACTCTCTCGACGATTTCCTCACCTCAGGCAAATCCGCCCTGGCCAAGGGCCCTGTCGCGCTGATCTTTGTTGAAGACAATGTCGAGGTCGACAGCACGCTCCGGCACCATCTGCATCTGGGCTTTAAGTCCGTGATTGCCTTCATGCCGCAGGATTTCGCACTGGGTTCTGAATTGTCTGACCGCATCCACAGGGTCACCCTGACCTGCGTACCCAGCACAGTTGCATTCGACACAATCAACAGGATCATTCAGGCCGCGCCGGGTATCTGGATGTATTATTGCTATAACGCCGAGTACCTGTTCTTTCCGTTTTGCGAGACCCGCACGGTGGGCGAATTGCTGGCCTTCCACGCCGAGGAACGCCGCGACGCGATGCTCAGCCATGTCGTCGACCTTTATGCTGATGACCTGAACACGTTTCCAAACGGCGTCGCCCCGGATCACGCCATGCTGGACAGCACAGGGTATTACGCCCACACCCGCCATGACGCCGAAGGCCACCCGATCGAGAGGCAGCTCGACATGTCCGGCGGCCTGCGCTGGCGGTTCGAAGATCACATCCCCTATGAGCGCCGCCGCATCGACCGGATTGCTCTGTTCAAATCGCGCAAGGGGCTGGAATTGCGGCCCGACCACACCTTTAACGAGCCGGAATACAACACCTATTCCTGCCCTTGGCATCACAATATGACGGCAGCCGTGTGTTCGTTCCGCGCCGCCAAAGCGTTGAAGACCAACGCCGGGTCCACCTTCGACATTCCAAGTTTCTGTTGGCACAACTCGGTGCCATTTCAGTGGAAATCCGGCCAATTGCTCAAACTCGGACTGATCGAATCGGGCCAGTGGTTTTGAGCTCGCTCTAGCGTCGTAGCAGCACCGGGAACCAGTCCTCGCGCAGGCGTTGACCGGGCGTCATGTCATGGCCAGGGTACGGCGGTGAAGTCCGGCCTGGACGCTCCACATACCGTGCATCATCCCCGACCAAACGCAGCGAAAACGCCCGACGGCGGCTGTCTGATTGGTTACCGCGCGCGCCGTGCAGCGTGCGATAATTGAACGCCACTGCATCACCCGGCTCCATTTCGAATTCCACAACCTTCATGCCCTCGGCATCCGGGTCCGGAACGGGAATGTACTGGCCTTCGTCGGGGAAGAACCCTTCTTCCGATACCCAGCGGGTCGGCAACACCTCTTTCTCCCAACGGTGTGACCCCGCCACGCAGCGCAGCGTCGCTTTTTTAACCGGGTCGAGCGGCGACCAGAAGCTGATGGTCTGCTGCCCCTCGACAAAGTAATATGGACCATCCTGATGCCACGGTGTCGCCATTGAGGTACCGGGCTCTTTGACCAGAACGTGATCGTGAAACATCTGCACGGTTTGGGACTGCATCAGATCCGCTGCAACCTCGGCCACCGGAGAGTTTTCGATTACATCCCGGAACTGATCAATCCGCGACCAGTTGCAGTAATCGTCAAAGAACAGACCGGTCTCGCCCTGTTTCTTGTTTTCTGACGCGTACGGGCCGGGTTCTGCCATATTCGCGGCAACGCCTTCGCGCAGCGCTTCGACATGACCGGTATAAAGCCCCTTGATCAGGACCACGCCGTCCTGCTGGAAAGTGTCGATCATCTCTCGCGTGACCAGAGGGTGCGTCATGTCAGTCTCCGTGCCGTAGGGTTGTGTGATCTGCACATGACAAAGTCCTCTGTTCAAGTAATATCTTTCAAAGGTAGACTTAACTTCATGTTATATATTTCCCTGCGCCAATATGAATATGTCTGCGCCATCGGGCGGCATGGCAGCCTGTCCGCCGCCGCACTGCACCTGAATGTCTCGCAACCTGCGCTGTCCAACGCATTGACGCGGGTCGAGGAACAGCTGGGTTATCCCCTGTTCGCCCGCAGGCGCGGAGCAGCCATGGCGCTGACACCACAGGGCCGCAGTTTCATTGATGAGGCCGAGGCGCTGCTGGCCAGTGCCGCCCGGTTGGAAAATGCCACTGATAGAGACGTGGGTAAGACCCGGTTGCGGCTGGGGTGTTTTGTTGATCTGGCGCCCTTCCTGCTTTCACGCGCCTTGCGCCAGTTGCGTGTGCAGATGCCGGACGTTGCAATCACCTACAGGGTGGACAGTTTCGAAGGGCTGATCTCGGGCCTGATTGACGGACGGATCGATCTGGCCCTGACCTATGGGCTCAGCATGGATGCAGGTTTTACCCAGCAGACGCTGTTCACAAGCACGCCGCATGCTCTGCTAGCGCCGGATCATCCCTTGGCCGCACACAGCGACGTTTCCCTTCAGGACCTGGCGGCCTACCCGCTGATCCTGTCAGAGGAAGGGTTGTCGGCACAGCATGTATTGGGGCTGTTTCGCCAGATCGGGGAAAACCCAACGGTCGCACATCGCGCGGCCTCGTTGGAAATTCAGCGCAGCCTTGCGGCACATGGCGAAGGGGTTGCGATCAGCTATGCCAATCCCCCCGCCCATACCAGTTATGATGGGATGCCCTTGCTAAGCCTGCCCGTTTCGGACCCATTTACGGCAGAACCCGTGGTGCTGGCACGACATGGCACTGGCCCCTCGGACACGCAGATTGCGACCGCCGAGCAGGCCCTATCTGATCTAAAACCGTAAGATTACTTTTTGCGCAGGCGGATCACGACGTCGACCGATGCGATTTCAACCCCTTCGGGTGCCTCGGGTAAGCGCTGAATCACCAGTTGATCCGAGGGCGCATCGCTTAGGCGGCTTTCATCCTCCCAGAAAAAGTGGGGGTGATCATGGGTGTTGGTGTCGAAATAGCTTTTTGACCCGTCCACCGTGATTTCCTGCAACACCCCGGCGTCGCAAAACGCGCGCAGGGTGTTGTAAACGGTCGCAAGCGAAACAGCATCGCCGTTCTTCTTGGCCGCATCAAACAGGCTTTCGGCTGTGACATGACGATGTTTGCCGTCGCCCACCAGCAATTCGGCCAAGGCAACGCGCTGACGCGTCGGGCGTAATCCTGCGTCAACCAACCAGGAAGTCGCTATGTTTTGGCTCTGAGGTGTCATGAATCCGATACCTGTTCTTTTCTGAACTATATATAAGTGTTCCGGCCAGGCAATTTCAAATGAAATTCATTCGCAAAGAATGCCCTGAACACAACATGATGTGGGCGACCGCTCTTGCAGGACCTTGCATACGGGTGCTAGGTGAGGCCAGATTAGATAAACGGACCCCTGGCAGGAGAGGCGGCAGAATGGCCCAATTCCCGAGCAGCTTTGACAAAGACGATCTGCTGAAATGCGCCCGTGGCGAGTTATTCGGCCCCGGTAACGCGCAGCTACCTGCTCCGCCGATGCTGATGATGGACCGCATCACCGACATTTCGGAAGATGGCGGTGCGCACGGAAAAGGCCATGTGCTGGCCGAATTCGATATTACCCCGGACCTGTGGTTCTTTGACTGCCACTTCCCCGGCAACCCAATCATGCCTGGATGCCTTGGGCTGGACGGTCTGTGGCAGCTTACCGGCTTCAACCTGGGCTGGCGTGGCTGGCAGGGGCGCGGCATGGCCGTGGGCGTGGGCGAGGTCAAACTGACCGGCATGGTGCGCCCGGACCGTAAAATGCTGACCTACAAGATTGATTTCAAGAAAGCGATCCAGACTCGCCGTCTGACGATGGGCGTGGCAGATGGTATCGTCGAAGCGGACGGCGAAATGATTTACGACGTCAAAGATATGAAAGTCGTTCTGTCCGAAGCCTAAGCCGGACTGGCTTGAAATAAGGAGCACGCACATGCGTCGAGTAGTTGTCACCGGTCTGGGGGTTGTCTCTTCCATCGGGAACAATGCCGAAGAGGTTCTGGCCTCACTCAAGGCCGGTAAATCCGGCATCGTGGCCAATGAGCAGATGGTCGAACATGGCTTTCGCAGCCAAATCGCCGGATCGCTGGATATTGATGTGTCCGAGCATGTAGACAAGCGCACCCTGCGCTTCATGGGGCCCGGCGCGGCCTATGCCCATATTGCCATGACCCAGGCAATTGCAGATTCAGGCCTGACCGAGGATCAGGTTCAAAACCCACGCACCGGGCTTGTCGCCGGATCGGGCGGCCCGTCGACCAGCGCCATGCTGACCGCGCATCAGACGGTGCTGAAAACCGGCGCAACCAAGCGCATCGGCCCCTTTGCGGTTCCGAAATGCATGTGCTCGACGATTTCCGCGAACTTGGCAACAGCGTTTAAGATCAAGGGCATCAACTATTCGATCACCTCGGCCTGTTCGACCTCGCTGCATTGCATCGGCAACGCGGCCGAACAGATCATGCTGGGCAAACAGGACGTTATGTTCGCCGGCGGCGGTGAAGAACTAGACTGGACCCTGTCTTGCCTGTTCGACGCGATGGGCGCAATGTCCTCGAAATACAACGACTCGCCCGACAAAGCCTCGCGCGCGTTCGACCAGAATCGCGACGGGTTCGTGATTTCGGGCGGCGGCGGCATCGTCGTGCTTGAGGATCTGGAGCACGCGCTGGCCCGCGGCGCCAAGATTTATGCCGAAGTGACCGGCTATGCCGCGACCTCGGACGGCCACGACATGGTAGCCCCGTCTGGTGAGGGTGGCGAGCGCGCGATGCGTCTAGCCCTGTCGACACTTCCCGAAGGCCGCAAGGTCGGATACATCAACGCCCACGGCACCTCGACCCCGGTCGGCGACGTGGGTGAGGTTGAGGCCGTGCGCCGTATCTTTGGTGAAGGCAACGTGCCCCCGATTTCATCGACCAAGTCGATGACGGGCCACGCACAGGGTGCCGCAGGCGCGCTTGAAGCGGTCTTCTGCCTGCTGATGCTGCACCATGATTTCATTACTCCGTCGATCAATGTCGACACACTTGCCGAAGGCATCCTGCCCGGTGAAATTGCAACTCAAGTAGTTGAAAACGCAGGCTTGGACAGCGTGATGACCAACAGCTTCGGCTTTGGTGGCACCAACGGGTCCATGGTTCTGTCAAAGTATAACGGGTGAATACGATGTCGGATACTCTCAAGGGCAAACGCGGCCTGATCATGGGCGTGGCAAATGACCGCTCGATTGCATGGGGCATTGCCAAGGCCATGCACGAAGCCGGCGCAGAACTGGCGTTCACCTATCAGGGCGAAGCGTTCGGTAAGCGGCTGGAGCCATTGGCGCAAAGCCTGGGCAGCGATTTCATGGTGGATGCGGATGTCACCGACGACGAATCTTTGGACCGTGCTTTCGATGAGCTGGGCGCGCGCTGGCCTAGCATCGACTTCGTAGTTCACGCGATCGCCTATTCGGATAAATCCGAACTGACCGGCCGGTTTCTAAACACCACGCGGGCGAATTTCAAACACTCCATGGATGTGTCTGCCTATTCGTTTATCGAGGTTGCGCGCCGCGCTTACCCGTTGATGAAGGACAATGGCGGTTCACTGCTAACGCTGACCTATCAGGGTTCGAACCGGGTCGTGCCGAACTACAACGTCATGGGCGTGGCCAAGGCGGCGCTGGAATCGGCGACCCGCTATCTGGCCAATGATCTGGGCCCCGAAGGCATCCGAGTGAACGCCATCTCACCCGGCCCAATGAAAACGCTGGCAGGTGCGGCCATCGGCGGCGCGCGCAAGACCTACAAGTTCTGCGATCAGAACGCACCGATGCGCGCGAACGCAACGCTCGAAGCCGTCGGTGGCACCGCAGTTTACCTGACTTCGGACGCTGGGGCCTGCACTTCGGGTGAGATCATTCGGGTAGACGGAGGGTTCCACGTTCTGGGAATGCCGCAACCCGATCACATGTGACCCGATCTTTCCCTGTCCGCGCCAAGATTTAACCA
This sequence comes from Ruegeria sp. BC5, assembly GCF_056539205.1. Taxonomy (NCBI): domain Bacteria; kingdom Pseudomonadati; phylum Pseudomonadota; class Alphaproteobacteria; order Rhodobacterales; family Roseobacteraceae; genus Ruegeria; species Ruegeria sp. BC5. The sequence continues at coordinate 92,019 of NZ_JBQFUN010000011.1, forward strand.
TCTTTTTCGGGCAGTGATAGCGGCATGAGCAAAGCAGAACAAATCATCGCCACCACCACACGGGCATCCCGGCGCAAATCGGGTTTTCTGGGGCAACGCGGCCGGATCGCATTGCTGGCCCTGACCACGCTGCTGATGCTGTTTGTGTTCTTCACACAGGCAGAAGTCCGCACCACTCTCACATCCTGGACCAGCCTGATTTCAGGCTGATCCAACACGCTGGCCCACAGTTGTCAGTTGATTGAAACAACCTCGATATCAAAAATCAGATCCTGACCGGCCAACGGGTGATTGGCGTCCAGCGTGACGGTTGCGTCATCCACCTCCACCACCGTCACAGGCAGCGCTTGCCCATCCGGTGTCTGCATCTGTAGCTGAGTGCCGGGCTCAAGCGGGATGTCATCTGGTATCCCTTCGCGGGGGATCTGCTGCCGCATCGCCGGATTGATCGGGCCATAGGCATCCACGCAGGCAATCTCGACTCGTTTTTTTTCGCCCGCTGTCAGACCGGGCATGGCCGTATCCAGACCGGGAATGATTTGACCGGACCCAACCACAAATTCCAGCGGGTCGCGCCCTTCGGAACTGTCGAACACGTTTCCGTCCAGCAAAGTACCCTTGTAATGGATGCGAACCGTGTCGCCTTGTTTGATCTCGGTCATAGGTGGCCTCCGGCCGTTAAGAAATTGAGCGGCCAACCCTAGGGGGTAACGCGCTATTGTAAACCCTCCCCCCTTTTGTGCCTGCATCACTTGTGCCAACCTGCGCGCGAATGAGGGAGGGGAATTGATGCCGATCACCACTTGCGTATTCGATGCCTACGGCACGCTGTTCGACGTTGCCGCCGCCGCGCGGCAAGCCGCATCCGAGTCCGGGTTCGAGAAGTTGCAACAGAAATGGCCCGAATTGGCAAATCATTGGCGGCTGAAACAGTTGCAATACACTTGGCTGCGCGCGATCACCGATGCCCATGCCGATTTCTGGGATGTCACGCAAGACGGGCTGGACTGGGCGTTGGACGCCACCGGGCTTGAGGGCGATCCCACCCTGCGCCAACGTCTGCTGGACCTGTATTGGGAATTGCAGGCCTATCCGGAAGTGCCCCAGATGCTGACCGCCCTGAAAGAGGGCGGTCTGAACACCGCGATTCTGTCCAACGGGTCGCCGCCCATGCTGGATGGTGCGGTGCAATCGGCAGGAATCGGCGGCGTACTGGACGACGTGCTGTCAGTCGAAAGTGTTGGCGTCTTCAAACCTCATTCCAGTGTTTACGATCTGGTGCAGCAGCGTTTCGACTGTGCCCGTAACGAGGTACTTTTTGTCAGCTCGAACGGGTGGGACGCCGCCGGGGCCAGCGGGTACGGGTTCGTAACCGCCTGGGTTAATCGTGCAGATGAGCCAATGGATCGCTTGCCATGGACGCCCGCACATGTTCTGTCCGACCTGACAACGATCCCTCAACTGGCCGGAGTTTAATGGCTTTTTTCACCACGTCTGATGACAGGCGCCTTTTCTTCGATGACATCGGTGCCGGTACTCCGGTGCTGTGCCTTGCTGGGCTGACCCGCAACAGCCAGGATTTCGCGTTCCTGGCGCCACATATCACCGATGTGCGGATGATCACGATGGATTACCGGGGGCGCGGGCAATCGGATCATGACCCGGACTACATGAACTATAACATCGTTCGCGAATCCCTTGATGTGATCGAACTGCTGGATCATCTCAGATTGGACCGTGCGGTTGTCTTAGGCACTTCGCGCGGTGGGTTGATTGCCATGGCGCTGGCCGTCAGTCATCCCGAACGGCTGTCCGGGGTGATTCTGAATGATGTCGGCCCTGTGATCGACCCTGTAGGTATTGCCAAGATCATGGATTATGTAGGCAAACAGCCGACTTCAAAAACCTATGACGAGGCCGCGAAAATCTTACAGCAGGTGATGGAACAGCAATTCCCCGGGGTTTCGCTGGACCGGTGGCGGCAGCAGGCGGAAATCCAATACGAACTGACCGACGATGGCCTGACGTTGCGCTATGATCCGGCCTTGCGCACTGCATTATTGGAACAAACCGCTGCCGGCAAATTTCCGGATTTATGGATGTTCTTCGAAGCCTTGCGCGATATTCCGACAGGTGTCATTCGGGGCGCAAATTCGGATGTTCTCGGCAAGGATACGCTGGTCGAGATGCACAAACGTCACCCCGATCTTATCTCGGCAGAAATACCGGATCGCGGCCATGTGCCGTTTCTGGACGAACCGCAGTCTTTAGCCCTTATGCGCAAAGTATTGGATACCGTATGAGCACTTTGGAGATGATCGAAGCCGCCGCCGATCGGCTGCGGGGTCACGTTCGGGAAACACCGCTGCTCACCTCGCCGTTCCTGGATGACCTGGCCGGTCGTCGGGTGCTGGTAAAGCCCGAATGCCTGCAACATACGGGCAGCTTCAAGTTCCGTGGCGCGTGGTCGGCGATCTCGGCGCTGAACGCACAGGACCGACAGCGCGGCGTGATCGCCTATTCCTCGGGCAATCACGCGCAAGGCGTGGCCTTGGCGGCAGCGCGGCACGGCATTTCGTCAGTGATCATCATGCCCTCGGACGCGCCCCAGTTGAAGATCGACAACACCCGCGCGCTGGGGGGTGAGGTCGTCCTGTATGATCGCACAAACGAAAGCCGCGAAGAGATTGGCGAATCCCTGGCCACCGAACGCGGCCTGACCCTGATCCGCCCTTATGATGAACCGCAGGTAATTGCCGGTCAGGGCACCACCGGGCTGGAGCTTGTTCGGCAGGCCGCCGAAATGGGCGTTAAGCAAGGCGATGTTTTGGTCTGCTGCGGTGGCGGCGGGCTGACTTCAGGGATCGCTCTGGCGTTGGAAGGTCACGCACCCGGTCTGCGCGCCCGCCCCTGTGAGCCCGAAGGGTTCGACGACGTCAAACGCTCATTGGCCAGCGGTCAGATTCAGGCCAATGCTGAAACTGCGGGCAATATCTGTGACGCGATCCTGACGCCGCAGCCCGGACAGATTACCTTTCCAATTCTCAGCCGCTTGTGTGGTCCGGGACTGTCGGTCACTGAAGAGGAAGCCATGCGTGCGATGGCTCTGGCCTTTCTGCGTTTGAAAATCGTGCTAGAACCGGGCGGCGCGGTATCGTTGGCTTCTGCCCTTTTCCACAAGGAAAAAATCGAAGGCGACGCGGTGATCGTCGTGGCCTCGGGGGGAAATGTGGACCCGGAAGTCTTTGGAAAAGCGCTGGAATTCCTGACCTGACATTGATCAATGTTTGGGTCAACCTGATTCCTTAAAGTATGACGACAGGGGATTGTGTCATGCAGATCGCAGATATTGGAGAAGTGCAGCTGCACTATCGCGTCGATGGTGATCCAAACGGCGCACCCATTGTTTTTGCCAACTCGCTAGGAACCGACCTGCGCCTTTGGGACGCGATGCTGCCGCTTCTGCCTGCCGGTTTACGGATCATTCGCTATGACAAGCGCGGGCATGGCCTGTCGTCACAACCGCCTGCCCCGTATTCCATGGGCGCGCTGGTGCGCGATGCCGAGGCATTGCTGGATCTGTTGGACGTTCGCGATTGCGTCTTTGTCGGCCTGTCCATCGGCGGTTTGATCGCGCAGGGATTGGCGGTAAAGCGTATGGATCAAATCCGCGCGCTGGTCCTGTCGAACACCGCCGCCAAGATCGGCATCCCTTCAATCTGGCAGGACCGTTTGGATGCGGTGCGCCAAGGCGGTATCGAAGCGCTGGCCGATGCGACGATGGAACGGTGGTTTTCCAAAAGTTTCCGCTCAGAGCCGGAACACTTGCTGTGGCGCAACATGATGGTGCGACAGCCCGTTGACGGTTATCTGGGTTGCTGCGCGGCGATTTCGGGCACGGATTTCTACACCCCCACCAGCGGTTTGCGCCTGCCGACGCTGGGCATTGCCGGCAGCGAGGACGGCTCGACCCCTCCGGATCTGGTGCGCGAAACCATTGAACTTATCCCTGGCTCGAAATTCGAATTGATGCGCCGGGCCGGTCACCTGCCCTGTGTTGAACAACCGGCGGAATACGCCGCCCTGCTGCGTAATTTTCTGACAGATATTGGACATATTTGAAGGAGCACTGTTTTGGCAGATTTTCTGTTGATCCATGGATCGTGTCATGGCGCATGGTGCTGGCGTGATGTCATTCCCGCCCTGACGGCACTGGGTCACACGGCGCGCGCAATTGACCTGCCCAGCCACGGCTCGGACCCGACACCGATTGCCGATGTCACGCTGGACAGTTGCCGAGATGCAGTTCTTTCGGCTTCGACTCCAAAAACGATCCTCGTTGGCCATTCCTGGGGCGGCTATCCCATCAGCGCCGCCGCCGAGGCGGCCCCGAACGCAATGCGGGCCCTGATCTATCTGTGCGCATATGTTCCGCAAGACGGCCTTTCGATGATTGAGATGCGCAAAAGGGCCCCGCGCCAACTGGTCGTTGATGCCGTCGAAAAATCCACCGATTGCCTGTCCTACACGTTCAGGCCAGACATGGTGCAAGATTTGTTTTATCACGATTGCGCACCTGAAACCGTACCCTATGCCCTTGCGCGCATGTGCCCTCAGCCCATCGCACCGCAGGAAACCCCGCTGTCCGTTGCAGATAATTTCGCGCGCGTCCCCAAGGCTTACATCACCGCGACGGACGACCATACGATCCCAAGGGAATACGAAGAACAGATGAGCCACGTCGCGCCCGAAGATTTGCGGACAACAATCAACAGCTCGCATTCTCCGTTCTTCTCTCATCCCCGCCTTCTGTCCGAAATTCTGGACGATCTGGAACAAAAATTACCGGCGGCATGACCTGACGTTACAGGTGCTTCACAGGTGAACGAAGCGTGATAGGGTCCGGGCGAATCTCGCGAGCGGTTTCTATGCGTCTACCTTTTCTCTTCGTACTCGGCACGGTGATGATCGACGCCATGGGCATCGGTCTGGTGTTGCCCATCATGCCAGAGCTGATCATCGAGGTTCAGGGCGGCACTTTGGCCGACGCAGCGATCTGGGGCGGTGTGCTCAGCACCGCCTTTGCCGCGATGCAATTTGTATTTGGGCCAATTCTGGGCAACCTATCCGACGCCTATGGCCGGCGCACTGTGCTGTTGGTGTCCTTGTTCGTCATGTCGCTGGACTATGTGGTGATGGCGATTGCCGGCAGCATCTGGTTGCTGTTGGTCGGGCGCATCGTGGGTGGCATCACCGCGGCCACCCATGCCACGGCGGCGGCGTTCATGGCGGATATCTCGAAACCCCAGGAAAAGGCGGCGAGTTTTGGCCTGCTGGGTGCCGCCTTCGGGGTGGGGTTTGTGCTGGGCCCAGTTATCGGTGGGTTGCTGAGCGAATACGGAACCCGCGCGCCTTTTTGGGCGGCAGCCGCCTTGTCCGCGCTGACTTTTCTGGCGGGCCTTCTGGTCATGCCGGAAACGGTGACCGACAAAACCCGCCGGGCCTTCAGCCTGCGCCGCGCCAATCCGGTGAACTCGCTACGCGCCATCGCATCGTTGCCGGGAATCCGCCCAATGCTGTGGGTCTATTTCCTCTATTCCGTGTCCATCTACGTCTACCCCGCGATCTGGGCCTATTTCACAACGGAACGGTTCGGCTGGTCGCCGCAAATGATCGGTCTGTCACTGGGCGTGTACGGGATCGGCATGGCCGCTGTACAAGGTGGCCTGATCCGCCCTGCGACCCGGTACCTGGGTGAGAGGGTAACGATCATCTACGGTATGGCTTTCGAAGTGGTCAGCTTTCTGCTGTTGGCTTTCCTGACCAATGGCTTCATCGCTCTGATGCTGATCCCGATTACCGCAGTCGGTGCGGTGGTGACCCCTGCCCTGCAGGCCCTGACATCCCGCGCAACCCCGGATTCGCAACAAGGTGAGTTGCAGGGTGTGCTGACCTCGCTGCACGCACTGTCGATGGTGATTTCGCCACTGGTGATGACCAGTGTGTTCGCTCATTTTGCCAAACCTGACGCGGCGATCTACCTGCCCGGCGCGCCATTCCTGCTGGCCCTGGTTCTGATGGTCGTCGGATTTGCCTTATTTTTGCGATCTCGCCCTGTCGTGGCGTAACAACGACGCCTGGATGACGGTTTCCGTCTTGCGACATGCAGTTTCCCGCGCCACCGTGATCAAAAGGGAGTGAGGGACCACATGCAAACCATCAAAGCCGCCGTCTGCCGGGCGTTTGACGAACCTCTGGTCATCGAAGACGTCTTGCTGGCACCGCCGGGCGCGGGCGAGGTCGAAGTGACACTCGAGGCCGTGGCGATCTGCCATTCCGATATCACCTTTGCTAGCGGGGCATGGGGTGGGCATTTGCCTGCCGTCTATGGCCACGAAGCCGCCGGAGTGATCACCGCGATTGGCGACGAGGCCGGGGGTTTCAAGGTTGGCGACCCAGTAGTTGTTACCCTAATCCGCGCCTGCGGGTCCTGCCCGTCTTGCGCAGGCGGCCAGCCAACCATCTGCGAAACGCCTTACGACACCGTCAAAGGACCTTTGCAGACAGTGGACGGTGGTCCCTTAGATCAGGCGATGGCTTGCGGTGCCTTTGCCGAAAAGGTTGTCGTCAGCCACCGGCAAATCGTGAAACTTCCTGCTGAGATGCCGAAAGACGTGGCCAGCCTCCTGTCCTGCGGCGTGATCACCGGAGTCGGTGCGGCGGTGAATGCCGCGAAGCTACGCCCAGGTCAGGACGTGGTGGTCATCGGCGCGGGTGGTGTCGGGTTAAACGCCATTCAGGGGGCCCGTATCGCTGGGGCCCGTCGGATTGTGGCCGTCGACATGACCGAGGAAAAGCTGGACATCGCCATGGAATTTGGCGCGACGCATGGCGTGCTGGCCAGTCAGGATCAACCGTGGAAAGCCGCCTTCAAGGCACTGGGTGGGCGCGGCGCGGATGCGGTTCTGATCACCGTCGGTGCAATTCCGGCCTATGATCAGGCCCCGCGTTATTTGGGTCGGGGCGGCCGGGCGATCATGATCGGCATGCCGCATTCGGGCGATATGTCCAGCTATGAACCAGTGGTTCTGGCCGCGCTGGGTCAGGGCATGGTGGGTTCGAAAATGGGCGACGTGGTCATTCAGCGCGATATCCCGTGGATGATCGACCTGTATGAACAGGGGAGGCTGAAACTGGACGAGCTGATCTCGGGCCGGTGGTCCCTGGATCAGATCAACGAGGCAATCGAAGACACCAAAACCGGATCCGCCAAGCGCAACGTGATCCTGTTCGACAGGGGCTGAAGCCATCCAAGGGGAGGACACCGGATGAAACTGCAGGACCTCGACATCATCGTTACCGCCCCACCTGCGCCGGGCTGGGGTGGACGGTACTGGATTTTAGTCAAAGTGACGACAGATACCGGGATCACCGGCTGGGGGGAATGTTATGCCTCATCCGTCGGTCCAGACGCGATGCAGCACGTGATCCGGGATGTGTTCGACCGGCATATGCTGGGCGAAAACCCGGAAAATATCGAGTTGATGTTCCGCCGTGCCTATTCCAGCGGCTTTACTCAGCGTCCCGATCTGACTGTTATGGGCGCGTTTTCGGGGCTTGAAATTGCCTGTTGGGACATTCTGGGCAAAGATCGTAACCGCCCGGTCTATGCCCTGCTGGGTGGGGTGATGAACCAGCGCATCCGGGCCTACACCTACCTTTACCCCCTGCCGCAACATGATCTGTCCGATTTTTGGACTTCACCCGATCAGGCCGGTGAATGCGCGGCCGAGATGGTGCGGCGTGGCTTTACCGCTGTGAAATTCGACCCGGCAGGCCCTTACACGATCCGCGGCGGGCATATGCCTGCGATGTCCGATATCTCAATGTCGGTCGCGTTCTGCAAAGCGATCCGCGAGGCCGTGGGGGACAGGGCCGACCTGCTGTTCGGCACCCATGGTCAGTTCAACACCGCAGGCGCAATCCGGTTGGGTCAAGCGTTGGAGCCCTACTCTCCGCTGTGGTTCGAAGAACCCACCCCCCCCGACATGATCGAGGATATGGCCCGCGTCGCCCGCAGCGTCCGCATCCCTGTCGCGACCGGAGAACGTATGACCACCAAGGCCGAATTTGGCGCGGTACTTCGTGCCGGGGCTGCCGAAATCCTGCAACCCGCCCTTGGCCGCGCTGGTGGCATATGGGAGATGAAGAAGGTCGCCGCCATGGCCGAGGTGTTCAATGCCCAAATGGCACCGCATCTATATGCCGGACCAATCGAGTGGGCCGCAAATATCCATCTGGCCGCGTCGATCCCAAATCTGTTGCTGCTGGAGACCATCGAAACGCCTTTCCACGATCAGCTGATCAAAGGTACTTTGCGTGTCGATGATGGTTTCGTGACCGCCCCAACCACACCCGGCCTTGGGATCGAGGTGGACGAGGACCTGGCCCGTGCGCATCCCTACACCGGCGACGGGCTGCATTTGCAAATGCAGGAAGAACCCTGCGACTATGTCAACGGCAACGCCTTTCAAGGGGGTGCGCCTGCGACCGAGGGGTGACAACCAAACCGGTTTCAGGGCATATTGGTCCAACCCTATTGCGAACAAACAGGCTGCGTGTGACCCCCAAAGCCCAAGACACCGAAGGCGCACATTCTGAAAACCCCGCGGACATGAAAGAAAGCGCCGCGCGGGCTGCGGCGTTTCTGAAAACACTGGCCCATGAAGGCCGGCTCATGATCCTGTGCCATCTGGGCGACGGCGAAAAATCAGTGGGTGAGTTAGAGGACCTGCTGCAAATCCGGCAGGCCGCCGTCAGCCAGATGCTGGCCCGGTTGCGGCAGGAACGGCTGGTGTCCACGCGAAGAGACGGCAAGACCATCTATTACTCGCTGCAGGACGGCAACACCGCGCAGGTCATCGGGCTGCTTTACGAATTGTTCTGTAAGCCCAAGATTTAGTTCGAAACGTACCCAGCGATCACCTGCATCAGCTTGAATGCGGTAGCGGCATCGTTTTCGACCACCGCCAGGAATTCCTCTTCCCCGATCCGCAAGCAGGACAGTTCCGTCTCGGCAATCATGCTCAGGGCGCGGGGCTCCTTGCGGATCAGCCCCAGTTCCCCCACCAGTGCCCCCGGCCCCACTTTTGTGATCAGTTGATCCGGGCCTTCCATCTGAGGCAGGTACAGACCGGCCTCGCCTTCAAGCACCACATAGGCCCCATCGGTGGGTTGGTCATCTTTCAGAAACACAACCTCGCCCGGCTTGGCATCGAACCAGCGCGCACCAAAGGCCAGCAGGCGCAACTGCCTGCGGTCAAGACCGGAAAACAGCGGCGTCTGTTCCAGTGCGCGCAGCTTACGCGCCAGATCGGCTGAGGCGGCGCTATCCTCTTCCACGGCATCATACCCTCCGTCCGAGACCACACGACCTTGCCGGATTTCGACAAACATGTCGAATACATCCGGATTTTCGAACTGGTCGTTCAGATAGATGACTGTCGTGTCGGGCAGCAACTGACGCAGGTTTTTGTAAACAGCAACTTGTGTCGCCATGTCATAGCTGGCGAGCGCGTTTTCCAGGATCAGGATGTCCGGCTTTTTGATCGTCGCGCGGGTAAAGGCCAGTGGTTCGGCAAAAACGGCAGGCAAGTTCTGACCACCGATTGCGACCGGGACGTCATAAATCAGTTCGACCACCAGCGGGCGCGCGCCGTTTTCGTCCAGCACATCGACAATCAGCTTACGCGCCTCGTCCGAACGACCGCCCCCGATCTGACTGACTTTGCCGAACAGGGCGTTTTCCATAACGGTCAGACCCGGCGCAAATGCCGTTTTGTCCAGCGAGACGAAAACGTCATGCAACCGCCCCAGCAATTTCTCGGAATGGCTGTGACGCAATTCGAGGATTCGGTTCTTTAACTCATCGGTAAAGGCAGGCCCAATCTGTTCCGCCGAAATCACGAATGGCACCGCCAGCAGATTGGCCAGTTGTTCGTCATCCAGACCGGATACGCCCTCATTCCTGGTCCGCTCGACCAGTTCCAGCGCGGCCTCATAGGTTTGGGCCTCAAGTCCCAGCTTGCGGAACAGCGGGTGGTCAGTGCCGTCCAGACCAAAGATCTGACGCAGCATCTCGATCACATCGCGGGTCAGACCAACCAGTGTTTCGTCCAACCCCAACTCGCGCAGTTGTCCCAAAAAGACGGTTTGACGCGCCAGCAATTCTTGCGTGACCGGCACACGCGGTGTGGCGAACAGCAGGTTTTCCACCACCGGCAAGGCCGGGTTGTAAGTATCGCGATCAAACACCAAAGCTTGTTGCTCCAGCCCAGCCTTTTGCACTGCCTGCTGGACCAAGGGGCGCAGCTCGACCAGTTTGCTGGCCAATTCCGGGTGTTCAACCGGATCAAACACTTGCTCTGATCCACGCTGGAACAAAGCCGCCCCCGACCCCATGCCGTCAATCAGGTGCAACCACCAATCGCGCAGCGCGTCGGGGCTGTCCAACCCAGCCTGAGACGGGTCAAGCCACTCGGCATCATACGGATCGGCGCTGTTGCCTGCGCGTTGGGTCTCAGCAAAATCAGGGTCGTCGGACTGCGTTGTCAGCGGCCTCTGACGCATCGGCATCATCACATTGTCGCCCAACGTCCCCTGAAACATAACTGGGCGTGACGAGGCGTAGCCGATGCGCGCGGCCACCACACTTTGATGCAGGTTCGACAGGTTTTCGCCACCAATCTCGACCCGACCCGCGCTGGGCAGAATTTCCCGCGTCAGCAACTCAGCAACGGCGCGCCGGTCCTCTTCGCTGGGGGCCGCAATCCCAACAGTTTGTCCGCCCTTAAAGGTAAGGTTCAGATCATCCAAAACCTGATTGCCATCCATATCCCGAACCGAGACCCGATCCAGCGCGATATCCCCATTCAGATGTGGTCGCGTTTCGGGCTCGCCTTCGAACAGCTTTTCATCGGGCATTCCTGGCGGGGCAAAACGTTCGATCACCACGTCCCAGCGCAGCGACATGTCCTGCGTCTGGTTGTAGTAGGTCAGCAGCTCTTTCCAGGGCGAGCTCAGGTCCTTATACGCCGCCAACGCCGCCACCAGCGCCCCCAATGAGACCGAGCCCTGCAACACCAGAAGGCCGCCAATCAAATAGAACATGAACGGCGTCAGTTGCGAGATGAAGTTGTTGATGAACTTCATAAAGAACTTTTTCTGGTAGATCTCGAAGCGAATGCCATACAGCCGCCCCAATTGATCCGAGATCATCGCCCGGCGATAACGCCAGCCGCCATTGGCACGCAAGGTCGAAGCCCCGGCCGCATTCTCTCCAATCTGCGCGGCCAGCACGCGAACTTCCTGAATGCGTTTCTTGTTCAGTAAGTTGATCTGACGCTGCAGCTTGGGAATCAGCCACGCCTGCAGCGGTATCAAGGCCACAGCGGCCAGCCCGAACCAGACGCTTTGCAGGAACAGGAACGACAGGATCGTGATCATCTGTCCCGCCTGCAGAACCGGTTGGCTGATCGCATCGCCCATAAGCCCACCCATAGGCTCGCTTTCGGCGGTGATCATCGACACCATTTCACCCTGGCTGACCCGCTCGAAATACGGTTGAGGGAACCGCAGGGCGCGGTTGATCAGCTGATAGCGGAACCGGCGCAGCATCCGTTCGCTCAGCACGCCCTTCATGGTATTGATGCGCATCTTCATCAGGCCATGCGCAAGCACCGCCAGTAAGAACGCGCCGCACAGAATAATCAGGAATGTGGTTTGCGGTACCTGATACCCCAGAACATCCACAATCGGGCTGGCTGCACCAATGGCATCGTTGATAATGCGCTTGGGCAATTCCAGTGTCAGATACAGCAGCGGGAACAGCGTTGACGTCACGGCCAGCAGAATTAGCTGATCGCGTTTTGAGTACTTCCAAATAAACCGGAAAATCGAACGTTCTATGGATCCTGCCCCTGTTTTGAATCACCGATCCGATCTTGAAGAAATTGCGGCGCATCCAACACGCTGAATTTACAGCATTCGTGACCACTGACGCAAATAGTTTCCAGTTTGCACATTAATTCGCCATGTGTGATCTAGTTTATTTGCGCCGCACCAGTTTAGCCCCTAGAGTTCGCTTTAGGACGATATCGGGAGAAACAATTTGACCGCCAGCTTGGGCGCAGTGTTGTTGATGCTCTGCTTGTTGCAGATCAAACATATGTTCGCGGATTTCTACCTTCAGACACCCAAAATGCTATCGGGTCGTGGTGAGTATTTTCACTGGGGTCGCGCGCAACATGCCGGCGTACATGTTATCGGATCCGTTATTGTCTTTGTGCTGTTCGGTGCGCCTTGGGCTTTTATTCTTATAATTGCCGCCCTGGAATGGTTCGTACATTTCAACATCGATTTTGCCAAAGCCAGTTATTCTGACAAGAAAAAACTGATGCCAACACAGGCTGCTTTTTGGCGCGCTGCGGGTCTGGACCAGTTGATGCACAACCTGACCTATATCGCGATGGTCTGGGCCTGGGCGAAATTCGCCACCTGATCTGTTGGCCGTTTCAGGCGAAATCTATCAAGGCCGACGCGCGATAGGCTGCCAGCCATTGCTGGTCCAACGCATCAAGCTTGCTAGTGTCGAACCTGTCTGCAACTTCCCAGTACCGCCCCGAAGGCACGTGATAGCCCAGCTCATTTTCAGACTGGACAATGGTCTGCATCGCGTCGGTTTCGGGTAAGTCGTCTCTTACAAGATCACCGATCCCGACAGACGGAAACAGCAGGCGGCTCTCCCCTTTTGACAGCCTGACGACCTGACATCCCTGCTCTGCACCAAACAGCGCCAGGCGCGCCGATTTAGCCTCGAGCGACCGCAAAGTGATATCCGTACGCAAAGGATCAGCCTGACCGGTTCCGTAGAAATGCGTCTTCCCGGTATCCGGGTAGATCATGTCACAGCCGAAAAAGGCCAGCACCGCAGGCCTTAGCGCCGCCAAGGCCCAATAGCCCGCGGTAAACGCCATCGTTCCGCCAGCGTAGACAAACCCACCAAACCCATTTTGCGCCGGTACATAGTCCTGCGCCGTGATGATCCGCTGATGCGGGGCAAGTCCAGTTGGATGGTTTGTTATCGGGAAATCTTCGGGGTGGATCAGAATGTCCCAATCTGGCCGGATGCGCCAGGCGTTATTGATCGCGACAATATGGGTAAAGGGATCGCGCGCCCAGCCTTGCGCGGCCAAGGCGCCGGGCGCGCTGCCCAGTATCAGAACTCGGTTCGATGGTTCAGTCATCCAGGACCCCACAAACGGTTCCTGGAAAGACTAGAGCAGTTTTGCACGCAGGCTAGCCCAGAACCGAAAAACTGCTTTCTTCGTTGATCGGACGTTTACGCGAGTAGAACCCAACATCGATCATCCGCTTGATATAGGGCAGCTCGAACTGCAATGGCTGCGCATCGTGATCCGCCCCACCCTCGCAATAGTTGATCAGGGCCGTCATCATCTTTCCTGCGATCGGCGCGTTCTTGTACTGGTTTCCACTGGTGCCGCAGGCCATGTAGAACCCCGGCAGGCTGGATTTGTCATAGATCGGAATCCAATCGGTCGACGCATCATACAGATCAACCACCCCACGGGTTTTGGACGGGATGCCAAGGCTGGGCACCCGCTGGGCATAGCGCATCGCCTGCGTTGTCCACTGGTCGGTGAAGTCGTGGTTGTAGTGTACGTCATCCTCGCACCACTGATGCGGATCGCATTCGGGATCTTCTGAACCCACGAGGATATGATTGCCATGTTCAGGGCGGCAGTAACACGCGATATCGCTGTCCGACACGATAGTACCGTCATTTTCGAAATCGAATCCCTCGGGCGCGGGGACGTGAACCACTTCCTGTCGCAGAGGGCGGGTTTCGATGGTCATGTCATCCAATACGCCAGCCATCTTGTTGATAATCGCTGATCCTGGTCCAGCGACGTTTACCACGACCTTGGCGTGGATTTCCTCGCCCGAGGCCAGTTTGACCCCGGCCACGCGACCACCTTCCGTCAGAATTTCGACCACCTCGGCCCCGGTGCGCACTTCTGACCCATGCTGTTTGGCGGCATCCATCAGGTTCTGCGCCGACAAGGCCGGGTCGGTAACGTATCCGGCCTGCGGCCAGAACACGCCGCCCTGCATCTTGCGCCCGTTCGGCTGGCCAAATTCCGGGTCCTCCATGCGTTTGGGCGGGGTGAAGCTGTCCAATGAATAAACCGGCAGACGCTCCGTGATTTTTTCAGGCGACCAATCTTCGAACGGGCAATCCAGATCCGCACTGTTTTTCATGTGCTTTTCCAGCATCCCGTTGGCTTCGGTCTTCATCACCAGACATCCGGTTTCACGAAACTGCGCCAGATTGGCATCTGCTGGCAGGCCCAGATATTCGGCCCAGTCGCGCCAATAGTGATAGCCTTCCCACGCAAAGGCCGTGCCATCAAAGGTCGAATAATGCATCCGGATGATCGCGCAGGACCCGGCGGTCGAGCCGTGACCGACCTGAGCATTGCGGTCCAACGACAGAGTTTTCCACCCGGCCTTGGCCATCTCGAACGCGATGGCCGCGCCGATGACACCCGTGCCAATGATAATTGCGTCTGGTTGACTCATTCTGTTGCTCCCTCCCAATAGCGCTTTGAATAGGCACTGAATTCTTCGACTTCTTCGGGCCTGGGTTCGACTCCGGTGAAGACGTAAAGGTAATGCGACACCAGCGACAGCCGCGTTTCCATCGGCTCATTCAACTGCGCCAGATCGTACCCGATTTGCATGTAGTACAACACGCGCGCGCGGGTTTCGGCCTCGATCTCGGGATACCCATACCGCGCGAACATGGCGTGCAACGCCTCAAGCCGCCGCGCGTCCGATTGATCCAGGGCTCGTCGCACCTTGCCTGACTTGCGTGCCCAGTCGCGCACGGCGAAATCCAGCGCCGTATCGAAGAGGTCCGTGTTCACCACGCAGCGATGCACATTGCAAACCGCAGCGGTGATGGTATCGGCAGGTTCTTCGGCCTGCGCAACCAGCGCCGCCGTATTGGTTGCCTGCCAGCGAGCCAGCAGCGCGTCCAGCAATTCCTGCCGGGACTTGAAATACCAATAGAAAGATGATCGCGACACGGCCATCCGCTCGGCCAGGTTCAGAACCTTGATCTGGTCCACCCCGTCCGAGATCAGCACGTCCATCGCCACGTTCAGCCAGTCGTCGCGCGTGACCTTGATGTTGCCGACCAGCGGTTCGGCCTTGGGATCGTCCCTATGCAGGATCGGTTTTGTGTTCATTCAACTCTCCGGCGGTGCGCCGCCTTCAGCCGTACGGCGTGCGATGAAGTCCTGCAAGTCACCCAACCTGTCGCTGTCCCCGGCAGGGGCTTTGAAATCGTTCAGGATGGTCTTCCAAACGTCCGTTGCACGGTGATTGGCGTCGATTGATCCGCGCTCGGTCCAGGTGCCAAAATTGGCATAGTCATGCACATGGGGCTCGTAGAATTCGGTATTGTAGCGCTCCATCGTCTGGCTGGAGGCAAAGAAATGCCCGCTGGGTTCAACCTCTCGCAGGGCGGTGTCATAACCGATCTCGGCCGTGCCCGCTTGTGCGCCAGCACACAGCTCGGCCACCATATTCAGCACTTCGGCGTCACAGATCATCTTTTCGAACGAGACCGTCAATCCACCCTCCAGCCACCCGGCCGAATGGATAATCACCGTGGCCCCGGCCATCAGACACCCCCAAAGGCCAAACTGATTTTCATTCGCGGCCTGAACGTCGTTTACATTCGACGCCGACCCGGCGGCGGACCGCCACGGAAGGCCCAGATGCCGCGCCAACTGCCCCGCCGCCAGAGACGCCTGGAAATGCGAAGGCGTCCCAAACGCTGGAGCCCCCGATTTCATGTCCACGTTGCTGGTGAAGGTCCCATAACACACCGGCGCGCCGGGATTGGTTAGCTGGGTCAGGGTAACCGCTGCCAAAGCCTCGGCATGAGACAGCGTAATCGCCCCGGCCACAGTAATGGGTGCCATCGCCCCCATTAGCGTGAACGGCGTGACAATCGACATCTGACCGTGGCGGGCAAAGTCGATTAGTCCTTGCGCCATAGGGATATCCAACGTCCGCGGACTGTTGGTATTGATGATCGTATAGCTGTGCGGGGTGGCGCGGAATTCATCGTCCGGCAGGCCACGCGCAGTGGTCAGCATCTCAAAACAATCCATCACCTGCGGCGTTCCGCGAGAGTAGAAGAACGGGAACTTGTCAGTCAGCTCCATCTGCGCCTGCGTGGTGAAATAGTGACGCAGGTGGGTCGGCACGTCCTGTGGTTCGACCTGCGGCGAAATCATCTGGAACACATCAAAGTGGTGCGTAAGTTTCAAAAAATCCAGATAGTCCTGCCCCGTCGCAGGGCGGCGCCCCCGTTCCAGATCAGTGGCATTCGGAGCCCCTGCCCCTGGTTGAAACACAAGACTGCCCAGTTCCAGCGTGAAATCACGACGGCGCGCGCCAGCACGGCAATTGATAGACTTGGGGGCTGACGCTATGGCGGCCTCAACGATCTCTCGACCGATGAAGACCATTTCACTGTCTTCTTCCACCCGCGCGCCTGCTTTGTCGAAAATTTGGCGCGCCTCAGGCAGCAGAACCTTGATCCCCAGCTCCTGAAGCGTCCGCAGAGCCGTTTCGTGCATATCGACGATCTGTTCCGCCGGGAATACTTCCATCAATGGAAACGGATTACGCAGCTGGCGGTAATTCACATCGCGACTTGGGGCAGGCGCGGCGTCTGCACCGCGTCCACGACGCCGCCTGCCGCGCTCGGATGTTTGCGAGATCACCATCAGCCCCTCATCGCCTTACCGTTCGGATCGTATGGGGACGGCGCGATCACACGCGCGGGACGTTCAACGCCAACCACATGCACAGACAACTCGGTGCCCGGGGCAGCCTTGTCGCGGTTGACCAAAGCCATTGCCAGCGACTTGCCGGTATAGTGCCCATAGCCGCCCGAAGTTACGAAACCCACTCGGTCTTCGCCCGACCAGATCGGCTCGTACCCGCTGGCGTCAGCGTCCAGCGCGTCTATTTCCAGCGTTACTTGCACTTGCGCCGGGCCGTTTCTGTCACGCTCGGCCAATGCGGCGTCTTTGCCGACGAAATCCTTATCCCAGTCAATCCAGCGATCCATTCCTGTCATCCCCGGCGTGTAGGCCTGGGTGAACTCCGCCGACCAGATACCAAAGCTTTTTTCCAGCCGCGTCGACAGCATCGCGTTGAAGCCGCATTCGCGAATACCTTCATCCTCCCCGGCCTCAAGCAGCATCCGGCGCAGCGCAATATGATCGCCATAACGGCAGTTGATCTCATAGCCTTTTTCGCCTGTCACCGACATACGCGCGACGCGGGCGCGAACAAGGCCGATATCGAATTCATCGCAGCCCATGAACCCAAGACCCGAGATATCCTGTTCCGCCAGTTTCTCGACCACTGCCTGCGATTTCGGCCCTACCACAGCGAAACCGCAATACTCTTCGCCCAGATCACGGATATTGACGCCGTTGATCATGTGATCGTCGAACCAGCGCATATGCCAGGCGCGCAGATAATAGCTGCCCATGATCCACCAGGTGTCGTCGCCCCAGTTAAGAACGGTCAGATCCCCTTTGAGCCGCCCGTCCTCGCCCAGCATCGGGGCCAATTTGGCACGGCCCGGCGCGGGGAGTTTCGATGCCATGACCTTATCGAGCCAAACCTCAGCATTGGGGCCGCTGACCTCAAACCGCGAAAAGCCCGAGATATCCAACAGGCCGACGCCTTCGCGGATCACCTTGCATTCCTCGGCCACGATGTCGTGAGCGTTTGATCGTTTGAGCGTCGGTGTTTCCTCAAACCCTTTCGGCGCGAAATACAGCGGCACTTCCAGATCCCAGCTAACACCCCATTTGCAGCCGGCCTCTGTCATTGCGTCATGGGCGGGCGCCATCTTCAGCGGACGGCCCGCGGGCAGTTGCTCATTCGGGTAGGTCATTACGAAACGGCGGGAATAGAACTGCCCGGTGGTTTCGCGGATATAGCGTTTGTTCTGCGCGAAATCACCATACCGCGCCACGTCCATCGGCCATGCATCCGCCTCAGGCTCGCCATGGATCATCCACTCGGCCAATGTTTTGCCAACGCCGCCGCCCTGCAAGAACCCGGCCATCACCGCGCAGGCCGACCAATAACCGCGCTTGCCCGGAACGGGTCCGACCAGCGGGTTACCATCTGGCGAGAAAGTAAACGCCCCGTTTACCCACGTCTTGATCCCCACGTTCTGAATCGACGGGTATCGCTCAAAGCCCAGCGTCAGTTCGTTTTCAATCCGATCCAGCTGTTCTTGGAACAGCTCTTCGCCGTAATTCCACGGTGCGCCGTCCATGGCCCAGTGTTCGTGATCAATCTCGTAGATACCAACAAGGACGCCCTTCTGGTCCTGCCGCATATAGGTGAACCCTTCGAGGTCGACGGTCATCGGCATCTCGAAATCCGCCTGCGCCACTTCAGGCACCGTGTCGGTAATCAGATAGTGGTGTTTAAGCGGCGAGACCGGCAGTTCGATGCCAGCCATGCGGCCCACCTGTTTGGCCCAAAGCCCAGCCGCATTGACCACATGTTCGCAAGTGATCGTGCCTTTGTCGGTCACCACCTGCCAACCATCCGTGGTTTGGATCAGCTCCTCAACCTTGGTTTCTTCGTAATACTCGGCACCACGTTTTCTGGCCGCCGTTGCATAAGCCTGCACCGTGCCGGTCGTGTCGATATAGCCCTCGCGGTCCGCCCACATAGCACCCAGCACGCCGTCGGTGGACATGATCGGGCAACGGCGCTGCGCCTCTTCCGGAGACAGCAACTCGCAATCCTCAATGCCGATAGACTGAAAAATACGGTAGTTCGCCTGCAACCACTCCCACCGTTCGGGCGTTCCAGCCAACGTCAGGCCACCGGTCATGTGCATACCGATATTCTGACCCGATTCCTTTTCAATCTCACTAAGCAGATCGATGGTATACGCCTGCAGCGAGGCCATATTTGGGTCAGCGTTCAACGCATGAACCCCTCCGGCAGCGTGCCAGGAAGATCCCGATGCCAACCGCCGCCGTTCCAGCATCACCACATCCGACCAGCCGAACTTGGCCAGGTGATACAGAACCGAGGCGCCCACAACGCCGCCCCCGATAACCACAACACGGTACTGAGATTTCATCCTGCCCTCCCAACATGGCTTGGGCAGAACGCTAGACCCACTGTTCACTTCTGTCTAGACATTTCTGTACAGTTCTACCCGCACCAGATTGTTCGACGAATTTCTCTGGTTTAAAGCTGCGCGCTGGGCCGTGTGCTGACCTTTTCGAACCAAGTCAGCGTTGCCGAATTTTCCTGCGGTATTCGCGTCTTGATCACTCGGGCAAAGTCAACAAAGACAAATGTTGAGATGTCAGCCAGCGTAAACTCAGACCCGGCGATATAGGGACTTTCCGCCAATCGCCTTTCCAACAGATCGAAAAAATATCCAACCCGCGCGGCACCTCGTTGCGCCAGTTTAGGAATTTGAGCGTGATTCACCGGACCAGGAATCGCCCTGTCGGCAAAGGCGGGATGCGTGTTGCGCAAAGTTTCGGCAATGGGCGCGCCGCCTTGCTGTTCAACGATACTGTTCCACATCAAAACCAGCCCTTTTTCATCCGGGGTGCGCCCCATCAAAGGCGGCTCGGGAAATCGGGCCTCGAGATAGGCCGCGATGCCAAGGTTCTCGGTCAGTGCCGTGCCCTCATCCGTGATCAGCACAGGAAGGGTCGCGTTCGGGTTGATCGCTTTGAACGCATCGCTCAGCTGTTCGCCTTTGCCGATCGAGACCTCGCGGGTTTCGACCTCCAGCCCTTTTTCTGCGATGAACATTCGAGCCCGGCGTGGGTTCGGGGCGGTCTTGCAATCGTAGAACAGCATGGGATGCTCCTGTGTCTCAGCGGCGATAGACGAAGCACCGGCCCTGAACCGCACCGGGCGGCAAAGGCAATTCAGTCAGTTCGTCGAAATACATCCGATCACTGGAGACCATCAAACCACCTTCTGCGAGCAGAGGTTGGATCAACGGTGAAACAAATCTTGCAAAGGCGTCGTTCTTTTCTCGGTTATGCCCGCCAAGGTCCGCGTGGATCAGGCTTGCAGTGGCACCGAAACGCGTCAGCGCGGCGGGCAGCGTTTCGCGCACATCGCCCAGAATCACCCGATCCTCGGGGGGCGTTGAATCTGGGTGGGACGCCACCGCGCGTTCAAACACGTACACGGGGCGGTCTTTCACATATTGCGCCATGTGATGATAGGTCCGCCCATTGCCCAAACCCAATTCAAAGACCGGCCCCGCCATGCCACGCGATTCGGCAATGGCAAAATCCAGACAGGCGCGTTGCGACACCATGCGGTCAATGAACAGATCGAGTCGGCTTTGATCGTCGGGCACGGGGAAATCTCTCCTTGATATCAGTCGATTTGCCAGATGGGGTCGACATGGCCCGTGATCGCAAATCCTCAAGACTTTGTGTAGACAAATTGGTGTCAGTTTCACGTTTCCGCGACATTTCACCCCAAGAACGGGTTTGACTACCCCGCCCCAACCGCGCGAGACTGCGTCAAAAAACACGGGGAGTTGATCAAGCCGATGCCGACCTACGGCCCAACGGGTGGAATACCCGCATGACAGCTTTGTTGTCTGTCCGCGATTTGAGCATCGGTTTTGGTGCGGGCAACCCCGTTGTTAAAGGCGTCAATTTTGACGTCGAGGCGGGGCAGACACTTGCGCTGGTCGGCGAATCCGGTTCTGGCAAGACTATCTCGTGCAGGGCGGCGTTGCGGATTTTGCCACGCACCGCGCAAATTCGCAGCGGGACAATCATTCTGAATGATTCCAAAGGCACAGAGGATCTGACCAAGATTAGCGAAAAGCAGATGCGCGGCATTCGCGGCAACCGCGTTTCGATGATCTTTCAAGAACCGATGCGATCCCTGTCGCCGCTGCACAAGATCGGCAATCAGGTCAGCGAGGTTCTCTGGCTGCACCGTGGCGCCTCCGAGGCGCAGGCCCGCAAAGAAGTTTTGACTCAGTTCGAGCGCGTTGGCTTTCCCGATCCCCAACGTGCATATGATTCTTACCCGTTTGAATTGTCGGGTGGCATGCGCCAACGCGCCATGATTGCGATGGCGATGGTGTCCAAGCCGGAATTGTTGATCGCGGACGAGCCGACAACCGCGCTTGACGTGACGACACAGGCGCAGGTTCTGGGCCTGATCAAGGAATTGCAACGCGAAACCGGCATGGCACTGATCCTTGTCACCCATGATCTGGGCGTGGTCGCCAATATGGCAGAACAGGTCGTCGTCATGCACAAGGGCCGTGTGATGGAATCCGGGGCCGCCGCCCCGATCCTGACCTCACCCGCGCATCCTTACACGCAGCAATTGTTCAACGCCGCACCCGAGATACCGGACGAAGACTCAGTTGGGATACCGATGCCCGACGAGGATCTGATCCTACAGATCAAGAACGTCTCAAAAACTTACACCTTGCGATCCAGCAAGGGTTGGAAGGGTGAACAACTGATCCATGCCTGCCGTGGCGTTGACATGAAGCTCGCACGCGGCAAGACGCTGGCCGTGGTCGGCGAAAGCGGCTCGGGCAAGACCACGGCTGCGCGTATCGCGTTGGGCGCCGAACTTCCAGATCCCGGCGGCGAGGTTCTGTTCCGCACCTCGCCAACCGAAGACCCTATTACCGTCCACCACATGACCCGCGCCCAGCGCACTGCGTTTCAGCGAAAGGCGCAAATGGTGTTTCAAGACCCCTACAGCTCGCTCAGCCCGCGCATGCGCATTCAGGATGCGATGACCGAGCCGTTGGAGATTCACAAGATCGGCACCGCATCTGAACAGCGTGACAAAGCCGCCGAGATGCTGCTGCGGGTTGGGCTGAACGCCGACATGCTGAAACGCTACCCTCATGCCTTTTCTGGTGGTCAGCGACAGCGTCTGTCCATTGCCCGCGCCATGATGCTGGACCCGCAGCTGATCGTGTGCGACGAACCTACATCGGCTTTGGATGTCTCGGTTCAGGAACAAATCCTGACCCTGCTGGAAGATTTGCAGGACAGTCTGAACCTGTCCTACTTCTTTATCTCTCACGACCTTGCCGTTGTGGCGCGCATTGCCGACGAGGTTGCCGTGATGCGCCGCGGGCTGGTCGTTGAACAGGCCCCGCCCGAGACCCTTTTCTACAATCCCCGCCACCCGTACACCAAGGCGCTGATTGCCGCCCAGCCAGAACCTGACATCAACCGCCCAATCGACCTGAAATTGGTTGCTTTGGGCGCAGGTTCGCCGGACAGTTGGGATGACGCCTTCCGATTTACTGACTCCGTGATACCTTCGCTGGTAGAGATGGAACCCGGCCATAAGGTACGATGCCATGTTTAAGACCACTCGCCCCCTGCTTCTGGCTGCCACGCTGACGGCTGCGTGGATGCTGCCCGCCTCGGCGGAAACACCCACCCCAAAGGAAAGCGGATTTTGGGAAAGTGAGGTGAGCGCGGGCAATCTGCCACCTGTTCAGGATCGCCTTCCCGATGAACCGCTGGTTGTCGATCTGGCGGCGAAGGGGCGTGAATTTGGAACGCCAGGCGGCACTTTGCGCACTATGGTCACCCGGTCCAAGGACATCCGCCAGATGGTTGTCTATGGCTATGCCCGGCTGGTGGGTTTCAACGAGAATTACGAACTTGTACCCGACCTGCTCGAGTCCTACGAAAGCGAAGACAACCGCAAGTTTACCCTGAACCTGCGCGAGGGGCATAAATGGTCAGACGGATCGCCGTTTACATCCGAGGATTTCAGGTACTGGTGGGAAGATGTCGCAAATAACGAGCTGCTCAGCCCGTCCGGCCCGCCCGATTTTCTGATCGTCGAAGGCAAAACGCCAACGGTGAGCTACCCCGACGAAACAACCGTAGTTTTCGAATGGGAGGACCCGAACCCGGATTTCCTGCAATCACTGGCACAGGCGCGCCCGCCCTTCATTTACCGACCGGCCGCATTTCTGAAGCCGTATCACGAGAAATATGCAGATCCCGAAGAGATGGCCGCGTTGGTTGAAGACAACCGCGTCAAAAGCTGGGCGGCACTGCACAACAAGCTGGATAACCTTTATAAATTCGACAACCACGAACTACCCACACTTCAGCCATGGCTGAATGCCAGCTCGGGCAAGAAAATCCGGCACAACTTTGTGCGCAACCCCTATTACCACCGCATCGACAGCAACGGTGTGCAGTTGCCCTATATCGACGTGGTCGAGATGGAGATTGTCGCCCCCGGTCTGGTCGCAGCAAAAACCAATGCCGGTGAAACCGACCTGCAAGGGCGTGGTCTGGCGTTCCGCGATGCGTCAATCCTGAAGAAGGGTGAAGAGGTCGGGAACTACAAGACACGGCTGTGGAAAACCGGTGTCGCGTCGCAGATCGCAATCTATCCGAACCTGAACTTTGCTGATGACGGTTGGCGCGACGTTCTGCGCGATGTCCGCGTGCGCCGTGCCCTGTCGCTTGCCATCGACCGCAAGACGATCAATCAGGCGCTGTATTTCAAATTGGCCCAACCCGGCGCGATGTCGGTTCTGCCCGCGTCGCCGTTCTATGATGAGGAAAACGCTCAGGCATGGGCGCAATACGACATCGAAATGGCCAATGCCCTACTGGATGAGGCCGGATTGACCGAGCGGGACAAGAACGGCATCCGCATGCTGCCCGATGGCCGCCCGATGGAACTGATCATCGAAACTGCCGGTGAACGGCAGGAGGTCGAGAACGCGCTGCAGATCGTCACCGACACCTGGCGCGAGATTGGCGTCGCTCTGGTCATGCGACCGCTGGACAGGGACATCTTGCGCAACCGCGTTTTTGCTGGAAACACAATGGCTTCAGTCTGGTTTGGCTGGGATGACGGTATTCCGCAGGCCCACACCTCGCCCGCCTATCTGGCGCCGACCGATCAGGTCTTTTTGGCTTGGCCCAAATGGGGTCAATTTTATCAAACCGGCGGCGACGCAGGCGAAGCCCCCGACATGCCCGAGGCAGAACGCCTGATGCAGTTGGCCCATGATTGGGAGGTCGCCACCAACGACGACGATCGCAAGGCAATCTGGACCGAGATGTTGAACATTCATGCCGAACAGCTATTTGCCATCGGCATTCTGAACGGCGCACCGCAGCCTGTGGTGGTGTCGAACCGCCTGCGCAACGTGCCCGAACAGGCCATGTGGGCATGGGAGCCCGGCGCCCATTTCGGCATTCACCGGCCGGACGAATTCTTCTTCGCCGACTGATCAGGAGCAGCTAAATGGTCATGCTGCGCTATGCGGTGTATCGCTTTTTCACGATGCTGCTGACTCTGTTGGTGGTGTCGGTGCTGATCTTCGTGATCATCAACCTTCCGCCTGGAGATTACCTGAGCAATCAGATCGCCGAGTTGCAGGCTTCCGGCCAGTCTGCCGGCGTGGCCAAGGCGGAATTTCTGCGTGCGGAATATGCGCTGGACCGGCCCGTCTGGGAACAATATCTGATCTGGATGGGATTCTGGCCCGGCCCGCACGGGTTCGAGGGGCTTCTGCAGGGCAACTATGGTTGGTCCTTCGAATTCGACCGCCCCGTGGCCGAGATTGTAGGCGATACCCTGTGGTTGACCGTAGTGGTCAACCTGGCCGCCATCCTGTTCGTCTACGCCGTCGCGCTGCCGCTTGGTGTCCTTGCTGCTGCCAAGTCCCGGACGTGGATCGACTACACGTCGGCTTTTGTGGGGTATCTGGGTCTGGCCACGCCGAACTTTCTGCTTGCGCTGATCCTGTTCTATTACGGCCACCGTTACTTCAACCTACCCATCGGCGGCTTGATGGACCCATCCTTTGAAGGCCAGCCGATGAGCTGGGACAAGTTGAAGTCCATTCTTGTCCACCTGATCGTCCCGACCTTTGTGATCGGCACCTCGGGGGCTTCGGCCATGATGCAACGCTTGCGTGCCAACATGCTGGACGAGTTGGGGAAACCCTATGTGGAAACCGCAATCGCCAAAGGGATGGCCCCGTCGCGGATGCTGGCGAAATACCCGCTGCGCGTGGCGTTCAACCCCTTCGTGGCGGATATCGGCAACCTGCTACCCTCGATGGTGTCCGGCTCGGTTTTGGTCTCGGTTGTTCTTGGCCTGCAAACCATCGGCCCGACCCTTCTGACGGCACTGAAAACGCAGGATCAGTTCCTGTCCGCCTTTATTCTGATGTTCGTGGCCCTGCTGACCCTCATCGGCACCATGATATCTGACATTCTGCTGGTCATGCTTGACCCGCGCATCCGGTACGAGGGGCGTGAAGCATGACCCAACATTCCGATGGTCGCTATGTCGACGACGCCCCCTATGACCCGGACGCCGCCCTGCAACAGCTCGAGCGTGCCGATCTGGACGCGCCAAACTGGGTGCTGGTTTGGCGCAAGTTCAAAACTCACAAGCTGGGCTTGATCTCGGGCATTTTCCTGCTGCTGTGTTATCTGATGCTGCCTTTCGCAGGGTTCATCGCGCCTTATGGTCCGAATGAACGCAACGGAGAGCATCTTTATGCGCCGCCGCAAAGCGTCAACTGGTTCTATGAGGGCAAATTCATCGGCCCCCATGTCTTTCCCATCGTTGCCGAGGCCGATCTGGAAACCTTCCAATGGAAATTCGTACCCGACCTCGAAGATCCGCGCCCGATCAAGTTTTTCTGTGAAGGGTCGGAATACAAACTGGCTGGCCTAATCAAATCCGACACTCACCTGTTCTGCGCGCCCGAAGGGGCGACGCTGTTCCTGTGGGGGTCGGACCGTCTGGGCCGGGATGTGTTCAGTCGCATTCTCTACGGCGCGCAGCTGTCGCTGACCGTAGGTTTAATCGGCATCTCGGTGTCTTTCACCCTTGGAATTATCTTCGGTTCGATGGCCGGCTATTTCGGCGGCAAGATCGACTGGGTGATCAACCGGGTCATTGAAATCCTGCGCTCTTTGCCTGAACTACCCCTGTGGTTGGCCCTGTCCGCCGCGGTGCCTTCGAATTGGAGCCCGGTGGCGGTGTTTTTCATCATCTCGATCATCCTCGGCATCCTCGATTGGCCCGGTCTGGCCCGATCCGTGCGCGCCAAATTCCTGTCGCTGCGCGAAGAGGAATACGTGCGCGCCGCCGAGATGATGGGCGCAAGCTCGGGCCGCGTGATCCGCAAACACCTGCTGCCCAACTTCATGTCCCACCTGATCGCATCGGCCACCTTGTCGATCCCGGCGATGATCCTTGGAGAAACGGCGCTCAGCTTCCTTGGCCTTGGGCTGCGCGCTCCTGCGGTCAGCTGGGGGGTGAT
Organism: Ruegeria sp. BC5; assembly: GCF_056539205.1. Taxonomy (NCBI): domain Bacteria; kingdom Pseudomonadati; phylum Pseudomonadota; class Alphaproteobacteria; order Rhodobacterales; family Roseobacteraceae; genus Ruegeria; species Ruegeria sp. BC5. The sequence continues at coordinate 118,522 of NZ_JBQFUN010000011.1, forward strand.
GCTGAATGACGCGCAGAACCTGGCCTCGATCGAGATCTATCCGTGGACGGCAATTCCAATGCTGCCAATCATTGTCGTTGTACTGGCGTTCAACTTCCTGGGCGACGGATTGCGCGACAGTCTGGACCCGTACCAGCAATGAGCCTGATTTCCGCCCTCCCCGCCGCAGACAGCTACAAGTCGACCGGGAAGGGCGCATGGTCCAGCGCGTTTGCTGTATCCGAACTGGCAACCGCCAGTTTCGCTGCCGTTGGTCAAGAGTTGGCGCGCCTGATCACAGCAATGAACCTTGCCCCCACAACGCCTGAGATATCGGTCAATCATCGTTTGGCTTCGCTGTGGTACGGGTCTTCGTTCAAACCAGACGGGTGGGAGATGCCCAGCCTCTGGGACCCAATCGCCGGGGATTATCAGGCGTCGGATGGCTGGATCAGGCTGCACACCAATCTGCCCTCCCACCGGGCAGCGGCGCTGAAGGTGCTGAAGGCGCAAGCCAACCGGGACGCAGTTGCACAGGCTGTGAAAGACTGGTCCATCGCCGATTTAGAAACCTCGGTTGTGGCCGAGGGCGGCGCGGCCGCCGCGATGCGCGGTCGGACCGAATGGCTGGAACACCCGCAAGGGCGGGCGGTGTCGCGCGATCCGCTGATCGGATGGCACAGCCCGCGGCATATCACGCCGCGCGACCGTCCCGAGGCAACGGCTCGACGTCCGCTGGCAGGCTTGCGCGTTCTGGACCTGACGCGTGTTCTAGCCGGACCGGTCTCGACCCGTACGCTTGCGGGGTTCGGTGCCGAAGTTCTGCGCATCGACCCGCCCGGATGGGATGAGCCGGGTGTCATTCCGGGTATTTCACTGGGCAAACACTGCGCCTATCTAGATCTGAAATCGCCAGCCGGTCTGAAGAAGCTGGAAGACCTGCTGGCGCAAGCAGATGTCTTCATTCATGGCTACCGCCCGGGTGCGCTGGATGCGCTTGGACTGACCAAGATAAAACGTGATGAACTGGCTCCCAACCGAATTGAGGTCACTCTGAACGCTTATGGCTGGCAGGGGCCGTGGTCCAACAGACGTGGTTTTGACAGCCTCGTACAGATGAGCGCTGGCATCGCAGACGCGGGTCGCGCTTGGGCCAAGGCCGAAAAACCCACCCCTCTGCCGGTTCAGGCGCTGGATCACGCGACAGGCTATCTGATGGCTGCGACGGTCCTGTCAGCAATGGCCGAAGCCGCGTCTGCAAACTCCATCATGCTGGCGCAGCTGTCCCTGGCCCGCACAGCGGAACTACTGGCTGCGTTGGCAAAATCCGAGCAGGACGAAGAGATCACAACCCCCACAACTTCCGATTACGCACAAGAGATTGAAGCTTCCGGCTGGGGCCCCGGCCATCGCCTGAAACCGGCTTTGTCCGTTGGCCAGGCCCATATGTCATGGCCTCTGCCAGCCGCGAAGCTGGGCACATCCCAACCTATCTGGCCTTCGCTGACCACCTGAGCCAACCGCCGCGCGGTACGCGCGGCCCGGCCCAACACTTTGGGGGGCGTCTCGTCAGAGACGCATCCCAAGGGGGCGGGAGCCTTCCCTAGCGATCATCCCCGCCGGGGCCGATATCGTCCAGATAATCCTCATCAATCGCCGCCTGCACCGCGCCGGTCACGGCTTCACGCTGCTTCGGCGTCAGATCCTCGGGTTCTTTGCCTTCGGCCAGCCGCACGGTGACTTCGCGATGAGCAAACTTGATCCCTTCGCGTGCGAATAGCTCGCGGATATCTTGATAGACTCTCTTGCGCACCAGCCACTGGTCACCGGGTTTGGTCATGAACTTGACCCGGATGATCATCGCGGAATCCTGCATCTCAATCACGCCCTGCGATTTCAACGGCTGGATAAAGTTGTCGCCGATCACGGGGTCGCTCAGCAATTGCTGACCCAGCTTCTTGATCAGCTTGCGCACCTTTTCAACATCGGTGTCATAGGTCACACGCAACGGCAATTTCATGATCACCCAATCGCGGGAATAGTTGGTCAGCACCTTGATCTCACCAAAGGGAATAGTGTTCAGCGCGCCCAGATGGTGACGCAACTGGAATGAACGAACCGAGATTTTTTCAACCGTCCCCTTCACATCCCCGATGTCGATGTATTCTCCTTTACGAAAGGCATCATCCATCAGGAAGAACGCCCCCGAAAAGATATCGCGCACCAGCGTTTGCGAGCCGAACCCAACAGCCAGACCTACCACCCCGGCACCGGCAAACAGCGGGCTGACATTAATCCCCAACTCCATCAACACGATCAAAACGATGGTAACGACGACAACGGCCAGGATCGCCCCACGGAACAGGGGCAGCAGGGTCGCCAGACGGCTTTGCCCGCCTTCGCCGCCTTCATCGCCCAACTCGGCCTCTTCGCCGCCATCATCGGTTTCTTCAGCAATTTTCGAGTCGATCCAGATGCGGAAGAAGTGGAAGAGAATATAGCCGATGAACAGGATGACCATCACATCCAGCGCACGCTCGACCGGCAAGTCCTCGCTCCAGCTGGCTTCGGGGTTCCAGATCACCACCAACGCATAAAGCCCGACCACAAAGGCCAAAATCCCTGCCACGCGACGGGCCAAATCCTCATATGTCAGGATCGAATGTTGGCGCAGTTCCGCCTCGGGTGTCTCGACGGCTTCATCATCCTCTTCCGTGGCCGCCGCATTCATGTCTTCCATTTGGCGGTTACGGTCAAAGTAACGCTCCAGCAGGTAATTCATTGCTCCGTAGGCCACGACCACAGACATGAAAATCAAATAGCTGCTGGCCACGATCGGCAGAGAATTCTCATTCTCAAGCACCAGATCCACCGCCAGCTTGAACCAGCTGAATACGATATAGACAACCAGCACAGGCGCCCACGCGAATGAGATGAACCGCAAAATCCACGACACTTGGTCCGGTGCGCGCCCGCCGCGAATGGCATTCGAAATGGCGCGCGCATTGAACATGATCATCAACAAATTACCCAGCGCGCCCAACATGGTCAGGCCACCATAGACCAAGGCATAGACATTGTAGTTCAACCCAAAATCCGCCACCCAAGTGGCGAACAACACAACCGAGATGTCGTAGGTCGCCAGCGCCGACGCCCAGAAATACAGCCGCTTTGCGTCTCGATCTGAGAAGGGCGGCAAACGGTATTGGCTCAGATAAGGGGACAGAACCATCCGCCACAGGTCGGATATCGTGCGCGACAGGAAAAACGCCGTAAAGATCGCAGTGACCGTAAACTGAATCGAGATATCTTCGGCTTCACCAAAGAACAGGTACCCCACGATCAGCGCCATCAGCATCGCAAAGATCGTGCCCCCGATCCCCATGAAAAACCGGAACACCAAAAACGGCATTTTCTCCCGATAGCCCTGCGGGTTTTCCTTGGACCGTGCCACAACCAGCTTTTTGGCCATGCGCTTGCCGTAAATCTCGGTGGACAGCCAGCGCCCCAGCAGCAGAAACAGAATGTTCCACGCCAGAACCTCGACATAGGTCTGAATGCGGCCATCCGGGCTGGTCTGCCGCAGGACGTACTGAACTTCGAAAATAGAATAGGGCAAAGCCTCTAGGCGCGATTCCATGGACTCGCGGAACTTTGAGAACCTTTCCTGCGCTTTCATCAGTTGCGATCCGTCGCCCATCGGCCCATGCGCGTCCTCGGCCGAGGCATCAGCACCTGGCTGACCGCCCGAAGACACAACCTGCCCCGCGCTGTCGATGACAATTATGCTGGCGCCGGCCTCGGTTGCCGCCTTGATCGCGGCAGCCAGATCACCATCGGTCCCAGTTTCGGCCTCAGACTCTGAGGTATATCCGGGGATCAAAGGGACTTGCGCCGATGCCTCTGTGACGAAGGCCGCAGCAAACGCCCACAGGATCAGAGCCATTCCAGCAATTAGTCTGAGTTTCATCAATTTTTCTGTCCAAGTCGTATGTTGCATCGCAGGTTACAGAAGCGCCTGAGCGTATTCAAATATTCAGCGTTTCACGGCTCAAGTTCGTGTCATTTCGTGTTTCGGCTGCAATGCAGGCGACAAGAGTGTTTGCAACCTTGGAAAAACTGAATATGACCGACCCAGTAGTATGAGTGGAATGGCAAGATCAACGCAGGGTGTAACGGGGAAAAACGCCCCAATACCATCTGTACTTTGGCTGTTGCCATTTCGCCATGTTTGACGAATTTGCACAATCTCGGCACCCCCTTTGGCAAGCGGCGTCAAAGAATATACGGTAACGGAGTTTAACGCGCGGATTTGCACCCAGGGACACGACAGGCGAAGGCATGAGCCTAGGAATACAAAACAACATCACCGGCCGTGCGCCGCGCATACTGTTCTACAGCCACGATACATTTGGATTGGGGCATCTGCGCCGGTCGCGCGCCCTTGCCGCAGCTATCACGCAAGCCAACCCGCAAGCGTCAGCCCTGATCCTGACCGGGTCACCCGTGGCAGGTCGGTTCACCTTTCCGCGCCGGGTCGACCACGTGCGCCTGCCAGGTGTGACCAAACGTGCCGATGGCTCGTATGCAGCGCGCACCATTGGCATGGGGATCGAAGAGGTAACCGAACTGCGCGCAGGTCTGATCCAGACTGCCGTCCAGCAATTCGACCCCGATATGCTGATCGTCGACAAGGAACCCACCGGTTTTCGTGGGGAGTTGCTGCCGACACTGGAACATCTGTTGCATTCGCAACGCACCAAGCTGGTTCTTGGCCTGCGCGACGTGCTGGACGAACCCGAAGTTCTGGCCGCCGAGTGGGAGCGGAAAGAGGCCCTTGCCGCGACCGAGCGCTTCTATCACGAAATCTGGGTTTACGGTCTGCGCTCGATCTATGATCCGACCAAAGGGCTGCCGCTTAGCCACGCGGCGCAATCGCGCACGCATTGGACCGGTTACCTGCGGCGGGATCTTGGCCCTGTAGGCGAGCCACCTGAACAACCCTACATCCTGATCACGCCAGGTGGCGGTGGCGACGGTAAGGCGATGGTGAACCAGGTTCTCTCCGCTTACGAAAAAGACCCTACCCTGTCGCCGCGTGCAGTGCTGGTTTACGGCCCCTTTCTTTCCGGTGAGTTGCGTGAAGAATTCGAGACCCGCGTTGCCGCGTTGAATGGCCGGGTGACCGCCGTGGGGTTCGAATCCCAGATCGAAACGCTTTTTGCGGGGGCCGCCGGGGTGGTCTGTATGGGCGGTTACAATACTTTCTGCGAAGTTCTGTCCTTTGACAAACGTGCCGTCATCGTGCCTCGCACGACGCCACGACTAGAACAGTGGATTCGCGCCTCGCGCGCAGAAGGGCTGGGCCTTGTGCGGATGCTGGACGAAAACCGCGACGGGCTGACAGCGGATGCGATGATCGAGGCGATCCGCGACCTGCCGCACCAACCCCTGCCATCGCAGACCATTCAGGACGGGCTGCTGGACGGGTTGGATTATGTCATCGACCGCGTTGACGCGTTGCTAGGCCAGGAACAGGAACGGGCCATCGGATGACCACAGCCCAGCCGAAACTGGCGGTGCTGGTCAAAGGGTGGCCGCGCCTGTCCGAGACGTTCATTGCCCAGGAACTTGTCGCCCTGCAAGAGGCCGGGCACAGCTTTGACATCTGGTCTTTGCGCCATCCGACCGACGTAAAACGGCACCCGCTGCACGACCGTTTTCAGGGTCAGGTGCATTACCTGCCAGAATACCTTTACGAAGAACCACAGCGTGTCTGGGCTGCGCGACAGACTGCGCAAGCCCTGCCGGGCTATGCCGAGGCCTACCGGGTCTGGCGCGCCGATCTGCGCCGTGATCCGACCCACAACCGCATACGGCGTTTTGGTCAGGCCTGCGTTCTGGCCGCCGAATTACCCGACGCGACACAAGTGATGTATGCGCATTTCATGCACACCCCATCCTCGGTCGCGCGCTACGCCGCCATCATGCGTGGCCTGCCGTGGAGTTTTTCTGCCCACGCCAAGGACATCTGGACATCACCCGAGTGGGAAAAGATCGAAAAACTGCGCGCCGACACTCATGGAGCGGCTTTTGGTGCGACCTGCACGGCAATTGGGGCCGACCATCTACGCAGTTTGGCCGACGATCCCGCGCGGGTTCACCTGATCTATCACGGGCTGGATCTGAACCGTTTTCCATCTCCGCCAAACCGTATGCCACGCGCGCCGGACGGGCCGTTTCACATGCTCTCGGTCGGTCGTCTGGTCGAGAAAAAGGGCTTTGACCGGCTGATCGACGCGTTTGCCATGCTGCCAGAAACGCTGGACTGGCACTGGACGCACATTGGCGGCGGAACACTTGGCAATGCCTTGCGTGATCGAGCCGACGCCGCTGGCCTGTCGCAACGGATAACGTGGCAAGGCGCTTGTGATCAACCCGAAGTGATCGAAGCAATGCGCAGCGCAGACCTGTTTGTGCTTCCCAGCCGGATCGCCAGTGACGGAGACCGCGACGGGCTACCCAATGTTTTGATGGAGGCCGCATCACAGCTTTTGCCGATCCTGTCGACGCCGGTATCGGCCATCCCCGAGTTTATTGAAACCGGCACCCACGGCGTCTTGTCCGACGATGATCCGGCCGCATTGGCCAGCGCCATCATCGATCTGGCCGCCGATCCGCAGCAAACTGCTTTGATGGCAAGTGCCGCCTATGATCGTTTGATCGCCGATTTCCGCATGGACCCCGGCATTGCCCGCCTGTCCAAACGACTGCGCGCATTGGGTTCGGACATAGGCTGATGGCACGAGTGGCCTTTTACTCTCCGATGAAAGCGCCGGACAGCCCGGTGCCGTCGGGGGATCGCGAAATGGCCCGCAACCTGATGCACGCGATCGCCGCGCGAGAGGATACGGTCGAACTGGCCTCGCGGCTGCGTACCTACGACAAAGCCGGGGACGCGCAGGTGCAGGCCGCATTGCGCGCCGAAGCTGACGCCGAGGTGCAACGTCTGCTCGCCGATCTTCCCGCGGACACCGCGCTTTGGGTGACCTATCACAACTATTACAAGGCCCCCGATCTGCTGGGCCCGCGTGTCTGCAAGGCGCGCAACATTCCCTACGTTCAGTTGGAAAGCACCCGCGCAACCAGCCGCCTGACAGGTCCCTGGGCCGGGTTTGCAAAAGCTGCACATGACGCCTGTGATGCGGCGCAGGTGATCTTCTACCACACCACCAACGACCTGATCACGCTGCAGCGGGAACGGTACGGGGATCAAAGCCTTGTGGAACTGCCCCCGTTCCTGCCTCGGTCGGATTTGCCGCCCGCCTCGGGCTGTGAGGGGCCGATGCTGACCGTGGGCATGATGCGGCACGGTGACAAGCTGGCTTCTTACACTCTTCTAGTGCAGGCTCTGGCCTTATTGGACGGCGACTGGTCCTTGGATATTGCGGGTGATGGCCCAGCACGTCCCGAAGTCGAGGTGCTGATGGCGCCGTTCGGATCAAAGGTCCGGTTTCTGGGGCAATGTGACCGCGATGCATTGCAGAAGCTGTACGGTGCGGCCTCGGTACTGTTGTGGCCGGGAGTGAACGAGGCCTATGGCATGATCTATCTTGAGGCGCAGGCCAGCGGTGTGCCTGTTGTAGCGCAGGACCGGCCCGGCGTGCGGGATGTGCTGTCCCCGTCGGACTATCCTTCGGTCGACGCTGGCCCCGAAGGATTGGCCGCACGGCTGCGCACCTTGCTGGATGACCTTTCTTTGCGCCTGTCACTGGGGGCCAAAGCCCGCGCGCGCGTGGCCGAACGTCACCTGATGCCTGCAGCAACCGACCGGTTCTGGCAGGCAACACGACCCTTGATGGAGGTTCGATCATGACCCGGCTAGCACTGCTTCGGCACGGTCACACCCATTGGAACCGCGCGGGCCGCATTCAGGGACGCAGTGATATACCGCTGGACGAAGATGCGCAGGCAGAGCTATCCGCTATGCAACTGCCCGCGCCATGGAAGGACGCGGACCTCTGGTCCAGCCCCCTGCTGCGGGCCAGCGAAACCGCCCGTCTGGTCGCGGGACGCGAGCCGCAGACTTCGGACGCGCTGACCGAGATGAACTGGGGTGATTGGGAAGGGTTACACGGGGTCGACCTGATTGCCGACCCAGACAGCGGATACCGCCATATCGAAGACTGGAGCTGGGATTTTCGTCCGCCAAACGGTGAAAGCCCAGCTGAGGTCTGGTCGCGTCTGCAGCCCTGGCTGGACGCTTTGTCAGACGACACGGTTGCCGTCTGCCACATCGGTATTATACGGGTCATTCTGGCGCGGGCCTGGGGATGGGATTTCAATGGCCCCGCCCCCTTTAAAATCAAACGCAACCGCATGTATATCGTCGATATGTCGACACTACGTCCCCAGCCCGAACCCGTCCGCCTGATCAGACCAGAGGCATCACAATGAAGGTGATGATCGTTGTCACGCACTTGTTGGGCACTGGGCATCTGAGCCGGGCGCTGACTTTGGGCCGGGCTTTCGTACGGGCCGGGCACGAGACCTTTGTTGTCTCGGGTGGAATGCCGGCAACACAGCTAGACAGCGCGGGCATGACCCTGTTGGGGCTTCCACCGCTGCGTTCGGACGGCACGGATTTCACCCGGCTTTTGACCCAAAGCGATGAAGTGGCCGATGCCGCCTATCTGACGTCGCGCGAAACCGCATTGGTCGCAGCCGTGCAGAATTTCGCACCTGATGTGCTGATCACCGAGCTTTTTCCTTTTGGTCGCCGGTCACTTGCGGCAGAGTTCAATGCCGCATTGGAGGCCGCCTGGAACTTACCGCGACGGCCGGTCGTTCTGGGCTCGATCCGCGATATTCTGGCCCCGCCATCGAAGGCATCAAAGGCGGAACGCACGGAAGAGATCGTGTGCCGGTATTACGACGGTATCCTCGTCCATTCAGATCAAAGCGTTGTTCCGCTGGAGGTGAGCTGGCCGGTGACCGACCGATTGCGCTCGCGGTTGTTCTATACCGGTTTTGTTGCGCCCGAGGCGCCTGTGCCGCATCCTGACGCGGTGGGCAAAGGCGAAATACTGGTCAGCGCCGGTGGCGGATCTGTGGGCCAGCCGATCTTTCGCGCGGCCATCGAGGCCGCCCAAAAGATACCCAACAGGCGCTGGCGCCTGTTGGTGGGCGGGCAGGACGCAAGGGCACGTATTGATCAACTGTCACAACTCGTGGGCGATGCCCAAGTGACGCTGGAACCGGTGCGCCCGGACTTCCGACAAATGCTGCCCCATGCGGCAGCCTCGGTCAGTATGTGCGGCTACAACACGGCGCTGGATATTTTGCAATCGGGAACGCCTGCGGTTTTTATCCCGTTCGACGACGGCAAAGAGGTTGAGCAGGGTTTGCGTGGTCAGAGCCTCTCGGACCTGTCGGCCATCGATGTGTTGCCTAGCAAATCCCTTAATGGGGATTCATTAGCGCGGGCCGTTGCGTCGGTCATGTCAGATGGCCCACGCCCGGTTTCAGCGCAGGGCTTTGACGGGGCCGCAAGATCGGTCGAGATTGCCGTGAACTTGCGGGAGCAAACAAGATGATGGACTGGCGCCCTTTGGAGGCGGAGTTGGACATCTGGCAGGCGCAGGGCTTGTCGCTGCCGCTGTGGTGGCGGGATGATGACGCCATATCAAGGACACCGCAGCTTGAAAGGCTGTCAAAGCTGTCGCGGTCGCTTGACCTGCCCGTTCAACTGGCGATCATTCCTCGAGATGCCGATGCCGGGCTGGGCGATTACGTCACGCAGCAGCCGTGGCTGATTCCTGTAGTGCATGGATGGGCGCATCAAAACCACGCACCGCCTGACGAGAAGAAATCCGAATTCCGGTTGCACCGCCCGCTTGAGGCCATAATCGTCGACGCGCAATCCGGGCTGGAGCGCCTGCGTACTTTGTTCGGAGACAGGCTGTGTCCGATGTTTGTACCGCCCTGGAACCGCATCGCGCCCGAGGTGGTGCAGGAATTACCTGATCTTGGGTATCGCATCGTCTCGACAGCGACACCGCGCAAGACGCGGGAACCTGTCCCAAGGCTGGAGCAGATCAACACCCATCTGGACCCGATTGACTGGCGCGGAACGCGCGGGTTGGTGGCGGCGGACAAGTTGATCATTCAGACAGCAGACCTTTTACGCGACCGGCGTGAGGGACGCGCCGACATTACCGAACCTTTTGGTGTCTTGACCCACCATCTGGTCCATGATCAGGAGATCTGGACCTTTATCCAAGAGCTGCTGAGCCGACTTCTGGACGGCCCCGGTTTTGCCTGGGCAGGCCCCACAATACCAACCGGAGAACCCGAATGAGCCGACTGGATTCCATGCTACGCCGCCTGACCGCGCAACGCGACGGGTTGAATTGGGCGGTCGCCCAGATCAGCGACATGGACGGCGATGTTTTGGACATGGGGCTGGGCAACGGTCGCACCTATGACCATTTGCGGGAAATTCTGCCGGACCGGCGGATATGGGTCATGGACCGGGTGCTGCAATGCCATCCGTCCAGCACCCCTCCGGCCGAGGACTTTCTGCAGGGCGAAGCGGAGCCCATGCTTGAAAAGCTTGGTATCGACGGGCCAAAGATCGCGCTGGCCCATTATGATTTTGGACGTGGCATCAAAGAAGACGATGTTGCCGAAGCAGCGCGTCTTAGCCCGCTAATTGCGCGGGTAATGCGGCCCGGCGGGTTGCTGATATCGGGGCAACCTCTAACCGGGTTCGAAGAGATCAAAGGTCCGGGTACCATCGCGCCGGACCGGTATCTGTTCTACCGCGCCTGATCAAGCCACGCGCCGTCCACGAGACCACACCCCGTTCAGCGCCGGGGCGCCATGGTGAAGACAGAATCGGATGATATCTGCGCGCGCGCCGCTGCGCAGTTCTCCGCGGTCGTCCAAACCAACAACCTGTGCTGGCGTCCGCGTCACCGTTCGCAGGCCACTGGCCATATTGCCCCATATCTCCCCCAGACGTGTAGCCGACAACAGCAACGCGGCGGGAACATAATCTGAGGAGAGAATGTCGAGATGGCCCAGATCGGCGAGTTCCTGAGCGGCCACATTGCCGGAATGCGACCCGCCCCGGATCAGATTAGGCGCCCCCATCATCACCTTTATCCCGTGTTCGCTGCAGGCGCGTGCGGCCTCGACGGTGGTGGGAAATTCGGCCAGCCGGATGCCGTGTCCTGCCGAGACTCGCACCTGTTCCGGTGTGGTGTCATCATGGCTGGCCAGCATGGCCCCAAACCGCTTGGCGGCCTTGACGGTTTCGACCTCGTGCTTGTCTCCGTTGCGCTTTCGCATTGCCTTGAGGTCCGCGACATGGCGCTGAAACCCTTCGCCCTCCAACCCCAGCTTTCCTTTCAGGTAAATCTCAAGTTTCGACATATCTTGAAACTGACGTTGGCCAGGTGTGTGATCCATCAACGAAACCAGCCCAACCCTATCTTCGGGGCCGAACTCGTTTAACTCCTCGACCAGGGTCTCTGAACACACCTCGGCCCGAAGATGCAGAAAATGGCTGATCTTCAACACGTCTTGTTCCCGTAGTTGCCACAGTTCACGAGACAGTTCGCGGGCGTATCGTCGGTAACGCTGGCCGCTGGGGATTGACCCGACGCGTATCGCATCGAAGACAGTGGTGATCCCGGTGCTGGCCAGCTCGGCATCATGGGCCAAGATGGCCGCCGCATGCGGCCAGTCGACCTTGGGGCGCGGTTGGATATGGCGTTCCAGATTGTCGGTGTGCAGCTCGACCAGACCGGGGCTGACATAGTCACCTTCGCAATCAATCGCGCCCGGGGGAACCGTGCGGCCGGTGGCGATCTCGGCAATCGATTCACCTACGATACGGACGCTGCCGGCGATCGTCTCATCGGCAAGAACAAGCGTGGCATTGGCAAGGATCATTTCTTCTGTCATCTGAACTTCACACGGTCTGAACAAGTGGAAAGGCTGCGCACAGGAGGCCAACGTGACATTCACGCGATACGCGATCTATTTTATGCCCCCGGCGCGGGCGGAATGGACGAAATTCGCCACCAGCTGGCTGGGCTGGGATATGGAGGTCGGAACGCCCATTGCCCACCTGGTGATAAACGGTGTGGACGTTGCAGCCGTGACCGAGGTGCCGCGCAAATACGGGCTGCATGCGACGATGAAGCCCCCGTTTCGCCTGCGGTATGGGCAGTCGGTTGAAGCGTTGCACGACGCCTGCGCGCGGCTTGCGGCCACGCAGGCCCCGGTCGCCCTGGGCGGGCTGCAGATCGCCCGATTGGGTCGGTTTCTGGCTTTGCGTCCGATGGGGGATGAGGTCGCTCTGAACGCGCTGGCTGCCGCCTGTGTGCGTGATCTGGACAGCTTTCGTGCCCCGCCATCGGAGGCCGAACTGCACCGCCGCCGCGCCCATGGCCTGAACGCCCGGCAAGAGGCTAACCTGGTGCAATGGGGTTATCCGCATGTGATGGAGTCTTTCCGCTTTCACATCACCCTCAGCGGTAAATTGGACAAACCCACGTTGTCGACAGTTGAGCGCGCGCTGCAATCGCACCTTGTTCCCCTGCTGCCCGCGCCCTTTCAAATCAATGATCTGGCTTTGGTGGGCGAGGCAAGGGATGGGCGGTTTCACCTGATCCATCGCTACGTCCTTTCCGGCTGAAGCTGGTCGAGAATGGCTTCAACCGTAGCCTCCAGCGGCCCGGAGTTGTCAATCTCGATCACCCGTTTCAGCCCCTCGGGCAAAGGCACTTTGGCACACGCCAACCTTCGTGTCTGCTCAGGTGCGCTCTCACGTCCGCGCATCAACAGGCGTTGCGCCAATACTTCAGGGTCAGCGGTCAGAGAGATCACGATCAGATCGCCAAACACCTCTTGGGCCTGCAACAAGACGGATCGGGACAGGTTCACCAATACGGCATCTGCCCTTTGCCGCTGTTGTTCAATGGTGCGGGGCACGCCGTAGAACAATCCATGCGCGGACCAGTGTAGCGCAAAGGCATCCCGCGCAACCATCTGATGAAACTCTTCAACAGACACTCGGTCGAAATCCTCACCCTCTTCGCCCTCGGGTCGCGTGATCACGCGGCGCGTCAAACAAATACCGATCGCACGTGCCACCAACGCCTGCATCACGCTGTCCTTGCCGACGCCTGACGGGCCCACGACGGCTATGACAGTGGCAAGGCTCATGCGGCCATTCCAGGTGCAAAGTCGGACAGGTCGAACTGGCGATCACAGACGCGCTTGCGTGCGTCGACATCGTGGAAAATGCCGACAATTGCCGCGCCGCGTGCCTTGGCCTGGGTGATCAGCGCCAGAACCGTCTCGCGGTTCTTTGCATCCAGTGAGGCCGTGGGCTCATCCAGCAACAACGCCGGATAGTCATGCACAAAGCCTCGCGCGATATTCACCCGCTGCTGTTCACCGCCGGAAAATGTCGTAGGGCTTAGGGTCCACAAGCGTTCGGGAATGTTCAGCCGCACCAGCAGATTAGCTGCTTTGTCCAGAGCCACTTGCCGGTCAAATCCGATGGCCAACAGTGGTTCGGCCACAACCTCAAGCGTTGGCACTCGTGGGACGACACGCAGGAATTGGCTGACGTATCCCAGCGTTTCGCGGCGCAGGTTCAAAATCTCACGCGGTTCAGCCTGAGCTACGTCGAGCCCACCAACCAGAACCTGACCGGATGCCGCGAGATAGTTGCCATAGATCACCCGCATCAAAGTCGACTTGCCCACCCCCGACACCCCGGTCAAAGCAACACACTCGCCAGGCATGACTTTCAGCGAAGCGCCTTCCATCACCGGGATCACGGCACCGTTCTGATTGTGCAGGGTAAAGCTTTTGCTGACACCTTTAAGTTCGATCATCGCCTTCCCTTTCACACTTGTAGTACGCTTGAAACCAAGAGCTGCGTATAAGCGTGCTGCGGATCGTCCAATACCTGATCGGTCAACCCGGCCTCAACCACGTGGCCGTCCTTCATCACCATCAACCGATCCGCCAGCAGCCGCACCACGGCCAGATCATGGGTGACGATTATGGCGCTCAGCCCCATCTCGCGCACCAGCCCCCGCAGCAAGTCCAGCAAGCGCGCCTGAACCGAGACATCCAGCCCACCGGTCGGTTCATCCATGAACACCAGCCGAGGCCCCGTCACCAGGTTGCGCGCGATCTGCAAGCGCTGCTGCATCCCACCGGAAAACGCGGTGGGGCGGTCATCAATTCGGTCTGTGTCAATCTCGACTCGCCCCAACCAATCCATGGCATCGCCTCGGATCGACCCATAGTGACGCTCACCCACGGCCATCAGCCGTTCGCCTATGTTCCCCCCCGCGCTGACCGACATGCGCAAGCCGTCGCGGGCATGCTGATGGACAAAGGCCCAATCCGTTCGCCCCAGCATCCGGCGTTCGGGTTCCGACATGGTCACTGTGTCCATCGGACCATCCGTGCGCGTGTCAAAGATCACCTGCCCCGTGTCCGGCTCCAGATAACCTGCCAGACAGTTCAGCAATGTTGTCTTGCCTGAGCCGCTTTCGCCAACAATGCCCATCACCTCGCTGGGATAGAGATCGAAACTGACTCCCGTACAGCCGATTCGTGCACCATATGTCTTGGTGATGTCCTGAACGCTAAGCAGGGGTGTCATAACCGTCACCTCGGATCGTAGGCAAACTCGATCCGGTTGCCGCCGGGTTCCCGGATCATGAAATGGATTTTCGGACCCGCGCCGGATGGCTCTGGCGCGAATTCGACCATAACCCCTGGCCAGTCCTTGATGGCATCGAATACGGTGTTCAGCGCGGCCTCGTCCGGCACTTTGAATGCCACGTGATGCAGACCCACATTTGCGTGCCGATCGAACCCGCGCCGGTTGTCACCCTTCTGCTGCCACAGGGTCAGCACGGCGGCACCGTTGCTGATAAAAGCCGAGGGGTATTCCGGCTTGCCGCCCACCACGTCCCAGCCTAACCCGTCGACAAAGAACCCTTTCGAGGCGTCCAGATCAGCGACCGTCAGGCCAAGGTGATCAATTCCCAATACATTCTGCCGCATCATATCTCGCTTTCCTTGCTTAATCGCCCTTGGTGCCCCCGCACGCGTCGCGTGCGGCAGTAATCCGTGTCGGAACAGACAAACATCCGGTTGCCTGCATCATCCATGATTACCTCGTCCAGATAACTGTCCTCTGCCCCGCACAGGTCGCAGGGATGATCGGCCTTGGTGGGTTCGAACGGGTAATCTTCGAAATCCAGGCTCACCACTTTGGTATGCGGCGGCAGCGCATAGATGCGTTGTTCCCGCCCAGCCCCGAACAGCTGGATCGCGTCCATTTCCAGCTTCGGGTTGTCGAATTTCGGGATCGGCGACGGATCCATCACATAACGCCCCGAGACCTTTACCGGATAGGCATATGCGGTCGAGATCGCCCCGTTTTGGCTGATATCCTCGTATAATTTCACATGCATCAGGCCATATTCCTCAAGACTGTGCATCTTGCGGGTCTCGGTCTCGCGCGGTTCGAGAAAACGCAGGGGTTCAGGGATCGGTACCTGATACACAAGGATCTGATCCTCGGTCAGTTTTGCTTCGGGGATGCGATGGCGTGTCTGGATTACAGTTGCCTTCGCGGTTTCCTCGGTTGTCGCCACCCCTGCGGTGTTTTCAAAGAACTTGCGGATCGAGACGGCGTTGGTGGTGTCATCGGCCCCCTGGTCAATCACTTTGAGCGTATCGTCCGGCGTCAATGTTGCAGCCGATACCTGCACGCCGCCCGTTCCCCAGCCATAGGGCATGGGCATCTCACGGCTGGCAAAAGGTACCTGATATCCCGGAACAGCCAGAGCCTTGAGGATAGCTCGGCGGATCATCCGCTTGGTCTGCTCGTCCAAATATGCAAAGTTGTACTCATTCATTTTGAAGTATCACTTTGTGTTTTGGTATTTTTATGGACGTTTTTGTATGTGGAGCGGTCTTTTTGGCCATTATGTTTTATCTCATCCTGCATATCCGCCATTCCAGACGGCGACGAGAATCGATGCTGCGGGACAAGGCCGGTATTTGGAAAGCAATCGGTGCCCCTGACCTTGGCGATCACAGGGTGAAGGACACGGAGTAGGAGCAATAAACCGCTTATCCGCTGTGCGTTGGTTGGGCTCATTCGGCTGCCTCCTGCGGTGTAGTCCTCGCCTCGGCGTCGCGCCGCAGCTTGCGGACCAATTCCAGTTCGGACTGAAAATCCACGTAATGCGGCAGCTTGATATGTTCGAGGAACCCGGTCGCTTGAATGTTGTCCGCATGGCTCAGGACAAATTCCTCGTCCTGCGCAGGGGCACCCAGATTGTCTTCTCCCAATTCCTGCCAGCGCAACGCGCGGTCGACCAAAGCCATGGCGATTGATTTGCGTTCCGACTGGCCAAAGACCAGACCATAACCGCGCGTGAACTGGGGTGGTTCGGTTTTGGAGCCCTTGAACTGGTTCACCGACTCGCATTCGGTCAATTCCACCTCGCCGATTTCGATGGCAAAGCCCAACTCGGGAATATCCATCTCGACCGCGACTTTGCCGATGCGCAATTCGCCGACAAAGGCGTGGTTGCGGGCGTAGCCGCGCTGGGTTGAATAGGCCATGCCCAACACAAACCCCTCATCCCCGCGGGCCAGCGATTGCAAGCGCAGGGGGCGTCCGGCCGGAAACTCCATCGGTTGCCGAGTCAGATCAGCCGGAGCGTCGTCACTTGCGGGTTCATCTTGAATGATATCCTCATCCTTCAGAAAGTCGGCGATATGCGGAACCGGGTCTGTGCGTGGCTGACCTTTGGGTGAGGGCGGAACCTCGCCCTCGGCGGCCAGTTTGAAATCCAGCAAACGATGTGTGTAATCAAAGGTCGGACCCAGCACCTGTCCGCCCGGCGCATCCTTGAACGTGGCCGAGATTCGGCGGTCGCAGGCCATACGGTCTGTTTCAACCGGGTTGGTATTCCCGAACCGGGGCAAGGTGGTGCGATAGGCACGGATGAGGAAAATCGCCTCGATCAAATCGCCGCGCGCTTGCTTGATGGCTAGAGCAGCCAGATCGGGGTCGAACAAAGACCCTTCGGCCATTACCCGGTTTACCGCAAGGCTCAGCTGTTCACGGATCTGCGCGATGCTGAGTTCAGCAACATCGGTCGCCCCGCGCCGTTCCTCGGCCAGCCAGGCATGGGCGTTTTCGATGGCCTTCTCACCGCCTTTTACAGCCACATACATCGACTAACCCTCTGCCTTGATCTGCGTGCTCCGCGGCAGCGCCGCGACTTTGTCACCGCAGGTGAAGAAGAAATCGCATCCCAATGGATACAGCGCCGCATTGGCCCGAAGCGTCGGAATATCCGGTAGTGACAGAAGGGCGACGCCCTTGATCCCCGGCCCCGTCAGCGTTGCCCCTGCTTGATTTAGGTCGTCACATTCCACGATCAGCGTCGCTGAACGGTCAGGATACTCAGGCGTTCCAATGCGGAACTGCCCCAAGGGCATCAGCGCTTGCCACGTTCCGATTGCGAAGTCAGCCTGGTCCGCTGTCACAAGCGGCGCACCGGTGTGAAAGGTCAACCATTGCCGCACTGCATCCGTATCAACCTCACCCGCCAAAAACACACTGGTTTCCGGGTCGCAAAGCGTCAGCAGCAGTGTTCCCGCCGCCACGGACAAGGGCGCGGGTGGGTGAGTGCCGATGATCCGGCGGATCTCACCCGGGCGCGCCATGACCGTCATCGCGGCACGAAAAGCATGGGCCGCTTCAATTGGTGCGTTCTGGAACCCGCCTGAAAATTGGTTTTGCACGGTCATCAGTCTTCACCTCGTACCATCGTAAAAAACTCGACCTTGGTGGCCGCGGCCTTGGCGGCGCGGGTTGTTTTGGCTGTCTGCATCTGTTGACCAAGCGGAGCGATCACCCGCGCACGAACGTCTCCGGCGGCGTCGGTTTGCATCAACGCATCAACCAGCGCCGCTATTTCCGCTTTTCGCTTGGAACGTCCCTGCACATAGCCATGACCAATTGTTCCGTCCTGCAACGCAAGCGAACAGCGCGTGATCGTCATTTCACCCAGATTAAATGGCGCGCCTGTGCCGCCGGTCCGTCCGCGCACCATCACACCTCCTACTTCGGGGTGACGGAGCCATTGAAAGCTCGGAGGCGCGCCGATTTCATCCAACAACGCAATCAGTTCTTCTTCTGGAGCGCAGGCCAGCAAACCCATCCATTCCTGACGCGCAGCATTCGCGGTTTTTGTTTTATCGGTCATCAACCCCCCTTGGCCAGGTTGTCTACATGAACTATACAACTAGACAAATATTACACCCCTCGCGGAGAACCCGCAATCCGCGCACCCGTGAAAGTTTGGTGACATGAATAAAACGCCTGTCTGGAAAAGCATTGCGCTCAGCCTGACCTCGGACATAGCCGAGGGGCGATACAATACCGGTGACCGGTTGCCGACCGAGGCGCAATTGGCGGCGCAACATGGTGTCAATCGGCATACGGTACGGCGCGCGCTGTCGGACATGGCCGAACAAGGTCTGGTCCGCCCACGGCGCGGGTCAGGCGTTTTTGTGGCCTCGCGCCCGACCGATTATCCAATTGGCAAACGGGTGAGATACCACAAAAGCATATCGGCCAGCGGTAAGATGCCGGGCAAGACGATCCTGTCGTTGACCACCCGCGCGGCAGATGAAACCGAAGCCGAAGCTCTGCAGCTTACCCCCGGAGACACGGTTCACGTGTATGACGGCCTGTCTCTGGCCGATGGCCAGCCCATCGGCCTATTTCAGAGCGTCTTTCCGGCTGATCGTCTGCCCGACATCCTGACTGCACTGCAAGACACGCGATCCGTGACCAAGGCACTGCAACGCTGTGGCGTCGCAGACTACACCCGTGTGTCTACCCGCCTGACCGCGCGGGCTGCCACGGCGACACAGGGTTTGCATCTGCAACTGTCGCAAGGCGCTCCGGTGCTGTTTTCGACGGGGATCAATGCCGATCTAAACGGCGTGCCGGTCGAATACGGGCGCACGGTTTTTGCAGGAGAGCGGGTTACCCTGACCCTGAATAATGATTGAGCACCGGAGGCTCTCGCCCGTCTTCGACCTCCTTGCGGAGGCCTCATCCCGTTGGGCGTAGCGCTGCGCGTGGCGCCGGGCCCAAAGCCGCCAAGGGGTATCGGCACAGCCGATGCGCCTGCGAGTGCGGGAGTGGTTCCGCCCTTAGACATGACTGCTCCTATAATGCTCAAGCACTCCTGCAACGCGGTGAAAGTTTTGTAACGTTGGGCAAACCGCGGGGGCTACCCTTTGCAATGCAGCGCAGGTATACGCGACCGCGACTCTTTAGCTGACACGAGGCCACCATGAGCTTTGACCGCACCATCAAGATCGCCCCTTCGATCCTATCCGCCGATTTCGCCAATTTCGGGCAAGAGATTCAGGCGATCGAGGCCCAGGGCGCGGATTGGGTCCATGTCGATGTTATGGATGGCCATTTCGTCCCGAACCTGACCTTTGGCCCACCCGCCGTCAAAGCATTCCGCCCGCACGTTAAAACGGTGATGGATGTCCACCTGATGATCGCGCCGGTTGATCCTTATATTCAAGCTTATGCCGATGCAGGTGCCGATATCCTTACAGCGCATATCGAGGCCGGTCCGCACACCCACCGTACGATGCAAGCCATTCGTGCAGCCGGGATGAAGGCAGGGGTTGCGCTGAATCCCGGCACGCCAGCCGAAGCCGTCGAGCATCTTCTGGACCTGACCGATTTGGTCTGCGTCATGACCGTGAACCCCGGCTTCGGCGGTCAGAAATTTATCGACATGACCAGCAAAGTCCGCAAACTGCGTCAGATGATCGGTGACCGCCCCGTGCATATCGAGATCGACGGCGGTGTTGACCCGAAAACAGCCCCGTTGGTTGCAGCCGCAGGGGCTGACGTGCTGGTCGCAGGATCAGCCGTCTTCAAGGGTGGATCAGTTGAAAGCTCCGGTGTCTATGGCGACAATATTCGCGCCGTAAGGGCTGCCGCAGAATCCGCGGTTTAGGCCATCTGTAATCTGGCGGTTTGCAGAAACCGCGAAATCTCGAGCCCAAGGCTGGCTTCGATTGAAATTGCCAGATCTGGCTGTTTTTGCAGTTCCGCAGTCAGATCGGACATGTTCCATTCGATCACCCGTGACGGTTTAAGGGCTGTCACGGTCACCGGCGCGGTAAAGCCCTGATCTTTGGCCAGAAAGGCCGTCCCGCCAAGGAACCGGCCTTCGCCCAGCGTGTCTACTCGGTCTCCGCTCATCTCAACACCGATTTCCCCATCCACGATAAGCGATAGGCTGTGTACCGGGCTACCTTGCGTTAACAGATTGGTTCCAACCGGAACCGTTTTTGCAACTCCCATTCTCAGCAGGTCATATGCGTCCCGCTCCGAGAAATTGCGCAAAGCGATTTCATAGAGGTGTCTTTGCATATCGGTAAATGGCACCGGGCGTCGTTCCAGCAACAAACGCACAATCCAAAAGATGTTGATACCGGTGAAAAACAGGTTCCACCCGATCGGGGCCCACAGCGGCGCGGGTTGCAGATAGTAATAGGGCAGCAGGATCATCGCGCCAATCACCGACAGAACACGCAGCCAGAAAATATCCCTGACCGAGTAAGAAATTAGGTAAAAGACATTCGCCGCATTTACCAAAAGGTCCAAACCCACCATGCCCTACCTCATCAGTTTTGCGCGCTGACCGGGGCCAGGCGTGCTTTACAGGTGCATGTTGAGTTTAGCAGTCGCTGTTAGGTGGGCTAGAGCGTTGACTCCGGCCTATTACTTTTTCACCCGGAATCTTTCCGGTTTCTCTGAAAGACAGGTTATGTGGCTTACTTTCTGCTGCGGATGTAGCAAGTGCGATCTGGTGCCCGTCTCAGGATCATCAGCGCTTAGGATTGCGGCTTGCATGTCGCTCAGATCTGTGCTGTGCAGGATACGCGTGCTGTAGTGTACGAATGGAAGTCCAAACATGATTTACCCCAAGCTCTGATTTTCTGACACCAACCCCTGCGAGGCTCGCGCCGTTTGCTTCGAGTGCAAACATGGGGTCACTTCTTTGCGTTGAGGTGGAGGTAAAATTAAACCGCCAAAACGACTGCAGATCTTGCCACGAAAATAGAAATTGCCAAGCAGGTCATCTTGTGACCATGAACAGCCGCATCAAACATCTAAATGAGAATGCCCCATGATTGAACGCATCGACACCGGCGAACGGTCCTCGAAAATCGTAAAACACAACGGCGTGGCCTACCTGACCGGACAAGTCGCCGAGGGTGACACTATTCAGGAACAAGTCCGAATTTGCCTCGAAAAAATCGATGCCCTGCTTGTACAAGCCGGGTCATCACGTGAAAATATGTTGCGTGTAACGATCTGGCTGGCCGATATGAAAGATTTTGCCGGATTGAACGAGGTCTGGAATGCCTGGGTTCCCAAAGGTCACGCACCGGCCCGCGCCTGCGGGGAAGCCAAGCTGGCACGCCCCGAACTGAAAGTAGAATTTATCGTGGATGCTGCTTACGATTAAGCCTTCGGCAAAGGCAGTTTGCGCGCCTAGGAACTGATAAATCCAAACAAAAAAAGGGCGCCCCAAGGGACGCCCTTTCTTTGAGTATTGGCGTAAGCGCCTTACTCGATGATTTTCGACACAACGCCGGCGCCGACGGTGCGGCCGCCTTCGCGGATGGCGAAACGCAGGCCGTTTTCCATCGCGATCGGGGCGATCAGCTCAACCTCGAACGACACGTTGTCGCCGGGCATGACCATCTCGGTGCCTTCGGCCAGGGTCACGGTGCCGGTCACGTCCGTTGTACGGAAGTAGAACTGCGGACGGT
>NZ_JBQFUN010000012.1:0-57485 GCF_056539205.1 Ruegeria sp. BC5
AGCCGAAGCCGAAGCCGAAGCCGAAGCCGAAGCCGAAGCCGAAGCCGAAGCCGAAGCCGAAGCCGAAGCCGAAGCCGAAGCCGAAGCCGAAATGGCCGTGGAACCGACCCACGCTGAGCCTGCGGCGCACAAAGAAGAAAAGCGAGGCGGCTTTGTCCCGGCCCTGATCGGTGGTGCAATTGCCGCGGCGATTGGCTTTGCCGCTGGCAGCGCGGGCATGTTCAATTCGGGCCGGTCTGACGCGCTGACAGCCCTTGAATCGAAGTTGAGCGACCAGGCCAGTCAGATTGAAGCGCTGACGAAATCCCTATCCGAATCCCAATCCGGCAGTTCGGACGTAGACAGCAAGATCGCGGCCCTGACTGATCAGGTCACGCCGCTCAGTTCGGATCTGGCGGCGTTGAAAACCAGCCTGGATGGGCTGGCTGGCAAGGTTGACCCCTTGGCCAGCCGTCTGAACGATCTGGAAAGCGGCGCCCTGACGCAAGGCGCCTCGCCTGAGGTGTCGGCCGCCTTTGAGGCCGAACTGAAGAAACTGCAGGACTCGTTGACCGCGCAGCGGGCTGAGGTCGAGAAAATGGTCTCGGATGCACAAGCGCTTGAGGCGCAGGCCGCAGTCAAGGCACAGGCCGCGACCAATGCCGCGGTTCTGTCTCAGGTGCATGGGCAGTTGGAGGCGGGCCAGCCTTATAACGACCTGGTAGACCAATTGACGGCAGGTGGCGTGAACGTGCCAGAGGCCCTGTCAACACCGTCCACGGAAGGTGTTGCAACTCTTGCTGCCTTGCGCGAGTCCTTTGTGCCTGCGGCCCGCACTGCGCTGGCCGATGCACGCGATGCTGACAAGACAACCGGGCTGGTCGCTTTTCTGCAACGGCAGACCGGCGCGCGATCGGTAACGCCGCAAGATGGTGACGGCCCGGACGCAGTCCTGTCACGGGCACAGGCAGCCCTGTCCGAAGGGGATATCGCCACCGCGCTGAGCGAGCTTAAATCTCTGCCCGACACGGCACAGGCCGCATTGGCCGATTGGGAACAGGCGGCCCAGACACGTGTGGCTGCCGTGGACGCCGCAAATGCGCTGCAATCCAGCGTAAACTCGAACTGAAGGACCTGCCATGCTGTGGTCATTGTTAAAGATCCTTGTTTTTGTAGCGATTATCGGCCTGCTGGCCATGGGCGCCATGTTCCTGATGGAAACCAGTGGTGGCGTGCAGATCACCGTTGCGGGCACCGAATTTACATTGGGGCCATTGCAATCGGTGATCGCGCTGGGCGTGCTTGTGGTGGCCATCTGGGTGATCTTCAAGCTGTTGACCCTGCTGATCGCGACATTGCATTTCCTCAACGGCGACGAAACTGCCCTGTCGCGCTATTTCGACCGCAGCCGCGAGAAGCGCGGTTATCAGGCGCTGGCGGATGGCCTGATGGCGTTGGCCTCGGGTGAGGGGCGCGTGGCGATGAACAAGGCCGCCAAGGCGGAGAAACTGCTGAACAAGCCGGAACTGACCAATCTGCTGGTGGCACAGGCTGCCGAGATGAATGGCGATACGAAAAAGGCGTCAGAGACCTACAAGAAACTAGTCACCAATAACGCCACCCGCTTTGTCGGTGTGCGCGGCATCATGAAGCAGAAACTGGCCGAGGGTGATGATGACACAGCCCGAAAGCTTGCTGAAAAGGCGCTGGCGATCAAACCGCGTCACGCTGAAACCCAAGATATTTTGCTGGGCCTGCAGACCAAATCGCAGGACTGGGCCGGAGCGCGATCAACCCTGACGGCCAAGTTGAAGGCGGGCCAACTACCGCGCGACGTGTTCAAGCGCCGTGACGCGGTTCTGGCCCTGTCCGAAGCCAAGGACATTTTGGATGACAGCGCCACGGTCGAACAACAGGAACACGCGATCGAGGCCAACCGCCTGTCACCCGATCTGGTGCCTGCCGCCGCGATGGCCGCGCGCGCCTATATTGAAAAGGGCAAGCCGCGTGCTGCGACCAAGATCCTGAAAAAGGCTTGGGAGGTGCAACCGCATCCCGATCTGGCCCATGCCTTTGCCGAGATTGCGCCGGATGAAACACCGGCGGCCCGGATCTCCCGGTTCACTGCCCTGACCCGTATCCACCCCGAAAACCTGGAAACCCGCCTGATCCTGGCTGAGTTGAACATCGTCGCCGAGGACTTCCCTGAAGCCCGCCGCGCGCTGGGCGATGTGGTGGAAAAACAGGCCGATGCGCGGGCCTATACCCTGATGGCAGCGATAGAACGGGGCGAAGGGTCCTCGGACGCTGTTGTGCAAGGCTGGCTGGCCAAGGCGCTGAACGCGCCGCGCGGGCCGCAATGGGTCTGCGACAATTGCCACGACATCCAGCCCGAATGGGGACCGGTGTGCCAGAACTGCGGCAGCTTTGACACGCTCAGTTGGCAGACCCCGCAAACGCCTGAGATCGCCACGGCCACTGGTGTGCATATGCTGCCGCTGATCGTCGGCGCGCTGGAGGACAAAGTCGAGCCGGAACCCGAGCCCGAAGCCGAGCCGGAAGAGGACGTGGTCGAAGAGGCCGAGGCCCCCGAGATCATCGAGATGGAGGCCGAACCTGTCCGCCCTGACGTTGAACCGGTGCGGCCCGATGTCGAACCCGTGGTGGAAAAACAGGCCTGACGCCTTAACGCGCAGTTTCTACGTTGAATGCGTCGTTCCAGAGTTTAAACAGCTCGGCCCGACGGTTCTGATCGCGCGCCACCAGCAGCGCTGGGGACAGGGCGATAAATCGGCGGGCGCTAGGGTTCAGGCCAGTCTCAGCCGCGTCCATCGGGGCGACAAGGCCCGAGGCCGCCAGCAGGGTTTGTGCCTCAGGCGACAGCAGGAAATCCAGAAACCCGGTGGCGGCATCCTTGTTTTCCGCCTGTGCCGGGATCATGAAGGCGCGGGATAGGACCAGCGTGTAATCCTCGGGCAGGATCACCCCCACACCGGGGGCATCGGCATTGGCTACGTAAGAGCCCAGAACGTTATAGGCGATCAAGAACCGCCCCTCGGCCACATCACGGATGATTTCGGCGGAACAACAGGTGGCCACGGCGTCGATGCGGGCAAACCCCTCGATCAGGGACCCGAATGTCGTGGCCTCAAGACTGTCGCCATAAGCAAACAGGTACCCCAGCCCGGATGCGGCGATATCATAGGTGGCCACCCGCCCGCGTAACAGGTCGGGCTGGGTGCGCATGGCGTCCAACAGGGCAAACCGGTTGCGCGGAACATCCTGATCTGACAGCAGAGATTTGTTATAAGCAATAACCGCGGGTTCCGTGGTGATCCCCCACAGCTCATCCCGCCAACGCCGGGCCGCGGGCAGGGCTTCGGTTCGGGGTGATCTGTAACGATGCCCGCAGGCGGCGTTAACCAGCCAGACCATTTGCTGAATGGCCGAGGAAAAGACCACATCAGCCGGGTTCTCACCATTCTTACAAACCGTCCGGCTGTGCTGGAACAGCGCGTTTGACCCCCATTGCTCATACGTGATCCGCAGGTCGGGGTTCTGGTCGGCAAACCGCTCAAGAACCGGGGCGATGATGGCGATATCAGTGGTCGAACGGATCAGCATCGGGTCGGCTCCGTCACCGAAGCTGGCTGTGGCCTCCTGCGCGCATGCAAGGCCGGGCAGGGCAAACAGAAGGCAGGTCATCAAAGCGCGGATCATTCCACCCCCCTTGAGGTCGTGGCAGGAAAGCTGAGTGCGGCGCGAAAGCCAATGTTGTCGCTAGTCATTTCAACCTTGCCGTCAAACGCCTCGGCTGTCGATTTCACGATGGACAGTCCCAGCCCGCTGCTGTCCTCGCCCGAGCCGGTGGTACGATTGAACCGATCACCGATTTGTTCGGCGACAGGGGTGGCCGGGCCAGGCCCATGATCGCGCACCCACAATACGGCACGGCCACTTTCTTGCGCAGCCCCAATGCTGACCGGGGGTTGCCCGTGCCGCAGCGCATTGCCCAACAGGTTTTTGGCAGCTTCGGCCAGAGAAAAGGCATCGGCATTTACCAGAACGGGATTTTCTCCGATCTCCAGCCGCACTTCGACCCCGGGGGCGACAAGCTCATGATCGCTTTGTTCCAGCACGTCCAATGCCACCTCGCGCAGATCAACGGGAAGGCGCGGGGCACTGTCGATGCGGTGGATCACCATGGCACGGGACAGCAGTTGGTCCAGCAAAGTGCCCAGCGATCGCGTGCGGCCCAGTAGCCGGTCTAATGCCCGTTTGCGGGCGGGGGGGTCGGGATCATCCTGCGCAATTTCCGCCTGAACCCGGATCGCCGCCACCGGCGTGCGTAGCTGATGCGCCGTGTCGGCAATCAGGTTGCGCATGGTGTCCACCTGCCGGTCCAGCCGTCCCATAAAGCGGTTCATCGCGTTCAGCATCACCTGCAGTTCGCGCGGCAGGCCGTCGCTGGCCATAGGGGTCAGATCGTGAGGATCGCGGCGGGTCAGATCCTCGGACAGGGCCTCAAGCGGGCGCAGGGCGGATCGGGTGACAATCCATGACATCGCCAGCAACAGAACGCCCGCCACCGCCATCGGCAGCAAGGCGTCGCGCATCAGGCCAACGGTCATCATCTGACGCGCGCGCAAGGTCTGCCCGACCAGTATTTCCACCTCGCCCGAAAACTCGCGTTCGGCAAACAGGCGGGCCAGGCGGACAAAGCGCGCAGGTTCTCCGTTCAGATCAGCGGCGAAATAGATCGGAGCAGCACCAGGCTGTTGCGGTATGTCGATCACCGTGTCGCGGTCCAACCCGGTGATAAAAGGGCCATCTGGTACTTGAACCGCATAGAAAATCCGATCTTCAGGGGCTTGCGCCAGCAGTTGAAAGGCGGAAACCGGCAGGTCTACGACGGGTACGCCGTCCTGAATCCGCACGGATTCGGCGATGTCGCTGGCGGCGCCAAGCAAAAGCCTGTCATAAGCCTGCCGCGCCGCCAATCTGCCATTGGCCCAGATCGACAAAGCGACAAGGCAGCCGCCCAGTATCAAAATCAGCATCACCGCGCTGAGAACACGGGCAGTCAGGCTGTGGGGCAGGTGCAGCTTAGCCATCCAGACCGATCCGGTATCCGACACCACGCCGGGTGGTGATGCTGACCGTACTGCCGGTGAACTTTTTGCGCAGGCGGGCGATATACAGCTCAATCGCGTTTTCGCCGACATCGGCATCCTCGAACCCGTAAAGCGAATCGTACAGCCGGGTTTTCGACAGGAATTGCCCCTCATGCCGGATCAGTGCGTCCAGCACAGCGGCCTCGCGCGCAGTCAGGTTCAGGCGTTTGCCCTCCAGCGCGGCGCTGCGGTCCTTGGGGGCATAGATCAGCGGGCCCAGCGTGATCTGCTCGGATTTTCGGTCGGCGTCGCGACGAACCAGGGCGCGCAACCGGGCCTCAAGCTCGCGCTGGTCGAAGGGCTTGCCCAGATAGTCGTCGGCCCCCTTGTCCAGCGCGGCGATCCGATCTTCGACCGAGGTCAGCGCGGTCAGCATCAGCACAGGGATACGGTCACCTGCAGCGCGGATCTTGCTTAGGAAACTCAACCCGGACCCATCGGGTAGATTGATATCCAGTAATATGGCGTCATAGGTTTGGACTGCACGAAAATCACCGGCGGCTTCGACGGTTGTGGCCAGATCACATACGACACCGGACCGGGCGAGATGGGCCATGACACCTTCGGCCAGATCTTCGGCATCTTCGATCATCAATACGCGCATGACCCCTCCCCAAGGCGAACGCCTGAACCCTGACAGGTTCGTGACAGCATTATTCGGTAAACAGATTCAACCTGCAAGGACGGGCCTTGTGTCCTGCGGGGATCGGTTTCGGCTGCACGCGCAGTCCAAAAAGACCAGAGGAGGAGACACGAATGAAACTGTTTGGAACCAGTGGCGCGATTGCGGCTGCTGTCTTTGCCCTGTCCGGCGTAGCGGCTAGCGCGCAGGAATGTATCGCCCCGGCCAACCCCGGTGGCGGATGGGATTTCACCTGTCGTCAGGTGGGTAAATCGCTGCAGGATCTGGGCCTGATCGACCAGACCATGCAAGTGGTGAACCTTGCCGGTGGCGGCGGCGGTGTTGCTTTTGCCGAGGTGGTGAACAAGCGCGGCGAGGATAATGAGCTGATCGTGGCGGCCAGTGCGGCCACTGCCACCCGTCTGGCGCAGGGGGCTTACCCCGGCAATACCATGGATCAGGTGCGGTGGCTGGCGGCCATCGGCGCGGATTACGGCGTGATTGCCGTTGCGGCAGATAGCCCGGTCAACACGCTGCCTGAATTGCTAGACCAGATCAAAGCCGACCCAACCGCCGTGTCGGTTGCGGGTGGCTCGGCCGTGGGCGGTTGGGATCACCTGAAGGTTCTGATCGCGGCCAATGCATATGGCATCGACGATGTGCGCTCGGTCAAATACATCGCCTTTGACGGTGGTGGTGAGGCCGTGACCCAGCTGCTGGCCGGGTCGGTTCAGGCCTTTACCGGCGATATCTCCGAGGCCAAGGGTTTCGTAGACTCGGGCGACATCAAGGTGATCGCGGTGCTGGCACCCGAACGTCTGCCCGGCGAATTCGCCGATTTCCCGACCGCCAAGGAACAGGGCATTGACGCGATCGGCGCCAACTGGCGTGGCTTCTATGCCCCCGGTGGCATGACCGATGACGCCTATGGCGACTGGGTCGGCAAGATCGGTGATCTCTACGCTTCAGATGAATGGAAAGAGGTGATGGCCGCCAACGGTCTGGCACCGCTGGACCTGCAAGGCGCAGATTTCCAGAACTTCGTGGCTGAATCCGTGGGTCAGATCCAGACCATCTCGAAAGAGATCGGGATCATCAAATAACACCACTCACTGTGATCCGGGCGCCTGGCTGTGCCCGGATCCAAATCATTTACCCGAACTATAGGAGACACCGATGAGTGACCGTATCTTCGGGGTCGTCGGACTGCTACTTGCCATCGGATTTGCCTTTTCCGCACTGGCGATCGAGGAAAGCTTTCTGTCTGACGCCGTCGGGCCCAAGGCCTTCCCGCTGATCATTGCTGCCATTCTGGGCCTGTCGAGCATCGTCATCGCCCTGCGCCCTGATACCGAACCCGAATGGCCCGCGCTGGACCGTCTGGTTGAGATCGGCGCGGCCGTGGTCATGATGATCCTTTACGCCGAATTGCTGCCCGTTGTGGGATTTGTCATCGCCACCGCCTTTGCCGCCACCTATCTGGCCTGGCGTCTGGGGGCCGGGCCGCTGGAAAGCGTGTTGGTTGGCGTCGGCACATCCATAGGTATCTACGTTATTTTCCATCTGGTTCTGGGCCTGTCACTGGCCCGCGGCCCGCTGGGCTTCTGAGGAGAGGGGCATGGAAACATTAGCATCCCTTGGGGACGGTTTCGCCATCGCGCTGACATGGCAGAACCTGATGCTGGCCCTGCTGGGCTGTTTTCTGGGTACAATCATGGGTGCGTTGCCCGGTCTGGGCCCGTCCAATGGTGTGGCCATTCTGATCCCGCTGGCGTTCACGCTAGGTCTGGGGGCGACACCCTCGCTGATCCTGCTGACCAGCGTCTATTACGGTGCAATGTATGGGGGACGGATTTCATCCATTCTATTGAATATCCCCGGGGATGAGCCCGCGATGATGACCTGTCTGGACGGGCATCCGATGGCCAAAAAAGGGTTCGCAGGTGAGGCGCTGTCGCTGTCCGGCATCGCGTCGTTTGTTGGGGCGTTTCTGGCCACTTGGGGCCTGATCTTTCTGGCACCGCAGCTGGTGAAGATCGCGCTGTTGTTTGGACCGGCGGAATATTTCGCCCTGTTCGCGCTGGCCTTTATGACGTTGGGCGGCGTGTCGTCGACCAATCAGGCGAAATCGGCATTTGCCGCCGCATTGGGACTTGGGCTGGCAACCATTGGTGTCGACACACAAACCGGCGTGCCGCGGTTCACCTTTGGCGAGGTGCATCTGTATGACGGGTTGGATTTTCTAGTCGCCATCGTCGGCTTGTTCGCCTTGTCCGAAGTGTTCATCTTTCTTGAACACCGCCACGGCGGATCGGATGCCGAGGGGCGCAAGCTGAATATCGGTCGGCTTTACCCGCCGATGTCGATGGTCAGGAAATGCACACCGACCATGCTGCGCACCTCTTTCCTGGGCTTTATAGCCGGGGTTTTGCCGGGCGCAGGCGCTTCGTTGGGCTCGTTCATTTCCTATTCGATGGAAAAGCGGCTGGTCGACAAGGAAAACACCTTTGGCACCGGTGATCCGCGCGGTGTGGCTGCGCCCGAGGCCGGGAACAACGCCGCTGCCGGGGGTGCTCTGGTACCAATGCTGGCGCTGGGCGTACCGGGTTCGGGAACCACGGCCGTGCTGTTGGCGGTCCTGCTGGCGCTGAACATCACGCCGGGGCCGCTGCTGTTCACGCAGAACCCGGATGTGGTCTGGGGTTTGATCGCGGCGCTGTTCATCGCGAACTTTATGCTGCTGGCTATGAATATCCCGATGGTGGGCCTGTTCACTCGGGTTCTGATGGTGCCGTCGCGCATCCTGATGCCCGTCGTGGCGATGGTCAGTTTTGTGGGTATCTATGGCATTTCGGGCTCCAGCTTTGATCTGCTGGTGATGATCGGGTTCGGTGTCATGGGGTGGGTTCTGCGCAAGCTGGACGTACCGCTGGTGCCGGTTATCTTGGGCACGCTTTTGGGCAACTCGATGGAAAACAACCTGCGTCGAGCGGTGACCATCGACAACGGCA
Organism: Ruegeria sp. BC5; assembly: GCF_056539205.1. Lineage (NCBI taxonomy): Bacteria > Pseudomonadati > Pseudomonadota > Alphaproteobacteria > Rhodobacterales > Roseobacteraceae > Ruegeria > Ruegeria sp. BC5. The sequence continues at coordinate 8,787 of NZ_JBQFUN010000012.1, forward strand.
ACTGGTGGACCCTGATCGACAGCCCGTTGTCCATCGCGCTGTGGACCATTGCCATCATCGGCTTTGTTCTGCCCCTGATCGTGGGCGCACGGGTCAAAGCCAAGATGCACCAGCGCCGCGATGAAGAAGGCGCGATCAGCGATTGATGAATCAGGCGTCGCCTATCACGTGTAGGCGGCGCCGTCCCAGGGTCTTTCGGTTTGGTAATTCGCCTGAATTGTAGTTGGGGATGCCGAGCTGAGGCGTCGTTGGAACCCATATGCAGCCGGTTCTGACCCTGATTGCTTAGATGCGATAGAACTGGCGCGCTGTGCCTCCGAAGACAAGATCGTGGTCTTGCTCGGGAACCAGCGCGCCGTGCCTTTCAATCAAAGCCGCATAGGTGGAAGACAGGCTGTCGACCGGGAAGTTCGACCCGAACATGCACCGATGGGGCCCGAATTGGGTCAGGCATGTGTCCACGATGGGCCGCACGCGGTCGGCGCTCCAGTTGTGATCGAACATGCCAAGACCGGACAGCTTGCATGTCACCTGCGGCAACGCCGAGAGGTGATGCAGCGCTTGCGCCCACTGTTGCAACCCCCGTTCCGACCGGTCATGGGGTGACCCTGCATGGCACAGCGCCACCCGCGTCGCAGGGGCCCGCGCCAGAACGACGGCGGTCTGCTCCATCAATTCTGGCAGCAATTGCAGGTCAAATGACAGTCCGCGGTCGCCCAGTTGTTTCAACCCGTCCAGAAACCTTGGATTGTCCAGCAGGTCGTTTGTGCCGGACAGTTGATCCTCGCCCGGGGCGCGGCCGATGATCTGACGCACCCCACGCACAGAGGGCAGGGATTGCAAACGATCCAGTTGCGCGGTTACGTCCTGTGCAGTCAGATCACAAAAGGCAACCTGGACCAGTGGCCAATCGGGATTTTGATCGGCAACAGACTGGACCCATTGCGCCTCGGCCCAGGGATCGGCCGCACCTACCTGGATATGGACCGAGGCGGAAAATCCTTGAGCGTCAGCTCGGAACTCGGGCAGCAGATAGTTCCGCTGAATGGGGCTGGGGTCACCGAAGAATCGCACCGCGCCTTTTTCCATCAACCACGGATAATGCACCGCGGTCAGGTCCCACAAATGGTGATGCGCATCAATCCTCATGGTGTTTCAATCCCGGTTGTGCGGGCTAGAATATCGACGCCCTGTTGTTTCCAGAAATGCAAAAGATCGATGAAGATCCAGTTCTCGGCCAGCTTGTCACCCGCGCGGCGATAGATGTCGATCACCCGAAACTCAGCCGCCTTTCCGGTGGCGGGCATCCCCATGAAACCGCCCGTGGGCACGGCGGTGAAATTGGGCCAGCCGAAAAAGCCGCCATAGTGCCCCTCGGCCATGCGGCAGATATGTTGGGTCTTTGAGCGTTCGGTGAAGGCCGCGCGAAACGGGCCGGAATGCTGTTGCGCGTAACGCGCGATTGTGTAGGTGGCACCGATCCCTTCGGGCCCCCACCAGATCATGTCCTCGTGCCAGGTTTGCGCCAGCTCATCCGTCAGGGACAAGCCGCTGTCCCACTGCCCAAGGTCCGCGATCATGGCGTTGATGACCTCCAGCGTCTTGTGACCTTCGTCGGCGGGCTGATCTTCGGTCAGAATGCCGTCATGTGTCATAGGTCCGGGTTGCACCAGATGCGCTGCGGTCGGTGGCGGAAAGGGGTTCTGACCTGCCTGAACCATCAGGTGCGGAATGTCGAAAAACATTGCGGTTTCGGAAATCTTGCCATCTGCAACTTTGTGAAATTCGCAATACCGCAGAAGGGCCATCTTGCCAGTGGGGCGGATGCCCAGCCATGGCGCGTCGAACAGACCCATGAGGTGCCCCATCGACACCACCCAGACCCCCCCTTCGGTCAAAGAATTTCGGCCCGCGAAAAAGATATCCTGTCGGCGTTGTAGATGGGTCAGACTGTGTTTCAGCGGCTGCCAGAACCTGCGCGCCACCGCGTCAGGGCCTGCGATTTCGTCGAACGGGTGAAATCCGCGCCACACCAGATTCGGTGCGCAATACTGCTTCATGACGGTGGCCAACTCATCCCCATTAGCGCGGCTAAGCGCGTCATGGAAGGACAGGATCAGCTTTTTTTCAGTTTGAAAACTCACGGTGCTTTCCGTTCTTTATCAGTGTTTTGCGGGGTCTATTCCGCGAATTCGACTCGGTGGTTTCGCGTATTTTTGCATACGTATGCAAAAAAGTCTTGCCTGATTTGATATATGCGAATTACTGTTTTGCAAACGTATGCAAACGAATCCTTTCAGGGGGCACCATGGCGGAAATTCAATTGCGCAACGTCGGCAAGCGCTGGGGGTCATTCATTGGGGTCCACAATTTCGACCTGACCATCGCGGATCGCGAATTTCTGGTTCTGCTGGGCCCCTCGGGCTGTGGCAAGACCACCACGATGCGCATGATCGCCGGTCTTGAGGACGTCACCGAGGGCGAAATTCTGGTCGATGGCAAGGTGGTCAACGATCTGGAGCCCAAGGACCGCGATGTGGCGATGGTGTTCCAGAGCTACGCGCTCTATCCCAACATGAACGTCTACGAAAACATCCGCTTTCCTTTGAAAGTGCGCGGCATCGACCCGTCGACCCATGACGACAAGGTGCGTCGGGCCAGCGCGATGGTGGAACTGGACGATTTCTTGCACCGCAAACCCGCCGAATTGTCAGGTGGTCAGCGGCAACGTGTGGCGCTGGCCCGCGCCATCGTACGGGAACCGAACGTGTTCCTGATGGACGAGCCGTTGTCGAACCTGGATGCCAAGCTGCGTGTTTCGACCCGAGCTCAGATTAAGAACCTCAGCCACGAACTGGCGGTGACAACCATCTACGTGACCCACGACCAGATCGAGGCGATGACGTTGGCCGACCGAGTTGTTGTGATGAAACAAGGCGTGGTGCAGCAGGTCGGCAGCCCGACCGATATTTACGACCGGCCCGCCAATACTTTTGTGGCCAGCTTTATCGGCTCACCGGCGATGAACCTGATGGATGGCGAGGTTTCGGGCGGTGTGTTCCGCGCCGAACATGTAGCCATTCCGGTCGACGCACCGGACGGTCCGATGACATTGGGCTTCCGCGCTGAAGATGCTGGCCTTGCCGAAGGGCAGGGCGAAATCACCGCACCGATCTACACGCTGGAACTGCTGGGCGATGCGACCATGATCTCGGTCCGGGTCGGCGGTGCGCTGGTATCGGTCAAAGCCGACAAAGCCTTCCGCGCCGAGATTGGAGATCCCGTCTCGTTCTCGGTGCCCAAAGAAATCTGTCACCTCTTCGAAGCTGGAAGCGGTGCGCGGATCGGGGAACAACCCCACGAACAGCCCATACGGGCTTAACACCGGTCCGGACGTCGACGACGGACCGATCCTGACAGGGAGAAACGCATGAAACTCAAGACGATCCTCATGGCAGGTGCCATGTCCATCGCGGCAAGTGGCACATGGGCTGCCTGTTCGTTTGAAAATGACGTACCGCTCAAATCGCTCTCGGCTGGTTTCGAGGCCTGGAAAGCCGTCACCGATGCGATGGCCGAATGCGGCAATTTCAATGCCTCGCTGGACCAGGAATTCCGCGAGAAACAGCCTGAGGCTTTTGCCGCCAGCCCGTCGCTCTATCAGATCGGTGGGGTGTCGAACACGACTCTGATCCCGTTGCTGAATGCAGGCACGATCCGGCCGCTGGACGATCTGGTCGAGAAATACGGACAGAACCTGCTGCCAAACCAGCTGATCAAGGTGGATGGCAAGACCATGGCAATTGCCATGATGGTGAATGCGCAGCACATGATGTACCGCAACGACGTTCTGGCCGACCTGGGTATTGCCGAGCCCGCAACCTATGATGACGTTCTGGCCGCCGCCGCCAAGATCAAAGATGCGGGTGTTATGGAATACCCGATCGGCGGCACCTTCAAGACCGGTTGGAACCTCGGTCAGGAATTCATCAACATGTATATGGGTGAAGGCGGATCTTTCTTTGGCGACGGCAACATGCCTGCGATCAATAACGAGCAGGGCGTTAAGGCGTTGGAAACCCTGAAGGCCATGACCGATTATATGGATCCGGAATATCTGGTCTCGGATTCAACTTACGTTCAGCAGCAGTTCCAGCAGGGCAAGATTGCCATGGCAAACCTGTGGGCCAGCCGCGCCGCTGCAATGAATGACGAAGCCGAAAGCCAGGTGGTGGGCAAGGTTACCATGTCGGCGGCTCCGATGGGCTCGGCTGCACCGGCCACCACGATCTGGTGGGACGGTTTCGTTCTGGCCTCGAACATGAGCGATGAAGAGGCTGACGCCGCCTTCCGCGTCATGCTTGAAGGCATGGATGAGGAAATGGTCAGTGCCAACAATGACGCTGCCGTCTGGCTGAACCCGGCCTACAAGGCAGGTGAACTGGCCGCCGGTGCGGCTGCATCGGCCCAAGCCGGGGCCAAGGCATACCCGGCTTCGGGCCCGATGGGCATCATGCACACAGCATTGGGCAACGGTCTGGCTGATTTCATGACCGGCGCCAAGGACGCGCAAACCACACTGGCCGATATCGAGGCGGATTACATCACCGCCGCCAAAGAAGCCGGTTTGATCAACAACTGATCCTCCCGCGGGAGGGCCTCGGTCCTCCTGCACTCTTCCCTTTGAGAACCATGAGAAAGGCAGAGCCATGAATTTCCGGACATTTGCCGCCTTTGTTGGCCCCTCTGTCTTTATGATGCTTCTCTTTATCGCGTTCCCGCTGATCAGCGTGTTCAAGCAGAGTTTCTATGTCACCCAACCGATCTATGAGACGGTTGAAGTTGAAACCTGCACCCCCGGCTTTCTGACCCAGACCTGTGTGACCGAGACGGTTTCGCAACCCCAACTCGACGAAGAGGGTAAGGTCATCATGCAGACCCAGTATGTCGGGCTGGAAAGCTATCGCAACGTGCTGGAGCCTGAACGTGCATGGCGCGCGATCAGCGAGGGCAGCTGGAATGTGTTGTCCACCATCAACTTCTGGAAAGCGCTGCGGTTCACGCTGACTTTCACGCTGATCACCCTGCCGCTGGTCATCGTCTGCGGGCTGGGGATCGCCGTTTTGATCAACAATGCCGCGCAGGCGATAAAAGGGCCGGTTATCTTTATTTCGCTGTTGCCCTTCATCATTACCCCGGTGATCGGGGTGCTGTCGGTCAACTGGCTGTTTCGCGGCGACGGTATCCTGACGGCGCTGCTGGAGTGGTGGTTGAACCGCGATATCGCGCTGTTTGCGCAGGCCTGGACAATTGAGGTGCTGATGATGCTGTACCGCGTCTGGCACGTCGCCCCCTTTGCCGCCATCGTGTTTTATGCCGGTTTGCAAACGGTCAATCAGGACAGCCTGGAAAGTGCTGTGATTGACGGCGCAACCCGGTGGCAGCGGATGAAATACATCGTCATCCCGCATCTGATGCCGCTGATCATCTTTGTGTCGATGATCCACTTGATGGACAGCTATCGGGTGTTCGAAGAGATCGTCGGTTTCGCCAGCCAAGGCTATGTCATCTCACTACAATGGCTGACCTATGACTTCCTGGTGCCTGATCAGGCGGGCAACCGTTCGATCAGCCGGGCCTCGGCCAGCGCCATGCTGACCATGATCGGCATTGCCATCCTTCTTATCTTCCCGCTGCGCCGGACATGGCGCGATCACAAAGGAGGTCACTGACATGTCCTCGCGCGCGCTTCGCCAACCGCTCAGCCTGCGGCTGACTTCAAACATCTTCCTGGCCTTCTGGTGCATAGTCGCCATCTTCCCGATCTTCTGGATCACGGTGATGAGTTTCAAATCCCCGGTCGATGCCTTTGACGGCAACGCGTTGAACGTGATCTTCGGACCGGCGACGCTGGCCAATGGCAAGGGGATTTCGCTGCTGGATATCATTCTGGGGATCGGGGTGATCTGGGGCACGATTGCTCTGGTGACCAAAAAGATGCCTGGGATGATCAAAGCCTATTCCAAAGAAGGTCAGGAGTGGTTTGGCTGGGTGATTGGCATTCTGGCCACCGTGGTGGCCTTTCTGATCGTATTCTTCGTGATCCTGCCTGCCATTCTGAGCATACTGAACCCGCTCTTTGGCCCTCTGGGGCGGGACATATTGGGGCTGACGACCGAACACTATAAAACCGTTTGGATCGACCGAGGGTTTTCGAACAACTTCAAGAACTCGCTGATCGTAACCACGGGGGTTGTTGTTCTGTCGCTGTCGGTCGGGACACTGGCGGGTTACGGGCTGGCACGGTCGGGTTCGACTCTGGCGTTCTGGCTGCTGATCGTCGCGCTGATCTTCCGCGCGCTGCCGCCCTCGGCGCTGGTGGCCAGCTATCTGCCGGTCTTCATCAGCTCATCCGAATGGTTGGCGCCGATCCTGGGGGAAAACGCACCGACGCTGTACGGTAAGCCATTTGCCGTGATTGCGGTGCTGGTGGCGATCAACCAGCCTTTTACGATCTGGATGCTGCGGTCATTCTTCCAGAATATCCCGGCCGAACTGGATGAGGCCGCGCGCGTTGATGGCTGCAATCACTTCCAGGCGTTCCGACGCGTGATCATGCCGGTGATGTGGCCGGGCGTGATCACCACCGGGCTGTTCAGCTTTCTGCTGGCGTATAACGACATCCTCGTCACGTCGCTGCTGCTGGATGCGCAGAACCAGACCATGGTTCCCGCCATTGTCGGCATGTTCAACCGCGAGACCACGACAACCGATCAGGTGGTCGCTGTGGCAGCCGCCGTATCGATCACCGCGCCGCTGATCTTTCTTGTTCTGATCTTCCAGCGCCAGATCGTCAGCGGTCTGACCGCCGGAGCGGTGAAAGGGTAATGAGCAAGAACGCACGCCATAACGCCCTGTCGCGCCACCCGGCGCTGAACAGGATGCCCAGGGATTTTCTAAGCATTGGGGTTTCTTGACCCAATCCCTCCCTCGGCAACCTGAAAGGATAAAAAGATGAAAGGTTCCCGCCCCGAACAAGCGGTTCTAACCCGCGACACGGACCTGGACAAAACCGAAGACACGCGCCGCGTGATCGAAACCATGGTCGATGGCCTGAATGACCACCGCATTGATGACATTGGCGAGTTCTTTGCCCAGGGCTTTCGCTGGATGGGCAATCAGGGCTGTGGCACCAAGACCGGCCTGCAAGAGTTTCAGGACAACTGGCAGCGCCCGTTTCAGGCCGCGTTCTCGGACAAGACCTGCATTGATGAGGCCCGCCTGTATATGGGCGAATGGGCCGCAGCGTTTGGCCGCCAAGAGGCGACCCATTCCGGTGAGTTTCTGGGCATCGCCCCCACCGGCAAACGGGTCGAGATCCGGTACATGGATTTCTGGAAAGTGGTCGATGGCAAGGTCGTCGACAACTGGGTGAACGTCGATTTCGCACATGTCGCGGCGCAGCTGGGTGTCGATCTGTTCAACGGGGAAGGCTGGGAAGCTTTTGACCGGGGTGAAAAAGTAGCGCCCCGGCCGGAAAACTGAGGATTGGAAACATGACAATCGAGTATCTCAAACGCGGTAAATCTGATGCTGACCGGGCCGAAGATGACGCCAAAACCCGCGCTGTGGTCGAAGCGACCCTGAAAGACATCGAAACCCGTGGCGATGTGGCCGTGCGCGAGCTGAGCGAAAAGTTCGACAACTATTCGCCCCCGTCGTTCCGCCTGTCTCAGCAGGACATTGACGACCTCATCGGGCAACTGACCGACCGTGAACTGGCCGATATCAAATTCGCGCAGGAACAGGTGCGCAACTTTGCGCAAGCGCAGCGCGATTCCATGGTGGATATCGAGGTCGAAACCCTGCCCGGCGTCATTCTGGGCCACAAGAACATCCCCGTGCAGTCGGTGGGATGCTATGTGCCCGGTGGCAAATTCCCGATGGTCGCCTCGGCGCATATGTCGGTGGCGACGGCTTCGGTGGCGGGCGTGCCGCGCATCATCGCCTGTACACCTCCGTTCAATGGCAAGCCGAACGCAGCGGTGATTGCCGCGATGCATCTGGGCGGCGCCCATGAGATCTATGTCATGGGCGGCATTCAGGCCATCGGCGCGATGGCGCTGGGCACCGAAACGATTGACCCCGTGCATATGCTGGTCGGTCCGGGCAACGCCTTTGTGGCCGAAGCCAAGCGGCAACTGTTCGGCCGTGTCGGCATTGACCTGTTCGCTGGCCCGACCGAGACCATGGTCATCGCCGACGAGACTGCCGCCGATGCGGAACTCTGCGCGACCGACCTGCTGGGTCAGGCGGAACACGGCTATAACAGTCCTTGCGTGCTGCTGACCAACTCGCGCAAACTGGCCGAGGATACGATGGCCGAGGTCGACCGTCTGCTGGGAATCCTACCCACGGCAGGCACCGCGAAAGTATCGTGGGACGAATATGGCGAAGTGATCGTTTGCGACACATATGATGAGATGCTGCAGGTCGCCGATGATATCGCATCCGAACATGTGCAGGTGATGACAGATAGGGATGATTGGTTCCTTGAGAACATGACCTGCTATGGCGCGTTGTTTCTTGGTCCGCGCACCAATGTCTCGAACGGGGATAAGGTGATCGGAACAAACCACACCCTGCCAACGAAGAAAGCCGGGCGCTATACTGGCGGTCTTTGGGTGGGTAAGTATCTGAAAACGCATAGCTATCAAAAGGTTCTGACCGACGAGGCGGCGACGTTGATTGGCGAATATGGGTCGCGCCTGTGCATGCTTGAAGGTTTTGTGGGCCATGCTGAACAGTGCAACGTGCGGGTGCGCCGCTATGGCGGTATCAACGTGCCTTACGGCAAGCCCGCACCGTATCGGGATGCCGCTGAATGAGCGACAAGCACACACAGCATAAGGCCCTGATCGCTTTGCTAAGGGCCGCGATGTATGACTTTTCCGAAGCCGGCGTCCGCAAGGCGCTGGCTGAGGTCACGACATCGGATGCAGTGTTCCACCTATGCCATCCCTTTGGTGACAGTATCGGCAGCGATGCATATTACGACTTCGCCTATAAGGACCTGCTGGACGCATGGCCCGATCTGGAGCGTCGCGACTATATCGTCATGGCCGGGCCGGACGAAAACGGCGCGGATTGGGTCGGGTGCGGGGGGTATTACACCGGTACCTTCACCGGGCCTTGGCTGGATATCCCACCGACGGGCCATCAGGTCACCATGCGGTTTCACGAATTCTATCGTTTCGTGGACGGACAGGTCGTCGAGGTTCAGGCGCTCTGGGACATCCCTGAGGTGATGATGCAGGCCAACGCCTGGCCGATGGCCCCCAGCCTTGGCCGTGAATGGCATGTGCCCGGACCAGCCACTCAGGACGGGTTCGTGCCCGGACCTTACGATGCGGCCAAGGGCAAGGCGACGTGCCAACACATTATCGACATGCTGGAACACTTGAAAAAACACCCGTCACAAGGTGGCCCCGAAGTGATGGAGATGGAGCGGTTCTGGCATCCACGCATGAACTGGTACGGGCCTTCGGGCATCGGCACCGGGCGCGGTTACGCAGGGTTTCGCAACTGGCATCAGATTCCGTTCCTGAACGGCATGCCGGATCGCGGGCAGTATGTGGACGACATCACTTATCATTTCTTTGGTGATGGCGAGTATGCGGCTGTGACCGGCTGGCCGAACATGATCCAGACGGTTACCCATGACGGATGGATGGGGATTGCGCCTTCGGGCAAGAAAATCACCATGTGCAGTCTGGATTTCTGGCGATTGGAAAACGGGCGCATACGCGAAAACTGGGTGCTGGTCGATCTTCTGGATGCCTACCGCCAGCTTGGCGTTGACGTTTTCGCCCGTCTGCGTGAATTCAACAAGGCCCGGAATCTGGGCCGCATTGAAACGCCTGATGGAATGAGCTGATGACTGACCTGCCCCGCACCCCTTCGTTTTCGCTGAACGGCAAAACCGCCCTTGTGACCGGCGCGTCCTCGGGGATTGGACAGGGCTGTGCGGTGGCCTTGGCCGAGGCCGGGGCGCATGTGGTCTGCGCCGCGCGTGGGGCAGACCGGCTGGCTGAAACCGTCGCGGCGTTGCAGGCGCAGGGCTGGTCGGCCGAAGCTGCGGTTGTGGATCAGGGCGATTTGAATGCCCTGCAGAAGCTGTTTGATGGGCGCGTCTTTGACGTCGTGGTGAATTCCGCCGGAACCGCGCGCCACAGCGCGGCGATCGACACCACGCCCGAGGATTTCGATGCGGTCACAGATGTAAATCTGCGGTCGGCTTATTTCCTGTCGGCCTATGCGGCCAAGGTATTGATGGCGACGGGCAGGCCGGGCTCGATCATCCATATCTCAAGCCAGATGGGCCATGTCGGCGGGGTCGATCGGGCGCTGTATTGTGCCACCAAGCACGGGCTTGAGGGTATGGTCAAAGCCATGGCAATCGAATGGGGAAAGCAGCGCATCCGCATCAACACGGTCTGCCCGACCTTCATTCGCACACCCTTGACGCAAGCCACCTTCGATGACCCCGAGCGCGCCGCCTGGATCATGGAGAAGATCAAGCTGGACCGTGTCGGTGAAGTCGAAGACATCATGGGCGCGGTGACCTATCTGGCCTCGGACGCCTCGGCTTTGGTGACCGGAACTTCGATGTTGATTGACGGGGGGTGGACAGCGGATTGATGGCAGAAAAAGTCACATCCCTTCAGGTTGCGCAACTGGCAGGCGTCAGTCAGTCGGCGGTTAGCCGGGTGTTCACGCCGGGTGCCTCGGTCAGCAAAAAGACTGAAGAAAAGGTGCGCAAGGCGGCGGCAGAGCTGGGGTATCGACCCAATGTTCTGGCGCGCGCAATGGTGTCGGGCAAAAGCCGTATCATCGGTCTGGTGGTCGCCTATCTGGACAACTACTTCTATCCCGAAGCGCTTGAGAAACTGTCCAACGCCCTGCAAGAACAGGGGTATCACGTGCTGATCTTCATGGCCTCTCGCACGGCGGGTAACATTGATGACGTGATGGAGGAAATCCTCGACTATCAGGTGGATGGCGTTGTTTTGGCCTCGGTTGCGATGTCGTCAGATATTGCAACGCGCTGTCAGCAGGCGGGTGTACCCGTGGTGCTGTTCAACCGAAGTCAGGACCTGGACGGGATCACGTCGGTCACGTCGGACAATTATGCCGGTGGCCGCAAGGTGGCCGAGTTCCTGGTTGCCGCTGGCCACAGTCGCATTGCTTACATCGCGGGTTGGCAGGGTGCCTCGACCCAGCGTGACCGCGAGGCCGGGTTCCGGGCGGCATTGGCTGAGGCCGGTGAGACCGTGTTTGCCCATGGTGTGGGTGAGTTTCACACGGAAAATGCCCGAACGGCTGCACGTCGCATGTTTGATGTTGCACCGGATGACAGGCCTGATGCCGTGTTCGTGGCAAATGATCATATGGCGCTGGCCGTCATGGATGTCATCCGCTTTGAGCTTGGCCTGCGTGTGCCCGAAGATGTCTCGGTGATCGGGTATGATGATGTCCCGCAGGCTGGGTGGCTTGCCTATAACCTCACGACGATCCGACAGCGGGCCAATCTGATGGTTTCTGAAACCGTAGACGCGCTTTTGGATCATATCGAAAACCCGGCAACCGCCGCGGCGCGCAAGGTGGCCATAGACGGGCCGCTGATTGTACGTACCTCGGCCCGGTTGCCAAAAGGGTGGACCCCACAAAGGACAGACATATGAAAGGCTTCGATCCGAAGTTCCGGGATTTTCCCGACTACATTATCGGTATCACCAAGGAAATTTGGGAAGACCGGGGCATCGCCACGCTGCATGACTATTACAGCAAGGATATCGTCGTTCGCTCGCCCGGATCTGTGGTTCTGGGCAATCAGAACGTCATCGGCGCCACCATGGCAACACTGGCTGAGTTTCCGGATCGGCAGCTGTTGGGCGAGGATGTGATCTGGTCCGGCACGCCGGAAGAGGGGATGTTAAGCTCGCATCGGATTATCTCCACCGCGACGCATTTGGCCGAAGGGGTGTATGGCAAGCCGACCGGCACAAAGCTGCGCTATCGGATTCTGGCCGACTGTCACGCCAAAGATAATCAGATCGACGATGAATGGTTGATCCGCGATCAGGGTGCCATCGTCCGGCAGATGGGCTGGGATCCCAAGGAATACGCTGCCGACCTGATCGCGCGCGAGGGTGGGCCAGAGAACTGCGTCAAACCGCTGACGCCAGAAACCGACCAGCCCGGCCCTTATAAAGGCAAGGGCAATGACAATGAATGGGGTCAGCGCTATGCCTATATCCTGACCAAGATCATGAATGCCGATATGGGCGTGATCGAGGCCGAGTATGACCGCGCCGTGCAATCGGAATATGTCGGCGGTGTCACTGGCCATGGCTGGGATGCGGTGGATCGGTTCTGGATGGGTCTGCGGGCCAGCTTCCCCAATGCGGAATTCAAGGTTGAACACCAGATTGGTCGCGATGATCCGAACATGCCGCCCCGTGCTGCCGTGCGCTGGAGCCTGTGGGGTAAACATGATGGCTGGGGTGCATTTGGTGCCCCAACCGGCGCGCAGGTCTATGTTCTGGGGATCAGCCATGCTGAGTTTGGTGCGCTGATCGGCGGTCAGCCACAGCTGCGGCGCGAGTACACGCTGTTCGACGAAACTTCGGTCTGGAAACAGATCCTGCTGCAGGGTGGAGAGGGCTAGGTGACCGCGATGGTCTCATCCCTGAACGCCAGCCAGACTGCACGGCGCTATCATACCCATCGTGCGTCGCTGCGCGCACGACGTCTGAACAATCGGCCTCCGGGGGGCGGGAATTGATCCCATCTTTCCCCCAAAATCCAAGGAGACACCGTCATGAGTACCATTCAACAACGCATCGTCCGTTATGGCGAGCTGCAACCCTGTAAAACTGCCTTTATCGACGCTCACACTCCGGGCAGCGATCAGAAAGAGAACTTTACCATCATCGGTGGCGGCGTGTCGGAATCGCCCGATCAGCACGTCCACATCATCGACAAGATCGGCTTTAACATCGGCGCGGCGGGTCAGCCGCCGAAATGCCGAAACTCGCTGCACAGCCACACCACGGCCGAGGTGTTCTTTGTCGCGAAAGGCCGCTGGCGGTTCTTCTGGGGACGCTATGGCACGGCCGGAGAATTCATTGCCGAAGAGGGGGATATCTTCAACATTCCCACCGGTATCTTCCGCGGGTTCGAGAATGTCGGTCAGGACTACGGCATGATCATGTCGATCCTCGGTGGCGATGATGCCGGTGGCGGTGTCACGTGGGCGCCGCAGGTGATCGAGGACGCACAGGCGCATGGTCTGATGCTGGGCGACAACGGTGTGCTTTACGACAGCAAAAAGGGTCAGGAACTGCCCCACAATGTCCGGCCGATGTCCTTGTTGAACGAAGCAGAGTTGCAAGCCTATCCCGAGGTGCCGGTCGACGCGGTGATCGGCAAATACGTCGCCCGCTATTGGGACCTGATGGCGCTGGGCGCTGAAAAACCTGCGCTGGTGATTGGTGAGACCGGTCTTATCAAGGACAAGCCGGGGTTCGAGATTGATTTCCTGACCCGTGGTTCGGCTGTGAATGATCCGGTCAAAGCTGAAAAGCCTGTGGTTCTGATGCCGGCCAGCGGCCATTGGCGTATCACCGTAGACGGATATGAGGTCACATTGTCCAACGGTGATACCGCGCTGGTGATGCCGGGTGAGGCTTACACCGTCGCGCCGTCCATGACCGGGCAGGCAGGCCTGTACCGCATCACGGCGACCGATGACCCCGCCGGAGCCACATGGGTCGGATGACCGTCGATCCGAACGATACCCACGCCGTTTATGAACGGCAGGCCAAAGCCTATGACGAGCAACGCTCGCGGGCTTTGTTCGAAGCGCGCTGGCTGGCGCGCTTCACCGCCAGTCTGAAGCCCGGCGATCACGTCCTTGATCTGGGCTGCGGCACCGGTGAGCCCATTGCCCGATGGTTCAAGGCCGAAGGGTTCACCGTCACAGGTGTCGATTTTTCCGAGGCCATGCTTGAGATCGCCCATAGCCGTTGGCCTGATGGAGACTGGCGGCAGGCCGACATGCGTAATTTCGAACTGGACCAGAGCTTTGATGGTATTGTCGCCTGGAACAGCTTTTTCCATCTGACCGCGGACGAGCAGAAAGACTGCATCGCCCGGATGGCCCGCCATCTGCGCGAGGGCGGAATGTTGATGCTGACCGTTGGCCCCAGCGCGGGCGAGGAACAGGGAACTGTTGGCGGCGAACCCGTGTATCACGCCTCTCTCTCACCCGCCGGTTACGCCACCTGCCTTGAAGAAAACGGGATGATCATGACCGGATTTCTAGCCAAGGATCCGGAGACCCAAAGCCACACAGTACTGATGGCACGCAAGAATTAATGGAGGTTTCATGACCGTAAAGACAACACATGTCGGATCCTTGCCACGAACTCAGGACGTGGTGGATTTCATTTTTGCGCGCGAGCGGGAGGAACCCTTTGACCCCGCCGCATTTGACGCCTGCATGACTAACGCCGTGGCAGAGACCGTGCGCAAGCAGATCGAGGCCGGTGTGGATATTGTCAGCGATGGCGAGACCTCAAAGATTTCTTATGCCACCTATGTCAAGGACCGTTACACCGGGTTTTCAGGCGATAGCCCGCGCAATGCGCCCGCCGATCTGAAGATGTTCCCCGGTTTTCTGCAACGGCTGGCTGATGATGGCGGTACGCCCCAATACGCGCGGCCTCAATGTACCGGCGAGGTGCGGTCGAAAGGGCAGGGTGAGCTTGAGAAGGACATCGCCAACCTCAAGGCTGCGATGGCGCAGCACGGGGCCGGGCAGGGCTTTATGAATGCCGCCTCACCAGGGGTCATCTCGCTGTTTCTGCAGAACGATTTCTACCCCACGCGTGAGGCTTATCTGGCCGCGCTGGCCGATGCGATGAAGGAGGAATACGAAACCATCGTGGCCGCCGGGTTGGATTTGCAGCTGGATTGCCCTGATCTGGCCCTGTCGCGGCACATGCTGTTCACCGACCTGACCGATGAAGAGTTCGTCAAGATCGCCGACATGCATGTCGAGGCCCTGAACCACGCGCTGCAGAATGTTCCGCAGGACCGGGTGCGGGTGCATATCTGCTGGGGCAATTACGAAGGGCCACATTGTTGTGACATCGCCATGGATAAGGTGTTCAGCACTCTGATGGCGACCAAATCCCGCTACGTGCTGTTTGAAACCTCGAACCCGCGCCACGCCCATGAATGGACCGTGTTCCGCGACCGTAATTCCGAGATTCCGGACGACAAGGTTCTGGTTCCCGGTGTGGTCGACACCACCACCAATTTTGTCGAACACCCTGAATTAGTGGCGCAGCGGATCACGCGGTTTACCAATATCGTCGGTGCCGATCGGGTGATCGCAGGCAGTGATTGTGGGTTTGGCACCTTTGCAGGATTTGGCGCGGTGGATCCCGATATTGCCTATGCCAAGCTGACGGCATTGTCCGAGGGTGCAATACTGGCCTCGGCATGACACCGCTGGTTCTTTTGCCGGGTATGATGTGTGATGCTCGGTTGTTTCAGCCGCAGATCGCTGCGTTGTCCGGGTCACGGCCGCTGATGACCTTCCCTCTGGTGACGCAGGACAGTGTTCAGGAGATGGCAGCCGAAATCTTGTCAAACGCACCGTCGGTCTTTGCGCTGGCCGGCCTGTCGATGGGCGGCATCGTTGCGATGGAGGTGGTGCGGGAAGCCCCGGATCGCGTTGAACGGTTGGCGTTGATGGACACCAATCCGTTGGCCGAAAAGCCCGATGTCAAAGCCCGGCGTGGGCCGCAGATGAAGGCCGTTCAGGAAGGTCAGTTGCGGCAGGTGATGCGCGACGAGATGAAGCCCAATTACCTGGCCGACGGTCCGCATCAGGGGGCCATTCTGGACCTATGCATGGCGATGGCCGTTGATCTGGGTCCGGACGTATTCCTTCGCCAATCCCGCGCTTTGATGGATCGCCCGGACCAGACCGAAACACTGGCTGTCTACACGGGCCCCTCACTGGTGATGTGTGGGCGCGAGGATGGCCTGTGCCCGGTCGAGCGACACCAGTTGATGCACGACCTTCTGCCCAACAGCACGTTACAAATCATCGAAGAGGCAGGGCACCTGCCCACTCTGGAACAACCCAATGACACAACAGCGGCCCTGATCCGCTGGCTGGAGGCCCCATGACACCTTCCCTTCTGACCCTGTTGCGCAAGGTTGACACCCCCACCGTCTGCAACGCCATCGAGGTGGCGCAGGGCAAGCGCGGATTTGACGGCTTCTCGCGCGGCACCATGCTGTGTTCGGCCCCGTCGGAACCTGCGATCGTGGGCTACGCCCGTACGGCAAAGATCGCCGCTGTGCAGCCTCCGTCCGAGGCGCCCGAGGTCATCAGGGAACGCCGGATGGACTATTACAAATACATGGCCGAAGGTCCCGCACCCTCGGTTGCGGTGATCGAGGATGTCGATTTCCCCAACTGTATCGGTGCCTATTGGGGTGAGATCAACACCACCGTACACAAGGGGTTCGGCATGTCCGGCGCGCTGACCAACGGTGTCATGCGCGACCTTGGCGATCTGCCACAGGGGTTCCCGGTGGTTGCCGGATCGGTCGGGCCAAGCCATGGTTTTGTCCACGTGCGCGCGGTCGATACGCCGGTCTCGATCTTTGGTCTTTCGGTCAATCCTGGTGATCTGATCCATGCCGATCAGCACGGAGCGCTGGTGATACCAGAAGATGTTGTTGACCAACTAGAGGGCGCAATCCAGAAATTGCTGTCCACCGAACGCATCGTCCTCGACGCTGCCGAACAGCCGGGGTTTGATTTCAATGCGTTTCAATCCGCTTGGGAAAAGTTCGAAAAATCCCGGGTCTGACAGGGTAAGCTTGACCCGTTCAAACGGAGGGCTCTAAACCGTCGTTGGTATGCCATCACCGGCGTCGCGATGGCAGGTCCGCCCGCTTTTCTTCCAGCACGGTTCGAAAGAGCACCTTGAGTTCAGATTTCTTCACCAGGGGCAGCCTGCGCCGATAATCCGAAGACAGGTCATCTTCTGAAACGTCCATCCGGTGCGCTTTCATTAACTTGAAGCGACTGAGAAACGAAATTTTCTTCATTGTTGCGGTCCTTCAAATTCAAAGCGTAAAAATTTGCCGCTGCGGACCCGACCCGAACCCTATGGTCGAGAGCTCGAGGATCATTAATCCGTGAGTGATGATCCGCAGCGACAGAGCGCATTTAGGCAGGTCGTTTGCCACCGTAAGGGGGAAGAATCCGGGTTTTTGCGTCATTTATTAACCGACCAGTCAAAAAATGATTGGAAAGCTTACCTTTACGTAAAGATGCTCACTTACCCGGCCAGTTTTTGTGACGTAGCGTCACGAAAGATGCGGGTCTCGCTAAGGCCTGAACGGGACCATTTAGCCAGTCTGTCTCCGCAGTAATCTGGCAAAGCATAGCCGGAAGGGAGAGACGTCTAATAGATAAAAATTGGGGGAATACGTCACCCGAACACGTATCTGATACGATTAGAGACAAGCCAAAAATCTGTCGGGGATTTGGTGCCCAGGAGAGGACTCGAACCTCCACGTCCATACGGACACTAGCACCTGAAGCTAGCGCGTCTACCAATTCCGCCACCTGGGCAGGTGTCGTGGAGCGGCGTTTAAGCCTACTGACGGGGGGCGTCAACCAGATTCGGGAAGATTTTCACAAGTTTTTTGACCCACCTCCGAAACGCTTGGGAAATTGCCGGGGTTTTCGCGGACGCGCGGCGTTATTGCGCCTTGTTTGCCGGTGCTTTGGGCGGTAGATCGGATCAAGACCAATCAGCAGGAGCCCTCGCATGTCCAAACTGGTCACGATTTATGGCGGATCGGGATTTGTCGGTCGGTATATCGCCCGGCGTATGGCAAATGAAGGATGGCGTGTGCGGGTCGCAGTGCGGCGCCCGAATGAGGCGATGTTCGTCAAACCTTATGGCGTGGTTGGTCAGGTTGAACCCATTTTGTGCAACATCCGCGATGATGCGTCGGTTGCTGCCGTGATGCATGGGGCCGATGCGGTGGTGAACTGCGTGGGTGTGCTGAACGAGCTGGGTAAGAACGAATTTGACGCGGTACAGGCCGAAGGGGCTGAGCGGATCGCGCGCATCGCTGCCGAACAGGGTGTTGCGCGGATGGTGCATATCTCGGCCATCGGCGCGGATGCCACGGCCAAAAGCGAGTATTCCCGCACCAAAGCACAGGGCGAGGCCGGTGTGCTGGCGCATATGCCGAACGCTGTGATCTTGCGCCCGTCGGTTATTTTCGGAACCGAGGACCAGTTCTTTAACCGCTTTGCCGGGATGACCCGGATGGGGCCGTTCCTGCCCTTGGTCGGCGCAGAGACCAAGTTCCAGCCGGTCTATGTGGATGATGTCGCCAAAGCCGCCGTGCAGGGCGTTCTGGGGCAGGCCGAGGGTGGCACTTATGAGCTGGGCGGCCCCGAGGTGAAATCCTTCCGCGCGCTGATGCAGCAGATGCTGGGGGTGATTCACCGCCGCCGGGTGATTGTTGGTGTGCCGTTTTGGGCCGCCCGGATCATGGCGGGTGTGCTGGATATAGCCAAATTTGTCAGTTTTCAGCTGTTTCCCAACCACATTCTGACGCGCGATCAGCTGACGAATCTGCGCCGGGACAATGTGGTGTCGGGCGATGCCAAAGGCTTTGGCGACTTGGGGATCGAACCGGCTACTTTGGAATCCATCTTGCCGGACTACCTGTGGAAGTTCCGTCCCTCGGGCCAGTATGATGAGATCCAGAAATCGGCAGACAACCTGCGTACCTGATCAGCTATAGGCAATCACCAGCAGGATTGCCCCAAGAATCACGCGATATATTACATAAGGCGTAAAGCTGACGCTGCGCAGCAGGCGCATCATCAGGGACAGCGCCAATAAGGCCGAGATAAAGGCAAAAAAAGCGGCTATGGCACCGTCCTTAGCCAGTTGGGCATCAGCCTCGCGGATCACCTGTGTCGACAGTAATACGCCCGAGGCCAGAATCGTCGGGATCGACATCAGCATCGCGATCCGCGCGCCGTCTTCGCGGCTATAGCCCAGCTGCCGCGCGCCGGTGATGGTGATGCCTGACCGCGAGGTGCCGGGGATCAACGCCAGAACCTGCCACAAACCCATGATGACCGCATCGCGCGGGCCCCAATCGTTGGTTTTCTTGGTTTGGGGGCCCTTTTGGTCCATCCAATACAGTAACAATCCGAAGCCCAGCATGGTCCAGCCAATCACCGCCATTGAGCGGAGGGACTGGCTGAGCCCGGTTGTGAACAAAATGGCACCGACAATGACCGTGGGAATCGTTGCGATGATCAGGCTCATCGCCAGCCGTGCTTGCGGGGTGTCGATCTGCCCGGTCAGGGCGCGTGGCAGGCCGGCAGCGGCCTGTTTCACATCGGACCAGAAATACAGGATAACCGCGCCCAACGTGCCGACATGCACGGCGACGTCGATGGCCAGCCCCTGATCTTCCATACCGGTCAAGCTGGGCAGCAGGATCAGGTGACCCGAGGAAGAGATCGGCAAGAACTCAGTTATCCCCTGAATAATCGCCGCGAGAATCAACTGAAATAGACTCATTTAACCTGCCGTGCTGCCGCCGCGTATTGTTAGGGGAAATGGGTATAAGTGCGGTGCCGAAAAGGAAAGCACGTAAAAGGGTCCGAAACGGAACTAAAAATGACGACATTTTCCAATTACTTTTCCTGACGTCGTATATTTTTTTAATTTAGGTCAGCATAATTGACTTTTAATTCCGTAAGGTATCTCTTAAACAGGCGCGACCAAGCCAATTCATGGAGTCTGACCCGTGGCCAAGCAACCGATGCTGAAATTTGTGCAGATCGACCGCGTCATGCCTGAAAAGCGTGCCGCCGATGACCGCAAAGAAGACTTTGACGAAATCTATGCTGAATACGCCGCAGCCAAGGCGGAAGAACAGGCTAGTCGCTGCAGCCAATGCGGTGTTCCCTATTGTCAGTCGCATTGCCCGCTGCACAACAACATTCCTGATTGGCTGCGCCTGACCGCCACGGGCCGTCTGGAGGAGGCGTATCAGACCAGCCAGGCCACCAATACCTTCCCGGAAATCTGCGGCCGCATTTGCCCGCAGGATCGTCTTTGTGAAGGCAATTGTGTGATCGAACAATCAGGTCACGGCACGGTTACCATCGGAACGATTGAGAAGTACATCACGGACACCGCCTGGGACAAAGGCTGGGTGACCCCCGTTGCACCTGGTGCCGAGCGCAGCGAAAGCGTCGGTATCATAGGCGGCGGACCCGGTGGATTGGCGGCTGCGGACATGCTACGCCGGGCTGGCATTCAGGTCACTGTGTATGATCGTCACGACCGTGCCGGTGGCCTGTTGATGTACGGTATTCCAGGCTTCAAGCTGGAAAAGGACATTGTTCAGCGTCGCAACGAATTGCTGGCTGATGGCGGGGTCAATTTCGAGCTGAACTGCGACGTGGACGCCGCCAAATTCGACGACATTCGCGCCAAGCATGATGCAGTGATCATCGCAACCGGGGTCTACAAGTCCCGTGATCTGTCCATGCCAGGCAGTGGCCTGAATGGTATCGAAATTGCCATTGATTTCCTGACCGCTTCGAATCGCAAAAGCTTTGGTGACGCGGTCGAGGATTTCGACAATGGCCGGCTGAATGCCAACGGTAAAAAAGTTGTTGTGATTGGTGGCGGCGATACCGCGATGGACTGCGTACGCACCTCGGTCCGTCAAGGGGCGACCTCGGTCAAATGCCTGTACCGCCGTGACCGGGCAAACATGCCGGGATCGCAGCGTGAAACGCAGAATGCCGAGGAAGAAGGCGTGATCTTTGAATGGCTGAGCGCCCCCAAAGGGTTCACCGGCGATGACAAGGTTTCTGGCGTGATGGTGCAAAAGATGCGTCTGGGTCAGCCAGATGCCACTGGCCGCCAAGCCCCCGAGGTCATCGAAGGTGCGGACTATGTCGAAGAGGCCGATCTGGTCATCAAGGCGCTGGGCTTTGAGCCCGAAGACCTGCCTACGCTGTTTGGTCAGCCCGACCTGCCCGTGACTCGTTGGGGCACCGTTAAGGCCGCGTTCCAAACCGGCGAAACCGAGATGGACGGTGTCTATGCCATTGGTGACATCGTGCGTGGCGCCTCGCTGGTGGTCTGGGCGATCCGTGACGGCCGCGACTGTGCCGATGCGATCATTGACAGGTTCAACAGCAAGGCTGCCGTCGCAGCCGAGTAACACCCAGCCCAGCGACAGGAGGGTCAGGAATGCCTGAACTGCAAGGCCAATGCATGTGCGGTGCGGTCACCGTCACCGCCACCCCAGCGAAGGATGCGCTGGGTGCCTGTCATTGCGACCAGTGCCGCCGCTGGACCAGTTCAATGCTGGTGAGTTTTCAAGCCGAAGAGGGGTATGCCGCGCTGGGACCGGTCAAGACCTTTACCTCGTCCGACTGGGCCGAACGCGCCTTTTGCGCCGAATGCGGCTCAGCCCTGTGGTACCGGGTCACCGCGCCCGGCGACATGCACGGACACACAGAAATAGCAGCGGGCCTGTTCGAAGACACGGGCCACGGACTGCAACTGGAACTTTTTATCGACAAAAAGCCCAAAGGGTATGCGTTCGCAGGTGAGCGCAAGCAAATGACCAAAGCCGAGGTCGAGGCGATGTTTGCCCCCTCGGAAGAAGGAGACAGCCAATGACCAAATATGATGCCGATTGGGTACGGGCCGAAGAAGCCAAACGTGAATGGATGGCAAAAAACGGTCTCTATTCTGAGGAAGAAGAGCATTCTTCCTGTGGTGTGGGTCTTGTTGTATCCGTTGACGGCAAAGCATCACGCAAGGTTGTCGACGCCGGTATTGATGCGCTGAAAGCGATCTGGCACCGCGGCGCCGTGGATGCTGATGGCAAGACCGGCGATGGTGCGGGCATCCACGTGCAGATCCCGGTTCGTTTTTTTTATGACCAGATCCGCCGCACAGGTCATGAGCCCAATCTGGACCAGTTGATCGCTGTCGGTCAGGTGTTTCTGCCTCGTACCGATTTCGGCGCGCAGGAACAGTGCCGGACCAT
This sequence comes from Ruegeria sp. BC5, assembly GCF_056539205.1. NCBI lineage: Bacteria > Pseudomonadati > Pseudomonadota > Alphaproteobacteria > Rhodobacterales > Roseobacteraceae > Ruegeria > Ruegeria sp. BC5. The sequence continues at coordinate 31,005 of NZ_JBQFUN010000012.1, forward strand.
CGTAGAAACCGAAGTTCTGCGAATGGGATATTACATTTACGGCTGGCGGCACGTGCCGGTCGATGTGACCTGCTTGGGTGAAAAGGCCAACGCGACCCGGCCCGAGATCGAACAGATCCTGATCTCGAACTCGAAAGGTGTAGATGAAGAGACGTTCGAGCGTGAGCTGTACGTCATCCGTCGCCGTATTGAAAAAGCTGCCGCCGCTTCCGGGATTTCGGACCTGTATCTGGCGTCGCTGAGCTGCCGCTCGATCATCTATAAAGGCATGATGCTGGCTGAGCAGGTCGCGGTTTTCTACCCCGACCTGATGGATGAGCGGTTCGAATCCGCCTTTGCGATCTATCACCAGCGCTATTCGACCAACACCTTCCCGCAATGGTGGTTGGCGCAACCGTTCCGGATGCTGGCCCATAATGGTGAAATCAACACCCTGAAGGGCAACGTCAACTGGATGAAAAGTCATGAGATCCGCATGGCCAGTGGCACCTTTGGCGACTATGCCGAAGACATCAAGCCGATCATCGCGGGTGGATCGTCGGATTCGGCCGCATTAGACTCGGTTTTCGAGGTTCTGGTGCGCGCGGGCCGCTCGGCCCCGATGGCGAAAACCATGCTGGTGCCGGAAAGTTGGTCCAAGCAGGCGGTGGAACTGCCGCAGGCCTGGCGTGACATGTATTCCTACTGCAACTCGGTGATGGAGCCGTGGGACGGTCCCGCCGCGCTGGCGATGACCGATGGCCGCTGGGTCTGTGCCGGTCTGGACCGGAACGGGTTGCGCCCGATGCGCTATGTGGTGACGGGCGATGGTCTGGTGATTGCGGGCTCTGAGGCTGGTATGGTGCCGATTGATGAGGCCACTGTGACCGAAAAAGGCGCGCTGGGTCCGGGGCAGATGCTGGCTGTGGATATGAAGAAGGGCAAGCTGTTCCGTGACAAGCAAATCAAGGACAAGCTGGCGCGCGCCCTGCCGTTCGGCGACTGGGTCGGCAAAATCAACGATCTGGACACTACGCTGGGCAGTGTAACCGAACAGCCCTTGTTTAGGGGTGAGGAACTGCGCAAACGTCAGATCGCGGCTGGATATTCGATCGAAGAACTTGAGCAGATCCTTGCACCCATGGCCGAGGACGGCAAAGAGGCTTTGGCCTCGATGGGGGATGACACGCCTTCGGCTGTGCTGTCAAAGCAGTACCGTCCGCTGAGCCATTTCTTCCGGCAGAATTTCAGCCAGGTGACCAACCCGCCCATCGACAGCTTGCGCGAATACCGCGTGATGTCGTTGAAGACGCGGTTCGGGAACCTCAAGAACGTGCTGGACGAGGACAGTAGCCAGACCGAGATCATCGTTCTGGAAAGCCCTTTTGTCGGCAACGCTCAGTGGGAAATTCTGGCCGAAAACTTCAACGCGCCGCTGGCTGAGATCGATTGCAGCTTTGAACCCGGTGAGGGCGCGCTGGACCGCGCTTTGATCCGTATTAGAGCCGAAGCGGAAGAGGCCGTGCGTTCTGGTGCAGGGCATCTGGTGCTGACCGATCAGTATTCCGGGCCGGACAAAGTGGCGATGCCGATGATCCTGGCCACAAGCGCGGTACACAGCCATCTGACACGTCAGGGTCTGCGGACCTTCAGCTCGCTCAACGTGCGGTCGGCGGAATGTATCGACCCGCACTATTTTGCCGTGTTGATTGGCTGTGGCGCGACGGTTGTGAACGCCTACCTGGCCGAGGATTCGCTGGCCGACCGCATTGAACGTGGCCTGCTGGATGGCTCGCTGACGGAAAATGTAGCCCGCTATCGCGAGGCAATTGATCAGGGTCTTCTCAAGATCATGGCCAAGATGGGTATCTCGGTTGTCTCCTCTTACCGCGGCGGACTGAATTTCGAAGCCGTGGGTCTGAGCCGCGCCATGGTGGCCGAGTATTTCCCAGGCATGATCAGCCGTATCTCGGGCATCGGGATTCACGGCATCCGCGTCAAAGCCGAAGAAATTCACGCCAAGGGCTGGGACAGCGGTCTGGATGTGCTGCCCATCGGCGGTTTCTACAAAGCACGCAAGTCGGGTGAGACTCACGCGTGGGAAGCAACCTCGATGCATATGATGCAGATGGCCTGTAATAGGGCCTCATATGAATTGTGGAAGCAGTATTCGGCCAAGATGCAGTCGAACCCGCCGATCCATCTGCGCGACCTGATGGATTTCAAACCCATGGGCAAACCGGTGCCGATCGAAGAGGTGGAATCGATCACCTCGATTCGCAAACGCTTTGTCACGCCGGGCATGTCGCTGGGTGCACTCAGCCCCGAGGCGCACAAGACGCTAAACGTGGCGATGAACCGGATCGGTGCGAAATCCGACTCGGGCGAGGGTGGTGAAGATCCGGCCCATTTCGTACCGGAACCCAATGGCGACAATCCGTCAGCCAAGATCAAACAGGTGGCGTCGGGCCGGTTCGGTGTAACCGCCGAGTACCTAAATCAATGTGAAGAGCTGGAGATCAAGGTCGCCCAAGGTGCGAAACCGGGTGAGGGTGGTCAGCTGCCGGGCATGAAGGTCACCGACCTGATCGCGCGTCTGCGCCATTCGACCAAGGGCGTGACGCTGATCTCGCCGCCGCCGCACCACGATATCTACTCGATCGAGGATCTGGCGCAGCTGATCTATGATCTGAAACAGATCAACCCGCGCTGCAAGGTGACGGTGAAACTGGTGGCGTCTTCGGGCGTTGGCACGATTGCCGCCGGTGTGGCCAAGGCCAAGGCGGATGTGATCCTGATCTCGGGCCACAACGGTGGTACAGGTGCGTCGCCCGCGACGTCGATCAAATATGCCGGTTTGCCGTGGGAGATGGGCCTGACCGAGGCGCATCAAGTTCTGGCAATGAATAACCTGCGTGACCGTGTCACCCTGCGGACCGATGGTGGTCTGCGGACCGGTCGCGATATCGTCATGGCTGCGATGATGGGGGCCGAAGAATACGGCATCGGCACTGCCGCCCTGATCGCGATGGGCTGTATCATGGTGCGTCAGTGCCAGTCGAACACCTGCCCCGTCGGTGTCTGTACGCAGGACGAGGACCTGCGCGCCAAATTCACCGGCAACGCAGACAAGGTGGTGAACCTGATCACCTTCTATGCGCAGGAAGTACGCGAGCTTCTGGCCAGCCTCGGCGCGCGTTCGATTGATGAAATCATCGGCCGGGCCGACCTGTTGGCGCAGGTCAGCCGTGGATCGGCGCATCTGGACGATCTCGACCTCAACCCGCTGCTGATCACCGTCGATGGCGCGCATGATATCGTCTACAATCGCGACAAGGACCGTAACGCGGTGCCGGATACGCTGGACGCTGAAATCGTGCGGGATGCCGCGCGGTTCCTGAAAGACGGTGAGAAAATGCAGCTGTCCTATGCGGTGCAGAACACGCACCGGACTGTGGGCACCCGCGTCTCAAGCCATATCGTGCAGAACTTTGGCATGCGGAACACGTTCCAGTCCGATCACCTGCACGTCAAACTGCAGGGCTCGGCCGGTCAGTCGCTGGGGGCTTTTGCAGCACCCGGTCTGAAGCTGGAAGTGTCGGGTGATGCCAATGACTATGTCGGCAAGGGTTTGTCGGGCGGCACCATCGTCGTGCGTCCGCCACAGGTCAGCCCGCTGAAGGCGGATGACAACACCATAATCGGCAACACCGTCCTGTACGGCGCCACCGATGGCCACCTGTTTGCCGCTGGTCGCGCGGGCGAGCGATTCGCAGTGCGCAACTCGGGCGCAATGGTTGTGATCGAGGGCTGCGGTTCGAACGGGTGTGAATACATGACCGGCGGAATCGCGGTGATCCTGGGTGATATTGGTGCCAACTTTGGCGCAGGCATGACCGGCGGTATGGCCTATCTGTACGACCCGGAAGGCAAGGCGCAGGCGCTGATGAACATGGAAACGCTGGTGACCTGCCCGGTGACCGTCGACCATTGGGAAGATCAGCTGAAATCGCTGATCGAAACCCATCAGGCCGAAACCTTCAGCCGTAAGGCCGCCGACATCCTGCAGCATTGGGATGTTGAAAAGGCCAACTTCTTGCAGGTTTGCCCGAAAGAGATGCTGAACAAGCTCAGCCACCCTCTGACCACCGAAGCAACGGCTGTTCCGGCTGAATAACGGGTTGCAACAGACCAGTCTCAAACCCGCGCGCCAATTGGCTGCGCGGGTTTTCTTAAATCCTTATACCGACAACACCCGTTTCAAACGCGCGCCCAACGTCGTATAGCTGTGACATGGCAAAAGCAGCAGTCCGCAAAAAAAGCGGTAAGAAAAAAAAGGCATCCAAAGCCAAAACCCCACTGATGCAACGGCTTCGCCGATGGGTCAGTCGTGGCTTGTTGGCGGCCGTTGTGTTGGTCGTTGCATTGGTCGCTTTGTATTCGGTGGTAAACCCGCCCGTGACACACACGATCTGGTCGGAATGGCGTAGGCTGGGCAAGGTCGAGCGTGACTGGGTCCCGATCGAGGAAATCTCACCCGTCATGGCGCGTGCAGTTGTTGCGGCTGAGGACGCGAATTTCTGCCAACACTGGGGCTTTGACGTTGAGGCAATTCGCGATGCGCTTGAAGATGGCGGATCACGCGGGGCGTCGACCATTACCCAGCAGGTGGTGAAAAACGTATTCTTGTGGCAGGGCCGCAGCTGGGTGCGTAAAGCGCTGGAAACTTCGATCACGCCGGTTGTCGAGATCTTCTGGAGCAAACAGCGTATTCTCGAGGTCTATCTGAACGTCGCTGAAACCGGACAGGGCGTATTTGGGGTCGAAGCGGCGGCTCAAAGCAATTTCAACGTATCCGCTGCCCGGCTGAGTCCGGTTCAGGCGGCCCGGATCGCGGCGATTTTGCCCTCACCCCGCAATCGCTCGGTCACTGATCCGTCAGTGCGAACGCGCAGACGGGCCGCGTCGATCCTGGATGGAGCGGCCACCATCCGCGCAGATGGTCGCGCGGATTGTTTCGAGGATTGAAACTCAACACCCCTCAAGGCTAAAGCTGGGGGGTATACACTGGTTCGATTGGAAGCTCATGGCGCGTTTGTTTCACGTTCCCCTATCCCCTTATTGCCGCAAGGTTCGTCTGTCTTTGGCGGAAAAGAAGATCGAGGTTGAGCTGGTCGAGGAGAAATACTGGGAGAAAGACCCGGATTTCCTGCGTCGCAACCCTGCCGGAAAGGTGCCGGTGTTGCGGCTGGACGGGCAAGTGATGGCGGAAAGCGCGGCGATTTGTGAATATATCGAGGAAACGCGTCCGGAGCCTGCGTTGATGCCGAAAACACCCGAAAGCCGGTACGAAGTGCGGCGTTTGGTGGGGTGGTTCGATGATAAGTTCCACCACGAGGTGACCTCGAAACTGCTGTATGAACGTGTGAACAAGAAAGTCACCGGTGAAGGCTATCCGGACAGCAAGAACGTCAAGGAAGGCGCGCGGGCAATCAAATATCATCTGGACTACATGGCCTGGCTTTTGGATCACCGCCGTTGGCTGGCGGGGGATCAGATGACATTGGCCGATTTTGCCGCTGCTGCACATTTGTCAGCGCTGGATTATATCTCGGACGTGGACTGGAATAGATCGCAAGCGGTGAAAGACTGGTATGCCAAGATCAAGTCACGCCCCGCGTTTCGGTCGATTCTTGCGGATCAGGTGCCTGGATTCCGACCCCCTGCGCATTACGCCGATCTGGATTTCTGATAGGGTGGAACAAGGGCTGTCTGCCCCTTATTGGCCCTATAGGCCAATTCACCCCCGAGGATATTTTTAGCCAGATGAAGAGCGGATCGGATCTAAAGGAAAAGTTGGTGGCGCAGGCACTGAGCGAAGGCTTTGTGTCTTGCCGGATCTGTCGACCCTGGGATGTACCGCAGGTGCCGTCACGGCTGGAGGCATTTCTTCAGGCTGAGTATCATGGGCAGATGGGATGGATGGCTGAGCGTACCCATTGGCGGGGTGATCCGGCGGCCCTGTGGCCCGAGGCGCGGTCGGTGATCATGCTGGCCGAAAGCTATGCGCCCGAGCATGATCCGACTGATATACTGGATCATCCAGACAGGGCAGCGATCTCTGTCTATGCGCAGAACAAGGATTATCATGATCTGGTCAAGAAACGGCTGAAGCGGCTGGCGCGCTGGCTGATTGCCGAAAGCGGCGGAGAAGTTAAGGTTTTTGTTGATACCGCGCCTGTTCCAGAGAAGGCGTTAGGCCATGCCGCAGGGCTGGGTTGGCAGGGGAAACATACCAACCTTGTCAGCCGAGATTGGGGAAATTGGGCCTTTATAGGCTCTGTTTTCACGACATTGGACTTGCCGGTCGACGTGGCCGAAACCGATCATTGTGGAAAATGCCGGGCTTGTTTGGATTCATGTCCAACGGAGGCGTTTCCGGCCCCGTATCAGTTGGATGCGCGGCGCTGCATTTCGTATCTGACAATCGAACATAAAGGTCCGATTGAGGAAGACCTGCGCGGCAAGCTGGGCAATCGGATTTACGGTTGCGACGATTGTCTGGCAGCCTGTCCGTGGAACAAATTCGCCGTTGCGGCCAGCGATGTCCGGTACGCCGCACGGGACGATCTGAAAGCGCCACCCCTGGCTGAGCTGGCGGTATTGGACGATGCCGCGTTTCGGGCGAAGTTTTCCGGGTCGCCCATCAAACGGATCGGGCGCGATCGGTTCGTGCGTAATGCTCTGTATGCTATCGGCAATTCGGGAATGGCTTCGTTGCGACCGGTGGCGCAAGGATTGGTGGAAGATCCAGACCCAACGGTGGCGGATGCTGCGCGCTGGGCGGTCGAACAACTGGCGTAAGTGCCGCAAACAGGCTGGACGTGTCGGTCCAAACCGCTACACCCATCAGCAGCGAACAGGAAGGAGAACCCGATGGCGCTGGCTTTGGGGGTGGATACGGGTGGAACTTACACCGACGCGGTGCTGATCCGGGATGAGCGAGAGGTGATCGCCTCGGCCAAGTCCCTGACCACGCGAGCTGATCTGGCGATCGGTGTGGGTAAGGCTATTCAGGCGGTTCTGGATGCGGCGCAAGTGGCGCCGGGGCAGATTTCCATGGCGTCCTTGTCGACCACACTGGCCACGAATGCGCTCGTTGAAGGGCAGGGTGGACGGGTTGCGTTAATCTATATCGGGTTCAAGGATGGTGATCTGGATAAGCACGGATTGCGGGATGCGCTGAAGGGCGATCCGGCGTTGGTAATTTCCGGGGGTCACACCCATGCCGGGGGAGAGACCACGCCGTTGGATGTGACCGCGTTGGACGCATTTTTAGACTCTCATAAAGGCATATCTGGCTTTGCGGTGGCCTCGCAATTTGCCACCCGCAACCCCGCACATGAGCTGGAGGCCGCACGGATCATCACCGACAGGACCGGCGCGCCGGTGACATGCTCACATCATCTGTCAGCCAAATTGAACGGTCCGAAACGGGCGGTGACGGCGGTATTGAACGCCCGTTTGATCGGGATGATCGACCGGTTAATCGGGCGCGCACAGGATCGGTTGCTGGAATTGGGCATCACCGCGCCGATGATGGTTGTGCGTGGAGATGGTGCGTTGATGAGTGCCGAACAGGCAAGGGAACGCCCGATTGAGACCATCCTCAGCGGACCTGCTGCGTCTATCGTCGGAGCCAGTTGGCTGACCGGGGCAGAGAATGCGCTGGTGTCGGATATCGGTGGAACGACCACGGATGTGGCCCTGATCCGCGATGGCAAACCTGCAATTGACCCAGCGGGCGCTCAGGTCGGCGGTTTCCGCACCATGGTTGAAGCCGTGGCGATGCGTACCCATGGTCTGGGTGGTGACAGTCAGATGCATGTGGTGACCGAAGGTTTGGGTGGCGGTGTGTTTTTGGGGCCGCGACGGGTTTTGCCGGTTTCCCTGATTGCATCTGAGGCACCAGATGTTGTCCACGCGGTTTTGGATATGCAATTGCGGTCCACAACGGTGGGCGAACATGATACCCGGTTTGCCCGCCAAGTCCCAGGCATCCACGCCGAAGGCCTGGGCGCGCGGGAAGAGGCGTTGATGGAGCGGTTGGGCAATAATGTCATGCCGCTCAGCGATCTATTGCGCACCCGGATGGAAAACGGTGCCCTGACGCGCCTGGTGGATCGCGGGATCGTTCAGGTCTCTGGCGTGACGCCTTCGGATGCCAGCCATATGTTGGGCCGGCTGGATGTGTGGGATGCGGATGCGGCGCGTAAAGCGTTGGAGATTGTCGCGCGCAAGCGTGTGGGAACCGGCGACATGTTGGCCGCATCACCGGAAAAGCTGGCGCAGATGATCGTGGACCAGTTGACCGAACAGACCGTATTGACCTTGTTAGAGAGTGCTTTTGCTGAAGAGGCCGATGACTTTGGCGTGCCCTCTGCCGATCTTGCCCGTCACGTTCTGACGCAAAAAGGGCTGGCGCGCCATCGTGGACTTTTGGCGCTGGATACAGCGTTGAATGTGGATGTGGTGGGTCTTGGGGCCTCGGCCCCCAGCTATTACCCAGCGGTTGGGGAACGACTGCACGCCCGCATGATCCTGCCTGAACACGCGGGCGTGGCCAACGCCATCGGTGCTGTGGTCGGACGGCTGACCCTGCGCCGGTCCGGCACGGTGACATCCCCGTCCGAGGGGCGGTTCAGGGTACATCTTGAGGACGGTCCACAGGATTTCACCGAGTCCGACAAGGCGCTGGACATGCTTGAATCGGTGCTGCGGGACGAGGCAGAGGGCGCTGTGCGTCAGGCCGGGGCTGCGGATATACGGGTCGTGGTTGACCGGGACATCCGCACTGCCCGTATCGAAGCGCAGGAGGTATTCGTCGAGGCTATGGTCACCGTTGAGGCCAGTGGCAGGCCCCGCGTTGCGTCGGAATAGCCCCGCAGGGGGCTACCCGTATTATTCAGCCGCGTCGCGTTTGGGCAGAACCCACCCCGCGCGCGGGAAGTGGCAAGTGTAACCGTTTGGGATACGTTCCAGGTAATCCTGATGTTCGGGCTCGGCGTCCCAGAAATCACTGACGGGCTCGACCTCGGTCACCACTTTGCCGGGCCACAGACCGCTGGCATTCACATCGGCGATCGTATCCAGCGCCACTTGTTTTTGCTCGTCATCGACAAAATAGATGGCCGAGCGATAGCTCATCCCGCGATCATTGCCCTGACGGTTCGGCGTGGTCGGGTCGTGGATCTGAAAGAAAAACTCCAGCAATTCGCGATAGGTTATCTTGGCTGGATCGAAAAAGATCTCAATCCCTTCGGCATGGGTGCCGTGATTGCGATAGGTGGCATTGGGCACGTCACCGCCAGTATAGCCAACGCGCGTGCGCGACACGCCCGGCAATTTGCGGATCAGGTCTTGCATGCCCCAGAAACAGCCCCCGGCAAGAACGGCGCGTTGTTCGGTCATTTGATGTCCTCCACATGGATCAGGTACTCGCCATAACCTTCGGCCTCCATCTCATCGCGATGAATGAATCGCAAGGCGGCAGAGTTGATACAGTAGCGCAGCCCGCCATGTTCACGCGGGCCGTCCGGGAACACATGCCCCAGATGGCTGTCGCCATGTTTTGAGCGGACTTCCGTGCGGATCATACCATGGGTGGCGTCGTGAAACTCCTCCACATGCTCATGGATGATGGGCTTTGTGAAACTGGGCCAGCCGCAACCGGATTCGTATTTGTGGGTCGAGGCGAACAACGGCTCGCCCGAGACGATGTCCACGTAAATACCCGGTTCCTTGTTGCTCAGGTATTTGCCGGTGCCCGGGCGCTCAGTTCCGCTGCGCTGCGTGACGTGAAACTCTTCGGGCGACAATGCCGCGATGGCCTCGGGGGATTTAGTGAATTGGGTCATGGGTCCTCCGGTCATTAAACTTGTGGCATAATCTGGGGGCAGGGGTGCAGAATTCAAAGCCCTATTTCAGTGTCCTCGCGCAGTCGTGCAGGTGATCTGCAATCGGTTTCCGTACGTAATGAGAGCAAAGGGAGGCCATGTAATGATCAGAATGCTTCTACTAACGGCTTTGATAATGCTTGGTCGCGCCGTTCAGGCCGCGCCGCTGATCGGAGAATTCGCGTCAATCGATGGTGGCACCATTTCGATCGCAGATTGGAGGGGACAACCGGTTCTTGTCGTCAACACTGCGTCACACTGCGGATTTACCGGACAATATGAATCTCTGCAAAAGGTGCATGAGGTTTATTCTAACCGCGGACTTGTGGTTTTGGCCGTGCCGTCAGACTCGTTCAATCAGGAGTTAGGGTCTGCTGAAGAAGTCCGGCAATTCTGCGAGTTGAATTATGGACTAACATTGCCAATGACGGATATTACGCCGGTCAGGGGTGCCGATGCCCATCCATTTTACAAGGAGGTAAAGGCGCAAACCGGATTTGAGCCTGGTTGGAATTTTAACAAAATATTGCTCGATCCCAACGGGGAAGTCGTCGTTACATATGGTGCAAGTGTGAAACCGGACTCACCCAAGCTGCTGCGTCAGGTCGAGGCTTTTTTGCCCTGAGCAGGTTGGCGGGAAAGCTGCACCGCTAAAATGCCCAGTGTCGTGATCCCAACCCCGACAGCATCCAGCGGGCCTAGCTTTTCACCCAATAGAATAGCGGCGATGGTAACGCCGAAGACCGGGTTGAGGAAATGGAAGGTCGCCGCGCGGGTGGCTCCGATCCGGTCCAGCAGCAGAACCCAGATTAGCGTGGCCAACAGGCCCGGGAACAAAGTGGTATAGGTGAAGGCCATCGCCAGGGGCACGGTTGGGTGGATAAAGATCGTCTCGAATATGGGGGCGGCAACAAACAGAACGGCTGAGCCCACAAGCATCTGCAATCCGACTACCATCATGAAATTGCCGCCCGATGTGGCGCCGCGGATGGTCAGTGTGGCAAAAGTCAGCGCCAGCGCCCCGATACAACACAAAGCCACACCAAACAGGTCGAGGCCACCGCCGATACGGGTGCTCATGATCAGGGCGACGCCAGCAAATCCGGCGATCAGACCCAGCACCGCAACCGGGCGCAGCTTTTCACCCAAAAACAACCATCCGGCCAAAGCGACCAGCAACGGCATGGTGGACGCGATTATAGCCGCCACCGAGGCTTCGACTGTTTGCATCGCATAGAAATTCAGACCCAAATAAAGGGCATTCTGGCAGATTCCGAACAGAATTGTAGCGCGCCACTGGGATCGGGTCAGGTGCCAGCTTTGCCCCATGGCCCGTGCGATAGCCACGCCTATCAATCCCGATATCAAGAATCGCAGTGCCAGCGAGAACAGAGGCGACGCATCGGCAACGATGATCCGGGCTGAGGTGAAAGCCGAGGACCAGATAAAAGCAAAAACCAGCCCCATGGCGATGGCGCGCAGATCCATTGAGCATCCCCCAGTCAGAACGCGGCGACTGTTTCCGAATTTCCATCAGGCCGCAACCGCCCCTTGCCAAAAAACCACACCTTTGGGGCAAGCGTGAAAACTGCGACGTTTTTATTGATTGACTGGCCAATTAAAGATAGATGCGAAAAATCTGGCTGATTATGGGAGGTTTGTCAGTGCTTCTGGAATACATTCTGTCTTTTGGCGTCCTATTGGCTTTGGGCCTGGTCGCTTTCTTCGTAGTGAAATGGTGGAATCTGCGCTGCGTCGGCGTGACGCCTGTCCATCTGTTCACCTTCATCGCGATCTTGTTCACATCCGGTCTGGATGTCGGCCTGATCATGTTCCCGCTGACCGAGTTCGGCGGCTATGCCGAAGATCCAGCCTATGCCTTTGCTAATCCGCTGGCGATCGAGTTCGGGTTCTGGGGCTTTCTGATCTGGGCCTTCTATTTCCTGACCGCGTTCTACTTCTGCGTGATCGAACCGCGGGTCAAGTTCTTTGAGATCCCGCTGGTCAAGCTGATCAACAACGTGGTCATCATCGGCACCTGCGCCTTTACCGCCAGCCTGTTCCTGATCTACCTGCCCGGCTACCTGCCCGAGGTCGGAGACGGTGAATCCGTGGTCACCACCTTCTATGTCATCGTATTTGTGGTCATTCTGGCGGCGGCCTATTCGTCGACCGACCTGAAATACGTGCGTATCCTTTCGGTGGGCTCGACCTTTCTGTTTCTGGCGCTGATCCTTGGCATGTGGGTTGCAGCTGGCATGGGCTTTACCGGTTTTGCGGAAACCAGCAGCAATATCGGGGCCTATTTCGCCAACCTGCACAAATTCGTCCTGCCGCTGACCGACTATCACGCCTTCTACCTGTTCTGGTGGTTTGCGTGGTCGATCATGATTGGCCAGTTCACCTCGCGCTTTGTGGGTGGGTTGAAGACCTGGCAATTGCTGGCGGCGCTGCTGATCTTCCCGTCGATCCCGTTGGCGATCTGGTTCACTGTTCTCTACTACTACCACCTGAACGGCATCAGCACCGCAGGCATCACCAACATCGCGATGGTGATTGTGGGCGTGACCTTCGTGATCAACTCGCTGGACTCGCTTATTAGGCTCTACACTGACAACCTGAACATGACGGTCGAGCGGTTCGGCAAGGCGATTTATGTCGCAGGCAACGTTGTGCTGCTGTTCGTGCTGACCCTGTTGTTCCAGAGCCAGTGGTTGCAGATCCAGTGGATCGGAGCGGTGGTCGTCGGCCTGTATCTGGCCTGCGTGGTCTATATCCTGATCGCCAAGCGCAAAGAGGTGCTGAGCATCGACTCGATGCCCGAAGACCGCGATCTGGATTTCCACAAGGTTGAGACGGTTCACTGATCAACTTTGGCGATTAACCAAACAACGGGCGCCAAGGCGCCCGTTGTTTCCATCGGAAAAGCAGGCAGTTTTCGCAGCTTTGCAGAGTAAGATTATGGCTTTGCGTCGGCTTGTGAAATCAATTGTGTATGCGTAGCTTAAGATTATGAAAAGAATAATTCTTTTACTGCTATTCTCATTGCTTGCTTTTGCTTATCAGTCTTATCGATTGGCGGCTCTTGAGAGCCTGAGCGGTCGACAAACTTCCTAAATTCGTTTGATTGATGAAACCGCGAAAGTTGGCTGTTTGAAGAAGCACGCTTTCGTCTCGGTTTTAAAATCAAAAAACTTGCACCACTGGGTTATTGACGCCGAAAGTTCTTTAGTAAGTAGTGAAAAGCTTCCAGATGAAACAGCTTTGATAGAAATCTTATTGAGGCCAAGTCCCTTCCTTGCGCCTCCAGTTTTCACGAGGTTTTATTTTGACGAGGCGGATTGCTGGTTGCCAATTTAAGTTTTTAAACAGGGTTTTGATCTTTGGGCCGAAAGAACTCATCGCAATCAAAATTGCTTCTAGTCGCTAGATGCAAAAAAAGCGCCCAAAATATCGGAAAGAAACAACGCGTAAGAGTTGTTGAAGAGCTATGAAGCCCTACCTCGTCTGTAAGGGTGATAGGAAACTTCATGCTGGAAGAAAAACGCAAAGATCTGGACTCGGAAAAACAGAAGAAACTGCTGTTTAGGCTTGTGGATGAACTCAGCCGGTCTTCGCCGGATTTGTACTATCGCTCGACCAGTGAAATTGCCGCGTATCTCGAGGCATACATTCGCAAAGGGGCAAAACTGTCTGCTGATGACAGGGCTTTGATGACCCGCCTCAACCGCCGCGATTTGGAAGTGCTGCTAAGCCTGCACTGAGAGGCAAAGAAAAAGGGCCCCCAATCGGCGGCCCTCAATCGCTTGTCCGTTTAGACTGGGATCAGCCGTTCACGCTGTCCTTCAGCGCCTTCGCGATGGTCATCTTGACCACCTTGTCGGCTTCTTTCTTGAACTGCTCGCCGGTGGCGGGGTTGCGCACCATGCGCTCGGGGCGCTCGCGGCAGTAGATTTTGCCAACACCGGGCAGGGTTACCGCACCACCAGCCGACACTTCGCGGGTGATCAGGCCGGTCACGGCCTCAAGCGCAGCGTTTGCAGCTTTCTTGTCGGTTCCCATTTCCTCAGCGAGAGCAGCAACCAGCTGAGTCTTTGTCATAGGCTTTGCCATTTCTTGGTCTCCTTAACGTGCCCGATAAATAGGGCCTCACCGCGTAACTGTAACGGGATATTGTGGGCGAACACAACGAATAGTAGCGTCGAAAACCCTAAAAATAGGGGGATTTCGTTGCTTTTTTGCTTCAGAGAAAGGCCGTTTCGTCAAATGAACGCAATTTCCGGCTGTGCAGACGCTCTAACGGCATGCCGCGCAGGTGTTCCATCGCACGGATTCCGATCGCCAGATGGCGGCTGACCTGAGTGGTATAGAACGCCGACGCCATCCCGGGAAGCTTTAATTCACCATGCAGCGGTTTGTCGGACACACACAGCAATGTGCCGTATGGAACCCGGAAACGATAGCCATTGGCGGCGATGGTGGCGCTTTCCATATCCAGTGCAATCGCGCGGGATTGGCTGAGGCGTTGGACTGGGCCGGATTGGTCGCGCAGTTCCCAGTTGCGGTTGTCGACCGAGGCGACGGTACCTGTCCGCATGATCCGCTTGAGTTCATAGCCTTCCAGTTCGGTGACTTCGGCCACGGCGCGTTCCAACGCGACCTGAACCTCGGCCAGGGGCGGGATCGGCACCCAGACGGGCAGGTCGTCGTCCAGTACCTTGTCTTCGCGTAGATAGGCATGGGCCAGCACGAAATCCCCCAATGCCTGGGTGTTCCGCAATCCGGCGCAATGGCCCACCATCAACCAGGCATGCGGGCGCAGGACGGCAATATGGTCGGTGGCTGTTTTGGCGTTCGACGGCCCCACCCCGATATTGACCAGAGTAATCCCGGACCCATCCTCGCGTTTGAGGTGATAGGTCGGCATTTGCGGCAGTTTCAGGGGTTGGTCCAATGTGCCATCTGGCGAGGTGATCTCGACATTTCCGGTTGAAACAAAGCTGGTATAGCCGCTTTCCGGATCGGCCAGCTGTGATCGGGCGTAGTTTTCGAATTCGGACACATAGAACTGGTAGTTGGTGAACAACACGTGGTTCTGGAAATGGCTGGGATCGGTCGCCGTATAATGCGCCAGCCGTGCCAGCGAATAATCCACCCGTTGCGCGGTGAACAAGGCCAGCGGGCCGTGATCCCCTTCGTGATCATGAACCCCGTTAACGATGTCATCATTGGTTGTTGTCAGATCCGGCACGTCGAACACATCGCGCAGCGTAAACCCGGCTGCTCCCTGATGCGGAACCACCAGGTCGGGATTGTTAGCGACGGCAAAATGCACCGGGATCGGCGTGTCCGACGCGCCGATGGACACAGGTTGGCCGTGGTTGCGGATCAAAAGGGCGATCTGCTGCGTCAGGTAGGACCGGAACAAATCGGGCCGTGTCACCGTGGTGGCATGGGTGCCGGGTTCAGAGACGTGACCAAAGCTAAGCCGGCTGTCGACCTGAGCATAGGTCGCCGTTTTGATGCGAATTTCCGGGTAATAGGCTCTGAATCGTTCGGGCGGTGCCTCCCCTTCTATTGCCTTTGCAAAGCTGTCGCAGAGGAACTGGGTCGCCTGATCGTAAATCTCTTCCAGACGAGCCACCGCCGCCGCGGGGTCGGTGAACTTCTCGGGTGTAGGAACGTCGGGTGTTCTGATTATTGTCATGCAAGGGGTTCCAAAAGGTCGATCTTTTCAAAGGTCCGCACATCCACCAGCCCAAGGTCTGAAATCCTCAATTCGGGAATCACGACTAAGGCCAGCAGCGAGTGCTGCATATACGCGTTGTTCAACTGGCAGCCGCAGGCCTGCATCGCCGCGACCATCTGTTCTGCTTTCGCCGCCACTTCAGTCGCTGGGCTATCCGACATCAGGCCTGCAATGGGCAGTTCCACCAGTGCCAGTTCCGCGCCATCGCGGAATATAGTGATGCCGCCCCCCACCTCGGCCAAACGGTTTGCTGCCAGTGCCATCTGGTCACGGTCGGTGCCGACAACGATCATGTGGTGACTGTCATGCGCCACAGTCGAAGCCATCGCCATTTTGCCTTGATATCCAAAGCCCGAGACAAAGGCGTTTGTCACCCCCCCGGTGGCGCGGTGGCGCTCGACCAGCGCGATCTGGCAGACCTCGCCTTCGCCTTCGACCAACCCGCCGATGATTGGCAGCTCGCATTTCAGCGCCTTTGTGGGGGCCTGATTTTCCACAACGCCAATCACATTGGCCTGCACACGATTGGCACCTGCGGGGGCATTGATTTCGAAATCCGCACCGGTCAGTGCGTGCCCCAAATGTACGGTGTCGCGCGCAGTACCCGGCCAGTTCAGATGCGGGCAATCTACTGAAATTGCGCCCTTTTCGGCGGCAATCTGACCGCGGGCAATGACCATCTCGATGGGCAGCTCGGTCAGGTCCGAGCTGAGAATAATATCCGCTCGCCGTCCCGGAGTGATCGAACCGATCTCACGCTCCAACCCGAAATGGGTGGCCGTGTTGATCGTTGCCATCTGCAAGGCCACCAGCGGATCGCAACCACAAGCAATTGCATGGCGCACAACCCGATTCATGTGTCCGTCATTGACCAGGGTGCCGGAATGACAATCATCGGTACACAGGATGAAATTGCGCGGGTCCAATCCTTTATTGGTGACCGCTGTGATCTGGCTTTCCACATCAAACCAAGCCGAGCCCAGCCGCATCATCGACCGCATGCCCTGCCGCACGCGGGCAATGGCATCGGCCTCGCAAGTGCCTTCGTGATCATCCGCTGGTCCGCCGGCCACATATGCTGCAAAATCAGGCCCTAAATCAGGCGAAGCGTAATGCCCACCGACTGTTTTCCCGGCTCGCTGGGTCGCAGCGATTTCAGCAAGCATCTTCGGATCGCCGTGAATAACGCCGGGGAAATTCATCATCTCGCCCAGCCCGATGATGCCCGGCCAGTTCATGGCCTCTGCCACATCCTCAGCAGTAATTTCATAACCTGTGGTCTCAAGCCCCGGTGCCGACGGCGCACATGACGGCATCTGCGTGAAGATGTTCACCGGCTGCATCAGCGCCTCATCATGCATCATGCGCACGCCGTCTAGCCCCAGCACATTCGCAATCTCATGCGGGTCGGTGAACATCGAGGTGGTGCCATGCGGAATCACCGCACGGGCAAACTCAGCCGGGGTCAACATCCCCGATTCGATATGCATATGGGCGTCGCACAGTCCCGGCAGCATATAGCGACCATGTGCTTCGATGATCTGCGTGTCGGGGCCAATGCAATGGGACGCGTCGGACCCAACATACGCGATGCGCCCGGCGGCAATGGCAATGTCGTGATCGGGTAGGGTTTCGCGGCTATGTACATTCACCCAAGTGCCGCCGCGAATGACCAAATCCGCGGCCTCCCGTCCCGCGGCAACGGCAATCAATTTAGGGGCGACATCGGGCCAGCTTGGGAAAGGTGTGTATTCCATGGCTCAACTTTCCTGAATGCAGAGAAAGGTTCAACCCCCACCGTACAGCTGTCATGAAACCGTCACGCAGCGCGTCAGCGCTGCCGGACCCAACCAGAGGAAGTGCCGCACAGCGGCAGTGACGATGGGCGGGAGTACCCCTTATCAAGACTGCGCGTCTGCCTCCATCTCGCGGCGCAACCAATCTGCAAAAGCCAGCGCCCCCGGGGTTTCTTCGGCTTGGGGTGACAATAACAGATAATAGGCTTCGGGCATTGGAGCGCGATGGGCAAAGGGGGCCACAAGCCGCCCCTGTTCGATTAAGCCGCGTGCAATAGTGTCGTGGGTCAGGCATAGCCCCCCGCCTGCCATCGCGACGGACAGGCTGACCAAATAGGTTGTCGAGTAAGTGATAGGCGGATTTCCCCAAATTAGAGCCTGTTCTTCGGCCCAATTTGCCCAGTTTGACAGCAGATTCGAACAATCGAACAACGGCTTTAGTTGCAGCGTGTCCAGCATCACTTCATAGCCCGGCGCACAGACTGGGTAATAATAATCGGTCCGCAACAATTCCGTTCGCACCATATCGGATGGGCGCAGAGAAAATCGGATTTCCACGGCGGCCCCTTCGGCCATCTCCCGCGGCTCCCATAATTCGGTAAAAATGTTCAGTTGGACTTCTGGGTGTGCCTCGCGGAATTGCGGCAGGCGCGGGGCCAGCCAATTGACGGCAAACGTGATGTTGCTTTGCACCTGAACGGCGTTTTGCTGCGCGCCTGTGACGGCTTGCGTGCCGCGGACCAGCGTTCGAAACGCCTCGCGCACCACCGGCAGATAGGTGATGCCGGCCTCGGTCAGTTCCAGCGCGCGCGGGCGGCGCAGGAACAGGGGCTGGCCCAGATATCCCTCCAACGATTTGATCTGCTGGCTGACCGCGCTTTGGGTCATGTTCAGGTCGCGGGCAGCGCCGGTGAAGGACAAGTGGCGCGCAGCGGCTTCAAACGTGCGTAACCACCCCAGCGGAGGAAGCTGTTTCTGCATTCGCATAATCCTGCCATTAGCTCAACTTATGAATTAGGACTGTTTTTTTCGTTGGTCAATTTTTTAAAGCGCAGGCAGGCTTTTCCGCAGCCCTAACTACCCTATCGGAGCCCGCAATGGCCATCACAAACCTGCGCCCCAATATCGACCACTGGGAGGACCGCGTAGATCTTGCCGCCACCTTTCGTTGGACAGAACGTCTGAACATGCATGAAGGCGTCGCCAATCATTTCAGTCTGGCAGTGAATGATGATGGCACGCAGTTTCTGATGAATGCCAATCAGATGCATTTTGCCCGTATCAAGGCCTCGAATCTGTTGCTGCTGGATGCCAATGACCCGAACGTCATGTCTCAGCCCGGTGCGCCTGACCCAACCGCGTGGGGATTGCATGGCTCGATCCACCGCCATTGCCCGCATGCGCGCTGTGTGATGCATGTGCATTCGATCTTTGCCACCGTTCTGGCCTCGCTGGCCGACAGTCGCCTGCCGCCGATCGATCAGAATACGGCCACCTTCTACAATCGCTATGTGGTGGATAACGAATTTGGTGGTCTGGCCTTTGAAAGCGAAGGTGAGCGCTGCGCGTCAATGCTGTCGGATCCGCAGAAGAAGGTCATGATCATGGGCAACCATGGCGTGTTGGTGATCGGAAGCGATCCCGCGGATGCGTTCAACCGGTTGTACTATTTCGAACGCGCGGCCGAAACGTATATCCGTGCGCTGCAAACCGGCCAGCCGTTGCGCGTGTTGTCGGATGAGATTGCCGAAAAGACGGCACAGGAACTGGACGAGTATCCCGACCAGGCCGATGCGCATCTGCGTGAAATCAAGGCTCTGCTGGATGCCGATGGCTCAGACTACGCCTCATAAAGGGTAATGCTATGACTGATTCCACTCAGGACCCCGAAGCCGCCCGCTGGAATTACCACCCCGAGGGGCCAGTGGGATTGAACCCGTTGTTCAACTGGCCCCCGCGCCCCGCTGCCGTGCTGAAATGGTATAGCGGTGCCTGGTTGCAGATCACGTCGCTGACTCTGTGCTTGGTGGTGGCGGTGACAGCCTATGTACTCTTTTTCCCAGCGTTAGAGACGATGACAAGCTTTGCACCCGGCTGGATGTTCCGCATTTGGCTGCTGAACATGGTGCCTCAGATTCTAATCGCGGGTGGTCTGCACTGGTGGCTGTACATGCGCAAAGGGCAGGGCATGTACAAAAAGTTCGACCGCCGCGACCTGACCCGCAGCAACGGCACGTTCACCTTTCGCAATCAGGTTTGGGACAATATCTGGTGGACGCTGGGCAGCGCGATGACAGTCGCGACAGTGTATCAGTGGATCATCTACTGGGCGATGGCGAACGGCTATGTGCCCACCGTAACTTGGGCCAGCGCACCGGTCTGGTGCGTGGTTTGGCTGGCATTCATACCGATGTGGTCGGGATTGCATTTTTACTGGGTGCATCGGCTGGAACATCACCC
This sequence comes from Ruegeria sp. BC5, assembly GCF_056539205.1. Taxonomy (NCBI): domain Bacteria; kingdom Pseudomonadati; phylum Pseudomonadota; class Alphaproteobacteria; order Rhodobacterales; family Roseobacteraceae; genus Ruegeria; species Ruegeria sp. BC5. The sequence goes on from NZ_JBQFUN010000012.1 coordinate 50,945, forward strand.
CAAGCTGTATAAACACGTGCATGCCGTGCATCACCGCAACGTAAATACGGGGCCGTGGTCAGGCATTTCAAACCATTGGTTCGAAAACATCCTGTACTTCACCACCTACTTCATCCACTTGATCGTGCCCTCGCATCCGCTGCACCTGCTGTTCCATGCCTATTTCCAACAGGTCAGCCCGGTCCTGTCGCATTCCGGATTTGAAAAGCTGCGTGCCCGGGAAACCGATGCCGCCCGCGCAGGGGACTTCTTCCACCAGCTGCATCATCGGTATTTCGAGTGCAACTACGGCACCTCTGAGATTCCGTTCGACAAGTGGTTTGGCACCTATCACGACGGCTCGGCCGAGGCGACGACGCGGACGCGCGCTTTCAAAAAGCAGATGTATACCTGAAAGGTCAGCTCCGCTCGAACAAGGCGATCAGAGCGGTATCATCCTTGTTGGGGCCTGCGGCGAGGTCCCCATAGATGCGCACCTCGGGCAGGGTCAGGTTTCGAATCTGGCCCTGCGCCATTTTATGCAAGGTTTCGGCAAAGCCCATTTTTTCATAGTGTTTTGCGTTGATCGACAGGGCGAACTGTGCGCCGGGGCGGGCGATGCGCAGCAGGGCGGGCAGGGCCTCAGGGCCCAGATGGCCATGGGTGAAAGTGCCCGAGGATACGATGCCCGCATAGCTGTCGCGCGGGACCGGGATACCCTGGTTCAGGTCTGCCTCAATCGCATCGCGGTAGATATCCTTGCGCATGGCCTGATCCAGCATTTCGGCGCTGATATCCGTGGCGTCAATTGGCCCGACGCCCAGACCGGCCAGAACCGCACCGCACAGTCCTGTGCCTGCGCCCACATCCAGAACCGGGCCTTGCCCACCCGCGCTCACAAAGGCACGGGCCGTATGGATGTGCAGTTGATAGTCTTCAAGTGCTGCAAAGGAATCGTCATAGTCCCCGGCCCACTCGGCATAGAGCCGTTTGTGTTCTTCCGGTGAGTCCAGGGCATAGGCAGCGTGCAGATTGGGTGTTTTGTCACTCATACTCAAAAGAAAGGCGCATTGAGGGATTCGAATCAAGTATTCCGGCGCAATTGCTTGCATCCGCCGGGATTGCGGATCATCTAAGGCGCCATGACAGGAACTCTTTTTTCGTTCGGCCACGGATATTCGGCGCAAGCCTTGTCCCAGCTACTTGAACCACAAGGTTGGCGTATCTGCGGCACCACACGCGACCCGGCCCAATCCCCCGCTATTCGCGCATCCGGAGCAGACCCGCTGGTCTGGCCAGGGCAGGTGCCGAATCTGGACGGGGTGACGCATTTGCTGATTTCGACGGCGCCGAAAGCGGACGGAGACCCGGTGCTGGCTGCCCTGCAAGATGAGATTTCTGCGCGGGCTGCGCAGTTTGAATGGGTGGGATACCTGTCGACGACCGCAGTCTATGGCGATCATCAAGGCGCATGGGTGGATGAAACTACCCCGCCTGCGCCCACGGCTGAGCGTGGCAGATGGCGGGTGAAGGCTGAACAGCAGTGGATGAGCATCCCTGATCTGCCCACACATATTTTCCGGCTGGCGGGCATCTATGGTCCCGGTCGCGGTCCGTTTTCCAAGCTCAAGCGGGCGGGGATGCGGCGTATTATCAAGCCCGGTCAGGTGTTTTCGCGCATTCACGTCGCGGATATCGCACAGGTTCTGGCCGCCTCGATGGCCGCGCCCAACCCTGGTGCCATATATAACGTCTGCGATGATGAGCCGGTGCCACCGCAGGACGTGATCGCCTATGCCGCTGAGTTGCAGGGCCTGCCCTTACCGCCAGAGGTGCCGTTCGACGAGGCTGATCTGACCCCAATGGCCCGCAGTTTCTATAACGAAAACAAGCGGGTCAGGAATGATCGGATCAAGGACGAACTGGGCGTACGTCTGCTTTATCCTGATTACCGCACCGGGCTTGAGGCCCTGATGAAAGACACCTGACGCTCAGCCAGCAGCCTTGATCAGTTCAGCGGCCTTTTCGGCAATCATGATGGTGGGAGCATTGGTGTTGCCGGACACCAGCGTCGGCATAACCGAAGCGTCGATCACGCGCAGCGCATCGATACCACGTACGCGCAATTCCGGGTCGACCACGGCCATGTCATCCAAACCCATTTTGCAGGTCCCGACCGGGTGATAGATCGTGTCGGCGCGATCGCGGATGTGGTTTTCCCAATCGGCATCGGTTTGCGCGGTTTCGGTTCCGAACATTTCCTTGTGCCGATACTTCTCCAGCGCCGGGGCCTGAATGATGTCACGCGTCATCCGCGCGCCCTTGATCAGCGTTTCCAGATCACGGTCGTCAGACAGGAACGCTGGATCAATGGCAGGGGCGGCGAATGGGTCGGCGCTGTGCAGCCCCACCGTGCCCCGGCTTTCGGGGCGCAATTTGCAGACGTGGCAAGTAAATCCGTGACCGTAATGCAGTTTGCGGGCGTGATCGTCGACCAAGGCAATAGTGAAATGCAGCTGAATATCAGGCCGATCCAGATCAGGCGATGTTTTCAGAAAAGCCGCCCCTTCGGCAAACGGCGTGGCCGCCATTGAAACGCCGGTCTTACGCCAACGCAGCAGGTGCCGCAGCAGGTTCACCGATGCGGTCGCCCCGATCCCGAAATTGTCAGTGTCTTTTGTTTTGTAGGACAGAATAAAATCTAGGTGATCCTGCAGGTTCTGGCCAACGCCGGGCAGGTTATGGCGCACGGTGATGCCGTGTCGGGCAAGGTCCGCGCCATCCCCAATTCCTGACAGTTGCAGCAATTGTGGAGATTTGAGTGCACCGGCACAAATCAGCACTTCTCGTCTGGCCGTAACCACGATGTCGGGCCCTTTGCCTTTTTTCTTGTAGATCACGCCGCTCGCGCGCTTGCCGTCGAATGTCAGTTCTTTTGCCACTGCATGAGTGATGACTTTCAGGTTCGGGCGGTCCATCACCGGAAAGACATAGGCCGCAGCTGCTGAACAACGCTCTCCATTTCGGGCCGGGTCGTGAAATTGGGTCACTTGGTACAGGCCGACCCCTTCATTGTTGCCACGGTTAAAGTCATGCGTGCGGCGGTGCTGCAATTGTTCGGCTGCGCGGATGAAATCATGAGTGATCGGGCGCGGCTCTTTTTGGTGTGAAACCTGAACCGGACCGCTGTCACCATGCAGATCATCGGCTCCGTCCTCATTATTCTCGGATCGTTTGAAAAAGGGTAGCACGCTCTCCCAATCCCAGCCGGTGCAGCCCAGATCGGACCAGCCGTCATAGTCCTGACGCTGTCCCCGTATGTAAAGCATCGCATTGATGGCACTGGACCCACCCAGTGCCTTGCCGCGCGGCTGATACCCCCGGCGTCCGTTCAGGCCCGGCTGTGGCACGGTCTCGAACGCCCAGTTGTTGATCTTTGGCCGCCCGGGCAGGGCAGCGACCACGGCCGAGGGCATACGGACCAGAATACTGTCGCCACGACCGCCAGCCTCAAGCAGGCAAACGCGGGTGTTTGGGTCGGCGCTGAGGCGATTGGCCAGTACCGAACCCGCGGACCCGCCGCCAACGATGACGTAGTCGAATTCCATTTTGACTCCCTCAGTGCCGGATCGGGTATGGCTATGCCTGTAACCTTCCGTGGGTCTGACAGTGGCGCAGCGGTCGAAAAAAACAATTGGCGCTATTGGGATGTGACCCAAGGTTATTTTGTGGTGCTGCCGGTGAACGGGTTGTCACGCAGTGGATTATGAAAATACCATAATCATTTCCTATCGCATTCATCATTAAACAAAACTTTTATGCATGATTTTGATTTGCTACTTCTGGTGGTGACAAGACCAAAGAGTCGCCGATCCCCCCGAGCGAAAAACGCGTGCCCCTGGGCGCGAGTTAAGGGCGGGTAAAGGTGTCATCTGCATGAGTTCTTGATCGACCAAGTTTGAACCGTGCGAACCTGCCGGAAATTAGCCAGGAATGGAGATCGATATGGATGGAAGTGATAACCCCAAAACGGGCGGATGCCCGGTGATGCATGGCGCCGGAACCCGGTCAAACCGGGATTGGTGGCCCAACCAACTGAACCTGTCGATCCTACACCAGCATGCGCCCGCGTCGAACCCGCTTGGGGGCGATTTTAATTACGCGGAAGAGTTCAAGAAACTGGACATGAAGGCGCTGAAGGAAGACCTGTACGCGCTGATGACGGATTCTCAGGATTGGTGGCCGGCGGATTACGGTCATTACGGTGGGCTGTTCATCCGGATGGCCTGGCACAGCGCCGGGACGTACCGGACCGCAGATGGCCGTGGTGGCGCGTCGACCGGCAACCAACGCTTTGCGCCGCTGAACAGCTGGCCGGACAACGGCAACCTGGACAAGGCGCGCCGTCTGCTGTGGCCAATCAAACAGAAATACGGCAATCAGATTTCCTGGGCAGATCTGATTATTTTGGCGGGTAACTGCGCCATCGAATCCATGGGTGGCAAGACCTTTGGCTTTGCCGGTGGCCGCGAAGACATCTGGGCACCCGAAGAAGACATCTATTGGGGTACGGAAACGGAATGGCTCGCTCCGACAGACAACCCTCACAGCCGCTATTCAGGCGAGCGTGATCTGGAAAACCCGCTGGCCGCCGTGCAGATGGGCCTGATCTATGTGAACCCCGAGGGCCCCGACGGGCAGCCTGATGCGTTGGCCTCTGGTCGTGACATCCGCGACACGTTTGGTCGGATGGCAATGAATGACGAAGAGACAGTCGCATTGGTCGCGGGTGGTCACACCTTTGGCAAGGCACACGGCGCAGGTGATCCCGATCTGGTTGGTCCGGAACCCGAGGCTGCGCCGATCGAGGAAATGGGCTTTGGCTGGATAAACAAGTTCGGTTCGGGCAAGGGTGACGACACCACCACCAGCGGGATCGAAGGGGCGTGGACCGCGAACCCGATCCAATGGGACAATGGCTATTTCGACCTGCTGTTCGGCTATGACTGGAACCTGACCAAAAGCCCCTCGGGCGCCTGGATCTGGGAACCGGTCGGCGTGAAAGAAGAAGATATGGCCCCTGCGGCGCATGATCCGTCGAAAAAGGTCAAGACAATGATGACAACGGCGGACATGGCGATGCGCATGGACCCGATCTATGGCCCGATCTCAAAGCGGTTCCACGAGAACCCGGAAGAGTTCGCGGACGCCTTTGCCCGTGCCTGGTTCAAGCTGACCCACCGCGATATGGGCCCGCGCTCGAACTATATCGGTGATGAGGCCCCGACCGAAGAGTTGCTGTGGCAGGACAATGTACCGGCCGTGGATCACGACCTGATCGACGACACGGATGCGGCTGACCTGAAGAGCAAGATTCTGGCAGCCGGCCTGTCGGTCTCTGAACTGGTGTCGACCGCCTGGGCTTCGGCCTCGACATTCCGCGGGTCGGACAAGCGCGGCGGAGCCAATGGCGCCCGCATCCGTCTTGCGCCGCAGAAAGACTGGGACGTGAACGAACCGATGAAGCTGTCCAAAGCGCTGGATGCGTTGGAAGGCGTTCAGAAAGCGTTTAACGATGCGCAGTCGGGCAACAAACGGGTCTCTTTGGCCGATGTGATCGTTCTGGGCGGTGCAGCCGGTATTGAACAGGCCGCCAAAGCGGCGGGTCATGAGGTTCAGGTACCGTTCGCCCCGGGCCGCACAGATGCGACGCAGGATCAGACGGATGTCGAGTCGTTCTCGGTGATGGAGCCATTTGCAGACGGCTTCCGGAACTATCAAAAGTCCGACTACAGCGTATCGCCCGAAGAACTGTTGATCGATCGGGCGCAGCTGCTGGCTCTGTCAGCCCCGGAAATGACGGCGTTGGTTGGCGGGCTTCGGGTAATGGGCGCGACGTTCGGCGACACAACACATGGTGTGTTCACTAACAACGTCGGCACGCTCAGCACCGATTTCTTTACCAACCTGCTGGACATGGGTACCGAGTGGAAAGCTGCGGGCAACGGCGTCTATGAAGGCCGCGACCGCACCAGCGGGGCGGTCAAGTGGACCGGAACACGTGTTGATCTGGTCTTTGGGTCAAACTCGCAACTGCGAGCGCTGGCCGAGGTCTACGGTCAGGCCGATGCCGGGGGCAAATTCGTCTGCGACTTTGTCTCGGCCTGGAACAAGGTGATGAACGCGGATCGCTTCGATCTGTCGTAAACACGCGACTAACGTAATGATTGCGCCGTCCGAAGAGACTCGGGCGGCGTTTTCTTTGGCCCAGCCCCGGGGCGCATACCAAGCATTGGGTACGATTCCGCCCATAGATCAACCCTTCCCCCAATTTCAGTGGCCTGTAAGCGGGTTTTTCCCACGAATTGTTAAGTTAACTTATTGATTTCATTAAGGTGGGTAAGTTTCTGAGGGGAAAAGCGAAGTTTTTTCAAAATGGGGGTTGCAGGTCCCAGACCTAATCCGTAAATACCCCTTCACCGGCGCTGCTGAGGCGGTGTTGGGACGCTGGAGACGGCGGAGACGCTCAGGAGAGACTGGGGGCATCTTGAGGGATTTGTTA
>NZ_JBQFUN010000013.1:0-17199 GCF_056539205.1 Ruegeria sp. BC5
CCGACTGGATCATCGAAGTGGTCGACGGGCTGGCCGCCAATGGCGAAGACGGCAACAGCGCCGTCGAAGCCAAGGTCAAAGCCGAGGTCGCAGACCTCTGCGCGCGCTTCCCTCTATACCCGAACCTGTAAGACGAAGGACCCTTACCCATGAGCTTTCACAATATCGACCAAGCCCCTGCCCGCCTGAACCGCAGCGAACTGGCCGTTCCGGGCAGCCAACCCGGTATGTTCGAAAAGGCCGCACAATCAGATGTAGATGTGATCTTCCTCGATCTGGAAGACGCGGTCGCGCCTGATGAAAAGGAACAGGCCCGCAAGAACATCATCGAGGCGTTGAACGATATCGACTGGGGCAACAAAACCATGTCGGTGCGGATCAACGGGCTGGATACGCATTATATGTATCGCGATGTGGTGGATGTGGTCGAACAGGCTGGCGAACGGCTGGACCTGATCATGATCCCCAAGGTTGGCACCGCTGCGGACGTCTATGCGGTCGATATGCTGGTAACGCAGATTGAGGACGCCAAAGGCTACAAGAAACGGATCGGGTTCGAACACATCATCGAAACCGCGCTTGGGATGCAGAATGTCAGCGAGATTGCGGCAGCTTCCAAACGCAATGAAAGCCTGCATTTCGGAGTGGCTGACTATGCGGCCTCGACCCGCGCACGAACCACGATCATCGGCGGCGTGAACCCCGATTATTCCGTGTTGACCGACGCAGATGCCGATGGTGACCGTCTGACCCATTGGGGTGACATGTGGCACTATGCGCTGGCGCGCATGGTGGTTGCGGCACGCGCCAACGGACTGCGTCCAATCGATGGGCCATTTGGCGACTTTCAGGATCCCGACGGCTATCGAGCGGCTGCCAAACGCGCGGCGGTTCTGGGATGTGAAGGCAAATGGGCAATCCACCCCAGCCAGATTGCCCTGGCCAATGAGGTCATGTCGCCATCCGAGGCCGAAGTCACCAAGGCACAGCGCATTCTTGTCGCCATGGCCGAGGCTGAATCGGCGGGCAAAGGCGCGGTTTCTCTGGATGGCCGTCTGATCGACTATGCCTCAATCCGTCAGGCCGAAGTGCTGGTCGAAAAAGCAGGCCAGATCGCAGCGGCTTGATCGCATCATGACTGTGCAATCGTCCATATCGCTGCGCGATAGAGCCGCCGCCATCTTTGCCGAAGCCGTCGCTGCGGCGGACCCGGCGAAGTGCCTGCGCCAGCGGTTGCAATCAGCCCCATTGCCATCACCAGAACATGGCGGGCGCAGCATCCTGATTGCAATTGGGAAGGCTGCCCCTGCCATGATGGAGGAGGCATTGCAGCATGTTCAGGGCGATCACGTCGCCCTGATCGTAACCTATAGCGACAACCGGAGCGAAGTCCCCGGTGCGACGGTTTTGACCAGCGGGCACCCCATCCCGGATGAACGCGGTTTGAAAGCCGGGCGACAGATCATCGCATTGCTCAGCGCAGCACGTAAGCAGGATCAAATCATTGCACTGATCTCCGGCGGGGGGTCGGCCTTGGTTCCCGCGCCTGTTGATGGTTTGACCCTTTTGGACAAAATTGCGGTCAATGAGGTTTTGTTGTCTTCCGGGCTGGACATCGTTCAGATGAACCTTGTGCGCCAGCACCTGAGCCAGCTCAAAGGCGGCGGGTTTTTGCTGCACGGCGCACCTGCCCCGATCACGGCGTATATCCTGTCGGATGTTATCGGTGATGATCTTCGGGCCGTAGCCAGCGGACCAACCGCCTTACCAATCGGCAGCCACGCGGACGCCCGCAGAACCTGCATCGAGGCCGGGATCTGGCACCGGCTACCAAAAGCCGTCCGTGCCCATCTGGAGAAGAGTATTCCTGAACATTCCATAGCAGTTGAGGCAACAAATAGCCTGATTGGGTCGAACACAATTAGTTTGGAAGCCGCGTTTCGCTATGCGGCGCAGAACTACCGTACTGAAATTGTGTCCGACGCGTTGATTGGAGATGTGTCCGACGCGGCTGAACGGATTTTCCAAGCAGCCTTGTCTGCCACTTCGAACCGCCCAACCGCCCTGCTTTTTGGTGGTGAAACGACTGTACGTCTGCAAGGAACGGGTTGCGGCGGGCGCAACCAGGAATTGGCACTGCGCGTCGCCCAACTGACGCAAGACCGCACGATACCCGGAAATTGGGTTTTTCTTAGCGGTGGTACGGATGGCCGCGATGGCCCAACCTCGGCAGCTGGCGCGATAGTGGATGCAGGGACGCTCACCCGAATCCGCGCGTCGGGACATGACCCTACCGCTCTGTTGGCGAGCAACGACAGTCATAAGGCTTTGACGCAGTCTGGTGATCTTCTGATGACCGGAGCGACCGGGACCAATGTAGCCGACATTCAGGTAATGCTGCTTGGGTCTAACGTTTGAAAGCCCGCGAATAGATCAGCAGATACTTAGATCCGTATTAAGCGATCTTCAGGTTTCAAACTCATCAAAGAGACACACACCGACCACAATTGCTGGATGCTGGCGGGGAACCATTTCGAACCCAAGCCGAACTATAACAAAGTGATCAGGGGTGTCGGGGAGTCGTCACACCAACTTATAGTCGACAAAGAAATTCTGATGCTCGAATTTCGAGCGGCCCCTTTTTGTCTCACTCTCGGAGTTAGAGATGGTTGTTTTCAATGCGAACGTTCAGGCCTTAGTACAACCAATTATCCAGATTCGGTACACTCTCGTTTGCTACCCACGGCGGTTCTATCACAGAGGTCAGGCATGCTATCGGGAATACCGTCTAGTCATAGGAATTTGAGTTCTAGAATTTTTCTGTCAGCATCATTATTTTACTAGCAGGAAAAAATGGTGCTATGGTAGACCGAGTTGGATTGGGTAATGCGCGTCGTCTTGTTGCAGAACCCGTTCGGACAAGTGTAGCAAGACATTGAAAGAATGAAATTGAAAAAAAACGACAAAGAAATGGCGACAAATCTGACACAGGATCCGCATTCTGTTCGCTCGGGTGACAGAGAAAAAGTTCTTGAAGTTGCCATTGGTCGCGAGGTTCGCGCTTTTCGCAAAAAGCAGAATACTACGGTCGCGGAATTGGCTCAGCTGACCGGATTGTCGATTGGTATGCTGTCCAAGATCGAAAACGGGAACACATCGCCTTCCCTGACAACTTTGCAATCGCTTGCTGATGCGCTTTCAGTTCCTCTGACAAGCTTTTTCAGACAATTTGAAGAGCGCCGCGAGGCGGTTCATACCAAAGCGGGTGAGGGCGTCGAGTTAGAGCGCGAAGGAACACGCGCCAATCATCAATATAATTTGTTGGGGCATATTGGTGCCAACGGTTCTGGGGTAATCGTAGAGCCCTACCTGATCACCCTGACCGTTGAATCCGACGTGTTCCCAACATTTCAACATGATGGAATCGAGACGATCTACATGCTGGAAGGCGAGGTAGATTACCGTCACGGAGACAAGATTTACCCCCTGAAACCGGGTGACACCTTGTTCTTTGACGCCGACGCACCGCATGGTCCGGAACGGTTGGTGAATCTGCCGGCACGCTACATTTCAGTGATCAGCTATCCGCAGACAAATTGACCGGCTTGCGCAACAAGAAATCAGTGGGTCTGTCATAGCCGACGTGGCTGCCGGCACTTACGATTGTAAATCCAAGCCTTGAAAACACACGGTGGTTTTCAGTGAGTTCCACGCGCGTTTCCAGTTCCAACGCTGATAGATCAAGGTCTGCTGCACGACTTGCAGCGTGATCTACCAAAGTGCGGCAGATACCCCGCCCCCGCATTCCTTCCTTCACCGCCAGCTTTCCTAGGTACAAGCTGTTGGCTTTGGGCGTCAAAAATATGCACGCGAATAGCGGTTGGCCCATGGCCCAGATTTCACCACCACCCCTGCAATGCGCCTGCATTCCTTCCACTGTTAGATTATGGATAGACGAAGGAGGATTAATTCGGGCATCCATATACCGAAATGACGCGCGAAGCAGTGCAAGCGCGTCATACAATGCGAAGTCATCGGGCTGAATGAGCCAAGGTGTTTTGCCTGCATCAGTCATATGAGCCAAGACACGTCAAGGTGATCGCTTACTTTGACAAAGGCGGCTCGGTTTCCAGATCCGGCCATATACCGGGAGAGGTTGGTAATCCGTCGTCAAACTGACTAAGGTAGTCCAACATCATTGGGCGGTTGTCGATAAACCCCTTGTAGGTGGCGAGTTCAACCGGAAGGTCGCGAACAACACGGTGCAGCCGGCGACCCCATTTCGGAACCGTCATCAGATCTTGAAAACTGCAAAGATAGCAACGGATTGGGAATACTAGCGCGTTTGATCGCGGCAATCGGAAGAATGTTTGCAATTCGACCCGAAGATGCTGCTTATGGGCTATGTTTTCGGGCGTCAGTGTGGTCTTTTGGATGCCCCATTTGTGATAGTTTTCCGGGCTGGTATCCAACAGCGGGTTCACCGTCATGGTCCAGTTCAGCCGCCGTGCTGGAGCGCCCTGTTGAATGTTCAGCAGAAACTTCAGCGCGCGCTTGAAAATCCCCATTTCATGGGCTTTTGGAACCGGCGCGTGCCATTCGAAAAAATTCATGCCGATGTCGAAATCCAGGCTCCAATCGGCCTGGGTCGTGACCATACCAGCGTCCATCCACAACATCTCGTCCCGCTGGTCCAGCACTGCGAAATCGCCTTGCGCCTGACGGGTAATGTACTCCATCGGCCCGTAAGGCAGCGTGGTTTCATCCATGAAGGTAAAGCTGTGATCGATCCCCAGTGGCTTGTTGATCCAGCGCCACTGGTTGCCGTTACGGTGCAGTTCGAACAGGTCCGGGTAGTCCTCGGATTTGCTGACCATGATCAGTTCCAGCAGGTCCCAGCCCGCCAAGGTCATATGCGGCAGAGACTGACAGCGCAGCGGGTCCTGATCAAGAACGATCGCACGGTCTTTCATCTCGGACACGTAATGTTCGTCTACGTCGAACCGCATCTCATAGACCGAACCCTTGGGGCCACCCCTATGCTGCTCCATGTTGACCGAATACATGTAGCTGTCTTCGTGGAACGGAAACGGAAAGCGTTTGATCGCCCATTCCGAGTTGTGGAACGTATAGTCGTCGCGGAAGGACTCGTCGTTGAATTGAATGGTCATGGTGGGCCTCCTCTCAGCGGTCCAGCACGAGGGACTTGCCCTCGAAACGCGATACGCAGGGCATGATTTTCTTGCCTGCTGCCTTTTCTTCGTCGGTCAGCCAGTGATCGCGATGAACAAAATTGCCGTCGTGATCCAACACAACGGTTTCGCATTGGCCACAGGCCCCGCCACGGCACAGATACGGGGCGTCGACACCTTCGCGTTCGATAGCCTCCAGAAGGCTTTCGTTTTCACCCACATGAATGACCTTGTCGGAAGACGCCAGACGCACTTCGAACGGTTTGCCGGGCTGAGGCGCCAAGAACTCTTCGTAATGCACGCAATCTTCGGGCCAGCCTTCGGCGGCGGCAGTGTTGCGCACCCAATCGATCATGCCCTTTGGTCCGCAGACATAGACATGCGTGCCCAGGGGTTGCCCGCTGAGAAGGTTTTCCAGATCAATCGCTTGATTCTGATCGTCGTAATACAGATGCGTTTCGTTTGGATGCCTGTCTGTCAGTTGATCCGCATAAGATGCCAGCGCCTGATTGCGACAGGCATAGTGCAGCTCCCAATGACCGTGCAGCAGTTCGAGCTGTTTGATCTGCGCCAGAAACGGGGTGATTCCGATACCACCGGCCAGAAACAGATGTTTGCGGGCCCGCAAATCAAGCGAGAACAGGTTGACCGGGTAGCTGATGGTCATCTCGTCGCCCAGCTTGACCTGACGGTGCATGAACAACGACCCTCCCCTGCCCTGATCATCGCGGCGAACCGAGATCGTATAGGATGATTGATCGAACGGATCGGACATTAGGGAATAAGGGTTGAGCCGCGTGATGCCGCCATCCTGCATTTCGACCACGGTATGTGCACCGCCCGAAAAGGTTGGCAACTGACTGCCGTCAACGCGTTCGAACCGGAACCGTGTTACCAATTCGTTCAGCGGGGTAATTTCTGTAACTTTGACCTGAATTTTCTCTGCGCCACTCATTCGTAGATTCCCTTCGGCTCGGGCACGTTCCCATGATCCTCGGCGTCAACGCGGACGCCCTGATAGGCGGCAAGGCGGCGGGAATAGTGGTCGCGCACAAAAAGGTTTAAACCACAGTGCGAGCAGACAAACGGATCGACCTCGACATCATCGGTAATGCCCTTGCAGTGCACACATTGCATACGGCGCGCAGTCGTGCCGCGATGCTCGGTCTGGATCGCGGTATGTGGCAAGCCAACGGCCATCACCTCATTCATAGCCTGACCCATCATGCCCTCTGTGCCGGTCAGATAGACCTGCAACCCCATATGCGCGTCCTCCAGCACACGGCGAATGCGCTGTAGCGCGGCCTCATAGGACGGGCCTTCGTAGAATTGCGCGGGATTCAGCGCTTGCAGTTTTGTCGTGAAATCCGTCCCTTTGGGAATATAGATCAAGTGGGTTTTGGCCATCAGGTCAGGTGTCGCGATGTCAAGAACGGCTTCGGCCCCTTCGGCCTCGGCGATCATGAGATGATGTTCACCTGAGCGAACCTCTAGCGTACCCCAGACCGGGCGGCTTGCGATTGACTTGGGAAATTCGAACTTTGACATTTTGCCCTCAAATAGAAAAAGGGCGCCTCGGTGTGTCCGTTGCGCCCCCTTAAACTCAGCCCTTTGCGGTTCTGATAGATTTGTCCTGGTCGTAGAACGGCATCTCTTCCGCAGTCGCTGCTATTTCTGTCCCGTCGCCGTTTCGTACCGTCAGCTGGGTGCCGGGTGAGGCACAGGCGACTGGCATCCGCGCGATACCTACGTTGTGGCCATTGATCTCGGAATACATGCCGAAGGTGACAACGCCGACCTTTTCGCCGTTTTGCAGCAGATCCGCACCCTCATCCGCCGGAATTGTACCGTCCAGTTTGACACCGTAGATCTTGAACCGCTCTTTACCTTTCGAGGCGTAGTGGTTCTCAGCACCGATAAAACCAGTTTTGCCCGGTGAGACTGTAAATTCCAGGCCCAACTCCCAAAGCGTATCTCCGCATGTTTCATCGTCGAACGGATAGGTTTCCGAATTGTCGCCTGGATAGAACAGAAGGTAGCTTTCGGTTCGCAGCAGATCGAGTGTCGAGAACTGGACCGGAACGATGCCCATATCCTTGCCCTCGGCCAGGATGTTGTCCCAAAGGTGCACGGCATGCTTGGCCTGACAGAAAATCTCGTACCCGCGTTCACCGGTGTAGCCGGTCCGCGAAATCATCACCGGGCAGCCATAGAGCTTGGTTTGCATGATACCGAAGTAGGCCAGATCACGAATTCCGGGAACATGCTTGGCCAGGAAGTCCACCGCAACCGGTCCCTGCAAAGACATGTCGTGCATGTCGTCGTCAAAGATGACCGAACAATTCTTGCCAGCCGCCACTGATGTCAGCTGCTCCATACCCGTTCCTGTGCCGTGCACGACAAGCCATGTGTTCACTGACAGGCGGTAGATGATGCAATCGTCAACGAACTTGCCTTCGGGATTCAGGATCGACGCATAAGTCGACCGACCCGGCATGATCTTTTCCACGTTCCGCGTGGTAACGCGGTCAATAACATAAGCCGCATCTTCGCCGACCACGTGAACCTTTTTCAGACCCGACACATCCATCAGACCGGCCTTAGTACGGATGGCTTCGTAATCCGCCTTGGCGCGTTCCGGGCTATGGTCATAGAACCATGCGGTTCCCATACCGTTCCAGTCTTCTAACTCGCCGCCGATCTCGGCATGGCGCTGCGCAAGGGCGGACGTCCTCCAAAGAATGGCCATTGTTCAGCTCTCCCGTTGATTGCTTTTTTGTTGACCATATTGAGGCCGATGTCAGATTGAAAATCAACACCCATGTGCAGATTTTTTTCCTGTTGGGAATATTAGGCTGCAATTTGTGCACCCTAATACAAATTACCGAGAATGACATAAGTGGTTATTTATCAATGCCATGGGTTGAATTTCGATGGGCCTAAAAGTGCATGAACCAAATGCCTAAAAGATGTTTGCCCCACATATCTATTGACAGGTCGCCAATGAAATTGTCCCCTGAGTAGATAAATATTCCCAGCAGGAAATTCTTCGCAGAAAGACCTCCTGCTGCAACAACAGGGAGACTACGAAGTGGATGGTAATCTAAATGCACTAACGACGGTCTTTACCGAGTTCTACTACTGGGTAACGGTCGTTTTCATGTTCCTGATCCATGTGGGCTTTTGCATGTACGAGGTCGGTGCCAGTCGTGCCCGCAACCATATGCACACATTGATGAAAAACATCATGATCATCCCGCTGGTAACGGTCACATTCTTCTTCTTTGGATGGTGGATTTACTGGGCCTTTCCGAACTTTCCGTTCTGGGGCGGTCTGGACACCGAAGCGGGCGCTGCCAATCTGCCCTGGGCTGATACGATGGCGACCAATTTAGGTGACAGAATCACCGGCGTCTTCTGGGCCGCGTTCTTGCTGTTCTCATGGACTGCCGCCTCGATCGTTTCAGGTTCTGTAATCGAGCGGATCAGATCTTCTGCCCTGTGGGTCCATGCTGTGATGATTGGTTCTGTCTGGTGGATCATAGACGCTGCGTGGGGCTGGCACTATGGCGGCTGGATGGTACGCCTTCTTGGATACCACGACGCCTATGCTTCAGGCGTTATCCACGCGATTGCAGGTGGTTACGCGCTTGGCGTGATTATGGTTCTGGGCCCACGCCTGGGTAAATTTGCCAAGGACGGTACGCCGCGGGATATTCCGCCGCACAACCCCTGGATGCTAACCATCGGGATATTCCTTATCTACACTGGTTTCTGGGGCTTCTACGCCGCGTGTAACGTTCCAGCGATCTCGCCTGAGGCAATCGACGGCCAAATCACAGGTGTGACTTGGACCGCAACCAACATCTATCTGGCCCCAACTACGCTCTCCGCGATTACCTTCAACTTCCTGATGTCGCTGTCTGGCGGATTGATGGCAGCGTATGTGGTTTCCAAAGGCGACGCCTTCTGGACATTCTCGGGCGGTCTGGCCGGAATTATCACCGCCTCGGCAGGTAACGATCTGTATCACCCGATCCAGGCAATGATCATTGCCGCCATCGGTGTCGTGATCGTTTACAAACTGCACTATTGGGTTGAGCGTCGGTTCAAGCTGGATGATGCCGTTGGGGCTGTCGCCGTGCATGGCTACGCAGGGTTCGTTGGCTTGGTGATTTCGGGCTTTGTCCTCTGGGGTGTGCCTTCTTCTCCATATGAAGGCTACGCGACGATTAACCCGGTCGGTCAAATCACTGGTGCTGTCATCATGTTCTTTGTTCTTGGCTTCTTGCCAGGTTGGATTCTGGCAAAAATTCAATCGGCCGCTGGTGTTCTGCGCATCCCGGAAGAAGTTGAACTTCAGGGTCTCGATTACGCTGAACACCATGCCTACGAAGACGCCAAAGCCGCGATTATTGCAGCCGACAAGGAAGAACTGGCTGCCCGTGGCGTAGCAGCTAAGTAAGGGAGAAAAATATGTCTACCAATGGATATACAAATTGGGCCGTGGATCTGGCCGAAGTCGGACCAATCTATCCCTTCCAAGGTTACGAAGTTCTGATGGTCATTGTGGGAGTCATATTCTGGATCGGATGGCATCGCATCCAATTTGTCCGGGAAGG
The DNA here is from genome assembly GCF_056539205.1 of Ruegeria sp. BC5. Taxonomy (NCBI): domain Bacteria; kingdom Pseudomonadati; phylum Pseudomonadota; class Alphaproteobacteria; order Rhodobacterales; family Roseobacteraceae; genus Ruegeria; species Ruegeria sp. BC5. Next base: position 9,815 of record NZ_JBQFUN010000013.1, read on the forward strand.
CGAGCACCTTGAGAAAGCCCGTCACACCGGCGATGAAGAAAAAGTGAAAGCACAGCTGGAACGATACTGATCCGGCTTTGAAAGCTGGCAATGGGCATAAATCTAAATTCTTGCCCATTGCCTCTCAGGAAAATTTATTTCCTATGATTATTGATGTCCGTTTGAATTGTTGGTACCGTAGAATCATAACGAAACACACAAGGAGATCTGCCAGCCATGTGCGGAATTGTTGGATTATTCCTCAAAGACCAGTCTCTTGCGCCCCACCTGGGCAATATGCTGACAGACATGCTGATCACGATGACGGATCGCGGCCCCGACAGCGCGGGGATTGCGATTTATGGTGAGGAATCAGGTGGCAAGACTAAGATGACGCTGCAGTCGCCCAATCCAAAGGACGACTTTGCCGGTCTAGCCGAAGAGCTGGGGCAGCACTTGGGCCTGGTGGTAAGCCAGACTGATAATGACACGCACACTGTGCTTGACGTTCCGGCCGGGCAGTTTGAAGCGGCACGGGCCGCGTTGGCAGAGATCCGGCCTTCGGTCCGGATCATGAGCCGGGGCGAGATGCTGGAGATCTACAAGGAAGTTGGCCTACCCAAAGACGTGGCCGCGCGCTTTGACATCAGCAACATGAGCGGCACGCATGGCATTGGTCATACACGCATGGCAACGGAATCTGCGGTCACGACGATGGGTGCGCACCCGTTCAACACCGGACCCGATCAGTGTCTGGTTCACAACGGCTCGCTGTCAAACCACAACTCGCTGCGCCGCAAGCTGCGTCGCGAAGGAGTGGTAATCCAAACCGAAAACGATACCGAGGTCGGTGCCGCCTATCTGACCTGGAAGATGATGAACGGGGCCACCTTGGGTGAGGCGCTGGAAAGCAGCCTTGAGGATCTGGATGGCTTCTTCACCTTTGTTGTCGGCACCAAGGACGGGTTCGGCGTGGTCCGCGATCCGATCGCCTGCAAACCGGCAGTAATGGCCGAGACCGATCAATACGTGGCCTTTGGCAGCGAATATCGGGCGCTTGTGAACCTGCCCGGCATTGAAGACGCCCGCGTCTGGGAGCCGGAACCGGCAACGGTTTACTTCTGGTCCCACAATGACAGCCCGACAACGACGGAAAAGGCCGCCTGACATGCAGACCTATGATCTTGAAGCAAACGGCCTGCGCGGGCTGAACGCAACGCTGCAATCGCAATCCACCGAGACGAACCAAACCAGCTGGGAAGTTGTGAACCCCAAGGGCAGCCACGCGATTGCCGTCGGGCTGGACGCGCCCATCGAAGTGACAGTCAAGGGGTCCACCGGCTACTACTGCGCTGGCATGAACCAGCAGGCGACGATCAAGGTTGAAGGCTCGGTCGGGCCTGGCGTGGCCGAGAACATGATGTCCGGTCAGGTGATCGTCGATGGCGATGCCAGCCAGTATGCCGGGGCCACGGGTCATGGCGGGTTGCTTGTGATCAAGGGCAATGCAAGCTCGCGTTGCGGAATTTCGATGAAAGGCATCGACATCGTTGTGCATGGCAGTATCGGCCACATGTCGGCCTTTATGGCACAGGCCGGTAACCTTGTGGTCTGTGGCGATGCAGGCGACGCGCTTGGCGACTCGCTGTATGAAGCGCGACTGTTCGTGCGCGGCTCGGTCAAAAGTCTCGGCGCTGACTGCATCGAGAAAGAGATGCGCCCCGAGCACCTGGAGATTCTGAAGGACCTGCTGGATCGCGCAGGCGCGGACGCCAGTCCGGAAGAGTTCAAACGCTACGGCTCAGCTCGCGAACTGTACAACTTCGACATCGACAATTCCGCCGCTTACTGAGGAAGAAGGGTATGAAAGATATGGACGATCAGATCCCCCGCACCCTGCCGATCCAGTCGGCGACATTTTCCAACCCGATCAATGCCGAGATCCGTCGCGCCGCCGCGACTGGCATCTATGACATTCGCGGCGGTGGCGCCAAACGCAAGGTGCCACATTTCGACGATTTGCTGTTTCTGGGCGCGTCGGTGTCACGCTATCCGTTGGAGGGCTATCGGGAACGCTGCGACACCTCGGTAACGTTGGGCACGCGCTTTGCCAAGAAGCCGATCGAACTGGACATTCCGATCACCATTGCGGGCATGAGCTTTGGCGCGCTCTCTGGCCCGGCGAAAGAAGCCTTGGGCCGGGGCGCATCGGCAGCTGGCACGTCAACCACCACCGGTGACGGCGGTATGACACCCGAGGAACGCGGTCACTCCAGCAAGCTGGTCTACCAGTATCTGCCTTCGCGCTATGGCATGAACCCAAACGACCTGAGGAAGGCCGACGCGATCGAGATCGTGGTCGGTCAGGGTGCCAAACCCGGTGGCGGCGGTATGCTGCTGGGACAGAAGATTAGCGACCGTGTGGCCGAAATGCGCACCTTGCCTAAGGGTATCGACCAGCGCTCGGCCTGTCGCCATCCTGACTGGACCGGCCCGGATGATCTGGAAATCAAGATCCTCGAATTGCGTGAGATTACAGACTGGCAAGTGCCGATCTATGTCAAGGTTGGCGCGACCCGCCCCTATTATGATACGGCATTGGCGGTAAAGGCCGGCGCCGATGTGGTGGTGATGGACGGGATGCAGGGCGGTACGGCCGCGACGCAGGACGTCTTTATCGAACATGTGGGCCTACCGACGCTTTCGTGCATTCGCCCTGCCGTGCAGGCGCTGCAGGATCTGGGTGTGCATCGCGAGGTTCAGCTGGTGATCTCGGGCGGAATCCGCACCGGAGCCGATGTTGCCAAAGCTTTGGCGCTTGGCGCGGATGCGGTGGCCATTGGCACCGCCGCGCTAGTGGCGCTTGGCGACAACGATCCGAAATGGGAAGCCGAGTATCAGAAGCTGGGCACTACCACCGGAGCCTATGACGACTGGCACGAAGGTCAGGATCCAGCAGGCATTACTACACAGGATCCCGATCTTGCCGCCCGTCTAAACCCGGTCGAGGCCGGACGCCGTCTGCGCAACTATCTCAAGGTGATGACGCTTGAGGCACAGACCATCGCGCGGGCCTGTGGTCACAACCACTTGCACAACCTCGAACCCGAAGACCTATGCGCCCTGACCATGGAGGCAGCCGCGATGGCCCGAGTGCCATTGGCCGGTACCAGCTGGTACCCGGGCAAAGAAGGGTTCTGAAAAATAATTGCGCGGCTCTCTGACAAGGGCCGCGTTTTGCATTTGAACAACGAAAAACAACAGGGAAAGGAAAGCCATCGTGACGACAGATCTCGCAGCTTTCGCAAAAGAAAAAGGCGTCAAATACTTCATGATCTCTTTCACCGACCTGTTCGGTGGGCAGCGGGCTAAGCTAGTGCCCGCACAGGCGATAGCCGACATGCAAGAAGATGGCGCGGGTTTTGCCGGGTTTGCTACCTGGTTGGACATGACCCCGGCGCATCCTGACATGTTGGCAGTGCCGGACCCCTCCTCAGTCATTCAATTGCCGTGGAAGCCCGAGGTGGCTTGGGTTGCTGGCAACTGTGTGATGGAAGGCAATGACGTCGCTCAGGCTCCACGCAACGTGTTGAGACGCCTGATCGGCGAGGCCGCCGAAATGGGCATGCATGTCAAGACCGGCATCGAGGCCGAGTTCTTCCTGTTGACCCCTGATGGCGAGCAAATCAGCGACCCGTTCGATACCGCCGAAAAACCTTGCTATGATCAGCAGGCGGTGATGCGCCGCTATGACGTGGTGCGCGAGATCTGCGACTACATGCTGGAATTGGGCTGGGGACCCTATCAGAACGACCACGAAGACGCCAATGGCCAGTTCGAAATGAACTGGGAGTTCGATGATGTCCTGCGCACCGCGGACAAGCACTCCTTCTTCAAGTTCATGACAAAGTCGGTGGCCGAGAAACACGGCTTCCGCGCTACTTTCATGCCCAAGCCCGTTGAAGGGCTGACTGGTAATGGTTGCCACGCCCATATCTCGGTCTGGGATGCGCCTGGGGCAGAGTCCAAAACGAACGTCTTTGCCGGTGAAGGCGAAGGCCCGACTGGCGAGGTTGGGCTGGGTGAACAGGGCAAGTACTTCCTGGGCGGGATCATGAAACATGCAAGTGCTCTGGCCGCGATCACCAACCCGACCGTGAACAGCTACAAGCGCATCAACGCGCCGCGCACCATGTCGGGCGCGACCTGGGCTCCCAATACCGTGACCTGGACTGGCAACAACCGCACCCATATGGTCCGAGTTCCCGGCCCGGGCCGTTTCGAGTTGCGTCTGGCCGACGGGGCCACCAACCCCTATCTGCTGCAGGCGGTCATCATCGCCGCGGGCCTGTCCGGCATCCGCTCGAAGGCTGATCCGGGACGGCGTTGGGACATCGACATGTATGCCGAAGGACACACCGTCACCGACGCCCCTAAACTGCCGCTGAACATGCTCGACGGATTGCGCGAATACGACAACGATACTGAGCTGAAAGCCATGATGGGTCAGGAATTCTCAAGCGCATTCCTCAAAATGAAACACCAGGAGTGGAACTCCTTCGTCAGTCATTTCTCACGCTGGGAAAAAGACCACACACTCGACATCTAAACAAATCAGGGGCTGCAGAAATTCTGCTGCCCCACCCCTTCGGTTAGGCAGAGACCCGCACCTCGTGAACATACTGATTTTCCAGCATACGCCGGGCGAAAACCCCGGAGCATTTCTGGAGCACATTTCGTCATGCGGTGATACGGCCAGCATTGTGCATCTCTATGATGGTCAACCGATCCCGCAGCTCGACGAATTTGATTTGCTTCTTGTTCTGGGCGGTCCGATGGACGTCTGGGAAATCGAAGCTAACCCATGGCTTGTGCGTGAGAAGCAAGCAATCAGGACTTGGGTTCAAGACTTCAAACGTCCTTACTTTGGTATTTGTCTGGGCCACCAACTTTTAGTTGACGCGCTGGGTGGGAAATGCGCACGCATGCAAAAGCCCGAGATCGGTGTGCATTCCATCAATCTGACTGATAACACGCGGGGTGATCCGCTGTTCGAGCTCTTGCCTCATCAATTCCGGGTGCTTCAATGGCATGGAGTTGAAGCTGTTGATCTGCCAGCCGACTCATCAATTCTGGCACAATCTGATGCCTCTGCTGTTCAAGCATTGCGGGTTTCGGACTGTGCGTGGAGCGTACAATTTCACCCCGAGCTTGTTCAGGGCACGATCCAATCGTGGATGGGCGACCCCGCTAACCATCAATGCGCTGTTGATTGGCTTGGCTCTGCAGATGCAGCGTGGGAAATGGTTTCTAACAGCGACAAAATAGTTGAAGAACAATTCAAGGTAACATCCAGTATCTATAACAGATTGCGACAGATCTGATCACACGCGATCAACCGGGAACCTCAAGGTTCTTTTCGCTGTCTGCTTCAACCCTCCAATCGGGGACATCGTTGACAAGCATCAGCGCAGCGCGGCGCAATGTTGTGCGCATTTTGTCCACCACTGGACCGTCCATTTCGCAATCTGCCAACGCGGCGTCAAAAGTTTCCAGCCAAAGCTCGGCATCCGCTTCACGTATCGGCACATGCGCGTGGATTTCTCGCAAGTCCATATGACCAAATCGCTCACGATAATATGCACGACCGCCCAAAAACCCGCTCAGGAATTCGAACTGCGCCTGTCTTGTATGAGACAACCCATGACCGCGAAAATGTAGCCTGTGCAGCGAATGCACCGCCGGGTCGGTCTCCATTCGGTCGTAGAACCGCTCGACAAGAGTCCGCAGCTTTTCTTCGCCACCGAGTTGATCCAAAGCCGATGACATAGGTCTCTTCTCCGAGTTGCCGCTGTCAATAAATATTGCATATCAGGAAAATAAGTTTATCACCAGTGACATGTTGGCGCGGTTGATATCGAAAGAAGGATACGAAATTTACAGGCATTCTCAGCTACGCGAGGCGACCGGATGAGTGCCCTTGCATTGGGACTGCTGGCAGCATTGTGCTGGGGTTTTCACGATTTTGCCGTGCGATATGTCAGCCAGTCCGTCAGTGTCATTGCCGCATTGATGGCCGTGCTGGTTGCAGGGGCGCTGTTACAGTTCGGTCTTGTGGCAATCTGGGTTGGGTTCGCCCCCATGTCCGCCAAGGCCGTGTCATACGCGGTTGTAGCGGGCGGCTTCTACTTACTGGCTGGCCTCAGCATGTATGCTGCGTTTCAGCGCGGGCCTGTACGTCTTGTCGCTCCGCTTGTCGCCAGCTATCCGGTCTTGTCTGTCACAATCGCAATATTGCGCGGTTCCGAGGTCAGCATCTGGCAATGGCTGGCGATCCTTGCCATTGGTGCCGGCGTATCCATTGTATCAACCCGAACGGACGACAGTACGGAATACCCTGCCGCCGGGCCGACAATTGCCTTTTCCATACTTGCTGCAATCGGGTTCGCTGCAACGTTCGCTTTGGGTCAATATGCAGCTGAACTGGGCGACGAATTCACTGTTTCACTTATTGGCCGTCTAACCGCTATCCCTGTGCTGGCAGCAATCGCCGTTGCATCTCGCAAGTCGCTTTGGCCGGGCAAACGCGCCCTGCCCCTGTTGTGCCTAATGGGTGTGCTCGATGCGGTGGCGATTCTATGCGTCGTGTCTGCCGGTGGGTTGCCTAATGCCCAATATGCGTCCGTTGCAGCCTCGATCTTCGGGTTGTTGACCGTTGTTTTGGCCTGGGCAATTTTGCGAGAGGAAATGGCTTTCTTTCAATGGCTTGGATGCATCATTGCTTTTGTCGGAATTGGCTATCTCGCGACCTGAGCATCTCTCTTATCCAGCGCAATCCTATGGGCCTGATGGGCTGCGATCGCACTGTTCAGTATGCAATCAACTTCGCCCGGACGAACGGGTCCGGGATAGTGCCATGCCCCGGGGCGAATGAGGTCTTTGTGTCTCTGTAATTCACTTCGCAGGTTGCGTACGTCAATATGCGCAGGCACGTCAGGTAAAAGCAGCACAGCATAGACGTCCACCGCCCCGTTCAGTTGTTTGATCTGAGTTTGACATTCGTCCTGCGACATATCTTTGCCCCAGAATTGCTGATCCAGCGCCATGTCTGTTTGTGCCGCGCGGGTTATTAAAGCGCGGACGCGTGCAACATTCGTCGAAGAGTGGCCAATTGATACAATCACCATACGCGTGGCGCGGCCCGCCAAACGCCAATATTGTAGCACTTTGGAACTGGCCGACTTGCTACCGCCTGAACGAAGAACGGCAGCAAATCTCAAGCTGTCAGGCCTTCGGGCTCTGGCAAGGCATTGGCGCGGCAGCAGGCGGTCAGTGTGTTGGCCAGCAGGCAGGCGATGGTCATCGGTCCGACGCCACCGGGCACGGGTGTGATCGCTCCGGCGCGT
>NZ_JBQFUN010000014.1:0-6019 GCF_056539205.1 Ruegeria sp. BC5
CCCCTTCACCGGCGCTGCTGAGGCGGTGTTGGGACGCTGGAGACGGCGGAGACGCTCAGGAGAGACTGGGGGCATCTTGAGGGATTTGTTAGGCGGGCGCGCTGAGGTTATTGGCGCAACGGTCTGGTTTTTGGCTCTGGGTGTTATGTTCTTTGACATTGATGGATAACTGAAGAGATATGTGGGCGGTTTGGTTCGTTTCGACGGATTGAATGTCTGTATATCGCGCTAGTAGGTTTCTCGAGCAATCGGGGCCGATGATCTAGTGTCAGCTTCACTGTTTGAGTGGTTCACTGATTTCTTAGGAAGTCTGTGTACATCAAACAGAAGACTTCATCAGGATTAGCCTCCTGATGAGATGTGCAGAGGTTCGAACGTCAAGGATAGCGCAGCAATGTGCTTTCAACTTGAGAGTTTGATCCTGGCTCAGAACGAACGCTGGCGGCAGGCCTAACACATGCAAGTCGAGCGCGCCCTTCGGGGTGAGCGGCGGACGGGTTAGTAACGCGTGGGAATATACCCTTTGGTACGGAATAGCCTCTGGAAACGGAGAGTAATACCGTATGAGCCCTTCGGGGGAAAGATTTATCGCCAAAGGATTAGCCCGCGTTAGATTAGGTAGTTGGTGGGGTAATGGCCTACCAAGCCTACGATCTATAGCTGGTTTTAGAGGATGATCAGCAACACTGGGACTGAGACACGGCCCAGACTCCTACGGGAGGCAGCAGTGGGGAATCTTGGACAATGGGGGCAACCCTGATCCAGCCATGCCGCGTGAGTGATGAAGGCCTTAGGGTCGTAAAGCTCTTTCGCCTGTGAAGATAATGACGGTAGCAGGTAAAGAAACCCCGGCTAACTCCGTGCCAGCAGCCGCGGTAATACGGAGGGGGTTAGCGTTGTTCGGAATTACTGGGCGTAAAGCGCACGTAGGCGGACTGGAAAGTTGGGGGTGAAATCCCAGGGCTCAACCCTGGAACTGCCTCCAAAACTATCAGTCTAGAGTTCGAGAGAGGTGAGTGGAATTCCAAGTGTAGAGGTGAAATTCGTAGATATTTGGAGGAACACCAGTGGCGAAGGCGGCTCACTGGCTCGATACTGACGCTGAGGTGCGAAAGTGTGGGGAGCAAACAGGATTAGATACCCTGGTAGTCCACACCGTAAACGATGAATGCCAGTCGTCGGGTAGCATGCTATTCGGTGACACACCTAACGGATTAAGCATTCCGCCTGGGGAGTACGGTCGCAAGATTAAAACTCAAAGGAATTGACGGGGGCCCGCACAAGCGGTGGAGCATGTGGTTTAATTCGAAGCAACGCGCAGAACCTTACCAACCCTTGACATCCTAGGACCGGCCCAGAGATGGGTCTTTCACTTCGGTGACCTAGTGACAGGTGCTGCATGGCTGTCGTCAGCTCGTGTCGTGAGATGTTCGGTTAAGTCCGGCAACGAGCGCAACCCACATCCTTAGTTGCCAGCAGTTCGGCTGGGCACTCTAGGGAAACTGCCCGTGATAAGCGGGAGGAAGGTGTGGATGACGTCAAGTCCTCATGGCCCTTACGGGTTGGGCTACACACGTGCTACAATGGCAGTGACAATGGGTTAATCCCAAAAAACTGTCTCAGTTCGGATTGGGGTCTGCAACTCGACCCCATGAAGTCGGAATCGCTAGTAATCGCGTAACAGCATGACGCGGTGAATACGTTCCCGGGCCTTGTACACACCGCCCGTCACACCATGGGAGTTGGTTCTACCCGACGGCCGTGCGCTAACCTTTTGGGGGCAGCGGACCACGGTAGGATCAGCGACTGGGGTGAAGTCGTAACAAGGTAGCCGTAGGGGAACCTGCGGCTGGATCACCTCCTTTCTAAGGATGTATCTAGTTATATTTGTTCGCAAATCTCGTGATACACTTAGCAGAAGATCAACAAACAAAGTTGATCAAACTCATGGACCGAGCCGTCCTCATATCTCTTCAGAACACATCAGGCCGACCGGCCTGTCTGGGTCGGTAGCTCAGGTGGTTAGAGCGCACGCCTGATAAGCGTGAGGTCGGAGGTTCAAGTCCTCCTCGACCCACCAAGACATTTTTTGCCTCAGGCAAAAAAGTCGTTGTCGCGGCAGTGCCTTTGCGTAGCGAAGGTCACGAAAGCGACTATTTTGGGGCCTTAGCTCAGCTGGGAGAGCGCCTGATTTGCATTCAGGAGGTCAGGAGTTCGATCCTCCTAGGCTCCACCATTTACCCGATCAGATCGTTAAGCACCTTTGGGTTTTTAACCGTCCGATTGGACGCAGCTTCTTCGGAGGCTTTGACATCGTATAGAGAGAAATCAATCAACACTGTTTGATCGCGCCGAGTGTGGCGTTGATCTCAGTTGGTCCTCTTCGGAGGAGGTTCGATTTGGGATGTTTCCTCGTCCCTCTTTGAATATCCCGGCTGAAACGAACAGAGTTGTCCAAGTCAAGTACACTAACCCGCATGATCTGACGATCATGCATTGTCTTCCATTCTCCATGTGGGGCCGACCGACATCGGCAGCATGGGTTCCAGGATGGAAGGCGGGAAAGTATGCTTTTGGTTCAGAAACAGAGGCGGCCTTTAGTTACCAGCTGGGTCTGCCGTGAAGGACGTCTGTCTTTCTCTTTCTGGATCAAATCAAGCGCGAGAAGGGCGTTTGGTGAATGCCTTGGCAGCAAGAGGCGATGAAAGACGTGATACTCTGCGATAAGCCATGGGGAGCTGAGAATAAGCTTTGATCCATGGATTTCTGAATGGGGCAACCCACCTGAAAGCTTCATATTGTTATCTCTGATAATCAATATGTTGCTTAAACAGGTACTTAAGACCTGAATACATAGGGTTTTAAGAGCAAACCCGGGGAACTGAAACATCTAAGTACCCGGAGGAAAGGAAATCAATTGATACTCCCCTAGTAGCGGCGAGCGAACGGGGACCAGCCGAGCCAGATAAGTGACTAGAACATGTTGGGAAGCATGGCCATAGCGGGTGACAGCCCCGTATAGGAAGCTTTGATGGACGTATTAAGTAGGGCGGAACACGTGAAATTCTGTCTGAAGATCGGAGGACCACCTTCGAAGGCTAAGTACTCCTTGCTGACCGATAGCGAACCAGTACCGTGAGGGAAAGGTGAAAAGCACCCCGACGAGGGGAGTGAAACAGTACCTGAAACCGAACGCCTACAATCAGTCGGAGGCTCCTTGCGAGCTGACGGCGTACCTTTTGTATAATGGGTCATCGACTTGGTCTCACGAGCAAGCTTAAGCCGTTAGGTGTAGGCGTAGCGAAAGCGAGTCTTAATAGGGCGCATGAGTTCGTGGGATCAGACCCGAAACCGAGTGATCTAGGCATGGCCAGGTTGAAGGTAAGGTAACACTTACTGGAGGACCGAACCCACATCCGTTGAAAAGGATCGGGATGAGCTGTGCCTAGGGGTGAAAGGCCAATCAAACTCGGAGATAGCTGGTTCTCTGCGAAATCTATTTAGGTAGAGCGTCATCCGAATACCCCGGGGGGTAGAGCACTGGATGGGTAATGGGGCCCCACAGGCTTACTGATCCTAACCAAACTCCGAATACCCGGGAGTACTAGATGGCAGACACACTGCGGATGCTAACGTCCGTAGTGGAGAGGGAAACAACCCTGACCTACAGCTAAGGCCCCCAATTCATGGCTAAGTGGGAAAGCAGGTGGGACGACCAAAACAACCAGGAGGTTGGCTTAGAAGCAGCCATCCTTTAAAGATAGCGTAACAGCTCACTGGTCTAAATAAGTTGTCCTGCGGCGAAGATGTAACGGGGCTCAAGCCATGAGCCGAAGCTTAGGATGCCGTAAGGCATGGTAGCAGAGCGTAGTGTGACATAGTCTCATTCCTCCTTCACGTCTTCGGGCGGATTGGAGGAGAGAGGCTTTCGATGAAGCCGGCCTGTGAGGGATCCGGTGGAGAGATCACTAGTGAGAATGATGACATGAGTAGCGACAAAGAGTGTGAGAGACACTCTCGCCGAAAGTCCAAGGGTTCCTGCTTAAAGCTAATCTGAGCAGGGTAAGCCGGCCCCTAAGCCGAGGCCGAAAGGCGTAGGCGATGGGAACCAGGTTAATATTCCTGGGCCGTGGAGTGGTGACGGATCTCAGGTGTAGTTCAATCTTATCGGATTGATTGGGCTGCTGAGAGGTTCCTGGAAATAGCCCTCCTATCAGACCGTACCCTAAACCGACACAGGTGGACTGGTAGAGAATACCAAGGCGCTTGAGAGAACGATGTTGAAGGAACTCGGCAAAATACCTCCGTAAGTTCGCGAGAAGGAGGCCCGGTTCCTAGGCAACTAGGGGCTGGGGGCACAAACCAGGGGGTGGCGACTGTTTATTAAAAACACAGGGCTCTGCGAAGTCGCAAGACGACGTATAGGGTCTGACGCCTGCCCGGTGCCTGAAGGTTAAAAGGAGAGGTGAGAGCCTTGAATTGAAGCCCAGGTAAACGGCGGCCGTAACTATAACGGTCCTAAGGTAGCGAAATTCCTTGTCGGGTAAGTTCCGACCTGCACGAATGGCGTAACGACTTCCCCGCTGTCTCCAACATCGACTCAGCGAAATTGAATTGCCTGTCAAGATGCAGGCTTCCCGCGGTTAGACGGAAAGACCCCGTGCACCTTTACTACAGCTTCGCACTGGCATCAGGATTGTGATGTGCAGGATAGGTGGTAGGCTTTGAAGCGGAAACGCAAGTATCCGTGGAGCCTCCCTTGAGATACCACCCTTCGCACTCTTGATGTCTAACCGCGGTCCGTTATCCGGATCCGGGACCCTGCGTGGCGGGTAGTTTGACTGGGGCGGTCGCCTCCTAAAGCGTAACGGAGGCGCGCGAAGGTTGGCTCAGAGCGGTCGGAAATCGCTCGTTGAGTGCAATGGCAGAAGCCAGCCTGACTGCGAGACTGACAAGTCGAGCAGAGTCGAAAGACGGCCATAGTGATCCGGTGGTCCCGAGTGGAAGGGCCATCGCTCAACGGATAAAAGGTACGCCGGGGATAACAGGCTGATACTGCCCAAGAGTCCATATCGACGGCAGTGTTTGGCACCTCGATGTCGGCTCATCTCATCCTGGGGCTGGAGCAGGTCCCAAGGGTACGGCTGTTCGCCGTTTAAAGAGGTACGTGAGCTGGGTTTAGAACGTCGTGAGACAGTTCGGTCCCTATCTGCCGTGGGTGTAGGAGACTTGAGAGGAGTTGCCCCTAGTACGAGAGGACCGGGGTGAACGATCCACTGGTGGACCAGTTGTCGTGCCAACGGCAGTGCTGGGTAGCTATGATCGGACAGGATAACCGCTGAAGGCATCTAAGCGGGAAGCCCCCCTCAAAACAAGGTCTCCCTGAGGGCCGTGGAAGACCACCACGTCAATAGGCCGGAGATGTAAGCGCAGTAATGCGTTCAGTTGACCGGTACTAATCGCCCGATAGGCTTGATTTGATCCAGTAACAGAAAGACAAATCAAAACCAAAAGCATACACCGACCTTGAGTTGGACAACGTTGATTGATGTGAAACCCCGTAAAGGGGTGACATAACAACCGAGTGGCAACGCGCCTTTGCACGCAAAGACGCTGCCTGCCACCCGTCGCTTTCTTGCTCAGCAAGAATGCAGACATGGGCTTTTCCTCGGTTTGGTGGTCATAGCGCAAGTGAAACACCCGGTCCCATCCCGAACCCGGAAGTTAAGCACTGCCGCGCCAATGGTACTTGGGCTTAAGCCCCGGGAGAGTAGGTCACCGCCAAACCTAGTAAAAGCCCAAAACATCTCTCTAACGATGATACAAATCTGACACTGACGCGGGATGGAGCAGCCCGGTAGCTCGTCAGGCTCATAACCTGAAGGTCGTAGGTTCAAATCCTACTCCCGCAACCAGCGTCAGAAAATCTCAGAACAGCCCGGTCACACTACAATTGATCCCCAAGATCAATCGCTTAACACCCTCAACCCGTCAGAACCACAAAACAATAGGGTGAGAG
>NZ_JBQFUN010000015.1:0-4447 GCF_056539205.1 Ruegeria sp. BC5
GTATGCGTCCATTGGTGGGCATGTGCAGACGAGGTTTCGGTCGCCATATGCGTTGTCGACGCGGTTGACGGGGGACCAGTATTTGTCGACGCCCATGGAGCCCGGCGGGAAGCAGGCCTGTTCTCGGGTGTAGGGGCGATCCCAGTCGCCGACCAGATCGCGCACCGTGTGGGGGGCGTTTTTCAGCGGGTTGTTGTCCGCGTCGATCTTGCCGTCGATGATGTCCTGCGCTTCGGCCCGGATGGACAGCATGGCGTCGCAGAAGCGGTCGAGTTCCGCCATGGGTTCCGATTCCGTGGGCTCGACCATCAGGGTGCCGGCCACCGGCCAGGACATGGTGGGCGCGTGGAAGCCTGAATCGACCAGACGCTTGGCGATGTCGTCGACGCTGACATGGGCCGCCTCGTCCAAGGGACGGGTGTCGAGGATGCATTCATGCGCCACCCGGCCCGTTTCCGAAGTGTAGAGGATCGGATAGGCCTCGCTCAGACGCGCGGCGATGTAGTTGGCGTTCAGGATCGCTACTTTCGTGGCCTGGGTCAGACCCGCGCCACCCATCAGCAGCACATAGGCCCAGCTGACCGGCAGAATGGACGGCGAGCCGAAGGGCGCGGCCGAGACCGGGCCGATGGCACTGCCGTATTCCGGGTGGCCGGGCAGATGCTCTTCCAGATGCGCCTTGACGCCGATCGGACCCATGCCGGGGCCGCCGCCGCCATGCGGGATGCAGAAGGTCTTGTGCAGGTTCAGGTGGCTGACGTCGCCGCCAATGTCACCCGGACGCGACAGGCCGACCATGGCGTTCATGTTGGCACCGTCGATATAGACCTGACCGCCGTGATCATGGGTGATCTGGCAGACCTCCTGCACGGTGGTCTCGAACACGCCATGGGTGGAAGGATAGGTGATCATGCAGGCAGCCAGATGATCGCTGTGCTTTTCCGCCTTGGCGCGGAAATCGACGACATCGATGTTGCCGTTCTCATCCGCCTGCACCGGCACAACCTGATAGCCCACCATCTGCGCCGAGGCCGGGTTGGTGCCATGCGCCGAGGTCGGGATCAGGCAGACATTGCGGTGCGCCTCACCCCGCGATGCGTGATAGTTGCGGATGGTCAGCAGGCCCGCATATTCGCCCTGCGCGCCCGAGTTGGGCTGCTGGGAGATCGCGTCATAGCCGGTGATCTGGCACAGCTTGTCGTTCAGATCCGCAATCATCTCGTGATAGCCCTGCGCCTGATCTTCGGGGCAGAACGGGTGCAGGTTACCGAACTCGGGCCAGGTGACCGGGATCATCTCGATCGTGGCGTTCAGCTTCATGGTGCAGGACCCCAGCGGGATCATCGCCCGGTCCAGCGCCAGGTCGCGGTCGGCCAGACGGCGCATATAGCGCGTGATCTCGGCCTCGGCCCGGTTCTGGTGGAAGATCGGGTGAGTCAGATAGGCGCTTTCGCGCAGCGCGTAATCCGGCAGGCGGTAGGCCACGTTCGAGCTGTCATCCTTGCGGTCGATGCCGAAGGCGCCCCAGACGGCCTCGATGGTCTCGGGGCGGGTCTGTTCGTCCAGGCTGATGCCTACTTTGCTGTCGCCCACCTTGCGCAGGTTGACGCCACGGGCCACGGCGGCCTCCATCACGACGTTCTGCAGGTGGCCGACCTCAACCGTGATGGTGTCGAAGAACACTTCCGGTTCCACGGCAAAGCCCGCCTCTTCCAGACCGGCAGCCATGCGCGAGGTCTTGCGATGCACCGATTGCGCGATGGCCTTGATGCCGTCGGGGCCGTGGTACACGGCATACATCGAGGCGATGACCGCCAGCAGCGCCTGCGCTGTGCAGACGTTCGAGTTGGCTTTCTCGCGGCGAATGTGTTGCTCGCGGGTTTGCAGCGACAGGCGGTAGGCCTTGTTGCCGCGGCTGTCGATGCTGACACCGATGATCCGGCCGGGCATCGACCGCTTCAGCTTGTCGGTGGTCGCCATATAAGCGGCGTGCGGGCCACCATAGCCCATTGGCACGCCAAAGCGCTGGGTCGAGCCAATGGCGATATCCGCGCCCATCTCGCCCGGTGACTTCAGCAGCGCCAGCGACAGGATGTCGGCGGCGACGATGGCAATCGCCTTGTGTTCGTGCAGCGCCGCAATCTCGGCGGTGAAGTCGCGCACATGGCCATGCGTGCCGGGATACTGGAAGATCGCGCCAAAGACGGCACCTGCATCCAGCGCATCGGGGTCGCCGACCTGCACGTCGATGCCCAGCGGCTCAGCCCGGGTTTTGATCACCGCGATGGTCTGCGGGTGGCAGTTGCGGTCGACAAAGAAGGCCGCGTTGTTGGCCTTGGAGCGACCGCCGCGCTTGGCCATCGCCATCGCTTCGGCAGCGGCTGTGGCTTCGTCCAGCAGCGAGGCGTTGGCCACGTCCAGCCCGGTCAGATCGCTGACCATGGTTTGGAAGTTCAACAGCGCCTCAAGACGGCCCTGGCTGATCTCGGGCTGATACGGCGTATAGGCGGTGTACCAGGCCGGGTTTTCCAGGATGTTGCGCAGGATCGGTGCCGGCGTGGTGGTGCCGTAATAGCCCTGACCGATCAGCGAGGTCAGAACCTTGTTCTTGCTCGCCACCTCTTTCATGTGAAAGAGCGCATCGCGTTCCGTCATCGCCGGACCCCAGTCCAGCGGCTCTTTCTGCCGGATCGCAGGCGGCACCGTGGCGTCGATCAGCTGGTCCAGCGTCTTGAAGCCGATCACCTTGAGCATGTCGCGCATCTCGGTGGGCGACGGGCCGATGTGGCGGCGGTTGGCGAAGTCATAGGCTTCGTAATCGGTCAGTTTGAAGGCCATTGCAGCGCTCCTGTCGAAAAGGTCAGGTCCGGCGGAGACTGCGGGAGCCTCCGGCGGAGAGTGAGGGCCGTCCCGGAATCTGTCCGGTGGACAGATTCAGGCCCGAACGGGCGGAGCCCCAGAGACAGGGCTCCGACATAGATTTACCCGATGAAGGACTTGTAGCCGGCTTCGTCCATCAGATCCTCAAGCTGCGCGGCATCCGCGATCTTGATCTTGTAGATCCAGGCCTCGCCCTCGGGGTCTTCGTTCAGCGCGCCGGGGTTGTCGGCCAGCGCCTCGTTGACCTCGGTGATCTCGCCATCGACCGGCGCATAGAGCTCGGACGCCGCCTTGACGGATTCGATCACGCCGATCTCGCCGCCTTTTTCGAACTCGTCGCCCGCTTCCTGCTGCTCGACGAAGACCACTTCGCCCAGCTGCTCAGCCGCGTGTTTGGTGATGCCCAGAGTGGCCGTGTCCCCTTCGACGGTCAGCCATTCATGCTCTTCGGAATAATAGGTTGCCATGTCTCTCTCTCCTGACTTCAACGCTTGTAATTCTGTTTGACGAAGGGCAGCGCCACGATCTGCGCCGGTTGCGCCTTGCCCCGGATGATCAGATTGACCTTCTCGCCCGGCTCGCCATGACCCTTGCTCACATAGCCCATCGCAACGGGACCGCCGACCGTGGGGCCAAAGCTGCCCGAGGTGATCTGGCCGATGGTATTGCCCTCGGCACATTGGACTTCGACGCCCTGACGCGCGGGGGCGCGACCGTCGGGCTTGATGCCCACCAGCTTGCGCGCAGGACCCTCGGCCAGTTCCTTTTGTACGCGGTCCGCACCCGGAAAACCGCCCTCTTCCTTGCGGCGCTTTTGAATGGCCCAGCCAAGGGACGCCTCAATCGGCGAGGTCGTCTGGTCGATGTCATTGCCATAGAGGCACAGACCCGCCTCCAGCCGCAGGCTGTCGCGCGCGCCCAGACCGGCAGGTTCGCAATCCTCATGCGCCAGAAAGGCCTTGGTGACCTCGATTGCCTTATCCTCGGGGATCGAGATCTCATACCCGTCCTCGCCGGTATAGCCCAGCCGCGAGATGCGGCATTCGACACCGTTGATATCGGCGACGGTGGTTTCCATGAACTTCAGGTCCCGCGCCGCCGGGCACAGTTCGCCCACGACATCTTCGGCCTTGGGGCCCTGAACCGCCACCAGCGCGCGGTCGAAGATCTCGGTCACTTCAACGCCTTCAAGGTTCGCTTTCATATGCGGAATGTCCTGATGCCGCAGCGCCGCGTTCACCACCACAAAGAAATGATCCCCCGCATTCGACACGATCAGATCATCCATGATCCCGCCGTCTTCGTTCGTGAAGAACCCGTAGCGGGCTTTGCCTTCCTTCAGCGTCGCATAGGCCTGCGGGCAGATCGCCTCGAGCTTCGCGCCTACATCCTCACCGCGCAGGATCACCTGACCCATATGAGACACATCAAACACCGCCGCCTTCTCACGACACTGCTTATGCTCTCCCATGATCCCCAGCGGATACTGAACAGGCATCTCCCAACCCGCAAAATCAACCAGCTTGCCTCCCAACTCAACATGGAGATCGTAGAGAGGAGTGCGTTT
>NZ_JBQFUN010000016.1:0-2949 GCF_056539205.1 Ruegeria sp. BC5
GCGGCAGCAGGCGGTCAGTGTGTTGGCCAGCAGGCAGGCGATGGTCATCGGTCCGACGCCACCGGGCACGGGTGTGATCGCTCCGGCGCGTTCGGCCGCGCTGTCATAGTCGACGTCACCAACCAGCTTGTTCTTGCCGTCCCGTTCAATTCGGTTGATGCCTACATCGATGACCGTGGCACCTTCCTTGATCCAATCGCCCGGGATCATCTCGGGGCGGCCAACGGCAGCGACAACGATGTCTGCGCGGCGCACAACATCAGGCAGGTCCTTGGTGCGACTGTGTGCGATGGTCACGGTGCAGCTGTCACCCAGCAACAACTGCGCCATCGGCTTACCCACGATATTCGATCGGCCCACAACAACCGCATCCATACCCGAGAGCGAGCCATGGTAGTCGCGCAGCATCATCAAACACCCCAGCGGCGTGCAAGGCACCATCGACTTCTGCCCGGTACCCAGCAGTCCCACGTTCGAGATGTGGAAACCATCAACGTCCTTGGCCGGGTCAATCGAGTTGATCACCAGATCTTCGTTCAGATGTTTGGGCAGGGGCAACTGCACCAGAATACCATGCACGGCTGGGTCGTTGTTCAGCTTGTCGATCAACGCCAGCAGATCTTCTTCGGACGTGTCGATGTCCAGCTTGTGCTCGTACGAGTTCATGCCGACCTCGACGGTCATCTTTCCCTTGGACCGCACATAAACCTGGCTGGCCGGGTCTTCGCCTACCAGAACCACGGCCAGGCCGGGGGTGATGCCGTTTTCTTCTTTCAGCTTTGCGACCTGGTCGGCCACCTGGCCGCGTACTTTTGCGGCAAAGGCCTTACCGTCGATAACCTGCGCTACCATCCTTTGATCCCTTCTTTTCAAAAACGGATCGGGCGCACAAAGCGCCCGGTTCTTCATTCGGGGCCGAGCACGCGTTCTTCGCGGGCAATCGACCAGTCAATCAAGATGCGCCAAAGCTTCTCGGCAAGATCGGGGTCCATGCCCAACTCGTCGGAACTTGTGCGCACGCGCTGCACCACATCTTCGACACGATCCGGGATGCGGGCGGGTAGCCCCTCGCCGGGTTTCAACTGAGACGCACGATCTATGTAAGTTGCGCGCGCCACCAACATTTCAATCAATTGGCGATCCAGCTTGTCGATCTGAACCCGCAATTCCCGCATCGAATGACAGTCCTGCGGCGGTATCAGAGTGGGCATTTCAATCTCCTGCGGTCCGGGGATACCCCCGGACCACGAGATGTATCATTCGAGCGCTTAGAACAAGCCCTCGATCTCACCTGCGTCATTGAGGCAGATGGATTCCGCAGCCGGTTTGCGTGGCAGGCCGGGCATGGTCATGATCTCGCCGCAGACAACCACGATGAAGCCGGCACCTGCCGACAGGCGAACCTCACGCACCGGAACCGAGTGGCCGGTGGGCGCGCCGCGCAGTGTCGGGTCGGTCGAGAAGCTGTATTGCGTCTTGGCCATGCAGACCGGCAGATTGCCGTATCCGGCCTCTTCCCATTCGCGCAACTGGTTGCGAATCTTGTTGTCGGCCAGAACCTCGTCAGCGCGGTAGATGCGCTTGGCGATGGTTTCGATCTTTTCGAACAACGGCATTTCGTCGGGGTAGATCGGTGCAAAGTTCGCAGCACCATTTTCGACGATTTCCACAACTTTCTCAGCCAGAGGCGCAGAACCGTCTGAACCGAGCTCCCAGTGACGCGACAGAACTGCTTCGACACCATGTTCGGCGCAGTAATCCTTGACGGCCTGCACTTCGTCATCGGTGTCGGTGACAAAGTGGTTGATGGCGACAACAACGGGCACGCCGAAGGATTTCACGTTCTCGATGTGACGGCCCAGGTTGGCACAGCCCGACTGAACCGCGTCGACGTTTTCGGCACCCAGATCGGCTTTGGCAACACCGCCGTTCATCTTCATCGCGCGCACGGTGGCGACCAGAACAACTGCCGACGGCGCGATGCCCGCCTTGCGGCACTTGATGTTCATGAATTTTTCGGCACCCAAGTCAGCACCAAAACCCGCTTCGGTGACAACATAATCGGCCACTTTCAGAGCGGTTTTGGTCGCGATGACCGAGTTACAGCCGTGTGCGATGTTCGCGAAAGGACCACCATGGACAAAGGCCGGGTTGTTTTCCAGCGTTTGCACCAGATTCGGCTGCATCGCGTCTTTCAGCAGAACGGTCATTGCGCCTTCGGCCTTGATGTCGCGGCAGTAAACCGGGGTCTTATCACGGCGATAGGCGACAATGATGTCACCCAGACGCTTTTCCAGGTCTTTTAGGTCGGTGGCCAGGCAGAGGATCGCCATGACCTCGGACGCCACGGTGATGTCAAAGCCGGTTTCACGCGGGAAACCGTTCGACACACCACCCAAGCTGGCGGTGATCTGACGCAGCGCACGGTCGTTCATGTCAACCACACGACGCCACGCAACGCGACGAATGTCGATCTCGCACTCATTGCCCCAGTAGATGTGGTTGTCAATCATCGCCGACAGCAGCGAGTGGGCCGAGGTGATGGCGTGGAAGTCACCTGTGAAGTGCAGGTTCATTTCCTCCATCGGAACAACCTGCGCGTAACCGCCACCCGCAGCACCACCCTTCATCCCGAAGTTCGGGCCAAGCGAGGCTTCGCGGATACAGATCATCGCGTTTTTGCCGATGCGGTTCAGGCCATCGCCCAGACCGACGGTGGTGGTGGTCTTACCCTCACCCGCAGGGGTCGGGTTGATCGCGGTCACCAGAATCAGTTTGCCGTCTTCACGACCTTGAACCGAGTTGATGAAGTCCTGGCTGACCTTCGCCTTGTCGTGGCCGTAAGGCAGCAGATCGTCACTGGAGATGCCAATTTTCGCACCGATTTCCTGAATCGGCTTCTTGTTCGCCTCACGGGCGATTTCGATGTCGGATTTGTAGCTCATTGGG
>NZ_JBQFUN010000017.1:0-866 GCF_056539205.1 Ruegeria sp. BC5
GCGACCTCGGCTTTGACCTTGGCTTCGACGGCGCTGTTGCCGTCTTCGCCATTGGCGGCCAGCCCGTCGACCACTTCGATGATCCAGTCGGCGATCTGGCGGAATTCGACCTCGCCAAAGCCGCGGGTGGTGCCGGCGGGCGAGCCCAGGCGGATGCCGCTGGTGACGGTCGGTTTTTCCGGGTCAAACGGCACGCCGTTCTTGTTGCAGGTGATATGCGCGCGGCCCAGGGCCTTTTCAGTCGCGTTGCCCTTCACGCCTTTGGGGCGCAGGTCGACCAGCACCACATGGGTGTCGGTGCCGTGGGTCACCGTGTCCAGACCGCCCTTGATCAGTTGATCCGACAATGCCTGCGAATTGACGACGACCCGCTTGATATAGTCCTTGAACGCAGGCTGCAGAGCCTCGCCGAAGGCCACGGCCTTGGCCGCGATCACATGCATCAGCGGGCCGCCCTGAATGCCGGGGAATATCGCCGAATTCACTTTCTTAGCGATATCTTCATCATTGGTCAGGATCATGCCACCACGCGGACCGCGCAGGGTCTTGTGCGTGGTCGTCGTCGCCACATGCGCGTGCGGGAAGGGGCTGGGGTGTTCGCCAGCCGCAACCAGACCGGCGAAATGCGCCATGTCCACGTGCAGATAGGCACCGACCATGTCGGCGATCTCGCGCATGCGGGCAAAGTCGATCACGCGCGGGATGGCCGAGCCTCCGGCGATGATCAGCTTGGGCTGGTGCTCTTTCGCCAGCGCCTCGACCTGATCATAATCCAGCATGTTGTCTTCCTTGCGGACGCCGTACTGCACCGCGTTGAACCACTTGCCCGACTGGTTGGGGCGCGCGCCGTGGGTCAGGTGACCGCC
>NZ_JBQFUN010000018.1:0-584 GCF_056539205.1 Ruegeria sp. BC5
TCATCAACAGCCGCCATCAGTTCCTTGATCTTCTCTTCGCCGATTTCCGGGTTGTTGCCTTCCATCGCGGCCAGAGCCGAACCTGCGATGATCGGAATATCGTCGCCAGGGTATTCGTAGCTGGACAGCAGTTCGCGAACTTCCATCTCAACCAGTTCCAGCAGCTCTTCGTCGTCAACCTGGTCAACTTTGTTCATGAACACGACCATCTTCGGGATGCCAACCTGGCGGCCCAGCAAGATGTGCTCGCGGGTCTGCGGCATCGGGCCGTCAGCAGCGTTCACAACCAGGATTGCGCCGTCCATCTGAGCGGCACCGGTGATCATGTTCTTGACGTAGTCGGCGTGACCGGGGCAATCAACGTGCGCATAGTGGCGGTTGTCGGTCTCGTATTCCACGTGGGCGGTCGAGATGGTGATGCCACGAGCCTTCTCTTCAGGCGCGCCGTCGATTTGGTCATACGCTTTGAAGTCACCGAAATACTTGGTGATTGCTGCGGTCAGCGTGGTTTTACCGTGGTCAACGTGCCCAATCGTGCCGATGTTGACGTGCGGTTTTGTACGCTCAAACTTTTCCTTTGCCAT